>CAVOHI010000036.1:0-64430 GCA_963695605.1 uncultured Alphaproteobacteria bacterium | reverse complement strand
CCCGGTACCCTCATAGAAATCTCATTTGGCGCAGGACCGCGGCACTGTCACCTCACGTATAGACTTCGGAGCGACCGAGCGCGCGGACGGACGTCAGCCCGCAGCGCGCGAGTAGGTCAAGCCCGCCGTTAGGACCGTTGACAAGCCGATGACCGCAATTGGCACTTCCCCGACGCAGTGCAGCGAGCATCCTATCATTTTCGGTGCGCCCTACAGCGTCTATGTGCGTGCCGTTCGCCTCGCGCTGGAAGAAAAGGGCGTCCACTACGAGCTTATCCCGGTCGACATCTTTGCGCCGGGAGGACCACCGCCGGAGCACATGACGCGCCACCCCTTCGGAAAAATTCCCGCCTTCGAGCACGCCGGCTTTCGCCTATACGAAGCGGGCGCCATCACACGATATGTGGACGGGGCTTTCCCGGACCTCGGCTGCAACCGGAAGATGCTCGCGGTCGCGCCGGAATGAACCAGATCACCAGCATCCTCGACAGCTACGCGTATCGGACGCTGGTGTGGGACATCTATGTCGAGCGCGTCTCCCGACCGGCGAGCGGCGTCGCCGCAGATGAGCAGAAGATTGCCGGTGCCTTGCCGAAGGCGAAAGTCTGCCTGTCCGCACTGGGCGAGTTGATGCATGAGGCTCCGTGGCTCGCCGGAACTGCGATCAGCTTGGCCGACCTCCATGCCGCTCCAATAGTCTCGGTTTTCCGACTTGCACCCGAGGGTGCAAACCTGCTCGCTCGCGAGAATCGCTTGCGGGACTGGTGGGAGCGTCTCAGCGCCCGCCCGAGTTTTCTTCGGACCCAAGTGCCGCGGCGCCATGAATCACACGCGGTCGGAGCGGTTTAAGCCAAGACGCGATCTATCCTATCGAGCCCGGACTACCGGCCCCGATGCCAACACCGTTGCGGCGCTGCCGCGATTGCGGCCGAGGGAATCAGCTTGGCCAACCAGACGCTTTGGGGCTACTTCACGCTGGGCGATTTTGCTGGTGATGCCCCATTGCCGGCGGCAACCCGACCCAGTCGTGCATCGATTCTTCAAAAATCGAGTCACTTGGCGGGGGGAACACTCCGACTTCGAACGCGCCTACCGCTACCCCGCAGACGGCAGGATTGCGATCCCCCTCCCAATAAGTCGTGCTACCGCAGGTCGGGCAGAAGTGAAAGCGGATGCGATACCCGGTATCAGCCTCGCGCTCGTATATTCTGCGCTCGCCTTCGAGACGGACCCGTTCTTTCAGATACGTCGCGCCGAAATGGAATGCTGTCCCTGTTCGGCGCTGACATGCCTTGCAGTGGCATATATAAACGCGCTCTGAGTCACCCGTGGCGACAACGCGGAGCGATCCGCAGTAACACTGCCCAATTCGTTCCATGCTTCCGTTCCCTGTACGGCGCCACACTACTTCCTATGACGCGTCGCTCAGCCCAACCATATGAGCCCCGTAGATGAGCATACCCGGCGCCCTTCACCCGCTAATGGCGAAACCGAGATACTGCGGCCTGCTATGTGCCCCCGGAAGGCGATGGCAGGCGTCCGATCTTCTCGACCGTTACGGCGCAAGCCGCCGCAGCCTCGGCGCCCTTAACGACGAAATGGTCGTAGAAGAACTTCTTGTGCTCGTCATGCTCGTGAAAGTTCTGCGGCGTCAAGACGGCCGATATGACCGGCACTTTGGTGTCCAGCTGAACGCGCATCAGCCCGCCGATGACGGCGTCAGCGACGAACTCGTGCCGGTAAATGCCGCCATTGACGACGAACCCGGCGGCGACGATAGCGGCGTAGCGCCCACTATCGGCGAGCAACAGCGCGTGTAGCGGGATTTCCAACGATCCGGGCACCTCAAAGAAGTCAATGTCTTCCTCGCCGAATCCGTGCTTGGCGATTTCGGCAGTGAACGATACGCGGCATCGATCGACGATGTCCTTGTGCCAACAGGCTTGCACGAAGGCTATCCGTCGTGCGTTTCGACTTTCGGCAGTGGCATTGTTCTGGCGCTGATTCATGGCTGCTCCTCATCCCAAGAGACCTGAATCAGGGCGATACGGGCCTCAAAGGACGACACGCCATGCGTGCGCCAAATCTTCCCGTTCTCTTCCATCCGGACTGTAACCGTCGGCTTCGGAATCGCACCGAATTCTGCTGACCCCGCCGATTGTTCGGCGGGCGCTCGCGGGCTTTGGCGATCACTCGCCTTACCGCCGGTGGGGACTTTCACCCCGCCCCGAGAACGCGGTCGGACCGAAATCCGACCGATGCGATTAACGCACATCTCGCCAAGTCATGCAAACGATTTTCCGCCAGCTCCCGCACTGTGCCAAGCCGATGGAGAGATTCTCCACGGCCAAAGACTACTATGGTTCGAAGCTCGTGGGTTTCATTCCAGTCCCCGGCCGTCACCACCTCTCGCTGCCCACCGGGCCGTCAGTGCCGCGGCGAATGTCACTGGGCGGGAGTGCCTCTCGGTCGGCTTGACCCGACGGTTCCAAAGAACGCTAGGCGGTGCTACGATGCCTAAGGTAAAGCCGAAGGCACGAGCTGCTCATGAAAACTACCATGCGCTTCGATCTGGTCGATTTGCGTCTGTTTCTGTTTGTGGTCGAGGCTGCAAGTATCACGCATGGTGCCGCGCGGGCGGGTATGGCGCTGGCATCGGCCAGCGAACGCGTCCGGCTAATGGAAGAGAGCCTCGGCGCACCGCTCCTTGAACGGCACCGCCGTGGCGTTCGCGCGACGCCAGCGGGCGCAGCTCTCGTTCACCACGCACAACTAGTCATTCAGCAGTTGGAACGGATGCGTGGGGAATTGTCGGAGTATGCCGACGGCTTCAGGGGCCGCGTGCGCCTGTTCGCCAATACCACTGCGACCGCCGAGTTTCTTCCCGCTACTTTGGCTGCATTCTTGTCGCAGCATCCCCAGATCGACATCGATCTGGAGGAGCGTTCCAGCCGGGAAATCGTGCGCGCTGTCGCCGGAAACGTAGCCGAAATCGGCATCGTCGGGAATGAGGTCAATCCTGCAAAAGAACTTCAAACCTTTCCGTTTGCCGAAGACCGGCTGGTGCTGATCGCGCCGCGCGATCATGTGCTGAGCCATCAACGGGCGACCGCATTTCGCGACACCCTTGCTTATGATTATGTTGGCCTGGGTACTGGGAATGCCCTCCAGGATCAGCTGGAAGACCACGCGGCCCGCGCGGGCCGCCACTTGAAATTGCGTCTCCGCCTCCCCGGATTCGATGGTGTTTGCCGAGTGGTTGGCAGCGGCATTGGTGTGGCTGTGCTTCCGGCAACCGCAGCCCGTCGATACCAACGGTCCACTGGGATCCGGATTATCCCCCTCATCGACACCTGGGCGCCGCGTCTTCTAACAATCTGCGTCCGCAGCCTTGCAGCTTTGCCTCCCCATGGGCAACGGCTCGTCGAGCACCTCCGAGCACGGGCACGGGCGTAAATTGCTGCCTTAGTTTTTACCGAAGTCAGGGTTCGCTATTTCCGCATTGTCTGGGATCGCAAGGCCAACGATCCTCGATCGTAGATCGAGACTCTCATGCGGGGCAGTACCCATCACCAACGCGATTTTCCTCGCTCTCGCGTCGATGTTCGGGTTCGGCGCTGGCTTCGTGCTCACCCAGTTTGGGTTGCGGTGGATGCTGCCCTGGTTAGGCGTGGCGATCAGCATTCCAACTTCGACGCTGCTGTTTTGGTGTCTCGCCCCATTTTTCGTGGACCCGAGCGGCGGCAATCTCAAAGCCATTGTCTTGTTTGCGTGTGTTGGATTGTTTTTCCCCGGAACGGTCGCGCTGCTGAATTTCGAATCCAATCGTGTAATGGGCCCGAATATCGCCGGCGCGCTGAGCAGCATGACGCCGGTCTTTGCCGTCCTCCTCGCGGTCGTCATGCTCGGTGAGCGTATTCGGGCTCCTCAGGCACTCGGCTTGGCGGCGATCGTTGTTGGTATCAGTTTGATGTACCGCGTCCACGTCAACTTGTCCGCCGGCTCGCTCTGGCTTATGGCACTCCCCCTGACGGCGTCTGCTATTCGTGGGCTGATCCAGCCGATCATCAAATTCGGTTTTGAATGGTGGCCGAACCCGATAGCTGCTGTCGTAGTCAGCTACACGGTTTCCTCAGCCGTGCTCATCCTATCGGCATTCGCGCGCGCCGGCGCGACGATCCCCGAAATCGATCATCGCGGCGCGCTCTGGTTTGCCGCGGTCGGCCTATGCAACGGTCTTTCGGTCCTGGCGATGTACGCTGCCCTCGAATATGGGCCGGTTACGGTCATCTCCCCGGTCATCGCCGGCTACCCTTTGGTGACCTTGTTGCTGAGCCGCGCGTTTCTAGAAAAGGAAGATGTGGGTCCCCAGCTGATCGCTGGCGTCACTGGCGCGGTCTGCGGTGTCGTGTTGCTGCTCGTGGCGTAGTGAGCAGTCCGACACATCGCGCGACAAAGTGATGGTGATCACCGTCCATCTCGTGAAGCCGAACGATCAACTCCTTCCGGGATACGAACGCGCGTTTGGCAGCCGGCTGGTCGCCGGAAAGCAGTCCCGAGCCGCAACATGGGATCCGGGAGCAACATCTTCGTGAAATCCGATTTCCAAAGTTTTCTCAAGCGGCTCACCGGAACAATGGGTCGTTGAACGCCTGCGCCGATGGGACGCAAGTGCCGCCCATGCGCGAGGTGTATATTGGATTTCCGATGGCGAGTTCAGCGGCGTAATCAGTCTGCGCCGTTTGCAGAACTCGGATGAGTTCCTGCCGGGCGTTTCCGGTCACGTAAGCTATGCAGTAGTCCCCTGGAAGTCGCGAAAGGGCTACGCGAGGCAAGCTCTCGCAGATTTGCTTCAAAGGGCACTCCCCTTCGGGCTCAGGCGCCTGCTCATCACAACGCACCAAGATAATCTGGCGCTCGCGTCGCGTCATTGAGGCTACCGGTGGCGTTCTCGGCGGGCTAGTTCCATATCCGAGCCAGCCAGGAAAGTTCAGGCTCGAATTTCTGGCTATACACGCCCGCGCGGCGAGCAGGGCGGCGGCAAAATAATCGCTGGCGGTAGGACCCGGATGGATTACGACGCCTATGTCATCGCGGAGGTATACGACAAGGCGCGCGCTCTCCTACCGGCCACGGCGCGGCTGTGGCAGGAATTGATCGCGGATTACATCGATCCTGGCGCTGCGCCGCTGATCCTCGATCTCGGCTGCGGCACCGGTCGCTTCTCCGAGTTGCTGGCGCGGCGGTTCGGCGGCCAGGTCATCGGGATCGACCCGTCAGAAAGGATGCTGCAGCAGGCCCGCCGCAGGCCGAACCCCGGAAATATCTCCTACTGGATAGCATCGCGCAGAGGCGCTGCCTCTATGGGATGGACCGCGCCGATCTCGTCTTCATGTCGATGGTCTATCACCATTTCGGCAGCCCCGGCGCCGCCGCGCGGGAATGCCACCGGGTGCTGCGCGATGGCGGCTATGTTTGTATTCGCAACGGCACCCGTGAGAGCGATTTTCCGCATCGTCATTTCTTCGCGCTGCAGCCTCTGATCGACACCGAGCTTCCCGCCCGGGCCGAGATCGCGGCGCACGTTCGAGAGCGCCGGGTTTGCCCGTGTCACGCATCAGGTGGTTCGGCAAACGATCGCTCCCGACTGGCCCAGCTTTGTCGAGAAGTCGGCGCTGCGCGGCGATTCGTTTCTCGCGCGGCTATCCGACAACGAATTTCACACCGGCCTGAACGCGCTGCAGGCATACGCCGACAGGATCGATGCGTCCGCTCCCGTCACCGAAGAGATCGACTGGTTTGTTTTCACTCGGCACGGGTCACACGACGCACCGTTTATGGGACCACCCGGGGTTCTGCGAGCGCAACCGGCCGGAACGCAAAGCAAGGTCACCTAACGTCCTCACGAGGGCGGATTGAGAGCCATAAGGTGATCCAATGCCCTTTCCCACTCTTCCGTCGCTTTCGGCCATTCGGGCAGGCGACCGCCCGCCGCGCGTGACCCCGCAGCGAGCCGCGCGGCGAGCGCAGGCTCGGAGATCACCCGGCGAAGCGCCCGCGCCAGAGCCGCCGAATCGCCTGGTGGAACGAACAGCGCGGCTTCAGGCGACACCGTCTCGGGGATCGCGCCTGCGGTGGTAGCGATCAGCGGCAGGCCGTGCGCCATTGCTTCCGCAAAAACCATGCCGTAGCCTTCGTGGAGGGACGGCAGGACAAAGGCGTCCGCCTTCCGATAGGCGTGCGCGACCGATTGCGGCGGCCACTCGCCCGCTAGAGTGATACGCCGCTCGAGCCCAGCGGCCGAGATCATCCGCCGAACCAATCGCGCCGTCGTCGGATCGCGCTCGAGCGACCCGACACAGAGCAGGTTCCAGTCGAGATCGCGAATCCGGGCCAGCGCCTCGACCAGCACGCCATGACCTTTGCGTGGCAGCAAGTTCGCCACGCAGAGCAGCGCGCGAACGGGGCCTCGCCGCGGCCTCAGATACCTGTTCGGCTTCACAGTGCCTGGTGGGACGATGGCGATCCGGTCGGGAGAGACGCCATAGCTCTCGACCGCAGCGGCAGTTTTCCGGCTCGGACAGAGGACGCCGCGGAGCCGTGACAGCAGCGCGGCCTCGCGCTGCGCCGCCCGCTTCGCCTCGGCCGGCGGAAGGCCGCTTTCCTGCGCCAGCGGGCCGTGGACGAATGCGACGACCGGTAGGCGGCGCGCCTGCGCCGCCACCACCTCTCCGAGATTGGCAAGGGCGAGGCCGTCGACAACTGTCTCCGTGCCGTCGGCCACGCCGGCGAGCACCGCCGCGTTTGCCTTTGGACGACCTCCAGTGAGCTCGATGACCCGAACGGCCCGGCCCCGCGCGCGCAAACCCTCGACAATGTGACGGTCGAACAGATATCCGCCGGTAAGTTGATCGAGCCGGCCGGGGACGACGAAGACGAGCTCCCGGCGAAGCGGAGTTTCGTCCGCCACGTCAGGTGCTCGCGAAGCAAACGTTGGGAGCTTGGTCATCCGAGCGGCGCGTCGTAGGCCGACCAAGCTACTTGATTTTCGCGCAGTACTACTCTGAGACTGGTGCTGGCCTGAGACCCGAGCGCACCTTCTTCAATCCGCCGCACCAGCCGCTTGTGGACTTCGCAGGCGAGGAACTCCCTAGTGGTATTGCGCCCGCGGAATTCGGCGAACTCGTCGAGACTGCGATAGTCGAACTCGGCGAGCACCGTCTTCAACAGGTCAAGAGAGCGGCCGATATCACAAATGATCCCATCGGCATCGAGCGCGTCTCGCCGCAATTCAGCCTCAACAACGAAGGTCGTGCCGTGCAGCTGCGGAGCCGGCCCGAAAACACAGCCCCAAACTGTGTGCAATCACGAAGTGATGGCTGACGGTGATGCTGTTGATGCTGTACATGGCTGGCCCCCCGCCGCTCAATCATATCGGGCGTTTGACAGAAGACGCCCGCGGCGCGGCCGCACGTGCGGCATCAAATCGGGCAAGGTAGAAAATGCACTTTCGCCACCCGGAGAGCGAGGGATCGTACGGCTGAGTTCTGATCTCGCTCCGGCCGGCGCGACGACCCCAAACACCAGCGCCTCACGCATCGAAATCACAATCGAACAACGTGTCACCACCGAGGTCGAAACGGCGGATCCGCGGCCGCAATGCGCGGTCGAGCGCACGGTCGCCGGGAAATGCGACACCGGGACGCCCCGATCCGATGATGATCGGGGCGACCGTTATCTGCAGACGGTTGAGGCAGCCTGCCTCGAGAAAGTGCGAGATCGTGATCCCGCCGCCCTCGACGAATACGACAGACAATCCCCGGTCACCCAGCGCGGTGCGGATCGCCGAAACATCGAGTGTGCCGCCGACGCGCGGCACGCCAAGGATTTCGCACCCATGCGTCTCGCCCCGGCGGTCGCCATGCTCCTTTGCGGCGACGATCAGTGTCGGAGCCGCGCGGTCGCGAAAGATCGCATGCCGGCCGGTCAGGCTCAGCTCAGGATCGATGACGACCCGGAACGGGTTGTCTCCGGCGCAACGCCGGACCGTCAGCTGCGGGTCGTCGGCCCGCACGGTGCGGGCACCGACGAGGACAGCGTCGGCGAGCGCCCGCATGCGATGGCTATGCAAGAGGTCGGCCTCGCCGGTGATCCAGCGGGATTCGCCGTTCTTGGTCGCAATTCGGCCGTCGAGGCTCTGCCCGATATGAGCGACGGCAAGCCCGCCGGGATGCGAAACGCAATAGGGAAGATAAAGGTCGAGCTGTACCGCGACGTCATCCGGCAACGACGTCGATGCACGCCACCCGCCACAAACGGAGACGCTGAGCGATCCGCCATGGAGTGGAACCGAAATCAGCTTCGCGCCGGGCCGCGCCGCGAACGCCGCGCGCGTGGCGAGCACGGCTGACCACCAGAACGGATCGCGTGGCTCGCTCCCAGCATTCGCTTGAGCCCTGGCGGAATGATCCCGATCTCGGAAAAGTCTAGCGGAGGAGCGCTTGTCGATTGGGTCCCGGAAGGGCATGATCGCAAATACACCGAACCCGCAGCGATGTCGATCCCGAAGCGCCGACGCTTCGGATCTTCCGATCAGAAGCGGCGGCGCAATGGCGCAGCGCGACGAACGCGGCATGACGACAGTCCGGCCCCCGTATTCTGACTAGAGCGCCTCAACTTGACAGTGCCGACGAGCCTGATTGCGATACTGAGCTATCTCGCGCCGGATATCACCCAGGCGATCCTCGATGGGCGGCAGCCGCCCGACTTGACGGCAGAAAAGCTCCTCCAGCACTCCCGCCTGCCGCTTGTCTGGCACGATCAGCGGATCGTGCTCGGCTTTGGTTGAGCCCAATCCGGATTCAAAGATCCACCGCACACTAAGCACGGCCCCGACTTCGTTGGGACCGGCGTGGCAATCTCGCCACCACATCAGCCTCACTGCGGTACTGGAAAGCCTTTCCAGCCAGGCAGGAGGAGGCCGAAGTTGTAGCCGGCGGCGGCCAGAACCTCATTGATGCAGTCGCCGTCGCGCCCTTTGAGATAATTGCGTCCCATGAACGGAAGGTCGTCTGGTCAACATGCTCGCGGCCGTTGCCGATCGCGCGCTCGACCCCGAAGCCGTGTGGGGCAAGTTCGCACGCCGTTCGGACGCGGCCAAGCGGCGGCACAGAAGCGTGTGATGGAGCCCCGGCCCGAGTTAGCCGGGGCTGCTCATACTATAGCTGCGGATTGACCCAGCCATTGCCATAGCCGCTCCAGCCGCAGTAGGCCTGTCTGCCCACACACCGACCGCTTTCCCCAAGTCATAGAATGCCACGGGATTTTCGCCGTGCGCGTAAGGCTCCCTTAATCAGTAGCGTCGATCACTGCTCCTGGCTTAGCCCGAGTGGGCGAACCTCGCTGAACGGCCAGTGCCGGCCCGTTTGGCGATCCAGTGCGTGGCCTGGGGAAATAGAATGTCCGACGCAAGATGCCTGTTTTCGCAAGCCGAGCTGTGTTTCCGCTTGGCCAGTGGCCCTGCCAGTACCCGCCTAGCCGACGAATTAGAGGCGTTGGGACGCACCCTCGCGCGAGAAGCAATCGAACTCGAATTTGCGAGAGAGGGAGGGGCGGCGCCGGGTAGGAAGGCTCCGCTATCCTAGACATGTGTGGGCGGGTAGCAGTACCATTCGCTCGTATGCGCTGGCCGGAGCCCGGCGGAGAGGGGCGACTCTAACAACGTCGAACATTGCCACCGCGTTCGCTAAAAGAGGGAGGGGTCTCGATGCGCATCCACAATTTGTATGCCGGCCCCGATGGTGAAACGCATTTCCGCGACGTTGCGGTTGAGTGTACTGATGCGCGGCCCTGGGGCAATTTGTCGAAATGCCTTCCCACCACCGGCATGATGTTTGTGGAAGCCTCGGGTAGCACTCTTGCGGATTGGCATCCGGCGCCTTGCCGGCAGTACGTGATCATTCTGAGTGGGAACTCAGAGGTCACCGCAAGCGACGGTGAGCGGCGCGTTTTCACTGCCGGCGACGTGGTGCTTGTCGAGGACACCACCGGAAAGGGCCATACAACGCGATTGTTTGTGGATCAGCTACATCGGGCTGTTTTCTTGCCGGCAGAGTAAAAGGGGCGGGACCCCCGGACGGGCAGAGCGGGTGCAGCAAAGCGAGAAAAACAATCCAGGCCTACAAACGTCGGCCAAACTGAAAGCGAAATACCGCCGCCGCCGAGTGCGGGTGACCGGGCCGCCTATTTCACGGCGATAGGCGGGCCAGATCGTCGGCATTCATCGTGTTCTTCGTATCGGCAGGCGCCCACCGGGAGTGGGAAGCCAGCGCGGTCCCCGCCCACCGAAAGCATTGTTAATGGCGAGTTCACTGGCGCGACGCTCGCTCAAATGGTAGATCGCTCGTTTCAGCTCGCGCTGCGTATTGGCGATCAGTTCAAAAGTGCTGGCAAGGTGAAACAGGATGGCCAGCAGCGCCGCCATTTCCATCTAGTTCAGCAGCAAGCTGATCGTTTCGAAACTCATCCATCCCTCCTTAGCTTGATGCCCAATCGTTCCTTCACCAGAGGCCCGACGGTCGACGCCACCAATGTCGTCGAGCACCCTGAGGTCGTCTCCGACCGCATCCTCGACTTCGCCAGGGTGGTCGGGCGCGAGAACGTGATCGCCGGCACCGATTGTGGCCTCGGCGGCAGGGTTCACCCGCAACTCGTTTGGGCCAAGCTCGCAGCGCTTGTCGAGGGCGCCAAGCTTGCGACAAAGGAGCTATACGGGTCATAGCCCGCTGTAGATCGTCGCATCCGACGACTGGCGGATGGGAGATGCCATAACAAGAAACGCCGGCGTCACCGCCTCGGAAAGGCACCGGTTCCTCGCACAGGTCCCCGCTCCACGCCGCCGGGTCCTGCATTTCGGAAAATGCGCGTGCAAGCGGCAACTCGTACTTTCACTAACATCGGCGGGTCTCGGGGAGCAGAAGGCAAACCAAGCCGTTCGCGGCCCGCTGGGGTCCCTGGTTATCTCCTTGCGGCATTGTCAGACGAGCGTCATGGCGATCCCCGGAAAGTCACCGGTTCCTCGCAAAGGTCCCCGCTCCACGCCGCCGGGTCCGGTCGGTGCCTGCATTCGGAAAATGCGCGTGCAACGGCAACTCGTACCTTCACGGACATCGGCGGGTCTCGGCGAGCAGAAGGCAAACCAAGTCGTTTGCGGCGTTGCCAGGAAACTCCGGCTGCCGAGCTTGGTTCTGATCGGTCGCGCTGGCACTGGCCGATCACGAATAGGCTTTCGCCTTCGGCAGCACTGTGCGGGTGAGCTTGCCAGTCCGGCGCACGGCGTGGTCCCGGTGCCGCGGCGCGACACAACGCATCATCTACGCTTCCCAGAGGGACCGAGGGTTCGCAGACTCGCTGGTGGAGGGAACCGGATTCGAACCTTTGGTCCCGGTGCGATGAATGCCGCGTGCGAATTGCCGAAGCAGTCCGCGGTCATTCGGAGCTTGGGGCGGATTATTTGACCGAACTCATTTGCCAGACGCGGGCGGGCGAGCGCGGCAGCTGGTTCGGCATCGCCCCGAACGAGACCAAAGCATTGCCGACGGCGTTGGCCATCAGGCCGCCGATCGGGATAATCGCACCCTCGCTGGCGCCGTTGACGCCAAGCGGGTTGCTCGGTGACCGATAATTCTCGATCGCAATCGCCCGGATGTTGGGAAAATCGGATGCCGTCGGGATCAAGTAGTCGGCGAGGTTGCCGGCCAGCAACTGCCCGTTTGCGTCATAGACGAGGTACTCCAGGAAGGCGCCGCCCAGCCCCTGAACCAGGCCGCCGATCGCCTGGCCGTGCAATGTCAACGGATTGACGATGCGGCCGACATCCTCAACGACCAGACAGTCGAGCAATTCGACATCGCCCGTTCCGGGGTCGACTGCGACATGGGCCGCAGCCGATCCGTAGGTATAGGTCAGCCGGTTGTCATTTCCGAAGGCCGTCGTAACCCGCAGGCCATCCGCCGCCAACTCGGCGAAGGCGAGCGACCGACCGTCGGGAGCGCGCGCGCATCCATCCGCCAGTTCGATCTGTTCGGTTTCTGAACGTTTGGTTTCGTGCGATGGTCGGTGATGCGCAAAGGAATTTCCATCACCGTTACGCCGGCCGATCGGATGCGCTTGCAGTCGATCATCCGAGATCGCAATAACCCGCAGAAGCACGTGTGGCGCGCGCGGATCATTGTTCTGACCGCCGACAGCGAGGGCACCACTGCCGTTATGCGCGCCGTCGGCAAGGGTAAAACCGTGGTCTGGCGCTGGCAGGAGCGCTTCATGCGTGAGGGGGTCGAGGGGCTCACCCGCGACAAGACCCGCCCCTCGCGCATCCCGGCCTTGCCGCCCGAGACCGTCGATCGCGTCGTTGCCCTGACCAACCAAGCTCCGCCGCATGAGGCGACCCATTGGACCGCATCGGCGATGGCCAAGGCGGCGGGGATCAGCCCCTCCTCGGTGCGGCGCATCTGGAAGAGGCACGGGCTTCAGCCGCATCGGGTGCGCGCATTCAAGCTCTCCAACGATCCCAAATTCGCCGAGAAGCTCAAGGATGTCGTTGGCCTCTACGTCGATCCGCCGGCCCATGCCGTGGTCCTCAGCATCGACGAGAAGAGCCAAATCCAGGCGCTTGACCGCACCCAGCCCGGACTGCCGATGAAGAAGGGGCGCTGCGCCACCGTGACACATGATTATAAGCGCAATGGCACCACCACCCTGTTCGCCGCCTTCGATATCGAGCGGGGGGATTTTTCCGGCGCGATCGAGGCGCTGGCGCCGCTGGCGGGCCAAAACGATCGCATTGGCGGCAGCCGCGCACAGCACGACCTGATCGAGTTCACCTTGCTGAGAGCCTACATCGAGGCCAATCGGCTGCAGGAAGCGAAGCGCCTGCTTGATGTTAGGCGGCCGGGCGCATCCGGGGTTCCGGTCATGGGGATTGCCGCGGTGCATTGAACAGGGGTCGAGCTCCGGTCATCGGATCGACCGGACTTAAGAGTTGCGGTCAGCTTGCAGCGCGCCCTGGCCGATACTGTCGGATCGCAGGCGACGGCAAAATCGCACTATCCTCTCCCCCATAACCGCTCGGAGTCGCTCCCCTGCCATGCCCGAAACCAGCCTCGTTGTCGTCGATCCCGGTCATTTCCATGCCACGCTGGTGCAGCAGCAGATGTATCCGGAGTTATCGCCGGTCGTGCGGGTTTATGCGCCGCTCGGCCTTGACCTGATCGACTACCTGAGCCGGATCGCCAGGTACAACCGGCGACCGCAAGCGGCTACCGATTGGCGGCTCGATGTGCATGCCGGCCCCGATTTTCTCGATTGGATACGGGATGAGCCGCCGGGCGGGGTGCCATCTTCTCGGGCCGCAACTGCGGCAAGATCGATCGGATCATCGCCGCGCTTGAAGCCGGCCTGCACGTGCTCGCCGACAAGCCCGCGATCATCGAGCCCGCGGATCTGCTGCGGCTGGAGGCGGCTCTTACGATGGCGAACGAACAGCAGCTCGTGTTGGCCGACATGATGACCGGGCGACACAACACGCTCGTCCGGCTCTTGCAGGCATTGCGACGCGACCCCAAGGTGTTTGGGGATCCGGTCCCGGGTACCGGCGATGAACCGGGCGTCCTGCTGAGCGGCGTGCATTATTTGCGCAAAGTCGTCGCCGGCCTGCCGAACCCGCGTCCCACCTGGTATTTCGATGTCACCGAGCAGGGCGAGGGTTTGGCCGATACCGGCGTGCATCTGGTGGATCGGGTGCACGAGATGCTGTTTCCTGAGCAGCCGCTCGACTGGCAGCGGGACATCGAGATCCTCGCGGCGAGCCGCTGGCCCACCCCGGTGAGTCCGTCGCAATTTCGCGAGCTAACCGGCGAGGGCAAATGGCTCGACGCCCTCGCACCGTGGATCCGCGGCGATGTGCTGGAATATTTGTGCAACGGACGTGTCGATTATCGGGTGCGCGGCATTCACGTCCGGCTGGAGGTGCGGTGGGATTGGCAGGCCGAGCAGGGCGACGATACGCATCACGCGCTTTACCGCGGTACCCGCTGCCGGCTTGCGGTGCGGCAGGGTCCCGCAGAACGCTTTCGTCCGGAGCTATACGTCCTGCCGGATGAGAATATCGGTGCGGCGCTGCAGCGGCGCATTACTGAGTTGCAGTCGAGCCACCCCGGGATTGCCGTGGAGACTCTTGGATCGGAATGGCGGATCGCGATACCCGAGGAGGCGATACGGGTCGGCCATGACGCCGCTTTCGGGGCCTTTACCTGTCGCTTTCTCGCGTGTGTCGCCGATCCGGCGTCGCTGCCGGCGCGAGAGAGACCCAATCTACTCGCAAAATACCGGGTGACGACGGGCGCTGTCGCGATTAGCCGCCGCTGATCACCCCGTGCCAGCGTCCGGCTCTACCGGCTGCCGCCGAACGCGTGGCAGACTGCCGTGACTGCCCACGTCCACCGAATTGCGACCGGAGCCTGCACCATGCTGTACCGCGGGATGGACCGTGCCCAACTCGATGCCGCCTACAACAACTCCGCGGCGGTCTCGGAGCGCGACGCGATTGTCGCCGATTGGGCGGCACGCAGTGCCAGGGTGCGGCGCGAATACACCGGACTGCGGATTCCGGGGGAAGTCGCCCGCGAATCCGCGATGATGTCGCCCACCATTCCGATTTGATGTCGCTCGGCGTTCCGAGATGATTTCGCCCGGCATTCCGGGATGATGTCGCTCAGTTAAGCGGCGCCTCTGCTGGCCCGATTAGGGTCCGCTCCTTTGGCTTTTGCACGGGGGAGCGGATGCCAGCAGAGAGGACAACGATGCGCCAGGTGCGCGAAGTGCTTCGTTTGACGACCGCCGGGGTCGGGCTCAACGAGATTGCCCGCCGAGTAGGGGTTGCGCCGTCGACTGTCCGGTTGACGTTGAAGCGACTGGCGAGTGCCGGGTTGAGCTGGCCATTGCCGGCGGAGATGACCGACAGCGCGCTGGAGACGGCGCTGTTTGCTGCCGCCGGCACCAAGCAAGGCCATCGGCGTCACGTCGAGCCCGATTGGGCTGAGATTCACCGCGAGCTCAAGCGCAAGCACGTCACCCTGACGATGCTGTGGGACGAGTACATCGAACGCTGCCCCGAAGGGTATCGCTATTCGCGCTTCTGCGAGCTGTACCGCGGTTGGGCGTCGCGGCTGTCGGTCACGATGCGGCAAGCTCACATCGGCGGCGACAAGTTGTTTGTCGATTACGCCGGCGACACGGTGCCGGTGATCGTTGACCGGCTCACCGGCCAGGTCCGTGCGGCGCAGATTTTTGTCGCCGTCATGGGCGCCTCCAACTTCACCTATGCCGAGGCGAGCTGGACCCAGGCGCTGGCCGACTGGATCGGCGCGCATACCCGAGCCTTCGCAGCGCTCGGCGGCGTGCCCAAGCTGTTGGTGCCGGACAACACCAAAGTCGCTGTCATCAAGGCCTGCCTCTACGAGCCGCAGGTCAATCGGACTTACGCCGAAATGGCGGCCCATTACGACACCGCGATCCTGCCGGCACGGCCGCGTCGGCCGCGTGACAAGGCGAAAGTCGAAGTCGCGGTGCTGATCATCGAGCGATGGTTGCTCGGCCGCCTGCGCCACCGCCGCTTCTACAGTCTGGCCGAACTCAACACGGCGATCGGTGAGTTGTTGCGGCAGCTCAACGACGAACGCCCGATCCGGCGGCTCGGCGTCACCCGCCGGGCGCTCTTCGAAGAGCTCGACCGGCCCAACCTCAACTCGTTGCCGGCGCAGCCCTACTGCTTTGCCGAATGGCGCGTCCGCCGGGTTGGTGTCGATTACCACGTCGAGCTCGAAGGGCATTTCTACAGCGTGCCCCACCGCTTTGCCCGCAGCGAGGTGGAGGTGCGGCTGACGCCGCGAGCCGTCGAGATCTTTCTGAAGGGCGAGCGGATTGCCGCTCATCTGCGCGCCAGCGGCAATCATCGGCACACCACGGTTCCCGAGCACATGCCGTCGAGCCATCGGCGCTATGCCGACTGGACGGTCGAGCGCATTCGCCGCGAGGCCGCTTCGATCGGTCCAGCTACCGCCGCGCTCTGCGAGCTGATCCTGGAGCGCCGGCCCCACCCTGAGCAGGGCTTCCGGGCCTGCCTCGGCATCGTGCGGCTGGTGCGGCCATTCGGCGCCGATCGCCTGGAAGCCGCCGCCACGCGGGCAATCGAGATCGGCACGCTGACCTACGGTTCGGTGCGCTCCATCCTCGACAACAAGCTCGATCGCCAGACCTCGCAGCAGCCGCCCACCAACGGCGTGCCGATCCTCCACCCCAATATCCGCGGACCGCGCTACTACCACTGAGGAGAATGCAGTGCTTATCCATCCAATGCTCGACCAGTTAAGCCAGCTGGGCCTCTCCGGCATGGCCCAGGCCTTTGCCGAGCTCGAGGCCTCCGACGAAACCGCCGCGCTCACCCATGCCGACTGGCTCGGCCTCTTGCTCGATCGCGAGCTCACCCACCGCCGCGACAAGCGGCTCGCCGCCCGGCTGCGCTATGCCAGACTGCGCCAGCAGGCCAGCGTCGAGGACGTCGATTACCGGGCCCCACGCGGCCTCGACCGCGCTCTGTTCCACAAGCTCACCAATGGCGAGTGGATCGACGCGCACGACAATCTGATCCTGTGCGGACCAACCGGCGTCGGCAAATCATGGCTTGCTTGTGCCCTGGGTCACAAGGCCTGCCGCGACAACCGCTCTGTTCTCTATCAACGGGTTCCCAAGCTCTTCGCGGAACTCGCGCTCGCCCGCGGTGATGGCCGCTATGCCCGCATCCTGCGCGGTCTCACCGGCGTTCAGCTCCTCATTCTCGACGATTGGGGCCTCGAACCGCTCGACGCCGGTGCCCGTCGTGACCTCTACGAAATCCTCGAGGAACGCTACGGGCGCCGCTCGACCATCCTCACCAGCCAGATCCCCGTCGACAAATGGCACGCCTTTATCGGCGATCCGACATATGCTGACGCCATCCTCGACCGCCTCGTTCACAACGCTCACCGCATCGATCTCGCCGGCGAGAGCTTGAGACGCCGACGCTCAAGATCGATCCCAAGGGATTGACCACCAGCCCGCAACTTTGCCAAAAATCTACTGCCAACGGAGGCGCCGTTTAACCAGCCAGGCGACATCATCTCGTATCGCCGGGCGACATCATCTCGGAATCAGTGGGCGACTTCGTCGGAATCTGCACACCGGACGTCTCGACCTCGCTTGCGGCGAGACCCCGCGCGAACGGCTCGATCTGTTTCTCGCCGCCGATCCGAAAGCGCCGACGCTTGCGTTTATCCACGGCGGCTACTGGCAGATGAACGACAAGGAGAGTTTCGCCTTTTTCGCCGAGGGCCTGCTGCCTCTCGGGATCAATCTCGCGGTTATCGAATACACGCTGGCTCCGGCGGCCTGGCTCGATCGCATCGTTGCCGAGGTACGCCGCGCCGGGCGGTGGCTGGCCGAACATCTCGCCGATTACGGCGCCGATCCGAGCTGTCTATACGTTTCCGGACATTCGGCCGGCGGTCACCTGACCGCGATGTCGATGCCGCGACCCGAGGTGCGCGGCGCGGTCGCGATCAGCGGCATTTACGATCTGGAGCCGATACGGCTCAGCTGCCTGAACGAGGAGCTGGGGCTCGATACGGCCGAGGCGGAACGCAACAGCCCGGTCCGGCATTTGCCGGCGACGGCCGGAGAGCTGGTGGCCCGGGAATTGCCCGAATTGCGCCGCCAGTCGATCGAGTATGCCCGGGCGTGGACCGAACGGGGTCTTCCGGGACGCCTGCTGCCGGTAGACGGCGCTGACCACTTCACGATTCTGGACGCGCTGGCGCGACCGGAAGGCGTTCTGACGCGAGCGCTCCTGGCGATGCTGGGCCGCTAGTCGACGGCCGGTCCGTAACCTAAGCTTTGGCGACCAGGGCGATGGTTTGACCGTGAGGACAACATGGCGCAAGACAATCGATTTGATTTGGCACGGCTCGAACAAATTGAGCGCCGATTGCAAGTGCTGGAGGCGTACTGGTTGTCGCACAACGCGGCGTAGCGTGCTTTTAGATTGCGGATCGCCTCAGCGTCCATCGCTTGCGGCTATTTCTACGCGTCCGAGACGCTGATATCAGCCGAACTTCTGGGTTCCCCCTGAGACCGTCAGTCGAGAACAAGCGGAAAACTCACTATCTCGCCCGCTCATTCCAAAACCAGCAGCGGTGGTTCTTCGGCGACGACGGTGAAACCGAGTTGGTCATAGAGCCGCTGCGCTGCCCAATTGTGAGGGAACGACCGCAAGCGCGCCGGTAAACCGAGCTGGCGCGCCTCTTCTAACGCCGCAGCCAACACTATCGTGCCGATGCCAAGGCCTTGCGCTTGCGGTAACAGCGCAAAATCAATGAAATAGATACAGTCAAGCTGAACCTCGCTGACGATGCGTCCGATCGGCCAGCGGTCGAGTTCGATGATGTCGTAGCGCGCATTGGGAAAGCTCCGGCGGTAAGTTTCGGTCATCGAACGGAATTGGACCTGAAAGCAAGAACTCCTTGTCGCGTTGCGAGATTGGCATCAGCGCCATCTCCGCCGCGCGATTGCACGCGAACAGCAGGTATGAGGGCTTCCTCCGAGGGTCCGCTGGCGGCCGGCCGTAACGCGACCGTGCCGTGTCTTGTGCCGATTTTCAGCTCAGGCGGCGGCATCTCAGAAGCAAACGCCCGTTTACCCCAGCAGCGGGGAAGGCCAATATCCTCTTACCAATGGGGATGGCGGAGTGATCACAGCCAACGGCGAAATGAAGCCTCCAATGGAAGCGATCGACCGGCTGACCGCCGACGACTTCGCCTGTTATCTCGGCAGGACGGTGCTGCCCGACGGGCGTGCCCCCGAAATGGTCCTGGACAGAATCGACCGGCGGCGGGATCGCGCGCGGGGCCGTGACAAATCGACAGTCAACCACGTCGATAGCAACCCCGTAGATCGCTGCGACTTGAGCAATCGTCGTCTGGTATTTTAGCCAGTGGATGCGCGCAAATTGCTACTTCGGGATCTTGCGGGTCATCCGTTGATGCTCCGAGCTCGACCGGCGCTTTGCCTTCGTCGTGACAGACCTGCGCCGACGACGCGACCTTTAGCACACGCGGTTGGTCAACCAGCCGGTTCCGGTCCCAGCGGCCCATCCATTGAAGGCGGATCGGACATGCGCGCGCCGTCGATATCGAGGTCGGTGAAGATATTTGCGATCGGCGCTGCCACTGGAAGGGGGTTTTTTTAGCCAACGGTCGGCCGCTCGCCATTACTGTCCCTGCCGTCCGGCCGCTAAGCCCTGCTGGAAGGCAGTGTCCTGGGCCTGCCGGGACCGATCGACGAGCAGCCCGCCGAGCAGGCCCGCCCCGGCGCCGATGCCGGCACCGAGCCCGGCGTTGCCGGCGATTGCGCCAATTGCCGCGCCGCCGCCGGCGCCGATGGCCGTGCCGCTAAGCGCCCGTTGCTGAGTTGGTGTCATGTCGGCGCAGGCGATCAGCGGCAAAGCGAGAGCGCCGAGTATCAAATACTTTTTCATGATGTCCTCCGAATGAGGTCGATCAGTGCGATGACGGGCACGGATAGCGTTCGCTCAGAAACCGGAACAACCCGTCGGTGGCCGTTTGGGTCATGCGATCCGGCGCGGCCCGCGCCCAATTGACGAATTCGCCCATCACCTGCGTTCGCGTCGGCGGAGGATTTGGCAGGCAGAACAGCTTTGGTCCGCGAAAAGCGGCCATGTTCAGCATCTCCACCGTGACCGCACCCTGCATATAGCCTTCGCAAAAGTTGAGGGCCGCCGTCCCCATTCCGTTGTCGGGCGTTGCGCTGCAAACTTCGACCAAATCGCCCGTCGACTTGGCGTCGAAATTTGCTTCCGTTGCGGTGTGTGCGGCACTTGGCACGACCATTACCAGTGTCACCGTCGCGAACCATCCTTTGAGCGTCATGTTTCCCCTTTCCGCAAGTCGTAACCCCGCGAACCTCAAAACGAACCGATCCACGATCCGAGCGCGATGACCGCGGCGAGGGCGATGATCGGGCCGACAATAGCGGCCATGACAATGTCGAAATAGCTCTCGCGATGGGTCGAACCACATACCGCGAGCAGTGTCACGACCGCGCCGTTCTGCGGCAGGCTGTCGAGCGTGCCGGCGCTCATCACGGCGATCCGATGCAGCAGCGCCGGATCGATGCCGTGCTCGGCTGCCAGTCCCATGTAGGTCCGACCCAGCGCATCGAGCGCAATGGTCAGACCGCCCGAGGCCGAACCAGTGATGGCCGACAGCAGATTGCTGGCGACAGCCAGCGAGACGAGCGGCCCACCCTCGATCGACAGTACCCATTGGCGCACGATGGCAAAGGCCGGTACTGCGGCAACCACGGCGCCAAAGCCGACAAGGCTGGCGACACTCAAAATCGGCAGAACCGACGCGTTGGCTCCCGAATCCATCGTCTCCCGGACCCCGGGCAAGCGCCGCCAATTAACGGCTAAGACCGTCACGATCGCCGCCAAGAGCGCAATCACGACGGACCATACGCCCGCCACGGCCGCGAGGGAAGTCGCGCCAAACTGCTCCTTAGCCAGGAACGACACGTCGAGGCGCGGGAGAACGACCAACGTCATCAGAACATTGACGCTCACCACCACGAGGAGCGGGAGCGCCGCCAAGCCAATCGTCGGCGCCTCTCGGGCCGCATGGCCACGTTCGACCTCGGGGGGATCGAACTCGTGCGAAGTGGTGGCTCGCTGGCGCACGGTTTCGTCTTCGACCGCCGCGTCGACCGGAATGGAGGAGGCTAAGCCAAATCCTTCGCCCTTGAGGCGGGCCACAGCTTCGGCGCGTCCCAGCCACCATAGGCCGAAGGCGAGCATGATCGCGGAAGCAATGATCCCGAGACCGGGCGCTGCCAACGGCGTGGTGCCAAAGAACGGCATCGGGATCGCATTTTGGATGGCCGGCGTTCCGGGCAATGCCGACATTGTGAAAGTCGAGGTGCCCAAAGCGACCGCGGCGGGGATCAACCGATTAGGGATCTCCGCAGTTCGGAACACGGCCTGCGCCATCGGCACCAGCACAAAGATCGCGACAAACAGGCTGACGCCGCCGTAAGTGACCAGCGCGCCGGCCAATACAACGGTGAGTATCGCGCGCTGCGGCCCCAACTGTCTGGTCATAAACTCGGCAATCGCCGCGACGGAACCGCTGTCCTCCATCAGCTTGCCGAACAGGGCGCCAAGCAGGAACAACGGGAAAAATTGCGCGACAAAGCGCGACGCGCTGTCCATAAAGGTCTGCGTCCAGTAGGCGAGCAGCGGCCCTCCCGCGAAAGCGGCGGCGATGAGCGCCGCCGCCGGGGCCAGCAGTAAGATGCTCCAGCCGCGATACGCCAGCCAGATGAGCAGCGCGAGGCCGAGCAGGATGCCGAACAGCCCCATTGCCTCACTCTTCAGCAGCGCGTCCGTCGGAGCAAACTGATCATCCGGCGGCTTCTTTGATGGCAGCTCCGCGCGCGGCGCCCTCCGGCAGATGCGCCGGCCTCAGGCTCTCATCGAAAATCCAGGAGAGGTCCAGCGTATTGCGGGTACCAATGTCGTCATAATGCCGCGCCAGCCAGTCCTGCGCGGTTTCTCTGCCGCGATCCCGGAGATGGGTGAGAAAGGCCCATTCGGCATTGAGCTTGCTGGAAACGCCGAGCGCGAGCATCGTCTTCTCGTCGTAGATCGCATGGACATGCACGTCTCGGAAGCGCTCGCGATCGAGGTTCTCGTAGTGGATGATTTCCCACAGGAAGGCGAGCGAACGCAGCTCCTTGAGCAGGCTCGTATTGAAGGTGATCTCGTTCAGTCGATTCTGAATGTCTCGTGCCGATTGCGGAACATCCGGGCGGTAGAACGGGTTGATCTGGATCACGACGATGTCGCCCGCATCGCATTCATCGACGAGCGGGAAGAGGGCCGGATTACCCATGTAACCCCCATCCCAATAAGCCTCTCCGTCGATCTCGACGGCTTTGAACATAAATGGCAGACAAGCCGACGCCATGACGCTGTCGAGCTGGATCCCGGGTTGCCGGAAAATCCTGGGTTTGCCTGTACGAACATTGGTTGCGGCCAAAAAGACTTTGAGACCCCTCGCGTCGTTGACCGCATTGAAGTCGACGCACTTACCGACTACGTCGCGCAAGGGATTGAAATTCAGCGGATTGGTATCATAAGGCGAAAAGATCCGTGAAAGGTGATCCATCAAATTGTAGGCCGGCGATGCGTCCAGGCTCCAATTCCCCATGAAGATGTCGACAAGGGACCGTCGGATCGGGCTGTATTGAGCCGCGGCGCTGGTAGCCGACCAGAATTTTTCGAGGCATTTGCGCGCTTCAGCGGGGCCGCCTCGGCCCATCCCGTCGGCGAGAGCGACGGCGTTCATCGCGCCGGCGCTGGTGCCGCTGACAGCTGCGATGTCGAGCCGCTCATCCTCGAGGAGCCGGTCGAGCACCCCCCAGGCGAAGGCCCCGTGCGAGCCGCCGCCTTGTAAGGCGAGTTTGATCGACTTTTTCGGCTGGTTGTTCATCCTATATCTCCGTGATCCGCGCTCATCGGCGGCGCCGAGCGCGTGCGGCGCCATAATATCCGGGCAGGTCGCCGGCGGGAAAAATTGTGACCAACGCGAGGCCGGTCAATGCAAGAAAGCAGATCCTGAGCGCGCGGCTGCGGCCTTCGGTGTTGATGCGTACAGCCTCGGTTACTTGCTCGGGCGCGGCCGTCGTCTCCTCCAGCACCTCCAGCAAATGGTCGTTGCTTACGAACGCAATGTCGTCGAGATCGACCTGCGCCTTGAGGTCCTTCGGGATGACCAGATTGTCGACCAGGTCCCTTGTGACACTCACGCTCAGCACGCCGATCAACAGCGCACCGGCGATCGCGGTGCCGACAGCTCCGGCGAGGTTGTTGGTGGTGCCGCGCAGCGAGGCCACATCGCCGGCCAACTCCTCGGGCGAAGCCGCGGCCAGGACGTTGAAACACAGTCGTCACCAGTGCACCTTGTCCGAGACCAAGCACGATCAGCCCGAAGGTCACCATAAAGGTTTCCCACTCGTTCCAGACGACCGCCCCCAGGGATGCAAGGGCGGCGGCCACCATTACGAAGGCGGAGCGTGCGATGAAGCGAGAGCTGACCCGGTCGAGAAGACGCGAAACCAGGACCGCCGCGACGAAGATCGCTAGCGAATAGGGAATGATCGCCAACGCAGTCTCGAGGCTGTTGCGGCCTTGGACAATCTCAATATAGAGCGGGATCAGAAAACTGACAGCCGAACCGAGCATGACGATCATGAACATCGTGAACACCGCGGACGGCTGCTGCGGCGTCTCGATGACCTGCGGGGCGATTAGTGGCGTCTTCTGCGCCGCCCGACGTCTCCTCGACCAAACAAAGAAAGCCTGACCGAGCACGATACCGATGACGATCATGACCGGCGCCGGCGACAATCCGAGCACACCGAACGGCGCGGTGGGCTCGGCCAGTAGTACCCCCCAGCTATTAATGCTGTTGAAGCCAATGCAGATCAGAGGGATGGCCAGAGCCACCAGGCCGAAGCCGACCCAGTCGATCCTCAAGTCGCGCCGGCTTTCGACCGGGTCCAATCGCTTGCCGAGGACGAAGACGCAGGCGGCGAGGATGGCGAGCAGCCCGAACGGGTAGCGCCAGCCGATCCATGTGCCGAGGGAGCCCGCGACCAGAAATGCCACCACGCCACCCATGGCCTCCGACGCGCCCAGCCAACCGAAGGCTTGGGCCTGCTGCCGGCCTCGGTAATTGGCGGCGATCAGCACGACCAATGTCGGGATCAGTGCGGCCGACGCGGCGCCGGCCACGGCCTGGGCCATGATCATCATCGTCGTGTTCGGGCTCAGGGCCATGATCGTCAACGCCCCGCCGAATAGGACTACCGTGGCCTGAAACACCGACCGAGCGCCGAACAGCCCGGTGATCTTGGCGCCCAGCATGACGAGACCCGCGACGACCAGCGAGTGGATGACGATAGCCGTCCCCACCGTGGTCGGGGACGTGTTGAAGCTGACGACAATTCCGCCGACGGAGACTCGCAAAGCATTGATGTTGAAGGACATCAGGATCCGTGCCATGGCGACCACGATCATCGGCAGCCAGGAAGCTCGCAGCTCGGGCTTTTGACCGGCGATCGAAGCAGCGTCAATCGTCAATCCTGTTGCGGGGAGGTACATCATTGGTTCGTCTTGGCATGCATTGCGCGGTCAGCCGAAAGCAGCACCGCGATCGGGCGGGTTGAAGGGCGCTTGGCGCAGACAGTCGCGAGCGAGATCAGGATCGGCACACCGATAAAGGCGCCGGCTATGCCCAAGAGCAAGCCCCAGAAGAATACGGCAAACAGCACCATGAAAGGGGAGACGGAGACCGCGGTGCCCGCCACGCGGGGCTCGATATAGCTGCCGATGACGAACTGAAGGAGGTTCAGGCTGATAAACACGACGAGAGCGGCGTAGAGTGATTCGAACTGTGCTGCTGCGAACAGTGTGGGCAGCAGGGTGGCAACGAACGAGCCGATAAAAGGTATGAAGTTGAGGACGAAGGCGATCACGCCCCATTCGCGTTGAAGTTCAAGCCCGTAGACGGCAGCGAAGACCCAGAAGCCGAGCCCGGTCAGCACGCTCATGCCGAAGCGAACCAGCATGTAGGTCTGCAAACGCGCGGCGATCTCCGTTGCCGCCTCGATTGTCGTCCCGCCCCCTGCCCGTCGCCCATCCGGCGAAGCCGACGGCCGAGTGGCTCCACCTCGAGCAGGCCCAAGATGACAAACACGAAGGTCACGATCGAGAAGCTTAAGACGCCTTGGAGGCTGCCACCAATCGCGCGCAGGATTTGCACGAGCCACAGCACATTGACCTGCTCGGCGAACAGCTCAGCGGCGTAGAGGCCGCGCTGCTCCAGCAGGTCGGCGGCATGCAGGTAGAGACCTTGGAGCCGCGCAGCATTGGCGATCACCCACTGAGCGATCCCGCCGAACCCCAAGACGACAAGCCAACCGCCGCCACCGATTGCCAGCAAGGCGACGGCGGCAGTGACGAGAACGGCGACCACCTGCGGCAGGACTGCCTGCAGCCGCCGCTGCAGCGGCCAGACGAGAGGGATGATGAACAGGGCGAAAGCCACGGGTGTCATCACGGCACTTGCCACCCACAGGCCCGCCAGCGCGAGTACCGCTGCGCATATCGTCGCCGCCGAGCGAAGCGTGCAGTCGTCTCTCAGGGCTCAACCCCATGCCAGCATCGCGGCGCCCAGAATGATCACCAGGGCTAGCAGCGACAAGCTTGCCGCTTGCCATCGCCGTAGATAGGCGTCGGCTCGTTCAATCGCCTCTCCCCAGGGGACGGTCGCGCGTAGCGCGGCTTCCCCCACGACGACGACATCTCCCTCCGGCACGCACGGCAGACGGTGCCCCCAACGCCACAGCCCAACGGCCAGCGCCCCGCCGAGCAGAACCGGCCACAACGCCGCCCAAAGGGTTCCCGGAGCAAGCGCCTCGAGCGCGCTTCCGCTCTCGGCCGTCGGATAGAGCGCCCAGGGAACCGCCACAGCCGCGAAAGCCATGATGAGCCAGGGCCAGGTGTATCCGGCCGGCGGCAGTGCCGCCTCAGAGTCCCGAGGCACAGTTTGTACCAGACGACGCAAAAAGTGGAGCATCAGCAAAGTGCTCCCAGCCGCCGACAATGTCGCCAGCACGCCGACCACACCCTCGCCGAACTGAGCCTTGACGGCGAGCTTCGCCAGCGCGCCGCCGGTAAGAGGCAGGCCGCCGAGGCCCGGCGCCAGCACCGCCGCTGGGATCAGCACCGGCCACAGGCGTGCGCCCGCGGTGGCGGCCACTCCAATCGCAAGGAACAGCCCGCCCTTGACCATTATATGGTTCGCTGCGGAGAAGCTCGCCCCCAACGCCGCACCGGGGTCGCCGGCGGCCAGCCCCATGCCGAGCGCCGCGGCGAGCAGCCCCATTTGGCTGACGCTGGAATAGGCCAATACTGTCTTTGGGTTTTCCTGCGTAATCCCGACCGCAACGCCGTAGAACGCAGAGAATAGCCCCGCGGCCGCCAACGCCTCGCCCCATTCCGGCATTGCCGCGCCGAGCGGCAGAAAGCGGATGAACCCGATCACCCCGGCCTTGACTGCGGCGCCGCTGAGCACAGCCGCAGCCGGAATCGGCGCCGCCCTGTAGGCGAGCGGCATCCACACATGCAGCGGGACGAGCCCGATCTTCAGCCCGAAACCCGAGATCAGGAGCGCCAGCGCGGTATCGCGCCAGGGCGAGCCCGGCAGGGCCGCAACGGCATCGCGGATCAGCAGGCTGCTGTCCGGGGTCGCTGCCGCCATGAACACAAAAGCCATCAACAGGAAAGCCTCGCCCAGCACGGCAAGTGCCACATAGATGATGCCGGCCCGTCGGCTACCCGGCGTGCCGTCATGTACGATAAGGCCATAGGCCGCCAGACTGACTATGGAGAAGGTCAGATAAAAGGTTACGAGGTCGGCGGCCATAAAGACGCCGAGGTTGCCGGAGAGGGTCAACAACCACCATTCGGCGAAGCGACCGGCATTCGGGTCGCCGCGCAGATGGGCCGAAGCGTAAGCGCCTGCGACGATCCACAACAGCGCCGCGACCCCGAGCAGCATCGACCCGGACGTGTCGAGCGCTAGCGTCATGCGAAATGGCGGCTCGGGCAGGACCAGGGTCGGGCCGGCAGGCGCCAGCAAGGCCGCTGCCAGGGCCGGCAGCGGCGCCAGCGCCAACAGCATAGGCATGCGGTCCCTCGCGCGCCGGGATACACAGGCCAACAGCATTGCGAGCGGTGCGGCTAGTGAGGCGGCGAGCAGCGCCGCCCCTATGGTCATGGCTCCCAATCCCGCGAGGGCTTGCAGTAGCAATTCATCTGAGGCGCACTATCGCTATGTCCGGACGGCCGATCTGCAGCAGCTCCGAGGGTCGCAGCGGCACAAAGCCGAGCAGTACCGCGCACAGCGCGATCGCCACCACCACCGCCTGCCGGCTCGATGATACGGTTGTCAAAAGCCTCAATGGCTCGATCGGGTCGGCCAGCGCTCGGGCGAGCACGAGGAATACGTAACCACCCGCGAGCAGCCCTCCCGTCAGGACGATCACCGCCCACCACCATTGGCCTTCCGCGACCGCCGCCGTCAGCAACATCGCCTTCGCCACAAAGCCGCCGCTGGGCGGCAGGCCCATAAGGGACAGGCCGCCGAGCCCGAAGCCAAAGACGGTTATCGGAAGGGCCCGGCCGATACCGGCGAGCCCCGCGATCCGGTCGTGCCCGAGCGTCTCGGCAATCAGCCCTGCCGCCATGAACATGGCGGCCTTGGCAAAGGCGTGCGAGACGGCTTGAAGAACGCCGCCAGTCCAAGCCACCGTAGCCCACGGATGGCCCGTTTCGGGGCGGACAGCGAGCGGGAACATCAGGAACAGGTAGCCAATCTGCGCCACCGTCGAATAGGCGATCAGCAGTTTCAGCCGCGCCTGGCGAAGCGCCACAACGCTGCCGAAGATGATTGCCGCAGCGCCCAGGGCGCCCAGCACCTGCGCCGCCGCATGCTCCGGCAAGCGGGGCATGACGTCGAACCAAAGCCGGACGACGAGAAAGAAAGGCGCCTTGACGACCAGCCCGGATAGTATGGCGCTGGCCGGGGCGGGCGCGCCGGCATGGGCGGGCGGCAGCCATAGATGCAACGGGTAAAGCGCGGCCTTGGCTAGCAGCCCCGCCGTCATTAAGGAGACCGAGGCCCAGGCCACCGGTTCCGCACGGATGCGGCTGGACAATAGAACGATGTCGAGAGTGCCGTAGGCGCCATAGAGCAGCACAGTGCCGAGCAGATAGAGAATTGAGCCGAGGAGCGCGAACAGCAGGTAACGCAACGCGGCCGCGAGTGTCTCCGCACGGCCATCCAAACAAACTAACGGCACCGCGGCAAACGTCAGCAGCTCCAGAGCGACATAAAGGTTGAAGAGGTCGCCCCCGATAAAGACGGCATTGAGCGCCCCCCACACCGCCAGCAGCAAAGTCCAGAACACCAGAGACGTACGCGTTTCCGCGCCGCGCGGCGTTGGGAATTGGGTTCGCGCGAACAAGCCCGATGCCGCAGATCAGTAGAGCCGCGGTCACGATCATCACCGAGGAAAGCCCATCCGCTCGAAAGGCGATGCCGAGCGGCGGGTCCCAGCCGCCAACAAAGTATTGCAGCACACTATGGCTGCGCCAGACGCCGGCAGCGATCGCAACTGCGACGGCGAGCCCGGCCGGCATCATAATCAGGGCGATACGCTCCGCCTGCCGCCCGCCCAGCGCCACCGATAGAAGCACGCCCGCAACCGGCAGGACGATCGCCAGGACGAGAAGGAACCCGCCCGCCGTTGCGGAATTCGGCATCAGGGTCGGCTATCCATCCGACCGCAGGGTCAGCCTGCCCGGTCTGCTCAAACAGGCGTAGCAGCAGCGCGACCGCCAGCGCCGTTGCCGCGAAAGCGACGACAAGGCCGGTAATGACCAGCGCTTGCGGTACCGGATCGCCGCCGAACCCGGCTGCCGCGCCTCTCCGAGCGACAACCCCAAACAGCAGAAAGACACCGCTGCCGATCAGATTGAAGGCAAGGATCTTGCGCAGCGGCTGGGGATGCACGATCAGGCCGAACAACCCCAAGCCGACCAGCACCGCGCCGCACAACCCGTAAAGCGTCGCGCTGCTCATCGTGGCGGCGCCCGTTGCGGCGGGCCAGCCACCAACAGCGCCAAGCGTCGCGGCGATCGACAGCGTCACCGGGATCTCGATCATCAGAATGATGAGCTTGGCGTAAGGCGCGGGGTATGCCAGGAAGGCGCCCGCCATCGCCAAACCGGCGAGGCCGATCGCGAAGAACACCGCCGGGCCGGCGACCAGCAAGATCCGTAACCGACGCCGGCTAACCGGAGGAGCATCCACCAGCCCAGCCATCGTGGCGAGGATCCACATCGCGGCGAGGATCGTGGCAGCCTGAAATTCACCGCCGGGAGCAACCGAGCCGACCCAGAAGATGTGGATCCCTACGAGTATCCCTACCGGCGCCAGAAACTGCGCGATAAAAGTCAGCAGGCCATGTGGGTCAGCATCGTGGCGCACGCCGGGAAACCCGCCCCAAATGCGATCCGGCGCCAGCGACCAGATTCCGAGGAGTGCGAGCAGCAGCACCACCGTCTCGAGCAATGTGTCGATCGCACGGTACGCCATCAAGACAGCGGTAACGGGATTGCCGAGGCCGGTCGCCGCGATGTTCGCGGCCACCTGCGGCGCGAGCGTCGGCGCGGGCTCGGGCAACAGCACCACAATCGCCGCGAGCCCCGCCGACACCAGGGCGCAAAGCGCAGCGGCCGCAACCCGCAGGGTTATGCCCGGTGTCTCACCGGTTGCCGGCGCCTCTGTATGCGCGCAAGCGAGCGCTGGCGCCGAGCAGCAGACCCCCGGTTATCCCGCTGCCGATCGCCGCCTCGGTCAGCGCCACATCGGGCGCGGCGAGACGCACCCAGACCAGCGCGAGCAGCAGCCCATAAGGCGACAAACCCGACCACCGCGGCGAATGTGTCGCGCGCGGTAATGGTCCAGGCGGCCACGCCGAGGACCAAGACGGCGAGGCCGATGTCAAAGGCCAAGACGAGGCGTCACTCGAGCATCCCGCCCGGTCGGGCGGTGCGCGCAAGCAGCTGGGTGACGGTGGCTCCGGCCAGCAGGGTGAGTAGCCAGACGCTGATCAGCTTCAGCGCCGCAAACGGCCCTTCCACCTGAAACAGCAGTCCGAGCACGACCAAGCCGAGGCCGAGATTGTCCGCCTTGGTCAGTGCGTGCAGGCGGCTGAGCGCGTCGGGAAACCGCAGCAGCCCGACTGTTCCCGCCAGAAAGAAGAAGGCGCCGGCGCAGACCGCAAGAATGGTCAACACATCGAGCGCGAGGCTCATGCCCGATCCGCTGTCGTGCGAGTGGCGCCCTTGGCAAAGGCGACCGAGACGAAGGCCGCGAGCAACGCCAAGATCAGCGCGACATCCACCGCGGCAGGCACGCTCATCGCCTCGCCTAGCAGCAGCAGCGCCGCGATTCCGCCGGTGCCGAGCAGCTGTGCCGCCATGATGCGATCGGCATCGCCCGGCCCCCGCAGAATGCGGACCAATCCCAGCGCCACCATTGCCAGCACGAAACCGGCGGCGGCGAGCAGAAAGTCAGCCATCGCTGCTCACCTGTCCGATGACCCGGACGAACAACGCTTCTTCCGCCGCGAGCTGCGCCACCACCGGCTGCTCGACATCGAGACAATGGATCAGAACCCCTCCTCTTTCGTCAGAGCCGGTCGGCACCGTGCCCGGCAGCAGGCTCATCAAAGTGGTGAACAAGTTGCGCGCCGCGCCGGGCGGAAGGCCCACGGGATAGAGCACGAAGCCGGGGCGCAGGGGAAGCTTGGGATCGAGCGCTCGCCAGGCGACATCAGTCCCGGCAACAACGGACTGCCGGAGAAAGCGCAGAGCGAGCATGCCCAGGGCAGCAGGCCGCACGCGGCTCGTGCCCGGCGGCAGCAGGCGGAGGCTCGCCCATGTCGCCGCCAAAGCCGCCATCGCTCCCGTCACGAGATCGGCCGGCTCGCCACCGGAAAGCATGATCCAGAGGACGAAGAAGCCAGCCGCGCGCGACAGCGCCGGCCGCGGACAGCGCCAGGTTCATGCTACGTCCGTGGCGGTGGGGCTGGGTATCACCGTGCCTCCCATTGCAGCAGGCTCCTTGATGCGGAACCAGGCGACATAGAGCGCCGGCAGAAAGATCAGCGTGAGAACCGTCGCCACCAGCAAACCGCCCATGACGGCAATGGCCATCGGGCCCCAGAAGATCGTTACAGCAATCGGGATTAATCCCAGAACCGTGGATATTGCCGTCAGCATGATCGGACGAAAGCGCGACACGCTCGCCTCGATGACGGCATTCCAAACATCGACGCCCTGCGCCAGTTCAAAATCGATCTGCTCGATAAGGATCACTGCATTTCGGGCAATCATGCCGAGCAGCGACAGAATGCCGAGAATGGCCACGAACCCGAGCGGCTGGTGGAACAGTAGGAGCGCTGCAACGATGCCGATGAGGCCCATCGGGACGACGCTCAGGACGAGGAAGAGGCGATTGAAGCTCCTTAACTGGATCATCAGGAAAGTGATCATCACGAACAGCATCAAGGGCACGACGGCGAATACGGAAGCCTGAGATTTCTGACTTTCCTCGACCGTGCCTCCGACCGCGATGCGGTAGGATGCCGGCAGACTGGCGCTCAGTTTGGCGACCGCCGGAGCGAGCGCCTCGACCACGGATTCGGGCAGGACACCGGGGGCGACATCGGCTTGTACGGTCAATGTCGGGAGACGGTCACGCCGCCAGACCAACGGGTACTCTTGAGCAAAATCGAAAGTCGCGATTTGGCTGAGCGGAACGGTGCGTCCGTTCGGGAGCGGGATCTGCAAAGTGCGCAAGGTCGAAAGCGACAGACGATCCTCGTCGGTCGCTCGCGTCAGGACGTCGACCAGGTAGATGCCATCCCGGACCTGGGTAACGGGCTTACCTGTCACGACGCTGTTCATTACTGCGGCAATTGCCTGCGAGCTCAAGCCCAACAGCCGCGCCTGATCCTGGTCGATGTCGATGCGAACCATTCGAGCCGGCTCCATCCAATCGTAATTGATGTGCCTGGAACCGGGATCGGTCGCGACGATTTGGGCGAGCTGGAGCCCAATGTCCCGGACTTCGCTGATCTCCGGACCGCTCACTCGATATTGCACAGGCCATCCGACCGGCGGGCCGAGCCCTAACGGTGACGCTCGACTCACCGCGCTCGGGAAATTTTCGGCGAGCGCCGCCTCCAGCTTCTTCTGAAGCCGTTCGCGCGCCGCTACATCCTTGGCCACGACGACTGCCTGGGTAAAGAAGTCGTTCGGCAGTTCGACGTTGAGGGGCAGATAAAAGCGGATCGCGCCACGGCCGACATAGGTGCTCCAGCGATCCACATCGGGATCGCCCGTGAGCAGGCCGTCGAATTTTTCGGCTGCCTGCTCGCTGGCATAAATCGAGGCGTTTTGCGGTAATGAAAGGTCGACCAGAAGGTCCGGACGGTCCGACGGCGGAAAGAACTGCCGCGCCACGAACGGGCTCGCCAGAGCAGCCGCTACAAAACACGCTAGCGTTAGGCCTATGGTGACCCAGCGCGCCCGCATCGCGCCGACCAGAAACCCGCGAAAATAGCCGAGGATTGCGCTGGGCTTGTCGGCCCGTCCCGCTTTCGGTTTGGCGAGCAGCACGACGCCGAGGAGCGGAGCGAAGAGAACTGCGACGATCCAGGAGAGTATCAGCGCGTAGGACACGACGGCAAAAATCGAAAAGGTGTATTCCCCGGCGGAGCTCTCCGCGAAGCCGATCGGTATGAAGCCCGCGGCCGTGACAAACGACCCCGTCAGCATCGGCACTGCGAGTGTTTTGTAGGCGAATGTTGCTGCTTCCTCTTTGCTGTCTCCGGCCGCGAGGCGAGAGGTCATGACATCGACGGTGGTCATCGCGTCGTCGACGAGCAACCCCAGAGCAATGATCAGCGCACCGAGGGAGATGCGCTGCAGATCGATGCTGGTCATTTGCATGACCGGGAACACGATGGCGAGCGTCAACGGGATCGAGAGCGCGATAACGGCGCCAGCCCGAACGCCGAGACTGACAAAGCTCACCGCCATGATGATGGCGATGGCCTGCCAGAGCGATGTCGTGAAGTCGCGAATGGCGTGATCGACGACAAAGGGCTGATCCGCTACGAGGACCGGCTCGATCCCGAGCGGCAGATCGGCCCTGATTCCATGCATGGCCTGCTCGATATTCCGGCCGAGGGTCAGAATATCGCCGCCTTCGCGCATGGCGACCGCAATGCCGATGGCCGGTTTTCCATTGACCCGGAACATCGGCTGCGGCGGGTCTGCATAGTCGCGGTGAACCTGGGCGATGTCGCGCAGCCGGATCAAGCGGCCATTGGCGACGAAGTTCACCCCCAGGATATCCTGCTCTGATTCGAATGCCCCCGATACGCGCAGGGTGAGCCTTTCATTGCCGGTCTGCAGAACCCCGGAGGGGCTGACAATGTTTTGCGCCGCCAGGGCGGCGGTCAGAGCCGAGCGGTCGATCCCGAGACCCGCGAGCTGTTGAATCGAGAATTCGACGAAAATTTTTTCGTCCTGAGCCCCGAGGATTTCGACTTTCGCGACGTCCGGCACCTGCATGAGGCGCGAGCGGATACCCTCGGCGTAGTCTTTCAATTCGCGATGGGTGAAGCCATCCGCGGTGACGCCATAGATGATCCCGAAAACGTCGCCAAACTCGTCGTTGAACCCTGGCCCCACCACACCGGCCGGCAAAGTAGGGCGCATATCGCCGATGCTTTTGCGAACGTGATACCAGATGTCGGGAATTTGCGCGGCGGTGGTCTCCCCCTTCAGGTTGACGAAGATGGTCGTCTTGCCGGGGCTTGTATAACTGCGCAGAAAATCGAGGCCCGGCGTTTCCTGAAGGGTCCGCTCGAGCCGGTCGGTCAGCTGTTGCAGGGTGTCATCCAGGGTGGCGCCGGGCCAGCCGGCCTGCACGACCATCGTTTTGATGACAAAGGGCGGATCCTCATCCCGCCCCAAGCGGAAGAAGGCAGCCAGTCCGGCGATCGTCGCCGCGATCATTATGTAGACGACGAGCGAACGGTTCTCGAGCGCCCACTTCGAAAGATTGAATTGCATCTAAGAGGACGATCCGAGCAGCCGGACTTTCTGGCCGGGGTGAAGCGCCTGGATCCCTGCGGTCACGACAATGTCGCCGGTGTCGAGACCTTGGGCGATGACCACCGTGCCCGGGTCGTGGCGCAGCAGCTCCACGTTTCGCAGGGAAACGGTGAGCCCCTTTGGGTCGACGATCCAGACGGCGGGTTGGCGATTGAGCTCAGTCAAGGCGGAGGCCGGAAGAGCGATGACCGGTTCGGACTCCAGCTTGACGCTGCCGGTAACCGTCGCACCGAGCCGCATCGCCTCAGGGGGGTCGCTCAGCCCGACCTTGACCGCGAACGTTCGGGTCACCGGGTCGGCCTGCGGCGCGACTTCGCGCACCCGCCCCGTCGCCGTCACACTGGGATCGTCCGCCAGCCTCACCGTGATCTGCGCATCGCCTGGCGCCGAGCGCAGCAACTGAGCCGGCACATCGAAGACGGCGTCGCGCCCGCTCTGCCTGGCGAGCCGAACGATCATTTGCCCGGCCTGCACGACCTCGCCCGGCTCTGCACCTCGGGCCGTAACCGTTCCGGCAGCGTCCGCCGTCAAGGTGGTCCAGCTGACGCGATCTCTTGCGATCTGCAGCTGGGCTTCCGTGTTGTCGACCTGGGACTGGGCGTTCTGCAACGCCTTCTGCGACTGATCGAAACGGGCTCGGGGGGTGTGGCCGTTTGCCAGCAATTGCCGCTGCCGTTCAAAGTCGCCGCGCGCGTAGGTCAATTGTCCCTGCGCGGCTACGAGAGCGGCTTCGGCCGAGCGCAACGCATTGAGCTCGTTCTCGGGGTCGAGCTTGGCCAGCACTTGCCCCGCCTCGACGCGATCGCCGACATTGACCGGTCTCTCGATCATTCGCCCGCCGATGCGAAAGGCCAGCGCCGGCTCGTCTTCGGCCCGGATGTGCCCGGTCAAAACCACGGTTTCGCCTGCCTCGCCTTTGCTGGCGGTCATCGTTCGGACGGGACGTACTTCGGGCGCTTCGACTTTCGTGTCCGGCTTGCACGACCCCAGCACAAGCGTGACGGCGGGCACGAGCAACCAAATCCATACGCCGCCGCTTTTTCTCACTGCAAAATTCCGACGAGGACCCGACTATTTGCCGCTATTCTGCCGCCAACCGCAATTGCGATTACGAACTCACTGTGCGACGTATGATTGGGGCAGATCGACGACCGGAAGAAGGTAAATTTCCACACAGAAGATTGCGATCAGACGTCTGAGGCTGTCAAACGAAATCTGATGCAGTGGAGAGCCGAAACCCAGCATGAGACGGGACCGAAAGGGACCGGTTCATGCACAAGAGGCAAGATTATGGAAATTCAGCTTTGGCGCGCATTGCGGTCAATGGGTTCTAACTCGAGACCAACAACTTTGGATCCGGTCCGCGAGTTCGGCCGGTTCCGCGCACGTCGGTGCCCGACCGTCTTTCGTCGTGGGTCGCAGGTGATCGCCGCGGTCAAGAGGCTCACCATCAGGATTGGGGAGAAAATTATGACGGCGATCGTAGTCGGCTCCGCAAAGGCTCCGAACCGCCGAGGTCGTTATCCAAATCGGCGCGGCGGCACTGACCACCAACGATGCTGACGACGGCGAGGAGGTTGGTCTCTTGCTCGACAAGATTGATACTCCCATCGCTTCGTTTACTGGCCATGGCGCATACAACCAGGACGGCTTCTTGCGGCAAAATCGCTGCCCGTCATGCCGATACCGCAGTCATCGTGCCACCCCGTTCGAGTGCGGTGCCGAGCGAGACGGCCCGAGACTGCGCCCACACAGCGTGACTGGCGTCTGCACGTGATTGCCCAATATGCCGCATGCGTTGGCAGAAGCGTCGGGTACAACTGAAATGCCTTGGTAGAAGCCGATATTGGCTGCTGGAAACGGGAAGTCCTAAGCCGCGGGAGACGCGGGAAGCAGGAGGGGAGGTTGAGGCAGCCGCTGACGGAGCGTTACCGCGAGCGCCTCGCCGGGGTGCTCTCCTGCTATGATCGGATCATCGTCACCGGCACGCTGCCGGGAGCCTGTTAGGCGAAGGGAATGACGGGATTTCTTTCTGCCCGGCAGATCCGGATCTTCGACTATCCGCGATTTGCCGAACCGCTTCGCGATCGAGTGCGCGAGCGCGCCGCCGAGTTGGCGAGTGCCGCTGGCATTACCATCGAACACATTGCCAAGAACCACATCCGCAAGGAGGACGTCGTCGCCAGGGTGCTTGTCGTCCGTGGCGGCCGTCCCGGCCTGGTGCATATCATCTCGGCGATGGAAGCCTGCGACACCTACAAGCCCTGGCATGACAAGCAGACGCATCGCACCTTCCTGCGGCCGGATACTGGCAAATGCCTGCATTACTACTTCTCACTTCATCGACGCCGAGCTGGGCCTGATCTATCTGCGCGTGCCGACCTGGTGCCCGTTCCGTCTGCAGTTCTATTGCAATGGGCATAGCTGGCTGGCCCGCCAACTCACCGCCGCCGGCGTCGGCTTCACCCTTGCCGACAATGCCTTTCTGCGCATCGACGACTGGGAGCGCGCGCAGGCCCTCGCCGACACCCTCTCGCCCGACCACCTGCATCGCATCCTCGATCACTATGCCCAGCAGTGCTGTCCGGTGCTCGACGTCTTCGCCCCGTCCTACCACTGGAGTTTCATGCAGGTCGAATACGCCACTGATCTGGTGTTCCGCACGCCAGCCATCCTCAAACCCCTCTATGAACAGCTTTCCCGGCAAGCCATCCTGACCGTCAAAGCCGAACACGTCGCCACCTTCCTCGGCCACAAGATCACGGCTCAACTCGCCCAAGAGATCGGCAGCCAATTCACGACGCGGATCGAGGGCACCTGCGTCAAGCATCGTTTCAGTAAGTCCTCGATCAAGATCTACGACAAATTCGACCTCGTCCTGCGTATCGAGACCACCACCAACGACGTCTCCGCTTTCAAGCACTACCGCAAGGTGGAACATCGCCAAGGCCCGACAACTCGCGCCCTGGCCCCCGTCAGAAAAGACCATCTACAGCCTCAAGGACTTGCGTGAGATCTTGTTGAGCTGCAATCGCCGCTACCTCGAATACCTCTCCAGTCTGGACGACTTCTCGGCTGGCATTCGGGCGCTCGACCGTCTCACCCAACCCCGTCCACTCAAAGGCCGAATCCTCAAAGGCCTCAATTTTTTCAGCCGCGCCGAACAGACCCTGCTCGCCGCCCTCCAGCGACCCGGCTTCAATATCGCTGGTCTCCGCCGCGCCGACCTGCTGCCCCTCCTCTGCCAATCCTCTCCCGCCACCCTATCCCGACAACTCGCCCGTCTGCGCCATCTCGGCGTCATCAAACGCGTCCTCGGCACCTATCGCTACTATCTCACCCGCGCTGGCCGCGCCGCCATCGCTGCCGGCCGCCGCCTCACCGAACACACCATCATTCCTTGCGCTGCGCTCGCAAACCGACGAAACGCAAGCGACCGAGGTGGCAATAGCTGTCGACCTTCTGAACCGCATGCTGGGCTGGGATGGCCGAGGTACGTCCGCACCGCATGAGACCCGGAGGGCATACCCGCCGCGAACCGAGCTGCCGTTGAGCCCCGGATGCCGGGTCAGATTTCAGCCGGGACCCGGTCAGAGCTGCATCGGCGGCAACGACCCCAGGGTAGCCGCGACAACCGGCTCGGATTGGACCGGCCCAGGCGCGGGATGGGGCGCCCCCAGGCCAGCCAACGACGCACATTCCGGCCGATCTAGACCGCAATCGCAAGGGGGGCTCCCAGCCCTCCTCGCAGCAATGGTCAGGCGTTCGGCGAAGCTCGCAACCCGGTCACCGTGGCGGGGCACCGCCGCTATAAGGCGTCAGTCCCGGCCCACCCGTGTTGGGACCAGGCAGTCCCAAGCTGTTCCCCCCTGACGGGCTGGGCACCGGGGCGGGTGGCGGCATCGCGCCCATCGGGGGCGGCGGCATCGAGCTACCTGTCTGAAGACGGGAAAGCTCCGCTTGGTTCAACGCATTGGCAGAATTATTTCCCTGCACCTTCGGGAAGCGGCTGGGATGATGAGACGCCACCTTGCCGTGTGCGCTGGCGCGCGCATGATGGTGCTTTGGTGGCGTCGCCGAGGTTGTGTTGGAGGCCGAAGGCGGCGGGGACGACGTCTCCGGCATGATAGCGGGGATCCGTTCGCCCGATGTCGCCCTCCCTCCTGCGGGCATCCGGCCCGATGGATTGGCTGGTTGCGCCCAGATTGGCGCGGAGAGCGCAAGCGCAGCAATCACCGCGACGCCGCCCAAGAGATGCTTTGTTTTCATCTGTAACCTCCGATGATTTCGCTAGCTCCCTTAACTTAGCACCTTTCCGCTACTAACGCTCCATCTGTCCCGTGCGAGCCGGGGTTCGGCACTATTCCCGCGGGGTCAGCCGCTTCTGCATAAAATGCCGGTGGTGGTCGGGCGGGTAGTCGAGCTGCCCGAACTCCTCATAGCCCAGCTTTTCATAGAAGCCGCGTGCCTGAAAGCTGAACGTGTCGAGCCATGCCGAGTGACAGCCACGCTCGCGGGCGCGGATTTCCGCTCGATCCATCAACTTGCGCCCGACGCCTCGACCGCGCAGTGTATCGGATACCCAGAGGTATCTTACGAACAGCCACCCGCAATAGGTTTCACCTGCCAGCCCAGCAACAATCTGTGCCTCGTCTCGGACGAAAATGGCGAGCGGTCGCCAGGGCGGATGCTGAGGCCATTGGCCTTCGTTGTACGCCTCCAAGGCATGCGGCAGCACCTCGACGTCGGTCTCGGCGGGCGTATCTTCCACCGTCAGCCGATAACCCTGCCTCAGCCCGCGAATAAAAAGACCGCTCATCGCCCAAGCATATCACGAAGCAGCGGTTAATCTTCCTACCTTGTGCAAGTTACTGAAAAGGGCGCGAGCTATCCGGGCCTGGAAATCATCGCCAAGCTCGCTAAGGTGCTGGAGGTTGAGCCGGCGGAGCTGCTGAGGATATCCAGCGGGCCGAACACGTAATGCTCCAATGGCAGCAGGAAGCGCCCACACGCTCAACGCCAGCCTGGTTGCCCAGGCGTTGCGATGGGAGGAGACCGAGAGCGATGGACGCGGCAACCGCTCAGTGGACTGCACTCCGCGGCACTTCCTGGGGGCGCGGAGACGCGGGGCCTGTCCCGTGCGGCGCATGCACGGCCTGCGGCCACTACCCGGGCATCGTCGTGGACGAGAAGCGCGATAGGAAGCGCTTGGCCCACCTGCTGACGGAGCGGAGCCCTGATGGGGGCCCCACGGACAGAACGCACGTGAGTTTGGCTTCATGGTCGACGGGCAAACCAGTTCGCGTCAAAAGTCAGGTTCGCACTGGACTCCTCGCTGGAGGAAAGGAGATTCGAACTGTCGGTCCCGCCGTACGCGGATTAAAAAATTTACGCTGCCCTGACGTGGGACCGAGGGTTCGAACTGCTCCATCGAGCGCAGCGTCATACAAACCCGATCGACCCTAGACCACGACTTGATGCATCGGCATATTTGGGGCGCGCAAGGCGACATGCTGATCAATTGAGCTGGAATTGGATTCGTGTTGTTCACGCTCTGCGATGGTGTCGTGGCGACTCGAGCACCGCGCCCAACCAACCACCGAGGCACGGAGGTCACGATGGCCCAAAACATCGCAATCGAGCGGGTCGATCACATCGGGGTTCGAGTGCGAAATCTCGACCGCGCGCTGGCCTTTTACAGGGTGCTTGGGTTTGCTGTGGTGCGCCGCGCCGAGGGCGACGATGTCGCGATCATTCGCAACGAGCACGGAGTGGAGCTCAATCTCGTGTTCAACGCCAATGCCGGCGATCCGGCCACCAACATTCTGATGGACGTCCGGGACAAATACCCCGGCTACACTCACATCGCGCTGCGCGTCGCGTCTATCCCGGAAACCGTCGCCGCGCTGAACGAAAACGGCATTCCGATCGCCCAGGGACCAGTCAGTTTTGGCGAGAGCGGGCAGATTTCGGTGTTCGTGCGCGACCCTGATCGCAACGTTATCGAGCTGCGCGGCCGCGAGCAGGGCGTAGTCGAGGGCGTCACCCGTTACGTACCGTAAGCCTGCGCTGACCGTTTCGATGTGTCACCAGCGGGGACGGCCGGCGCGTAGCAACCCGTAAGGGGCCGAATAGGTGGGGACCAACATGTCTGAACGCTTCACCGAGATATTGCGCGCTGCGAGCGAGCCGGCCTGGTCGGATGCCGTGAGGCATCGCTTCGTCAACGAGCTGTTCGCCGGAGCCGTGCCCGATGCGGTGATGGCGCGCTATCTCATCCAGGACCACCGCTTCCTCGATAGTTTCTTGACGCTGCTCGGCGCGACGCTCGCCAGCGCCGACACGTTCGAAGCCAGGGTTCGGTTCGGTCGCTTCATCGGCATGGTGTCGGGCGAGGAGAACACCTTTTTTCTCCGCGCGTTCGAGGCACTCGGCGTCACCGAGGACAGGCGCACGGCCGATCCCGATACGCAGCCGACCGCCGGCTTCAAGGCGATCATGCGCGAGGCCGCAGAAACGCGCAGCTATGCCGCCGCGCTTTCGGTCCTCGTCGTGGCCGAATGGCTCTATCTCGACTGGGCCTCCCGCGCGCCGCAGCCGCTGCCGGTCAATTTCGTGCACGCCGAGTGGATCACGCTGCACGACAATCCGGGGTTTCGCGGCTTCGTCGATTTCCTGCGCGCGGAGTTGGACCGCATCGGCCCCGCGCAAGAGGATCTGTGCCGCGACTTTTTCCAGCGGGCCGTCGCCCTCGAACTCTCCTTCTTCGAAGCCGCCTACCCCGACCGGACCTGACATCGACGTTTTCGACCGCGTGAAGGCCCCGAGCCAGAGAGGGACCGAGGGTTCGAATCTCGCTTCCTCCAGCGGAGAGATGGTATGGGGCAGGCGGCGAGGAAATGGCACCATCGTCGCTGTAGCCAACTGATGGAGTGCCCTGATGCCCCAGCCGAACGACTTGAGCAGGTCCCTCGTCGCCCTGGACCAAGATAATACGATCATTGCCGTCGTCGAGATGAGCCAGTCGAGTTGGCTGGTTGCCGGTATGCTTCCCGGCATTGAGCGCCAACCACGCAAGAAGCTGGAGCCGCTCGTTTCATGACCTATAGATGAGACCCTCAACCAAGCTGTGCCAGTCCCGCCCGGCACTGAAGAGGCGGATTAACGTTAACGAAATCATACAGATATTGGAGGGAGCAACGCCATGGACGAGACCAAGATCACAAGCTGGCGACTGCGCGGATGCTCGATCCCGCCACCGCCAGCCATTCGCTGGGCGAGATGCTGGGGCTCGGCAAGGTCGCCGCCAAGGAGGTCTATGCCGCGCTCGACTGGCTGGGCCGCGAGCAGCCGTTCATCGAAGCCACGCTGGCCCGCCGGCACCTCAAGAATGGCGCGCTGCTGCTCTACGACGTCACCTCGACCTATCTCGAAGGACGCTGCTGCGAACTGGCGCGGCATGGCTACAGCCGCGACCACCGTGGCGACCGGCCGCAGCTTGTCATCGGCCTGATGTGCGCCGCCACGGCTGCCCGGTCGCGGTCGAGGTGTTCGAAGGCAACACCGCCGATCCGGTGACGCTGGCGGCGCAGATCGATAAGCTGAAGCAGCGCATCAAACTGCAGCGCGTGGTGATGTTGGGCGACCGCGTGACCAGCGCGCGGATCGAGCAGACATTGCGCCCGGCTGATCCGGATTGGATCACCGCATTGCGGGCGCCGGCGATCAAGCCGCTCGCGGCCGAAGGCGGGCGGTTGCAGCCCTCGCTGTTCGATGATCGCGACATGGCCGAGATCACCAGGCCCGACGGCATTGTCAGGAAAACCGACTGCTGGATCGGAGGGGTCCGGCGTAGGCTGCGGGCATGGCTCCGATCTCCTATCGCCGGCATCGTTTTCCGCCGGTTGTCATTCAGCACGCCGTGTGGCTATACCTTCGCTTCACCCTAAGCTATCGCGATGTCGAGGAGCTGCTTGCCGAGCGTGGCCTCGACCTCTCCTACGAAAGCGTCCGCAGTTGGGTGCTCAAATTCGGACCGGCGATCGCTCGGGGCCTGCGACGCGACCGTCCTCGACCGAGCGATCGCTGGCATCTCGACGAAATGGTCGTCCGGATCGCGGGCAAGCACATGTATCCGTGGCGTGCCGTCGACCACGAGGGCGAGGTCCTCGAGATCTTGGTCCAGCGTCGTCGCGACCGGTCGGCGGCCGTCAAGCTGATGCGCCAGTTGCTCCGCAAACAGGGCTTCGCGCCGACCAGGGTGACGACCGACAAGTTGCGCTCCTACGGCGCTGCCTTCCGACATCTCGGACTTTCCTGCCACCATGAGCAGGGCCGGCGAGAAACAATCGGGCGGAGAATTCGCATCAAGTGGTGCGTCGGCGCGAGCGCAAGATGCAACGCTTCAAAATCAGCGGCATCGGCGCAACGCTATCTGAGCGTTCACGCGGCCGTCCACAATACCTTCAACCTCCAGCGCCATCTCGTCTCCCGGTCGACGCTTCGGATCTTCCGATCAGAAGCGGCGGCGCAATGGCGCAGCGCGACGAACGCGGCATGACGACAGTCCGCGCGCCCCCCATATTTTGACTAGAGCGCCTCAACTTGACAGTGCCACTCCGTCAGATGGTGCTCCGCCGCGTTACGATACCAGACCCAATTGTAGCGGCGCTTGCCCGGCTCGGTCGCCTCATGCTCGCCGGGCACAAGATAGGCCAGCATGTGCGAGTTCGGGTATTCGAAGAAGCTGAAGCGGTCCCGCAGCAGCGCAGCTGCTTCATCCGTCAATTCCGGCTCGTCAACGAGACCGCGCCAAGCGACGTAGCCCGCATAGTCGGCGCGTACCTCCGGCATCAGGCGGCCTCGCACGAAGGACCCACCGCCATCAGCGGCGACCAGCAGACCGGCGGTCACCTCGCGGCCATCGGCAAAACGGGCTTCGACCCGCTCGGCACTCTGCTCGAAGTCGGTGAGCTCCGCGCTTTGGTAATGCTCGGCCGGGAAATGCCGCCGCATGGCGCCGTAAAGCGACGTCCAGGAGGTCAGCATCTGGCGCATCGAAAGGCGCCGCGCGAGGCCACCGCTGCGGTCGAGGAACACCCGCTCCTTGGCCTCGACACCGATCGAGGTGTCATAGTGCACGCCGGCTCGGCGGAACGCCTCCAGCACCTCGGGCTGCAGCACGATGCCACCCCCGCGGCTGTCGAGGTCGCGCGGCGAGCGCTCGTAAATGTCGACATCCCACCTGATCGAGCGCAACAGCAGCCCAGCGAAGAGACCGCCGAGCGATCCGCCAATCACCACCGCCTGTTTCGCTGCGCTCGCCTGGTTCTTCATCGGAGCCCCCCTTTCTATTCGACCGCTAGCGTTTTGGGCTTGGCGGCACGGCGCCCTCAAGGGCAGCTGTCATCAAGAGGTTGATGGTACGGCCGGTGTATCCTCAACTACGGAACTGCCGTGTGTGCCGAGGCAGTTACGCTTGGTGCCACAAGCCGACGTCTCGTCGCGCCTCCTTCAACCCCCCTCGAGCGACCCAACACGGTCGGTCGTGGATAATCGTCGTCGCAAAGCGCGCGCTGAAACGGAATGAGGCGCTGCTAACGATGGGCCGGGTTATTGTATACGAAGTCGTCACTAATCTGCGCCAAGTTCTCACGGATCGCTCCGAGCGCTACCATCCTGTGCGGACCGGGCGCCCGATCAGACACGCGAGGTGGTTCATTTGAGGCGTGGGATCGTGAGCAAGATTGCAGCAGCCGAGATTTCAATCCGCCGGGGCAATCGTTTGGTCTCGCTCGCTGGCATGCTCCTGGCGCTCGTTGGGTTCACCGCTTCAAGCGAGCCGGCCCCCGGCGTTAAGACCAGCGACTGGATAACCGCCCTGCCGCGCGAACCCATTCACATCGGCAGTTGGCCGGAAGCCAAGAAGGTCGCGGTTTGCTTCGTGCTCTACGTCGAGGTGTGGGGTTATGGGCACGGCCCGAACTTCCGCTCTGACATGGTCGACCGCGATCCGGATATTGTCGATGAGTCATTTCGTCAATACGCGGTAGATTGGGGCATTACTCGGGTCGGCAGGTTGTTCAAAGAGGAGCAACTGCCTTTGAGCGTCGCGCTGAATGCGCAATTCCCCGAGCAACATCCGGGGATCTGGGACGAGCTTCACTCGCTCGTGCCGAACGCTCCCATCATTGCGCATGGCATGAACAACTCGACGGAGCTATTGCCCCTGGGGCGTGGCATCGCAGCACAGGAAGAATACGTCCGCCGGACACTCGATCTGACCCAGAAATATACAGGCGTGCGGCCGCGTGGATGGTCCAGTCCGAGTGTGTTCCCCAATGCCGAGACATTCACCGCCACGACCGCAGAGGGCATTCGCTACACGCTCGACGGCATGGATTCGGACGTGCTCACACGCCTCCTCACTCAATCGGGACCGCTGGTCCTCATTCCCTACCCGGCCGTGACGGTCGATATGGGGCAGTACTTGTCGCGCGCGAAGGAACCAAGCGATCTCGAGCGGCTGTGGGTCGATTATGTAACCGAATTGGCGCGGGAGGCTGAGGAGGATCCGGCGCGAGAAGCGACCGTTGTTGCCATCGGCATTCACCCTTTCGTGGTCGGGACACCTGTCGGCGCAGCCGCTTTGCGCCGTGTGCTGGAGAATTTCAAACAGCAGCAGCGTGTCTGGGTGGCGGATGTCGAAGCGGTTCTGGCGGCCGCCGGCGAGAAGCCTTGAGAATTCGTTAACCAAAGTTTGGTAGAGCCCCGCACGTCACTCTCGGCTCCGCGGCCGTCCATTTGGTAACCGCGACCGATAACGCGAGAGGGAGATTCCATGCTTTTGGTCACCTATTTCCAGCGCTGCGCCTGCGCAGCTTTGCTGGCGACGGTAGGGTTGGGTTCCCTCGGACACGCTGCTGACCTTCCCGACTACATGCAGCCCATTGCCGGCGTCGTCACGGTGAGCCCGACCGAGGTGGCGAACGACAACCTCCTCGCGCTCAACAGGTCGATGTTCCAGCTCTATGACGAAACTGGGAAGCTGTTGCAGCGAAACATCCTTGCTCAGCACCCGATCATCCTCGGACTGTTCTCGGGCGCTGGCGGCCGCTTCATATTATATCGGCCGGGAATGGCGCCCCTCGAAGCTCCCCCGGTCCCGATCGTCTATCAGCTGTTGAAATCCGTCGGCCACAGCACGATGGCGGTGAGCGAGGTGGTTGCACCGTATATCGACAATCCCGCGAACCAGGCATGGCTTGCATCACTGCTGGCCTATCGCAGCCAGATGCAATCGGCATTGGATACGCTGGATCGCGCCGAGCTCGCCGCCAGACTGGCGCGCTGTCCCGCGCACCATTCTTCAGAACAATGTCGCATTCATGGACAACTGCGCCAAAAAAGGCGCGATCACGATGGCGGACATTCAGGATTTCGCCAAACGGCAGGGTCCGAGCCTGAAGAAGGTGATCGCCTGGGCGGCGCAAACCCAGGTGGCGCACTGGATGACCGTGATCGGCGATTGGAAGAAGATGCTGGGCGCCGATTGGGAAAAGACCTACGCGGCCAGCAACACAATCTATGTGGCGCGGCAGAATAACATTCTGTTCAGCGTGCTGGCGCAGTATTTCGGCGCGGACGCGATAAACGATCGGCTTCTGCTGATCGAAACGATCTCGTTCACGACGACACCGGCGGACATGTTGGAAGCGCTGACCCGGGTCGTCGCCGACCGCTCGGTCGGCGCGATATTCTTCGGCAACTATAAGCTGATGGACTATGAGCTGATGGGCGGCGACGCGCGCACCGCCATCATCGTCGAAACCGCGAAGCGCGGCATGACCCCGGTGCTGCCGCCGGCAGTTCCGTTCGGGTCGCATCAATGGCCGACCCTCATTACAGCCGGCTCCGGCCCCACCTCGCTTGCCGATTTGCCGTGACCGCCGCGCCATGAATCTCGACACGATCCGCGTCGTCCAGCGCCCCGCCTCGGCCGACGAAATCACGGCGTGGCACAACGGCAGCGCCTGGCTCGCCGGCGGCACATGGCTGTTCTCGGAACCGCAGCCGGAACTCGATACGCTGATCGACGTGGAACAATTCGGTTGGCCCGCACTGGAGACCTCGGCCGACGGGCTGACGATAGCCGCCACCTGCCGGATCTCCGCGCTCTATCGGTTCACGGGACCGTCGCAATGGACCGCGCTGCCTCTCCTGCGGCAGTGCTGCAATTCGTTCCTCGCTTCGTTCAAGATCTGGAACGCAGCGACAGTCGGGGGCAATCTCTGCATGTCCCTGCCGGCGGGGCCGATGATTTCGCTGACCGCCGCGTTGGAGGGCATCTGCACCCTCTGGCCGCGCAACGCGCCACCGCGCGAAGTCCCGGTAGTGGATTTCGTTACCGGCAACCACCGCAATGTTCTCCAGCCCGGAGAATTGCTGCGCAGCATTCATCTGTCGGCAACGGCGCTGGCACGACGCAGCGCGTTCCGTCACTGCTCACTGACCAAACTCGGCCGCTCCGCCGCGCTGTTGATCGGCACGAGCGGCGCTGCCGGGGATCTGCTCCTCACGATTACCGCGTCCACCGATCGCCCTGTACAGCTTCGTTTCCCGCACCTCCCGTCTGCGACGGAGCTGGGCGACGCCATCGAAACGCAGATCCCGCCCGAACGCTGGTTCGATGACGTGCACGGTTCGGCAGCATACAAGCGACATGTCACGCGCTACTTTTCCGAACAGATCCGAGCCGAACTTGCGGAAAGAGGCTCGGTATGAACGACGTCAATTCGCGCGCTGCTTTTTTTACGCTGGATGGTCGTCGCATTAGGGCCGCGCCCTCGCCAGGGCAGTGCCTGCGAACCTTTCTGCGCGAGCAGGGCGCATTCGGCGTAAAGAAGGGGTGCGACGCGGGCGATTGTGGCGCCTGTACCGTATGGCTCGACGGCGAGCCGGTGCATTCGTGCCTGCTGCCCGCATTTCGCGCGGCGGGCCGGACCATCACGACGATCCAGGGGCTCGGCCATCCGGGCAAACTGCATCCGATGCAGCAGGCGTTTATTGACGCGCAGGGGTTCCAGTGCGGCTTCTGCACGGCCGGCATGATCATGACGGCGGCTTCGCTCGATGCGGAGCAACACGCGGATCTGCGGCAGGCCTTGAAAGGCAATCTCTGTCGCTGCACGGGGTATCGTGCGATCGCCGATGCAATTCACGGCATCGGCGCGGCTGAGGAAGACATGGCGGGACACGCCTGCGGGGCCAGCCTGATCAATCCATTCAGTGAAGCCATCGTGACCGGTCGTGCCCGCTATACGATGGATATCGCTGGTGGACGGGCTGCTGCACCTCAAGGTGCTGCGCTCACCACATGCCCATGCGCGCATCCTCGGCATCGACCGAAGCCGCGCCGCCGCGCTGCCGGGTGTCGTCGCGATATTTACCTGGGAAGATGTTCCGCGGCGGCTCTACAGCACCGCGACCCATGAAGACCATCTGGTCGATCCGGACGACAGCTACATGCTGGACGACGTGGTGCGCCATGTCGGCCAGCGTGTGGCGGCAGTTGTGGCCGACACGGAGGCTATCGCCGCGGCGGCATGCCGGCTGCTCGACGTGCGATATGAGCCGCTGCCGGCGGTGTTCGATCCCGTCGCGGCGATGCAGCCGGACGCACCAGTGCTCCACGACAAGGGGATCGGCACGAACGGCAATGTCTATGCCGACATCCACGGCGAAGTCGGCAGCGTAGCGGACGGCTTCGCCGCGGCTGATATCGTGCACGAGGCGACCTACTCCACTCCGCGTGTACAACATGTGCATTTGGAAACACACGGCTCGATCGCCTGGCGCGACGCGAGCGGGCGTATCCATGTGCGCACGAGCTCACAGGCGCCGTTCATCGTCCAGCAGAAGCTGTGTCACCTGTTCGGACTGCCCAGCCGTGATATGCACGTCTTCACTGAACGCGTCGGCGGCGGTTTTGGCGGCAAACAGGAAATGGTCACCGAAGATCTTTGTGTTCTTGCCGCATTGGCCACGGGCCGGCCGGTGAAATGGGAATATACCCGCGAAGAGCAATTCACCGCGGCTACCACCCGCCATCAAATGACGACGCGCGTCAAGCTCGGCGCGAAACGCGACGGCACTCTGACGGCAATGCAGGTCCAGGTGGTATCCAACACCGGCGCTTATGGCGGTCACGCGGGCGAGACCCTGGCCGCTTCGCTCGCCGGTCCGTTAATGGTCTATCGCTGCGCCAACAAACAGGCCAGCGGCTATGCGGTCTACACCAACGTCGTGCCCGGCGGCGGATTTCGCGGCTACGGTTCATCTCAGTCGGCCTTTGCAATCGAATGCGCGATGGACGATCTGGCCAAAGCACTCGGACTCGATCCGTTTGCGATTAGACGGCTCAATATGATCCGACCTGGTGATTGGATGGAATCCGTATGGTCCGATCCAACCGATGTCGACTTCGGCAGCTATGGTCTGGACCAGTGCATGGACCGCGTACAGGAGGCATTAGCGAGCGGGCGCGGCGAGACAAAGCCGGAAGGTGACGATTGGTTGGAGGGGAAGGGCATCGCGCTGGCCATGCTGGAGTGCGGTCCACCGACCGAACACCGCTCCGGTGCGGAGATGCGGTTGCTCGCCGACGGTACCTATCACCTCGCTGTCGGCTCCACGGAAATGGGGAACGGTTCGGTCACGTCACACCGGCAACTCGCTGCGGCGGTGCTGGGTTGCCCGGTGCGCCAGATCGCCATCATCAACGCCGACACCGATTGCACGCCATATGATACCGGCACTTTCGCGAGCACTGGCACTGTGGTTGCCGGGCAGGCCGTCGCGCTGACTGCGGCGGCTTTGCGTGACAACATCCTGGATTACGCCAGCCGGCACAGCGGCGTTGAGCGCGCGGCGTGCGAGCTGGAGCCCGGGGCCGTGTTGTGTGGCAACCACCGGATCATGTTGACGGAACTGTTTGCCGCCGGGATTGCCGACGGTCATCGCTTCATTGCCAGGCGCAAGGCCTATCTCGCGCCGCGTACCGTCGCCTTCAATGTACATGGCGTCCGCTTGGCGGTGCATCGCATCACTGCGGAAATTCGCATCCTGCACAGCGTGCATGCCGCCGATATCGGACGGCTGATCAACCCGATGCAATGCCGCGGCCAAATCGACGGAGCGATCGCGATGGGGATCGGCTGGGCACTGACCGAGAACATGGTGCACAATGTTGCCGGTCAGGTGGTCAATCCCAGCCTGCGCAATTATCGCATCCCTGCCTTCGCTGACATACCGGCGAGCGAAATCATGTTCGCCGATACGTATGATCACATCGGCCCGCTCGGCGCGAAGTCTCAGGGAGAATGCGCGATCAACCCGGTGGCGCCGGCGATTGCCAATGCCTTGTTCGATGCGACCGGCGTGCGCTTCGCACATCTGCCGCTGACCCCTGACCGGATTTTCGCCGCGCTCGGCACTGCCGCATGAAATTGCCGGCGACAGAGGCTACGGCAACCGTCGTCGTTCAGACGCGTGTGCGGGAGGGACAGGACGCCGCGTTCGGGCGCTGGCAGACGCAGATCAGTGCCGCCGTGGCGAAGCAGCCGGGTTTTATCGAGCAGTCGGTGATGCCGCCCAACCCGCCGACACAGGTGGACTGGGTGATTCTACAGCGCTTCAGCTCTGCGGACACGGCCATTGCCTGGCTGCGTTCCGACCTGCGCCAGCAACTGTTGGCCGAGGCCCAGCATCTGCTGGTTGGCGCGCATGACGTGCATCTGTTGCGCGACTCTGCGGCAGGAGTGGTGCCGGCGCCGGTTTCTGCCGTGATCACGACGCGGGTGAAGCCCGGAGCGGAGGGGGCTTACCGAGCCTGGGAGCAGCGTATCGCAAAGGCGCAGGCTCGCTCCCCCGGTTTTCAAGGTTACCGGTTCGAGCCGCCGATGCCGGGAGTGCAGGATGATTGGCTCGCGATTCTGCGTTTCGACAGTGAGCGCAACTTGCAGAGCTGGCTAGATTCGCCAGAACGGCAGGTGCTGCTGAGCGAGGCAGAGGCGTTTGTCGAGGAATTCCACGCGCGCGTTGTGCGCACCGGGTTCGAGCAATGGTTCGCGGACAATAACGATCGTGCTATTGCGCCGCCTGCCTGGAAGCAGAACATGGTGGTCCTGCTGATGCTCTATCCGGTAGTGTTTCTGTTCGGGCTCTACGTGCAGGCGCCGTTGCTGATCGGTTGGGCCGGGCTGCCGTTTTGGGCTGCGCTATTCCTCGGCAATGTCGCCAGCGTGTTGCTACTCAACTGGCTGGTGCCCTGGGCAAGCCGGGCGCTGAGCTGGTGGCTCAATCCACTGACACAGCATCGGCTTCGCGTAGACCTCGGTGGTGCAGTATTCGTGGCCGCGCTGTATGCCGTATGTCTGTACGCATTTTCCCGTGTGTGATGAAGTATGGTAATTCAGCGTCGACGACAAGGCGGTCGAAGTCAGAGGACATCAAATTTTCTTCGCGCGGCGTTCAACCAATATATGAAGCAGCCGTAGCTTTCCACCATCTTGACGGATTGCCACAGCCGTCGTGGAGGGCCGCTTAGGGTCAAACAGAGACTTGTCGCACGGCTCGGCCTTGGTCAGGAATTGTATCGCGCTGTGCCGCGAGGCACCGGCGGCTGTCAATGACGGCGAGATTGTCGTCGCCTCGAAAGAAGAACTGCACGCCGCCCCGCTCAGCGGCAAACAGCTTTTGGTTGTGGAACGCGCTGCCCGATGTCGATAAGAGGCGTAAGGTTGGCGACCGCGAGGCGCTGATCGATCAGCTGTGGTCGGCGATCGAGAGGCTGCCGGATCCCGAGCCGCGACCCGACCCGAAGCGCCCCTCGAAGCAGGACGTGGTGATTGCCATGCTGCGTCAGCCCGAGGGCGCGACGGTCGACGAGGTGGCGAGCGCGACCGGCTGGCAGCGTCATACCGTGCGCGGCGTCTTTTCGGGAACTCTGAAGAAAAAGCTCGGGCTCACCCTCGCTTCGGCCAAAGAGGAGCGCGGCCGCGTCTACCGCATCGCCGAGCCGGCGAGCGCATGACGCCGCCAAGCCACGACGCGTCGGCTCGCCCGCCCTCTGGCGAGCCGTCGCCCGTTCCGGGTAGCTTCGGCAACCGGAGCAGCCGACCGGGCTGTACGGATCTCGCCAAGGCCAACCATCAAATTGCCGAGCTGCTCGATCGATCGACACCAGAACTGTGGCTGGTGTGGCGCCAATTGCATCGCACCGGCCCGCCTCCCGGCCTCAGCCGCGATCTGCTGATCCGGGCCCTCGTCCATCAGCTGCAAGAGCGTGCCGCTGGCGGGGCGAGCCGAGCATTGCGGCGCAGCCTACAGACCTTAGTCGGAGAATTCGAGAAGAGAAGCGCCTTGTTCGATCCCGATATCGTCCCGAAGACCGGCACGACATTAGTGCGTCAGTGGCGCGGGCACGCCCACACCGTCCTCGTTTGCGAGGACGGGTTCGAGTATGAGGGCCAGCATTGTCGCTCGCTGACGGTGATCGCCGAACGGATCACCGGGGCGCATTGGTCGGGCCCGCGGTTCTTTGGCCTGACTAAGCCGAACTTTGAACCACTTTCTAACTGAAGCTGCAGAAAAGACCTGATATTCGTTATATAAGCGGTCATGTAATCTATCGATTTCGATTGACAGGCACGCTGCTCTATGATCATGACGGCGCATGTATGTGGCCGTCGTCCCGAACCGAGGCTCACCACCCGCCATCCTGTTGCGCGAGAGTTACCGCGAGGCCGGCAAGACCAAGAACCGAACCCTCGCCAACCTGTCGCGCTGGCCCGCCGAGCGCATCGAGCAACTCCGCGCGGTGCTGCGCGGTGACAAACTGTTGCCCGCCGCCGAGGCGGTGGAAGTCGTCCGCGCACTGCCGCACGGCCACGTGCTCGCCGCACTCGGCACCGCGCGCCGCATCGCGCTCGACGCCGTGCTGCCGCGCCGCGCGCCGCAACGCCGCCGCGATCTGGCGCTGGCCCTGATTGTCGCGCGTCTGCTCGAGCCGGCAGCCAAGCTGGCGACCGCGCGGATGCTGGACCCCGCCACCGCCAGCCATTCGCTGGGCGAGATGCTGGGGCTGGGCAAGGTCGCCGCCAAGGAGGTCTATGCCACGCTCGACTGGTTGGGCCGCGAGCAGCTGTTGATCGAAGCCACATTGGCTCGCCGCCACCTGAAGGATGGCGCGCTGCTGCTCTACGACGTCACCTCCACTTACCTCGAAGGACGCTGCTGCGAACTGGCGCAGCATGGCTACAGCCGCGACCACCGTGGCGACCGGCCGCAGATTGTCATCGGCCTGATGTGCGCGGCCAAGCCTGCCCTCGCGAAAGCGGGGGGCTGCCCGGTCGCGGTCGAGGTATTTGAAGGCAACACCGCGGATCCGGTGACCCTGTCAGTGCAGATCGAAAAGCTGAGGCAGCGCTTCAAGCTGCAGCGCGTGGTGATGGTGGGCGAGCGCGGCGTGCTGACCAGCACGCGGATCGAGCAGACACTGCGCCCGGCTGGTCTGGATTGGATCACCGCGCTGCGGGCTCCCGCAATCAAACAGCTCGCCGCCGAAGGCGGGCCGCTGCAGCCCTCGCGGTTCGATCACCGCGACATGGCCGAGATCACCAGCCCCGACTATCCGGGCGAACGCCTGGTGGTCTGCAAGAACCCGTTGCTCGCCGAAGAGCGGGCCCGCAAACGTGCGGAACTGTTGGCCGCGGCCGAGAAAGACCTCGCACGCATTGCGGCCCGCGTGCGGCGGGCGCGCCGTCCGCTGCGCGGCGCCGCGGCGATCGGCCAGGCGGTCGGCGCGGTGCTGGGACGGCGCCACATGGCCAAGCATTTCCAGATCAGCATCACCGACGATGCGTTCAGCTTCGCCCAAACCCCCCTCAGCGTCGCCGCCGAGGCCGCGCTCGACGGCATCTATGTGATCCGCACCAGCCTGCCGGCCGAACACTCCGACGCCGCCGCGACAGTGCGCGCCTACAAAAGTCTCAGTGGCGTCGAGCATGCTTTCCGCTCGCTGAAGACCGTCGATCTCGAGTTGCGTCCGGTGTTTCATTGGACCGCGCCGCGGGTGCGCGCCCACGTCTTGCTCTGCATGCTGGCCTATTATCTGCAATGGCACATGCGCCGCCGCCTCGCCCCGATGCTGTTCGACGAGCCGGATCCGGCAGCGCGCGAGGCGCAGCGCACCTCACTGGTGGCCAAGGCCGAGCCCTCCCCGGCGGCGCAACGCAAGGCCGCCGGCAAACGCACCGAACCAGCAGATCGCGAACCGCTCCCGGTGCACAGCTTTCACACCCTGCTCGGTGATCTCGCCACGCTCACCCGCAATGTCGTCCGCCTCGGGCGCGATCGCCTCACCGCCATCCTCGCCACCCCCACCCCCACACAGCACCGCGCCCTCGATCTGCTCGGCGTTACCCTCACTGCGTAGACAGACCGACACCATCGCTGCAAACTATATCAATGGTTTGCGCTCAAAAGAGTGCAAAGTTCGGTTTAGGGGGGCGCTTCAGCGATATGACGGTGGCCAATACATCAATGCTGCACAACAATTCAGCAAGATTTTCGAGGAGACTGCATACCCCCCGCCTTATTGAATGCCATAGCGGCGTCTTTGGCGACAAAGTAACCCGCGAAAGCCTGGAGATTAGGTCGGAGAGGCCGCCGCCCCAGCAAAGCTTGGCTCGAGAGATTTGTAAGAAAACGAGAAAGCAATATATAGTTCTTCTTATGGACGAGCTGCATGTGCTGTTAAGAGATCCCGACAAGGCACGGCGCGTGCTGGCCGAATTTCGAGCGGATTTAAATCAGCCGGCCAACCGGATCGCTGTCCTTTTTGCCGATCGTTACACCCTACGCGAATCAGAAATGAAAGTACCTTCTGAGATTTGGCTTCAACTCTCTGAGTTGCGACTAGGCCCACTTGATCGTGAGAGCACGGCTGCAGCTATTAATGTACCGTGTGCGAGTTGCGACGCAGACTTTCTTCCAGAGACGATCGATGCAATCTATCACTGGACCGGCGGTTATCCATTTCATGTCCAAAGAATGGTACAAGCAATAATCGAGGTAAATTTTCCGTGGCCTTAAATTACTGCGTTGCCCGACGATGTCCCGCGGGTAGTTTCAAGGATTATCGAGCAGGATTCATTATTCCGCGAGGGTCTGTGCCGCCCAGAACGCATTGATATGGAGGTCCAATGCGCGATTGCAACGTACCTGGAATATCTTGACTTTAAGGAGATGCTCCCCGAGTTATCGAAGGAAGATGAATGGCGGGAGGCTGTAGAACTATTTTCGCCACGGCTCTCTGAACTGTTGATGACGTTCGGGAATCCCGAGAAATTACCGGGGAGACTAGAAGCCATTGGGCTGATGAGGCGTGATGTCGATAACCGAGAATACCGCATTTTTTCTCCGCTTCTAGAGCGATGGCTTCGACGCAAACGGGATATGCAATTTCCATTATATGAGGGTGGGATGGCGGCGCCATGGCGACTAACGGTGGACGAAAATGTCGCCTCGATGACCAAGGACTTATGGCTTCAGCTTGATGGCGATCTAGCGGAGGCCTGCGATAGAGCAAAAGTAGATGCGCCACTAATGCTGAAGAAATATACCGGGTCCTGGGATATACTTGTTGCCGAGGTACGGAGCCGAGAGGCGTTCCGTTCGTTTGTGCAGGCCGCTTGCGATTGCTTCGTAGAAAGGGGAAACGGCCCCGCTATGATTAGATACCTGTGGTTGTTCTTGGCATATCACCGCACCCGATTGGTGCGCATTTTTTTCACCATTCCCCCGCCAACTGGAGCGGCAGAGCAGGCCTGGACGCAAGGATGTAAACGAGCGCTCGGGGGAATGGGGGAAGAACCAAGGAGGCCTGACGAATGGAGGACGGCTCAACTCGCGCTGCTAAGAGGCTGACCGAAAATGAATTGAGTGATTTCAGTCGGTTGTGGCATGATGGTTGTGTCAAGGCAATCATCGAGGCACAAGATGTGGACCGAAATCACTCGGCGCAAGTATGAGCGAGAGGGACAGCGCTACGCAAGCGATGTCACGGATGCGGAATGGGCGCTGATTGAGCCCCACATGCCGGCAGTAAAGCGTTTGGGTCGGCCGCGCGAGACCGAGCTACGGGCCGTGTTGGATGCGATCTTGTATATCGCGCGAACCGGCTGTCAGTGGCGCATGCTGCCCAAGGACTTTCCTCCGTTTACCACCGTGCAAGGTTATTTCTACGATTGGCGAGACGACGGCTTGTTTGAGAAGATCAATTTTGCGTTGCTGCTGGAAGCACGCGAAGCCGCGGGCCGTGAACCGAGCCCGTCGGCCGGGGTCATCGACAGTCAATCGGTCAAGACGACCGAGAGCGGTGGGCCGCGAGGGTACGATGCGGCCAAGAAGGTCAAAGGCCGCAAGCGCCACATTGTGACCGATACCGGCGGTCTGTTAGTCGGCGCCGAGGTGCACCCCGCCGATGTCCAAGATCGCGATGGTGCCGTGCTGGTTATTGAGGCCATCCACCAGTTGTTTCCCTGGCTACGCCATCTTTTCGCCGACAGTGTCTACAACGGCCCCAACCTGCGAGAGGCACTCGCCCAATTCGGCAAGTGGACCATCGAGATCGTCAAGCGCGCCGCTGATGCTGCCGGCTTTCAGCTGCTGCCGCGACGCTGGGTCGTCGAACGAACCCTGGCTTGGCTCAATCGAAATCGCCGCCTGGCAAAGGATTTCGAGGCGACGATCGCCAGCGCCAAAGCGTGGGTTTACATCGCCTCAGTGCAGTTGCTCGTAAGGAGATTAGCTTGAACCGTGCACAATCATCGTGAGTACAATACAACTTACGCGATTAAGATTCAGACACTAAGGACGTTGGATCTGGGATTTCGGAATGTAATAGCGTTGGTGAAAGGAGCTGTCCAGGATGTCGTCTGATCTGCTGCCTCCCAAAGCACAAGCCAAGCGCTGAAGAAATGGTTCCTGCCTATTGATTGGTAGGACAAATGTAAAACTCTTGTCACTCGATCCTATCAGAGCAGGCTACAAAATCGCAGAACGCCAAGTACATCCGCCCTTCGATCGATCTCTGCTCTCCGCGCGAAGCCATTATTCCGCCGAGTGGAGGGTGTTCGATGGGCCACGGCCCACCGGCGGCGCTGACGCGCCGCCAAGCGGGTGCCCCGCGGCTGATCCCGGACTCTACTGCGCCGCGGCGGCGGTCCGGGTGTCGCGGAAGGCGGGGATCACCTCTTTCGCGAAGCGGTCGAGGTCTGCGAGCTGGACGTCGAGCGGGGTGCCGAGCGGGGTCGCGCAAATGACGCGGTCGAGGCCGGGATAGCGCTTCTCGACCGCCTTCAGGTGCTCGATGATGTCCTCCGGCCGGCCGGCGAGGAAGCCGCCGGCCTTCACCGCATCCTCGATCGTCGGCAATTTCACGGTGCCGGCCAGCCGCGGGTCGCGCATCGCCGCGATCTGCTCGTCGGTCAATGCCCGCACCAGGCGCAATTCGCCGAACATCTTCATGTTCTCTTCGTAATGCGGTGCGGCCTCGCGGATCGCCTGCTCGCGGGAGGACGCGATGTGGAACTGGTAGCCGAGCGCCAGCCGCTCGCCCAGTTCGAGCTTGACGCCGCGCCGCGCATAGGCCGCCTGGAAGCCGATCATGTGCCGCTCGACCGCGCCGCCTTCGGCCGAGCCGCCGCCGATCACGCCGCTGATGCCGTATTTCGCCATGAAGTCGAAGGCGCGCTCGGAGCCGCTCTGGATCGGCTGCCAGCATTCGACCGGCAGCCGCTCCGGCGCCGGCACCAAGGTGATCTCCTTCAAGGTGTAGCCGCGATACGGCACCTCGGGCGGGATCGTGTAGTACTTGCCCTGGTGCGAGAACGGCTTGCCCTCGAACGCCTTGAACAGGACCTCGACACCCTCCTCGAACATCTCGCGGTTGGCGTTCTGGTCGAGCAGCGGCGAGCCGAAGGTCTCGACCTCGCGGGTGTGGTAGCCGCGCCCGACGCCGAAGATGACCCGCCCGCCGGTCAGGATGTCGGCCATCGCGTAATCCTCGGCGAGCCGCAGCGGATGCCACATCGGCACGATGTTGAAGCCGCAGCCGATCTTGAGGTTCTTGGTGACGCCGCACAGATGCATCGCCATCATCAAGAGGTTCGGGATCAATTCCGTGCCTTCGGGCTGGAAATGATGCTCGGCCATCCAGAAGGTGTCGTAGCCGCGCTCGTCCATGCATTTGGCGTAGGCCACGACCTTGTGCATCGCCTTCGCCAGCTCCTCTTTCGAGTAGCAGCGGTCGTTGATCGGCGTGCCGGCGTAGCCGAGGTTCTCCATGTCGGCGGTGCCGTAATAGGAGCTGTCGAATTTCGTGATCATCGTGTGCCCTCGCAGATGCCGGCGCCGACTGTCACCGGCGCGGACGGTTTCGTCCAGCGGAAATCGCACAGCCCGGCCATGCCCGCGGGCGAGCCTTCGTCGACGCGGTCGCACCTCCGAGAGAGACCGAGAGTTCGAATGCCCTCACAAGAAAAACGCCAGCAGGTGTCGACCGAGCACCAGGATAGCCGCCAGGGCGATAATCATCAGTGGGATGTAGTTGAGTTTCCCCGGGCGGTAGGGGCGGCGGTCGAGGGCAATCGCGACGACGAGGACGAGCACACAACCCGCCAGCGCGGCGCCGGTTTCGGTCAAGCCCATCGTGCAACGCCGGGCCCGGGGCGTGTTGACGCCGCAGGACAGCGACTGTTGGCGGAAGCAGCCGCACCACCCTCGTTCCACCCGATGTAAAGCTGAAACCCGGAATAAAGCCGATTGCCGGGATCAAGATTATGTGGGCCGATGGAGGAGCGGCCACCCACTCCGTGCCCAACCGCGATTTGGTCTAACCCGCCCGCCTGAACGGCAACATGTTAATGTGTTTCCCTTCTTGCCCTTGCTTATCGCAGGATGCTCGGGCGGCGATCGCTTCTTTGTGAACGGTCATGATCTCCACGCCGGGCGGTATTATTCGGTCTCGTCTACACGCCATACCGGTATCGACGATCCGCCCGTAGGGAAACTCGAACACGACATCGCCGGGCTTGAGGCCTAATTCGACCTCTTCCACGACGTGCACGAAACGCAGACCGGCCTTGGCCAGCGGATGCTCTTTATCGAGTGTAAACACCGCCATCGGGAGCGCCTACTTTGGCCGTTGGAGCGCAACGAGGAGAGTACCCGAAATTGGTAAAGGACGTCACCACATTTCGCCGCGAGGGCGCGAATGACTGGGCCCATGCCGCGTCTCTCACGGGGGGCTAAGGGTTGGGTTTGAACGCAGCTGGACAACCGTGAGCTGCATGGAGGCTGCTCGGACCAAGTCAGCGGCACGGCGAGTGGTCTGCCGGCCGGCTCGACACGAGCTTTCGCGATGCTATGTTGGCGTGTGCCGAGCGGAAATCAGGCGTTGGGTTGCAATTTCGCTCGCAACAGCCGTTGCGCTTGATCTGGCGTTAAGATAGCCATTGTAATTCAATGAGCAGGCCGGGTTAGCACAGTGGCAGTGCAGCGGTTTTGTAAACCGAAGGTCGGGGGTTCGAATCCCTCACCCGGCACCAGGATGCGCACTACCGTTGCTGCGCTGGCCACAGCGAAGTGACGCCGGCACCGGCGCTGGTATCCACCGGCGAGGTAGAGGAGTTATTTTCGCGCAGCAATAGAAAGCGGCGCCCAATTGGGCGCCGCTCGCCGGTTTTTTTAGACTGGCGGCATCCAATATCGGTCGATACGTCCGGTGTACGAACGGTCGTCCCAGTTGGGGATGTCGCGCGACGTGTAGCTCGGGGCACCCTGGAGCCGGTTGCGGTCGAGATCGACGACGTAACCGCCCAAGCGAATGTCGTAGTTCAGCACTTTCCAGGGCAGCGGATGATAGCTCTCGCCAATCCCGAGAAACCCGCCAAAGGACATCACCGCATAGGAGACTTGGCCGGTATATTTGTCGATCATCAGGTGATGCACCGAGCCCAGACGTTCGCCTCTGCGATCGTAGACGGCGGTGCCGTCGACTTTTTCGGAGGAAATGAGCCGGTGCGTCTCGTCGGCTTCCAGATGGGCCGCAGTAGCAGTTCTAACGTCGTCCATTACGTCATCTCCTGTGAGCCGTAGGTAAAGGGCAAACAAGAGGCTTCAAACGTGGGTTCCGAATTTGAGCGGGTTCAGCCTGAGTTTTGCGGGCGGTGCCGTTTGACGGCCTCTGGATTGGTCGAGTCGGCGCCCATATAGATGCCGCGCTCCCAGCTGCGCTTTAGCGGGTCGACGACATTGAGCGACATACGCCCGATGCGCTCGATCTCGATTTCCACCGTCTCGCGATCCTGCAATGCGCCGAGCCCCTCGTGATTGGTGCCGCAGGCGATCAAATCGCCGGTGTTCAGTGTCATGATCGTCGAGGCAAACTCGACGAGCTCCGGCACTCGGTGCTCCATGTCGTCGGTGTTGTAGTTGTGGCGCAGCTGGCCATCGTTCCAGAAGCGCACGACCAGATTATTGGGTTCGGGGATCTCGTCGGCGGTTGCTATGCAGGGGCCGATCGGTGCGAAGGTGTCGAACGACTTGCCGAGCCAGCTGCCGGCCTTCCAGGTTCGCCTGCCCTCGCCGCGCGCCGATACATCTATGAGGCAGGTATAGCCGAACACCGCGCTGCGCCAATTCGCCTGACTGACCTTCTTGGCCGTGCCTTTGATGACGAGCGCCAGCTCGGCCTCGTGCATGAAGATCCACGGCTCGGTGAATTCCGGCAGCATGATCGTGTCACCCGGCCCGACCACGGCTTCCGGGTTCTTCAAAAACATGTTGAGCGGGCGCGCCTCGCGCTGCGCATGCTCCCAGTAATTGGCGATGCAGCAGAGTATTTTGCCGGGCCGCGGCAATGGCGCCCGCAGGCGAACCGAACTCAATGGCAACGCCTCGCCGTCAGCCGCCCGGCGCTCAAGGGACGGCCGTAGTCTGTCGAATCCATCGATCAGCGCTTGCATCGTCACTTGCGGGGTGTGGCCCTTCTCGCCGATGCCGGCAACATCGACGACGCCGCGATCGGTCAGCAACCCGGGTACCGGCTCGTCCTGACCGGAAGTCTGAAAAAGCACCAGCTTCATGATTCCCTCCCCCATAATTCCGTCAAAGCCCGCTGCGAGATTAGCGGGTTTGATGCATGGCAACTATCGCGATTCTCGGTTTGACACGCTCCAGACCCAGGGCCGACCATTGCCCTGCTGCCGACGGGAGGGCGAATGATGGTGGAGATACGCCGCATGGGTCCGCAGATCGGGATCGAGGTCACCGGCATCGACGTGAAGAGGCTCGACGACAAAAGCTTCGCCCCGATCTACCAAGCGTGGCTCGACCACAACGTGCTCGTGGTGCGTGACCAGGAGCTCGAGATCCCGGATTTTCTTCGGTACAGCCGCCGCTTCGGGCCGGTTGTTCCGCACCCCTCGAAATCGACGCGCCACCCCGAATTCCCCGAGATCACGATGCTCGGAATCAACAAATTCGATGCGGACGGTAAGCTCAACCAAGCGATCTATCGTCGTGGCGCCGAGGGCTGGCATACCGACGGCGCCTATAATCAGCAGCCGTTCAAGGCGACCCAGCTCTATGCCCTCGCTGTCCCAAGCCGGGGCGGCGACACTTTGTTCGCCAATGGCTATGCGGCCTACGACGCGCTGCCGGAGCGGCTGAAGCGGCGGCTGGATCGAGTGACGGGCGCCTTCTCCTATGGCGGCCGGCGCGGCGGGTCGCCGCTTCTTGAGAAAGACGATCAGGATTGGCAGCCGGTTTTTCATCCGATTATTCGCTCGCATCCCGAAACCGGCCGCAAGTCGCTCTATTTCGACCCGGGAAAGATCGTCGACATTGTCGGCTGCGAGCGAGCGGAGAGCGATGCTCTGATCGCGGAGCTCAAAGGCTGCATGATTCAGCCCGATGCCGAATACCGCCACAAATGGCGCAAGGGCGACATCGTGATCTGGGACAACCGCTGCTCATATCACAAGGCTGCCGGCGACTACCCACCCGAGGAGGACCGCATCCATTGGAGGGTCTCGATCAATGATTACGGGGTCGAAGTTCGGGAGGCTGCCGAGTAGCGGCCTTCACAATGGCGTATTCGCAAGCAGTTGCGAGTGGACTGAAGGCCCTCGAGAAGAAAACCCGACCCTAGCGTTCCTGCGGCTTTCGTGACCCTCGGGAGCATCAAAGTGGACTCAATAATGGATCACTTTTGGACTCCCAAGAAGGCGGATAAGTGTCCATTCCGGTCTAAAAGCCGCTTTGTGCTGCCTTATCAAAATCCGCGAGAACCCTTCGGATTGCCGCAACGCCTTGGGTTCCTTTTTTTGCCGTTGGATGCGTCGAAACGCGGGAGACAGCTAACACGGAGATTGCCTTTCGCGAGCAGATTGACGCAGCCAGGGCACGACCAGACTTCTTTGGTGTCACGCCGATCAGTCTCCGTGTTTTCCCAGGAATCGACGAAAGCGGCGAAGACGCTTTAGGAATCTTTAACAGGGAATCGTCAACTGCTCGACGATCCTATCGCTGCAACCCGCTTCGATTACTGCTGTAGCATATCGTCGAATAGTATAGAGCGTGCCCACTCAGCAATCACCGGCTCTTTCGCGGCTTTTCTGAAGATGTTTGGTAATTATATATGATCGGGGTCAATTTTCGGATATGTTAAGCGATCAAAACTATATGTAAACGCGATATAATCGGCAGGATTACCGAAATAATAACGTCCCATAACTCGCCCAACGACTGCGAGTTGGTCAACTTTTGTTGTTTTATAATAAAATATTAAAGATATTGCTGCTAAATAATTAACAAACTATGCAGTCAACTCATTCCTGTGGTTGCTAACTTCGGAATCTCGGAGGTCCACCACAAAAAAACCATTTGCGTAAATCCTTATCACGCGACACAACTTCTAGTGCTTTTGAGTCATTCAGAGGATTCACAGCATCGTCAGGATGTGCGATATTGAGCCATGGTTGGGGATGGAGCCATGGCACAACAGGTATGCGTGATTTTGAGCGCTGCGGAACGCGAGCTGTTGGCGGCGATCGCAGCCGACCGTAACCGGCCGCGCAAGCACATCGAGCGAGCGCGCATCGTGCTCGCCTCGGCGGATCGGACGTCGACGCAGCACGTGGCGCAACGCATCGGCGTCAGTCGGCCGACGGTGTGGCGCTGGCAACAGCGCTTTGCCGAAGTGGGGGTTGAAGGTCTGCTGCGCGACAAGACCCGCAAGCCTGGCAAGGCGCCGATCGCGGCGCAAACCACGGCGCGGGTGGTGGCGCTGACCGGCACCGACCCGCCGCACCAGACCACGCATTGGACCGGCCGGGCAATGGCCAAAGCCACCGGCATCTCGGTGGGTTCGGTGCAGCGCATCTGGCGGGCGCACAAACTTCAGCCGCACCGGCTTCGCACCTTCAAGCGCTCGCGCGATCCCAGCTTTGCCGCCAAGCTCACCGACATCGTCGGGCTCCATGTCGATCCGCCGGCGCACGCCGTGGTGTTGTCGATCGACGAGAAGAGCCAGATCCAAGCCCTCGACCGCACCCAGCCCGGATTGCCGATCAAGCCCGGGCGCTGCCGGACCATGACCCATGATTACAAGCGCCACGGCACGACCACCCTGTTCGCCGCCCTCAGCGTGCTCGACGGGACGGTCATCGGCCGCTGCATGCAGCGCCACCGCCACCGCGAATTCATCCGCTTTCTCAATGCCGTCGAGCGCCAGGTCCCGGCCGGCAAGGTGATCCACACCGTGCTTGACAACTACGCCACCCACAAACACCCCAAAGTCTTGGCCTGGCTGGCGCGCCATCCGCGCTGGACCTTCCATTTCACCCCCACCTCGGCCTCCTGGCTCAACGCGGTCGAGAACTTCTTTTCCAAGATGACGCGTCAGCGCATCCGCCGCGGCGTCTTTCGCTCGATCGCCGACCTGCAGACCGCCATCAACGCTTATCTCGCCGAGCACAATGCCAGCCCCAAACCCTTTGTCTGGACCCAATCCGCCGAGACCATCATGGCCAAACTCGAACGCTGCCCTGTACCAACCGTCTAATTCAGTGCACTAGCGCGCAAGTAATCAGTAGGGTCCATTGATCTTGATCTTCCTCGTGAAAAAACTGGTGTCTGCAACCGTGCTGCTTCATTTCCACGCTTAATTCCTCAACTGTTTTGGGCTTGCCTTCCGCCGCCATCGCCGCAAGGGTCGAAAAGACGAGTGCGGCGATTGCCGCTTAACGATTAACAACCGAGTCATGTCCAAATGTCCTAGTCTTCTCTGGTAATTTTGCGGGGCACTGATGGCGCCGCGGCTGCCGGGACCGCCGCTGGTGGTGATACGATGACCGTTACTGCGGGCGGTGGTGTCTGAGTTTGCCTTTCTTTGGCTTGCCGCTCGGCAGCTTGGCGTGCAGCGTGACCTCGGGCCGCTTCTCGCCGTGCCGCTTCTCGCCGCTCGGCATCCGCGCGGGCGATGTCCCCTTGTTGCTGCTAGATCCGGCTGCACCACTGGCGGCAGGTCGCCGATGCCCACGCCCGCGAGTAGAGCGGTAGCGAGACCGGCGTAGTCATTCATCGACAGAAACGGCAGAAACGAGACCCTTTCGGTAACACCGTTATTGTCGACGAAGGTCCAGCTGTTTTCCGGTCTCCAGAACGAGAAACCCAGCAGCCGGTGCTGAAGGAGATCCTGCGGCTTCTCGGGAGATTTGACGCAGTCGATATAGGCGGGGCTGGCGACCAATTGGTGACGATATGTCAACAGCTTCCGGGCAACCAGCGACGAATCCTTGAGCGGCCCCAGACGGAAGACCAAATCCACCCCGTCAGCGATGTGGTCGACGAAGCGGTCCGTTACGAGGATCTGCACACGCACATCGGAATAGGAGGCCTGAAAGGCGGTGACCAGCGGTACCAGCAGCGTATCGGAAATGCTGGGTGGCGCTGACAGCCGCAATACGCCCGAGACCGTAGATGATTGATTGGAGACAATGCTGGCGACGGCCTCGCTGATCTCGGCGCTGCGTTGCGCGTGCTCGAAAACTTCCGCACCGATATCGATAAGCCGCAAATTCCGCGTCGACCGCTCGAGCAGCCCGACGCCAAGTTGATCCTCCAACTCCGCCACGCGCCGGCTGACGGTAGAGATCGGCATTTTGAGGCGCTTTGCGGCTTCCGAGAAGCTCCTCGTCTCGACAACTTTGGCAAATATCGCCAGCGAGTTGAGGTCAATCATCGTTTGCTCGTATATTGCCGGCAGCTGCCGGCTACCGCCATTGCTGGCAGCCGGGCCCCCCGGTGGGCG
>CAVOHI010000035.1:0-15314 GCA_963695605.1 uncultured Alphaproteobacteria bacterium | reverse complement strand
CCGCCGTCCGCAGACGTTCCTAACGGTTGGAGAATTTTAACCGTGCCCCTGCAGTAGCGACAGCGAGCGTTTAGCCCTCGGAAATCAGAGCGCAACGGTTCTGCTCACGATCCAATCGAAGGTGGGAGCAATGCTTCTGCCGGACCACCGTCTCGACATCCCTGGGCCACTTGATTGGGATCCGGATCTACTCCGGTACCTCCGCAACCCGGGCAGGTTTCGAAGTCGTTCACACCCATCGCAAGATGCTCAATTTTAGCGCATTCAAGATTTCTGTGCCAGGAGGCGCAAAGGGACCGATGCCTAAATGCGATGCATCCCTGACCCGCTTGATGCCGCCTTGTTGAGCAGGCCGAGTTGCCGGTAGATAGCGCCGGCCGGCTCGGCCTTGCGCAATCGGGGGCGTTTTGCTCGATCAACCCACCACCCGGCAACCCACGACCGGTGAACTCTTGACGGGCCAAAGCGCGGCAGCCCGCGCCAACCGGCGGCTCGTTATGGCCGCGGTCCTGTTGGCGATCTTCATGGTCGCGACGGACAGCTATATCGTTGCCACCGCGATGCCGACGATCGTCGCCGATCTCGGCGGCTTTCGCATGTTCAGCTGGGTGTTCGCCGCCTATCTGCTGGCTCAGGCGGTGACGATTCCGATCTACGGGCGCCTGGCCGACCTCTACGGCCGCAAGCGCGTTTTCTTTGCCGGCACGAGTATTTTTCTGCTCGGCTCGCTGTTGTGCGGGTTCGCCTGGGGCATGGTGCCGCTGGTGCTGTTCCGTGCGATCGAGGGCATCGGCGCCGGCGCCGTTCAGCCGATCGCGACGACGATTGTCGGCGACATCTACACCCCGGTCGAACGCGCGCGAATGCAGGGCTACGTCTCCGGCATGTTCGGGGTTGCCGCGATCATCGGCCCGACCCTCGGCGCCTTTGTCGTCGAGCACATCAGCTGGTCGCTCGTTTTCTGGGTGAACATCCCGGTCGGAATCGCGACCTGCATGATGTTCGGCCTCTTCCTGCACGAGCGGCGCGAGCCGCGCCGGCATCGCGTCGACTATCTCGGCTCGGCGCTGCTGATGGCGGGCGTCGGCGCGCCGATGCTGGCGATCGTGCAGATCGGCAATGCCGGCAGAGTGACCGTGGCGGCGTTGATGCTGGGCGGGGCGGTCGCGCTGGCGGCGCTCGCCGGGCATGAGAGACGAGCGGTCGAGCCGATGCTGTCGTTGCATCTCTGGCGCAACCGGGTGGTCGCGGTCGGTTGTCTCGCCGGATTGTTCAACGGCGCGCTGATGATGGCGATTTCAGGATTTCTGCCGACTTTTGTGCAAGGCGCGATGGGCCGCGACGCCACCGCATCGGGCGTGGTGCTGGCCGCCTCCTCGGTCAGTTGGGCCTTTGCCAGCATGGCCGCGGGCCGCCTGATGATCCGCACCTCGTACCGCTTGGCGGCAGCCATCGGCGGCGTTTTTCTGGTGATCGGCAGCTTTGTGCTGATTACGCTCGAGCCCACGAGCGGATTGCTTCGCGCCGGAATCGGCTCGTTTTTGCTTGGCGTCGGGATGGGTTTTTGCAACACCGCCTTTATCGTTTCGATCCAGGCCAGTGTCGGCTGGAGCGAGCGCGGCATGGCGACCTCCTCGACGATGTTCATGCGCATCGTCGGCAATTCGCTCGGCGCCGCGATCTTTGGCGCGATCCTCAATTTCGGCGTCTACTCGCGGGTGCCCGATGCCGGCGACGCGGTCAACCGCTTGATGTCGCCAGCGGCCCGCCAGAGCCTCGGGGCCGGCGAGATCGCTCGCCTGGTCGAGGCGGTCGGCCGCCTCATTGCACAGCGTCTACGTCATCGCCGCGCTCATCGCGATCATCAGCCTGATTTTGGCCTTGGCCCTGCCGGCAAGGCTCAGCCCGATAAGCCCGCGTCGGGGCGTTTGAGCCGCGCCTATATCCCGTCTGCATCGTCTCTGCTGACAACCTCCGCTCGCGCACCTGCGGCCGGCATCACTTCTCCTCAGCCGTAAAGACACCATCCCAGTTCTGCGGCGGAGCCTCGATCTGGAACTGCGCGATCCGCCGCCGGTAGAGGTCGTAGACGGGCGCGAGATGGCGCGCCGCGGCGAGCAGGCCGTCATCGAGGAGGCGCAGCGCCGCCGCCCAGTCTTGTCGCCGGTAAGCCTTCAGCAGCGCCGAATGCCGGTCGATGAATTGCACCTCCTCGATCTCTTCCGGGGGCAGCGTATAAACGCGGCCGGCCCGGGTTTTGCCTTTGACCGCGACGAGATCAATCTCGATCAATTCCGGATAGCCGAGCCGTGCGGCCGTCTCCTCACCGATGACCAGGTCTATGCCGTAGACCTTGCCCAGGCCTTCCAGTCGCGATGCAAGGTTCACGGGGTCTCCGAGCAGCGAATAATCGAAATGTTCCCGTGAGCCGAAATTACCGACGACACATTCACCCGTGTTGATCCCGATGCCTATCCTGACCGGTTTGAACGATTTGCCGGCCGCCAGCGCTTCGCTTTCCCAGCCGCGGTTCAGCTCGACCAGCTCGCGGCGCATCGCCTGAGCCGCCCGAACCGCGTTTTGGGAGTGCTCCGGGTCGTCGAGCGGGGCGTTCCAGAATGCCATGATGCAATCGCCGATGTATTTGTCGATCGTCCCTTTCTGCTCGGTGATGATTTCCGTCATCGGCGACAAAAAGCTGTTCATGAATCTTGTCAACGTTCTGGCGTCCATGCCTTCGGCGAGGGTGGTGAACCCGCGAATGTCGCAGAACATGATTGTCATCGTTCGCGCCTCGCCGCCGAGGACAAGCTTCTCGGGGTGGGCGGCGAGCTCTTGAACGTAGTGCGGCGACATATAGCGCGAGAAGGCGTTGCGGATCTCGCGCTGCCGCGCTTCTGTCCGCAGATAGCCAATCAGCGATGCAACGAGGTAGACAAGCGTGATGACCGCCCAAGGATAGACGGGGTCGATCAACAGCTGCGCCCGCCGGAATGCGAACCAGGAAACCCCTATGTCAGCGGCTATGGCGGCGCCGCCGAGGAGGGCGCTCGGCAATGCCCCGATGCGCGATACGCCGAAGATCAGACCGATCCCGCACAGCAGCGTGAACAGTACCTCGGCGCCGACCGCCCAATCGGGCCGAACGAGAAAAGCCCCTTGAAGGATCTGCTCGATCAGTTGGGCATGGATCTCCACTCCCGGGATGTCCCGCGCGATCGGTGTCGCCTGGCGATCGTTGATCACGCCGGCCGCCGAGGTCCCGACCAGCACGATGTGGTCGGCAAAGAGCGCAGGATCGAAATTCCCCGCGAGAACGTCGGCTGCCGAGACGAACCGGTCGCGTCGTGGCGGCGCGTAATGCAACCATACCCGCCCGGCGGCATCGGTGGGTACACTCAGCCGGCCGATGCGGATCGCCGTCAGCCCGGTCTTTTCGCCAAAGTTCTTCTCACCGTTTGCACCGGCGGCGCGACCGACATAGCCGTGCGCGCCGAAAGCGAGCCGGAGCGCCTCGGCGGCAAGGGACGGATACGGCTTGTCGCCGAACTTCAGAATGAGCGGAACCCGGCGGACCACATGATCCCAGTCGGTATATTGATTGAGGAAGCCATTGCCGGCGCCGGCGTCTTCCAATGCCGGCAAATTGGTAACGGCCGCCGGAAAGCTGTCGACGTGGCCGAGGGGATCGTCGCCGGCGAAAGCAAAGCCGGCCTTCGCGGCAGGCGGACGGGTCTCGCCGTGATTGGTCAATATGAACCCCGTGACGGTAGGCACCGTGGCCATAGCCTCGGCGAGCCGTTGGTCGGGATCCGGTAGCGCCGCCAGGAGCTTTTCCGCCTCCTTTTCTCCGGCGCCGTTGTGCGCCATCAAAGGCAGAAGCAATTTGGGTGAAGTACGGTCGGGCTCCGCGAAGTCGATATCGAAAGCAATGATCGCTGCGCCGGCCTCGCGCAGCTTATCGATCAGTTGTGCAACGAGCGTGCGCGGCCATGGCCATTGGCCGATCTTTTTGAGGCTGTCGTCGTCGATATCGACAATGCGTATCGGCGTGTCGGGTTCGGGTTTTCGAGGTGCGGCGCGCTGATAGAGGTCGAAGCAGATCAGCGACATCCGGTCGAGCAGGTCGGGAGCGGCGACCCGCGCAGTGGCCGCCGCAAACAGGACCGCGAGCGGCAGCAGATAAATCGCGCCGCGCCAAGTCGTTCGCCGCAGCGCTAACCAGGGCCGTCTCGATCCGATCCAGCGCACGAGATTTATCATGGAATCGGATCTAAGAGTCGCGGCTGGTCAAACGATGCCAATGTGATGCCGGAATATCATACGGTTGAAAACCTTGACGAATAAATCGCGCTAAGGTAAATTTTCGACGAATTAACCAAACCGCGAGTGCGGTGCCGCAAATTGGGGGAGAGGCGGTGAACCCTGTCAAACGAAATACCGGCGGAACTCTCGTTTCCGGAAGATTGTGGCGAGTAGTCTGTGGCTTTTTTACGCTCGCTCTTCTCCTCGCGCCGCTGACGGGGGCGGCCGCGCAGGAGGTTTCGGGCCAGGACAAGGCCAGTCTAGAAGCGCAAAAAGAAACGCTGTTCCAGCAGATGTTTCGCGATCCGGCAAATCTCGATGTAACCTTCGCCTATGCCGATGTCTCGGCGAGATTGGGGGATTATGAAGCAGCAGTTTCGGCGCTCGAACGGATGTTGCTGTTCAACCCCGATTTGCCGCGGGTTCAGCTGGAGCTCGGAGCGCTTTATTATCGCATGGGTTCCTATGAACTCGCCCGGGATTATTTCGACAAGGCGGCCGCGGCGAATCCGCCCCCCGAGGTTCGCGCGCGCGTCGAGCAGTATTTGGCGGATATCGAAAGGAGCCAATCGCGTCATCATCTATCCGGATACGTCTTCTTTGGCGGCCAGTATCAAACCGATGCCAATGTCGCCGGCTCATCGCAGATCCTCACGCCGGTCTTCCCGTTCCCCGTGCTCCTCAACACTCCCTTCACCAAACAAGCTTCCGGCAGCATTTTCGGCAGCGGCTCGCTGCTCTACAGCTACGACATGCAAACACAGAACCGCGACACCTTGGAAGTCACCGGTGTCGGGTACTTGAACCATTATTTCAATTCAGCGGTTAACCGGCTCGATCTGGGCCTATTGGAGGTGACAGCCGGCCCGCGTTTCAACTTTCCGAATGGCGGGGTGATCGGTGACAAGGGGGCGTCATTCAAACCTTACCTGATCGGCGACGAAGTGGGACTGGGGTGGAACCAATACTTTGCCGCCGGGGGGCCCGGGATCGAATATCAGGAACTCGTGTGGAACGACCTGGCGTTGAGGGCGGCTTTCGAACTTCGACGTAAGGGTTATACCAATGCCCCTGACCGCCCCCTATCGACCGGCCTCACCGGCTCAGACAAGCTTGTCACCTTTTCGGCGGCTAAACCGATCACCGAGAATACTCTGTTGAACCTAGAGTTCGACTATCTCGATCAGTCAACGGCGCTTGCGTTTTATACGAACACGACTTACGCGATATCCGGATCCTACCGAATCCGCTACCCGGATCCAACGCGGATCACCGCCGATCAATGGGAAACCACGCCGTTTCTCGGCCGTGCCTGGAGCTATTACGCGGCCCCCGACCCGTGCTGCAATACCAGCGGAAATCCGATTGTACCCGGGGTAAGCACCCAATTGACTCAACGCTGGCGATTTGGCGTGACTCAAACTTGGCCGGTTACGCCCACGATCGCTATCGTGGCGCTGCTGGAGCGCGATATCGTCTCGTCAAACCTGCCGCTCTATTCTTACAACAACACCTCGATTTTGATCGGGCCGCAGATCCGGTTTTGAGGAGAGCTTGAATGACCTCCGCCGCACGCCATCCACTTAGCGCTGTCATGTTGGCCGCCTTGCTGTTCGGCACGGGGTTTGGCGCGCCGTCGGTTGCCCAGCAACGTATCGGTGTCAACAGCGCGGTCAACCCTGACGTGACGGGGATGCCTCCGGGCGCGGCGCCGAGACGGCTGGTGCTCGGACAAGAGGTCGTCTTCAACGAGCGCATCACCACCGGGCCGGACGGGCAAACACAAATCCTGTTCGTCGATCAATCGACGATGACCGTCGGGCCGCGCTCGGACATGGTCATCGACGAGTTTGTCTATGACCCGAATGCCGGCACCGGCAAGCTGGCGGCCAGCTTGACGCGCGGGGTGTTCCGCTTTGTCGGCGGCAAGCTCAGCAAACAGGACAACGCGGTCACGATGCAGACCCCCTCGGCGACGATCGGGATCCGCGGCGGCTTGATCCTGGTGGATTTGACCCCGGACGGCGGGCTGCAGGTGATCTTCGGGTATGGCGTCGGCGTGACCGTGACGGGGTTGAACGGTCTCGCGCAAACGATCACGCGGCCCGGATTTCAGGTCACGGTGGCGGGACGGGGCGCCGCACCGTCGACGCCGTCACCAGCCCCGGCGGGCGCGGCTGCGGCGCTGCTCGCGCAGCTCGACGGCCGGCCCGGCGGAAACGGCGGCGCCCGTACGATCCCGACCGACGCCACGGTCGCGAACAGCGGCATCGCCGCGGCAGTTTCAAGTACGGCTCCGGTCGGCACCCAAGTGCAAACGCAACAGCCGCCCAGAGTGGCGAACGCGGTTCAGCAAGCCCAATCGCAACTCCAGGTGACGGCTCAAAGCCAGGTGGTCGCGGGGACCATATTGGCCGCCCAGGCTAAGACCACGACCTCGCCAACTCCGCCAACGCCACCACCACCGCCCCGCCCCCACCCGCGCCGGTCGTCATCAGCTATGCCGGCCTCTTCAAGGACACGCCGGGCAGCGGCACTGCGACTACGCAGGGGTTCATCAACCAGGGTTCCAGCAACGGGATTGCGTATACCGGCGGCACGCTGACCTACCCGGCGGGCCAGCCAGCCAATGGCGTATTCGCAGCGATGCTCGGCCCGGCCTCGATACAGTTCCCTCTCGCGCCGGGCTCTACCAGCCCGGGCTTTGTGAATTTCGGTCCCGCCGGCACGGCGAGCCCATTCGGCCCGTTCACCGGAACGAGCTACATGTCGCCCGAATTCGACCTTTTTCTATGCCAACCTCACGCCGACCAGTCCGGCTATTCAGCAAGAGCGCGGCTTCATCTTCGGCGGCCAGCCGGTGCCCTCGAATGCCGGCTTCCTTACGACCGCACCCGGAACACCCCAGCTTTACACCTACACCCTTCAGCAAGACGCCGCTCTGCAATCGCCGGTACCGTTCATCACACAAAGCACCGGCGGCAATATTCCCAACCCAAGCATCTCGCCATATTACGTGGTGGCGCCGGCACAGTCGCCGTTCGGCGCGTTCAATCCCAACACCAACCCTAACGCGACCGGCACGCGCACCCTGCAAGCGAGCCTGGCGATCAATGGAACAGGAGCGGCCCAGACCTCAGCTCTTGTCGTGCAAACCGGTGGTTTCTTCACCTCGAGCGATACCGGAACCGTAGCGGGCGACGGCATCGTGCGCGGCTCGCTCGCGGCGAATGGAACAACACCGCCGGTACGGATCGGCTCGGGTGCCGCAACTGTGCCCGACGGCAACGGCAACAATATTTTCGGAACTGGAATGGGCTCGCTCCCGATCAGCGGCTTTGTCTTGGATCAAAATCAATACAACGGCAATTTAAACTTCGTACCCAACCAAGTGGCATCCCAGAACCCATTGGGCGGCACCGCGTCCACATACGCCTTTAACCAGCCCGCAACTCCGACAACCAGCGCCGGCTTTGGCAGCAGGACGACGCAAACGACAACAGGCTATTTCGGTGGGATCATGTATCCCGTTATTGGAGGATCTCCAGGCTCGGCGTACGCAGTAACTGGCACGACCACGGTCCAGACCAACGCGACGAGCAATCAAGTCGCCGCAACGTTTATGGGCGCTGACCCGTTTGGCGCCAATACGCTGACAGCACAATTCGGAACGGTTACCGGCAGGCCTTACTCCCGTGCCACCTTTGTCGACGACACCCGGTACGCCGCTCTCGAGAGCCCCAACACAGCGTCGCAAGTCAACGGCACCACCTTGCCCTTACCAAACCCCAATGCGCCGAGCAGCACGCAAATATACCCGCGACTGGCCATGGTGACCTCTGGCACGGCGCCGGCGAACAGCCTGTTGCCGAGCGGCCTCTGCAGTTCGTGCCAGTTCCTCCAATGGGGCTATTGGACCGGCGAGCTCGACACCCCCAATTCTGCCGGAACCATCGTCCGGCAGGATGTCGCACATATCAATCCGTGGATCGCCGGCGTGATCAGTAGCAGCTTGCCGGCGACCGGCGTCGGGACTTTCGCCGGCAATGCCTTTGGCTCGGTGGTCAACAATGGAGCGAGCTACCTCGCTTCGGGAGGGTTCACCAACATCTACAATTTCGGCAACCACACGGGGGCGTTCACGATCAGCAATTTCGACGGCAAGACCGTTTCCGGGACGGTCAACGGCCTGGGCGCGGGGTATTCGGGCGCGCTGTCGGGTTCCGGTCTCACCGGCTCGGCCAACGGGAGTTTCTTCGGCAACATTCCCGGAAATCCTGCCACCGAGACGGGCGGGAATTTCGCGCTGCAGGGTCCGAGCTATCTCGCTTCCGGGATCTTTGCCGGCCATCGCTGACGGGCAGGGGAAGCATAATATTAGCTGCGGGCGTACCGACGGGAGATACCGATGATGAGCATGATCGACGAAACCCATGATCCGCGGCGCGCGAGCTGGGTAGCCTCGGCTCAGGGGCATGCCGAGTTCCCTATCCAGAACCTCCCGTTTGGCGTGTTCAGCCCGGCCGGCGGCTCGCCGCGTGGCGGCGTCGCGATCGGCGACCAGATCCTCGACCTGCAGGCCGGACTAGAAGCGGGATTGTTTTCCGGGGAGGCGGCGCGCGCGGCCGAAGCGGGGGCCGGAGCAACCCTGAACCCGTTGATGGCCTCCGGGAAGAAAGCGGGTCTCGCGCTGCGCCGGCGCCTCTCAGCGCTGCTGTCGGCAGACGGCCCCGACCGAGCAAAAATCGAGCCGCTCGCCGCACGGCTGCTGCACAACGCGGCCGACTGCACCTTGCACCTTCCGGCGGCGATCGGCAGCTTCACCGATTTCTTCGCCGGCATCCACCACGCGAGAAACGGCGGCATGCGGCGCGATCCGAACAATCCGCTCAACCTCAATTACAAATACGTCCCGGTTGCCTACCACAGCCGGGCTTCCTCGGTGCGTTCCTCGGGGGTGCCGATCCGCCGGCCGAGCGGCCAACGCAAAGCTGCCAACGAGGATGCCCCGACCTTCGGGCCGGCGCAGAAGCTCGATTACGAGCTCGAGCTCGCGGTATGGATCGGACCCGGCAACGATCTCGGCGAACCGATCCCGATCGCCGAGGCCGGAGATCATGTGTTCGGCCTGGGCCTCGTCAACGATTGGTCGGCGCGCGATGTGCAGGGTTGGGAATCGCAGCCGCTCGGGCCGTTTCTCGCCAAGAATTTCGGCACCACCATATCCCCCTGGGTGATCACGAGCGAGGCGCTCGCCCCGTTCCGGGTCGCGCAGCCGCCGCGGCCGGTCGGGGATCCGCGGCCGCTGCCCTATCTCTGGGACGACGCTGACCAGCACACCGGAGCCTTCGATATCGCCTTGGAAGCCTTGCTGCTGACCGAGGGCCTGCAGGCCAAAGGCCTGCCGCCACACCGGATGTCGGCCAGCAACACGACCGACCTCTACTGGACCCTCGCCCAACTGGTCGCGCATCACACCTGCGGCGGCTGCAATCTCGCCGCCGGCGATCTATTCGGCACCGGCACGATCTCCGGGCCGACGCCGGAGGGCTATGGCAGCCTGATGGAGCTGAGCGCCGACGGCCAGCGGCAGATAGCGCTCGCCTCCGGGGAAACCCGTACCTTTCTGGCGAATGGCGACGAGGTGATCTTCCGCGCCCATTGCCGGAAGGCCGGCTGCACGCCGATTGGCTTTGGCGAGTGTCGCGCCCGCATAGTGTAGACGCGGACCTGCTTCAGCTTCGATAGCCCGACCTCCGAGCCGAAGCTCGACCTCCTATTGTACGCAAAATATCCGCTATTTTGATCTATATTGACAAATTCATCTGTCAATCCGATTCATTCTACATGTATGAGGAGGCTTGCGCCGATGTCGGAAACGATGACAGACGAGCTCGGTTCTTTGAGGTGGAGCCCTACCCCGCTCCCAACGGCCGGCCCTCACGATGAATGGCATGCGGGAACAACGCTCGGCGCCTCAGAGCTTCCGGTCATGCGGCCGGGCCAATTATGGCTGGTCGAGCTGCCCGCGACAGCGCCCGACTTTGCGCCCCTCGAATATCGCGCGCTCATTAACGCCAACGTCGTGATCTACGATCGTGTGCTTGCTCCGACGGTGGCCCGTCTCTTGCCGCTCGGCGGGTATGCTGAGCCGGCAGCTCCAAGCGACGCGCAGCCCGGTGCTGGCTCCGAGCGTTGCGTCCGTTTCGTGCGTGACGGCTGGAGCGTGGCCCGGCTGTTCTACCCCTGCTTTCCGTCCGGTCGGGATCGGCTCGATAAAATCCGGCAGCTATGGCATCCCTTACTCAGCCTCGCGATGCCTGCCGATCTGCCCGTCCAGATTTTCGTTTCTGCGGGTCGCGGCAGGTACGAAAGAAACGAAACACAGCTCTCCCGACTTGACGCGATCATAGCCGGATATGCGTCCGTGCGGTCCTCGACGTTCACTATCGTTCTCGACGTCACCGATACAGGCGGCGTACCGCGCTCCTGCGTCGCCTCGGCCAATGGGCTGGCTGGGTGAGACAGAATGACTGAGCTGGTGATAACGATCGCTCTCGTTTTGGCCTTCGTTGGAGCCCTCTGGGCTTCTGGTCTGGTGCACACGCCCTGACTCTCGCGGCGGCAATAGCGATCGCTGCTGCCGGGATCGCTTGTCCCGGGTGAGTCCGAGCGGTAAGCTGCGCCGCAGACGAGCTGACCTAGGCCCCGCAGAGGCTAGGATGAGACCAAGTGAAGGCTGAGCCTGAGCACAGCTCGAGCGGGCGTGGCGGAATGGCAGACGCGGCAAACTCAAAATCTGTTGTCCGTAAGGACGTGGGAGTTCAAGTCTCCCCGCCCGCACCATATAAACCAGTCGGTTACTGAGCTATTCAAGCGAGCGATGACAGTCATGTGGCACGAGGCAGCGGTGCTGTCCCTATCCTGTCCCTAATCCATCGCAAAAACAGGGGCGAGGCCGTCCTTCTCGTCGGCGCACTCACTCGGCCTCGACGTTGACGAATGACGAGCGCGCCGACAGGACTCGGCCGGCTGCTTTCCGGCGCTGCACGATACCTATCGGCTGAAACGGTTCCATGCGAGAATTTGATAGAGGATGATGGCGCCGAATGTTGCGGTGCCGATCCCTCCCATTGTGAAGGCGCCGAACTTGAGTGTGAGGTCGCCGGCCCCTGCGGTAAGCGCGGCCGCGACGGTGATCAGATTTCGCGGGTCGGAGAAATCTACCTTGTTCTCGACCCAGATCCGGCCTGCCATCGCGGCGATCAACCCAAACAGCACGATCGACAAGCCGCCGATGACGGGACCCGGAATCGAGAGAATAAGCGCTCCAAACTTTGGCGAAAAGCCGAGGAGGATTGAGGCAATTGCAGCAACGACAAACAGCAGGGTCGAATAGACCTTTGTCGCTGCCATTACCCCGATGTTCTCGGCGTAGGTCGTCACACCGGTACCGCCGCCGAGCGCGGAAACAATCGTCGCCAGACTGTCTCCTAAAAACGCGAGGCCCAAAAAGCGATCCAGGCTTCTGCCTGTCATGACGCCAATCGCCTTGAGGTGGCCAAGGTTTTCGGCGACGAGAATGATCGCAACGGGTGCGATCAAGAACATAGCATCAGCGTGAAAGCTCGGGCCGGTGAATTCCGGCAAACCAATCCACGGTGCGGCGGCCAATGCCGCAAAGTCGATGGGCTTTTCCAATCCGAAACCGTTTGCAAGCAACATATACAGCAGGTATCCACCGATGGCCCCGATAATGATCGGCAATCTGCGCCAGATACCCGGTGCGGCGACGGCGATCAGCCCGATGATCAGGACCGTAAGCAGCCCAATCCAGGTATCGAATTGACTACCGCTCACGGATTTGACGGCCACGGGCGCGAGATTGAGACCGATGGCTGCAACGACCGCGCCAGTCACAACGGGCGGCATCAATCGTTCGAGCCAGCCAACGCTCGATCGTATGACGATAAAAGCGATGATGCCGTACAGCACCCCCGCTGCAATGATGCCGCCGAGCGCAACATCGAGGTTTAGGTTTGGCCCATGGCCGGAATAACCGGTTGCCGCAATGACGACGGCAATGAACGAGAAGCTCGACCCCAAGTAGCTCGGTACGCGTCCGGCGACAACGATGAAGAAGATCAGCGTACCCACGCCCGAAAAGAGCAGTGCCAGGTTAGGATTAAAACCCATGATGAGCGGCGCGATGATCGTTCCGCCCGCCATCGCGACCCCGTGCTGCAGACCCGAAACGATCGTCTGGCCCCATGGCAGGCGCTCATCGGGCATGATCACGCCCGTTGTCTTCAACCTCCAATGTGGGAAATAGCCCTCTCGCACTTCAGGAAGCGTAGCCGAAGACATATTCCTCTTTCATCACACAACGCGCTCAACCTGATGCTCAACTAGACAATGAGCAAGAGTGTAGGGCGCACGCAGTGGGCAGCTTACACGGCGGGAGGGGTGGAGCGCCAAGTCTAACGACTTGACCACGGCCGGCTCGCGCTGTCAAGCGGTGCTTTAACTGGAGTTCTCTTCGGCGAACTTGGTTTTGGTCTTACGAATTACCAGGATAGCGAGGATGATGGTCGCCAGCACACCCAGCCCGAACAACACCCAGTCGAAGAGGCTGGGCCCGTTTCCTAGCCCCTTGCCGAAAATGCCGAAGTAGACATAGATCGCGATCCCGGGGGCGATCCCGATCAGAGTCGCGGTGAAATATTGCACAAACGGGATAGCCGTCACGCCCAGCGCATAATTCTGCAGGTTGAACGGCACGATCGGGCTGAGACGCATAAGCACCACGACTTGCCAGCCATCGTCGGCTATTGCCCTGTCTAGCTTCCGATACTTCGGACGGCGGTTGAGGAGCGATTGGATCTTGTCGCGCAGTAGATAACGGGCAGACAGGAAGGCGAGCACGCTGGCAAAAACGATACTGGCGTAGGTTAGCGGAAAAGCCCAGAACCCATAGACATAGCCCGCTGCAATGGGCAACGGCCAATCCGGTGCAGGTAAAAACGTTACGACAATCAGGATCAATGCGAAAATCAACACGCCCGTTACGCCCAACCCCAAAAGCCAGGACTGCAGAGCTTCTATCCATTCGCGCAGTGGCAGCAGAAACCAGCCGAGGCAGAGCGCCAGCAAAAGAAAGCCGACCGCCGCCCATCGCCACCAGCGGGGCCATAGGTCTGGTTGACGACGGGCCGTCATCGGGATTGCGATATCAAGAGGGCGAGGGGCAGACGGAGGCGAGGCGCGGCTTTGTCGGCTCACGACTCAGGCTAACGAGCGCGGCGCAGGAGCGCGGATTGAACCGAGGGTTCGAATCCGGCTTCCTCCAGCACCAGTCACCGACGAACCATGTCAGATGCGGACGCGCTGGACCACGGGTATGCCGGGCTGGCACGAAGTAAGATAGGGGGCTCGATCAGCCCCCTGAGTTCTAGCGACCATAGCCATAGTCGCCACGGTAATAGCCTTCGCCACGCCAAGGCTCATCCGGACGCTGAATACGAGACGACCCGTATCCCTCATGCCCACAGACCAAGCGGCCATTCATATTGGCGATGTCTCCGGAGCAGCGGTTCAGGTCGAATAGCGAAGTCTGCTCCCATCGGCCATCGACACGCCGGCAGTCGGCGGTCAGATGATCGCCGTAGATATGCGCGTTGCGGCACGATGCCCGATATGACCCGTCTGGTGGTGGATGGCCCTGTGCTATGGCAGCGGCAGATACTACCAGCGCCCCGGCAAAGGCAGCACTGGTCAACATCGATTTCAACATGTTCTCACCTCCCTTGTGGTTGTCCTACCTGTTTCAACGAGCAGCGGGCGCGATTAGTTTCCTACGCCGCGGGCCTACCCGGCAATTCGGTCGGGAATCGATAGATGCGCGGAGCCTTCTCGACAGTCCAAAAATGATCCATAATCGAGTGCACTTTGGTCGCAGGTTTGAACCTTCGGCTCGAGCTTCGCTCGGGCGGCTTCGGAAGTCGCTGCGGTGATCACGGTCATCATCGTGAAAAACAAAACTTCGGCGGGGTTGCGGCCCCCCCCGGCTCACCGGCGAAGACCGGCGACAATCGGCGCGATCACCTGCTTCGAGGGCCCGTTGCTCGACCGTGACCTTCTGCTGCCCCTTGCCGCGGTGGCGATTGAGTGCATCCAGCAGGAGGGCATAGGTACGGGAAAGCTTGTTCGCCTGGCTCAGGTTCTCGCGATGAGCCTCGAATGTCTGCTCGGCGAGCATGGCGCGCCGGTAGCACTCCATGGCAGCATTGTGTGACGCCAGCATCTGAGCCGCGAGCATCACTTCAAGTTCGTCCCTCGGCGCGATACCGACCAGGCCGGCGACGGTCGCGGCGTACTGCCGATCACGGACTTCTTCGTTGAAATTCGCGACCCAAAGCGTTAGGGCGGCCTGCTTGGCGAGAATGTTGTTCCAGTTGTCCGATTGCGACCCGCCGATGAATTTTAAGTCGCCTTTTCGACCCGCGGGGTCATTGGCAATGATGATCGTTGGCTGTTTGCCGCTGTCGGCAGTCTCCTTGCACCTATCACCTGAGAACCAGCTCCCATGCGAGCAAGATTTCGGCGACGCCGCCGGTACGTCTGCCGCGCGCCAGTGCGCGTCTCGATCGTCGCCGTGTTTTCGGTGAGCGCCACAAGCTTGGCGCCGTTCAGGACCACAGCAAGCCAGCTTGATCGATGCGGGCAAATGGTCGGTCCCGGTCCGCAACCGAACAGATCAAATGGTCCCCCCACGTCATCGACAGGTGAGGCTGTCTATGATTAGAGGACCGACGCGCTCGCCAGATGGCACGCGCTGCAATTCTGCGAACGCCAAAGGGTATTCGTTAAAGTCAATTGCCGCCTCGGCACCGGTCTTGGTTTTACACGACATACTCCTTGATGTCCTGCCACACGAAGCCGTTCGCCCATCTCAATCGAGACGCACGCTCTTACGGCCCAGCAGGACCCGACGCGACCATCCCCCTGCT
>CAVOHI010000034.1:0-13507 GCA_963695605.1 uncultured Alphaproteobacteria bacterium | reverse complement strand
CTACGGCGAGATCCTGGCCGAGGGGACGCCCGCGGAAATCCAGCAGAACCCCCGGGTGCTCGAGGTTTACCTGAAGACATGACCCCGGGCGGTGCTGCGGTCCAGCCACTCGTCAAAGTCGAGGACATCCACACCTATTACGGCAAGAGCCATATCCTGCACGGGGTCTCGCTCGAAGTCGGAATAGGCGAGGTAGTGGGGCTCCTCGGCCGCAACGGCGTCGGCAAGAGCACGACCCTTGAAGGCGATCATGGGCCTCGTCCACCCGAGCCGGGCAAGGTGCTGTTCGAGGGTCAATCGATCACCCATTTGCCGGCGCACCGGCTGGCGCGGCTCGGGATCGGCTATGTTCCCGAAGATCGGCGGATCTTCCGCCTGTTGTCGGTCACCGAAAATCTCCGCACCGGGCTCGATCGCCACGGCGTGAGCAAGTCTCGAAAGACGGAACTGCTGGACAAGGTCTACGGCTACTTCCCGGTATTGGCCGAACGCCGCAACCAGGCCGGCGGCACGCTGTCCGGCGGCGAGCAGCAGATGCTCGCCATCGCGCGGGCGATGATGCTGGAGCCCAAAATCATCCTGCTGGATGAGCCGACCGAGGGTTTGATGCCGCGGATGGTCGCCGAAATCCGGCAGATCATCGACATGCTCCGCCGCGAGAACGTCGCCGTGCTGCTCGTGGAACAGAATGTCCCGCTGACCTTGGAGGCCAGGCCAGCGGATCTACTTCATCGAAAAAGGCGTCGTCCGGCACCACGCATTGGCGTCCGAGCTGCGCGTCAACGACGCCGTCATCCATCAGTATCTGGGAGTGTAATGTGGGCATTCCCGTCGAGCAGATCCTGATCCAGACGATAAACGGCGTCGTCACCGGCATGATCCTGGCGCTCGTCGCGTCGGGTCTGACACTGATTTTCGGCATCATGGACGTGGTCAATTTTGCCCATGGCGAACTCTTCATGCTGGGCGCTTATGTCGGCGTCATCATATTGGCGGCGACCGGGGATTTCTGGCTCGCGCTGGCGGCGGCTACGCTCGCCATAGCGCTGCTCGGTGCAGTCATATACCTGACGACACTGCGCCCGCTGCTCGGCCGCGATCCGCTCTATACCATCCTCGCCACATTCGGGGTCTCGCTCGTCCTGCAGAATTATGCGCTCTGGCAGTTCGGCCCGGTGGCGCGCAAGATCGAAGAGCCGTTCACCGGCCAGTTCACGCTCTTTTATTTGGCCTACCCGTGGTATCGGATAGTGATCGCGCTGCTCTCCGCGGCGATCATCGGCGCCCTTTGGCTGTTCCTCAAATTCGGCACTTGGGGCATCTGGATCCGTGCGACGACCCAGGACCGCGTCATGGCTCAGGCGATGGGCATCCCGGTGCCGTGGGTGCTGACGGGCGTCTTCGCGATCGGCGCCGGCATGGCGGCGGCCAGCGGGGTGTTGTTTGGCCCATTGGTCGGCGTCAACCACGCCATGGGCGTCGATTGGGTTCTCAAGGCCTTCATCGTCGTCGTCGTCGGGGGCATGGGGAACCTCGCAGGCTCGATCGCCGCCGCCATCTTCATCAGCCTCCTCGAGGCCTATGCCTCGCTTTGGGTGAGCCCGGCTCAGGCCGTCATCGTTTCGTTTGTCGTGCTGATCCTGACCTTGCTGTTTCGGCCCACCGGGCTCTTCGTGCCGACACCGAAATGAGTCGGCGCCGAACTACCGTCTATTGGACGGGGTTCTGCATAATCCTCGCGCTTTTGATCGTGGCACCGCTCGTGCTGCCCGAATTCTGGCGGCGCTTCCTGACCGAGATCCTGATCTGGGGCCTCCTGGCGATGTCGTCCGACATCCTGATCGGCTACACCGGCATGGTGTCGTTCGGCCATTCGGCCTTTTTCGGGCTCGGGATCTACGGTGCCGCAGCCGCCTTGCTGTCGGTCAGTCCGCCGAGCCTTCTGCTGGCGCTGCTGTGTGGACTCGTGGCCGCCGCTGCGGCGGCGGCCTTTGTCGCCTATTTTTCGACACGCCTGCGCGACATCTATTTCGCGATCACGACCTTGATTTTTTCCCAGATCTTTTACGTGATCATCTTCACCTGGACGGAGGTGACCGGAGGGGAGAACGGGCTGACCTTCAGCCGGCCGCCGCTGGCGATCCCGGGGCTATTGTCAGTTCGCTTTACGCCCGACACGCTACACTGGTTCGTGCTCGGGGTGGTGGCGCTGTCCTATCTTCTGCTGCGCCGCATAACCCAGTCGCCGTTCGGCATGGTCCTGCAGTCGATCCGCGAGAACGAGGCGCGCACCCGCGCTATCGGCTATCCGGTCGAGCGGTACAAGATGGTGGCGGTCATGCTCTCCGGGTTGTTCGCCGGACTGGCCGGAGTGCTTTACGCTTTGCAGAACCAGTTCGCCGCGCCCGATTTTGTGTTCTTTCTGGTTTCGGGCGAGGTCGTCGTCTTCAATGTCATCGGCGGGATCGGCACGTTGGTCGGCCCCATCGTCGGCGCCGCATTCTTTCTGCTGCTGCGCGAGGGGTTGTCGCGCTTCTTCACGGAATATTACCTGATCTTCGTGGGACTGATCTTCGTCGCGATGGTGATTTTCTTGCCCCAAGGGCTGCTCGGTTTCGCCCGCCGCTGGCTCAATGAATAGCTCGCTCGCTAAAGGGCCGAGCGGCGGCTCGAACCGCCACCGTCGATCGTGACGATCGAGCCGGTGGTGTAGGCAGACACGTCGGAGGCGAGGAAGGCTGCCATCCAGCCGATCTCCTCGGGCTTGGCGGCGCGGCCGAAGGCCAGGGGTTTCATATACTCGGTCCAGCGTTCGGGATCGCCGAACTGGGTCTGCGCCCGGGTGCGCATCAACGTGACGAGCCGGTCCGTCATGACCGGGCCGGGGTTGATGCCGACGACCCGCAGCCCGTCGCGCGGCGCCGTGCCGCCCATCGCCCGGGTGAACGCCATCAGCGAGGCGTTTCCCGAGGAGCCGGCGACGTAATCGAAATCGGGATTTTCGCCGGCCGCGCCGAGGATGTTGATGATGACCCCCTTCTTGCGCTCGCGCATCAAGGCATAGAACCGCCGCGTCATGTTGATGTAGCCGAACACCTTCAGATCCCAGGCGGTGCGCCAGCGCGCCTCGTCGATCGCATCGATATTGCCCCCGGGGATCGCCCCGGCATTGTTGATCAGGATTTCGGTGTCGGCGCACGCCTCGGCGAGCCGGTCGACATTTCGGCTGTCGGAGAGGTCGAGCGGGTAGAACCGGACCGCTACATTGTGCTTGGCTACGATCGCGGCCCGTGCGGCTTCGAGGTCCGCCGCCGTGCGCGACACCAGCACGACATCGCAACCCTCCTCGGCCAGCGCCTCGGCGCAAGCCCGCCCAATCCCCTTCGACGCGCCGGTCACCAGCGCCCTGCGTCCCCGCAAACCCAGTTCCATCCCACCCTCCCCAATAGAGGACGGCATCCTAGCCGATTTTGCTCCAGGTCAGTTCGTGCTTGTTGTGGTACAGGTGGCGGAGTTGCGAGCCCGGTATGGCGGCGAAGCGGCGGGCGGTTTCGTGGTCAGTAGGGCCCTGGAATTTGATCGTGCAGACGAAATTGCCGCAGGTCCCAACGGCTAGCCAGCGCTCGACCAGCGTCAGCAGCCGTGCGGGATAGCACACGACATCGCAAAACAGCCAGTCCACGGGTCCGACCGTGCGTGGGTCGAGCGCGAATGCGCTCTCCTGCCGATGCTCGATGCCGGGGAGGCGCGCGATTTCGGGAGCGAGCGGCGCCTTGTCGACGCTGATCACCCGCGCGCCCATCTGCTGCAATGCCCAGCTCCAGCCGCCGGGGCTCGATCCGAGATCGAGGCAGATCTCGCCCCGCCCGGGGCGGCGGCCGATCAGGGTCAGAGCCTCCCACAGCTTCAGATAGGCGCGGCTCGGCGGGCCGCTGCGGTCCTCGACGAACTGGATCTCGCCATTGGGAAAGGGGCTGGTGCAATGCGCCGCCGCGAGCACCGTCCCGGAGTTGAGCAGGGTCCACGACCCGAGCGGAGCCGGTGGCGGCGATTCCCCGAACGCGAGCGGTTTGGCCGAAACCCTCGGCAGCTGGTCCTGGATCAGCATCGCGCGCCGGTAGAGGCGAGGCGCATAGACCGCCCAATTGCGCTGGATCACCCGCAGCTTTGCGGCCGCCTCCGAAATCGAGGCGATCGGGATCTCCTGCGGGGCGAGCCAGACATTCGCGGCCCATGCCGCGGGGCGCGGCGGCCCCGGGGCGATCAGCAGCCGGCCATGCCTGGTATCGGTGCCCCCGAGCTCATGGTCGAGCTCCTCGGCAAATCCCTCCGCGGCGAGGTAAGCAGTGCGAATACTCACTGGTACAGGATCGCACACCGGGCTTGGCGCGTCGCGGCACATTTGCCAAACTTCCGGAATGGCCATCGATCCAGATATTGCCGAGCTCTCCCGAGCGATCGCGCGGGCGCGCCGTGCCGTCGTCTTTACCGGAGCCGGGATCAGCACCGAGTTCGGCATTCCCGATTTCCGCAGCCCCGGCGGGATCTGGACCCGCATGGCGCCGATCGACTTCTCGGATTTCCTCGCTTCGGAGGAGGCGCGGCGTGAAACCTGGCGCCGCCGCTTTGCAATGGAGGAGACCTTTCGCGCAGCGGCCCCGAACCGCGGTCATCGCGCCGTGGCGGAGCTGGTCCGCCGCGAAACGGCCGCCGCCGTGATCACACAGAACATCGACGGTCTGCACCAGGCCTCCGGCATCCCCGACGAGCGGGTCATCGAGCTGCATGGAAATACGACTTACGCGCATTGTCTCGACTGCAAGACGCGCTATGAGCTCGAAGCGCTGCGCATCGCCTTCGAGCGCAGCGGCACGCCACCATTGTGTGGCGACTGCGGCGGCTTTGTGAAGACCGCGACGGTTTCGTTTGGCCAGGCAATGCCGGCGGACGCCATGCAGCGGGCCGAAATCGAGACCCGCGCCGCCGACCTCTTCATTGTCGCCGGATCGTCATTGGTGGTTTATCCCGCCGCCGCCTTCCCGGAACTGGCGAAACACAACGGCGCAACACTGGTAATCATAAACCGCGAGCCAACCGGCCTCGACCCAATCGCCGACCTCGTCCTCAACCGATCGATCGGCGAGACCCTCGGCGCGGCGGTCGGCATCGACTGAGCCCACCACAGTTATACGTTTCCCCGGCGAAAAGCCGGCGACCCCTCGTTCCGCTGCACGAGCCCATCCGCAGGTACGTACTGCGATTGCTTAAGAACCTCCGAATGGCGGAGATATGGGTCCCGGCTTTCGCCGGGATGACGAGAGATGGCGTTAAGAAAGACCCCTCATCCTGAGGCGCCTCGCGAAGCGAGGCCTCGAAGGACGCACGACGTCATTCGTGCCCGGCTTTGGCAGTAAATCACTGTCCGCTGCCCGCGAGGCGATTGCGAAAGCTCCGGTCATTCCACTGCATCAGCGGCGCAGTCTGGGAAACATCGTCGCGTGACTGACGATGCTGGACGATTTTTCCGAATTTGCGCCGGTAATCGGATTGATCGACGTCAGTAGCGACATCGAAGCGCTGCTGGCGGAACTGACGGAAATATTTTCACGGGTCTATCTGGCGAACGCCCACAACGTATTGACGACAATCGTGTTCATTTATGACGTCACCAGCCTGGCGGCGCTCGGCGGCATGATCCCTTACATCAGAGAGACCACTGCGCTTTCGCGTTGAGCCTGCCTGCGCCGGGACGCGCTGGTCCCGTCGCCGGCCTATCGTGCGGCTGTCGACCAAGCCCTCGGCACAATGCGGCGCCGCTGACCGGCTCTGCGAGATCGTCGGTTGTCACCCGACGGAACTGTCGACCCCCCAAAATAATCGGGCGCGTGCGGCAGCTTTTTCCCGACGCTGGCGGTCGCGTTCGCTGCGGTATTCCTCCAACGCCGCGCGGTCGGCTGCGGTGACCGAAGCCTGGGTCGGGACCACGCACGCAGTGGGACAGCGCGTAACTCCCTTTGTACGGATGTATTCCTCAATGACTGTTTCGCAGTTGGCGTCGGAGATCATAAGCATCGATGTCTCCCTGAGAACAGAGGCAATTACGGGGAATGCCAGTCGATTACCCGGACAGCGATATTTCGTCACTGCAGCCAAGCTGAAACCAGTGACGCGGCAGCCGCCCAGATGGCTGCCCAAACCCCCAGAGACGATAATAAAACCAGTAGCCAGAAAGCTTCTTTGGCCAGGGCGCGCGCCACTTCGTATCCCGATTTGTCGGGTTGCAATGGCCGGCGCAATAGCCCGAGGTTATTGACCGGGCAAACGTGCCGCGATATGAAGCTGTGTTCCACCAGCTCCTCCCTAGATTGAAAATCGGCACTGGGCGCTGGTGGCCAATGAATAAGACGGGGGATTGCGACTGCCACCAGACAGCGTCGACCTTAATCCCGGTTAGTCATTGCGCCGTCTATTGCACGTCAAAATGTTGTCCGCCACGCTTTTCTAATCAGATTTGACGAAATTTTGGATAAAGAGCGCTGTGCTTCTACTGGGGAAGCCCAATAGATGTGCCTCTTCCGGCGACTGGCGGCGCAGCTTCCTCCCGTCATCAAACCGCGACCTTGACGCACCGGGGATACTTTGCGGATAATCGCCAAGTCCAAGGGGTGCCCCGACAGGGGGCTGAGACGCCGCCGGCCCGAGAAGGTGGGGCGCGGCAACCCTTCGAACCTGATCCGGGTCGTGCCGGCGTAGGGACAGGAACACCGCGGCAAAAGCCGCCCTCCTCTTCGCAGATGCTCCCCGGGTCTTCGTGCAACCGGTGCAACGGAGATCCACGATGCCCGATTCCGCTCCACTTCCATCCGCGAAGCTCATGCCGAAGGTCGAGGAGCTTCGGGTCACCACGCGGGCGTTCCCGGCTTCGCGCAAGGTCCATGCGCGGGTCGGCAGCACCCTGAGATCTCGGTCGCCATGCGCGAGATCGATCTGGAAGCTTCGGCCGGCGAGCCGTCGGTGCGCGTCTACGACACCTCCGGTCCCTACTCCGACCCGGCGATCGAAATCGACATCAACCGCGGCCTGCCCGAACTGCGCAGACCCTGGGTCCTGGCGCGCGGCGACGTCGAATTCCACGACGGCCGCGAGGTCAAGCCGGAGGACAACGGCTTGCGTCGCGGCGAAGCAAGCGCGGTGTCGTTGTTCGACCGCGGCCGCCGCCAAGTCTTGCGCGCCAAGCCCGGCGCCGCGGTCACCCAGCTGGCCTATGCCAGGCGCGGCATCGTCACACCCGAGATGGAATATGTCGTGATCCGCGAAAACCTCGGTCGCGAAAAGATGCGGCGCGATGGCGCCGCGGACGGCGAGTCGTTCGGCGCCGCGATTCCGGACTATGTGACGCCGGAATTTGTGCGCGACGAAATCGCGCGCGGCCGCGCGATCATTCCGAACAACATCAACCATCCCGAAACCGAGCCGATGATCATCGGCCGCAATTTCCTGGTGAAGGTCAACGCCAATATCGGCAACTCGATCGTCACCTCCTCGGTCGCCGAGGAGGTCGAGAAGATGGTGTGGGCGACGCGGTGGGGCGCCGACACGGTCATGGACCTGTCGACCGGCCGCGACATCCACACGATCCGCGAGTGGATCATCCGCAACTCCCCGGTGCCGATCGGCACGGTGCCGATCTACCAGGCGCTCGAAAAGGTCGGCGGCAAGGCCGAGGAACTGACCTGGGAACTCTTCCGCGACACGTTGATCGAGCAGGCCGAGCAGGGCGTCGATTATTTCACGATCCACGCCGGGGTGCGGCTCGCCTATATCCCGCTGACCGCCGACCGGGTCACCGGCATCGTCTCGCGCGGCGGCTCGATCATGGCGAAATGGTGCCTGGCGCACCACCAGGAGAGTTTCCTCTACACGCATTTCCGCGAGATCAACGAGATCATGAGGGCCTATGACGTGAGTTATTCGTTAGGCGACGGATTACGCCCCGGGTCGATCGCGGACGCCAACGATCGCGCCCAATTCGCCGAACTCGAAACCCTGGGTGAGTTGACCAAGCTCGCCTGGGAGGATGGCGTCCAGGTCATGATCGAAGGCCCCGGCCATGTGCCGATGCACAAGATCAAGATCAATATGGACAAGCAGCTCGAGGAATGCGGCGAGGCGCCGTTCTACACGTTGGGGCCGCTGACCACCGACATTGCGCCGGGCTACGACCACATCACCAGCGGCATCGGCGCGGCGATGATCGGCTGGTTCGGCACGGCGCTGCTCTGCTACGTCACGCCGAAAGAGCATCTCGGGCTGCCCGACCGCGACGACGTCAAGACCGGCGTCATCACCTACAAGATCGCCGCGCACGCCGCCGACCTCGCGAAGGGCCACCCGGCGGCGCGCGAGCGCGACGACGCACTGTCGCGGGCGCGCTTCGAGTTCCGCTGGCGCGACCAGTTCAACCTGTCGCTCGACCCTGAGACGGCCGAGAAGTTCCACGACCAGACCCTGCCGGCCGAGGGCGCCAAGCTCGCGCATTTCTGCTCGATGTGCGGCCCCAAATTCTGCTCGATGCAGATCACCCAGGAGATCCGCGACTACGCGCGGTCGGGAATGGAGGAGAAGTCGAAGGCGTTCCTCGAGCAGGGCGCCGAGATTTACACGGACGAGTACGGCCGACCCAGGGCCGCGGCCGACTAGGTGGTTGTCGTTGCGAGCGCAGCGCAGCAATCTCGGACCGCAGGAGCCGCGCCCTGACCGAGATTGCGTCGGCGCCTGACGGCTCTTCGCAATGACGGCAGGGTCGACGAGCGGCGGAAAACCTAACCGCCGTTACCCCGATCGCCCGATTGTTGGAGTGCTGGCGGTGGTCATGCGGGGCGACCGCGTCCTCGTCGTGCGCCGCGCCAACCCGCCGATGCCCGGCCGCTGGGGTTTTCCCGGCGGGGTCCTCGAACTGGGTGAAACCGTTGCCCAGGGTGCGATGCGCGAACTCGCAGAAGAGACCGGTGTGGAGGCGGAGGCCGGGGGGCCCCTAACCGTGATCGACACGATCGATCGCGATCCGGAGGGTCGCGTCCGCTACCACTACACCCTGGTCGCGGTCGTCGGTCACTGGCGGTCGGGCGAAGGTGTTGCCGGCGACGACGCAGACAAGGTCGCTTGGCTCACCCGCGCCGAGATCGTCGCGCAAAATCTGCCGACTGCGCCTGCCCTCTTGCCGCTGATCGATCTCGCTTTGCGGAAGGCATGAATGTTCCGAGGGTTTGTGCTCGGCGTATTGGCGACGATCATTGTTGCCGCGGTCTGCGGCTATGCTGTTTTGCGTGCTGGGCTTATCCCGGCCAATGCGGATGCAACGCCCGGGCAGCTGGAAAGCTGGGCGGCCGGGACATCGCTCGACGCGACCCTCGCTCGCGATGCACCCAAGGGACCCAATCCCGTGGCGCTGACCGACGACAATCTGGTCACCGGCATCGACCTTTATGGGCAGCATTGTGCGATTTGTCACGGCACGGCAAGAGGCGATGCCTCGGCTTCGCCCGTTGCAAAGGGCGAATACCCGCCTCCTCCGCAATTGGCCACGCATGGGGTCGAGGATGACCCCGAAGGTTATTCTTTCTGGCAGATCAAGCACGGCATCCGCTGGACGGGTATGCCGTCGTGGAAGGGCACACTGACCGATCAGCAGATCTGGGCGCTCGCCCTGTTCCTGAACCATATGGATAAACTACCGCCCGCTGCCGAACAGGCATGGCAGAAGATCCACAATTAAATCGCCATTGTGCCAGCGGTCGGTTGACTTGGGAGTCATCTACGCAGCGCCGATCGACCTCGCGATCCCGCCGCGAGGGTGCCCCTCGCGGCCGCGTCACGAGCGCCAACGGCCTTCGACCCACGCCCAGCCGTCGGCCTCCTGTTGCCAGTAACCGGGGAGCCAGTTGGCGTCGGGCTTCGGGCGTTCGATATAGTGCCCCGGCATCCATACATATCGCGCTCCGCTCCAGCTCCAATGGCCGCAATCCCATAGCGATTGCGGCGAAGGCGCCGGTGGCGGAATCTCGGCGCGTTTGGCTGGCGGGGCGAACGAAACTCGAAGCAGTGCGGCTCCTGGGCTGCCGTCGGGCCCCGCAGCCACTTCGGTCGAGGTAACCGGCAGCGAAGAGCAAGCGGATAACAACGCGACGCCCAGCGCGACCGCGGCGACGCCCATCGAGCGATCGACATGCCGCATGCGATCCTCCCATTGTTCGATCAGCCCCGGGTTGGCCCCGATCGCTTTTCTTGGACGAGATAATATCACAACGCGGGTGGCGTTGATAGGCCGAGTTTGAAACCCGCCCGATGCGATCGATCTCCTCTCAGCCGGGATAAAGGCTGTCGCCGGACTTTACAGCCCAGTCACGTCGCCGCCGCGCCGCGTTGCAGCAAAACTGTAGGATTGTGTGGTCTGTAGCCGCGCGTCGCTGTCGATTTATTTTACAAGAATGCAGCAAACCAGCTTGGTTTTACTATTAATACCGTTGTTCAATCAGAGCCTTCAACAGCCAGGCACGGAAGTTGCTTCCAAGCGCGCATCGTTCGTACATGTGTATTGGGGCGAAGTATGCGTCGCGTCGCGAAAGATTTCTGGGTCGAGCGTTCAAGGTTGGAAAGGATATTGCCGAAACGGCCGGTTACGCGAGTAAACCCCGGTCTGTTACTGGCCTGGATGGCGATTACCGCCTTTGCGTGCGCCGGCGCCCCCGCCGCCTACGCCGCCAACTTCGCCTGTAGCTGGACCGACGCAGGAGATAATTGGACGACCGCTGTCGATTGGTCGGCCTGCAACGGCACGTCCCCCAACAATTCAGGCGGGAATACCTACGATGCGACGATTTCGAATGGCGGTTCGCCGACGCTGACGAGCCCGATCACTGTCGGCAATGTGACGGTCAGCGGCAGCACCTGGTTTCTCCGGAGCCCGAGCGCAGCAGCCACACTGACGGGGAATTTGGCGAATTCGGGAAATGTCGATCTCGATATCTTCGGGGGTGATGGCGGGGCGAGCCTCGGTGTCGGCGGCACCTTGACCAATAGCGGTAATGTACAGATCGGCAGCAGCAACAACTCGCTGAGCGCCAACACGACGGTGACCGCCAACGCGGTCAACAACACCGGCACGATCAACCTCTACGGCAACGGCACCAAGCAGGCGGCGCTGAAGGTGAGCGGCGCGGCCGGGTTTGGCACGACCGGGGTGATCTCGGGCCAGGTCAACCTGCAGGACAACAGCCTGGTGCAGTTTGGTTCGGGCGGGCTGAGCAGCATCGCCTCGGGCGGGCAATTGTCGTTGAACGGGACCGGGGCACAGGTGCAGATCGCCGGCAACAGCGCCAACAACAACGCGCTGAACGGGCTGTCCTCCAATGCCGGGTTTTTCTACCTGCGCAACGGCGCGGCGGTGACGACGACGACCGGGCTCAACAATTCGAACAATTTGCTGCTCGACATCTTCGGTAACGATGGCGGGGCGAACCTCGGTGTCGGCGGCACCTTGACGAACAGCGGCACCGTGCAGATCGGCAGCAGCAACAACTCGCTGAGCGCCAACACGACGGTGACCGCCAACGCGGTGAACAACACCGGCACAATCAACCTCTACGGCAACGGCACCAAGCAGGCGGCGCTGAAGGTGAGCGGCGCGGCCGGGTTTGGCACGACCGGGGTGATTTCGGGCCAGGTCAACCTGCAGGACAACAGCCTGGTGCAGTTTGGTTCGGGCGGGCTGAGCAGCATCGCCTCGGGCGGGCAATTGTCGTTGAACGGGACCGGGGCACAGGTGCAGATCGCCGGCAACAGCGCCAACAACAACGCGCTGAACGGGCTGTCCTCCAATGCCGGGTTTTTCTACCTGCGCAACGGCGCGGCGGTGACGACGACGACCGGGCTCAACAACTCGAACAATTTGTTCCTCGACATCTTCGGTAACGATGGCGGGGCGAACCTCGGTGTCGGCGGCACCTTGACGAACAGCGGCACCGTGCAGATCGGCAGCAGCAACAATTCGCTGAGCGCCAACACGACGGTGAGCGCCAGCGCGGTCAACAACACCGGCACGATCAACCTCTACGGCAACGGCACCAAGCAGGCGGCGCTGAAGGTGAGCGGCGCGGCCGGGTTTGGCACGACCGGGGTGATTTCGGGCCAGGTCAACCTGCAGGACAACAGCCTGGTGCAGTTTGGTTCGGGCGGGCTGAGCAGCATCGCCTCGGGCGGGCAATTGTCGTTGAACGGGACCGGGGCACAGGTGCAGATCGCCGGCAACAGCGCCAACAACAACGCGCTGAACGGGCTGTCCTCCAATGCCGGGTTTTTCTACCTGCGCAACGGCGCGGCGGTGACGACGACGACCGGGCTCAACAACTCGAACAATTTGCTGTTGGACACCTTCGGTAACGACGGCGGGGCGAGCCTCGGTGTCGGCGGCACCTTGACCAATAGCGGTAACGTACAGATCGGCAGCAGCAACAACTCGCTGAGCGCCAACACGACGGTGAGCGCCAGCGCGGTCAACAACACCGGCACGATCAACCTCTACGGCAACGGCACCAAGCAGGCGGCACTCGATGTCGGCGGCTCGATGACCAATTCGAACACCGTCAACATCAACGGCTCCTCGACGGTCTCCGTAACCGGTGCGGGCAATGCCTATGCCCAGACCGCCGGTACCACCAACATCGCCGCCAACGGCACTTTGACTGCGCCCAATGTCAACGTCACCGGCGGCACGTTGCGTGGTGACGGCACGGTTATCGGCAATCTCAATGTCAACTCCGCCGGAACCGTCGAGGGGGTCAATCCGAACAACGGCAATCCCGACACACTGACCGTGAACGGCAGCTACAATCAGACGAGCGGCACCTTGGCGGCGCTGCTGCAGGGAACCGGCGCCGGTCAGATCGGCCAGGTTCATTTAACCAATGGCACGTCGCTCAACCTGAACGGCGGCAATCTCGCCAGGGCGCCCGGATCGATCAACTATGCCACCGGTCAGACCTTCAGCAATGTCGTGACCTTTCAACCTGGCCAGCTCTTCGGCACATTCACGCAGCTGGAAGGGCTCGGCAACGGGGTTAGCGCCAATCTCGGCGGCGGCTTGACTCTCGAAGCTCTCTACAACAACGCAGCCGGCAATATCACGCTGCAGGTGGTTAACACTCCGGCCTCAAACACGATCACCTGGAACGACGGTACCGGCAACTGGACGACCGACACGACGAAATGGACGCCGAACGGGCCGCCGGTGCCGACCTCCGATGTCGTCATCGGCAGCACCAACACCGGCAATGTGACGCTCAGCAATGACGCCACGATCAACACGTTGCAGATCAACCCGAGCAACCAACTGACGGTCAATGGCGGCTCGACCTTGACGGTGGCGACCGGCGCCAACAGTGTGAATGTGCAGAGCGGCGGCGGCATCACGCTCGGCGGCACCCTCAACACTCTTGGCACAGTTACCGTT
>CAVOHI010000033.1:0-91209 GCA_963695605.1 uncultured Alphaproteobacteria bacterium | reverse complement strand
GCGCGGACCAATTCCGCCGGCGCGGCCTTTCTGCGCGACTTTGAGGAAGCGAAGAAATCCGGGCTGGTGGCGCGCCTGATCGAGCGCCACAACGTGGTCGGCCGGCTCTCGGTCGCCCCTCCAGCCTAGAACAGACCCAACCTAGAGAAACGGTGGGGGCCAGAGATGACAGATGAACTCGCCTTTCTGACGATCGCCGAGGCGGCGCGGCTGATCGAGCAAAAGCGGCTTTCGCCGGTCGAGCTGACGACGGCGCTGATCCGGCGCACCGAGGTGCTCGACCCGCAGCTCGACGCATACCTGCTGCTGACCGCCGGGCGGGCGCTCGACCAGGCTCGCCAAGCCGAGCGGGAGATCATGGCCGGCGGCTATCGCGGCCCGATGCACGGCATCGCGTTCGCGCTGAAGGACATCTATTCGACCGCCGGTATCCGCACGACCGGCCATTCGAGGATCTGCCTCGACACGGTCCCCGCCGCCGACGCCACGACCGTGCGTAAGCTCCACGAGGCGGGAGCCGTGCTGACCGGCAAGCTTGCGACCCATGAATTCGCGCATGGCGGCCCGTCATTCGACCTGCCCTGGCCGCCGGCTCGCAACCCGTGGAACCGCGAGCACTTTACCGGCGGCTCGTCGAGCGGCTCTGGTGCAGCGGTCGCGGCGGGGTTTGTCCCGGCGGCGCTCGGCTCCGACACGGGCGGCTCGATCCGCGGCCCTGCCGCACTGTGCGGCATCGTCGGGCTGAAGCCGACCTACGGTCTGGTAAGCCGCTATGGCGTCTACGCAAACTCGTTCAGCTTCGACCATACGGGGCCGATGACCTGGACGATAGAGGATTGCGCGATCGTGCTGCAGGCGATCGCCGGCCACGACCCGAACGATCCTGCCAGCGCGACGCCGACGGTGCCGGACTACCGCGCTGCGCTGACCGGCGACATCAAGGGCCTGCGCATCGGAGTCGTACGACATCTGCATGAGGACGATTGCGCGGTGACACAAGAGGTGAGCGCGGCGCTGGAGGAGGCGTTTGCCGTGCTGCGGGCGCCGGACGCCGACTCCGGCCAGGTGCGGCTGCGGCCGGCGCAGGACTATTACGACGTCAAGGTCACGATTGCCGAAAGCGAATTGCTCGCCGTGCACGAACAAGCCTTGCGCACTCGGCCTGGCGATTTCGGCGAGGATTTCCTCGGCCGCGTGTTACCCGCCGTGCTGATCAGCGGCCGGGATTATGTCCAAGCCCAGCGCGAGCGGCGGCGCATGCTGGCCGAAATGGCGCCGGTCTACGCCAATTACGATGTGCTGGTGACCGCGACGGCCGGCGCGCCGGCGCCGCGCCTCGGCACTTGGCGCACGATCGAATTCTGGAAACGCCCGTCGTTGACGACGCCGTTCAACGTAACCGGCGGCCCGGCATTGGCGCAGTGCATCGGGTTCGCCAGCAACGGGCTGCCATTGTCGATGCAGGTCGTCGGCCGCCCCTTCGAGGATGCGACGGTATTGCGGGTGGCGCATGCCTATGAGAAAGCGACGCCCTGGCGGACGAGAAGACCGCAGCTCGACCCCGACGCCGAATTCTCGACTGTGCTGCCTCCGGTCCCCGATCCCGAACCCGCCCAAATCGATGCCGCCACCCGGGACAGGGTCACCGTCGCGTGCCGCGCCGCCGGTCTGACCTATCCGACCGCCGGCTCGAAATCGCGCGCGCCGCCGCGCCCTACGTCATCGCTATGACCGGCCGCCTCTACCGCGACCGCGCCTATAGCGAGGAGCCCGCAAGCGTTTTTCAGTTCGGCGGCTAAAGGGGTCAGTACCCTCTCCGCCCTCGGGGGCGGGAGAGGGCACGGTGCGGAGTCCGGCCGCGCCCACCTACCGTCCCGACGCTGGCGCGTCGGCCCCTCCCTCTCCCCCTGAAGCTACAGGGGGAGGAGGCCCGCGAAGCGGGAAGGTGAGGTGGGCGGCGGCGCGAACCGGCACATCGGCCCCCCTCACCCTGCCCTCTCCCCCGGCCGGCGGGGGGAGAGGGTTGGAGCGGCGCCGCTCGCGGGAAACTATCGAGAGCGATGCTACCCAAATCGCGAAACGTCGACCGCCTTCTCGGTGATGAACTCGAGCAATGCCGGGGTGCCGTCACGCGTCTTCTCGATGCCGCGGCGGATCGCCGGCACGATCTGCTCCGGCTCGGTGACGCGCTCGCCATAGCCGCCGAGCGCCCGGGCGAAATCCGCATAATTGCCGCTGATGTCGGTAGAGCGATATTTCTCGGTCGCTACCGGCATGACCTTCAATTCGATCGCCATCGAGAAATTGTTCATCAGGATCGACAGGATCGGGATGCGCTCGCGCACCGCGGTCTCGAAATCCATGCCGGTGAAGCCGATCGCGGCATCGCCCCACACATTGATGCAGAGCTTTTCCGGCTTCGCCAGTTTCGCGCCCATTGCGAGCCCAAGGCCATAGCCGAGCTGTGTGGTCTTGCCCCAGCCGATATAGCTGAGCGGCACCTCGCTGACCCAGAACGGGGACAGCTGGTCCCGCGGGCTGCCGGCGTCGTGCGTGATGATCGTCTCCTTCACGTCGACGGTGTGCAGCAATTCCCAGATTACCCGGTACGGCGACAACGGCTTGGTGTTTTGCGTCAGCCGCGGCATCCATTGCTCCATCCACTCCTTATTCAGCGAGGTGATGCCGCGGGTCACAACCTCGAGCCGTCCGCGTGGCTTTCCGTGCAGCCGGTCCTTCACCTCCTCGAGCAATGCGTCGAGGGTCAATCCCGCATCGCCGACCGCGGCGAGCTCGACCGGCACGTCCTTGTTGATGTCGGTCGGATCGAGCGTCGCATGGGCGATGCGCATGCCCTTCGGCATCGGCGTCGCAAAGCTGGAGCGGGTAAAACTGCAGCCGATGCCGAACACGAGATCGGCATTGTGCAGGAACGTGTGCAGCTGCTTCGATATGCCGATCCCGCCCGAGCCCAATGACAGCGGATGGTTCTCGGGGAAGGCGCTCTTGCCGGGCAACGTCGTCATGACCGGGGCTTCGAGCAATTCGGCGAGAGCCTGAAGCTGCTTCCAAGCCTTGCCGTAATGAACCCCTTGGCCGGCCACGATGACCGGGCGCTGGGCCTCAACGAGCGCGGCGGCGATCTGAGAGACGGAGCGCGGGTCAGGGCCGCTCTTGAGCCGCGGGGTCTTCTGATACTCGATCGGTCCGCTGATCTCCTCACGCAACAGGTCGGACGGGAACTCGATCAGCACGGGCGCCGGCCGGCCGTTCTTGACCTGCGTGAAGGCGCGGCGCAGCGCTTCCTCGGTCGCGCTGGGCACGGTTACCTGCTCGATCCATTTGGTGACGTGGCGAAAGTTCAGCGCCGCGTTGAAATTCGGGCGAACTTGATTGACGTTCCGTGCATAGCCGGCCGGCAGCACGACGACCGGGCAGGTAATCCCCGTAAGACTGCGCGACACCGCCAAAGGCATTCTCGGTGCCGGGCCCATGCTGCATCGCAAAGACGCCGATGCGGTCGCCGGAGGTCACCTTGGCGATCGCGTCGCACATGTGCAGGCCGATCCGCTCCTGCCGCACCATGATCGTGCGGATATCGGCCTCGGCGGCGGCCTCGATGATCGGGTTGACCGGGTAGCCGATCAGGAACTCGATCCCCTCGCGCTTCAGGATTTCGGCGACGGCATTGGCGACCTTCATGGGAATCCTCCTCGGTGTTCAGCGGTGGTGGCGCGATTGTGACACAACCGATGTGCTCCTGCGAACTCTGTCGAGGGATTGGTTCGTCGTTGGAATGGTTCATGAGCTTGAACATCAAGACCGAGGAGGCACACCGATTGGCTCACCCACCCCAAGCCCTTCGGGCTTGGTTCCCATCTCCGGCACTGCCTGCAATGTGCGCCTTTGTCTCGATGGAGCGATACTGCTACACCGCCGCGGTGGCCGAACGGCGTCAGCTCGGCCCCGCCGCCGCGGTCCCTGTTCGCCGCCGACCCCCGGGCGCTCGACCATTGCTTGGCGGCGGCATCGGTCGGCCAAACCGGGCCATCTACGACTTGTCGAGCAAATCGGCCAACATGCGCTCTTCGACTTGGGTATGAGGCTCGGCGAAGCCTCCGGCGCCACCCTCGGCTTCGGCGTCCTGAAGGCGGCGGTCGCCTGCCATACCGGGATCCTTCGCCGAAGCCGGTGTAAGCGGGCCGAGCTAACGCCTCAAACCATTCTCCGCGCTGTTTTTGCTGTTCTTTGCACCAAATTATCAGCCAGCCGCACGCTGAACTCGGCAGAAACCCTGCGGAACCGATGGGTCGGCGGATATGAAGATCAGCCAAGCATTGGCTGTTCCCGCGCTGTTTTTCGCTGTTCTTGTCAAAAAGTTAGTACGTAAGCTTGATGAGATTCTCATCACCGCTATGGTATCACAATTGCGGCAATTTTGTCAATCTCATACTACCCTCTAGCGTCTCTTCTTTCGCCGGCCCGCAAGCAGCGGCGATCTTTCGTAAGTAGGTCCGAGCTCTATTTAGCGACCATCACATCGGAGGCTTTGATGACCGCGATCGCTTCGTCGCCGACGTGAAGGCCGAGGTCGTCGACAGCCTCGTTGGTGATCGAGGAGGTAATGACCACGCCGTTGCCGATTTCGATTCGTACATGCGCTGTCGTCGAGCCTTTGCGAACCTCGACGACCTTGCCCTTGATCTGATTGCGCGCGCTGAGTTTCATCGCCGATATTCCTTTGGCTCTCGTCGGAGATCAACAATCGAGCGGGGATTTGAGCGTCGCCGCCGCGAGCGCGTCAAGATCGGCGGCGGCCGCGGCGGCGGCCTTTGCTTCGATCGAGCGATACCGCTGAACGACACGATGGCCAAACGGCGTCAGCTGCGCGCCACCGCCGCCGAAGCCTCCGTGTTTGGCATCGATCACAGGCTCCTCGAAAATATGGTTGAGCTCGTCGATCAGCAACCACGCGCGCCGATACGACATTCCCATCGAGCGTCCGGCCGCCGAGATCGACCCATAGTCGCGGACGGCTTCGAGCAAGCGGATCTTGCCGTGGCCGATTGCTCGTCCGGGCCCGAAATCGAGACGCAATGTGAGTCTCCGCCATCGAGGGAGTTTAATCGATGGGGCCGGGGCACGCAGTCACTTCGGACATAGGCCGGTCCCTTTGACGTCGATGATATGTTGTGGACGAAATTATGCTCTCGACCCATCCTGATGCTCTAGGTTGAGTTAATCATTTGGAGCGCCTCGGGTGGAGAAGGAAGCCAACCCGTCTGGTCTCCCCAGACTGCTCCAGGAATGTAGCGGTGCCTGTGGCGATCTAGGCACCTTCATTCCGCACGTGATAGGCGCGATGACTGTCGCTGGCTTGGCGCCGGCTGGGGTGTTGTTCGGCTTTGCTGCCTTTTTGATCGGGACTGGGTTGTTCTACGGCCTGCCGATACCGGTCCAGCCGATGAAGGCGGTATCGGCTGTCATACTGACAGACGGATTGCGACCCGGAGAAGTCGCGGCCGCCGGGATGATCCTCGGCGTCGTTCTGCTGGTGCTCGGCGCGACCGGCGCTATTGGACGTTTCGCTCGGCTCATTCCGCAGTCCGTCAGCACTGGGTTGCAGCTTGGGCTCGGTCTGCTATTGGGCGTGCTCGGGATCAAGCTGATGTTCGAAACGCCGCTAATCGGCCTCGGTGCGCTGGCTTTCCTGTTCGTGCTATTGCGGGTCCCATATTGCCCGGCGGCTCCAATCACGCTCGGGGCGGCCGCGATTGCCGGGTGGCTCAGCAGCGGTTCGGTCGTGCCCCACGAAATCGGCTTTGCGTGGAGCTTACCGCAGATCGTCACTCCGACGTGGCCCGAGGTATGGCACAGCCTTGAAATCGCGGTTCTCCCGCAGCTGTCCCTGACCCTGACGAATGCCATCATCGTGACCGCCAGCCTATCCCGAGAATTCTTTCCGGTTGCCGGGCAGATCGCAAGCGAGCGCAATCTGGCGCTCTCATCCGGGCTGGCTAATGTTCTGCTGAGCCCGTTTGGAGCCATGCCCATGTGCCACGGCGCCGGCGGCTTGCAGGCTCAATACCGCTTTGGCGCGCGTACCGGGCTCGCGCCAATTATCTTCGGTTCCGTTCTACTCGTGCTCGCGGTTGGGTTCGCCGACAATGCGGCGGCACTCTTCTCAATAATCCCGATCGGCGCTGTTGGAGCGCTGCTGATCATGGCCGGAACCGACCTTGCGATTTCGCGCCGGCTGTTCGATGCGCGGCCTTCATGCTGGCCGGTAATTGGCGTCACAGCCTTCGCGACCCTGGTCTTAAATCCCGCACTTGGGCTTGTTCTGGGATGGATAAGCGAGTTGTTCCGCGCGGCCATCGTGCTCCGTCTCGCCGCTCGGCGAGGGTCAAGCTGAGGCGGCAGACGTGCTCTCAATCGTCTGATTTTGTGAAGCGCGCATCCTCGATCGCATCTTGCCCCTCCGTCAGCGGGACTGAGCCTCGCGGACCAGGGGATTGGCAGCCCGACGGCTTGACGGCGTCTGGGGAGGTATTTTACGATCGGGGGAAATATACCGATCATATACAACGGGCGCGATGCAACTCCTTCGGCTGTCATGGGTGGCCCTGTTACTGCTGTTCGCTGCGCCGGCGGACGCGCGCTCGGTGGTGGACGCGACGGGGCGGACGGTGCAAGTGCCGGACCGGATCGAGCGGGTGATGCCGGCCGGCCAACCTGCCGCTGTCCTCCTCTACACGATCGCGCCGGAGAAGATGATCGGGTGGCCGCATTCGCCCGGTCCGGCGGCCAAAAGTCTCCTAGGGGCGAGTTTTGCCGAGTTGCCGGCACTTCCGCCGCTCGTCCGCGACGGCAAGGTTCAAACAGAACAGATCAAGGCCGCCCGGCCGGACGTGATCCTCGACTACGGCTCGACATCGCCTCGCTACGCCGATCGCGCCACGATGGTACAGGAGGCGACCGGGATCCCCGTCCTCCTGCTGGACGGGAAGCTCGAGCGCACCCCGGAGATCTACCGGCTGCTCGGAGGGATGCTCGGGACCGAGGAGCGGGCAGCCGATCTCGCGGGCGCCGCCGAGCGCCTGCTCACGATCACCCGCGAGAGGGCGCAGGCGCGGCGTGAAGCAGGGCCGATCCGGGTCTATTACGCCCGCAGCGCGGACGGGCTCACGACCGCGACCGCGGCCTCCTCGCTGGGCGACGTGCTCCGCCTCGTCGGTTTGGTCAATGTCGCCGACGGCGCCCAACCGGGCGAGCTCTCGCATGTGACCCGCGATCAGGTTTACGCCTGGAACCCCGACATTGTCGTCACCAACAATCCCGAGTTCTGGAAGGCCCGCAAAGAGCCGGATTGGGCGTCCCTCCCCGCGGTCGCGCAGGGCCGTGTCTATCTGGCGCCGGCCTTGCCGTTTGGCTGGATCGACGAGCCGCCCTCGGTCAATCGGCTGCTCGGACTTCTATGGGCGGGTCATACGCTCTATCCGGCGGTCTACCCGGAGGATCTGCGGGCGGAAGCCCGGGATTTTTACCGCCGGTTCTATCGGATCGAGCTCGACGACGAGCAATTCGAAGCGCTATCGCAGTAAGCGCGATCGGGAGAACCACATGCGCGTCTCGAGAAGGTTTGCCGCCGCACTCGTCACAGCGCTGATCGCGTTCGGCCCGGGTCAGGCGGCACACGCGCAGGATGTCGTCGTATTCGCGGCCGCCAGCCTGACCAATGCACTCGACGAAGCTGCCAAGCTATTCGAGCGGCAGGGCGGCGCACACTCCAAAATTTCGTACGCGGCGAGCTCGACGCTGGCCAAGCAGATCGAAAGCGGCGCGCCGGCCGACATGTTCATATCGGCGGATCTCGACTGGATGAATTACCTGGAGCAGCGGCATCTGATCCAGCCCGCGACCCGGCGCAACCTGCTCGGCAACCGGCTCGTTCTGATCGCGCCGGCCGACAGCGATGTGCATGTCGAGATCAAGCCGGGTTTCGATCTGGCGGCGCTGCTCAAGGGCGGGCACCTCGCGATGGCCGACACCGATTCTGTTCCGGCGGGCAAGTACGGCAAGGCCGCCCTCGAAAAGCTCGGAGTCTGGAACAGTGTGCAGTCCGCCGTCGCGCCGGCAGAGAATGTGCGCGCCGCGTTGCTGTTCGTGTCACGCCGCGAAGCGCCGCTCGGCATCGTCTATGCGACCGATGCGGCGGCCGATCCACGGGTCAAGATCGTCGGGGTGTTCCCCGAGGACACCCACCCGCCGATCGTCTATCCGGCGGCTCTCACCGCGGACAGCAAGAACCCGAGCGCGGCGCGGCTGCTCGATTTTCTCGCCTCGCCGGCCGCGAAGCCGATCTTCGAGAAAGAGGGCTTCACCGTCCTCGCGCAGGGCGGAGGCGCATAGCCGGCTTTCACTCGCCCATCTGCAGCAGCGCACCGCGCCGGCGCGCGTTATGGAAGGCGACGAAAAAGACGGCGGCGCCCAGCCCGACATAGAACGTGTCGAGCACCAACGCGGTGAAGAAGTAATCGCTTCGGAAGACCCCGGTGAACAGCACCGTTCGCATGCCTTCGAAGACATAGGTCGACGGCAGCGCCCAGGCGGCATGCTGCAGCCAGCCGGGCAATGTCGAGACCGGGTAATAGACGCAGCTGATCGGTGACAGGGTAAACACCACGGTCCAGGCCAGCCCCTCTGCTCCCATGCCCTGGCGCAGGATCAGCCCGCAGATTGCCAGACCCAATGCCCAGCCCATGATCAGCAGCGCGACGAAGAACGCGACGAGGGGAAGCCCCATCGCGAAGATCGAATAGTGATAGAGCGGGATCGCCAGCAACGCCGCCGGCAGGATGCCGAGCAAGACGCGGATCATGCTCATCGACAGCAGCGACAGGACCCACTCATAGGGCCGCAGCGGGGTGACAAAGAGATGCCCGAGATTGCGCGCCCACATCTCCTCGAGAAACGACATCGACAAGCCGAGCTGGCCGCGGAACAGCACATCCCACAGCATGACCGCGGCGAGCAGCACGCCGAAGGCGCGGAAGACATAGCTGCTGTTGCTGTAGAGAAACTGGCTCATGAACCCCCAGATCAGCATCTGCAAGGTCGGCCAGTACAGCAGCTCGAGGGTGCGCGGCCACGAGCTGCGCAGCAGATAGAGATAGCGCAGCAGCATCGCCCAGACCCGGCCCGCCGAACACCGCAGCTCAGCCCTCACGGCGGCGAAAGCCCCTCACCCCGGCCCTCTCCCCGCAAGCGGGGCGAGGGAGAGCGCACGAGTTCCCTCGCCCCGCTTGCGGGGAGAGGGTTAGGGTGAGGGGCATGATCGAACGGACAAGCTCGAAAGCACGCAATCACGATACGGGCTCCAATATTCGGGGTTCGCGGGCGATGTGCAGAAAGACCTCTTCGAGGTTGGTTCGCCCATAGCGATTGATCAGTTCCTGCGGGCTGCCCCGGTCGACGATACGGCCCTCCTTCATCATCAGGACCTCGGAACACAGCCGCTCGACCTCGCTCATATTGTGGGACGCCATCAGGATCGTCGCGCCGGTGCGCGCACGCCATTCTTCCAGATAGCGGCGCACCCAATCGCCGGTGTCCGGATCGAGGGAAGCCGTCGGCTCGTCGAGCAGCAACAGTTCGGGCTCGTTCAGCAGCGCCTTGGCGAGCGCGACGCGGGTTTTCTGCCCGGCCGAAAGCTTGCCCGCCGGGCGTTCGAGAAAGGCCGAAATCTGCAAATCGCGGGCGAGGTTCTCGATCCGCTCGCGCCGATCCGGCAAACCGTAGAGCCTGGCATAGATCAGCAGGTTCTGGCGCACCGTCAGGCGATGCGGCAGGTCGACGAAGGGCGAGGAAAAATTCATTCGGGGAAGGACGCGATACCGGTGGCGCAGCATGTCCTCTCCGAGAACCTCCACCTTCCCGGAAGTCGGCAAAAGCAGCCCGAGCAGGATCGAGAGAGTGGTCGTCTTTCCGGCGCCGTTGCCGCCGAGCAACGCCGCGGTGACCCCGCGCGCGACGCTAAAGCTGATCCCGTCCACCGCGACGGCGGTCGGATAGCGCTTGACGAGATTGTCGACTTTGACGGCAGGCGCGGCCATCGCCCCTATATGACTCGTTGCCGGGACTTCGGCCAGTATGGGCCGGTGTTACCGAACTCGGACCGCGCGACCGGGTGAGCCAGAAGCAACACTAGAAGAGGTCATCGGGTGACCGACACCAGCCTCATCACCGACGAGCGAGCCCGCGACCGGCTTTGGCCGGATCAGCCTGCGCACGCTGGTCCCGATCCGCTGGGTCGCGATCGCCGGACAGGCGCTCACCATCCTGATCGTGCATTACGGTCTCGGGTATCGCCTGCCGCTTTTTCCGGCCCTCGGCAGTCGTCGCCAGCTCGGTTCTGCTGAATGTAGTTTTGATCCTGCTGCGCCAAGCGCGCGGCCCGCCTCGGCGAAAGAGACGCCGCGCTGTGCCTCGGCTACGACATCCTGCAGCTCGCCATCCTGCTGTACCTGACCGGCGGTCTGCAGAACCCGTTCTCGACTCTGATCCTCGCGCCGGTGACCGTCGCCGCGACGATCCTGTCGCGGCGCCCGGTGATCGCGCTCTCGATCCTCGCCGTGGCGGCGATCACCGTGCTCGCCCTGTGGCACATGCCTCTGCCCTGGCGCACCGAACCGCTGGTGTTTCCGCCCGAGCTGGTGTTCGGCATCTGGATGGCGCTGGTGCTCGCGACGGTTTTCATCGGCAGCTATACCTGGAGCGTCGCGCAGGAGGCGCGGCGCCTGCGCGACGCGGTGGCCGCGACGCAGCTGGCGCTCGCCCGCGAGCAGCGCATTTCGGCGGTCGGCGCGCTGGCCGCGGCGGCGGCGCACGAGCTGGGCAGCCCGCTCGCGACGATCGCCGTCGTCGCGAAGGAGTTGGCGCATGATCTGCCCGAGGACAGCCCGCATGCCGAGGACGCTGCGCTGCTGTTGAGCCAATCCGAGCGCTGCCGCAAGATCCTCGCCGAGCTCGCGCGGCAGCCGGAGCACGATGGCGGCTCGCCCTATACGCGCCTCCCGATTTCGGCCCTGGTCGAGACTGCCGGGGCGCTGCATCAACACGACGGAGTAAAGCTGATCTTTGCGACGGCGGGACAGCCCGGCCCCGAGGAGCCGCTCGTGCGGCGCAGCCCCGAGATCATGCATGGGCTCAACAACCTCATTCAGAATGCGGTCCAATTCGCCCGCCGCGAGGTCAGCGTCACCACTTTCTGGGACAAGGCGACAGTCACCGTCGAGATCGCCGATGACGGACCGGGGTTCCCGCTGCACCTGCTCGGACGACTCGGCGAGCCGTACATCTCGACGCGCGCCGGTGCGGCAGACCATATGGGGCTCGGCATCTTCATCGCGCAGAGCCTGCTCGAGCGCAGCGGAGCGAGGCTGGTCTTCGATAATCTGCCGGAAGGCGGCGCGCATGTTGCGATTTTCTGGAATCGTGCCAATCTGGAGATGGTGGAGAAACTTCGTCCCACCGCGGCGACCCCTCATACGCCTCATCCGCCGGAATTGAGCCGCGGACGGCGTCAAAGGCAAGATCATGGAGACTAGCGACCGACCGAACCGCCCTTCCGCGCCAGACGCGCTCTCTAGGGGTCTGCAGGGGCTTCCGGAATCCGAACGCACGTTGCTGATCGTCGACGACGACGCGCCGCTCTGCCAGCGGCTCGCGCGCGCAATGGAGCGTCGCGGCTTTGTCGTGGCGACCGCCGACAGCGTCGCCGCCGGCATCGCCGCGGCGACCGATCAGCTGCCGGCTTTCGCCGTCGTCGACATGCGGCTGGGCGACGGCCGCGGCTTCGATGTCGTCAGCGCATTGCAGCAAGCCCGTCCCGGCGCCCGCATCGTCATGCTGACCGGCTACGGCAACATCGCGACCGCGGTCGCGGCGGTCAAGGCCGGGGCGATCGATTATCTGCCGAAGCCGGCCGACGCCGACGCGGTCGAGCGGGCCCTCCTCGCCCAGGAAGACGGGACGCCGGAACCGCCCGAGGACCCGATGTCGGCCGACCGGGTGCGCTGGGAGCACATCCAGCGGGTCTTCGAGCTGTGCGACCGCAACGTCTCGGAGACCGCCCGCCGCCTCAAGATGCACCGCCGCACCTTGCAGCGCATCCTGTCGAAGCACGCGCCGCGAAACTAAGTTGGTGACGCCGATTCGTTAACCGGTGCTGCGGCAGGCTTGCTCGGCAGCCGTTCCGCGACAAACCCGTCGATCGCATCGAGCCAGCGATTGCGGATCGGATCGCGCTCGAGAAACGGTTCGTGCTTGGAGTCCGGGAATTCGACCAGGGTGCCGTCCGGCAAGAGCCTCGCCGCCCGATGGTGTGCCGCAGGATCGACGAAAGCCTCGATCCCCGCGCTGGCGAGCAGGATCGGTGTGCGGATCTCGCGGAGAAACTCGGGCCGGCTGATCCTCCGCACGAGGCGAAGCGACGCGTCGAGCCAGGCATAGGTCGGCTGATCGACGCGCAACTGGGCGCGCGCCGAAAACCAGCCATATTGCAAGCGGCAACGCTCGGGATCGCTCGAGGTGCGGCTGATTTCGGGCGAGGGGATGCGATCGGGACGCCAAGGACCCGCTCCGGGAACGAAGCAGAGGCCGAGACCCGAGGCGCGCGCAGCGCTGGTGATGCAGCGCGCGACCGGCCGCGGAATGCGCCCGGTGCGGATCCCGAGCATCGGCGCCGACAAAATCGCCGCGTCGAAGAGGCCCGGGGATTGCCGCAGGCAGACCAGCGCGATCGCGCCTCCCATCGAATGGCCGATCAGCAGACGCGGATGACGGGGCGGCGGCAGTTTCTTCGCGAACAGCGCGAGGTCGTTCGCGTCGCGATCGTAGCGGCGCGGGCGCGGCCGGCTCGGCCAGCGCCGCGGGCGCTCGGAGCCGCCCTGCCCGCGCCAATCGAGACACCATACCGACAGGCCGCGGGCCGCGAGGTCGGCCGTCGTCTCGAAATATTTTTCGATGCACTCGGTGAAGCCACCGACCATCACGCATTCGACGCGTGGATTGGCCGCCGGCAAATGGCCCCAGCGCAGCGTTGCGCCATCGGACGCGGCCAAACTGCCCCAGGTAAAACCGTGCGGCTCGAGGAATCGCGCCGGCAGCCGCGGCAGCTCGGCGATCTCCTCGGGCGGCCGCCTTGGGTTAGACTTGCGCATCTCACCGGGTGGCGGTTCGACAAGATCCGTCTGAGGCATCAACCCATCTGATAACGTCACCGCTCTATCGGCCCCGTATTTTCGATCACCGACATGAATGCCACTCAATTGTGGCCAAATGCTGAAGTCCCCTCACCGGTGCAAGGTCAAAAACCCGTCACAGCCACGGTAACGGCACCGAATTCGGGTGGGACGAGTGGCAGTTACTTAGGCGTGAGGCTCAGTGGCGGCTTTTTCTATCGGCGTCAGGTGCGCTCCCGCTTCAGGCCAGCGCCGGAGCTCCTTCGGTGACCGTTTCGAGTTGCCCCACGGTCTCGCGGCCAAAGACTAGCGGGATGAAGGCGCCGATCGTCACCACGACCAATATCGTGCCAAAGAAGATCGCCGGCGAGGCCGTGTGCGGCGCCATCAGGAAGGGCGCCAGCACTCCAGAAAAGATCCGCCCCGTCGACTCGCCAAAGGCATGTCCGCGCCCGCGCAGCGCCGTCGGGAACTGCTCGGAGAGGTAGATCCGGAAGGCAGTCGCCGCCGACAGCGCGGTAAAGCCGGTCATCAGCGCGCCGGTGACCAGCACTACCGTCGCGTAGGGTCCTGCTCGGTGCGCCATCATCATCAGGAAAAGGCCGGGCAGCGAGCCGGCGAGGGCATAGAAGATCGTCCAGCGTCGGCCGATGATCTCCATCAGGAAGCCGGTGAAGCCCTTTCCCGGTATGCTCGCGGCGAATACCAGCGAGGTCACGCCAAAGCTCAAGGTGACGGCGCCGCCCTGATCGACCAGAGCCTTCGGCAACAGGACCGAGATCAGAAAAAATGCAGTGCCGGCGAAGACATAGCTCGAAATCCCGATTGCCGTCCAGCGCAGTTGCCCGCGGTGGAACAACGCCCGATAGGGCGGCAGCTCTTCGCGCGCCGTCTCACCGATGCCCCCGAGCGCTGCAACCGTCAGCGGCGGAACCCGGTTGCCGGCCCACGGATGATCCGGTTGACGGTGTCGACCGCCGCCTCGGCGAGGCCTCTGCGCAAATACCAGCGCGGGCTTTCCGGGATCAGCAAATAGATCAGCGCGGGCATGACGAAGAAAGCGAGCCCGCCGGGCAGCGCCATCAGCCGGAAAGCGTTCGGACTGTCGGCGAGCAGACGGCCTACTAAGGGCAGCACGGCGAACGAGCAGGCAAGCGCCATCTCATAGACGGCGCCGAAGGTGCGCCGATGCCGCGCCGGCATCAACTCGGCGGCGATCGGGAACGGCGCAAAGACTGCAAAGCCGCCGGCGAGGCCGGTCAGCAGACGCACGATGATCAGCTGCTCGGCAGTCTGCACCACCGGGATCAGGAGCGTGAAGAAGGTTATCCCGGCCACGCCGATCAGCATGACGGTTTTGCGGCTGCAATGATCTGAAATAGTCGACGCGATGAAGCCGCCGACGCAAATCATCATCGTCGAGGCTATGGCCAGAAAACGAATATCTTCGGGCGTGAGATGCAACGGCTGCTTCGCCAGCACCAGGAGCGAGCCGGTCATGACAAGGTCGTAGCCGTCGACGAAGCCGACAAGGGCCAGCACGACGATCAGCATCATGTGGTAGGGACTGAACGGGATGCTGTCGAGCTTGCGGCCGAGCACATGGCCGGCCGGCGTTGTCAAACGGCCGACCGGGTGGATTTGGGCCATCGTTTCCTCCCGATTTTGGCGGCGGCTTTTTCCGCTCGCCTCAGTCTCCGATCGCCCCGTCAGGCCAGCGCCGGTACTCCTTCGGTCACCGTTTCGAGCTGGCCGACGGTCTCCCGGCCGAAGGCCAGCGGGATAAAGGCGCCGATCGCCACGACCACAAAGATCGTGCCGAAGAAGATCGGCGCCGAGCCGGTATGCGGTTCCATGAGGAGCGGAGCAAAGCCGCCGGCGAACAGCCGCGCGAACGACTCGCCGAAGATATGACCACGCCCGCGCAATGCCGTCGGGAACTGCTCCGACAGATAGACGCGCGTCGCGGTAAAAGCCGACAGCACCGTGAAGCCGAGGATCAGCCCTCCCGCCACCATCACCACGCCCGCATAGTCCCCCGCCCGATGCGCGAGCAGCATCAACGCGATGCCCGGCAGCGATCCGAGGAGCGCATAGGCGATCGTCCAGCGCCGTCCGATAATCTCCATCAGGAAGCCGGTAAAACCCTTCCCGAAGAAGCTCGCCGCATAGACGATCGAGGTCAATCCCAAGCTCGCGCTCAAGGCAAAGCCTTGATCGTTCAGCGCCTTTGGCAGCAGCACCGAAATCAGGAAATAAGCAGTCCCGGCGCAGATCCCGCTCAGAATCCCGACCGTTGTCCAGCGCAGCTGACCTTTGGCGAACAGCGCCCAATAGGACGGCAGCGGCTCGCCGGCGGCTTCCCGGTGATCGCCGAGCGCCGCTACCGTCAGCGGCGGCACCTTGTTGCCGGATCGCGCAATAATGCGGTTGACGATATCGACCGCTGTCTGCGGCTGGCCTTTGCGCAAGTACCAGCGCGGGCTTTCGGGAAGCACGTAATAAACGATGACCGGAATAACGGTCACCGCCAGCCCGCCTGGCAATGCCAGAAACCGAAAGGCGTTGACGTTGCCGGCGAGCAGACCGCCGATGAATGGCACCACGGTGAAGGAGGCGGCCAGCGCCATCTCATAGACGGCGCTGTAGGTGCGCCGGTGTTGCGCCGGCATCAATTCGGCGGCGATCGGGAACGCCGCCGAAACGACGCCGCCGGCGCCAAGGCCGGTCAACAGGCGCAGGATGATCAGCTGCTCGGCGGTTTGCACCAGCGGGATCAGCAAGGTCAGAAGTGTCGTCAGGAACACGCCGATCAGCACGATGCTCTTGCGGCTCAAATGGTCGGAGACGGCCGAGAAAAAGAAGCCGCCGAGGCACAGCATGAATGTCGGGCCGACGGCGAGCCAGCGTATGTCGGTGTCGGTCAGGTGCAGCGGCGCCTTGGCCAACACCAGCAGCGACCCGGTCATCACCAGATCGTAGCCCTCGATAAAGCCGACGAGGGCGAGCACGGCGATGATCAAGATGTGGTAGCCGCTGAACGGGATGCTGTCGAGCTTGCGTCCGAGAACGTGACCGGCGGGTAGTGTCGACCCGACCATCGGGCGAATTTCTGCCATGGCGACCTCCCAGATCGTCAAGGGCGGTTTGTTCCGCTCTTCTTGTTCCCAATATGCCAGCCTAGCCGGGGGGCACGAACTTGTCATCCGGGAAAGCTGTATCGACCCGAAAGTCCCGCGTTATTCGTCTTTGCGTTTGCGCAGCAGGAACTCGCGGCCGGCCTTGACCATCGGCACGCCGTCATAAGCGATGATGTCGGCGGTCGCGTAGGTCTCGCTCCACAGCTCGGGGAGGTAGGAGCCGGTGCCGATCGTGTCGATCGGTGCATTTGCGGCGGCCATCATCCGGCACTTCGCCGGCCCGAACCCCGAGCTTGCGACGATCTTGACCGCCGTGAACCCGGCCTCGTCCAAGGTCCGGCGCAACAGCCAGATCGCGGCGGCGGACACCCCGGTGCCGACCAGGTGGCGCAGTTCCTCCTCGGTGCGGTAGCCGCGGATCGCATGCGGCGCATGACGCTCCAGCACCTCGTACGAGCGGGTGGGGTCGAGGCCCTCGCAATAGCGGCTCCCGGGAGTATCGATGCGGACGGCGAGACGGCCAGCCGCGGCGAGGTCCGGGAAGCGCCCGGCCACCGCGACGGCATCCGACAATTCGTGGCCGAAATAATCGACCAGCACGGTCATCGGCTCGTCCGGGAAGACCTCGCGGAACATCTCCGCCGCGCGCACGGTCGAGCCGGCATAGCCGATGAGCGCGTGCGGCATCGTCCCGAGGCCTCTCTCCTGCCCGAAAAACCGGGCGGTCGCATCGGCGGCGCAGCCGACAAACCCGACCGCGCCGGTTTCGCGCTGCGCCACCGCCGAGCCGACCGCAGCGGCGTAGGCCATCATCGCCGCCATTTCGGCGCCGGCGCAGTGCCGCGCATCCATCGCCATGAAGGCGACCTTCGGCAAATCGGCGCACATCGCGTAGGCATTGTACGCGGCGACGCAGGTCGGGCCCGAGCTTTTGCAGCAGCACGGTTTCGAGATCGACGAGATGGAAGAGCGAACCGCCGATATAAAGGATCGGGTCGCCGGCGCCGACCCAACTCCCCTCGGGGTGGCTGAGCTCGATATCGAAATTCTGCGCCGCGCTCGGCCGCCATGCTTTCGAGAAACTCGATCGCGAACCGCGGGGCGCAAATCACCGGCCGGCGCATGAACACCGCGTAGGTCGCCGGGCGGTCGCCGAAATGCCCGACGATCGCCTTGGTCTTCAGAAAATAGCTGTCGGTCTGCGCCGCAAGGTCGTCCATAGATATATGCTGTCATTGCGAGCGGAGCGAAGCAATCTCGACGGGCCTTGCGCAACTGGGGCCGAGATTGCTTCGTCGCGTTGCTCCTCGCAATGACGCGGGTCTAAGAGGCCGTTGCGAGCCGGGTGGCGGCACCGACCGCGTTGCCATTCGCTCTGCCCTGCCGCGCGCGTTTCAGCGCCTCGGCGATCTCGAAGGCCAGCTCGAGCGCCTGGGTCGCGTTGAGCCGCGGGTCGCAATGCGTCAGATAGCGGTCGGCGAGCGAGGCTTCGCTGATCGCCTGGGAGCCGCCGATGCATTCGGTGACGTTCTGCCCGGTCAGCTCGAAATGCACGCCGCCGGCATAGCTGCCCTCGGCGGCATGGATCGCGAAGGCGCCGTGCAGCTCGTCGAGGATGCGGTCGAACGAACGGGTCTTGTACCCGTTCGAGGAGGTGACGGTGTTGCCGTGCATCGGATCGCAGCACCACACGACCTCGCGGCCCTCGCGCTGGACCGCGCGGATCAGGCAGGGCAGCCGCGCCTCGACCTTGTCGGACCCCATGCGGGTGATCAGGGTCAGCCGGCCCGGCTCGTTCTGCGGGGTTGAGCCGGTCGATCAGCCGCAACAGATCGTCGGGCTCCAAGCGTCGGCCCGCATTTCATGCCGATCGGATTCTTGATGCCGCGCAGGAACTCGGCATGGGCGCCGTCGACCTGACGGGTGCGGTCGCCGAGCCACACCAGATGCGCCGAGCAGTCGTACCAGTCGCCGGTCGTCGAATCGATCCGGGTCAGCGCCTCTTCGTATGAGAGGAACAGCGCCTCGTGCGAGGTATAGAACTCGGTCTCGCGGATCTGCGGCGTCGTTTCCGAGTTGAGCCCGCAGGCCGCCATGAAGTCCAATGTCTCGGTCAGCCGGTCGGCGAGCGCCCGGTAGCGCTCGCCCTGCGGCGAGTCGGCGACGAAATCCTGGTTCCAGGCGTGCACCCGGTGCAGATCGGCGTAGCCGCCCTGGGCGAAGGCGCGCAACAGGTTGAGGGTGGCGGCCGACTGGCTGTAGGCCTGCACCATGCGCTGCGGGTCGGGCTCGCGCGCCCTCGTCGTCGAAGTCGAGGCCGTTGATGATGTCGCCGCGGTAGGACGGCAAGGTGCGGCCGTTCTGCGTCTCGGTATCCGAGGAGCGCGGTTTGGCGAACTGGCCGGCGAGCCGGCCGAGCTTGACCACCGGGCAGCCGGCGCCAAAGGTCAGCACCACCGCCATCTGCAGCAGCACCTTGAACATGTCGCGGATGTTGTTCGGATGGAACTCGGCGAAGCTTTCGGCGCAGTCGCCGCCCTGCAGCAAAAAGGCCTTCCCGGCCGCGACCGCGGCGAGCCGCTCCTTCAGCCGCCGCGCCTCGCCGGCGAAGACCAGCGGCGGAAACCGGCGCAAAGTCTCCTCGACCCGGGCGAGCGCCGCCTCGTCGGAATAACCGGGCACCTGCCGGATCGGCAGACCGCGCCAGCTGTCGGGGGACCATCCGTTGCCCGCAGTAGGGGCCGCTCTGGTCATGCATCACCTCCTAGGTTGGAAGCCGCTTCACCATCGGCGACATTCGGATCAGCAAGAGCATGAAACACGAAAGCCGCCTCGGTGGGGCGGCTTCGGGGAAAACGCGCAAGCGCGATCCTAGGCCGCCGTACATGTACCGGCGGTACCAAAATCGCGCGAACTGGCAGGGGCCGCGCAAGGCCCTAACTTGTTCCATAGCTGCACGCTACCGGTAAGGATCGCCCGAGGCAAGCGCGTTGTGCCGATATTTCGGCGACCTTACCTCGGAACAACGAATGGCCGAATGGTCCGAACAAAGTCATCCTCGGTCGACCGATGCTCGACCAGTGCGATCACCTCGTCGGCCCATGAGACTGTATCGTCGAAAGCCGGGTCGTAGCCGTTGGCGCGCAGAAACAGTCGCATTGCAGCAAAGGCAGTTCGCTTGTTGCCCTGCTCGAAAGCATGTGCCCGCGCGATACCGGCCAGCAGCGCTACCGCGAGCGCGACGATGTCCTCTTCACCAAAGCCATAAAACATTTCTGGGCCGCGCCAATGCGCTTTCGAGCAACCCGAAGTCACGCAGAAGATGCCGCTCGCCCGTTGCTTCTACCTCGAGCCGATTGATGCTCGATGACGGCCTCGATTGGCAGCCATCTCGGCTCACTTGGCAAGAGCTGCTCGGATTTTCGGGTATCTCGCGATGTGCTCGCGGCTCAGCTCTGCGTAGTCGATCTCGCCGGTCAACGGGTCGGGCGCGCAGTACCTCGTCGGCGGCTGCCCCCGCGCTGCGCCGAGCCTGATCAACTGATCGCGCAAGTTTTGATAACCCGCGACATAGCCAACAGCGATATCGACAGCTTTCTGAAGGAGCTGATGAGCCTCGGGTTCATCGTTTAGAGATGTGCCAGTCAGATATCGCTGCAGGCTCAGGATGCGGGGAAGCAATATCTTAGCGGCAGCGCTCTCTTCTTCGCGGAGTACCGAGGCTGCTTGCTCAGCTTCAGCGAGACCGACACCGCCCTCTGAATGCCCATCGTGGAACTCACCAAGCTTCGCTTGCAATTTTTCATCCGCCGCCCGCAATTTTTCCAGCTGGCTGCGTATCTGTGCGAGCAGGTTTTCCCGGTCGGCTCGTGAGCTGGCCGAGGTAAACGCCTCGACGATCTCCACAAGCGGTTCGACATCGTCTTTGTCGAGCATGAATCAGGCCTTCATCTTCTAGGAGCAAATGCTCCTTAGACCGCGAAATGGCAAGGCTAACACGCCAATTTAGGGGTTACTCCGCCGCCAATTTTGTCGGGCGCACCACCTTCTCGCGCATCGTCACGAATTCCTCGGCGGCGCTCGGGTGGATGCCGACGGTCTCGTCGAACATGCGTTTCGAGACGCCGCATTTCACCGCAATCGCCAGACCCTGCATGATCTCGGGGGCGTCGGGGCCCAGCATATGGCAGCCGAGCACCCGCTCGCTGCGCGCATCGACGACGAGCTTCATCAAGGTGCGCTCCTCGCGCCCGGACAAGGTGTTCTTCATCGGCTTGAAGTGGGCGCTGTAGATGTCGACCTCGCCATAACGCCGGCGCGCCTCCGCTTCGGTCAGTCCGACAGCGCCGATCGGCGGCTGGCTGAATACCGCCGAGGGCACATTGGCGTGGTCCATCTTGATCGGGTTGTCGTTGAAGAGGGTCTCGGCGACGGCGCGGCCTTCGGCGATCGCGACCGGGGTCAGATTGATCCGGTCGGTCACGTCGCCGACCGCATAGATGTTCGGAACATTGCTGCACGACCATTCGTCGACGACGACCGCGCCGTTCTCGGTGGTCTCGACGCCGATCTCGGCGAGACCCAGCCCGCGAGTGTTCGGCTTGCGTCCGGTCGCGTACATCACGACGTCGGCCGAAAACTCCTGGCCGATCGCCGTGTAGACCGAGTAGCCGTGGTCGTGTTTCTCGATCCGCGCGACCTGCGTGCGGGCGTGGATCTCGACGCCGCGGCCGCGCATCTCGTGCGCCAGCGCGATGCGGATGTCGTCGTCGAAGCCGTAGAGGAGCTCCTCGCGGCGGATCAGCTCGACGACCTCGGCGCCGAAACCGTTGAAGATGCCGGCGAACTCGACGGCGATATAGCCGCCGCCGACGATGACGATGCGGCGCGGCAAGGCGGGCAAGTCGAGCGCCTCGTTGGACGAGATCACATGCTGGATGCCGGGGATGTCCGGCACCGTCGGGTGCGAGCCGGTGGCGACCAGGATCTTGTCGGCGGTGTAAGCCCGGCCGTCGATCTCGACCGTATGCGGATCGACGAGCACGCCCCGCCCCTCGATCAGCTCGACCCCGCTGTTCTTCAGCATGCTGCGATAGATCTGCGAGAGCCGCTCGATCTCGCGGTCTTTGGCGTCGATCAGGGCGGGCCAGTCGAAGCTCGGCACCGGCACCGTCCAGCCAAAACCGGCGGCATCGGCAAAGGCATCGGCAAATTGCGCGCCGTAGACGAGCAGCTTTTTCGGGACGCAGCCGCGGATGACGCAAGTGCCGCCGACCCGGCTGTCCTCGCAGATCGCGACGCGCGCGCCATAGCTGCCGGCGCGGCGCGAGCTGGCGACGCCTCCCGACCCGGCGCCGATCGTAAACATGTCGAAATCATAGCGCGGCATCGCGGCCTCACTCCGTCGTCACAGGTTCGTCGATCTTCTGGTTGTCACAACATGGCCGCGCCGGCAAGCTCGTAACATATCGGCCGGCGCCGTGTGCCGCCGGCACGCATCATCGAGGAGGCTGTCGAACAACATGAAGGTCTTCGTATTCGATCTCCTGGCTTACGGCGAACAGCTCGAGCACCTGAAGGTCGACAACGAGCTGCCCTACCCGCTGCCGAAGAAATATTTCAAGCCCGAGATCGCCGCGCGCACCTATGCCGAGCACCTCGAGGCCTGGGAAGAGCTCGACCGCCTGGGGTATGACGGCGTGGGGTTCAACGAGCATCACTGCTCGCCCTACGGCCTGATGAACTCGCCGAACCTGCTGGCCGCCGCGGCGGCGCAGCGCACCAAGCGGCTCAAATTGCTGATCTACGGCAATCTCTTGCCGTTGCACGAGCCGCTGCGGCTTGCCGAGGAGCTGGCGATGCTCGACTGCATGTCCAATGGGCGGCTGATTTCCGGCTTTGCCCGCGGCATTCCGCGCGAGTACCAGGTCCACAATGTGCCATTGGCGCAGTCGCGCGCCCGTTTCGAAGAGGCCTTCGACATCATCACCCGGGCGTGGACCGAGGAAGTATTCTCGTACCAGGGCGAATTCTGGTCCTACAAGGATGTCGCGATGTGGCCGCGGCCAGTGCAGCAGCCGCATCCGCCGATCTGGATGCCGGTCGTCGGCAGCAAGGAGTCGATCGAGTTCGCGGCCAGGCACGATCTGCCGATCACCCCCGGCCTCGGCCGCTCGCGCGGACTGCGCGACGACATTATTCGCTATTACGCCCGGTGCCTGGCGCAAGCCGGCCACCGGATCACTCCCGACCACTTGTCGCTCGGCATCAGCGCCTATGTCGCCGACAGCAAGGCCGAGGCGGTGCGCGAGATGGGACCCTACCACCTCTATTTCAATCGCACTCTCTTCAGCCACGGCAACTTCACCGAGACCGAATTGCAGCGCCAAACCGGCTATTCGAGCGCCGCCTCGACCGATTACGTGAGCCCGGAAAACCGCCGCGCCGCCGCAATTCGCCCGCGAGGATTTTCGTGGCCTGACCATGGCCGATGTCGAGCGGCAGGCCGAGCAGATGCCGTGGGGCACTGCGGCCGAGGTCACCGAGCGGATCATCGAGGCGGCGGACAGCGCCGGCGCCGACAATGTGCAGATCAGCCTCAATCGCGGAGTATTGCCGCACGAAATGTTCATGGAGCAGATCCGCCGCTTTGCCCGCGACGTGCTCCCGGCATTGCAGGCGCACAAGGTCGAAACCGTTCCGCTGGCGGAAGAGGTCCCAGCCTAACTCGGTAGCCGCAGCACCATCTCGACATGCGCGACGCCGAAATCGTCATAGGGCTCGGAGGTCGCGGCAAAGCCGAAGCTCTCGTAAAAGGGCACGAGAGGGACCTGCGCGCCAAGAGCGATCGCTTGCAGCGGAAAGCGCTCGCGACAGAGGATCAGCGCCTTCTCCATTAGCATTCGGCCAAGCCCGCCCCGTCTCAGAGACGGCGACACCGCCACGCGGCCGATCCTGACGATGGGCGGCGGGCCGGTTATTGCCGTCAGCCGAAGATAACCGATCAGCTCACTCTCCAACCGGGCCAGCAAATGCCATGCGCTCTGGTCGAGGCCGTCGAGGTCGGGATAAGCGGAGGCCTGCTCGACGACAAAGATGCTCTGGCGGAAGCGCAGCAACTCATAGAGCTCACCTGCCGTCAACTCGTCGAAACGCCGCCATTCCGTCGTGATCTCCGGCATGCTGGTCTTTCCTCTCACTCGCGGCGTGTGCCCGGGATCCGGTGGGCGCGGCTGGCGGGCAAGGTCGCGATCATCACCGGCGCGGGGAAGAACATTGCGATCGCGGTCCGCCTTGCCGATAGTAACCGATATACACAGAGAAAAGATGCGGCAGGTTCCTATGATCATCGACTGCCACGGCCACTACACGACCGCCCCGCGTCAGCACGAGGGATGGCGCAACGAGCAGATCGAGGCGCACAAGGCCGGCAAGCCGCCGCCGCCGCGCCCGAGAATGACGGACGACGAGATCCGCGAGACGATCGTGGGCGGCCAGCTCAAGGTGCAGCGCGAGCGCGGCACCGATCTGACGATCTTCTCGCCGCGCGCCGCCGGCATGGGCCACCACCTTGGTGATGCGACGACCAGCGAAGCCTGGGCCAGCGCCTGCAACGAGCTGATCCACCGCGTCTGCTCCCTGTTCCCGAAGAATTTCATCGGTGTGGCGATGCTGCCGCAGAGTGCCGGCGTCTCGCCGAAGAACTGCATCTCCGAGATCGACCGCTGCGTCAGCGAATACGGGTTCGTCGGCATCAATCTGAACCCCGATCCGTCCGGCGGGCACTGGCAGGATCCACCGCTGTCGGACCGCTACTGGTATCCGGTCTACGAGAAGATGGTGGAGCACGACATTCCCGCCATGATCCACGTCAGCGCCGCCTGCAACCCGGCGTATCACACGACAGGCTCGCACTACCTCAACGGCGACACGGTCGGCTTCAACCAGCTGATGACGTCATCCGTGTTCAAGGATTTCCCGACCATCAAGTTCATTATTCCGCACGGCGGCGGCGCGGTGCCGTATCACTGGGGCCGCTTCCGCGGTCTGGCGCAGGACGCCAAACTCGGGCTGCTGACCGATCTTGTGCTGAAAAACATCTTCTTCGACACTTGCGTCTATCACCTGCCCGGCCAGCAGCTGCTGGCGAAGGTCATTCCAGTCGATAACATCCTGTTCGCCTCCGAAATGATCGGCGCGGTTCGCGGCATCGATCCGGAAACCGGTCACCACTACGACGACACCAAGCGCTACATCGACCAGCTTGCGTTGTCGGCGGAGGACAAGGCGAAAATATTCGAAGGCAATGCGCGCCGCGTCTACGGCCGCTTGTCCAGGATGATCGAGAAGCAGTCCGCGACGGCGCGTCTGAAGCGTGCGTTGCATCGACATGGCACGGGGAGGAAAGAGCCATGACAGACCTGCGAATCATCACCACGAACGGCACGGACGCGATCCTCGAAGAAGCCACGGTGCAGAAATTTGCGGACAGTCTGCGGGGCCCGCTCCTGCGGCCCCGGTGAGGGCGGTTATGACGAGGCCCGCAAAGTCTGGAATGGCATGATCGACCGGCGCCCGGCGTTGATCGCGCGCTGCGCCGGGGTCGCCGATGTCATTGCGGCGGTGCGTTTTGCCCGCACTCACGAGCTGTTGGTGTCCGTCCGCGGCGGCGGTCACAACATCACCGGCAACGCCGTCTGCGAGGGCGGCCTGATGATCGACCTGTCGCCGATGAAGAGCGTGCGGGTCGATCCGGCCCGGCGCACGGCGCGCGCCGAGGCGGGGCTCACCTGGGGCGAATACAACCGTGAGACCCAGGCCTTTGGTTTGGCCAGCACCGGCGGGGTCGTCTCGACGACCGGCATTGCCGGACTGACCCTGGGCGGCGGCCTCGGCTGGCTGATGGGGAAGCACGGTCTCAGCTGCGACAACCTGCTGTCGGCAGATCTCGTCACGGCCGACGGGCAGTTTCTGACGGCCAGTGCGGATCAGCACCCGGACCTCTTCTGGGGCCTGCGCGGCGGCGGCGGCAATTTTGGCGTCGTCACCTCGTTCGAGTATCGGGTTCATCCCGTCGGTCCAGTGCTGGCGGGAATGGTTCTCCACCCGATGGCGAAGGCCAGGGAAGTGCTGCGCTTCTACCGGGACTATGCGCGCACCTGCCCGGACGAGGCGCTTGCCGCTGCCGCGCTGATGACATCGCCCGAGGGCGCGCCGGTCGTCGCGATCATCGTCAGCTATATCGGGGATCTCGCGGCTGGGGAAGCGGTGGTGGCGCCCCTACGGAAGTTCGGTTCGCCGTTGCTGGACACGATTGCCCCGACATCCTACGTGCAACTGAACACGCTGTTCGACGCGGCAGTCCCCTATGGTGGGGTTCAGCGGTATTGGAAGTCGAGCTTTCTTGAAACAGCTCGGAGACGATTTGATCGAAATCCTGATCGAGCGGTCGGCGAAGATGCTCTCTCCGATGTCGATGGTCTTGTTTTTCCATCTCCACGGCGCTGCCGCCCGGGTCGATCGGAACGCGACTGCCTTTGGGCTGCGCGACGACCAGTGGGATTACGACGTGATCTCGCAATGGACCGATCCAGCCGAGTCGGCTGATCACATCCAGTGGACCCGGGAGTTCTGGACGGCGGTGGAGCCCTTCGCGACCGGCGAAGTGTATGTCAACCACCTGGACTGCCGAGGAAGGCACGCGGATCAGGGCTGCCTACAGCGATGACTTCGAGCGGCTCGTCGCCCTGAAGAACAAATACGATCCGACGAACCTGTTCCGGCTCAACCAGAACATCAAGCCGACATTGTAGGCGAGTTGTCGCGGCCGTGCCGCTGGACCGGCCGCGAAGGAGCTGATATCCCTGCACCCGCGATCAAACAACTGTCCTCCCTGCATTGTCGGCGTTCCGCGTCCTCCAGCATCTCGTCAGTTCCTATCTCGGCATGGGCGCATCGAACCGGCTGCACCGCTATATTTACGACTACGCCTATGGCTTGCCGCAATGGCAGGAGATATCGACCTTCAACTACGGCTATGCGCCGTGCAATGATTCCGTGGCGGAGGTTTGGCCGAACGAGCCCCATCAGATTCAGCTCTATGCCGAGGTAGCGAAGGCGGTTCAGGCTGCGGCGCGCGCACCCGAGCCCTCACGGCTGCTCGAGGTATGCTGCGGCCGAGGCGGAGGTCTCGCCTACCTCCACGCCACGCTCTCGCCTCGGGCGACGATCGGGATCGATCGATCGCTGACGGCACTTCGGCACCGCCGGAACGGCAATGCCGCAATCGCCCATCTGCAAGGGCATGCCCTCCAGCTCCCGCTCCCCGAAGCAAGCATCGATGTCGCGGTCAATGTCGAGGCGCTCGTCGATCTGCCAAAATTGCCGTTCCTCGCGGAAATCTCCCGCGTTCTCGCCGCAAATGGCATCTTTGCCGTAACTGATACGATGCCGCATGGTCCGGAGGCTTGCCATCTCGGGCTGATCGATTTGGGCCGGAAGTCCGGCCTCGAGGTCGTATCCTTTCGCGACATCACGACGAATGTCTGCGAGGCTTGTCGCAATGACGACCAGCGCCGCAGCGAACTGGTCAACCGTTTGCCCCGCTATCTTCGGCCAATCGCTCGCGAATGGGTGTCTCTGCCCGGGACGACGCGGTTTGGGCAATTCGAGCGGAAGGAGCGGTGCTACTTCATCGCGGTGATGGTGAAGAACACCGCGCGCCTCCAATCATAGGACCTGAGTTTCACGGGAACGCGAGAGGTTGGCTTTGAGCGCGCGGTCATGGTCGGGATGGAGCGTTCCCATCATCCGATCCCACCAGCTGAAATGCGTCGCGTAATTGCAGCGGAAGAACTGATGATGCTGATCGTGATGAGTGACGCCGACGAGCGGCGATGGCGGCCAGCACCATCGACCGCCATGCTCGTAGCCGGAATGGCCGATGACGCCGGTGATCTGATCATAGATCTTGTGTGCGAACAGCACCGCGGGGGCGATCGGTATCAGGAAATGGGCGACCAACCAATAGGATTGCAAGAAAAGATTGTCGACCAGGCGATCGCTGTTGTTGGACCAGACCACCGGCGTGATCGTCAAATGGTGCCATCGATGCACGCGCCGATAAAAAAACCGGGTGTGAATCAGTCGGTGCAACCAATAGAACCAGGTGTCGAACAGTACGAGCGAGGCGACGGCCGACAACACCGTCCCGCCGATGCCGGGCAACGGCCGCAATCCCCAGCCAAGAGTGGTGTAGCTCCAATGACCGGCGCCGAGCATTGCAGCGATAACCGCGAGCGAAACAACGCTCTGCCTGAAGTCGCGCTTGATATGTGAAATTGGCGTCTGCCGGGAGGATTGGATTTTGATCGCGTGGCGGTTCAGTCGCGTGACAACCACGCAAGTGATCAGGTAACAGGCGAGCAAAGCGGAGTAGCAAACAGCAATAGTCGCCAACAGTGAACCGAACTGTCGAAAGAACATATCGCGCCCACCCCGCTGCTCGCATGTCCATCGATAGTGCGCGACGTCGATGGTCAGTGACAATGGTAAAAGCCCCGATGCCCATGAAGACAGTGGCGAAAACCGCTGTCGTTCCGGCTCAACCAAAACATCAAGCCGACAACCTAGCGTCAGATGCAGACACGAGTTTCACCTCAATCGTTATGGCCGGACTTGGGGGTTAGCGCCTCGCCCTCCCCGGCGAGAAGCAGCCGGGCAGCGCGGTTGACGTGGTCGCGGCAGCCGCGCGGCCGGCCGGCGGGATTGCCCGACCGGCCCTTCGCGAACCGCCCGCGCCGGTGCCGCACTTCCTGTTTCCCCTGTTTTATCTGGTCGAGATCAGGCATCGGCAACTCCTTCAATCGCAATTGCACCCGCTTACGGGTGCCGATGCCCAGGAGATTACAATGCGAATATGGCGATTGCATGATTATCTATTTGTTAAATCCCGCCGACGAGCAACGGGCAACAGGCGGACCGCGGGACTCTTATTGAGACGCGCGGTTTTATCCGCTCGGCGAGATCATTGCCGAACTCAATCGAGATCCAGGGTCGCTTTGCGAGCGAAAGCGCATGCGCGGATTACCTTTCGAGCGCGGTTGGCCGGGAGGGTTCAACTGTCCCGCCTGCGTCGATGGCCGAGCCTGGCTTCTCCGAGCCGAAGCCCTCCCGACGCATTTCGCACGTAACTTGTGAAGCAAAAAAGCTCAACGGTTTCAGCGGCCGAATCATGTTGCATAATTTCTTGATTTTTGCGCACGGAAGCCGCGGGAGTGGCCTTGCCACGTTGGGTCTACTATGGAAGGGCGTGGAGCCCCTCGACAGCGGAAAAACGGCCATGCGACGAGTGATAAAACCAATCAGCAGTTTATTGCTGGTCGCAATTCCTATGGCCGTCGTCGATCTTGCTCTCGCCGAGACCCGTACCGCCCGCAATGGCGAGGCTGTTATCGAATATCAAATCGACGGGAAAGGGCCGGCGGTGTTGATGATTGCGTCTCTCGGGCGTCCGGCCAACGATTTTGACGAATTGTCCGCCGGTCTGATCGCGGCAGGCTACAGCACGATCCGGCCGCAACCGCGCGGAATTGGAGGCAGCACTGGCCCGATGAACGGTCTGTCCCTGCGCGACCTGGCGGCTGACGCCATGGCGGCGGCTGACGATGGCCCGATCATCGTCATTGGCCATGACTTTGGTCAGCGCGTCGCCCGCATGGTCGCGGCGCTCTACCCGGATCGGGTCGAGAGTGTGGTCATGCTCGGAGCTGGCGGCAAGGTTCCGATGCACCCAGGGGCCGGCGAAGCCTTGGGGGCGGTGTTTGACGCCACCTTGCCGCCAGACAAACACATGGACGCGGTGCGCTTCGCTTTCTTCGCTCCGGGCAACGATCCTGAGGTCTGGCGCGACGGCTGGTATCCTGCTGTCGCACGAATGCAGACCGCTGCCACGAAGGCGTCGAGAGTCGAGGAGTGGTGGGGCGCTGGGAAAGCGCGGCTGCTCGTGGTTGTGGGTCTTCAGGACGTGGTTGCTCCCCCAGAAAACGGGCGCTTGATCAAGGACGAGTTCGGCGATCGCGTAACGCTGGAAGAAATCGATGGCGCTGGCCACGCCATGCTGCCGGAGCGGCCGAAACAGGTCGCCGCCGCCGTTCTTAATTTCCTCAAACCACAACGCAAGTGACTGGTGCTGAGACGTTCACCGTCGAATTCGGATAATTATCGCAGCCTAAGAGGACGGTCATGCGAAGGAACCTCGGAGCGCTTGCTATTTGGATCGCACTCGCCCCAGCGGGAGCGAGCGCGGATCAGACGGCAACCTGCGCCGTGCCAACCGATCTCCACGACGGGTGGACGGTAGTCGCATCTGAAAAAGAAGGTCTCGATCCGTTGATCTGCGCCATCGGCCCTCGCCTCGAAGCCTTAAAAGAAGCCAAGGCTCACGGGGTCGTCATCGCCCGCCACGGGCGACTGGTCTACGAACACTATTTTGCCGGGAAGGATTGGCGTCTCACGATGCCGCTCGGCGAAGTGAGCTTCGATGCCGAGACCAAGCATGACATCCGCTCGATCAGCAAGAGCGTGACCTCGCTGCTCGTCGGTATCGCCCTCGACCGGGGCTTACTTACCGACCTCGATGCGCCGGTGTTCTCGTTCTTCCCGGAATATGACTCCCTCCGCACGTCGGAAAAGGATCGCATCACACTGCGACACTTGCTGATGATGTCGTCCGGCCTCGCTTGGGTCGAAAACACTGTGCCGTTTAACGATCCGGCAAACAGCTACCAGCAAATGGGAATGGCACCCGTCGCCGATTATTTCGTCCTCGCGCAGCCAGTCGCCGCCCCGCCCGGCGAGGTTTTCAATTACAACACTGGCACCACCGACTTGCTCGGGGTGATACTGCGCAAGGTTTCCGGTAAGCGGCTCGACGACTTTGCCAAGGAGACACTTTTCAGCCCTCTTGGGATCGAGGATTGGGATTGGGATGGATTTTCGGGGTTCAACCCGGCTGCGGCCTCTGGCCTGCGATTGCGGCCACGTGATCTGGCAAAGATCGGCCAACTTGTACTGCAACACGGCACTTGGCAGGGCCAGCAGATCGTCTCGTCAGCATGGATCGACCAGTCAATGACCCCGCACCTGACCGGGGAGGGCCTGATTTTCAACGGCCCAGAAGGCATTTCGTCCTACGGTTATCTGTGGTGGCTCGGTCGTCGGCCGACAGATCACTCCGACCACGATTTGATCGCGGCGGCGGGTAATGGTGGACAGCGGCTTTACATCCTGCCCGCGCTGGACTTGGTGGCTGTGGTGACTGCGGGGTCTATGACCGCTTACCGGCCACTCTGACCGGAGCCACGGTATTGAATGATTTTTCGCTTCCGGTGGCTGCCGAAGTCGCGCATTGACGCATCCGATTGTGAGCGCGCAAGCTTGCAAAATTCTTGAATTTCGCAAGGCACGGGCGCGTCCACGTAAGCCCTCACCTAGAGCGGCGGCTACCCAGATGACCAGCACATCTCGCCCCTATGTCGCCACAAAGTGAGAACTCCCTAACACACTGACAGTTTCGGGTGGGAGAGGGTGAGTGGACCGCCTCATAGTTGCTTGGGCGCTTCTCGCCATCAGCGCGTTTATCGAGCCAGCGCACTCTGCAATGATCGGCGAGCCCGACATCGGCAAAGTGGTCACGTTTATATTTACTGCAGATAACCTCGGTAATTTAAACCGCGATCCTCGGACCAAAAATCCTACGCCTTACGGGACTGGCTTTTTTGTCTTGGTGAAGAACGAGGCCGGGGGGCCGGGTGGTTATGGCTATCTGGTGACCGACAAGCACGTTTTAAAAGACCCGCAGGGAAACGACTTCTCGCGGGTTTATGTGCGTGTGAACCAATTAGAGGGCGATGCGGCATTTGCTCCGCTTGATCTTGTCGAGAACGGCCAAAGCCGGGTGTACACGCATCCCGATCCAACGGTTGACTTGGCTGTAATCCCGGCGCTACCCCAGGAGGGGATTCACGATTTCAAGGCTGTACCCGATGACTTGCTTGCCACCAAAGAACTGCCTGGCATCGGTGAAGAGTCGGACGTGTTTTTTATCGGGCTCTTCACGACCTACTACGGCGAGCGGAAAAATGTCCCGATGTTTCGGTTTGGCCGGGTGGCGATGCTTCCGGCGGATCGTATCCCGTGGCAGGACAGGCCGGAAACTCCCCCGGAGTTGGCCGAGCTGTATTTGTTGGAAACGCAGACCTACGGGGGCAATAGTGGTTCGCCAGTGTTCTACATGCCAGAAATTATCCGGCGTTCAGAAGCTGCGCCCACAGAAGAGTTGATCGAAATTATCAGGGGCTACTATGGCGAGCTGTCGCCTATCGGCTTTGTGAATACGCCGACCGCCAACGTTCCGGTTACAGGCAGAACATCGGCATCGCTGCCGTCACCCCGGCTTACCTTCTGCATGAGATACTATTTTCGGATGCGTTGAAAAAGTTGCGAGCAGAGAAATCCAATTCCGAAATCCGCCGGGCCTCCGGCTGCAAATCCGCCGCCGACACCGGGTAAGACGCCTTAGCAACGTTGAGCGAAGAAATAGACGGTCTGTTGAAACCGCATGGCGGCGTCCATCAACATCTTGCGCTTCACGTTATCGCTGCGCTTCTGTCAAAGTCGTATAATTGTACATTACAGAAAGCTTTTTGAGGTATTCACATAGTGTTAAATTCCAGTTCATAGTTTTAGTTACACTCTTGCAGTATAAGCTCAGGTCTTCATTTGCAGGGGGAAGCCGAAGTCAGTTCAGCCGGAGGTCGGTGATGTGGCGGGGGTCCTGTTTTAGTTCGCCGCGCTCGACGCGCTTGACGATGTCGACGAGGCGCTCGTTGGCGCGGGCCTGGATGCCGGCCTGCTCGCCTTCGCGCACGACAAAGCCGTTCAGGAACTCGATCTCGGTGCGCCGGCCCTTGGCCATGTCCTGGCCCATCGACGGCCGCTGATCCGGTGAGCCGCGCCCGACCCGCGACAGCCGCCGCTCGTCATAGATCTTCAGCGCCGCGGCGTCGCCCTCGCCGGCGCGCGCGATCGTCTCGGGCGGCAGATGGTCGATCTCTTCGAGCTTGTAGCCGCGCGCCTCGCCGATGCGGATCGCCTCGCTGCCGAGCCGCGCCTGGAAATGGCGGATCGCCTCGTTCTGCGCGATCTGCGCGCCGGAGAGCCCGGTGCAGGCCGAGACCCCGTTCGCCATTGTATTGGCGACGAGCTTCGACCAGCGCTCGCCCCACAGATTGTCGGTGACCTTGGCGCTGTCGGCATAGGAGACCAGCCGGCACACCTCGTGCGCGCGCTCGGTGATCGCGCCGTGGACTTCGCCGGTGCGATAGACCGTGTGCGCCGCGCCGCCCTTGACGCCGCCGCGATGGACATGGCCCGGCTCGACGAGACCGACGCTGATGTTGCTGGCGATGCAGCCCATCGTCTTGCCCCAGCCGACGACCCCGGCGATCGTCTCCTCGTTCATGCAGTTCTGCAGTGAGACGACATAGCCGCCGGGCGCCAGATACTGGCGGATCATCATCGCCGCCCATTGCGTGTCATAGGATTTCGTGCAGACAAAGGCGATGTCGATCGGCGCCTCCTTCGCGAGATGCTGCGCCTCGGTCAAATGCAATGCCCGCACCTTGACCGTGAACGGCTCCTCGCCCTCGTGATGCGTGATGCGCAGGCCGTTCTTCTTCATTTCATCGACATGCGCCGGCCACATGTCGATGAAGGTCACGTCCTCGCCGGCCCGCACCATATGCGCCCCGGTATAACCGCCGACCGCTCCGACCCCGACGACCGCTATTCTCTTCCCCATCACCGATCTCCTGTCATAATCCGCAGCTCGAAATGAAGTCCGGTCTTCATAACGGCTATTCTCGCCCCCGCGAAGGCGGGGGTCCAGAGCCCGCCCCAACCGCTACCGTGATCGAATGAAAGCGCCCGATACGCGGACGGCGCCTCGGCCGCGGCGGCTGCTGTTCCAGAAGTACCTCACGGCGCTTTTCGTCGCGGTGGTCGTGCCGTTGCTCGCCAATGGCGCGAGCGAGGCGTGGTTCGGCTATCGCGACCAGCGCGAGGTGCTGAGCCAGCGGCTCCACGCCGAAGCGCGCTCGGCGGCGGGTAAGATCCAGGGTTTCCTCGACGACATCACCGACCAGTTGCAATGGACGGTGCAATTGCCGTGGCGCGACGGCATGGACGAGCGGCACCGCTTCGACGTGCTGCGGCTGATGCGTCAAGTGCCCGCGGTCCTCGAGGTCACGCTCGTCGACGGAGAAGGCATCGAGCGGCTGCATGTCTCGCGGGTCGATCCCGATGTCGTCAATAGCGGCACCGACCGCAGCAACGATGCGGCGGTGCTCGGCGCCCGGTCGGGCCGCATCTGGTATGGCCCAGTGTCGTTCTACGAGGGCTCCGAGCCTCATATGACGATCGCCGTCGCCGGGGCACGCGAGATCAACGGCGTGACGATTGCGGTCGTCAATCTGAAGCTGATCTGGGACGTGATCCAGGCAATCCATGTCGGGCAATCGGGCGATGCCTTCGTGCTCGACCGCCCCGGCCGTCTCGTCGCGCATCCCGACATCAGCCTGGTATTGCGCGGCGAAGGCGACCCGTCGGCGGCGCGTCTCAAACAATTGCAGCAGGCGGCGATCGCCGGCGGCGGCGAGACCGCCGAGGGCATCGATGCCGAGCGCCGCTCCGTCATCGCCGCGATGGCGCCGATCCCGGGGCCGGATTGGATGGCCTTTGTCGAGCAGCCCGCCGCCGAAGCCCTGACGCCGATCCGCGCGGCGCTGTGGCGAACCGGTCTGCTGCTGCTCGCCGGCGCGTTGTTCGCTGCAATGCTCGCCTACCTGCTGGCACGGCGGATGACCGGGCCGATCGCTCTGTTGGAGAAAGGGGCCGAACAGATCGGCGCCGGGCACTTCGACCACAAGATCGAGATCGCGACCGGCGACGAGCTCGAGGGGCTGGCGCGGCGGTTCAACGAGATGGCCGCCGAGCTCGCGGTATCGCAGGAGCGTTCGGAGCGGATCGCGCGCCTCAAGCGGTTTCTCGCGCCGCAAGTCGCCGAGCTGGTCGAAGGAAGCGACCAGGAGGCCCTGCTCGACAGCCACCGCGCCGAGGTGGTCGTGATCTTCTGCGACCTGCGCGGCTTCACCGGCTTTTCGGGCGCCGCCGCGCCGGATGAGGTGATGGGGCTGCTGCAGGAATATTATGAAGCGCTCGGCGTGATCATCACGCATTACGAGGCGACCTTGACCTGCTTTATGGGTGACGGGGTGATGCTGCTGCTGAACGCGCCCGTCCCGTGCCCGGACCCGGCGCTGCGCGGCGTGGAAATGGCGGTGGAAATGCAGCGCTCGGTCCAATCGCTGATGGCCGGCTGGCGGGCGCGCGGGCACATGATCGGCTTCGGGGTGGGTCTCGCGAAAGGCCCGGCGACGGTCGGCCGTATCGGCTATGAGGGCCGTTCGGACTACACCGCGATCGGCAGTGTCGTGAATTTGGCGTCGCGGATCTGCGCCGCCGCCGAGGACGGGCAGATCCTGATCGATGCGACGGCGGCGGCGGAGGTCGGCAATTCGTTCCGATTGGCGCCGCTAGGCACCCGCCCGTTGCGCGGCTTTGCCGAAGCCGTCCCGGTCTTTGTTGTCCAGGCGCAGGATCGTGATGTGGCGGTGCTCCCGGCGGCCAAATAGACGGGTCAAATAGACGGGCAGTTTCTGCTCGATGGTTTTCGCTGTATAGCGTCGAGCATGAGTGTAATCACGGACACGGACGCATTGGCCCGCTTTTGCGAGCGGCAAAAAGATACGAGCTTTATTGCCGTCGACACCGAGTTCATGCGCGAGCGGACCTATTGGCCGATCCTGTGCCTCGTGCAGGTGGCGGGCCCGCAGGAAGCGGCGGCGATCGATGCGCTCGCCCCCGGCATCGATCTCGCGCCGCTCCTCGCTCTGATGGCGAATCCGGGCACGTTGAAGGTGTTCCACGCATCACGCCAGGATATCGAGATCTTCTTCAACCTGTCCGGCGCGGTGCCGGCGCCGCTCTTCGACACCCAAATTGCCGCCATGGTCTGCGGCTTTGGCGATGCGGCGAGCTATGAGACGTTGGTCGCCAAGCTCGCCCGGGCCTCGCTCGACAAATCCTCGCGCTTCACCGACTGGTCGCATCGGCCGCTGACCGAGCGGCAGATCCGCTATGCGCTCGCCGATGTCGTCCACCTCCGCACCGTCTACGAGAAGCTGCAGCAACAGCTCGCGTCGAACGGCCGGGCGAGCTGGTTCGCCGAGGAAATGGCCGAGTTGTCCAACCCCGAGACCTACCGCAGCGATCCGAGCGAGGCGTGGCGCCGGTTTAGGCTGCGCGGCCGGATCGACGCGCGGTTCTTCGGCGTATTGCGAGAACTGGCGGCGTGGCGCGAGACGGCGGCGCGGCAACGCAATCTGCCGCGCGGGCGGATCATGCGGGACGAAGCGGTGCTCGAGATCGCCTCCCATGCTCCGCGGTCCATCGAGGCGCTGGCGCGGACCCGCAGCCTCGGCAAAGGCATCGCCGAGGGCAAGCTCGGAAGCGAGATCCTGGAGGCGGTGCAACGCGGCCTGACCGCCAGTGGGGCGGTCGAGCCGCCGGCTGTCGCGAGAGCCGATTCGCCGCCAGGTCTCGGCCCGCTGATCGAACTGTTGCGTGTGCTGTTGAAGCAGCGCTGCGACGATCATCAGGTCGCGCAAAAACTGCTGGCGTCGGCCGATGAGCTGGAAGCGATCGCCGCCGATGACGACGCGCCGGTGAAGGCGCTTTCCGGATGGCGCCGCGAAATTTTCGGCAAGGACGCGCTGGCCTTGAAACACGGCAGGCTCGCCCTGACTGTCCGGCGCAACCGGATCACCCTCGTCGAGCTGGCCGACGGCAACGGCGAGCGGCAGTAGCGCCACAGGTGTCATTGCAAGGAGCGCCTCGCGCGACGAAGCAATCCCGATCCGAGGAGCGCTCAGCGGCCCGAGATTGCTTCCCCGCGGGTCAAGCCCGCGGGTCGCAATGACGATTCTGGGTTAGAAATCCGCGGGCAGGTGATCGGGGGCCATGTAGTTGTCGAACTTGGTGGTTTCGGCGTCGAAGCGGAGTTTGACCGCGCCGATCGGCCCGTGCCGCTGCTTGGCGACGATGATTTCGCCGAGCCCATGCACCTTTTCGAGCCGCTCTCGCCATTCCTGATAGCGCTCGCTGTACTTGCTTTCCGCTTCGTCCGGGCGGCGGGTCGGCTCGCGCGACAGGTAATATTCCTCGCGAAAGATGAACATCACGACATCGGCGTCCTGCTCGATCGAGCCGGATTCGCGCAGATCGGCGAGCATCGGGCGCTTGTCCTCTCGCTGCTCGACCGCGCGGGACAGTTGCGACAAAGCCAGCACCGGAACATCGAGCTCCTTGGCCAGCGCCTTTAGCCCGCGGGTGATCTCGGAGATTTCCTGAACGCGGTTGTCCTGCGCGCGGGTCTGGTTCGAGGGGCGCAGCAGCTGCAGGTAGTCGATGACGATCAGCCCCAGGCCCTGCTGGCGCTTCAGGCGCCGGGCGCGCGTGCGCACCGCCGCCACCGATCAGCGCCGGCGTGTCGTCGATGAACAACTTCAGCGCCGCCAACTGCTGGCTCGCCTGGACGAACTTGTCGAAATCCTCATGGCTGACATCGCCGCGCCGGATGCGGTCGGAGGAGACACCGGACTCCTCGGCGAGTATCCGGGTGGCGAGTTGCTCCGCCGACATTTCGAGCGAGAAGAAGCCGACGACCGCCCCGTCCTCGGCGGCCTTGCGCGACTCGGGGGCAGCCGCGGGCAGGTAATTTCGCGCTGCGTAAAACGCGATGTTGGTGGCGAGCGCCGTCTTGCCCATCGACGGCCTGCCGGCGAGGACGACAAGATCGGAAGGGTGCAGCCCGCCCAGCTTGCGGTCGAGATCGACAAACCCCGTGGCGACGCCGACGGTTTTGCCGCTGCGCTTGAAAGCCGCCTCGGCGTTGAGGATCGCGCTCGTCAGTGCAGTCCCGAACGCGCGAAACCCGCCCTCCGTTTGCCCGGTCGTCGCGAGGTCGAACAGCTTTTTTTCCACCCGTTCGATCTGCTCGCGCGCCGGATCGTCGAGATCCTGGCGAAACGCGTCGTTGACGACATCCTCGCCGAGCCCGATCAGCTCGCGCCGCAGGTAGAGGTCGTGCACGGCGCGGCCGTAATCCTCGGCATTGATGATCGCCGCCGCGGCGCCCGCCAGCCGCGCCAGATACTGCGCCCCGCCGATCTCGGTCAGCGCACCGTCCTGATCGAACAAGTTCTTGAGGGTGACCGGATTGGCGATCTGGCCGCGGCCCAACAGCTTGCCGATCGCCGCGAAGATGCGGCCGTGCACGGCGTTGCCGAAATGCTCCGGCTGGAGGAATTCGCAGACCCGATAATAGGCCGTGTTGTTGATCAGTATGGCGCCGAGCAGGGCCTGTTCGGCTTCCGTGTTGTAGGGTGGGGTTCGGAGAAGCTCGGGGTTGGGCTCGCGCAACAGCGCGACCCGGGACGTCATGTTTGTTTCCATGCACCGGCAGGATACCACCGGCTCAAAAGACGACCCGCGCGGAATTCGATCCCCAGCCTGTGTAAGGCGGGGATGGGTTGCGCCCAACGCTCGGGAAAACGAATGGCTGCGAATCTGCGAGCGGCCAGGGCTGCCGCCCGGTCAGGCCGCGCGGTCTGCCGCGCCGCTGTGCTCGCGCTCCCAGTCGAGCATGTAGTCGCGCGTCAGCGGCACCGCGTCGACGGCTTTGGCGAGCTGCATCTGGAAAACCATGTGATCCTGCCGCCGGAACGCGATTTCCGAGCCGACGAGGTACATCTCCCACATCCGGCAGAAGCGCTCGTCATAGATGGCCTTCACGCGGTCGCGATTTCGCTCGAACCGCCGCCGCCACGCTCTCAGCGTCTCGGCGTAATGCAGGCGCAGAATTTCGATATCCGTGACCCACAGCCGCAACGCTTCGATGATCGGCAGGACTTCCGAAAGGGCCGGCACGTACCCGCCGGGGAAAATGTATTTGCGTATCCAAGGGATGGTCGTGCCCGGTCCGTCCTTGCGGCCGATCGAGTGCAGCAGCGCCACGCCATCCGGTGCCAGCAGCGATTTCAGCTTGGCGAAAAAGGCGCGGTAATGATTGAGCCCGACATGCTCGAACATGCCGACCGAGACGATGCGGTCGTAATGCCCGACCTCTTCGCGGTAGTCGCGCAGATAGAATTTGACCCGGTCGGAGAGCCCGGCCGCAGCGGCACGCCGCGTCGCCAGCTTTTGTTGCTCGACCGAGAGGGTCAGACCGGTCACCTGGGCACCGCATTCGCCGGCGAGGTAGAGCGCGAGGCCACCCCAGCCCGAGCCGATGTCGAGCACCCTCTGCCCGGGTCGGATCAGCAGCTTTGCCGCGATGTGCCGTTTTTTGTCGAGCTGCGCGGCGTCGAGGTCCTCCGGAGCCGTCGCGGAAATAGCCGCAGGAATACTGCCGGTCCCGGTCGAGAAACAGCTCGTAGAGCTGGTCCGACAAGTCGTAGTGATGGGCTACGTTCTGTCGGGCGCGCGGCAGCGGATTGTATTGATGAATGCGGCGGAACAGCGTGACGGAACCGTTTAGCAGCCGCGCGGTCAACCCGGCCGGCATAGCTTCAAGGTTGACCGTAAGCAGATCAATCAGATCGTAGAGGCTGCCCTCCTCGATCGTCAGCTTGCCGTCCATGAAGGCTTCGCCGAAATATAGGCGAGGCCTGACGGCGAGTTTCCAATGCAGCGCCGGATCGTGAAGCCGGATGGTTACGCTTGGTCCGTCGGATCCGTCGAATGTGTGAAGTGATCCGCCCGCGTCTATGACCCGCAGGCGGCCGATTGTGATGGTTCGCTCGAACAGACGCGACAGCAGCATCGGTACGCGACCGAATTGGAATCAACTTTAGCGATATTTGGCAAATTCTCGATTGGAGACAAGAGCTTCGATCCGCTAGGCAGCAGCGGGACCGGTCTGCGCCGCTGCGGCGCGGGCCTCTTCTTCCTCCTCGTCGCGCAGGCGCAACGGGTCGATCCCCTTGGCCTGCATTTCGGCCTCCTCGGCCGACTGGGCGACATTGGCGGTGATCGTCACCGATACTTCCGGATGAAGCACGACCTTCACCGGATGCAGGCCCAAATTCTTGATCGGCCGGTCGAGGACGACCTGGCGCTTCTCGATCGTAAAACCCGCCTCGGTCACCGCATCGGCGATGTCGCGCGCCGAAACCGAGCCGTAGAGCTGCCCGCTTTCGCCGGCCTGGCGGATGATGACGACGGTCAGACCCTCGAGCTTGCCGCCGACTTCCGTCGCTTCGGTCCTGCGCTGCAGGTTGTTGGCTTCGAGCTGAGCGCGCTGGGTCTCGAAATACGTCAAATTCTCTTTTGTTGCGCGCATGGCTTTCTTCTGGGGCAACAAATAGTTCCGGGCGAAGCCAGGCTTCACTTTGACGAGTTGGCCCATCTGGCCGAGCTTCTCGACTCTTTCGAGCAGGATCAGTTCGATCATTCAAATTCCTCCAATTCTCAAGTTCAGGCGAACCGCCGCCGCAGTCCGAGCGGCGAATCGAGCAACCCCAAAACGGCGATCAGCAGGAGCGGCCAGCCCAAAAACCCGGCCAGCAAATAGAACGTCACAAGGGTGACCGCCGGACGTGGGAACCGGCGCGCCACAGTGTGGAGGACCGCAAGGCCCGCGAGGCAGAACGGCACAGCCAGCACGATCAGCACATTGACGCCGATAAAGCGCGCGGTTCCGCCGAAGAGCGTGGCCCCGGCAGCAAAGGCGAGCAGCACAGAGATCCACATCGGGAGACCGAGCGCCGCCAGATCGGGCGACGGCCGCCAGCTCGCTCCGAAACGGGCCAGCAACCCTTGGGCAAGGCTTCCATTGGTTGTTGTCATCACCATCCACGAGGTGGCGACAATTCCGGGAAGAATAAAGGCGATGAAGGAGAGCAATTCATCCAATTCGGGAGTAATTTCGCCGAGGTGGCGGTCGAGGGAAGGCTCCAGCGCCTCGCGCAATGCCGTCTGCGTCCCTTGCGGGCCGCCGAAGAAAACGAACGTGACAGCGGCTGCCACCAGACCGAGCCCGGTCAGCCAAGCCGTTATAAGGCCTGGCGGATACCATTCGACGGCATTCCCGGGGCCCGTCCGGGCGAGCAAGGATTGGCGCACCAGCAGGACGACCGGAACGGCATTCAGCCCCGCAAATAGGGCAGCTGCCGGCAGGCTACCGGCACCCGCCAGGGTCAGCCCCGCGACCAATCCGGCCGACGCCGAAGCGCCAGTCCCGAGCCACAGCCCGGCGGCAAAGAGCGGCAGCTGCGCGAGATAGACGAGGATCATCGAACCAGTCGACCCAGTGAGCGCCAGCAGATACGGGCAGGCTGCGAGCAGTCCGCACACTACCGACACCCCAACGAACCCCACCCCGGGGAACCCCAGCCGGCTCACGGCGCTGCCGCACAGCGCTCCGCTGCTCGGGACTGCCTATTTCACCAGATACGGGAGGAGACCCAGAAAGCGCGCCCGCTTGATCGCCTGGGCCAGTTCGCGCTGCCGCTTGGTCGAGACCGCAGTGATGCGGCTCGGCACGATCTTGCCGCGCTCTGAGATGAAGCGCTGCAACAGCTTGACGTCCTTGTAGTCGATCTTGGGAGCATTGGGCCCGGAGAACGGGCAGGATTTGCGCCGGCGGAAAAACGGGCGGCGCGCCGCCGCACCGCGGCCCGGGCCGCCGGGCGATTGGCTTTCCATTTACGCCTCCACCGTCTCGGGGACCGGCTGCTCGGAAACCGGTCGCTCGACGGCAGGCCGCTCCATCTCGCGCCCTTCACCCGATCTCTCCCGATCACCGCGCCGCTGGCGATCGTCACGGCTGCCGCGGCTCTGCATGACAACCGAAGGCCCTTCCTCCAACGCGTCGACGCGGATCGTCAGATAGCGAATCACATCCTCGTTGATCCGCATGGTCCGTTCGAGCTCGGCGACGGCAGCGGGGGGCGCCGAAAGATTCAGCAGCACGTAGTGACCTTTGCGGTTTTTCCGCATGCGATACGTCAAGTTGCGCAGCCCCCAGTACTCGCGCTTCTTCACTTCGCCGCCATTGTCGGCGACCAGTTGGGTGAACGTGTCGGCGAGGGCATCAACCTGGGCGCCGGAAATGTCCTGGCGCGCGATGAACACGTTTTCGTACAGTGGCATAGTGGACGAAGTCCCTTATGGCTAGTGAGGATTCGGGGCGCCAGCGCCGACCGAATCGAGCCGGCCGAGCCGGCAAGGGTCGAATCTCCATACTATATAGGATGGTGACGCCGGCGCAACACGAGGACGCAACGCCACCTTGACACCGGGCGTGGCGCCGCTATGACCACGCGGCCCGCATAGACAAGTGTGGGGAAGCCGGCAAAGGGGGACGTGATTCCGCATGAAGCGGGCATTCGTATTTCCGGGACAGGGCTCGCAGGCGGTCGGCATGGGGCGCGTCCTGGCGGTGACATTTGCGCCGGCGCGCCAGGTCTTCAAGGAAGTGGACGACGCCTTGTCGCAAAACCTGTCTCGGCTCATGTTCGAAGGACCGGAAAGCGAGCTTACCCTGACCGAAAACGCCCAGCCGGCGTTGCTGGCGGCGAGTCTGGCGGTCATTCGCGTCCTCCAAGCGGAGGCCGGCTTAGTCCTCACCCGGAGCGCCGTTTTCGTAGCGGGGCACTCGCTTGGCGAATACTCGGCGCTCGCGGCAGCAGGTGCAGTCACCATCGGAGACGGGGCGCATCTGGTCAGGCGGCGAGGCCAAGCGATGCAGGAGGCCGTTCCGATCGGCGAAGGGGCGATGGCGGCACTGCTGGGCCTCGACGTCGAGCAAGGGCAGGCAGTTGCAGCGCAGGCTGCCGGCCCGGGCCAGGTATGCGCGGTGGCAAACGACAATGCACCGGGCCAAGTCGTCGTGAGCGGGCACCGACAAGCCGTCGAACGGGCGATCGCAATCGCTCGGGCAAATGGGGCGAGGCGGTCGATCGCGCTTCCGGTCAGTGCGCCGTTTCATTCGCCGCTGATGGCCCCCGCTGCCGCAGTCATGGCGGAAGCCTTCGGCGGCGTCACGCTGCAGCCGCCTGTGGTGCCCCTCGTCGCCAATGTGTCGGCGACCGCGACGCGCGATCCGGCGAGGATAAAGCGCGGCCTCGTCGAACAGGTGACAGCGATGGTGCGGTGGCGCGAGAGCGTGCTCTTTCTCAAGCAGGAGGGGGTCGAAGAGGTCGTCGAGATTGGAACGGGACGCGTGCTCACCGGGCTCGTCAAGCGGATCGACCCGGATCTTTCGGCACGCTCCGTCGGGACGCCGGCAGAAATTGCCAGTTTGGTCGAGGACCTATGACAGCCCGGAAAACCGCCATCGGTATTATTGGGTAGAGGTTTCGCGATTGTTTGATCTATCTGGCCGAACTGGTTTGGTAACCGGAGCCTCCGGCGGGATCGGCGGCGCGATCGCCAAGGCGCTGCATCGTCAAGGCGCGGAGGTCATGCTGGCGGGAACACGTTCCGCCGCGCTCGAAGCATTGGCGGGAGAGCTCGGCGCGCGAGTTCATGTCGGAGTGGCCGACTTCGCCGATTCAACGGCACCCGAGCGACTGGCCAAAGAGGCCGAGGCGGCCATGGGCCGAATCGACATTCTCGTCAATAATGCGGGGATCACGCGTGACGCGCTGGCGCTACGGATGAAGGACGAGGACTGGGCCTCGGTTCTGGAGGTCAATTTGACGGCCCAATTCCGCCTTACCCGCGCAGTGCTGCACGGCATGGTTCGTCGACGCCACGGTCGCGTTATCGGGATCAGCTCGGTCGTCGGGATCAGCGGCAATGCCGGGCAGGCGAACTATGCTGCGGCAAAGGCGGCGATGATCGGTATGTCGAAATCGATCGCCACCGAGATTGCCGGGCGCGGCATTACCGTGAACTGCGTCGCGCCGGGCCTAATCGTGACGGCGATGACCGACAAATTGACGCCGCAGCAACGCGCGCGGCTTGCCGAAGCGATTCCTGCCGGCCGGTTCGGCACTCCAAAAGAGGTGGCTGCGGCCGTTGTTTACCTGGCGAGCACCGAAGCCGCATATGTCACTGGCCAGACCTTGCACATCAATGGCGGTATGGTCATGGTATGAGGGGTCGAACCGCGCCCCCGGAGCAGCCGATTTGCAGTGCGGGGGAAACATGCTATGTGACCGCATCGTGACTCTGATATCGACGCGGTCCCCAAGGGCGATCCGGGTAGGGCGGCGCCCGTTATGGCCAACGGCGCCGGGGCGCTTGGTGCGTAAACAATTTCCAGCAAGCCACTGAGGATAAGAACGGATGAGTGACGTCGCTGATCGGGTCAAGAAGATCGTCGTCGAGCATCTGGGCGTCGACGAATCGAAGGTGACCGAAAACGCCAGCTTCATCGACGATCTGGGCGCCGACAGCCTCGACACTGTCGAGCTGGTGATGGCCTTCGAGGAGGAGTTCGGGTGCGAGATCCCGGATGACGCGGCCGAGAAGATCGTGACGGTGAAGGATGCGGTCAGCTTCATCGAGACGCACAGCTGAGCCGCCCGCTGCCGAATTCCCCCCACTCCAGGCCGCGTGCCGCCGGCGCTCCCGTCTGGCGCCCGTGACGAGAAAACAATGCGACGTGTCGTAGTGACCGGCATGGGGCTGGTGACCCCCCTCGGGATCGGTCTCGAACGGAACTGGAACAGTTTGGTCGATGGTGTGTCGGGCGTTCGAGCGATTCAGTCGTTCGACGTTTCCGATCTGCCGGTGAAGATTGCTGCACAGGTGCCGCGAGGCGAGACTGCCTCGGGCCTTTTCAACGCCGACGATTGGGTGCCGCCCAAGGACCAGCGCAAAATGGACGGGTTCATCGTCTTTGCGCTCGCCGCAGCCGCCCAAGCTGTCGAGGATGCCGGCTGGACTCCGCAAGCCGAGGAGGCGCGCGAGCGCACCGGTGTGATAATCGGCTCCGGCATCGGCGGGCTGCCTGGAATAACCGATGGTGCGTTGACCATACACGAACGCGGTCCGCGCCGCCTTTCGCCGTTTTTTATTCCCGCCAATCTGATCAATCTCGCCTCCGGCCACGTCTCGATCCGGTACGGCTTCACCGGGCCTAACCACGCCGTGGTGACCGCCTGCTCGAGCGGGGCGCATGCGATCGGCGACGCGGCGCGGCTGATCATGTTGGATGACGCCGACGTCATGGTTTGCGGCGGGACAGAGGCGGCGATCTGCCGCCTCGGTCTCGCCGGCTTTGCGTCGGCCCGCGCACTGTCTACCGGGTTCAACCACGACCCGCCACGGGCATCGCGTCCGTGGGACCGAGAACGCGACGGTTTCGTCATGGGCGAGGGCGCCGGAATTGTCGTCCTCGAAGAGTACGAGCACGCAAGGCGGCGGGGAGCGAAGATCTACGCCGAGGTGATCGGATACGGCATGTCCGGCGACGCATTTCACCTGACAGCTCCAGCGGAGGACGGCAATGGCGCGTTCCGTTCGATGCGCAACGCTTTGCGGCGCGCGGGCATTGCGCCGGACAAGATCGACTACATAAACGCCCACGGCACCTCGACCCCACTCGGCGACGAAATCGAACTCGGTGCCGTGAAGCGGCTGTTCGGCGGCCATGCCTACGAGCTGTCGATGTCGTCGACAAAATCGGCGATCGGACACCTCCTCGGAGCAGCGGGCAGCGTCGAGGCGATCTTTGCGATCCTGGCGATCCGCGATGGGGTCGTCCCCCCCACGCTCAACCTCGACAATCCCTCTGCGTCCTGCGATATCGACCTGGTGCCGAAACGAGCCAAGGAGCGCAGGGTGAGCTATGCGCTCTCCAATTCCTTCGGGTTCGGCGGCACCAATGCCTCGCTGATCTTTGTTGGGCCGCCCTGAAGGCTCGACGCGCGCAGTCGCGGGAAACGGGCGCGATTGATGCGCGGCTTTATTCGCCTCTTGGCATGGGCGGCTGTCACCGTGTCGCTCGGCTTCCTCGTGCTGGGTGGGGCGGGGTATTGGCTCTATCGCGATGTCGCCGCGCCGGGTCCGTTGACGGAACCACGCACGATCGTCATCCCGCCGCGTACCAGCCTTTCCGATATCGCCTCGCTGTTGGCGGGGCAGGGCATCATCCGGCATCCGCGCTCCTTTGAACTGGGCGCGACCTTGTCCGGCCGCAGCTCCGCACTCCTCGCCGGCGAATACGAGTTTCCGGCCGCGACGAGCGCACTTCAGGCGATGGAGATCATCGCCAGCGGCAAGACGGTCAAGCACCGGCTGACGATCCCGGAGGGCCTGACCAGCGCGGAAATCTCAGCGCTGATGGAGGCCGCGCCTGCGCTCGACGGGGATCCAGGCCCGCCGCCCGCCGAAGGCGAGTTGCTGCCGGAAACCTACCTCTACGAGTACGGCGACCGCCGAAAGGATGTAGTCGACCGCATGCAGCGGGCGATGGCGCGCGCGCTCGCCGAGGTTTGGGCCGAGCGCCGCCCCGACTTGCCGTTCACAACACCGCGGGAGCTGTTGATCCTCGCCTCTCTGGTCGAAAAGGAAGCCTCGCGTCAAGACGAGCAGGCCCGTATCGCGGGGGTGTTCGTAAACCGGCTGCGCCTGGGCATGCGGCTGCAATCGGACCCCACGGTGATCTATGCGTTGAGCGATCGGGGCTCGAAAAGGCTCGATCGCCGGCTGACCCACACCGATCTGGCAATTCTCTCGCCCTACAACACCTATCTGACCAGGGGGCTTCCACCAGGCCCGATCGACAATCCCGGCATATCCGCGCTTCGCGCCGCCGCGCGACCGGCCTTCACCGACGAGCTCTATTTCGTAGCCGACGGAACGGGCGGCCATGTCTTTGCCACGACGCTCGCCGAACACGCCCGAAACGTCTCGCAATACCGCCACAACGCCGCGGCCGAGCCGGAACGCGAGATACCGCTTCACGCAATCCCTGACGAAAAACCGGGTCCGCCCGTCCGGTAACGTCGTATAACCGAACCTTGATCAGAGGGAGCGCGGTGGCCGTGGGTATTGCCAGCATGACGGGCTTTGCGCGGGCGGAGGGCGACGAGTTCGGGATCAGCTGGGTCTGGGAGATCAAGAGCGTCAACGGCAAGGCGCTCGATTTGCGGCTTCGGCTGGCGCCGGGTTTCGATTCGCTGGAGCCGCAGCTTCGCGCGCTGGTGGCGCAGCGTTTCCGCCGAGGCAGCTTTTCGGCTACCCTCACCGTGACCCGCACCCGGCCCGCGGTGGTGCGGGTCAATCGCGAGACATTGGCTCAGCTCGTTGCGCTGATGAATGAACTGGCGGGCGAGATCGAGGCGGCGCCGCCGCGCATCGACGGGCTGCTGGCTTTGCGCGGCGTGGTGGAGACGGTCGAAGACGAATCGGACGCCGTGCTCGAGGAGCGCCGCCATTCCGTTCTCGAGAGCTGGGGGAGCGCGCTCGACGCGCTGGCCCGTGCGAGGGCCGAGGAAGGCGCTCGTCTCGCCGCCGTGATGCACAGCCAGCTCGCAGAGATGGCGGCCTTCGTGGAGGCGGCGGCGGGGTGCGCGGCGGCCCAGCCGGCGGCGATCCGCGAAAGGTTACAGACGATGTTGGCGAATATCGCCGATCTCACCCCGGGCATGCCCGAGGAGCGGATCGCGCAGGAAATGGCGCTGCTCATCACTCGCTCGGATATCCGCGAAGAGCTGGAGCGCCTGCGGGCGCATCTCCATCAGACTGCCGATCTGCTCGGGCAGGACGAGGCGGTCGGACGGCGTCTCGATTTCCTCTGCCAGGAGTTGAACCGCGAGGCCAATACATTGTGCTCGAAATCGGCCGATATCGAGCTGACGCGAGTGGGGCTTTCCTTGAAAGCGGCAGTCGAGCAATTCCGCGAGCAGGTGCAGAACATCGAATGAACTCGCCAGCAATCGAAAGGCGCGGGTTCTTGCTGGTCCTTTCGTCGCCATCGGGGGCAGGAAAAACGACGATCACCCGGCGGCTCGTTGCGGGCGACCCTGGGCTCACTCTGTCGGTCTCGGTGACGACCCGTCCGCCGCGGGACGGTGAAGTGGACGGAAGCGACTACTCTTTCATTGACCGGCACCACTTCGACGAGATGCTCGCCCAAGGCGAATTCTTGGAGCATGCGACCGTGTTCGGACACTGCTACGGCACGCCGCGCGGGCCAATCGAGGCCGCGCTGACCGCCGGGCGCGACGTCGTAGGAGACGTGGACTGGCAGGGCACCCAGCAGCTCGCGAAGAGCGTCCCGCGGGATCTGGTTTCGGTCTTTGTGCTGGCGCCGAGCCTTGCCGCGCTCGACGCGCGGCTGCGCGCCCGCGCCCAGGATAGCGCGGCAACAGTCGCTGCCCGGATGGCCAAATCGGCCGAGGAGATGAGCCACTGGCCGGAATACGATTACGTGATCGTCAACCGCGAGGTCGAGGAGAGCGTCGCGCAAGTGCGCGCGATCGTCACCGCCGAACGGCTGCGCCGCGTTCGTCAGACTGGCCTCGCCGAATTCGTCGACGGGTTGCACGCGGGCTGACATGGCGCCCCCGCTGGAGGGCGCCCGTCGTGTCAGGTCCGATTAGTCGTGTGATTTTTTGCTGTCGAGCCCGAGGCCGGGCAGGACCTGGGTGCCCTCGTCCTGCACCGCATCCAGCTCGTTCGGATCGAGATCCAACACCGCCAGGATCGTCGGCGCGATCTGGTAGGTTTCGACCGGACTGGTCACCGTCCGAGCGGAAAAACTCGGATTTGACAGCAACATGATCACGTTCGTGTCATCGTGTGCGAAGCCGCCGTGTTCAGCAAGTTTCTTGCCGCTTCCCGAATAGGTAACGCCGATATTCGGCGTGACGATGATATCCGGCGTGCGCGGGTCGCCGTTCGGCGGGAGCCCCGGCGGGTTGAACATCTGGACGATCCCGGGTCCGGAGAAGATCTCGCCGATCCCTGCGATGTTGTTCGTCGCCGGCGACTGACTTTCCAGCATTCCCACGGCACTGGCGGTTTGTGTCGAATCCGACAGCCAGATCAGCGAGATGTCGTCTTCGGTCGGCCCGATCCCGTCGGGGTTTGACGGGGATTCGGAGGACGGTAGCAGTGCATCCAGGATCGTTGCCGGCGATGTCGTTATCGGGTCATTAGGCGTGGTCGATATGCCCAAGTATCGAGCGGAGTCGATCGGGCTTTGCCCATGCTTGGCCGAAATGATGATCAGGGTCGACTGATAGAGGCGGCGATCTTTTTTGAGTTCAGCAACCATTTTTCCAATCGAGCTGTCGGCAAACTGGATCTCACTCAGCAGCGCCGGAGTTGGCGTGCCGATATTGTCTTGGTAGCCGCCGGTTACGGTCGGATTGAGCGTCTTTTCAATGAGCTTCTGGCCCACACTGACCACCTGGAAATTCATCCCGAAGATGGCCGGTACCGGCCGGCGATACATGCCGCTGTGATCCTTTCCGTCGATCTCGTTGAGGATCGCGCGAACCTTCAGGCTGTCGTAACACTGGATGTTTTGAAAGCTGTCGGTCCACGCATTGTTGCTCGATACAGCCGTCTGATCGGGCAGCGGGTTGCAGCCGGGCACGCCGGGCAACGCTACCGGGATCGAGTTGATTTCCGGGGAGTAGTAATCGTCGACGTTCGTGCCGTTGCCGGGGCCCGAGACCGACGAATAGGAAGGATGCTTGTCGGACCAGGCGGTGTAGCCGCCCGCTTTGTGCACGACGCCAAAAATCGTGTTCGTGCGAACAAAGTTCCAAGGATAGACGGGGGCGCAGTTGTGGGCCGGGTCGCGCTCGAGCTTGTTCGGGTCGATTGACGCGATCCCGCCGTCCACGCCGGCTGGTGCTCCCCCATTCAGGAGCAGCTTGTTGATATCGATCCCCTCGTCGAATTCCGTTCTCGTGCCCATCGGAGGCGCCCCTGACGTGCAAAGGTTCGGCGCTCCGGCAACACCGTTCCCCGTCGTCGTCGCGGGCGGATCGAGCGAGCGGTCGTAGGCGACGTCATAGAATGCGCCGACTGTCCGCGGCGAGCCGCCGCTCACCAGCGCCATCAGTCCGGGGAACGAATCGGACGGCTCCGAGGTGGCGGCCGTCAGATAATTCACGCCCGTCTCCGCAAGTTGGGCCAAGTTGGGGCAATAGGGCGCACCGCCGTTGACGCCGCTGATGCCTTGCGCGCAGTTGATAAAATCGAGAGCATGCATGCCATCGATGCTGATCAGCAGGACGTGCTGAATGCTGCCCTTGTTGTAACCGCCTTGCGGATCGGCATGAACCTGCGAACCTGCCGAAGCCGCCAAGAGCCCGACGGCCACAGCGGCGCCTTCCAGGAATTTCCGCATAATTTATCCCTCATTCTAGCTAAACGGTGGGACGCTATGCGGTGCTGATGAAACTAGGGCGACAGATAGATTGCAGTTCGATGACAATCAAACCGAACCCGGCTATCTCTCGTCGGCAGCGCGTGCGAGCGCGCAGAACTCCGCAACTCCGAGCTCTTCGGCCCGCGCCGTCGGCGCGACCCCGGCGCGTGCGAGGAGCGGCTCGACCGGGATGCCGAGCGTCTTCAGGCTGGTCCGCAGCATTTTGCGGCGCTGGCCGAACGCGGCCGCGGTGACGCGTTCGAGTGCAAGCTGGTCGGCATAGGCGAGCGGTTCGGGGCGTGGAACGATGCGCACGACGCTCGATGTTACTTTGGGCGGCGGCACAAAGGCGCGCGGCGGGATATCGAACAGGATTTGCGGCTCGGCCAGCCACTGGACCAGAACCGAGAGCCGTCCGTACGGTTTGCTGCGCGGCACCGCCGTCAGGCGTTCGGCCACCTCGCGCTGGAACATCAACGTCAGGCTCTCGTATTCGCCAATCCGATCGAGCCAGCCGATGAGCATTGGGGTGGCGATATTATACGGCAGGTTGGCGACGATCTTGCGAGGCGCATCCGACAGCTCGACCGGGTCGAGCCTCAGCGCGTCGCCAGCGGCCAGCTCGAGGCGGCCGGGATAAGCCGCGGCGATCTCGCCTAGGGCGGCAAGGCAACGCTGGTCGCGCTCGATTGCCACGATTCGGCGCGCCCCGGCAGTAAGCAAGGCCCGCGTCAATGCCCCCGGGCCGGGTCCGATCTCGACGACCGTCGCATGCTCGAGCGGCCCCGCGGCGCGGGCGATACGGCCGGTCAGATTGAGATCGAGAAGAAAATTCTGCCCGAGGCTCTTGCGCGCAACGATGCCGTGCCGAGCGATGACCTCGCGCAGCGGCGGCAAGGAGGGCAGAGACGGATCGCCCTTCAGCTGCTGGCCGAGCGCCTGGCAGCCATTTCAGCGGCCAGCCGCAGCGCGGCGATCAGGCTATCGGGCCGCGCGGTGCCGCGGCCGGCGATCGCGAGCGCCGTTCCGTGATCGGGCGAGGTCCGCACAAAAGGCAGACCCAAGGTCACGTTGACCCCGCCATAGAAGTCGATCGTCTTGATCGGGATCAGCGCCTGGTCGTGGTACATGCACAGCGCGGCGTCATAGGCGCCGCGCGCCTCGGCGTGAAACATCGTGTCGGGCGGCAACGGGCCGCGCGCATCGATCCCGCCGGCACGCAATTCGGCGACAGCCGGCTCGATGATCTCGATCTCCTCGCGGCCGAGGCTGCCGGCCTCTCCGGCATGCGGATTGAGCCCGGCGACGGCCAGGATCGGAGAACCGATACCGAAATCCCGGCGCAGCGCCGCCTCCGTGACACGTCCGGCGTGGACAATGGCCGCCGAGGACAGGCTTTCGATCGCCCGGCGCAGCGGGAGGTGGATGGTGACCGGAACAACGCGCAACCCCGGGCACACCAGCATCATGATCGGAGCCGCACCAGCTCCGGCGAGCTCGGCGAGGTACTCGGTGTGCCCGGGATGGTGAAAGCCCGCTCGATAAAGGCTGTCCTTCTGGATCGGGTTTGTGACGAGCGCGGCGGCCCGGCCGTTTCGGACATCGCGAACGGCGGTTTGGATCGCGCCGAGTATCGCCGGCGCATCGGTGGGGTCTGGGTGGCCTGGCCGGGCACGGATAGCCGTGTCGATCGGCACGACCGGGAGCGCGGACGCGAAGACAAAGGACGCTCGATCCGGGGCGTCGACGGGCTGGATCGGTACCGGCCAGTCGAGCCGCCGGGCCAGCGACGCGAGTCGATCAGGATCGTCGATCAGGTAGAAGGGAGGGAGATCGTCGCGAATTTCCAGCCAAGCCTTGAGGGCGATCTCACCGCCGATGCCGGCCGGCTCACCCATCGTCAAGGCGAGCGGCAGCGCCATCGCGATCACACCCTGACATCGACGAAGGCGGTACGCCGCAGATCGCGCATATAACGCCGCGCCAGCGTCTCGAGGCGCTGCCGCATCAAGGTCTCGGCGATTTCGTCACGCGACGGCACGGTTGGGGGGCCGGGGGGCGCCGCCTTCTCGCACATCATGATCACCCCGACCCCGTTTTTTTGCACGATCGGGGGCGAGGTCTGCCCCGCCTCCAGCCCGAGCACGATATTGCGCATCGCGGGGGTCACCTGGGTGACGCGCAGCCGACCTTCGCTGGAGAGCTGCGCCGAGCCCTTTTCCTTGCCGATCTTCAGCAGCTCTTCGCAATTCTTGGCGGCGGTCTTGGCGCTCTGCGCCTCGGCAATCGCGGCGTGGCGCATTTGCTCAGTGGCCTGCGGCGGCAATGGGAAGACGATCTGGACGAGGTGCACCAAACTGTCCTCAGGGCCGGCGGCACTCCCCGAGCGGCGATCGAGGACGAGCAGCAAATAGTAGCCCGCTCCCGCGCGGATCGGCGGCGATAATTCACCCGCCCGCATCTGAGCTACCGCTTTGCCGAGTTCCGGGCTCAACTGGTCGGCGCGCACCCAGCCAATGTCGCCACCGACCGCAGCCGTCGCGGATTGCGAGAATTGCTGTGCCACCGCGGAGAACCGGGCACCCTGCTTCATCTGCTCGGTAAGCCGCTCGGCGAGCCGCCGCACTTCGTCCTCCTGCTGCGGGTTGTCGACAGCGAGAAAGATCTCGGCGACGCGGCTTTGCGGTTCGTTCGCGGATTCTTTTGCCCGCTTTAGCGCGTAATCGATCTCCTCGTCGGATACCACATTGGTCTGCGACACCAGCCGGCGAACCAGCTTTTGCCAGACGATTGACGCGGTCAGCTGATCGACCAGGGCGCTACGCTCGATGCCGTGCAACTTCAGGACCTGGTCTAGCTGCCCGGGCTGCATGTTGTTTTGCTTTTCGATCTGCCCGACGGCCTTGTTGATCTCTTCGTCGGTAGCCGTGATGTTTTGCCGTTTGGCTTCCTGCATTTGCAGCTTCTCGTCGACGATCGTGCGCAGCACCTGGGCGGCGACGTGTTGCCGTGTTTCGGGCGAATCCGTCAGGTTTGACGACAGCATCACCATTTTGAGACGCGACGTGACGTCGGCGACCGAGATCGCCTCGTCGTTGACGACGGCGGCGATCCGGGTCTCGCTCACTTGACCGTCCGGCGACGGCGCCGAAGGGCGCTGCATACCCGGCGCGCCGGGTGGCGATCCGGCTCCGGAGAGTGCACGGGCAGCGCTTGCCGGGCCGGACAAGCAGGCCGATCCCGCCAGTCCGATGCCCAGTCCTAAACAAAGCCAACGAAGTATCGTCATTGGTTTGAACCTTGCCGCCTCATCGTGTGCCGTCAAAGATTACACCCAGCGCGCAGCTATGTCCCCGATCGGTATGATGATGTTCCCGATGGGGCAGCGACGCCTCACAGAGCACCACCCGAGAGGGTCGCGACCGTGCCGCCAATCTCGCCGAGGTTCTTGAATACGACGCTGAACAGGACGGAATATCCGGGTGTCACATCACCGCTGCGGATTCCCGATTGGGTTACCGCGCCAATAAACGCCATGCATTCGTCTTGATAGATGGCAGCCAACGATCCGTAAAGACTGGAGCTCGATGCCTGCGGAGACACCACGTTGTTGACGAGAGCGGTGCTGTTGGTGAGGCTGATCGTTTCGGAAGCCTGCATCGACCAATAACGGGTGAGTTTCGCTGTGACGCTAAACGAGAGTTGCTCGCGTTTTCCATAGATAACGTTCTGGCCGGAGCTTGGGATCGTCACCACCTCGCTTTGCTGTTGCGCCGGGAGATAAACAAAATTGCCCGATATCCGCAAACTCTGGGGCCCCAGGCTGACACCGACCTGCTGATTGCGATTGGCCAAAGGGGCGGCGTCGAATCGGAAACGGTAGATCAGATCCAGGTAGGAATTGGGGGACAGCACCATCCGCCCGACCACATCAGAGAGCCTTTTTTCAGCCCCGGAACCAGGCGGCAGAAAAGGGTTGGGCTGTGCGCGGTAACTCTGGCCGATCAGCAGCCGGTAGCTGCCGCCCTCCTTTCCGTATAGACCGAGCTTGGTTCCGTAATCCACCCGCTGGCCGGTGTCGAGAATGTCGTAGCCGGCCAGTCGGTCGCGCCGGAACAGATCCGTGTCGGAGAACTCGTATGAAAGGCTGTCCTCATCCGGAATGTTTCGCCGGTTGCCACTGCTGGGCGCCGCAAAACCGCCGACGATCGGCTCGATCAGCTGCGTCGTGCTCTCGCCGCGGTGAACCAGCGGATAGCTCCACACCAGGCCGACTTGCGGGAAAGTGCGGCCGGTCACGAAACTGGTGGGTGTCGGCGCCAATGCCGGTTGCCCATTCGCCCGAAAGAACGCCGACGGCAGCTCCGGGTTCGAGACCGCGCTCAGATTGCCGATCGAATAACCGTCGCCACGCACGCTCGCCGAGAAGTTGTATTGTCCGCCGAGAGGATCGCTAAACCTACGGTTCCACTCGGAGCCGAGCGACAGCCGGCGGGTCTGCGTCCCCACCTCGCGAAGGATGTCGAGAAGATTGGCGTTCAAGTTCCAGCGCCCGCCGAGCGGGTCCGGCGGACTCTGCCAGTTGCGGTTGGCGACCGGCAGAACGATCGGCTGGGTCGAGTCGCCGAGGCCGGGCAGCAGCGGCTGAAAGAGATACGCGTTGACGTCGGTCGAGGCACGCGCCTCGAAGCCTTCGAGATACGCTCGGCTGATCATCGCGTTGAGCAGCGGATTGCCAAAGCCAAAGCGCAGCAGATAGGTCTGATCCGAGACGCGCTGGACATCCAAGCCCGTGCGGTAGGTCTCGTCCAGGTCGAAGGCGCTGTGCTCATTGATGTGGCCACGCCACTGCTCCCCTTCGGTCGAGGTGCTGTTGCCGAAGCCGACATTGCTGTGATTGAGACTGCCGACCGCCTCGAGGGTGCCGTTGCCGAACCGCTCGCGGTAGTCCGCCTCCAGCAAGGGACCAGCCTTGGTGTAGAAGCGCGGTTCGAACGTCACATCCTTGTCCGGTCCGAGCACGAGGTAATACGGGATCGACACATGCGCGCCGAGGGTGTTGGAGCTCCCGATCGAGGGCGCCAAAAACCCGCTGGCGCGCTTTACGGACGGGTCCGGCGTCGACATGTAGGGTGAATAAAAGACCGGCCAGCCGTCGATCTCCATGACCGCGTCGTGAAACTCGATCAGCTGCAACTCCTTGTCATGATCGATTTCGCGCGCCTTGAGCTGCCATAGCGGCGGCGCACTCGGGTCGTCCTTGCAGAGGTCGCATGGGGAATAGACGCCGCGCGCCAGCTCGGTGTGGTTGTCGTTGGTGCGGCGCATTGCATTGGCCGCGAGCCGCGAGCGGTCGGCGAACAGCATCCTCACGTCCTTCGCAAATCCCTCGCTCATCGAATCGCGAAGCTCCATGAAATCGGCGAACACGATTTCGCCGGTCGGCTGCGTGAGGCTGACATTGCCCGAGGCGGTGACGGTATCGGTGCGCTGGTTGTAGGTGACCGTGTCGGCGAGCAGAACCATTCCGTTCTGTGAGATTTCGACGTGACCGCGGGCGATCGTCAGGGCCAGCTGTTCGTCGAACTGGATCTCATCGGCGCGAAACAGGATCGGGGCGTTTTTGTCCTCGTGGGCGCCGCCGCCAAAGGTGAATTGGGCGGCCGCTGGAATTGCCGCGCTCGCCATCACGAGCACACCGAGGAGGCTCCTCACGAGCCATGAGGCGATACCGCGGCAACTCGGGCTCGCACGGCCGCCCATCAGCCATCTTCCAGATGGAGCAGCATCGAGGTGCCGAAAATCAGGCTCACTCCGGTCGGTGTCCAGGCCGCTAACGTGACTGGGATCTTGGTGGAAAGCCCCAGCGCAAACACGATGTCGGACACGAAATACAACAGGAAGCCGCTGGCGACGCCGCCGACAATCATCAAGCTGGCGCCCCCGCGCCGCTGCATGCGCAGACTGAAGGTCGCCGCGACCAAGACCATTGCGCACAACAAGAACGGGCGGGCGAGCAGCACGTTGAAATGCAGCCGGTGGCGTTGGGCCGGAAAGCCCGACTGTTCAAGCAACTCGATGAACCCCGGCAAGTCCCAGAACGACATCGTGTCCGGCGAGGCGAAGCTCTCCTCGATCTTGCGGGGGGTCAGGGTGGTCGCCAGGTGTATCTCGTCGAATGGCTGGGGAGGCTCGTCGGCGGCCCAGCGAATACCGTTCTCGATCACCCAGTCGCCGCTTTCGAGCCGCGCGGTCTGCGCGTCAATGCGGGAGGTGAACTGGGTCGCGTCGTTGAAAAAGAAGAGTGTGACCGCATCGAGGACCAATTGCTGAGAAGCGATTTTGCCGGCATGGATCACGATTTGATTGCCGGCTTGGTCGCTTTGCCGGAGCCACAAGCCCGAATCGGAAAGGGCCAGCTGGTCGGAGCCTTGACGGAGAATGTGACTTTCGAGCTTTTCGTAGACCGCTTCGGTCAGCGAAGCGATCGGATTGAAAATCGTCACCGCGAGGAGACCAATCAGAAACGCGACGAGCACGGCCGGGGTCAGAAACTGCCAAACGGAAACTCCGGCCGCGCGAGCGACGACGAGTTCGTTGTTGCGGGTCAGACGCCAGAAGGCGAGCATCGTTCCGAACAGAATGGCGAAGGGCAGGACCTCTTGCGCCGTGTGCGGCAGCTTCAAGGCCGCCATTTCGAGCAGCAGCCCCAAGGTCGCCTGGATTTTGGCGCCGCCGCGACGAATCAGCTCAATGTAATCGAGCAGAAAGGTGATGATGACCATCGCCGCGAATACGCCGCCGAACCATGCCAAGAATTGGCGCGCGATATAGGCGGAGAAGGTCTTCGCGACGTGCAACAGCCTCCTCCGAATCGCCGCAGGTTGTCAGTTCGCCAGGTGAGGCGCCGTCCGGATCGCGCGCAGCGGCCGGCGGAAACCGAGCTTTATCCCCCCGCGCAGCAGGATTCCAAACCCGAGCGCGAACGGCAAGAGGTCCGCCATATACATCAACGGGATTGCCGCGGGTGACCGGAACGCGAGGTTATTGACCCCGATATCGAGCAACTCGAATGCAAAGGCGAGGCCTATCGCCAGAAGAACGCGCTTCAACTGCCCGCGGCGGTTGAGCTCGCCAGGCAATAGGCAAGCCAGCGGGATCACACAAAAGCTGAACGCGGAGAGAGGGACGAGAATGCGCTGATGCGCCTCGGCAAGGAAAGTAGCGCGAAGGGAGGCGTCGGCGTCCGCGGGCGGAGTGAACAATTCGCCGAGAAAGCGCTCCTGAGCCTCACGGAAGCGGACAACCGGCGCATCGCCCCAAGCATTGAGATCGAGCGTGTAGCTATCGAAGGTCAACAGCGAGAGCTTGTGGCTTTCGAGGTCGAACTGCTGCCGGTTGCCGTTGACCATGATGATCCGGGCGCCGGTCGGCGAATCGACGAAGACACCGCGCTCGGCAAGGATCGTAACCGGCTTCTGCGGATCACGGCTGTCGCTGATCAGCAGGCCAGTGACCTCGCCCCGATCGTCCCGGCTGCGAATGTAGATCGTCAGCTTGTCCGAGATCGTCGTGAACGTGCCTTCCTGGAGCAGGCTTGAAACGAAGCGGTTGCGGATCTCGAATTGCAGGTCTTTGAAAGCCCGGTTCGAAGCCGGCAAAAAATACGTAGATAGGCTCATCAACACGAGAAAGGCGATTCCGGCGAGCAGCAATACGGGCTTGGACAGCGCAAGATGGCTGAGTCCGGCCGATCGCATCACGACCAGCTCGCTCTCGCCGGTCAATCGGTTGAAAGTGAAGAGCACAGCAATAAAGACGCCGATCGGCAGCACGATGTCGAGAAAGCGAGGCAGGATCAGCGCAGCCAAATAAAGGAAGATCTCGATCGACAAACCGCGGTTTACGATCAAATCGATCAGCCGCAGCGACTGGGCAAGCCAGATCGCAGCACTGAGTGCGGCGGTGACAAAAATCATTACCCCGAAGCACTGCCGCAGAATGTAGCGGTCGAGCCGTTTCATCGTAATCTATCATAGGGAGTGGATCAGGACCGGGCCAGATCGATTTCCCGAAGGGGCAAAAGTATTGCCTGGACGGCACTACGTACTTCCCCTTGTGGCGTTGAGGCAGCTTAGATCCGTCGCCTGCTGCCCTTCATCAGCTTATTCCGGGGAAACCGGCTCCGCCCGCGAGCCCCAAGGTCGACCAGGGGTCATAATTTCGGCCGGGCAAGAGAGAACCGGGGCGGAGTCTCCGCCAATTCAGCTTAGAAGTCGGTGTGTTTGATCCCGGACTGGGCGAATCGCCCGTTCAGCAGCACCCAGGGTATGTCGCATCTTCGGTCAGCTGAAAACCAACGAGGAAACGGCGGCCCAGATGGCCCACCAAAGCCCAAGTGACACCAGCAGTATGACCATGTATGCCGATCCCCGGCTCAGTCGAGGGGGAGTCCCGGGCGCCGATTCGCGGGCCTTCCGAGCGAAATAGGCGTCTTCGACGAAACTGTCTTTGATCATCCGGCCCTCCCGGTCAGGATCGAGCCAAGCCGCTTGGTCGGCGGTGCGCCGCGTCAGCTCCCTCAAATGTAAAACCGGCTAATCATGATCTGGTTCCACGAACGGTAGCGCGCAACGACCCGGAGTCGCCTCAAATCACCTTTGCCCGGCGAAAGGCCGCGATCTGATCGGCATCGTAGCCGTGCTCGGCGAGCACGTTGTCGGTGTCGGCGCCCAGCCCGGGCGGCGACGTCTCGATGCTCGGGCCGCCATGGGCGAATTTGAACGCGGCCAGCGGCACGTCGAAAGCCCCGTCGACCTCGGCGGCAGACGAATGATGATGGGTGACGCCGCGGCTCGCAAATTGCGGGTCGCGGACGGCCTCGGCGAGGGTCCGCACGCGCGCCGCCGGGACATGACGCGCCTGAAAGAAGTTCTCCCATTCATCGGCGGTGCGCGTCTTCAAAATATCGCTCAGCAGCGCCGCCTCACGGTCGCGGTCGTCCTCGCGCTCTTCGTTGATGCGCTTGGCCATGTCGGGTCTTTCGAGGGCCTGCCACAGGCGCCGCTGCTGCCGCAGATTGCTGGCGCCGAGCATGACCAGCCCGTCCTTTGCGGCATAACAGCTGTTGGTCGCGTGGAGGTGCCGGTTGCCCGAGGGCTTGGGTTCGGCGCCGTTGCGCAAATAGCCCGTCAGATGCGAGCTCATCAGGATCATCGCGACGTCGAGCATCGCCAGATCGATGCGCTGGCCGCGGCCGGTGCGCTCGCGCTGGAACAAGGCGCTGGCGAGCGCGAATGCACCCATTGTGCCGGTTGCGTAATCGACCGCCGGCGAGCCGAACTTGATCGGATTGACCTCTGCGGTGCCGGTCGTCGCCATCAGCCCCGAAGTCGCCTGAATCACATGGTCGTAGGCCGTCTGGTTGCCGCGCGGCCCATCCTGGCCGAAAGCGGAGATCGAGCAGTAAATCAGCCGTGGGTTGATCTCGCTCATTATTTCGTAGCCGAGACCGAGCGCGGCGAAGGCGCCCGGCCGGTAGTTCTCGACCATGATGTCGGCGCGCTGCACGAGGCGTTTCAGGATGTCGCGGCCGGCCTCGCTCTTCAGATCCAGTGTAATCGACCGTTTGTTGGAGCTCTGGGTCAGATAGCTCGTGCCCATGCCGCGCCGGTTGAGCTCCCGATCGGTTCCACTGTCCCGGGTCTGGTCGGGCTCGTCCGGGTGCTCGACCTTGATCACCGCGGCGCCCAGCACGGCGAGCTGATAGGCTGCGAAAGGCCCGGCCAAGACATGGGTGACGTCGATAATGCGAATGCCCTCAAACGGTCGCGTCATGCTCGGCTCCTGCCAGTCGGGGATTGCCTTTTGTGCTGGAATTTCGTTGCCCGAGCAATGTCCTGAGGTGAGCCGATGCGTGTATTGATCTGCGGGGGAGGCGTGATCGGCGCCTCCATCGCTTATTTCCTGAGCTGCCGCGGGGTCGCCGCGACCGTCATCGAACGAACGGGGCTCGCCTGTGCGGCCTCTGGGAAGGCAGGCGGCTTCCTCGCCCTGGACTGGTGCGACGGCACGCCGCTCGAAGCGCTGGCGCGCCGCAGCTTTGCATTGCACGCTCGGCTTGCGGCGGAGATCGGCGGCGACTGGGGCTATCGCCGCCTCACCACATATGGCGGCTCGGCCGGGGTGGGCCAGCGCGGCGAATTCCATGGGATCGACTGGCTGTCGACAGGCGTGGCCGTGAACCAGCAGCTAGGCTCGACGGCAACCACGGCTCAGGTCCATCCAGAAAGATTCACCGCGGCGATGATGCGGGCGGCGCAGGCGCAGGGAGCCGAACTGCGCCTCGGACAGGTCACCGGCGTTGTGCGCCGCCGGGGTGGCGCGGCAGTGGCGGGCGTCGAGATAGACGGTAAACTCGTCGAGGGTGATGCCGTCGTGATCGCGCTGGGCCCCTGGTCAATCCTTGCCGCCGAGTGGCTGCCGTTGCCCGCCGTGTTCGGACTGAAAGGGCATAGCCTGGTCTTCGAGACCGGTACGAAAGTGCCGGCCGAGGCCCTGTTCCTCGAATGCCGCGAGGCGAACGGCGCCGTGCAGACCCCGGAGCTGTTTCCGCGAGCCGACGGCACCACCTATGTTTGTGCAATCTCGAGCGAAAGCCCGCTGCCGATCGACCCTGCCCTGGTCGCCCCCGATCCGGGTGCTCTCGATCGTCTGCAGGCGATGTGCAGCGAATTGTCGCCGGTACTCGCCGCCGCGAAGATCGTGGCACGACAGGCCTGCTATCGTCCGATCACCCGCGACGGCCTACCGCTGATCGGCCCGCTAGCCGGGGTCGAAGGCGCCTACATCGCCACCGGCCACAGCGTCTGGGGGATTCTCAACGCGCCGGCGACCGGCGAGGTCATGGCCGAGCTGATTATCGACGGCGCTGCCCGCTCGGTCGACCTCTCGGCCTTCGACCCGGCGCGGCTTTCGCCGTTTGGCGGCTCGATTCGCCTCAGCCCGTGATCGCGATCTGACTGCCCGGACCCAACAACGGCAGCAGCCCCAGCAGGATTTCTCGCTTGACGGCGACACACCCCGCAGTCGGAGCGAAATCCGGTGTTGCTATATGGAGGAAAATCGCACTCCCGGCGCCTGGAACGACCGGCTCCATGTTGTAGCCGATGACGACCAGCGCGTCGTAGAGGTCGTCCTCCCGCCACATCTGCTCGGCACTGGCGGGGTAAGGAAGGGAGACGGGTCGGTTGTAGTTGGCGTCGGCGGGCTCGTCGACCCAGCCATCGCTCGGCGCCAAGGGTTTCACCGGTAGTCGGGACACAGGGGCGGCGATTCTATCCGGCCGGTAGAGGATGGACACGAGCGGGTAGGTCCCGGCCGGGGTCGCGCCGTCGCCCTCGCGCTTGTCGGCCTTGACGCCGGCGCGCCCGACCGCCGCAGCGGCACTCCCGCGCGACCAGAGAAGACGGCCGTCGTGATATTCGAGACTTTCGGCTTCGGCTGGTGCTGCTGCGGACAAACGGGCCGCCGTCGAGACTACAGGGAGATAAAGCAACCCTCTGCGGCTGACCGAGAGGGGCAATTCGCCGCGAGGCAATCAATACATGTGCTGGCCGCCGTTCACCGAGAGCGTCGAGCCGGTGATGAAGTCGGCGTCGTCGGCGACCAGGAACAGCACCGTGCGCGCGATGTCTTCGGCCTTGCCGAGCCGGCCGACCGGGATGCGGGCGATGATCTTTTCGAGGACTTCGGCCGGCACCGCGCGCACCATCTCGGTGTCGACATAGCCGGGGGCGACGGCATTGACGGTGATGCCGCGGGCCGCGCCTTCTTGCGCCAAGGCCTTGGTAAACCCGTGAATGCCGGATTTCGCGGCGGCGTAGTTGACCTGACCGTATTGCCCCGCCTGCCCGTTGATCGATCCGATATTGACGATGCGGCCAAAGCCTCGCACGCGCATCCCTTCGATGACCGCCCTCGACATGTTGAAGCACGAAGAGAGGTTGGTCTGGATCACCGCGTTCCACTGCTCGTAGCTCATGCGGTGCATCGTCGCGTCACGGGTGATCCCGGCATTGTTGACGAGCACATCGATCGGGCCGAGTTCGCCCTCGATCTTCTTCACGCCTTCGGCGCAAGCGTTGAAATCGGCGACGTCGAATTTGAAGACCGGGATGCCGGTCTCATCGTTGAATTGCTGCGCCGCCCTGTCGTTACCAACGTAAGTCGCCGCGACCCGGTAGTCGGCATTCTTCAGCGCCACCGAGACCGCGCGGCCCATGCCACGGGTCCCGCCCGTGACCACCGCCACTCTAGCCATGCGTTCCTCCCGTTTTGTGGTTAATCGCGCTCAAGACACATCGCAATTCCCATGCCGCCTCCGATGCAGAGGGTCGCCAGACCTTTCTTGACATCGCGCCGCTGCATCTCGTGCAGCAAGGTCACCAGCACACGCGCCCCGGAGGCGCCGATCGGATGGCCGAGCGCGATGGCGCCGCCGTTGACATTGACCTTCTGGACATCCCAGCCGAGATCCTTGTTGACCGCGCAAGCCTGCGCGGCGAAGGCCTCGTTGGCCTCGATCAGGTCGAGATTGTCGGGCGACCAGCCCGCCTTCTTCAGCGCCATGCGGCTCGCCGGGATCGGGCCGGTGCCCATGATCGCCGGGTCGACGCCGGCGGTCGCCCACGAGACGATGCGCGCGAGCGGCCGCAAACCGCGCTTTTCGGCCTCGGCCGCCGTCATCAGCACGACGGCCGCCGCCCCGTCATTGATGCCGGAGGCGGTGCCCGCGGTAACCGTGCCGTTCTTGTCGAAGGCGGGACGCAGCTTCGACAACACCTCGACGGTCGTGCCGTGCTTGGGATGCTCGTCGGTGTCGACGACCGTCTCGCCGCGCCGGGTCGTGATCTTGACCGGGACGATCTCGTCCTTGAAGCGGCCGGCCTTTTGCGCCGCTTCGGCCTTGGCCTGCGACCCGACGGCAAAGATGTCCTGCTGCTCGCGGGTGATCTGCCAGCGCTGCGCGACATTCTCGGCGGTGTTGCCCATGTGGTAGCCGTTGAACGCATCCCACAACCCGTCGCGGATCATCGTATCGACGAGCTCGGCGTCGCCCATCTTGACGCCGTTGCGCAGATGGATGCAGTGCGGCGCCTGGCTCATGCTCTCCTGCCCGCCGGCGACGACGATCTCGGAATCGCCGTTGCGGATCGCCTGATAGCCGAGCGCCACGGTGCGCAGCCCCGACCCGCAGAGCTGGTTGACGCCGTAGGCGGTCACCTCGAACGGCATCCCGGCGCCGATCGAGGCCTGCCGTGCCGGGTTCTGGCCTTCACCGGCGGCGAGGATCTGGCCCATGATGACCTCCGACACGTCCTTCGGCTCGACATGGGCGCGGCGCAGCGCCTCGGCGATCGCGACCTCGCCGAGCTTATGGGCCGGCAGGCTGGCGAGCCCGCCGTTGAACGCCCCGACCGGGGTCCGCGCGGCGCTGGCGATCACGATATCGGTCATCAAGGATCTCCTTACAGGGGTTAACGCCAATGTGGGCAGCGATCCGCGAATGTAAAAGTGGGGGTCGCCGGCTGTCCAGCCGGGTAGGGACCCGCCCCGGTCAAGTCACACAGAAGCCCCGGCCTTGGTCGTCATCCAATACTACCAACGATTGAATAGACATTTGCTCGTAGCTGCACCTGCAGCAAATCTGCAGCAAAATCTCTCCTCTAGGTTGCTGCGGCCCGGTCCCCACTCGAACCCCGTCCGCCGTAACAGTTAGGCTGCAAGATATCCTGTCATTGCGGCCAATTTCTGGATGGACGTGTTCATGCGTGGGAGTTGCTCGGCCCGCTGACGCCAGCTTCGGTGAAGGTCGCCATCCCGGTGTGGCAGGCGACCGCCGCCTTCAGGACGGCGAAGCCGAGGGTCGCGCCCGAGGCTTCGCCGAACCTCATGCCGAAGTCGAAGAGCGGGCGTTGGCCGAGTTGCTCGATGAGGCGTTGGTGGCCCGGCTCGGCCGACCGGTGCACCACAAGGCAATGGTCGAGCGCTCGGGGGTCGGCCGCGAACAGGACCGCTGCCGCGGCGGTCGAGGCGAAGCCGTCGAGCAGCACCGGCACCCGGCCGAGCCGCGCCGCCATCACCGCGCCGGCAATGGCGGCGAATTCGAGCCCGCCCAGGCGGCGCAGCATGTCGAACGGATCGGCCGCCGCCGGGCGATGGCGCGCGACGGCTTCCGCCACGACCGCGCGTTTTGCCTCGAGCGCGGCGCCGGCGACCCCCGTTCCGGGCCCGGTCCACAGCTCGGCCGCGCCGCCGAACAGACCGGCGCACAAAGCCGCCGCGGCGGTGGTATTGCCGATCCCCATCTCGCCGAGTGCCAGCACGTCGATGCCGGGCTCCACCGCCATCATGCCGTAGGCCATCCCTCTGGCGCATTCCTCCTCGCTCATCGCCGGCTCGACGACGATGTCGCCGGTCGGCCTGTCGAGGTTCATCTCGTAGACCTTCAGACCGGCGTCGAACACGCGGCACAGCTGGTTTACGGCGGCGCCGCCGGCGATGAAGTTTTGCACCATCTGCGCCGTGACCGCGGCGGGATAGGCCGAAACGCCGCGCGCGGCAACCCCGTGATTGGCGGCGAACACCAATGTTCGCGGCTGGTCGAGGCTGGGGCGGGTGTCTCGCCTGCCATGTGGCGAGCCAAATCGCCAGCTCCTCGAGCCGGCCGAGAGAACCCGCCGGCTTCGTCAGTTGCGCCTGGCGCGCGGCCGCTGCCGTCCCGGCGGCGAGGTCGGGCCCCGGGAGTTGGGACAGCAGCGCGCGGATCTCGTCCAGATTTGCGGCTGGGTCGGCCATACAGATCGTTCCCTCTAACGCGAGCGCGGCAATCTAGCCTAATCTACGACCCGGAGAGGGTGTAATGACCGCGTTCATTTTTGCCGATTGCGCCGTGCTCGACGGCACCCGCAACGAGCGCCGCGAGGACCATCATGTGCTGGTGGAGGGCGGGCATATCCGCGAAGTCTCCGACCGGCCGATCAAAAGCGCCTCCGCCGAGACGATCGGGCTTGCAGGCCGCACCTTAATGCCAGGGCTGATCGACGCGCACGTCCATGTGCTCGCCGTCGACGCGGCTCTCGCCCGGCTTTCGGACCGGCCGGTTACGCTCTTGACCCTGCAGGCGGCCAAGGTGCTCGAGGGCATGCTGCAGCGCGGCTTTACGACGATCCGCGATGCCGCGGGGGCCGATGGCGGGCTCGCCGAAGCGGTCGAGGAGGGCCTCGTGCGCGGGCCGCGGATCTTCCCGTCGGGCATGGCGCTGAGCCAGACCGGCGGCCACGGCGACACCAGACCGCGCACGCAGCCGGTCGACACCTGCGCCTGCTGCGCGTGGGGGCTGGCGCTGTCGCGCATCGCCGATGGCGTCGCCGAATGCCGCCGCGCGGCGCGCGACGAGCTGCGCAAAGGGGCGACGCAGATCAAGATCATGGCCTCGGGCGGTGTCGCCTCACCCTACGACCCGATCTGGAACCTGCAATACAGCGAAGAGGAGGTGCGCGCGATCGTCGAGGAGGCGCAGGCCTGGCACACTTATGTGATGGCGCACGCCTATTCGCCCGAGGCGATCCGCCGCTCGATCGATTTCGGGGTGCGCTCGATCGAGCACGCCAATCTGATCGACCGCGCCACCGCCGAACATGTCGCCGGCGCCGACGCGTTTGTCGTGCCGACGCTCGTCACCTATGACGCATTGCACCGGTTTGGCCCAGAACTGGGCTTTCCCGAGGTGAGCATGGCCAAGCTCGGCGAGGTGCGCGAGGCGGGGCTCAGCTCGCTCGATATCCTGCAAGCGGCCGGCGTCAAGATCGGTTTCGGAACCGACCTCCTCGGCCCGATGCACCGACACCAGTCGCGCGAATTCGTGATCCGGGCCGAGGTGATGTCGCCCTTCGACATCATCCGCTCAGCGACGATTGTGAATGCCGAACTCCTGAACCGCGCGGCGAGATCGGCGTCATCGCCCCCGGCGCGCGCGCCGACCTGATCGCCGTCGACGGCGATCCGCTCGCCGACATCTCGTTGCTCGACGGCCAAGGCGAACACATCACCCACATCATGAAGGACGGGGTTTTCTACAAACGACGATAGCGGGTTACGCCGCCTTTTCGAGCTCGCGCAAGACCGTGTCGCCCATGACGCGCGTCGAGACGCGCCCGGTATTGGGCTGCATGATGTCGCTGGTCCGCACACCGGAGGCGAGCGCCCGCCGCACCGCGTCCTCGACGAGATCGGCCTCCTCCGCCATGTCGAAGGAATAGCGCAGCATCATCGAGAAGGAGAGGATGCAGGCGAGCGGGTTGGCCATGTCCTTGCCGGCGATGTCCGGCGCGCTGCCGTGGACCGGCTCGTAGAGCGCCTTGCGCCGGCCGCTCGCGTCGGCGCGCCGAGCGAGGCCGAGGGCAGCATGCCGAGCGACCCCGTCAGCATCGCCGCGCAATCGGACAACAAATCGCCGAACAGATTGCTGGTGACGATGACGTCGAACTGCTTCGGATTGCGGACCAGCTGCATCGCGCAGTTGTCGGCATACATGAACGAGAGCTCGACATCCGGGTAATCCGCGTCGCGAACCCGTTGCGCGACCTCGCGCCACAGCCCGCCCGATTCCATGACGTTGGCCTTGTCGACCTCGCAGACCCGGCGGTTGCGCTTTCTCGCCAGATCGAAGGCGGCGCGGACGACGCGTTCGATCTCGGCTTCGGTATAGACTTCGGTATTGATCCCGCGCCGGCTGCCGTCCGGCAATGTCTCGACCCCGCGCGGCTCCCCGAAATAGATCCCGCCGGTCAATTCCCGCACGATCATCAGATCGAGGCCGCGCAACGATCTCACGCTTCAGGCTGGAGGCGTCGACGAGCGCATCGAACACCACCGCCGGGCGCAGATTGGCGAACAGGTCCAGTTCCTTGCGCAACCGCAGGATGCCGCGCTCGGGACGCAGCTCGAACGGCAAGGTGTCCCATTTCGCGCCGCCGACGGCGCCGAACAGCACGGCGTCGCTGGCGACCGCCTGGGCCAAGGTCTCGTCGCTCAACGGAACCCCCGATTCATCGAGGGCGGCGCCGCCGACGAGACCCTCGGTGATTTCGAAGCTGGCTAAATGGCGCCGGTCGAAGAACTCGATCACGCGCAACGCTTGGCGCATGATTTCCGGCCCGATGCCGTCGCCCGCGAGCACGAGCACCTTGCGATTGGATGCGCGGGTCTGCGCCACGGCTCAGGCCCCGGGCCGGATCATGCCGAACTGCCAGGGACGCGCCAGCCGCGCCTTTTCCTCATAGGCGCCGATTTCCGCGCTCTTCTGCTCGGTCAGGCCGATGTCGTCGAGCCCGTTCAAGAGACAATGCTTGCGAAATGCATCGAGCTCGAAATGTACCTTCTCGCCGTCCGGCCGCGTGATCGTCTGAGTTGCCAGATCGATCGTCATAACCGCGTTGGCGCCTTTCCTGGCGTCTTCCATCAGTTCGTCGACGATCTCTTTGGGCAAGGCGATCGGCAGGATGCCGTTCTTGAAGCAATTATTGTAAAAGATGTCGGCAAAACTCGGCGCGATGATGCAGCGGATGCCGAAATCGAGGAGCGCCCAAGGGGCGTGCTCGCGGCTCGACCCGCAGCCGAAATTGTCCGCGCCGATCAGGATCTTGGCGTTGCGGTAGGGCGCCTGGTTCAGCACGAAATCCGGGTTCTCCGACCCGTCCGGACGAAAGCGGATTTCCTCGAACAGCCATTTCGAGAGACCGGTCCGTTTGATCGTCTTCAAATAAATCGCCGGGAAGATCTTGTCGGTATCGAGATTGATGATCGGCAGCGGCGCCGCGACACCGGTCAGCTGAGTGAATTTTTCCATTTGAGTTTCCCTTTGACGTGACCGGGCGCGATGTCCCTCATCCTGAGGAGCGGCCCTCTGGGCCGCGTCTCGAAGGACGCACCGTCGGCAGTGCAAATCTACGGTTAGAACCACGGCGGGCCAGAGATGGCAACACCGTATAGTCTCCGCGGATCAACGCTTCCTTCTTATCGCGTCGCCAACCCTTGATTTGTCGTTCCGCAGCCGCAGCGTCTTTCACGCGCTCGAAAACTTCGTGGAAAACCAAGGTCACCGGCCGCCGATATGTCGTGTAACCATCAAAGATACCAGCTTGATGTTCTCCGATGCGCTTCTCCAAGCTCCCGCGCCTTGTTCCAACATAATACGAGCCGTCTGCGCAACGGAGGATGTAAAGGTACGAACCCACAAGAGCTTTTCTGGGTCAGCGTAGTGCGTCCTTCGAGACGCCGCCTGCGGCGGCTCCTCAGGATGAGGGAAGTCTTTTAAGGCCATCCACCGTTACGCTGCGGCCCCTCACCCCAAATGCCGCACGTCGGCGAGGTGGCCGGTGATGGCGGCGGCGGCGGCCATTGCGGGGCCCATCAGGTGGGTCTTGGCGTTCTTGCCTTGGCGGCCCTTCGAAATTGCGGTTCGAGGTCGAAGCGATCCGTTCGCCGTTCATCGCCCGGTCGTTGTTCATCGACATGCAGTTCGAGCAACCAGGCTCGCGCCATTCGAACCCGGCCTCGAGGAAAATCCGGTCAAGACCTTCGTCTTCCGCTTGGTGCTTCACAAGGCCCGAGCCCGGCACGACCAGCGCGCGCACGCCGGCGGCGACCCGCCGGCCCTTGGCGATCGCCGCCGCGGCGCGCAGATCCTCGATGCGGCTGTTCGTGCACGAGCCGATAAAGACGCGCTCGACCGGCACATCGACGAGCCGCGTATTCGGCGCCAGGGCCATGTATTCGAGCGAGCGCTGCATTGCCGCGCGTTTGAGCGGATCGTCGACCTGCGCCGGATCGGGCACCCGGCCGGTGATCGGCGCTACATCCTGCGGGCTGGTGCCCCAGGAGACGTGCGGCGCGATTTCGGCGGCATCGAGATGCGCCTCCTTGTCGTATTTGGCGCCGGGATCAGAGGGCAGGGTCCGCCAATAGGCGACAGCCTGCTCCCAGGCGCGCGCCCTTCGGCGCGTACGGCCGGCCCCTCACGTAGGCGATGGTTTTGTCATCGGGCGCGACAAGCCCGGCGCGCGCGCCGGCCTCGATCGACATGTTGCAGACCGTCATGCGGCCTTCCATCGACATGTCGCGAAAGGTGCTGCCGGCATATTCGAAGACATGGCCGGTGCCCCCGGCGGTGCCGATCTTGCCGATAATCGCGAGGATCACATCCTTGGGGCTGACCCCGGCGCCGAGGCCGCCATTGACCTCGATCAGCATGTTTTTGGCGGGGGCCTGGATCAAGGTCTGGGTGGCGAGCACGTGCTCGACCTCGGAGGTGCCGATGCCAAAGGCGAGCGCGCCCATCGCGCCATGCGTTGCGGTGTGGCTGTCGCCGCAGACGATCGTCATGCCCGGCTGGCTCAACCCCTGCTCCGGCCCAATGATGTGGACGATGCCCTGGTTGATGCTGTCGACCGGGAAATAGGGAACGCCGAACTCCTTCACATAGCGCTCCAGGGTGTCGACCTGCAGCCTCGATTCCGGATCGTCGATGCCGCGGCTGCGATCGCTCGTCGGCACGTTGTGGTCGGCCACCGCCATCGTCGCGTCGGGCCGGCGAACCTTGCGGCCGGCGAGCTTCAGCCCTTCGAAGGCTTGCGGTGTCGTGACCTCGTGGATCAGGTGAAGATCGATGTAGATCAGGTAGGTGTCTTCGCCCTGCGGGGCGATGACGTGGTTTTCCCAGATCTTGTCAAAGAGGGTGCGCGGCGGGGCCATGGATTCACTCCGATTGGTTGGTTTCTTCGGCGGCGCCGGCCATCTCGGGGGCCGGTTCGGTCTGGGTTTGCACGCTCGCGCTCGCTCGTTTGGCCCCGGGCCGCACGCTGTCACGGGCACGTTCGGTGATGCGCGCCCGCTTGCCGGTGAGGCCGCGCAGGTAATAGAGCTTGGCGCGCCGCACCACGCCGCGGCGCACCACATCGATCGAGGTGATGCGAGGCGAATATAGCGGGAAGATACGCTCCACTCCCTCGCCGTAAGAGATCTTCCGCAACGTGAAATTCGAGTTGACCCCGGCGTTCTTGCGGCCGATGCAAACGCCTTCGAAGACCTGGATGCGCTCCCGTTCGCCTTCGACGACTTTGACGCCGACCCGCAACGTGTCGCCGGGCTGGAACTCCGGGACCGGCCGGCTGGCCGCCAGCTTGTCGACCTGCTCCTGCTCGAGCTGCTGTAGAAGGTTCATCACTCCACCTCTCGATCTCTATTGCCGCCGCGTTCGGCGGCCATTTCTTGCACTGCCCGGTAGCGGTCCCACAAATCAGGCCGGCGTTCGCGCGTCAGGCGCTCCGCCTCGGTGCGGCGCCAAGCCCGGATGCGTCTATGATCGCCCGACACGAGCACCTCCGGCACGGCGCGCCCTTGCCACAGCTGCGGGCGAGTATATTGCGGATATTCGAGCAGGCCCTCGGCAAAACTCTCCTCGGCCAGCGCCTCGGCGCATCCGACGACACCCGGCAACAATCGTACACAAGCATCGATCAGCGCGATCGCCGCGGGCTCGCCGCCCGACAGCACAAAATCGCCGAGGCTTACCTCCTCGATGCCGCGTGCTTCCAGCACACGCTCGTCCACACCCTCGAAGCGGCCGCAGATCAGGCGGATACCCGGCATCTCGGCGAACTCGCGTACCCGCTGTTGCTCGAGCCGACGTCCGCGCGGCGACAATAGGACCAGCGGTCCCACCCCGCCGGCGCCGACGATTGCCGCGTCGAGCACGTCCGGTCGCATCACCATACCCGGCCCGCCGCCAAACGACGCGTCGTCGACCGAGCGGTGTTTATCGTCCGCAAAGTCTCGGATGTCCACCGTTTCGAGCCGCCACAGCCCCGCCTTCAGCGCTTTGCCGGCCAGCGAATAGGCGAGCGGGCCCGGGAGCATTTCCGGGAAGATCGTCAATACCGTCGCGCGCCAAGTCATGGCTCGTCATCGCTCAGCAGCCCCGGATCATCCAGTAAACCGGGGGGCGGGTCCAGCACGAGCCGCCCCTCCGCCGGCGCGACGATCGGCACGACGGCCCGGGTGAACGGCACCAGCACGGGCGGCCCGCCGTCCCGCTCCAGCTCAAGGGTGTCGCCGGCTCCAAAATCGTAGATCGCGCGCACATGCCCGACCCGCGTCCCATCTCCGAGCACCGCCTCAAGGCCGATCAGATCGGCGTGGTAAAATTCCTCGGCCTCGGGCTGCGGCAGAGCCGAGCGGGGGAGATAGAGACGCAGCCCGCGCAACGCCTCTGCTTGATCGCGGTCCTCGACACCCGGAAGGCGCGCGATCACTACGCCCTTTGCGACGCCGCAAAGGTGCAGATCGAATTGCCGGCGGCCGGTCTCGTCCTCTAGCGGGCCGTAGCCGGCGATGTCCTCGGGCACTTCGGTGAAGCTCTTGATCCGCACCGCGCCCTGGACGCCCTGAGGCCCGGTAACGACCCCGACGCAGACCCGCGTTACTTCGGCTGGATCGGCGTTGAGCGTCCTTCGAGACGCCGCCTGCGGCGGCTCCTCAGGATGATGGATTTTCCTCAAGGCCATCGAGAGCATTCCCCGTGCTGAGGAGCGCCGCCTGTCCTGAGGAGCCGCCGTAGGCGGCGTCTCGAAGGGGGCGCGTCTCGAAGCACGCACGACCGCGGGGCAGCTGCCGCGATCCTCAGCTTCGTGCGGCAGCGGCGCCTGCCGCCTCCTCGGCGGCCTTCATTCGCTCCTGAGCCCGCGCCTTTGGCCGGGATTTGACCGGGGTCTCGCGAACCGGCGGTTTCTCAACGAGCCCGGCGTCGCCGAGGAAACGAGCGACCCGATCGGTCGGCAGCGCGCCGACCCCCAGCCAATGCTGGATCCGCTCGGTCTTTTAGAGTCACCCGGTCGGCGTGTGACCGGTCGAGCATCGGATTGTAGGTCCCGAGCTTTTCGATAAAGCGGCCGTCGCGGGGACTGCGCGAATCCGCGACCACAATGCTGTAGTACGGGCGCTTCTTGGCGCCGCCGCGCGCAAGGCGGATTTTCAATGACATCCCGATACCCTCACTCTAGTGCCGCAAACCGCCGGGCAGCAGTCCGGCCAACCCGTGTCGCGCCAAGCCCTTGGGGCCGAGCTTCTTCATCTTTTTGGTGATGTCGGCCATGTCTTGATACTGTTTCAGGAGCCGATTGATCTCCTGCACCGAGGTGCCCGAACCCGACGCGATGCGCCGGCGGCGCGAGCCGTTCAGCAGCTTGGGGTTGCGCCGTTCGCCCTTGGTCATCGACGAGATGATCGCCTCCTGGCGCTTGATGATGCGCTCGTCGATATTCGCCTCATCCAGCTGCTTCTTCATCTTGCCGATCCCGGGCAGCAGCTTCAGCATCCCGCCCATACCGCCCATCCGGCGGATCTGGCGCAGTTGCGCGGCGAGGTCGTCGAGGTCGAACCGGCCCTTCTCCAATTTGGCGGCGAGCTTTTCGGCCTCCTCTTCATCGACCGTCTCGGCGGCCTTCTCGACGAGGCTGACGACGTCGCCCATGCCGAGGATGCGGCCGGCAATGCGCTCGGGGTGAAACGGCTCGAGCGCGTCGATGCGCTCGCCGACCCCCATCAGCACGATCGGCTTGCCGGTGATCGCGCGCATCGACAATGCCGCGCCGCCGCGGGCGTCGCCGTCGACGCGGGTCAGCACGATCCCGGTGATGCCGGCGCGTTCGCCAAAGGCTTTCGCGACATTGACCGCGTCCTGACCGGTCATCGCATCGGCCACGAGCAAGGTCTCGTGCGGCGTCGCGACCTCGCGCACCGCCGCGACTTCGAGCATCAGCTCCTCGTTGACGTGCAGCCGCCCGGCCGTGTCGAGAATCACGACGTCGTAGCCCTCGGTGCGCCCGGTCTGCAATGCCCGCCGGGTGATCGCAACCGGCCTCTCGCCCGGCACGATCGGCAGCGAAGGAACGCCGATCTGGCGGCCGAGGATGGCGAGCTGCTCCTGGGCGGCCGGCCTCTGCACGTCGAGCGAGGCGAGCAATACCTTCTTGCGGTTTTGCCCCTTTAGCCGATTGGCAATCTTCGCCGCTGTCGTTGTCTTGCCCGAACCCTGCAATCCGACCAGCATGACGGCGACCGGCGAGGGGGCGTTCAGATCAATGCCATTGGTCCTGGCGTCGCCTTCACCGCCACCGGGACCGCCTCCGAGCACCTCGACGAGATGGTCGTGAACGATCTTGACGACCATCTGCGCCGGGGTCACCGAGCGCAGCACGTCTTGCCCGAGCGCCTTTTCGCGGACCGCGGCGACAAAGTCCCTGACCACCGGCAGCGCCACATCAGCCTCGAGCAGCGCGATCCGGATCTCGCGCAAGGCGGTCCCGACATCGGCCTCGGTCAGCGCGCCATGGCGGCGCAGCCGATCGAACACGTCGCCGAGGCGATCACTGAGGCTGTCGAACATCCCGGTCCTCAACACTCATTCGCGACAGCAAAAAAGCGCCAGTGCGCGAAACTCGCGGATTGGCGGCCCGGGCTATTGCCCAGGGTGTCTTGCTCGCTTCCTTGGAAGCACCGCGGGAACTTAATCCCGACCCGGCTTCCTGTCAATTGCCGCACCCAGGGCCGCTACGATAAGAGCAGGGCAATCGCCAAGGTCTCGTGCGACAGCCCATAGGTTTTAGCGTAGCGCAGCATCGAAATCATGAACAAAGTCGGCGCGCCAAAGGGCCCATAGGGCTGCTCAACTGACCGGCAAGGCTATTACCAAGGCCTTACTTGGGCACCGTATTTTTGTAGATCGTGCCGTCCTTCATGATGATCAGAAGGTTTTTGTCGGGATCTTCGAGGAGTTTGATGTTCTCCAACGGATCGCCGTCGACCAGCAGCAGATCTGCGAGTGCGCCCTCTTCCACGACGCCAAGCTTGCCCGGATAGGGGTTGATAAATCCAGACAACGCCATCAACTCGCCATTGTCTGCGGTGGCCATCTCGAGCGCTTCGGCAGGGGTGTACCAGCGGACCAACTTGGCCAGTATCGCCCCCTGCCGGCTGGCAATCCTTGCATCGAACAGAACGTCGCTGCCAAAAGCCGTCTTGACCTTGTACTTCTTCGCCAGCTGGTAGGCATTGTCCGTTCCGGCGAAAACTTCCAATGCCTTCTTCCGGGATTCCGGGCTCAACGCCGGCACGTCTTCATCATCCAGGAGGGGCTGCAAGCTCCACCAGATACCTTTGTCTGCCAGTAGCTTGGCGGTGGGTTCATCGATCAATTGTCCATGCTCGATGCATTTGACGCCGGCGGCAACCGCTTGTCGGATCGCCCGGGGCGTATAGGCGTGTACGGTCACATAGGTGCCCCAATTCTCCGCAGCCTCGACCGCGGCACGAATTTCCGCTTCGGTGTACTGGGTCGAATTCGATCGGATTGTGAGGCGAGGCGACGCCTCCACCCGCCATCAGCTTGATCTGGCTCGCGCCGTTCCTCAACTGCTCTCGCGCGCGCAGGCGCACCTCATCGGGGCTGTCGGCGATGGCTGCGACACCCTCGACCTCGGAGTGGCTCAACGGCCCGCCCAATGTCCGCGGAACCTCAAAGACAAACCGAAAATCTCCATGCCCCGAGGTTTGTGAGATGAAAGCACCCGAAGGATAAATGCGCGGACCAATCATGACGCCTTCGTCGATGGCGCGCTTGAGCCCGAACACGGGACCGCCGAGGTCGCGCACGTCGTGAAACCCCTCATCAGGGTCGCTTCTGCCTGTCGCGCCGCCAATAGCTGAAGGTACGAGGAGTTGGCGGTCATCAGCAGCATCTGCGGTGTCGCTGCCATGAATGCATGCCAATGCGCGTCGATGAGGCCCGGCATCAGCACGCGACCGTTCGCGGCAATGACGCGGACATCAGCATTGGTTTCGACGGTGATCGGGCTCACAGATATCCGCTCAATCGTATTGCCCTTGACCAGCACATTGGACGCAGCCGAGAGCGCGGCACTCTTACCATTGAAGATGCGGACATTCTGAAACAGCGTCGTTGCGCCGCCAGCCAAAGTAGCGTGGAAAGGCGCCAAACCCGGCGCTTCCAGATCGGCATCACCTTGCCCCAGGCTCGCCCGGCAAAGCCCGACCAACAGTGCCGCCGTTACCAGCAATGGATATAGTGCGAGCTTCAACTTTCGGACCATTGTCGCCCCGAACGGCATGCCCAAGAAAGAGGGTCTCCAGAAGCGCGGTCAGAGGACCGATAACGCTGTTGTAGGTGGGGAATGCCAACAACGCAAATTCCGCTTGCACACGCCGCTCAAGGCGGCTCGTTCGACATGACGATCAGATGGTCGACATCGTTGTGCGTGATGCCGGCCTCGGCGAAGGCCTTGGGGCCGGCGACGCGGAAGCGCGCGCGAGGAGGTGAAATCCGCCATTTGGCTGACCATCGGCGTCTCGACGCTCTCGCCGGTGCCGAGCAGGTAGCGGGAAATCACGCGCGCTCGAACGCCACCCGGATCAGCGCGCCACCGTCGGTCAGGCATATCAATTAAAGGCGGCGTCTTGGGCTGTAGGGGCTCGCTGGGTTGACGTCGAGATCGACGATTTCGACGCAGTCTTGGGGCTGGTTGTGGGAGTCACCGGCATGCCAAGGTCCATCGCGGAGAGTAATATTTCGTACCCTCGCGAGCCAGAGGCAACGCCACTGACCTCCTGGCGGCAAACCCTTCTCGCTTTCGCCGCCAAATTGATAGGTCAGGGCTTTTTCTCGCCCTTGCGAGCGGCCGAGAATGATGGGGCAAAGCTCGCGAGGGCGCCCATTGTACGTGCAGAGGATTTGTTTCCGGCTGGTCATCGCCTGTTCGAACAGCTTGTAAGCGGAGCTTGGCGCCCGGGTTTTCGTCATCGTCACGGACGAGCGGTCATCCGTGTGAGCATTCATGTAGGCTCGTAGTATGGCGTTTATCCGCGTTTGATAGCCGCGTTCGCTACGGAACCAATCGAGCAGGTCGGCGTCCAACCGCATCGTTACAGTTTCCTTCCGGCGCGGCATGACGACACGCGCCTCCCTCCAGAAGGCCTCATCGGTCGGCTGCGCATCCGGGTCGTCGATGATCGCGGCGCGAATTTCGTCGTCGGTCATCGAGCGAAGACGCCGCCAGTCGGTCTTGGGCTTAGTCTTCGAGATGGTTCCAGAAGTATCGTCGCTCATGAGGTTCCGACCTCCAGGCCGATATAGTCGAAACGGTCGTCGATCTGTTCTACGGTCGGTCCGTCAAAAATTCTGGCCGCGTCCTGAAGGGCGATCCCATGGCGGCGGACATTTGCGGCGTTTTTCGCCGGATCCCACGTCGAACCACATCCCAGGTCTGTTACGGAATCGTATTTACAAATGTCGAGATGTGAGGCCCTGCGGCGTGGTTGATTGTCAAGGCATAGCGCTGTGCAAGACGGCTCGTTCGACATGTTTAACGCCCGGGGGCGGTGTTACGCTCGGCAATGAAGGCTCCCGCGTCGCCGCGCGGCGTTATCGTCACCCCCCGCGGAAGCGGGGGTCCAGGGGGATGGCTCAAACCCTTGCGGCCCTGGATTCCCGCTTTCCGCGGGAATGACGGGCGAGCTGACCATCGGGGCGTCGACGCTCTCGCCAGTGCCGAGCAGGTAGACCGGCCCCTGTTCAGGCCAGGGGCAAGCTTTTGCGGGAAGTCGCGAGCCCGCTCGGCGGCAACGAGGATCACCGCGCCGCCGCCATCGGTCACCAGGCAACACTGCAATAAGCGGAACGGATTGGCGATCATAAGCGAATTGAGCACATCCCCGACGGTGATCGGCGTCTTGAAGGTGGCGCGGGTTCTTCGACGCCCGTTCGCGCTGCACGACCGAGACCATTGCCAATTGCTCATGCGCTTATTTTGTCGTTCCCGCGCAAGCGGGAACCCAGGGCTCCAGGGCCCTGCCACTCGCCCCTGGACCCGCGCTTTCGCGGGGGCGACGAAGAAAATCATGTAGCGCAGCACCGGGATCGTGAACAAAGTCGGCGGCCCCATCGGCCCATAGGGCTGCTCGAACTGGCCGGCGAGGCTCGTCGGCGCGACGACATTGCGGGTGCGCCCGACGCCGGAGCGGCCGCTCTCGCCATGCGTGATCAGCACCGTCTCGCACAGGCCCGAGGCGATCGCCGCGGCGGCGTGGCGGACATGGATCATGAACGAGCAGCCGCCGACCGCGGTGCCGTCGACCCATTTTGGCGTGAGGCCGAAATAATGCGCGACCGTCACCGGCGTCTCGCCGGCGGTCGCGATGCCGTCGATGTCGGCGGGTTTGAGGCCGGCATCGGCGATCGCGTTCAGCGCGGCGTCGGCATGCAATTGGATCTGCGACATGTCGGGGATGACGCCGAGCCGGGTGGTCTCGGCGGCGCCGACGATCGTGATCGATCTGTGCTATAGTTTGCTAATTACGTTGCCTCGAGATCAACGCAACCGCTTGTGTGAACGAATGAGCGACCCGATCCGCTTCACGATAAGGGCGCAGAACGCGGAAACCGACGCGCCCACGGTGGAGGACCTCCTCGCCCAGATCGGCGATTGGAATTCGATCCTGCGCGGGGTGGAAGAGGCGATAGCCGAAGACGGCGCCAGCGAGATCGAATGGCGGGTGACCGGTGCGAGCAAAAATAGTCCGCTTGCGTTTGAGTTGACCGCTTTTCCCCGCCGCCACGGGATGAACATCGAGCGCCGTACGAAGCAGGTGAAGCGAGAGATATCCACGGGTCTATCGGCGCTGCGTTCCAAGCCAGAACGGCCAAGCTATTTCACAGAACCCGTACTGGAAAAGGCCGAAAGACTCTTCGAGCGAGTTACTAACGGGCTAAGTCTGACAAAAATCGAATTCGGGGATGATCTCCCGACCATCGAGATTACACCGTCGGAGGCCAAGCTCGCTGCAAAGAACATAACGGCCGTTCGCAAACCCAAAGAAAAGCCGTATCGGGAAATCGGATCCCTTGAGGGACACCTTCAACGAGTAGAACGTGACGGCTATGGTCGCCCGCTTCTCTGGGTGAAACTCAGGGTATCCGGTGAAACCGTCAAATGCATCGCAAAAGGGGGCGCACAAACCGAGGTCGAGCATCACGAGATTGCCGATATTTGGAAAAACAAGCGTGTGAGGGTTTTCGGTACCATCCACTACAAGGCGCTCGGCCAGATAATGCAGGTTGAATCCGATGCGGTCCAATTTTTACGGCCGAGAGAGGAATTGCCTCGTGCGAGTGAAATCGTCGATGAGAACTTCACCGGTGGCCTGAAGTCGGAGGAATACTTGGAGAGGCTGCGAAATGGCAACCTCTCCTAGCCGAGTCGCCTGGGATTCATGCACGTGGATAGCGCACATCCAGCGCGAGAGGATCCTCGGCCCGGACGGGAAAACGATTATAGAAGACCGCGGCGCGATGTGCCGACCCGTGCTCGATGCCGCAGAGAGAGGCGTAATCGAGATCGTGGTATCGGCCATCGCGTTGGTCGAAGTTCTCGCTCGCAATCGTACAAGCGGAATCGATGATCAGAGAGTCCGCGATTTTTTCGATAACGATTATATACTCTTAGTGAACGTCGATAAGCATCTCGGCGACTTTGCACGACGATTGATGTTGGCCGGTCACTCCGGACTTAAACCGCCCGATGCCATTCATCTTGCGACCGCGTGCATCGCGAATGTTGACGAGTTCCATACCTTCGATGATCGCTTGCTGGCGCTCGACGGCGTGATCGACAGATTGGACGGCACGCGATTGATCATCAAGAAGCCCGCCGTGCCGGCCCCACCGGCGCCGCTGCTCGACGAAATTGAACGAGGCCGAGGGACGCGATGATCGGCATCCGCGAATTCAAGACGTTGCCGACGGTGATCGGCGCCTTGAGGGTGGCGCTCGAGTTCTTCGCCGCCCATTCCCGCTGCACGACCAAGACCATCGCCAATTGCTCGTGGGTCAAGCCATAGGTCTTCATGTAGCGCAGCACGGGGATCGCGACAAAGTCGGCGGCCCCTATCGGCGTGGGTCAACAGCAATCGAAGCGGCTATCCTTTATTGAAGCGTATTTGAGATATAGGCGCCCCCCTGCTATTCACGGTTCAGGCGACCCTCCTGCTATTCACGGTTCAGGCGACCCTCCTGCTGTTCACGGTTCAGGCGACCTTCCTGCTGTTCACGGTTCAGGCGACTCTCAGGAATGTTCGCAAGCTACCTCGCAGCATTCGAACTGCCCCGAGCGGCACCCCCTCCACCGATCCTGGAAGAGACGTGCATTGTGAATAGACAATTCAAGCTGAATCACTTTTTTGGTGGCTATTATCAGTAATTTCGGTGGTTTCCTGAGATTTTCCCGAAAATAAGAAGTAAGAACCGCGAGATGCCGAAGTTTATAAGATCGCCGATCGTAGCAAATAAATGCAGGCATTCCTCTGACCAAGGTCCCTCTATCTTTTTAAGAGGTATATGAAACCACCAGACTGGCTCTGTGTTGTTGATATTGGAAAAGTGGGCAGCTCGATTGTCGAAGAAGGTAGCCTTGCACCGCTGGTTCATGCGGCGCAACGCTTCGGGCTTCTCCATATTCTCGTGTTGGCTGAGCATTGGAATGCTACCTCTACCGCTGTGACCCGAATTCAGCCACCGATCTGAGGTAACGCGAGTATATAAACCCTTTACATCAACATCTTGCGGAGAGTGCCTTTGCGCTCACGATGGCTTTTGGCTGCCGCTCACGGCGCCTCGTTCGACATGATGATCGTGCCGGAGGCGGCGAACATGCCGCCGACGCCGTGGCAGACCGAGATCTTGGCGCCGGGGACCTGGGCGGGGGCGATGCCGCGCATCTGGCGCACGCTCTCCTGCAGTGCGTACATGCCGTACATGCCGGAGTGCATGTAGGAGAGGCCGCCGCCATTGGTGTTGAGCGGCAGCTTGCCGCCGGGGGCGGTGTTGCGCTCGCCGATGAAGGCGCCGGCCTCGCCGCGCGGCACGAAGCCGAGATCTTCGAGGCCGTAGATCGGCAGATGCGCGAAGGCGTCGTAGATCATCAGATGGTCGACGTCCTTGTGCGTGATGCCGGCCTCGGCGAAGGCCGTGGGGCCGGCGACGCGGAACGCGCGCGAGGAGGTGAAATCCTCCATCTGGCTGACCATCGGCGTCTCGACGCTCTCGCCGGTGCCGAGGAGGTAGACCGGCTTTTGCGGGAAGTCCGTGGCGCGCTCGGCCGCGACCAGGATCAGCGCGCCGCCGCCGTCGGTCACCAGGCAGCACTGCAATAGCCGGAACGGGTAGGCGATCATCCGCGAATTCAGCACGTCCTCGACGGTGATCGGCGCCTTGAAGGTGGCGCGCGGGTTCTTCGCCGCCCATTCGCGCTGCACGACCGAGACCATCGCCAGTTGCTCGTGCGTCAGGCCATAGGTCTTCATGTAGCGCAATACCGGGATCGTGAACAAAGTCGGCGGCCCCATCGGCCCATAGGGCTGCTCGAACTGGCCGGCGAGGCTGGTCGGCGCCACGACATTGCGGGTGCGCCCGACGCCGGAGCGGCCGCTCTCGCCATGCGTGATCAGCACCGTCTCGCAGAGGCCCGAGGCGATCGCCGCGGCGGCGTGGCGGACATGGATCATGAACGAGCAGCCGCCGACCGCGGTGCCGTCGACCCATTTCGGCGTGAGGCCGAGATAATGCGCGACCGTCACCGGCGTCTCGCCGGCGGTCGCGATGCCGTCGATGTCGGCGGGTTTGAGCCCGGCATCGGCCATCGCGTTGAGCGCGGCGTCGGCATGCAATTGGATCTGCGACATGTCGGGGATGACGCCGAGCCGGGTGGTCTCGGCGGCGCCGACGATGGCGATCGATTTCGGCTTCATCGCGCTCACCTCCGCGCCGGGCGGAAGAGGGGGAGGGTGATCTCGTCGTCGAGCTTCTCGAAGGCGATTTCGACCGGCATGTCGAGCTCCAGCGCCTCGGGGGTCTGCGGGCAGCCCGTAATGTTGGTCATCATCCGCGGCCCTTCGTCGAGCTCGACGACCGCGATCGCATAAGGCGGCGTGAAGCCCGGCACCGGGCGGTGGTGGATCACATAGGAGTAGAGCCGGCCCTTGCCGCTCGCCGCGAACACGCTGACCTCGCGGGCCGCGCAGGCGGGGCAGAACGGGCGCGGCGGGAAATAGACCTTGCCGCAGGCGTTGCAGCGCTGCAGGCGCAATTCGCCGGCCTTGGTGCCGTCCCAGAAATGCTGCGTCTCCGGCGTCGGCTGCGGCCGCGCGCGTCGTCCTTCGGACATGCTTCCCTCCCGTACCTCGCTTCAATCGCGACTGTGACGCCTGCGCCGCCTTCCGGCAAACGGATTAATCCGAGGTCAAAGTTCGGCGGTCCAAGGATTGATAACGGCGAGGCCGGCAGCGTGAAACGGTACTTCGTCGCGGGACGCAATCGTGAGATTGCGCGATGACGCAATGGCGGCGATTTGTCCGTCCGCCACCGAGATTGCGCAGCCTTTCGCGCGTGCGAGGGTGACGACCTTTGCATAGGCTTCCGCGGCCCCGACATCGAACGGGATGATGCGATCCTCGAACAGGCTGACGATCTGCCGTTCGAGCGCTGCCGCGAGCCCGTTGCGGCGCCTGCCGGCGGGCAGGCTCTCGATTCCCAGCAGCAATTCGGACAGGCTGATCGTCGACAGCCATAGTGTCTCCGCCGCCTGAGCATCGAGCCAATCTTGGACGTGCGGATAGGGGCGCTGCCGCATCGGCTCGGAGACGACATTTGTGTCCAACAGGATCATCCAAGCTCGATCGGCGCGGCTGGTGTCTTGTCCCGCGAGATGTCGAGGTCGAGGCCGCCAAATTCCCGGCCGAGCGCGGCGAGTGCGGAACCCAGTTTCACGCGCTCGGGCGGGCGCACCGCCTCGTCGAGGATCGCGCGCACCTCGGCTTCGGTACTGCGCCCATGGCGAGCCGCCCGCGCCTGCAGCGCCCTGTGTGTTGCCGGTGAGAGATTGCGGATTACTATCGCAGCCATTCTTGTACACCTGCCGAAGCTTGATATCGTGATCCTAAAGCTGATATCAAGCCGGGTTCGGGACGAGATTGGAGGAGGGCTGCGATGGCGCGGAGCCCCCCGCAGCCGGTCCAGCCCCGGCCGGCCCAGGCTGGCGCCGCTATACCCGTCGTCACGGTAAACGTGCTGGTCGTCAAGCTCCCAGCCGCGTCCGGTAACCGCCGCGCGCAACCGGTCAAGCTGCTGCTCGATAGTCTGCGCCTGCGCCTGGCGGGCCGTCGAGACCCGCGCATACACCGCGACACGCATCAGGCACCTCCTGCATGATCGGTGCCGCCGGGCCGATCTCGGCGGGCTGCACGGCCGCCCAGCGCACCAGCAGCTGGTAGGCCTGATCCCACCGGCGGTCGCCATCGCGGCGAGGGCTGGCCTGCCGGCGCACACTCCAGATCGGGGTCTTCATGCGGCATTCCTGCCCCGGCCCGGACACCCTGCCGCCGCAGCCGAAGCGGCAGACGCCACCAGGTCAAACTCAGCCGCACCCGCCGCACACAGCAGAACTTGCCATTTGTGATTAGACCATCGAGAACTACTTCCGCTACGCCCGCACCCGGTTCGCCCTCGACGCCCTCGACAGTTATGCCGCCAGCCCAGACGACCCGGACCGGATGGTGCCCAACCCGGCCAGGAAGGCCGCGGCCGCCCGCGTCCGGCAGGCCGAAGCCGCCGCCCAGGCAGCCGAGACGGCCCGGGACGCCGCGCTGCTCCAGCTGCGCAGCCCCGCTCCCGGCCAGGCCGCCTGGATCACCAACCAGGTCATCAACACCCTGGCCGCCCCGGTCGAGACCGCCTGGCGAGACCTGGACGAAGCCGGGCAGGCCGCGGCGGCCGTCCCGGCCCGGATCCCGCTCGGCACCCTCACCCCGGACATGGCCCGCCTGGACGCCGAGACCAAGCAGATCACCCACGCCATCCGGATGGCCGCCTACAACGCCGAAACCGCCCTGGCCCGCGCCCTGGACGGCCACTACGCCCGCGCCGGCGACGAGGCCTACGCCCTCATCCGCGAGGCCCTCACCGTCTCCGGCGACATCCGGCCCGGCCCCGGTGAACTGGCCGTCCGGCTCGACCCGCTCACCGCGCCCCGCCGCACTCAGGCCCTGGCCGCCCTATGCGACCAGCTCACCCAAGCCGAAAGCCGCTATCCCGGCACCGACCTCATCCTGCGCTACGAGGTCAAATCCCACCCGAGCCCTGCATAAACGATCTCCCTATGTCGGGAGTCCTGAGGCCATGGGGCGCATCTCCACCTCGGTCAGGTCCGAGAGGCTACTAGCCTGTCCGCGCGCGAGGCGGCGCGCGGGCACGCGCCAGGTCAGTTAGGTCCGTACCTCTCGGTTACCTAGCCGGGTGGGCCATGGTGTCGAGCACCGCGGTGCTCGCGAGCATCAGGACGTCGTCCTCGTCCGGGGCGACCTCGACGCCGTAGGTGTCCCGGACCCGGAACCACCGCTTGGACACCTCGGCCACCTTCGCCCCATCACGTTCGATCCGGTACTCGTGGTCGACGATATTGCCCTCGACATGCAAGTCCGGGCCGTCCTCGAGCTTGATGATCCACCGTTCGCGCAACGGCGTGATCAGGGCCTTCTTGACTATGGCGATCCGGTTCCCATCGGGCCCCTCGATCTCCATGCTGTCCTTGATGTGGAGCATCCGTTCCTGGATCTTGAGTAGCTCGCGACCGTCCATGTCCTTGAACAGGATGGTCTTGCGGAGTCGCAGCGCCTTGCCGTCGAGCTTGAACACCCGCTCGCCGCGCTCGTTTTCGATCTCGTAGTCATCGCCGATGGAGAGCATGCGCTGGCGCATCTGGTACCGCGTGGCCTCGCGGTCGAATCGCCGCTCCTCGCGCCTTTTCCTGCCGAACAATGTCCCAACCCCATCTGTGCCGCAGGCTCGTGCGGGCCGCACCCTCAGTCTCGGACCGGGCAGGCACGGCGCACATCACCCGTGCCGGACGAGCTTCACCGCGGTGATCTTGATGCATGTCTGCGTGTCTGCCGGTATGACCGTTACGCCAGGAACGCCGGGTTCACCCTTGCTGAGCAAACCTCAATGGGTTCACGTCCACGGAAGTGGTGTATGGGGTAACCGGTACTGAGGTGACTGAGTTGCCGGAGTACGGCGTGTCGCCGTGATGCGAGGCGGCCACCTCGCGATCCTTCGAAGTGGTTTCGGAGCAACGAAGGAGAGCGAAATGGCCGCAGGTGACATTGTGCCGGTTCCCGGCGCGCAGTTCGAGGAGACCCTGGCGTCGGCGAGCCCGGACGTGCTGCGGGCGATGATCCGGGAGTTCGCCCAGCGGATGATGGACGCCGACGTCGAGGTGGCGTGCAACGCGGGGTACGGGGAGGTCACGCCGGACCGGGTGAACTCCCGCAACGGGTACCGGCGGCGGGAGTGGGATACCCGGGCCGGGACGATCGAGCTGGCGATCCCCAAGCTGCGCCAGGGGTCGTACTTCCCGGGCTTCCTGGAGCACCGGCGGCGGGCCGAGCGGGCGCTGGCCTCGGTCGTGGCGACGTCGTACCTGCTGGGCGTCTCGACCCGGCGGGTGGAGAAGCTCGCCGCCTCCCTCGGGGTCATCGGGCTGTCCAAGTCGCAGGTCAGCGTGATGGCGGCGGAGCTGGACGAGCTGGTGGACAGCTTCCGGAACCGGCCGCTGGACCGCGGGCCGTACACGTTCGTGCTGGATCGACGCGCTGACCCAGAAGGTCCGCGAGGGCGGCCGGACGGTGAACGTGCACTGCCTGATCGCGACCGGGGTGAACGCCGACGGGTGCCGGGAGATCCTCGGCATCGACGTCACTTCCAGCGAGGACGGCGCGGGCTGGCTGGCGTTCCTGCGCGGCCTGGCCGCCCGCGGCCTGTCCGGCGTCGCCCTGGTCACCAGCGACGACCACGCCGGCCTGGTGAACGCGATCGCCGCCGTGCTGCCCGGCGCGGCCTGGCAGCGCTGCCGCACCCACTACCACCGCAACCTGCTCACCCGGGTGCCCAAGACCGCCCAGCCGTGGGTGTCCACCCTGGTCCGGACCATCTTCGAGCAGCCCGACGCCGCCTCCGTGCGCGCCCAGCACGCCCAGGTCGTCGCCGCGCTAGAGGCCAGGCTTCCCGCCGCCGCCGCGCACCTGGACGCCGCCCGCGACGACATCCTGGCATTCACGGCCTTCCCCCGCGAGGTGTGGCGGCAGGTCTGGTCGAACAACCCGCAGGAGCGGCTGAACAAGGAGGTCAGGCGCCGCACCGACGTGGTCGGCATCTTCCCCGGCCGCGGCGCCATCATCCGGCTGGTCGGCGCGGTGCTGGCCGAGCAGAACGACGAATGGACCGAATCCCGCCGCTATATGAGCCTGGAAATACTCGCCGCGTGCCGGAAAGCCGCCCAGCCGGATATGGGACAGAATATTACTAGTGAGGCTGGATTGACAATAGAGGCAATTCCCGCTTAAATGGAAACAGGTCGCGAGGTGGCCATTTCATACACCATCTCGAAGGACGTGGCCCTCAATGGTGCACCTGCCCAGCTGCATAAATGTAATGATTTAGTGAATCGATCCGCGCCAGGAGCGCCGACCAGGAATGCAGAGGAGAGCCACTCGTCGTGTCAGACGGAGTGAGGTTTGCCGCGCGAAGATTAACTAGACTGGACGTTGCGGCGGGAACTGAAGTGAAGCCAGGGTTAAGGTGCGTGGACGTGCCAGGCAAAGGATCGCCACCATACCAGAAATTTCCCGAGGTAGTCCACGAGCCACCTAGCCCGGAAACGAAGCCGCCATATTTTATCACGTCATTCATCGTATCCCTGCCATTACCGGGAATCTCAAGCGCGCCTCGGGTAGCGAAGATCGTGTCATGACTGAAGTTCCAGCCTTGCACAGGGTTATCATTATTGATATCGGTACTGGCGGCGGGCAGGAAAAGCGAGTTATCGATCGTTACATCATAGAATGTTGTGCCACTGTGGCGGTCAGAGGGATACAGGTCCTGGTTAACACCTCGTCCGAACACGTCATAGTTGAAAGTCAGCCCGCTCATGGTAGCTCCTGGCGCAAAAATCTGCATCCCGTCGGCGTGGGTGCAGCCTGGGTCGTGGCCAGAGGCCTGCAGGTCGTTGAACGGCTCGCTCGGGTAGTTTAGATTCTCTCGTATGGCGCCAAGCCATGAGTTAGAACAAGGTCGACCTGGACTCGTTGTAGCCGTGGGCGTCAGAGTGGAATTCATCCTGTCCGTTGTCATGGACCAGCAGCCGGTCGTAGATGTTATCCGCGCCGCCCATGAGCACGCCGTTGCCATCTAGAGTATCCCCAAGAGTGTGAGATCGCGAAGCCGTTGTCGAAAATCTCCATGTTGCGCAATATGTCATGGCCTCCACCGCGCATCAGTACCCCATTCCGTGCGCCACGAACCACGATGCCGCTGCGGGCCATGCCGTTGATCTCCACGCCGGAATGGCCATTCAGGTCAATACCTGCGGACGCGCCCATGGCCGCTGAGTACGACTTCTGGCTGCAGTAGGGCAAAGGGGTGTCGCGTCCGCCGTCGATCACTACGGTGCCATTGTGCCCTGCGGCAGTGGAGCGTTTGATGATGATGTCATTCTGGCCGATAGAGAAAGGATGGTAACGCTGTCCGCAAGTAACTCCGGGGTTAGGCGATGAGGGGTTATAATCATATGGTGACACGCTGCAGGTCGAAGTGCCGCCATCAAGTATAATTTGTGATCCTGGACCTATCACCGACCAGTCGATCAGTGAGGTGTCACGCCATGCGGTTGCCCAACTGAGCCCGTTCGTGCCGGCTCCGCTATGGGAAACGTAGAATATCCCAGAGCGGACGCGGTGAGCGGGCGTCTCACTTGAGGCGCACGCCACCGTAACAGCCAGAAGCGCAGAGGTCAATAGTGTTATAACTGATCTCAGCGCTACCTTTCCCGGTTGTGACGCGAACATGATTTGGGCCTTTCCAGAGATCCTCGCGACTCCGGCCTCGGCCCAGGCCGCGGTCGACAGCAGCCGCTGCATTCCCCTCGACGGGCCTTCATCTCCGGCAAGCTCGGCGGTCGACCAGCAGTTTACCCCGGACAACCCGGACGGCAGACCCTGCACGAAGGACGCCATCCGCCGCCGCGGCGAGTCGTCTGCCCGTTGGCCCGGCAGCACCCGGAACCACCGCGCCCGCGTCCGCGTCACCATCCCCGCTGTCCGACTTACGTCTGATGCTCGGCGCTCAGGCGCCTGTCGCCAAGCCTCACCGTGGTAACCAGTCAGGGGTGCCTGGTTAGTTGATCATGCTGGGTGCGGCGGCATCCAGCAGTTGCCTGTGAGTGCGTCGCGGATGGCGGCGAGGGGGTGGCGGCCGTGGCTGCGGGCGGTGGTGAGGTAAGAGCGGATGCGGCAGTGGCGCTGCAAGGTAGCCAGGGTTCGCCAGCAGCCGCTGATTTTCGCGGTGAGCTTGTAGCCGCGGATGGCGTTCTCCGATCCGTTGTTCGTGGCGGGCACATCGAAGCGGGTCGCGAATAGCCAGACCTGGGCGGCCTTGCGTTTCAGCCGCCTGGCCAGGATCAGCCCGGGGTGGTTTCCCTTGTGCCAGCGACGGGACAGGTTCACGGAGATCCCCGCGGCGACGGCCTGGTCGTAGCTGTGGCGCAGGCGGGCCAGGAGGACAGGGCCGAGGCTGGCGCGGTTGCCGGCGCGGGCGGTCCTGACGGCGGCGGCGGCCTCGCGCAGCGCGTCGCCGGCCTGCCGGGTCCAGACCTGGGATACCGGGTCGGTCGCGTAGGCGTCGTCGAGGTACCTGTAGAGGTGGGCCAGGCACTGCTGCACCCCCGCGAGCCCGGCGTCGTAGCTGAGGTAGCCGCCGTAGTCGTCGCGGACCAGGACCCCGCGGTAGCCGTCCAGGATCCCGAAGCCGGCGATCGCCGCCTTCGTCCGGTTCCCGGCCGCGCCGTACCAGATCAGGTCCGCCCCGCCGCCGGTATAGGCCCGCATGGTCCGCATCGTGTACACGTGCGGGTTCCCGCAGCCCTCTGCGCTGGCCGCCGCCCTGGTCAGCGGCGCGGGGGTCTCGTCGGTGCCGAGCACGTCAGCTGCGCGCAGGGCGCTCTTGAGGGCGTCCTCGAATCCGGCGGCGATTAACGCCGCGTCCAGGCGGACCAGGCACCGGGAGACGAAACCCGTCGAGACCGGGGCCTTGAGCAGGGCGCCCATCAGGTCCGCGGCCCGCTCGATCCCGATCACGTCCGTGCTGGCCAGCAGCGTGGCCGCATCGGTCACGTTCGGCCCGTAGCAGGCCGGGCCGCCGGTGACCCCGGGCGGGGCCGGCGCGGTCGTGACCTGCCCGCACCCGCAAGTGCGGCGCATCATCTGGTACTCCGTCACCATCAGCGCGGCCGACGGGATATCAAAGACCTGCACGGCAGAAGCGACCCGGCCCGGCGCGCCAGCCAGCTCCGCCCCGCAGCCGCCGCAAAGGCCCGGCTCAACGATCCGGGTCTCGTCCGGCCTGGCGACCATCTGCAGGCCAGCGCCCGGATGGCCCTTCTGCCCGCCCTGCGGCCGGCCCGGCCGCGTTCGCCGCCCGGCCGCCTTTGCCCTCGCCCCGCCCGCCGGGCTGTCCTGACTCGGCGGCCGCGAGGAATTCGAGGAGTCCCGGCCCGCCTGCCGGCGCAGCGCCGCGATCTCGGCCCGCAGCGTCTCGATCAGCGCGGCCTGCTCCGCCACCACCGCCAGCAGTTCCGCGTTCCCGGCAGCCAGCTCCTCATACGAGGGCTGTTCCTGAAGCGGCATCCACGAACCCAACCACGATCACAAAGCGGACGCCAGCACCGACACGCCGCAGATCAACAGGGGGCCTGACTGGTTACTCACCGTGATGGTCTTGGCTACGTCGGACGGGGGTGCCTGCGACGCCGACGTCTATTCCTCCGTGTCGGTTCGAAGGCGGGTTAGCGATTCATGTTGCCCTTGGCCATTCGCGCTCCGCGGAGGCACAATGCCGACCAGAGTCGCTGGCACGTCAGAACAACGCGCTGGTGCGTGCGGCTCAAGATTGACCGTGCGCAGCCCCTCACCGTTCTTCGGTGAGGAAACGCCCGTTCAGAACGCCAACGATGGCCCGGGGGCCGGTGGCACGGATCTCCTGTGCCGCTGCGATCGCTGACGCCCGTTCGGTGCGCCGTACATCAGCTATCACCATCACGATGTCGCTGGCGCGGGCCAGTATGATCGCGTCAGAAGCCACTAGCAGGGGGGGACTGTCGACGACAATGAAATTCGCTGTGGCTCTCATCTTGTAGAAGGCCCGGGTCAGCCGCTCGGGGTCGAAAACGTCCGCAGCCACGGCCGGCGCCTTGCCGGCCGTCACGAGCCGGAGCCCCGGCAGGCTGGTCGGAACCGCTACCTCATCACGCGAGGCACTTCCCGCGATCAGGTCGCTCAGGCCAGGCCGTTCGGCCACCCCGAAGACCTTGGCGAGTGAAGGGCGCCGGAGGTCAGCATCAACCAGGATTACCGAAGAATTCGCGTGCACCAAGGCGGTCGCCACGTTGGCCGCCACGCAGGTTCTGCCCTCCCCACGTTGCGGACTGGCCACCAGCAGCACGATTGCGCCATCCGACGCCGAGTCGGCAAGGAACTGAAGGTGCGAACGTAGATACCGGTATGCCTCCGCCGCCTTGGAAAGCGGCTTCTGGCTGGAGACGTGCGTCGGTCGCCCCCGCCTGTCCGCAAATGCGGGATCCCACCCAGGACCGGGGCGTCGAGGCACCGCTCCAAGTCGGCACCGTCGCGCACCCGGCCATCAAAATGGTCGCGTACGAAGATAGCCCCGATGCCGAGCATCAGCCCGAGGATCGCACCGATCGGCAACAAGATTTTCTTGCCTGGCCCGGCCGCTGCGGTCGGCAACGATGCGGGCGTCACCAGCGTCACGTTCAGGGGGTTGTGGGCCTGGCTGGTTGCCGAGCTCGTCACCTGATCACGGAAGGCGACGTAGCTAGCGGCCGCGGTGGCGGCGCAGTGCTGGGCAGCCGCCGCCGTCGGCATCTTGCAGCTGATCGAGAGGACGTTCCCGGTCCCGGACGTCTTGGCCGACAGGTGCCCCGTCATCTTGCTGGGCGTCTCATGGAACGCGCTGGCGGTCAGTACCCAGAACAACCCCAGAGGTAGCCACTTGGACCTCCGTCGCCATGTTCGGCACGACCAGCGGAACCCCTGTGGTGGAGGTATTAGATTCAACGTCAACCTGGGCGGTGGAGGCGTAGCTGGTAGGCCGGGCGGCATAGAACAGCAGGGCCCCCACAATGCCAGCCAGGGCGGCGACGATGAGCCACCGGCCATGTCTACGAAGCAATGTCATTTCCCGCCAACCGCCAATCCTGTTTGATCGTATCTGATGGCCGACTCTTCGCTCGGTTTCACACCCGCACCCTCCGATCCGGAGGGCGGATGAGCGCTGCGGCCACGGGCTGTTTTCTGGTGCCGACGGACGTCGGCCGACTTGGAAGCTTCCGGACAAGGCCGAGAATCAGGAAGAGCGCGTCGCCGGAGCCCCGGTACGTGAGGTGCGGGTCGAAGAGCATGAGGACAACCTGCGCGCACACGGCCACCGTCACAGCGGTGGCGGCGATGCCGGCGGTGTCGGCACGCTGGATGTAGGTCCAGCACTTCCGGAGCACCGCGCCGACGAAGGCGATGTAGCTGGCCACCAGGGGAATGCCACCACCCCAGAGCAGCCATGTATAGCCGCTCTCAATCCATACGTAGCCGAACCGTTTGCTCGTGAGAGCGACGCGGGCTGCTGGCCTGACCCCGAGGACCCAGTTGTTGTCCGAGAACAGGACCGGCCAGAAGTATGTGCGGAGGTTGTAGAGCCGGTCGGTCCAGGCTGACCGGGAGACCGGAGGCAGTGCTGAAGCCGCTCAGGCGGGTACTGATGACCGGCCAGAGCAGCACTCCGCCGAAGAGCGCAACCGGAATAGCGCAGGCGGCGAGCCGACCCGATCTCGTTATTACGACGAGCGCAATGAACGCTACGACGAGGCCGATTATCGTGGAGAATTCCGCCGCGGCCACGGCACCCAGCGCGTAGAGCGCCGCCAGGCCGCCCAGCCATCGGAGGCGCGGGTAGCCGCGCTTATCATTGCCACCGCGATGGCCAGGTTCAGGATCG
>CAVOHI010000032.1:0-46896 GCA_963695605.1 uncultured Alphaproteobacteria bacterium | reverse complement strand
CGCCGAGCGGATCGAAGGCTGGAGCGGGCCGGTTTCGCGGTCGCGCCAGACCATCATCGAGCCCGGCGATTCCGCAAACTACAACTGCAGCGTCGTGAATTTCAGCCAAGGCTGCACGACGGGCTGGCATACCCACAGCTGCGACCAGATCCTGGTCGTGACCTCGGGCTCCGGCATGGTGGCGACGGAGCACGAACAGCGCGAGATCAATATCGGCGACGTCGTGCACATCAAGGCCGGCGAACGCCATTGGCACGGCGCCAAGGCCAATACGACAATGGGCCACATCACGATCACCGCCGTCGGTGGCCAAGCCACCTGGGGATAGAGCAGATTCTCGACCAGATTGGCGCTGTCATTGCGAGACGCGCCCTGCGCGACGCAGCAATCTCGAACCATCGAGCGCTCAGCGGCCCGAGATTGCTTCGCTGTCGCTCGCAATGACGACTGGTGTGAGAGGGCGCATCCCTCTGGCGTAGGCTCGGCCGGCCGTGCGGCGTCGTGGTGTTCGCCCCCAGGGCGTCGCCCCGGGCCGGCCCTTTGGGAAACCGCCCATGCCCGTCCCGCGCTCCTGTTCCTTCTGTTTTATCTGGTCGAGATCAGGCGTCGGCAACTCCTTCAATCGCAATCTCGCGCCGGCTCACCGACCGGAATGGCTCGCGAGTGTATGATGCGATTGCGGCATTTACATGATTGTCTTTTTACCAATCCCCCGGCGCCGCAAGGAAGCTTACGTTCTCCTGACCAACTGGCCACGGCCTGGAATTCGGCAACAATCTCGCCGACCGGATGGCAACGGCGGGCGAGCGGGCCTTTTCAATGGCCACTCATCGACGGCATGGTCGCCGTGAATGGTGCTTGGTGGTGTTGCCGTCGAGTTTAAGAGATGCTGTAAATCACGGCCCGTTTCATTTTCTCGTTGCTTTCCAGAACGCCGATCCGGATCCCGTATCTTATCCCCACTCACGTGTCGAGCGCGGTGCTGAGCGGCATAACGCGCTTATGGAAAGGTACTCGCGGCGGTCGTCTGGGAAAAGTCGCGGAACGGGATGTTATGGAAAGCCCGCCCACCAAGCCGCTGACAGCCGAAACCGGGGCCGAGCTACTATATCTAGGGAACAGGACATAGCCCCACAATCACCGGCAGGACGGCGCGGCTTATGGTGAATATGACAGAGAATGCCAAATGGCATTGGGCGGAGGGGAACAAGTATGCCCCTGAACCCGCCAAAGCAATTCTTCTGGTCAACGGCGCGGCGGCAATCGCGACCCTCACCTTCATAGGAAATCTTAAATTACAACCTACGCCCACCCTTGTATGGTCGATGGTTATTTTTGCAGTGGCCGCTGTTGCCAGCGCCCTGCTCTTTGTCTTTGCATACGTCACCCAACTCTACTACGGGAACGACAATCGGAAGTGGGCGGTACGCTGGCACACGGGGACGTATATTCTGTTGCTGGTAATTGTCGTGCTTTTTCTCTCTGGAATTGCTTGTGCGGCACACGGGTTTTTTAGGCTACCGCATGCCATTCCCTGCGATCTTCCAGTAAAGGGCCAGTGAATTGCTGCTGTTTCTATAAGTGCGCTCTTTATCGGGTTTGAGAGCGGCCCCGCCCGCGTCACAGTTCAAGACTTTCGGCAACGGTAAGCAACCTTAGCCGATCAATGGCTTAGCTTTGCCGTGAGATATGACTGAAACTCACGCGCAAAAACCGCCTCATCCCCGATGCCCGCGTCAGCACCTACGGGCAGGGGCTTGACACCTAGCTTCGACCGGCGCTTGCTCCGAGAGCATGATCGTCGTGAGCTACCATATCCTTATCGCCGCAACCGCGCTACTTCCGTTGCTCACTTCGCCAGCCGCTAACGCCGCGCAAAAATGTACCCCCATCCACTTCGCGCGGGGTGCATGGTCGGCGACGGTTCGCGGCATCGCGCAGTCAATGGATACCCCCCGATTCAGGGTCCTGTTACTCGCTTACGACCGCTGAGGGTCAAACGGCGACGGTCACCATCATCACAACATCGCCCAACGACGACACCGCGTTCACAATCCCGGGCGTTGTCGATAATCAGCAGAACTACAGCTTCAAGACTGAGGCCAAGACTTACACGATCGGGGTTTATCTCACTTTCGCCAGACAACCGGATCGGCCCTTCACGATGCGGGTGACAGTTAAGTGATGCCTTCCCGTTAATGGGTAGCCCGGTCCCCTCCCCGTCGCGCCCTTCTCTACGTGATAATCCGGTCTATCGGGCGCTGTGCGTGAGCGGGCGAAAATTATGCCCGGAAATCTATCACCCGGATTGCCAATGTTTCCAGAAGGCTCTCCTCAGTCCCGAATAACGACAGTGCGTTCAGGTTGTACTCTTCCAACTGCCGCAGGACTTTAACCCGCTCTGCCGACGGGAATTACAGTGACAGCTTACGAGATTGCGCGGCGCTATGAATATCTCGCAATCGGTCGAAGGAAGCACAGGCATGGCCCGGATCGCGCGCGTTGTTGTGCCGGGCTTGCCCCACCATGTCACCCAGCGCGGCATACCAGTCTGGGCCTGTTGTCTGACGCCCAATCACGTCCACTTGGCGTGCGCCGGTGGCGGCGGATGGGTCGCGGGCGATCTTTGCCGAGGCGCGCCAGCACTATACCGCGGCGATCAGCATCGATTCCGATGGACGGGCCATCTGTTCCAGGGTCGCTTTGGCGCGGTGGTGATGGACAAGCCGCATCTGTTGGCGGCGGCGCGGTACCTCGCGCTCAATCCGATGGTCGCGGGCTGGTGAGCCGTTCCTCGCTGGCCATGGTCGAGCACTCGGGCGCAGCTAGCGGGCGAGGATGACGAGTTGACGACGGTGGCGCCGCTGCGCGCGCTGATCTCCGATTTTGCGGCGCTTCTCGCCGAGCCGGCCGATGCGGCGGCGACGACCCGGATCGAGCGGGTCCCCACCATCGGCCGCCCGCTCGGGCGGCCGGAATGGATCGGATGCTCGACCCCCGGCTCGGCTGTCCTTTGACACCCCGCAAACCCGGCCCTGGCCGCGAGTGGAGCGGGACACCGCACAGCAAGCGCAGCTGCTGTGAAACGTAGAGTAAACTGTCACCGTAATCCCATACGCGTTCAGCGTCAAGCCGGCGTCCGGCGCTCTCGTAGATCGTTGTATTTCGAGTGCTGCGCCCTAAATAACCGTGCCGATTTGTCCTCTTTTGCAGGCTGTAAGAACATGGGATCGGCCGTCACGCCAAGGTTTCTCCTGCACGGCTATGCCTACGCACTTGAACAATGCGGCCTGTTACTCCGCGATGCAAACATACTGTTTCGCTGTCGATCCTATGCCAGCACAGTCGTTTTGACGGCTTTCGCGGTGGAGGAACTCGGCCGCTCAACGATATTGTTGAGATTGCGCCGGCGGGCGCTGGCGGGTGAAAAGATCACGCGCACGTCCTGTAGGCCCCATCATACGAAACAAGAAGCGGGGCTGCTGAGTTTTACTTTGAACGGCGATGAAGATCAGCCGGAACTGGGGAAATGGCTGCGGGTCAGGATGTCGGCTGACCGACAGAGCGCCGAGTGGCTAGAGGCGGACGCCGCGCTCGCGGAAATACAAGATCGCATAAGGAAACGTCTGCCGAAGGAACGCCATCAGGCGCGGATGGATGCGCTCTACGTTGAGCCGAAATCCGAGAGCGAATGGAAACGCCCTCTCGTAACGGCGTCGCCTTCTTATGCCGAAACTTTTCTGCTGGCAGCGGTCAACGACTATGCCGGCCGGTATTACGACCGCTACATCAGTTCCGCGGAATCGATACCCCAACTGCAATACCGAGATCCCGAGCTATGCGCCGCTCTCCGGGAGTGGTCGGATCGGCCAGAGCTGCCTCGCCCGGAGTGGCCAAGCGTATCATGATCGGGGGCTTACGAACAGGCGGCTGACGTCATCGGCAGCTTGCAGGACAGCGCCCTGATGATGCCGAAGGAAAGACGGCGCGCTCTCGACTGCAAATAGCACCGTAACGTAAGGGGTTATAGTGACAGTTTACAAGATTGCGCCGCGCCGCTCTAACCAGCTCCCAGATCGGCTGAAGGAAGCACCGGCATGGCCCGGGACCGCGCGCGTTGCAAGCGCAGCTACTGTGAAACGTAGAGTAAACTGCCACCATAATCCGCCAATTTAGTTTCGGAAACCAGAGTTCCTCCGCAAAGGGGAAACAGTCAAATTGCAAACGCGGGATGTCGATTCGGTCAAGAGACGGATGGGCTCGGAATTCTGACAGGGAACCGACCGTTCTTGTAGTAGTACGTCCAGAGGAGGCAGTAATGAGTAGGACTCTAGTTGCTGGCAAGTGCGCCCTTTTTGGGGGAGTTGCCATGCTGTTATCTGTTGCAGCGGTCCCGTCGCATGCCCAAGGTTTTCCGGCGGGATCTTATCTGCGGTCCTGCACGCACATCGCGGTAAACGGGGACAGGCTACTAGCCGATTGCCGCCGAACAGATGGGAGCTGGGACAGAACCGCACTCCGGGATGTGGATCGTTGTGTCGGCGACATCGGCAATATGGACGGCCAGCTTTCCTGCAATCGTGCCGGGCGCAATTACGGATCGTCACGGGATCGGGATTACCGCCGCCAATGGCCGGGGAACGGTTATGGCGACGGCAACCGGGATTACGGCCCTGGCTGGGGCACCTCATCTGATTACGGCCGGTAAGCCGGAGAGCCGAGCCCGCAAGAGCGGGCATCCCGGAAATCCGGGAGCCCGCGGGCCCGGAGATAATCAGAGCGCCGGATCTGGAGTAGACGATCAGGAATTACGGTGACGGAATTACGGTGACAGCTTACGAGATTGTGCGGCGCCGCTATGCACAGGCATGGCCCGGATCGCGCGCGTTGTTGCGCCGGGCTTGCCCCACCATGTCACCCAGCGCGGTGATCGGCGCGAGCCCGTGTTTTTCGAGGCCGACGACTATCGCCCCTATCGCCGGCTGGCCGCCGCGGCGGCGCGCCGCGCCGGCATACCAGTCTGGGCCTATTGTCTGATGCCCGATCACGTCCACTTGGCGTGCGCCGGCGGACGCGATGCCAGCCGACGCGGCGGCGACGACCCGGAAGGCCGAGCCTGCACCATGGGCCGCCCGCCCTGGAGGTCGGAATGAATTGCGCGGCTCGAACGCCGGCTCGGCCTCCCTTTGGCACTCCGCGAGCGGGACACAGCGGCCGGCAAACATAGAGTAAACTGTCACCGCAATCCCCATGAGCGGCAGCGGCCCCGAATGGTTTGCCCTATTCCGCAACCGCGCCGCTGCCAAGCGAGCCCGCACCACGCTTGCCACCGTCGCGCCCGGCTGGTGGTGTGACGCCGGCAGCCTTGCCGGCTGCGTTAACCATTTCCAGCTTGACAGAGCAGGAGGTTACACAAAAGATCAAATTGCATACAAAAGGGAGACGCAAGTATGAGAAAATTGTCTTCGCTCGTTCTCTTGCTTACCTCGGCGGGCTCTCTGTCAGTCCTCGCCGCCGTTGGCATCGGCTACAGCCTGTTTGGCAGCGCCAGTTACATATCGCCCGGCAACAATTCGAACCGGGCAGTCAAACTTGTGGCCGACGCCACTGCCAATCCACCGGTCTATTCCGGTATCGACTTTACCGTGCCGCCCAATCTGACGATCGCCAATCTTAACACGTTGGGCACTGACTACGACTTTACCGCCTCTAGTTGCGGTGACGGGTCACCGCGATTTGGCATCCAGTTGGCTGGGTATACCGGGACTATTTTTGTCTATATCGGTCCGCCGCCAAGCTATACAGGGTGTTCATCCAACGTATGGACCAACACGGGAAACTTGCTGGCGCCGGCGAGCTTCGTTGACGCGTCACAATTGGGCGGAGCATTTTACGAACCCTGGGCAGCGGCCCAGGCCCAATTTTCTGGCGCGGTCGTGACCGACATATTCCTGGTAAGCGACAATGGCCCCGGATCGGGAGGCCTCGGCAGCCAGACGGTTCTGATAGACAACACCAATGTCAACGGAACGGTTTACGATTACGAGTTTACCAGCAAGGACGACTGTAAGGATGGGGGGTGGAAGAATTTCACATCCTCTCCCGGCCCGTTCAAGAATTCAGGGCGACTGCGTCAGCTACTTCGCACACCAGAAATAAGGCGGCGTCAACGCTGTCCAGACCTTCAGGATAAATCCCGGCAGTTCGCGCTGCCGGGGCCTTGGACTGGCCTTGAGGGTTTCAGCGATCTAAGGTCGATCTCGCCGTCCCGCTTAAACCGGTCGCGGCGAAGCGGCTGGGTGCGCAATGACAGCCTCGTGAGCAGCAACTCGGGCGAGTTCGGTGCCCAAGTATTCGGCCAATCGGTCCATTGCGGAACGGCCGCGCGGGCTTCGGCTTCGGGGTTGTAGTTGGTGTTGGTATTGACGTCGTAGGTGTAGACGACACCACTCGCGTCGGAAATGAATTCGATCCCGGCGACGTCAATACCATTCGCGGCGAGGAAGGCGTCGTAGCGCTGTTTCAGTCCCGGGTTGATGTCGTCGATAATGTGAATTGGCGCGCGGCTCTTCTCCTACTGGACAGAAGGCGTCGCCGACGGCACAGGCATGGCCCGGATCGCGCGCGTTGTTGTGCCGGGATTGCCCCACCATGTCACCCACGCGGTGATCGGCGCGAGCCCGTGTTTTTCGAGGCCGACGACTTTCGCCCCTATCGCCGGCTGGCCGCCGCGGCGGCGCGCCGCGCCGGCATACCAGTCTGGGCCTGTTGTCTGATGCCCAATCACGTCCACCTGGCGTGCGCCTGCGGACGCGGATGGGTCGCGGGCGAACTTTGCCGAGGCGCGCCGGCACCATACCGCGGCGATCCAGCACCGGTTCCGATGGACGGGCCATCTATTCCAGGGTCGCTTTGGCGCAGTGGTGATGGACAAGCCGCATTTGTTGGCGGCGGCGCGGTACATCGCGCTCAATCCGGTGGTCGCGGGGTTGGTGAGCCGTGCCGAAGACTAGTCATTGTCGAGCATCCGGGCGCAGCTCGCGGGCGAGGATGACGAGTTGACAACGGTGGCGCCGTTGCGCGCTGATCCCCGATTTTACGGCGCTGCTCGCCATGCCGACCGACGCGGTGACGACGACCCGGATCGAGCGGGCCCCGCCATCGACCGCCCGCTGGGGAGGCCGGAATGGATCGCGATGCTCGAGCGCCGGCTCGGCCTGCCTTTTGGCACCCCGCAAACCCGGCCCAAAACCGCGAGTGGAGCCGGACACCGCGCGACCAGCGCAGCTGCCGTGAGACGTAGAGTAAACTGTCACCGTAATCCAGAGGCGGTCGATCCGCGTCACCGTCACCACGTCGCCGGGGGCCAGCTTGCCGAGCATCCTGTTAAGCCCGCGGCGGTCGGGCCGCGCGCCGGTTGCCTTCTCGCGGTAGATGTTCCGGCTCGTGCACCCGGCCTTGCGAAGCTGCTCAAGCTAGCTGTCGAGGGTCTGCCCGTAGGTCGAGACGCGGGCATAACCGATAAGCCGTTTTTCGGGGTGAGTTTCGGTCATATCTTATGCAAACCGTAACCCATTGATCCGGCTAGCTCAAGGAAAATGCACGAAAGTCTTGATTTACGCAACATAGTGGGCCGTGGATTTTGTTGAACATCGGCCTTGGCACCATGTAGATATAGCCAGCGCCGATCCGCTCAGCAAAAAAAGCACCAGGACGATGAAATCGAATGATCTGCTCTGGGCCGCGATTGCACACCCTGGACACATCTCGAATCGAGTCCCGATGGAGTTTACCCATCGCGGCAATCGCGCGGGCGGGGGCAAAAATATAGGGGGAGAAAATGAAACAGCTTCTGGTCGCTAGTGCAGCGTTCCTGGCGCTTGCCGTATCCCATCACAGCGCCGAGGCCGCACCGGTCATCTTTGATTTTACCTTCACCGGCAGCATTGTCGATTTTACGGTGCCGACGACCGACACCTATCAGGTCCTCGCCTTTGGCGCGCAAGGTGGAAACAGTGGGTTTCCTGGCGGCACCGGTGGTCTCGGGGCCGAGATCGGTGGCGATTTTAGCTTGACTGCCGGGGAAACCCTCCAAATCGCCGCCGGCGGCGCGGGTATGTCTGGCGGTGGTGGGGGTGGTGGCACCTTCGTGGTCGGTCCCAATAACGCGCCGCTGGTTATCGGTGGTGGCGGCGGCGGTGGGGGCGGAGGCAGCGCTGGTGGCGCTGGTGGCACCGGCCAAAGCGGTGGCGACGGAGGCGGTCTCACCGGCGGCAACGGAGGTAGCGCCGGTAACGGCGGGCACGGCGGTGACGGCGGTGGAGGTGGCGGTACGCTCGGGCGCCTCGGCGGTGGTGGCGGGGGTGGTGGCTTCTTCAGCGCCGGTGGTAATGGCATCGGTCCATTTGGCCCCTTCGGCGAGGGAGGGGGCGGCGGCTCCTTCCCAGATCTTGCTGGAGGCAGCGCCGGCAGCGTCCCCTCTCTCAACATCATCGGCGGGGACGGAGGCTTTGGTGGCGGCGGCGGCGGCGCGGCTGATCCAGGTGGCGGTGGAGGCGGCGGCTACAGCGGTGGCGGAGGTGGCAGCCGGTCCTCAGCGGGCGGCGGCGGCGGCTCCTTCGACGCCGGCACCGACCAAATCCTGGTCGCCGGTTTCCAGACCCGAAACGGCGAGGTCATCATCACAGAGGTGGCGGCCGTACCCGAACCGGCATCCCTTTCGCTGCTTGGCGCAGGCCTCGCCGGCGTCATGATCATGAGGCGACGGCACCGCCGTGCCGTTCCAGCGTCGGCAATACAACCTACGGTTATTACTTAAATACCGAGCTTCCATAACACCCGTACTGCGCGGTCGGCGTGACCTGCCCGGTCAACGCCTCACCTTACAACCTGACCCGCCTGCGTCTCTCAAAAACCGTGGTTTTTTGAGAGCGATTCTGGCGATGCAGAAGTTTTTGATTTCTGGCACACCGGGAGACTGGCCGCGATGACGCATTCTGGAAAAGCCCTGTCGGATATCAGCGATTGAAATTGTTCGGCTAACAAGCCTGACCTAAAATGTCAGCACTCTCAGACGGAGGCTGGCATGGCGCAATCCAATTCCGCGGTGCTGGAGTACGGCGTTCCCGACCCCGGCGAAGCCGCTGCATTGATGTCGGACAAACTGCGCTTTCATACCGATTTGTGGGATTTGTCGGTTGATCTCAAATCCGGTCTGGCGGAGGTCGTCGTCATCGACGCACGCTCCCGCGACGCATATGAGGCTGGACATATCCCCGGCGCCATGAGCTTTCCACATCGAGAAATGACTGCGGACAGCACCGCACGTCTCGACCACGGGAAGGTCTATGTCGTTTACTGCGACGGCATCGGTTGCAACGGCTCGACTAAGGGCGCCTACAAGCTCGCCAGCCTCGGTTTTCGGGTCAAAGAGCTGCTGGGTGGGTTGGACTGGTGGCGGCGCGACGGTCATCCGATCGCAGTATCGTACGAGCCCGGCAGCGTGCGGGCCGCGGAATAGCTGCTCCAGATTACCACTGACCGCACGCGAGGAGATGAGAGACCATGCCGAGAATGCATGACCGGCCGTACTCAGCGAGATCATCAAGGAATTACGGTGACAGCTTACGAGATTGCGCGGCGCCGCTATGAATATCTCGCAATCGGCCGAAGGAAGCACAGGCATGGCCCGGATCGCGCGCGTTGTTGTGCCGGGGCTTGCCCCACCATGTCACCCAGCGCGGTAACCGGCGCGAGCCCGTGTTTTTCGAGGCCGACGACTATCGCCCCTATCGCCGGCTGGCCGCCGCGGCGGCGCGCCGCGCCGGCATACCAGTCTGGGCCTATTGTCTGATGCCCAATCACGTCCACTTGGCGTGCGCCGGCGGACGCGGATGGGTCGCGGGCGATCTTTGCCGAGGCGCGCCGGCACTATACCGCGGCGATCAGCATCGGTTCCGATGGACGGGCCATCTGTTCCAGGGTCGCTTTGGCGCAGTGGTGATGGACAAGCCGCATCTGTTGGCGGCGGCGGGGTACATCGCGCTCAATCCGATGGTCGCGGGGCTGGTGAGCCGTTCCTCGCTGGCCATGGTCGAGCACTCGGGCGCAGCTCGCGGGCGAGGATGACGAGTTGACGACGGTGGCGCCGTTGCGCGCGCTGATCTCCGATTTTGCGGCTCTTCTCGCGATGCCGGCCGACGCGGCGGCGACGACCCGGATCGAGCGGGTCCCCGCCATCGGCCGCCCGCTGGGGAGGCCGGAATGGATCGCGATGCTCGAGCGCCGGCTCGGCCTGCCTTTTGGCACCCCGCAAACCCGGCCCAAAACCGCGAGTGGAGCCGGACACCGCGCGACCAGCGCAGCTGCCGTGAGACGTAGAGTAAGCTGTCACCGTAATCCTCTAATCCTGCCTCGGGCATCGTCGTCTCTACGGATTCTGCTCGGGGTCGCGGCGAACGAAAAGCTCGATGACGGCGCCACAGCACAGTGGCATCGGGCAAGATCAGGTGGCTGCTGAACAAGATCTAAATCGACATCGGCTCAGAATTGGCACCGTCAGTGCTCACCTCAAACTCCGTTACTTCTGTGTAGCCGCTGCGCCAATTCCTGCATTATCGAGAGCGCAATAGTCGGGCATTCCCGCACCATTCGCATAAAAGCCTCCTTTGGGATGCGCAGTGCGGTAAGACGATCTTTGGCACGGACTGTCGCCGCCCGCGGCGCGTTGCCCAGGATTCCCACCTCACCGACAATCTCGTTGGTGCCGACGGTCGCCACAATCAGCGGTCCGCTGGGCGTCTCGAGGATGACCTCGGCATGGCCGTCGACGATCAGATACGCCGCGTCGGCCGGATCCCCTTGCTGCATCAGCCGATTGCCGGGATCGAAGCCGACCCGCTCACACATGAAGGCCAAGAGCTTCAACTTTGCGGGCTCGATCCCAGCAAAGATCGGTACTCGCCGAAGCACCTCGTATTCTCGCTTGAGGCTCATTTCCTCTACCCTATAAGTCGGGTCTCGTCCGCTCGCGCAGCACCGATCACTGATATTCTGGTTTGGTTTGGCGATCTCCGGCTTCACCTTTATTTCTTCCAATGGACGCGGCGCCCGTTTTCCAGCCAGATAACTCCGGTGACAACAATCGGACGTTTGCCAGTAACCTTGAAAAACGGCTCTCGTGCCGAATGGAAAGGGCGTCGGCCGGTTGACTGGCGATGGGCATTAAGGGGTTGAGGCGGCCGCTCTTGCCTCCACCTTCCCCTGTCGCGCTTCCGGTGCGCGACAGGGAAGGGTAGGAGCGAGCGCCGGTCCGGCAGAGGGAGAGAAGAGCTCAGTTGCCGCCCGAGAATGCGAGCTGCGCGATCGCAGTGCGGGCGATTTGCGGCGGCATGAGGCGGACATAGTATTCTGTCACCATATTCTCGCCCCCGCCATTCGGCCAGCCCAAGGCGTCGAGCTTCAGGTATGCCTCCTGTCCGGCAGCAAGATCGACGGTAGCGGACTGGCTGGGATCAAGCGCCAAGAAGCTGGGAGCGGCAATAACGTAATGCCCGGGCGCAACATTGCGGTAGAAACCCCCGCCCAGTTGCTCGTACCCGACTGTGACGCCGTTCAACGTTACCGCTTCCATATGGGGATAGTTAAAAGGGCTGGTGGGCTGCGAGCCACTGTAGATCCAGATCCGTGCCTGGCCCGGTGGGATCGGCGGGATAACGACCGATCTCGTCGTCGGTTGTTGGGCGTCAGCATTCACCACCGCGAGCAGAACAAATACCGCCGCGACGAATGACGATAGACGCGGCACGATCTTCAGGCTTGTCGGCAGGTTACGATTCCATTTCCATTGCGTTCCCGGCTGGGTTTCGGGTGTCTGGCAGTGGACGACAGCGCGCAGCGCGCGCCCGACCCGCTTTGCGGAGATTGCGGTTGGGGCAACGTAACTGTCATTGTCCGGTCTCGATACGCGGCCGGGCAGTCGCTCTTTGAACCAATGGAATGTTCTTTCGATCAGATAAGTCATTTGCCGGGATCTTTGGCGTTCGCCATGGCTATCGCGGCCAGCAGCGCGGCTGCAGCTCTCAAAGCTCACCACTCGTCCCACTCTCCTGATTAGCGTTGCAGATGTCTTTAACCGGATCACTAAACGATCCACTACACTTGTATCGTTGTCCTTTTTAACGTCAACCACGCAGAAGTCGTAAATATAACGATCTTCCTTTTCTAGAGATAGTCACAAGAGGCTACGTCGTTTCGGCAAGAAAGAGATCAGGAGTATTTACCGGTATCCCTATCGGGCTAAAGCAGGCTGGGATTATGGTGACAGTTTACAAGATTGCGCCGCGCCGCTCTAACCAGCTCCCAGATCGGCTGAAGGAAGCACCGGCATGGACACCGCACAGCAAGCGCAGGCGCTGTGAAACGTAGAGTAAACTGTCGCCGTAATCCGCCCGATCGCAGTATCGTAGGAGCCCGGCAGCGTGCGGGCCGCGGAATAGCTGCTCTAGATTACCACTGACCGCACGCGAGGAGATGAGAAACCATGCCGAGAATGCATGACCCGCCGCATCTCGGCGAGATCATCCAAGGAACTGCGGGCAACCGGAAGGTGACGCGCTTTGCGAGCCCGGTTGCGTGCTGAGAACTCTGGGGCCGAGCCCGCGGCCGGTCACAGTCTATGCACCCCAATAAAGTCACGCCTTCAGCAAGGCCGCCATGACGCGCTCGCGGGTCAGCGGCAGGTCGCGGAGGCGGGCGCCGAGGGCGTGCGCGACGGCGTTGCCGATGGCGGCGACGGTCGGGCCGCCGCTGGCTTCGCCGACGCCGAGCGGCGGGAGATCGGCGGAGGGGTTGACCAGCTCGACCAGCACCTCGGGCACCTCGCTGAAGCGCAGCACCGGGTAGCTCTCCCAGTCGCGCGAGCTGATGCCGCCGGTGTCGAGCCGCACGCCTTCCTTCAAGGCCCAGCTCGCCGCCTGGATGATGCCGCCTTCGAGCTGGTTGAGCGCGCCGTCCGGGTTGATGACGAGACCGGCATCCGCCGCGCACCACACGCGCAGCAGCCGGACGACTCTCGTCGACCTCGACCTCGGCGACGACGGCGGCGTAGGCGGCGAGGTTCTTGTAGCGCGCGAAGCCGATCCCGCGGCCGCGTCCCGTGCCGGGCGGCAGTCCGGGTTTCCAATCGGCGAGGCGGGCGGCATGTTCGACGACCGCGCGGGCCCGCGCGTCCGACAGAACCGACAGCCGGTAGGCGACCGGGTCCATGCCGGCCCGCTCGGCCAATTCGTCCATGAAAGACTCGATCGCGAAGACGTTCAATGTCGCGCCGAGCCCGCGCAACGACGAGGTCCGCACCGGCGTTTCGGCGATCAGGTGATGGAGGATGCGCTTGGCCGGGAAAGCGTAGAGCGGCTCGCCGTTGCGGGTGCCGGCGCCCGGCGGATATGACGATTCGGAAGCGGGCGGCGCGGGTGGCGGGTTCGGCAGGGCTTCGGCGGCGAGCAGGTTGCCGCCGCCGCCCGGGCGGCTGGTGTGCCGGCCGCTCCAGATCTCGGTGGTCCAGTCGGCCGGCCGTTGCGCGCCGTCGAGCGCGGCGCTGACCGTCACCACCATCGCCGGGCTGACCGGCTCGAAGCCGAATTCCTCCTCGCGCCGCCAGCGCACCCTGACCGGCTTCCCCGGCCGGCGAAACGCGATGACCGCCGCGTCGGCCGCCGCATCGTCGGCGCCGTTGTGGCCGTAGCAGCCCGGCCCCTGGACGTGCTTCACCGAAATCGCCGCCGGATCGAGCTTCAAGGTCCGCGCCAGAGCATCGCGCAACGGGTAGACCCCCTGCGAATGGGTCCACACCGTGAGCCGCCCGTCGCGGTAGAGAGCGAGCCCGCAGGACGGCGCGACCGAGGCGTGGGCGATGTGCATCCGGGTATAGGTCGCCGATTGGCGGCTGGCCGCCGCTGAAGGATCGGGTGGGGGAGGGGGGCCGATGGTCCGGTCGATCGAGGGCTGCTGCAAGAGCCACCGCGCCTCTTCCTGGAACGGGTTGATCGCGTCGACCCCGTCCCAGGCGACGTGATTTGGCGCGACGGCGGCGACGGCTTCGACGACCGTCTCGTCCGCGCCGAGGATCGCGAGGAAGTTGCCGTCGCGAACGATCTCGATCGGGCCTTTTGCGGCGCGCCGCAGCGCGGCCTCGTCGACGGTCGCGATCGTCGCGTCACGGCGGGGCTGGCGCACGACGCGCGCATGCACCATGCCGTCGAGAGCCATGTCGTGGGCAAAGATGGGTTCGCCGAACACCTTCGCGGCGAGGTCGAGGCGCGGCGCGTTCTGCCCGACGACGCGATAGTCTCTGACGCTCTTGGTTGCCGGCAGGCCGGTCGCATGCCGCCCGAGATCGACGGCGCCGGCGAGCGACCAATAATCATGGCCGGTCGCCTCCCCGCGATGGAGTGATCGCCCCGTCGCGCACCGCCAAATCCGGGCGGGAGTAGCCGAAATTCGCCGCGGCATGGTCGAGAAACAACGCGCGCACCTCGGCGCATGCCTGGCGCAATGCGACGCCGCCGAATTGGATCGACTGGCTGCCGGCCGTGTAGCCTTCATTGGGTGTCAGATCGGTGTCGCCGGTCTGCAGCAGGATGCGGTCGGGGGCGACGTCGAGCTCCTCGGCGGCGATCTGCAGCATCGCGGTCAGCACGCCCTGGCCGATTTCGACCCGGCCGGTCGAAACCGTGACATGGCCGGGCGAGGGAAACCGGACCCACTGATCGAGGCGCGGATTGGCCGCCAGCAGCGGCGGCAGGGTCGGTGACGCGCTCATCGCGCAGCTCCTTCGCGCAGCAAACGGGCGGCGCGTTCGACGGCGCGCAGGATGCGGATGTGGCTGCCGCAGCGGCAGATATTGTCGTCGAGCGCCTCGGCGATCTCTTTGCGCGACGGCGACGGGTTTCGGTCGAGCAATGCCTTGGCGGTGATCAGGATGCCGGGCAGGCAGTAGCCGCACTGGCCGGCTTGCTCGTCGATGAAGGCTTGCTGCAGCGGATGCGGCCGGTCCGGCGTGCCGAGGCCTTCGATCGTCACGATTTCCCTGCCGGCGACGGCCGACAGCGGCTTGCCGCAGGATTTCTCCGGTTTGCCGTCGACCAGCACCATGCAGCAGCCGCATTGTTCGAGGCCGCAGCCGAATTTGGTCCCCATCAGACCGAGATGGTTGCGCAGAATGTCGAGCAGCGGAGTTTGTTCGTCCGCGGTTACGCTGACCGCTTTGCCATTCACCTTCAGACCGATCGGCTCCATCGACGGCTCCTTGCAACCCCTCGCCGGCACGGCTTAGTTTGACCTAACCCGCGTCATCTCTCCAGGCAAAGGAAAATCCTGATGATCTGCGACGTCCACGCGCACTATACGCCGAGAAATTTCAGCGAGTTTATGGGCGACCGGTTTGCGTCGCCGGTTCATCTGCCGGTCAAGCGCGGGATGGCGCGCCACCCGTTCTCGGATTCGCCGGAGGACATCGAGGGCCGGTTCAAGCTGATGGACGAGGCCGGGGTCGAGAAGCAGGTGTTGTCGCCGAACCATCCGCCCTACCTGCCCGACGAGGCCGAGTGCGTCAAAGCGGTCCAGATGCTGAACGACGGCTACGCCGACCTGGCGCACCGCTACCCGAAGCGGATCGCCTCATACGTGATGCTCCCGTTGCCGCATATCGACGCCGCGCTGAAAGAGATGGAGCGCGGCTTCGACCAGCTCGGCTGCGTCGGCGTCAACATGAACATCATCTGCCTCAACCGCTCGATCGCCGAGACCGAGTTCGAGCCGATCTATGCCGAGATGAACCGGCGCGGCGCGGTCCTCTTCGTGCATCCGGCGGGGACCGGGATCTGCTCGCCGTTCATCGTCGATTACGGCTGGCGCGCGGCGGTCGGCACCTCGCTGGAGGACGCCACTTTCGTGCTGCACATGATCGCCAAGCAGATCCCGCACCGCTACCCGAACATCAAATTCATCGTGCCGCATCTGGGCGGCCCCGTCCCGATGCTGCTCAATCGCCTCGACAAGCAGGGACAAAGCCAAAGCGGCCACCCCAACCTCGCCGAGGCGCCGAGCGTCACCGCCAAGAAATTCTATTACGATACCGTGTGCTACGGCTCCAAGTCGGCGTTCATCTGCGCCCTCGAAGCCTTCGGCGCCGATCACCTGGTGACCGGCAGCGACTATCCGGTATTGCAGGATTACGAAGAATACAAGGAGACCTTCGCCTATATCGAGCGTCTGGGATTGCCAAAGGCCGACACCGACAAGATCCTGCACCACAACGCGCAAGGCCTGTTCGGCTTCAGCCATTAAAACGCTCTCTTTTACCGCAAAGGACGGCCGAGGCTTCGCAGAGGACGGAATGTTCCGCGTCCTTCGCGCATCCTTTGCGGCCTCTGCGGTGAAGCGTTAACTTTCGGAGGTCGAAGGAGATGACGCATGGATGATTTCGTCGATCCGATACTGCTCGATCTCGACAGATATGCGATCGGACAGCCGGTGCCGCGTAGCGAAGACCCGGTACTCGTGTCCGGAAAGGGCCGGTTCACCGACGACTTCAACCTGCCGGGTCAAGCCTATTGCGCGATCGTGCGCAGCCATTATGCGCACGGCATCATCCGCGGCATCGATACCGCGGCGGCGCGCGGCATGCCGGGGGTGCTCGGGGTCTATACCGCGGCGGATCTGGAGGCAGGGGGCGTCGGCCCGCTGCCGCCGCGGCAGGTCATGAACAATCGGGACGGGACGCCGATGCTGAGCCCGGTCCGGTATGCGCTGGCGACCGACAAGGTCCGCTATGTCGGGGACCCGATCGCCGCAGTCGTCGCCGAGACCGCCGCGCAGGCCAAGGACGCCGCGGAAGCGGTGGTCGTCGATATCGACCCCCTGCCGGCCGTCACGTCAGCCCGGGAGGCGGCCGCACCCGGCGCGCCGCTTCTCTATGACGATGTGCCCGGGAATGTCGGGCTCGATTTTCACTACGGCGACAGCGAGAAGGTCGCCGCCGCTTTTGCCGCCGCCGCCCATGTGACGCGGCTCGAGCTGCGCAATAACCGCATCGTCGTCAATGCGATGGAGCCGCGCGCCGGAGTCGCCGCAGTACGACGCCCGAGCGCCAGCACTGGACCCTCCATGTCCCGGGCCAGGGGGTGTTCGGGTTCCGCAATTACATCGCCGGCGTGTTCGGGGTCGGGCGCGACAAGCTGCGCGTGATAACCGATCGCGTCGGCGGCTCGTTCGGCATGAAGCAGCCGACCTATGCCGAATATTACTGCATCATGCACGCCGCGCGCGAACTCGGCCGCCCGGTCAAATGGACCGACGACCGCTCGGGCAGCTTCCTCTCCGACACGCATGGCCGCGACGCCGAGACGACAGCCGAATTGGCGCTCGACCGCGACGGCAATTTTCTGGCGGTGCGGCTGACCATCTACGGCAATGTCGGCGCGACTTACGGCGCGCCGGGCCCGCCGACCCGCAATGCGGTCCGGAACACGCTCGGCGTCTACAAGACCCCGCTGATCGAAGTCTCGACAAAATGCATGTTCACCAACACGACACCCGTCGGCGCCTATCGCGGCGCCGGCCGGCCCGAGGCCAACTATTACATGGAGCGGCTGGTGGACGCGGCCGCGGCCGAAATGGGGATCGACCGCGTCGAGCTGCGCCGGCGCAACCACATCCCGCCGGAGGCGATGCCGTACAAGGCCCCCAACGGCACGACCTATGACAGCGGCGACTTCACCAACCTGCTGAACCAGGCCTTGGCGCTCGCCGATTGGGACGGCTTTGCCGCGCGCAAGGAGGAAAGCCGGGCGCGCGGCCGATTGCGCGGGCGGGGGATCAGCGACTACCTCGAACTGACCGGCCCGCCCGGCCGCGAGATGGGCGGCATCCGCTTCGAGGCGGACGGCACCGTCACGATCATTACCGGCACGCTCGATTACGGGCAGGGCCACGCGTCACCCTTCGCGCAGGTGCTCAGCACGCGTTTGGGCATCCCGTTCCAGAAGATCCGGCTGCTGCAGGGCGACAGCGACGAGCTGATCGCCGGCGGCGGCACCGGCGGCTCGAAATCGATGATGACGAGCGGCACCGCGATCGTCGCGGCCGGCGACAAGGTGGTCGAGACCGGCAAGCAGATCGCCGCGCATGTGCTGGAGGCGGCGGTCGCGGACATCGAATTCCGCGCCGGCCGGTTCGTGATCGCCGGCACGGATCGTTCGGTCGGCATCATGGAATTGGCCGACAAGATCCGCTCCGGCCTGAAGTTGCCGCCGGAATTGCCGCAGAGCCTCGATGTGCAGCTCGTCGCCGACGGCCCGCCCTCGGCTTTCCCGAACGGCTGCCACATCGCCGAAGTCGAGGTCGACCCCGAGACCGGTATGGTCGACGTCGTCCGCTATTCGTTCGTCAACGATTTCGGCACCGTCATCAACCCGCTGCTGGTCAACGGTCAGGCGCATGGCGGCATCGTGCAGGGCATCGGCCAGGCCTTGCGCGAGCACACGATCTACGACGAGCAGGGCCAGTTGCTGACCGGCTCGTACATGGATTACGCATTGCCGCGCGCCGAGGACGCCCCGCTGTTCACCCACGAATTCCATCCGGTTCCGGCCACGACCAACGTCCTCGGGGCGAAGGGCTGCGGCGAAGCCGGCTGCGCCGGCGGACTGCCGTCGGTGATGAACGCGCTGGTCGACGCGCTGTCGGAATACGGTGTCCGCCATATCGACATGCCGGCGACCCCGGAACGCGTCTGGCGAGCGATCCAACAATGCCACGAGACACTGAGGAGGCCTTACTATGGAATTCGGCGCTTCGATCTTTTTCACCGATTACTCGATCTCACCGACCGAGCTCGCCGTGGCGATGGAGGAGCGGGGGCTCGATGCGCTGTGGGTGGCCGAGCACTCGCACATCCCGGTGCCGCGGCGCACCCCGGCGCCGGGCGGCGGCGAACTGCCGAAGCGGTATTACGATGTGATGGATCCGTTTGTGACGCTCGCCACGGCGGCGGCCGTGACCAAGCGGCTCAAGCTCGGCACCGGCGTGTGCCTGGTGATCCAACGCGACACGATCCAGACCGCCAAGCTCGTCGCGTCGATCGACCAGGTCTCGAACGGGCGGTTTCTGTTCGGCATCGGCGGCGGCTGGAATGCCGAGGAGATCGAAAACCACGGCACCGAGTTCACGTCTCGCTTCAAGAAGATGCGCGAGCAGATCGAGGCGATGAAGGAGATCTGGACCAAGTCGACCGCCGAATATCACGGCGACCTCGTCCATTTCTCGCCGATGATGACCTGGCCAAAACCGGTGCAGAAGCCGCATCCGCCGGTCATTCTCGGCGGCGCCTTCCCGTGGGCGGCGCGCCGGGCGGTGCGTTATGGCGACGGCTGGTACCCGAACGCCAGCAGCGGCAATCCGCAAGAATACCTGCCGCGCTTCCGGCAGATGGCCGAGGAGGCGGGCCGCGACCCGAAGTCTTTGCCGGTGACGTTGGGCGGCGCGCCGGAAGACCCGGATATGCTGAAGCGTTTCCGCGACCTCGGCGTCGTGCGGGTGAACTTTCCGGTGCCACCGGCCAAGGCGGACGAGGTGCTGCCGATCCTGGACCGCGTCGCCAAGCTCAAACAGCAGGTGGGAGCATAGCGATGAGCAAGATTGTCCGTGCCGTCAGCCCCGAGGTGGCGGAGCCTCAGGCCGGCACCTGGTCGAACTGCCTGGTGGTGAACGGGGTCGCCTACGTCGCCGGCATGACTGCCGCAGGCACTGAAGGCGACGAGTACGCCCAGGCCAAGGTGATCTTCACGAAGATCCGTAATCTCCTCGCGGCGGCGGGCGGCAGCATGGCCGACGTCGTCAAGGTGACGATCTTTGTCACCGACATCACCCAGCGCGAGAAGGTGTGGCAAGCGAGGCGCGAATTCTTCACCGGCAACTTCCCGGCCTCCACTCTCGTCCAGGTGGCGGCGCTGGCAAACCCGTCGCTCAAAGTGGAGATCGAGGCGGTCGCGCATATCGGCGCCGGTCAAAGCTGATACGCCGGTAGGGGGAGCATGACTGTCGCGGCAGCCGATCTCCCGGCGGGGACCGGCACGCAATACCGCAAGGCGATCACGGCCGGCGTCATCGGCAATGTCCTCGAATGGTACGATTTCGGCGTCTACGGGTATCTCGTGCCGACGATATCGCAGCTGTTCTTCCCCAGCAGCGATCCTGTGGTGTCACTGCTGTCGACCTTTGCGGTTTTCGGCGTCGGCTTTGTGATGCGGCCGGTCGGATCGGTTCTGTTTGGCATCTACGGCGACCGTCACGGCCGCCGCAAGGCGTTGAGCACCGTGGTTTTCGTGATGGCGTTGGCGACGTTCGGCATGGGGCTGTTGCCGACCTATGGCCAAGTCGGCGTGCTCGCGCCGGCCCTCCTCGTTGTCGTTCGGTTGTTCCAGGGGCTTTCGGCAGGCGGCGAATGGGGCGGCTCGACCGCCTACATCGTCGAATTTGCACCGCCCGCGCGTCGCGGCTTCTTCGGCTCTTGGCAACTCGTCGGGGTGGGCGGCGGTTTTCTGCTCGGCTCACTGACCGCAGCATTGCTCAACGCCGCGTTGCCGCAAGCCGATCGGCTCGCCTGGGGCTGGCGGTTGCCGTTTCTGTTCGGCATTGTCGTCGGCGCCGTCGGCTTCTATCTGCGCTGGCGGCTCGACGACACGCCCAAATTCACCGAGATCGAGGAGCAAGGCGCGGTCGCCGCGGCGCCGCTGGGCGAGGCTCTCAGACAATACCCGCGCGAGACCCTGCTCGGCTTCGGCGTGACGTTGCACAACACAGTCGCCTACTATATCGCGCTCGTCTACCTGACGAATTACATGAGCTCGGTCGGCAAGCTGGCACAGAGCACGGCATTGTGGATCGGCACGTCTTGCCTTGCAGTGTTCGTGCTGCTGCTGCCGTTGATGGGCTGGCTTTCGGACCGCGTCGGAAGGCGGCCTTTGCTGATCGCCTCCTGCATCGGCTACGCCGTGCTGGGCTATCCGTTTTTCCTGATGGCCTCGTCGGGCAATATTGGGCTCGCGGTATTGGCGCAGCTGCTGATGGTCTTGCTCTACGTGCCCTACGCGGGAGCATGTCCGGCGTTCTATGCCGAGATCTTTCCGACCCGGGTGCGCTACACCGCTTTGTCGATCGGGTACAACATCGCGGTTGCGATCTTTGGCGGGTTCGCGCCGTTCATCGCCACCTTTCTCGTGCGGACAACGGGCAACAATCATGCACCGGCCGCGTATGTCATCATAGCCGCGATCGTCACCCTCGTAATCCTGCTGCGAACGCGCGAGACCGCCTTCGCGCCGCTGCGTTAGCGAGCAAGAACCGGCCGTTCCTTTCGCCGCAAGAAGCCCACGCCGAAGAGCGCTGTGGCGAGGAGGGCGAGGCTCGCAGGCTCGGGGACGGCAGTCGGGGTCACCGTGAGCGAGTGCAGAAGAACGTCCGCGCCGCTCGTGGTGGTGTTGTCGGCGACGAAGAAGAGGTAGTTGCTCGTTGGCGTAATTGCGACATTGCCGCCTGCGCTGGTGGCGTCCCCAAGCTTGGCGCCGAGCGCGGTGCCGGCCGCGTTGCTTGCGAAAATGCCCAGCACCTCGCCGTTGGTCGCAGAGTCCGCGTTTATGGTGAAGGAGCCGAAGCTCGAGAAAAGGCTTGAGATATCGAGCCGCACCGCTTCTCTGCCGCTGGCGTCGATTTCGGGGTTATCGTCGATGTGGCCGCGGTTGCATCCGTTCCCGAAGCACACGCCCACGCCCATCTCGTCAGTGCCGCGGTCGTTGCCGACTAGCTGCCCGCCCGCCGTGAAGGTATCTCCGGCCGCCGGGCGCCCCAGTGCCTGATTGGGCGTACGATCCTGAGATAGCGGTAATGGTGGGGCCGCCCGAAGCCGAATAGGTCTGGATCGCTCCAAGCGCTTGGTCGCCCGATACGGTGCCGGTGAAGTCGTACGTGATCGGCGCCGCAGTTGCATCGTTCGTCATGCCCCCGACTGCGCCCACGACAAGCGCGAGTGTTACTGCCGAGAGAGTTTTCATAGCTCTGCCTGACCGGATTGTTCTTCGAGAGAATGTGTGTAATTAACTCGAATATAAGAGAAATGTCAGGCACAAAGATAGTTAAAGTTGGAAAATCGAGGTTAATATTTCAGAGACGCCGTCAGTATTAAGAGACTATGAACCGCGATCCTTCCGATAATCGGTTGGCCTCTGCCTTTGTGTGCCTCGACCTCCGACGCCCGAGGTGGGCCGTACGCGTCAATCGTCACCGCCGGCCGGGAATTCGGACCCTCAGACGATGTTGTACCTCTATGAGTGTCTTCGCCTGAGGGAGCGAGGGAGATCACCATGCCGACCAGAAAACAAGATCCGGACGCGATCGCCGAAGAGGCTGTTGGCCAAAGACATGGGGACCCGCCGCCGTATGCCGTCAAGGAAAAGCCGGACGTGTCGCAGGAGGAAATGACGCGACGGCTGTCAAAGCCTGCCGGACCTCGGGCGAGCATTCCGGAGAAGACCGCAGAGGCCGTCGGCGAGCGGGTCGGAGATGCGTATGCTGACCCTGGCAGCGCCGCCGCGCGAAATCGGCCCGGAATAATCGCTCGCTTCGCTGGAACGCACGTGAGGAGATCAGGTGCGGTGCGCCAAGTGCTCGATGAACAGCCGCTCATGATGGTGGTCGCCAGCTTTGCGCTTGGCTACATGACCGCCTTAGTGCTTCACGGCCGCCGGTAACGTAACCGGAAACCGATCGGCAGCAACCAGCCCCGGGTCGATATCCGCAAGGTTAAGGAGCTATGCCGGCCGGCCCGGCATGGTGCTATAGTCCGTTCATGTGCGGCCGCTTTTACCTCACAGCCAGCGCGGCTGAAATAAAGAAGAAGTTCGTCCTCGACCAGGGGCCCGAATTGGCGCCGCGATACAACATCGCTCCAACCCAGCCCTCTCCGATGGTCGTCGCGGCGGAGAAGCTCAGGACAGTTCGTCCGGGTCGCTGGGGCTTGGTGCCGCCCTGGTCGCGCGATCTCTCGCTGGGTGCTCGAATGATCAATGCGCTTGCCGAGGAGATCGACGACAAGCCGGTCTTCCGGTCGGCGTTTCAGGGCCAACGGTGCCTCGTGCCGGCGAACGGGTATTACGAATGGCGGACGAGAGGGGCGAGGAAACAGCCCTACAAGATAATGTTGCGCAATGGAGCGTTGTGCGCATTTGCTGGGCTCTGGGAGAAGTGGACGCCCGAAACTGGCGAGCCGGTCGAGACGTTCGCGATCGTCACGACGCGAGCGAACAAATTGGTCAGCGAGGTGCACGAACGCATGCCGGTGATCATTGCGCCTGCCGATTATCAGCGCTGGCTCACCGCCCCCGACACGACCGCAAAGCGGCTGCTGGTCCCCTATACCGGCGCGATGACCATCGCTCCGGTCAGCGATCGGGTCAACAACATCAAAGAAGATGATGTGGGTCTCATCGCGCCAATACCGGCGTGAGAAGTCCAACCGCAGTGGATCCAGAAGGATCGACACGTGTTTCGTCATTACCGCCAATGCGAGGGATAATCGGGTGGAGACTCGCAGGAATCAACCCAAATCGTCTTGCGCGGACTTGATCCGCGCACCCACGCCTTTGTTTCGGGCGCTCGAAGGCGTGGATGGCCGGGCCAAGCCCAGCCAAGACGAAGCTGGGGCCGATTTCTTTGCTTATATTGGGCTCCTAGGATGACGGTCGCCCGTGAATTGGCGGAGTTTCTGACTCGGGTCGGCCCAGCCGACCTCCCGGCGCAAGCGGTCGATCATGCGGCGATGCTGATCGCCAGCACGCTCGCCAGCGCGGCGCTCGGCGCCGGGATAGAATCTTCGGTCATCATCCGCGACCTCGCGCGAGACCGCGGCGGGAGCGCCGAAGCCTCGTTGTGGTTCGATGCGGGGCCAAAACTGCCGGTAGCCGAGGCGGCGCAAGTCAACGCCGTGATGAGCGACGCGGCGGCTTCCGACGACAGTGATCTGCGCAACATCGTCCATGCCGGCACGATTCTCGTCGCCACGGCGCTCGCCATGGCCGAGCGGACCGGTGCGAACGGCAAAGAGGTGCTGGCGGCGATCGTGCTCGGCTACGAGGCAGCCGGGCGCATTGGCGAAGCAATCACACCGGGCTTTCGCTCGCGTGGATTTCACGGCTGCCTCGTCGCGATCTTTGCCGGTGCGGTTGCCGCCGCCCGGCTGCTGAGCCTCGACCCGACGAAGATGGCGCAGACGATCGCCCTCTCGGCGACCTCGATCGGCGGGCTTATGGCCGCGGCGAACACCAGCACCGCGCGTGAGTATCACGCCGGGCTGGCCGCAATGCTGGGAGTTCGAGCCGCGCTCGCGGCGCAGCGCGGATATCGGGCGGAAGAAAGCATTCTCGAGACTAAACGCGGGTTTCTCGAAGTGTACGGCGGGACCGAGGGTCCCTCGGTCGGTGCGAATGTGACGCGCGATCTCGGACAGTCCTGGGACATCATCACCGATATGGCCGTCAAGCTGGTGCCCGGCGGTCACCCCTACCACGCGCTCGCCGAGGCCGCTGCGAACGCGGCGAAAGAAGGGAGCATCGCACCGCAGGACATCGAAAGCATTACCGTGTCGCGCCCCGGCTTCACCGCACTGACCGGTCCATTGCACCCGACCGATCTGATCGGCATGGCGCACAGCCCCGCCTATTTCCTTGCGGCCGGGGCGGCCGATCACGATTTCTCGTGGGTGCACGCGACCGCCGCCAAGATTGCCGACCCGGTCATTCATCGGCTGATCGACCGGGTCCGGGTCGGGCCTCCGCCGAGCGGCAATACCGAGCGTTACCGGCAAGGCGCCACCGTGACCATTCGGACAACGGACGGCCGCGTCGGCACGAGCACGGTCTTTGCACCCAAAGGTGCGGGCGCCGCTGGGATCGCATGGGCCGATATCGACCGGAAGTACCGCGCCTTGATGCCTAACGCCGGCTTGGGCGATCGGCAAATCGAGGTGAGCTTGGCGGCGATTCACGACTTCCGCCGCATCGCGCACGTCTCCGGGCTGACGAGCTTGCTGCACTCCTGAGTTGCTTCGGAGGGAACCATGGATATCGGCCTGATGATGATCTTCGCCAGCTACGGCTGGGAAAATATGAGCGACGATCAGGTCTGGAACGAGGACCTTCGCTTGGCGCGTCAGGCCCCTGGCCTTGGCTTCGATGTGTTGTGGTCGGCCGAGCACCATTTTTTCGACTATTCGTTCTGCCCCGACAATCTGCAGCTGATGACCTACCTCGCCGGCGTGTGCCCGGACATCGATCTCGGCACCGCTGCGGTGATCCTGCCTTGGCACGATCCGCTGCGCGTGGCCGAGCAGGCGGCGGTGCTCGACCTTCTTTCCCACGGCCGGCTGCGGCTCGGGTTTGGCCGAGGGTTGGCGCGGCGCGAATTTGCTGCGTTCCGCGGCACGATGGACGAGAGCCGCGGCCGGTTCGACGAAGCGGCGCCGATGATCGTCAATGCACTGCGCACCGGCTGGATCGAGGCCGACGGTACCTATTACAAGCAGCCGCGGGTCGAGCTGCGACCGCGCCCGAAATACAGCTTCGACGGGCGTATCTACGCCGTCGCGTCGAGCGAGGATTTGGTGGATTCGGCGGCGCGGCTCGGCGCCCACATGGTGATGTTTTCCGACCGCCCTTGGCCAATGCGGCTCCCGGCAATCCAGCGCAACCGCGAAATGCACCGCAAATTCCACGGCATCGATGCGCCGACCATGATGATTACCGATTTCTGCATCTGCGCGCCGAAGCTCGACGACGCGGAGGCGCTGGCGCGCCAGCACATGGGCAAATTCGTCGAGAGCAATTTCGACCATTACGAGTTCCTGGGCGAGCACTTCGCCACGGTGAAGGGCTACGACGCCTACGCTCAGAAAGCCGAGATCGCCCGCAAGGGCGGGCTCGAAGGCGCGGTCGAAGGGTTTATGAAAGCCGCCGTGTGGGGCACCCCGGACCGCATCCTCCGGGAATTGGAGGCGCGGCGCGGGGTGATCGGCGATTTCGAGCTGAACGTTTCGTTCCGCTTCGGCGGTATCCCTTACGAAAAGGCGGAGGCCTCATTGCGGCTATTCGCCAAGGAGGTGCTGCCCGTCCTGAAGAGCTGGCACTCCCAGGCAGCCAAGGCTGCGGAATAGAATTCGGCCAAACCACGGACGCCGATGTCTGCCACGTCTCGCCCTCGCCGCAGTGTTCTCTTCATGCCCGGCTCGAACCCGCGGGCGCCGGAGAAGGCGCGAACACTGCCTGCCGACGGGCTGATCTTCGATCTCGAAGACGCCGTGGCTCCGGAGGCGAAGGAGGGCGCGCGGACAATTGTCCCGGCGGCACTCGCCCGGGGCGGCTATGGCGACCGCGAGCTGGTAATCCGCGTCAATGCGATCGATACGCCGTGGGGGCATTCCGATCTCGCCACCGCTGCCACGATGCCGATCGACGCGGTGTTGTTGCCCAAAGTGGAGAATCCCGACCTGGTGGCGCTGACTGTGTCGCTGCTCGACGGGTTCGGCGCTCCGGAGCGGCTCGCGGTCTGGTGCATGCTCGAGACGCCGCGCGGCATCCTCTACGCCCGCGAGATTGCCGCGGCGAGCCCGCGGCTCGCCGCGCTCGTTCTCGGCACCTCGGACCTGACAAAGGACCTGCACGCGTTCCCGACCCGCGATCGTCTGCCGCTGGTCACCTCCCTCAGTCTCGCCGTCCTGGCAGCCCGTGCCCACGGGCTGGCGGTTCTCGACGGCGTTCACCTCGACCTCGCCGACGATGAGGGCTTTGCGGCCGCATGCCGGCAAGGCCGCGAGCTCGGGTTCGACGGCAAGACATTGATACACCCGAAGCAGATCGCTGCCGCCAACGCGGCATTCGCCCCGACCCCCGAGGAGGTCGAATGGTCGCGGCGGATCATCGCGGCGCACAGCGAAGCGGCAGCCGCGGGCAAAGGCGTCGTGCTCGTGGAAGGCCGGCTGATCGAAAACCTGCATGTGGAAAACGCACGGCGGCTATTGTCTTTAGCCGGCGAGATCGAGCGGCTCTCGACCGAGAATTGACGCGGCTGCTTGGCGAGCCTGCGTTGACACTCCCCGGTATCGCGGGCTAATTCACAGCGGCCGACCGCAGGGAATAGCTGTAAATGAGATCCGCCGACCGGCCGCTTTCGCCGCACCTTCAGATCTACCGATGGCAACTCACCTCCGTTCTGTCGATCCTCCACCGCGCTTCCGGCGTGGCGCTGAGCGCCGGGACGATCCTGCTCGTATGGTGGCTGATCGCCGCCGCTTCCGGGCCTGAGGCCTATGAAGGCGTCCAGGATTTCCTCGGCTCCTGGATCGGGCTCTTGCTGTTGTTCGGCTGGACGTTGTCGCTGTTCTATCACTTGTGCAATGGCATCCGTCACCTCGTCTGGGACACCGGCCATGCGCTCGACCTCGAATCGACCTATGTGGGTGGTTGGATTGTCGTCGGGGCGACCGGCGTCCTGACTTTGGTTGCCTGGATCGCCGGGATAGCTCGCTGGGTTTCCTGACATGCCGGGCCTCCTGTCATGATGGCGTCGCGGATGCGTTCGCCGCTCGGCCGTGCAATCGGGCTGGGTTCGGCGAAGGAGGGGGTCGATCACTGGTGGGCGCAGCGCATTACCGCGATTGCGCTCGTACCGTTGAGCCTTTGGTTCGTGGCCTCCGTTATCGGCCTGGTCGGCGCCGATATCGAGACCGTGCAGAACTGGGTTGGCCTCCCGCTGCCGGCCATTCTATTGGTATTGCTGCTTATTGCGACTTTTTATCACGCGTCGCTCGGGCTCCAGGTGGTCATCGAAGACTATGTTCACACCGAGCTCGCCAGGCTCGGCCTCGTCGTCGCCGTCCGCCTGCTCAGTTTCGGCTTCGCCGTGGCGGGGATCTTCGCAGTGCTCAGCATTGCCCTTGGATCGACGAGCTGATTGGAGCCCCCGCATGCCACAGGCCTACAACATTACCGATCACAGCTATGACGTGGTCGTCGTCGGCGCCGGCGGCGCGGGTCTGCGGGCGACATTGGGAATGACCACCGAGGGGCTTCGGACAGCCTGCATCAGCAAGGTCTTCCCGACGCGCAGCCACACGGTTGCCGCTCAAGGAGGGGTCAGCGCGGCGCTGGGCAATGTCGGCCCCGACGACTGGCGTTGGCACATGTACGACACCGTCAAGGGTTCAGACTGGCTCGGCGACCAGGATGCGATCGAATACATGTGCCGCAACGCGATCCCTGCGGTCATCGAGCTCGAGCATTTCGGAGTGCCGTTCTCGCGCACCGAGGACGGGCGGATCTATCAGCGGCCGTTTGGCGGGCACATGATGGAATACGGCGAGGGCGATCCGGCGCGGCGCGCCTGCGCCGCTGCCGACCGCACCGGTCACGCGCTCATCCATACGCTTTATCAGCAATGCGTGCGCAACAAAGCGGAATTCTTTGTCGAATATTTTGCTCTCGACCTGATCATGGACGATGAGGGCGCCTGCCGCGGTGTCATGGCATGGAACCTCGAAGATGGCAGCCTGCACCGGTTTCGCGCTCATCTCGTGATCCTCGCCACCGGCGGGTACGGCCGGACCTACTTCTCCTGCACCTCCGCCCATACTTGCACCGGCGACGGCAATGCCATGGTATTGCGCGCCGGGTTGCCATTGCAGGATATGGAGTTCATTCAGTTTCACCCGACCGGGATCTATGGCGCCGGCTGTTTGATCACCGAGGGCGCCCGAGGCGAGGGCGGCTATATGACCAACAGCGAGGGCGTGCGCTTCATGGAAGGCTACGCGCCGCATGCCAAAGACTTGGCGTCGCGCGACATCGTCAGCCGGGCGATGACGATCGAGATCCGCGAGGGCCGCGGTTGCGGGCCGGAGAAGGACTACATCCTCCTGCACCTCGAGCACCTCTCGCCAGAGGTGCTGCACCAACGTCTGCCCGGGATTTCGGAGACGGCCAAGATCTTCGCCGGGGTCGATGTCACCCGCGAGCCGATCCCGGTGTTGCCGACTGTGCATTACAATATGGGCGGCATTCCGACGAACCACCACGGCGAGGTGCTGCGGCCGACCCGGGACGAACCGGACGCCACCGTCCCCGGGTTGATGGCGATCGGCGAGGCGGCTTCGGTCTCCGTGCACGGGGCCAACCGGCTTGGCTGCAACTCGTTGCTCGACATTGTCGTGTTCGGTCGCGCCGCGGCCCATCGCGCCGCCGAGCTGGTGCGCCCAGGCACACCGCAGAAACCGATGTCGAACGGCGCCGGCGAGGAGGCGGTGGCCCGGCTCGACGCGGTGCGTCAGTCGCGCGGGCAGCGCAAGACCGCCGAGATCCGCCTCGACATGCAGCGTGTCATGCAGACCAACTGCGCCGTCTTTCGCACGGCACAAGTGCTCCGGGAAGGGGTCAGCCGGATCGACGTGGTGGCCAACAGCTTCGGCGACCTCGGCATCTCCGACCGGTCGATGATCTGGAATACCGACCTGGTCGAGGCATTGGAGCTGGAGAACCTGCTCGAACAGGCCGTCGTCACCCTGCACTCGGCCGAGAACCGGACCGAGAGCCGCGGCGCGCATGCCCGCGAGGATTACCCCGAGCGCGACGACCGAAACTGGATGAAGCACACGCTCGCCTGGCTCATCGGCGATGGCGGGGTCAAACTCGGCGATCGCCCGGTCCATCTCTTCACGCTGTCGAACGAGGTGCAGACCTTCCCGCCGAAGGCGCGGGTTTATTAGGGGACCCATGGCCGAATTCACACTGCCGCGAAACTCGAAAATCGGCGCCGGCAAGACCTTTGCCGGGCCGCTCGGCTCCACCCGCCTGCGCGAGTTCAAGATCTATCGCTGGAACCCCGACGACGGGAAGAATCCGGTCATCGACACGTTCGAGATCGATCTCAACGATTGCGGCCCGATGGTCCTCGACGCGCTGATCAAGATCAAGAACGAGATCGATACGACCCTGACGTTCCGCCGCTCGTGCCGTGAAGGGATCTGCGGCTCCTGCGCAATGAATATCGACGGCACCAATACGCTGGCTTGCCTCAAGGCGATCGAGGACATCGAAGGCGCGGTGCGGATCTACCCGTTGCCGCACATGCCGGTCATCAAGGATTTGGTGCCCGATCTGACGCATGTCATTGCGCAATACCAGTTGATCCGGCCTTGGCTGCAGACCACGAGCCCGCCGCCGCCCGACAGCGAGCGGCGGCAATCGATCGAAGAGCGCGAACAGCTCGACGGCCTCTGGGAATGCATTCTGTGCTTTTGCTGCACCACCTCCTGCCCGAGCTACTGGTGGAATAGCGAGCGCTATCTGGGACCCGCGGTGTTGTTGCAGGCCTATCGCTGGATTGCCGATAGTCGCGACGAGAAGACCGGCGAGCGCCTCGACGAGCTCGAAGACCCGTTCCGACTCTACCGCTGTCACACGATCATGAACTGCACCCGGACCTGCCCGAAGAACCTCAACCCCGCCAAGGCGATCGCCGAAATCAAGAAACTGATGGTGCTGCGTCGGTAAGCGCAAGAGATGCGCCGGCGGATCATCATCGATACCGATCCCGGCTTGGACGATGCTGTCGCAATCCTGTTTGCGTTGGCGGCAGTCGACGAACTGGAGGTGCTCGGCATCGTCGCGGTCGCGGGAAATCTCCCCCTATTTGAAACCGAACGGAACGCGCGCCGCATTTGTGCTCTGGCGGGCCGCCCGGAGCTGCCAATTTACGCCGGTTGCGAGCGGCCGTTGCTGCGGCCCCTGGCCACCGCCGATCGGATCCACAACGACCCCCGCCTCGAAGCGGTATTGCCCGAGGCGGCGATGCCGCTGCAGGCTCAGCACGGCGTTGACTTTCTGATCGAGACATTGCGGTCGGCCGACCCTAGCACAATCACATTGTGTGCTCTGGGACCGTTGACCAACATCGCGATGGCGCTGGTCAAGGCGCCGGAGGTAGTCGGCAAGGTCCGCGAACTGGTTGTCATGGGCGGTGCCTGTTTCCAGCTCGGCAATGTGACCCCGGCGGCCGAATTCAATATCCATGTCGACCCGCATGCCGCGGCGATCGTAATCGACAGCGGCATCCCGATCACGATGATCCCGCTCGACGTCACGCATCAGCTGATCACCACCGAGCCGCGTCTTGCGGCGCTCCAAGCGCTCCCCAACCGCTGCGGCAAGGCAGTTGCCGAGTTGCTGGCTGCGTTCGAAAGAAACCGCCGCGCCAAATTCGGCGAGCGCGCCAAGGCGCTGCATGATCCCGCCGTGATCGGATACCTGCTGCGCCCGGATCTTTATGACGGGCGCGAGGTCAATGTCGCGATCGAGACCGACAGCCCGCTGACGGTTGGAATGACCGTCGTCGACTGGTGGGGCGTCACCGGGCGACCGGTCAACGTTCGGTTCCTGAACACAGTCGATGCCGACGGGTTCTACTCGCTCTTGGCGGAAAAGCTGGGAAGCCTGCCTTAGCCGCGGGATCGGAACCTGAAAATTGTCGGCCGCTCGACTGTCGGATTTCTTTGCAGCGCGTGGGCAAAAGGCGAAGCGCTAAGTAGCCCGAACAGCAGCCCTTGCGTCTCGCCATTCATGTCCACGAAGCTGCCTACTACCTGATTATTATTATTGAGGCCCAGCAACGTTGAGCCTTCTCGCCAGCGGGCTGATCGACATCGGGGTGATGCGCCGCCGGCGCAAAGGCACTTGACAAGGAATTTCGAACCCGGCGTGGCCCAAGGTTTCCACAAACTGTTCCGGGCCGGGTTTGACTCGTCCCCGTGCGGCTCTAGAATTCCGGCGCTGAACATCAAATGGGAGCAGGTCGATGATCTTTGAGATGCGGACTTACCGTTTGCAGCCCGGGTCGGTGCCGGAGGTCGAGAAGCGCTTCGCAGAGGCGCTGACGGAGCGGGTCAAGGTATCGCCGCTCGGGGCTTTCTTTCATACCGAAGTCGGGCCGTTGAACCACATCATCCACATCTGGCCCTATGACGATCTGCAGCACCGGACCCGGGTGCGGTCGCAATCGATCCCGAACTGGCCGCCGAAGATCCAGGAATTCGAGGTCGAGATGGAAAGCAAGATCGTCAATGCAGCGCCGTTTTGCCCGGCCTTCACGCCGCGGCAGCACGGCAATCTCTATGAGATCCGTACCTATACAATGCTGCCGGGTGCGGCGCCGACAGTTATCGAGCGCTGGGCCGAGAGGATCGAAGGGCGGGTGAAGCTGTCGCCTCTGGCGGCGGCGGGCCACACCGAGCTCGGCCCTCTCAATCAATGGATTCACATCTGGGCCTACAAGGATGCGGCCGAGCGCTTCCGTATTCGCGACGAGGCTCGCGCTACGGGTGCCTGGCCACCCAACACCCGCGGTCAATTTATCAAGCAGGAGAACATGCTGGTCGTGCCGGCGTCGTTTTCGCCATTGCACTAGGCTAGCCGATTACCCTCACCCACCAAGCCCTTCGAGCTTGGTGGGTGAGGGCGCCTCGTCACGCTCCATCACCTCGCGCCGAATAAGCCGAAGAGATTCTCGAAGAACCCGCCGCCGGTGCGCGGCGGCGCTGCAGCCATTACCCCGGCGGGCGGCAGCGGTCCGCTCGGCAGCGGTCGTACCGGCATCGCCTGAGTCGCGGTCAGCATGAAACGGCGCCAGGTCTGCGCCGGCAGCGAGCCGCCCGTCACCTTGTTCATCGGAGCATTATTGTCATTGCCGAGCCATACGCCGGCAACCAAATCGGCGGTGTAGCCGATGAACCAGGCGTCGCGATAATCCTGTGTCGTGCCGGTCTTGCCGGCGGCTGGGCGGGACAGCGCGGCATTCCTGCCGGTTCCGTGCCCGATCACGGCGCTCAGCATCTGGTTCATGGTCCCGGTCAATTCCGGGGTAAGGACTTGCCCGATCCCTGAGCCGGTGCGGCGAAACACGATTTTCCCCGAGCCGTCGCGGATTTCGGTAATGCCGTGCGGCCACACTCCGAAACCGCCATTGGCGAACGGCGCATAGGCCGAAACCAGCTCCAGCAAATTGACCTCGTTCGTACCGAGAGCAAGGCTCACCTCCGGCGTGAGCGGTGACGAGATCCCGAGCCGGTGGGCAACCGCCACGACATTGCGCAGCCCGGCACGCTGCGCGACCTGGACCGCGATCGTGTTGACCGACTGCGCCAAGCCTTCGGCCAACGTCATCTCGCCCTGGTAATGCCCGGTGTAATCGCGGGGTTGCCAATTGCCGATCCGCACCGGCTCGTCGGCGAATTGGTCGGAGGGTTGTAATCCGGCCTCCAACCCGGCCAGATAGACGAATGGCTTGAAGGCGGAGCCCGGCTGCCGCTGCGCCTGGGTCGCGCGATTGAACTGGCTTTGGTCGTAATCGCGGCCGCCGACCATCGCGCGGACCGCGCCGTCCGACGACATCGCGACGAGCGCGCCCTCCCTCACCGCCATTTTCCCGCCCTCGCGGGTGATGACGTCCGCGATCGCCGCCTCGGCCTGCGCCTGCATGCGCGGGTCGAGCGTCGTCACCACCGTCAGGTCACGATTGCCGGCATCGGCAAATTCTCCCAATTGCTCGGCCACCCAATCCCCGAAATAACGAGCGCCCGGCCGCGTAACGGGCACCGCGGCAAGGGAGGTTCCGCCGCTGAGAGCGGCCATTGCCTGACCGCTGGTGACAACCCCGGCATCGACCATTTTGGCGAGGACTTGCGCAGTCCGCGCCGCGGCCTTGTCGCTGTCGCGAATCGGGTTGAACCGGGTTGGGGCTTTCAAGAGGCCGGCAATGGCGGCGCTTTCGTAGAGGCTCGTTTGCCTCGCCGATTTGTTGAAATACCGGTGCGCCGCTGCATCCACGCCATAGGTGCCGGCCCCGAGATAGACGCGGTTGAGGTAGATCTCGAGGATCTGGTTCTTCGAGAAACGGTGCTCCAGCCAAAGTGCGAGCAGCGTCTCTTGTATCTTGCGGGAAAAGCTGCGCTCTTGTGTCAGGAAGAGGTTCTTGGCGAGCTGCTGGGTGATCGTGCTGCCGCCCTGGACGACATGTCCGGCGGCGAGATTGGCGAAGGCGGCCCGGACGAGCCCGATCGGATCAACCCCGAAATGGCTGTAGAAGCGGTGGTCTTCGGTCGCGACGACGGCCTTCGGCAGGTAGGGCGACATTTCCTTCAAGGTCAATGGCTGCCCGAAGAGGTCGCCATAGGTCGTCAGCAGGCTGCCGTCTGCCGCCAGGATCGTGACGCTCGGACGCCGCTCGGCGCGGGTGAGTTCGCCGGTATCGGGCAGGGTGAGGGCGAAGTAGCCGAGGACGACGATGCCGACGATCGCCATCCACAGCAGCAGCAACACGCCGAGCTTGGAGGCCCGCCGCAGGTGTTCCTTGCCGCGCGCGCGTTGCCGCGACGCGCGTGTGCGCGGCGGCGGACGGAGGCGGTCGGCGGAGTCGAGCCGCAACCTCGGCTCAGCCATCGGCTCCCGCCGTTATCGTCTTGTTCTTCGACACCCCGCTCCCCCCGCCGGCCAATTCGCATGGCATGCTCTCAATTATCAGGCAAACTATGGCAGCGGTTCGACAACGAAATTAGAGAGAATTCCCGCCGCGCCGCAGGAACTGGAGGTCGAATGAATCCGTTTTTCGAGCAGGATGGCCGATTACGAGTTTTCTCGGAGGACGACGCATGGCTGACCGGAACGATGCCTCTTCGAGCATGATAGCCCCGACGGGGGCGACGGGGGTTCACTCGACGGACAGCGGAAGCGTCGTCACAGAATTCCTGGACGCCGCCCGATCGGCAGCCGAATCGCTATTGCAAGAACAGAAGCGCCAGATCGCCGACAGGGTTTCGGGAATAGCCAGGGCACTGCAAAGCGCTGCCCGCCCGCTCGACGAGTCGCAGAGCCGCGTCGTCGCCCGTTACCTCGAAGAGGGAGCGGCGCAGGTCCATAGCCTTTCGCTTAGGATGCATGAGAGGCACTGGGGCGAGCTGGTCGCCGATACCGAGGATTTCGCACGACGCCAGCCGACATGGTTTGTGCTCGGTGCCGTTGCTACCGGCTTTGTCCTCGGGCGACTGTTCTGGGCGTCGACCGGCGGGCGGCAAGATGCCGCTCGATCGTCTCCGAAGCAGCGAATCGGCGCGCACGGTTGCGGCAGCCGTATCGAGCGGAAGCGGCACCGCTGCCGGTGACCTGACCGGAAACCCGCACCCGATCACCGGAACGGTGGAGACCCGTTGATGCCTTCGGGTAACGGCCGCCTCGAGCCGGACGTCGACGAGCCGCGCGTGCGGTCCGGTCGCCCGGTCGCCGCGCTGCTCTCCGATCTCGCGGGCGAGACCAGCATGCTGGTTCGCCAAGAGATCGCGCTCTTCAAGGCGGAGCTCAATGAGAAGCTGGCTCGGATTGGCTTGGGTGCCGGGGCGCTTGCCGCGGGCGGGGTGATCGCCTTCAGCGGCTGGCTCGCGCTGCTTGCAGCAGCGATCCTCGGCCTCAGTCATGTTCTCGCACCTTGGCTCTCCGCCGTGATTATCGGGGTGTTCGTATTAGCGATTGGTGTGGGGCTCGCATTGTTCGGGAAGAGCCGTCTGAAGGCCGACGCCTTGGTTCCGCGCCGGACGCTGAACTCGCTTCGTGAGGATGAGGCTTGGATCCGGGATCGGGTCTCGTGATCCTGAATAGAACCGGAAGGGATGGGAAATGATTAAAGGTTTTCAGGCCAACAGCGTGCCGCTTACATTGATTGGCGTCGGTATTGCCTGGCTGGTGGCAAGCAATACGGGTTTGGCGGAACGCGTGGCGAATGACGAGCGCGTTCAGGCGGCACGGCGGCGGATTGGCGAATTTGCTGGCGACATCGGCATCGGTAGTGGTTCGAGCGACGGGTCCGGCGGGCAGATCATGGGCCCCGACGGCGAGCCGCTGAGCCGCACTGCTTCGGACCGGGACGACGGTTGGGTTCATCAGGCGGCGGGAGCGGCGCGCGGCGCCATCGGCACAGTCCGCGACGCTGGCAGCGCGGTCCTCGAACGGGCAGGCGCTGCGACCGATCTGGCCAGCCGCGCCAGCAGTCAGGTGACGGAGAAGCTGTCGACCGATCCCTGGCTGATCGGTGTTGCCGGCCTGGTTGCAGGCGCCCTTTTGGCAGCGGTGCTGCCACCCACCAGAATAGAGCAGGACTATATCGGCGAGGCCCGCGAGGGATTGTGGAACAAGGCCAATGAGCTTGGCCACGAGGCTGCCGAACGGGTCCGGGAACTGGCTGATTCCGCGACTCGGACCACGACGCATTAATCGGTCGACTGGGACGAGGGCGTACATGATCGGGTTGACGCGCGGAATGGCATTGGGTTGGGGGCTACTCGCTATGCTTGCGCCCGGAGCAGCCAGGGCCCAGGTCCCACCGCCGCCCGAAGTTGCCGATATCACGGCCTGCTTGTGCCTGCAGCGGGCAGTCTCGGCGCTTTCGGCGGATATGAACGCCAAAAACCAGGCGTTGGACACCGTTACCCGGCAGCTTTCCGACCTCGATGCGCAGCTGGCACGCGATAAATCGACGATAAACGTCAACAACCCCGATGCGGTCGCTCGTTACAAGGCATTGCTCGAACGGCGCGATGCCGCGTATCGCCAGTCGATCGGCCCGGTCCATGCCGAAGCCGAGCAAGCCACGGCGGGCTACAATGCACGGGTCAACGAATACAACGCGCACTGCGCCAACCGTCCGTTCAACTCGGCGATCGTGGCGCAGATGCAGGTCAACCTGGTGTGCCCGCCGCTGCGGTAGGCCGACGCCTTCGCTGCATGCCGATCATCATACCCCCGGCAGCTCCCCCGATAATAAAAGGGAATAACAGACAGGGTCGTTGCCTCAGCGCGCTTCTACGACGACAAGTTCGGACTGAAATTGTCCGGGGACAGTGAGGCTGAGGCCTCGCGCCAAACCCTCTCCAGTTGTGTCCATGACGCTCCCCGCAGAGAAAAGGCTTGCTCGATAGCCCTTCTCCGAGGATAGGCCCGGCAGAGGAAAGCTGCGCGACCCCTCACCGCCGCCGAGCCGGAAGGCAAACAGAACCCCGTTTGAGCCGTCTTTCGCGACGTACCAGATCGCCGCCCAATCCCCGCTTCCGTCGATGGGAGGTGGCGTCAGGAAATACTGATTGCCGTGATGGATTATCGACCGCAGCTTGTTGCGGTAAAGCGCGACATGCTCGGCGGCAATAACGAGATCCGCTTCCGGCCAGCGATCAATTGCTGCGCTGATCCCAAAGCTGCCCAGCATCGCCACGCGCAGCCGAAAGGGCAGATCGCAGCGATCATCGAGCCCTACCGAATCTTCGTCGTCGTCATAACCGGCGATTCTGCCGGGGGGCCATTCGATCAGCCAGTCGTTGCAGACCACGGCGGGATGCGCCAGCTGAGTCCCGAAATAAATCGCCAGCTTGCGCAACGGCCCGGGCTGGTCGCTGACCCAGTTAACATGGGCATGCGACAAAAGCTCGCCGTCCATGCGGCCTCCACCGCTCGCGCACATTTCGAGGATAAGGTCGGGAAACCAGCGGCGAATTGCGTCCTGCAGGCGATACAACCCGTCATAATGCGCTGTCAGCGGATCCAGTTCGGTCAGAGTCTCGGGCAACCCGGGGGCCCAGCCACCCGCGCCCAGATCCGCGTTGAAGTCCCATTTCATCCAGTCGACGCCGACCCTCGACAGGATCCGTGTAATGCGTTCGAAGGCGTATCGTCGCGCCCCCGGCACGCCCAAGTTGAGGATTGCCCGCTCATTGGCAGGCGGAGGCTCTCCATCGAGGTGATGCAGCCACTCCGGATGATCACGGCGAACGGCGGACAAGGAGCCGATCACTTCCGGTTCGAACCACAGGCCGAAACGCATGCCTTGCTCGCGGCACGATGCGCCGATCTCGCGCAAGCCGTTTGGAAACCGCATGTGGCTCGTGCGCCAATCGCCGGTCCGCGCCGTCCAGGCGGCCGCGGAGTCGTCTTCGTCGGTCCTGAACCACCCTGCATCGACGACAAAGGCTTCGCAGCCGAGCTGCTTGACCAGCGGTACGAGACCCAGCATCGCAGCGGCAGTGGGCTCGCCTAGATAAGGATACCAGCTGTTGAATTGCACCGGGATCGGGAGCCCGGGATTGGGCCGGTGCTTGCGCCGGTAATCGTGCAGACGCTGGGTCGCGATATTGATGTCGGCGTCGAACCGCCCGAACAGCACAGTCGGCAAACGCAACACGTCGTTCCCGCCGGCGGTCAGGCGACAGCGGAATTGCCAATCATTCAGACCGCCGAATACGGCGGCGCCGTCCAGGCTTGGATCGACCTGCAAAACCCAGTTGCCCGACCAGAATATCTGGCACAAATAGGTCGAGGTTTTCGTACTCAGCGCCAAATACGGCTGGAACGCGAAGCCGGTCTTGCCAGCTCTGCTCTCCAGAAAGAGCGGCGTCCCGCCATCGCCGTGCCGGATCTGTGTTTCCTGTGCCCAGGCGCCCGCCAAATAGTGCACATCAACAATTGGTTCGTGGATGCGATAGCAAAAGGCGAGAGTCGCCGCGATATCGACGTCGGGCCCACTGCCGCGATGGTGCAGCACCGTTTTTCTGCTGAGGATGCCGGTGGAGGGGTCGATTTTGATCAAGAGTTCCGCCTCCAGGGGAACCTCGACCCCCGAGAGCACCATCCTCAGAGCGCGCGGATTTGGCTGATGCCAGGTCGAAACACGCCAGGATACCGGGCGGCGCTCGGCCCCCTCCAAGATCATTGCGGCCCGCTCGAATGGCGCCGCCGTCGCCATCGCCCGCGGCGTTTCGCCGCTATCGTCACCAGCTTTCTCTCCCGGGCCATAGTAATCGCCGACAACAGCCGGACCGCTCACTCGGATGACATATCGATGCGACGGGCCTAACAAATCCCAGGACAGTCGGGCCGGACCGTCGGTTGATTCGGAACGAGCCAATCTCCCCATTACTGATGATGCTGCCGCTGCCGCACCACCCGTCAAAAAGTTTCGCCGCTTCATTCTAGGGATCGGTCGAGATCCAATCGTGCTGTCGATTCAGCGGAAGCAACTCCGTCCTCATCCGTTTTCGCCGGTCAACGCAGATTAGCATTCCGGGTTGTTTGGCAAAATCGGGCCTAAGGGCATGGAGCATGTACGACCAGACGATTGACTCCCCCCAAAGGCTGACCCGTGGATATGAGCGTATTCGCTCTGGGCTGGCGCTCGTTCCGCTGCTCCTAGCCTTGGGTTTCGTCTTATTCACCACGCTGCGTTCTCCGCTGAAGGACGATATCGCGTGGCTTCTCTATGTGGCCCGAGAATGGCTGGCGGGGCGGCAACTCTATGTCGATCTGATCGAGGTCAACCCGCCGATGATCGTGTGGATCCTGGCGCTGCCTGCGGCCCTTTCCGCGGCCCTCGGGGTCGCCGCCAAATTCGTTGCCGTGCCGTTTTTCGCGGCCTGCATGCTGGGTTCCGCGGGGTGGTGCGCCAGGCTGTTGCGGGGTTACGGAGCGCTCGGAGCGGCGCCGCTCTCTCTCTTTTCGGTGGTCGGCACGGTCCTGCTGGCGCTTCCCGGACCAGAATTCGGGCAGCGTGAGCATCTGCTCGCGGCCGCCGCTCTGCCTTATCTCTGCATTTTCGCGCGTCGCCTCGACAGAGCGCCAACGCACCCTGTCGATGAAACAATCGCCGGGGTCCTTGCCGGTTGTGGCTGCGCACTCAAACCCCAGTTCCTGCTTGCCTTTGCCTTGCTTGAAATCGTCGGACGGATTCATGGGCTGCAGCTGTTGCGACGCATGACTATCAGTGCCGCGGTTACAGTGCTCGTGTACTTCGCGACCCTGTTGTTACTTTATCCAGTCTATTTCACCAGCGCCATTCCACTCGGGCTGGCTCTTTACGGGGCGAGCGATGTTGGCTGGGCACAGCTGCTCAGCGACAGTCGGGCAGTGCTGCTCGGCGACGTGGTCGCCTTGATGCTCTGGCTGACATATCGCCGCAGGATAAGCGACAGCGCACTGCCGTTGACTCTGGCTGTCTTCGCGGTGGGCTCGGTTTTGGTCTGGCTGCTGGAGGACAAGTCCTGGTTTTACCATCGCCTCCCCGCTGCCATTTTCACCACTTTAGCGCTGCTTTACTGGGTCTGCGTGTTGCCCCGGCCCGTGATCGGGTGGCGCAGAGCATCTCTTGGAGCATGCATTCCAGCGATTCTCGCCATGTTCGGCCTCTGTGGGATCGGCCTCGGAGCGTTCTCGCGCTGGCAAGACCAAGTCGAGATCGCAGTAGGATCTCGCCCGACGACCGAGCGGAAGCTCGAGCAGCTGATCCGCCGCGAAAGGACGAGGAGCTACGTTGCCTTCTCGCAGTGGATCGGTCTTGGCTTCCCAGTCGTCAATAATACGGGTGTCGTCTGGTCCTCGCGCTTTGATTCAATGTGGGCTTTGGCGGGTGAAGTCCGCCGCCGCCGGATCGACGGCCATCTCCCGCGCGATTGGCCGGTCCACAGCTGGGTGGTCGAGGATTTTCTCGCCTGCTGCCCGGATGTGGCCGTGGTCGATGAACGCGAGGGGATCGACTATATTGGCATGTTGAGTTCTCTCGATGAGCGGTTCAAGAACGCCTGGTCCGGGTATCGGCAGATCGCCGCGTTCGATGGATTGCATGTGTTCCGTCGGGAAGCTGCGCAGCCACCGACGATCGGTTCGCACTGTATCCATACTCGTCTGCCGCCCCCGTCGCGCCCGGTGCTTTCCTCGAATGGGGATCTCAGCTAACCCCCTTCGAGCCTGGGGATGAAGAAGATTTCGCAGCCTTCGCGGATCGGCTGGAAATAGGCGGTCTCGTGGATCGCGCCGTCGATCGCGACGGTGGTTTCTTCGACGAGATGTTCGCCGAGGCCGGGGTAGAGACGGTCCATTTCCTTGATGACGCCGCGCAGGTTCTTCGCCTCGACGGTGAATTCGCGCACGCCGCCGATGTAGCGGCGGCTGAACCCGAGTCGTGAACGACCCGCGCGGCCATTTTCCATGTCCGTCTCAGTGCTCCGGCTCATTGAAGTATCCTTGGGTCGAAGAAGATCGCCACCCGATCTCCCGTTGGCGTGGGGCCTCCGCAGCGCTTATCGCCGCTTGCCCCCTATCATCGCGCGACGCGGCCCTTGGCATCGGCCGCGCCGGTTCCGCTCTCGTCTGTTCCGCCGCCTATCAGCGGCCGAGATCAGGCATCGCCACCTCCTTCGATAGGTTCGGCACCTGCCAGAAGCGCTCGGTAATGCGAGAATATCAATGCGACTACGGCAATCGCGTGGTTGTTGATGCCAGCCTGTTCAATTGTAGATACTCCTCGTTCAAGGCCCAGCCGATGCCCCGCGCGACGCCGCCCTGGATCTGCCCCTCGACGTAGGAGGAGTAGATCGCCTTGTCGACGTCCCGCGTGGCGACAAAGCGCAATATCGTCACCCTTGCCGGTCTCGGGATCGACCTCGACATCGCAGAACTGCGTCGAGAAGCCGGGCGCCATGCCGCCGGTACCGGCGGCGGTAATCGGGCCGCCGGTCAGCGCCTTCTTCGCCGCCAGTTCCTTGAACGGCAGCGGCGGGAAATTGCCGACATTGCTGCTCGCGCGTTTGCGTTCGCCGTGAAAGTTACCAATTCGTGTTCGCTTGTGTGATAACGTATTCGAACGGAAAATCGGATGGCTCCCAACATGGCAAAAAGCACGACAATGACTGTGCGGCTCAAGCCTGAGGTCAGCGAAAAACTCGCAGCGCTGGCTCACGATATGAAACGCAGTAAAGCCTATCTCGCGGGCGAGGCAATCGAGGCATATGTCGACCTTAATGCCTGGCAGATCGCTCACATTAGAGAGGCGCTCAAGGAGGATGCTTCGAGTGATTTCGGGGTTCCGCACGAGCAAGTCGTCCAATGGATGGAATCGTGGGGGACGGATGATGAGCTTCCGATGCCGCAGCCGAAAAAGACCTAGGGGGCATGGAGATCATTTGGCGCCGCGTTGCGTTGAACGATCTCGAAGGAATTCGGCGGTACATCGCGCGGGAAAACCCGACGGCGGGCGTTCGTATTCGAGCAACGATCCGGAACGCGGTCGAACAGCTCGCCGACCACCCGCATCTCGGGCGACCGGGACGCGCAGAGGGGACACGCGAGCTCGTCGTTACCGGCACGCCTTTTATCGTAGTCTATCGCGTCCTCGATAACCGCTTAAGGATCCTGTCCGTGATCCATGGCGCGCGACGGTGGCCGGAGCGCTTTTGAAGGTAAGCCACGGGACGGATCGTCTACGACGAGCCGGAAGGGGCTAAGGGATGAACTGCGGCGGCTCCGGATTTTTGGACAGCGCGATAAGCTAAGGCTGACCGGTCCAAAAAGGGGGCGTGATAAGTGGGCGTAAAGAGGAAGCAGCACAGCGCGGAGTTCAAAGCGCGGGTGGCGATGACGGCACTTTCGGGGGAGAAGACCCTGGCGGAGCTGTCGGCGGAGTTTAGGGTTCATCCGACGATGATCAGCAACTGGAAGCAGGAGCTGGTGAAGCGTGCAGCGGAGCTGTTTGGGCGCGGCAGCAAGGCGCCGGCGGCCGAAGATGCGCAGAAGGTGATCGACGATCTGCACCGCAAGATCGGTCAGCTGCAGGTCGAGTGCGATTTTCTTGCCGGGCAGCCCGCCATCTCCCGAGTGCTGAGAGGCGGGCGATGATTGCGCCGGAAGCGGGGCTGTCCGTAAGCCGGCAATGCGCACTGCTCGGGGTTGCGCGCAGCAGCTTCTATTACCGGCCTCCGCCGGAATCTGCCGAGGAACTCGAGCTTCTGAAGCGGGTCGACCGGATTTTCACCAGCCATCCGGTCTACGGCAGCCGCCGGCTCCGGGTGGCGCTCTTGCGAGAGGGGATCTCGGTTGGCCGCCGGCGCGTCCGGCGGCTGATGAGAAAGCTCGGGCTGTGGGCGGTCCGGCCCAAGCGGAACACCAGCAAACCGCATCCCGGGCACAAGGTCTATCCGTACCTTCTGCGCGGCAAGACGATCGACCAGGCGAACCAGAGCCTGCCCTCGCGAAAGCGGGGGTGTGGGCCGCTGACATAACCTACATACCGATGCGGCAGGGATTTTTGTACCTGGTCGCGATCATCGACTGGGCGACCCGACGAGTGCTGTCCTGGCGGCTGTCGAACACGCTCACGGCGGGGTTCTGCGTCGAGGCGCTGAGCGAGGCCCTCGCCCGGTTCGGCAAGCCCGACGTCTTCAATACCGATCAGAGCCTGCCCTCGCGAAAGCGGGGGGCGCGCAATTCACCAGTGACGAGTTCACCAATATGCTGCGGGATCGCCGGATCGAGATCAGCATGGACGGACGCGGGCGCTGCCACGACAACATCTTCGTCGAGCGCTTGTGGTGGACCGTGAAGCACGAATGGGTCTACCTGCGTCCAGCGGCCGACGGCATCGAACAGAAGCGCAGCCTTGGCGAGTTCTTCGACTGGTATAATCTGCGGCGTCCGCATCAGGCGCTCGGCTGGCGAACACCGGACGAGGCGTACCTCGGCCAATCGATGGCGGCGTCGGCACTGGCCGCCTGACGCCATGCCGAGGAGGTGCCGTGAATTTGTGGACAGTCGGCTGCGCCGATCCCCGCCTGACCGCGCCAGCGCGGTCCCCTATGGACAAGCCGGGGAAAACGCTACGCGTTTCCCCCACCTTGCCCACAGGTCGGCGGCTGCCCACAAGCTTCACAGCACCCCGCAACAAGACAGGATGAATTTGATTTCGGGGAAAGGTGAAACCAGCAGCCGGCTACCTGCCTTTAGCTTATTCCTCCCCGGAACCTGTCCAAACACCCGGGACCGTCGCTGGGCATCAAACGCGGAAACTGCACGCGCGGATATTTTGCGCGAGTGGCGATGGCGGCACTTTCGGGGAGAAGACCCTGGCGGAGCTGTCGGCGGAGTTTGGGGTTCATCCGACGATGATCAGCAACTGGAAGCAGGAGCTGGTGAAGCGTGCGGCGGAGCTGTTTGGGCGCGGCAGCAAGGCGCCGGCGGCCGAAGATGCGCAGAAGGTGATCGACGATCTGCACCGCAAGATCGGTCAGCTGCAGGTCGAGTGCGATTTTCTTGCCGGGCAGCCCGCCATCTCCCGAGCGCTGAGAGGCGGGCGATGATTGCGCCGGAAGCGGGGCTGTCCGTAAGCCGGCAATGCGCACTGCTCGGGGTTGCGCGCAGCAGCTTCTATTACCGGCCTCGGCCGGAATCTGCCGAGGAACTCGAGCTTCTGAAGCGGGTCGACCGGATTTTCACCAGCCATCCGGTCTACGGCAGCCGCCGGCTCCGGGTGGCGCTGTTGCGAGAGGGGATCTCGGTTGGCCGCCGGCGCGTCCGGCGGCTGATGAGAAAGCTCGGGCTGTGGGCGGTCCGGCCCAAGCGGAACACCAGCAAACCGCATCCCGGGCACAAGGTCTATCCGTACCTTCTGCGCGGCAAGACGATCGACCAGCCGAACCAGAGCCTGCCCTCGCGAAAGCGGGGGTGTGGGCCGCTGACATAACCTACATACCGATGCGGCAGGGATTTTTGTACCTGGTCGCGATCATCGACTGGGCGACCCGACGAGTGCTGTCCTGGCGGCTGTCGAACACGCTCACGGCGGGGTTCTGCGTCGAGGCGCTGAGCGAGGCCCTCGCCCGGTTCGGCAAGCCCGACGTCTTCAATACCGATCAGGGCGCGCAATTCACCAGTGACGAGTTCACCAATATGCTGCGGGATCGCCGGATCGAGATCAGCATGGACGGACGCGGGCGCTGCCACGACAACATCTTCGTCGAGCGCTTGTGGTGGACCGTGAAGCACGAATGGGTCTACCTGCGTCCAGCGGCCGACGGCATCGAACAGAAGCGCAGCCTTGGCGAGTTCTTCGACTGGTATAATCTGCGGCGTCCGCATCAGGCGCTCGGCTGGCGAACACCGGACGAGGCGTACCTCGGCCAATCGATGGCGGCGTCGGCACTGGCCGCCTGACGCCATGCCGAGGAGGTGCCGTGAATTTGTGGACAGTCGGCTGCGCCGATCCCCGCCTGACCGCGCCAGCGCGGTCCCCTATGGACAAGCCGGGGAAAACGCTACGCGTTTCCCCCACCTTGCCCACAGGTCGGCGGCTCCCCACAAGCTTCACAGCACCCCGCAACAAGACAGGATGAATTTGATTTCGGGGAAAGGTGAAACCAGCAGCCGGCTACCTGCCTTTAGCTTATTCCTCCCCGGAACCTGTCCAAACACCTGGGACCGTCGCACAGCGGATTGCGCCGCCGGCTCTAACTGGGCTACCGATCTCGCTCGCACCGATATTCAGCCGCCTTCTCCGGCTCGGGCAGGCATTCCGTGTACACGAGCCCTGCCCGCCTAACAGAGAATGATGTTTAGCGACCTGGAGTGCCTTCCCGCCCGTTTACCAAGTTGAAGGTTATTTTCCAATCATGGTATTCAGATCTCCAGAGACAGCGCGAAGTCATACACCTTTTTGAAGATCTTCACGGGATTCGCTGATTATTTTTTAGGCAATGTAGTGACACCGGTAAAATTACTTGAGAGACGCCGCTGAACTCTCTTTAATCTGTCTGCCGTCTGGCGTATATGAGCCTTCCAGAAAACAGTGTTGGAAGAAATATTATGGACACTCTAAAGGTCGATCGACATCTCACGGCAAAAATAGTCGGGAGCTATGTACGGCATCAAACTGTAGGGGCCGGTCAGCTTACAGATCTCATCACGACAGTACACCGGGCGCTCGGTGAGCTTGGACAGCCAAATCATCCAGAAGAGCTTCCTACTCCCGCTGTGTCCGTGCGACGTTCCGTACACCAGGACTATGTGGTTTGCTTGGATTGTGGCTACAGGGGGAAAACGTTACGCCGGCATATCAACAGCCGGCACGGCTTGAGCAGGGATGAATACCGGAAGCGTTGGGGATTGCGGAACGATCATCCACTCACGGCTCCAGCTTATACGGAGCGGCGTTCTATGCTGGCGAAGGAACTTGGGCTAGGTCGGAAGCCCAAAGCACAGGCAGGTCCGGCAGTGTCACCAGCAGCAGCACCGAAGCCGGTAGACTCGGTTCAGGAACCCGAGGCAACGCCGACACGCAGACGGAGATCCCGTTCGGCATCGAACAACGCGGATGTCGCGAATAAAACGGTGCCAGAACCGACGCCTGCCAGGAAGAGGCGACCGCGTTCTCGGGCTGCTTCCGGAGCGAGCCCATCGTAGCCTCGACGCACTCTCGGAGCTGCGCGCGATATTCGACGGCCTCTACGAGCTCGCCGGTAATCCGACCAAGCCCGTGACGGCTGACGACATCGCACAGACCCGCCGCAACATCCGCGAGCTGACGAAGGTCGGTGAACGTGAGATCCACGAGGTGGTGTTGTCCTGCACGCGCGCCCGGCGCCAATTATTGAACTCCATGCCGACTACGAAACCAGCCCCGCCACTGACCGTAATAGCTGGCGGAGGCCGTTCTTTGCCCGACGGTTTTCCAACCAACTGGTGGATCAAGTGGATGTAGTGGATGTGTTTCTGATCAATGCGTAGGAACTGTCAGGGAACTTATCATTGTGACATTTTCTAAGGAGCGGCTGGGAAGGGGTCCACTTGATCCACCACATCCACTAATTCCCGCCGGTTCGGCGCCGCCGGCCGCGTGCTGCTGTGGCTCGTTGGAACGTAGCATCTACGCGCTGGCAAGGCCCACCTCTAATTG
>CAVOHI010000031.1:0-47150 GCA_963695605.1 uncultured Alphaproteobacteria bacterium | reverse complement strand
CCCGAATTTCTCAAACGGGGTAGGTGCATCGGGCTCCCGGATCTGAGAAAATCGTGTTGTACCAACGGTTTGTCTCAGGGCCAGGGGGAGACCCGATGCCGACAGAGTGTAGCGCGGATCTGTTTGGATTTGCACCCGTCGATGGCCGCGCAGTAGTGGCGGGGTTTGATGGTGGCAAGATCACCTCGGATGCGGGTGCGTTGCTGCTCGGAGCGACGGATCGGGCGATCCGGGTGGTCGAGCGGTTTACCGAGTGTTTCACGGATAGCCGGGCAGCGGAGCTGATCGAGCATGAGGTCAGGACGCTGGTCGGGCAGCGGGTGTTTGGGATCGCCCTCGGTTATGAGGACCTGGTCGATCACGACCAGCTGCGCCACGATCCGACGATGGCGGTGCTGGCCGGCAAGCTGTCGGCCCGCCGCAAGGATTGTGCGCCGCTGGCCGGGAAAAGCACGCTCAACCGGCTCGAGCTGGGCGGCATTGAGCCGACTCGCTATCGCCGGATCGCTGGGACGGCGGCAAGATTGAGGCGCTGTTTGTCGATCTGTTTTTGGAAGCGCACCAGCACCCGCCGCAGCAGATCATCCTCGACCTGGATGCCACCGACGATCCGCTGCACGGCCATCAGGAGGGCCGCTTCTTTCACGGTTACTACGATTGCTACTGCTATCTGCCGCTGTACATTTTCAGCGGCCGGCATCTGTTGGCGGCAAAGCTGCGCCGCGCCGACATCGACGCGTCCGCCGGGGCGGTCGAGGAGACCGCGCGCATCGTCGCCCAGATCCGCGCCCGCTGGCCGCAGGTGCGTATCGTGCTGCGCGCCGATTCGGGGTTTGCCCGCGATGTTCTGATGAGTTGGTGCGAGGCCAACAGGGTCGAGTATCTCTTTGGCCTGGCCAAGAACGAGCGGCTGGTCGCCGAGATCGCCAGCGAACTGGGCGCGGCCGAGCAGGAGGGCAAAACCACCGGCCAGCCGGCGCGCCGGTTCACCGAGTTTCCTGGTCGACGCGCGACAGCTGGAGCCGCGAGCGGCGCGTCGTCGCCAAGGCCGAATGGACCGGCGGCGCGGCCAACCCGCGCTTTGTCGTCACCTCGCTCGGCCGCGAGGATGCCGAGCCACAGCGCCTGTACGAGGAGGTCTACTGCGCCCGCGGCGACATGGAAAACCGCATCAAGGAGTGCCAGCTCGACCTGTTCGCCGACCGCACTTCGGCGGCGACGATGCGCGCCAACCAGCTACGGCTGTGGTTTGCCTCGATGGCCTACGTGCTGCTGACCGCGCTGCGCCGCATTGCTCTGCCGCACACCCAATTCGCCCAGGCCACCTGCGGCACGATCCGCCTCAAGCTCTTGAAGATCGGCGCGCTGGTGCGCACCAGTGTGCGGCGCATCAAATTCGCCATGGCTTCGGGCTGCCCCTATCAGCGCGAATTCGCCACTGCCCACGCACAACTGACCAACGCCGCGGCGCACTGACGAAACAGAACACGCGAGCAACCATATTCGACGCGGCCAGTGGCAACGCCACCCCTGCGCCCGCCAGGACTCGCGCAGGTTGCGGCCCTTCACCACCACAACCTACGCGCGCGGCCGCCGCGGTTACCCTTCAATCTTCCAGTCGGTATGAGAAATCCGGGCTAGACGCCGCGCGTTCCCAATTCCTTACGGCATGGCAGCCGAAACGCGACATCGCCTGTCTCGAGATGGGTCCGTCGAATTCAGCAGGAAAGCGCATTCGAGCCGATTATCGTCGGCGCCGGCCTCGCGCGCCGCCGCAGCACGGCGCGCCGCGGCGTATACGGCGGCATCCGGTCGACAGGCCCGCAAACCGGTTGCCGAGGGCCCGACGGACCTTCGCGACGTCGTCGGTGGTGCGATTGAGTGTGCCGCTCGTCATCAGAAATACCCCCTCAGCCTCGCGCTGGCGCGCCCCTCGGCGACCACCTAGGCCGCCCGCCTGCCGAACACCACCACCTCCATCTCGCCGAAGTCGACGCGGCCCGAATGCAGCACAGTCTTTCCTCCCTTGGCCGGACGTTAATGCGGGGTCACCCGCGGGGCATCAGCGGTCCAGCCCCAATCGGCCGATCGCCGGCAGCTTTAGCGCCGGCACGGCGGCGTCGATGCCGATATTAAGCCCCAGCACGTTAAGCTCGAGCCCCTCATCAATGGCGAGCAGGACGCCCGCCAGGCCGTAGAGCGAAACCTGAAACCCGGAACCGCTGGGTGCGGCGGCAAACAGCGCACCACCGGGCAGGAAGTCCTTGCCGATCGCGTTCGACGGCAGATCGAGGCCGAGCTCGGGGACCTCGCGGGCAATATAGGCCGTGAAGGTATTGCTGTTCGGGCCGGGCCAGGCACGATACTCATGCGGATAGGGATAGCGGCCGACCGCGGCACGGATATCCTCGATCATCGCGTCGACACCTGGCCCGCGCCGGTCGAAGATGATCTGTGGTTTGGCGCCGAACCAGTAATTGTCCGGACCCGTCCGGTCGACGCGAACCGCCGGGGCGCCGTTGGCGACACCAAAGCCGAGCACCTCGTACCGCGTATAACGCTCGGCCCCGGTCGGCTTGACCGCGATCCAGGTGTGCACCGAGAACACGCCGCGCCACGAGACGGCACGGGCGGCATAGACCTGAACCACCGCCTCTTGTGTGGTCGCCGTGTCGGGTGCCAGGCCAGTCGGGTCTCTGCGCGCCTCGTACCACGGCACACCACCGCGCCCATCAGCCAGGCAACCGCTGACCAGCACCGGCAGCACGAACAGCCCGAGCAGCGACAGGCCGAACGACGCCGTTACGCCCATGTCCGCTTGGTGGCGCTTAGCGCGCCATGCCCGATGCCCCGGCCGGCACGTCGTAAAAGGCCAGCGTCATCGAGACGCTGGTGTAGTAACCCATCAGGGTGATCGCGTCGGTGATGCCGACATGGCCGAGCGCCTTGACGGCCCGGTCATAGAGGCCCTTCGGGACCCAGCGCGAGTGGGTGAGCGCCGTCGCTATCTCGTAGACGACCTGTTCGCGCTCGTCAGAAAATGACGTCGGCAGGCCCGACAACAACGCCTCGACCTTGTCGGCCGGCAGCCCGACCTCCTTGCCGCGCCGTTCATGCGCGCTGGTCGGGTAAGCCGAATGCCATTTGCTGTTGATGATGCAGACGGCGATCTCCCGCTCCCGTTCGGTCAGCGAGTAATGGCCGGGATGGAAATGGGCGCCAAGCGGCGCCGCGGCCTTCGCCAGCTTTGGGTTATGCACCCAGATCTTGCTCGGCCCGCCGACCTGACCGCGGACTTCTTTCAAAACGCGATAGCCCTCCTGCTGCTCGGGCGTCATCTGGTCATAGGGGATCTCGGCGTAACGGCCAAAGGTCGGCGTATCGGGCATCTCGTGTTTCCTTGCAGTGTGGATAGACGACGTCTTCGCTGCCGCAGGTTGCTAGCTTCGCCGCGGCGGCTCGATCGGCATTGTCGCGATATCGGTCCAGGCGACCGGGGCGCCCGCTTTTGCGGCGGCTTCTTCGGGCGGCAGGCTCGAATCCCAATGCACTGCCAGAAAGCGTCGCCCCGTCACGCCGGTTGCGGCATCCGACACCAGCCAGTTGAGCGGCGGAGCCATCACCGCAGGCTGGATCATCTCAGCGCGGTCGTAGCCGGCCTCGAGCGGCACCATGCCGGTATTGGTGACCCCGCCCGGCACCAGCACATTGACGGTGACGCCGGTGCCGGCCAGGTCCTTTGCCATGATCGCCGAGAAGGCCTCCAATGCCGCCTTCGACGGGCCGTAGGTCGGCGAGCCCTCGCGGATCATCGTGCCGAGGCTTGTCGTGATTTGACGATGCGGCCCCATTTCTGGCGCATCATGTCGTGGACGACGGCCCGCGACAGCGCCATCGGCGCGTTGTTGTGGACGGCGACAAAGAGCTTCCACAGCTCGGGGGTCACCTCCCAGAACTTGATCGGGTGTTGCCGGTTGTCGCTACGGATCGTCGCTTGGCCGACCCCGGCATTGTTGACCAGGATGTCGATCACCCCGAAACGGCTGCGCGTCTTGTCGACGATCTCATCGATCGACTCATCGCGGGCGAGGTCGGCCTCGATCGTCATCAGATTGGAGCCGTGCTGCCGCTCCTGTGCCGCCTGGGCGAGTTCGGCGAGGCCCTGGGCGGCGCGGTCGACCGCTGCGAGCTTGAGCCCCTTGCCGAGCAGGCCCAGCACAAGCTCCCGGCCAATGCCGCCGGCGGCACCCGTCACAATCGCCACGCGCTGCTGTTCGCTCATCGTCTCCTCCACTCGCTTCAGGGCTGTTACAACAGGCTGCCGCCGTCGACCGGGATGACTTCTTACTACGTCGTAAGCCAGATTGTGGGGCAAAGCGAGAGGCATTCAGACCGTGGCTTCTCCGGAAGGAAGCGGGCCAGAGAGCAGCAGCGAAAATCATCGTCGCCATCCCCGGGGACCAAGGGGGTTCGAATCCCGCTCGCTCCAGCGGGGGGGCCTGGTGCGAACCTGACTTTCGTTCGACCCGGCACGCTGGACCGTGCTGCCGCTCGGGAGCAAGTAACCAGAGACACGCGTCCACGCGGACCCGGAGGATCGCCTTGCGGCACTCGATCCGCCCTCGTGACGAGTTAGTCGCTCTCGCAGAACATTTCGCCGAGTACCTCCGTCAGCAGTCGCTGTTCGCGCACCAGCAGCGGCGCACACTCGGTCCAGCCCGTCGCGATGTCGGGTCAGCACCAAGGTCTGTACAAAGCTGCCCCTCGCGACCGGCCCACTGTGGGCCACCAAGTCCGCCGACGGGAGTGCTGCTATGGGTAGGGTGTCGCGAGCCAAGCTCCCGACAGGAAGAGTCCCTGTGCGCACCCCGCATGGTCAGGGCCCATGGAACAGCAAGACGGCGCAAGAGTGTCGACCGTGTATCTCCGGTTTGCCGAGGACGAGGTCCGTGATCGGTCGCCGCTTTACGATGAACTTTCGCGTGGCGTCGCTTCCGATCCCGAGGTGATCGGGCTTTTGCTCACACTGCCGCGCGAGAAGCGGCAGCCGAACCTGTTTCTTTCCGCCGTTCGATACCTCTTCGGGACGCCCGCCGGCTGGGGTCAGTTCCGGAGCTGCGTATTGCACGAGAAGGACGCCCTGCGAGCCGCGATGCTGGCGTGTTCGACCTAGACAAACGAGCCGGGGCGATGCGCAGCCCTATTGCCGGTTCTCGCTGGGCTCCCCGAGCCATTGGCCTTGCTCGAAGTCAGCGCCTCCGCCGGTCTTTGCCTGCTCCCCGACCTCTACGCCTACGAGTATGGCGGGCCTATTCTGGAGCCTCGGACTGAGCGATTGAAGCCGCTCGCCTTTCCCTGCGCGGTCAATGCCGCAACGCCGGTCCCGGCAAGGCCGCCGCGCGTCATTTGGAGGGCGGGGCTCGATCTCAAGCCCGTCGACCTGTCAAACCCTCGAGGTGGCCTGGCTGGAAGCGCTGGTGTGGCCCGAGCAGACGGATCGGCTGGCAAGACTGCGCGCGGCGATCAAGATTGCAGTCCAACAGAAGCCGCGGCTCGTCAAAGGCGACCTCCGCACAGACCTCGCCGCGCTCGCCCAAGAAGCGCCGAAGAACGCAACACTCGTCATCTTCCATACAGCGGTGCTGACCTACATTTCCGCAGCGACGGAACGAGAGGAGTTCGCGCAATCGGTCGGCTTGCTCTCCGATTTTTGGATCGCGAACGAACCGCCGCGGGTGTTTCCAAACATCGCCGAGCAGGCTGGCCGGGAGGGACCGAAAGGCAGCTTCTTGCTGTCCGTGAACGGCGTTCCAGTGGCTTGGACCGATCCGCACGGCGCGTCGGTCGACTGGATGGGTGCTACCCCGCCCGGTCAAATCGCCGTCTACGGTGCTCGGCGCTGAACGACCGCTAAGCCGAACTTTGCCCTCTTTTGAGCGCAAGCTATTGATATAATTCGAAGCGGCTGGTGCCGGTCTGTCTACGCGGTGGGGGTGAGGCCGAGCAGATCGAGGGCGCGGCGCTGGGTGGGAGTGGGGGTGGCGAGGACGGTGGTGAGGCGATCGCGTCCGAGGCGGAGGACATTGCGGGTGAGCGTGGCGAGATCGCCGAGCAGGGTGTGGAAGCTATGCACCGGCAGCGGTTCGCCATTTACTGGGTCGGTGCGTTTGCGCGCGGCCTTGCGTTGCGCTGCCGGTGAGGGCTCGGCCTTGGCCACCGGTGAGGTGCGGTGCGCTTCGCGGGCGGCCGGATCGGGCTCGTCGAACAGCATCGGGGCGAGGCGCCGGCGCATGTGCCATTGCAGATAATAGGCCAGCATGCAGAGCAAGACGTGCGCGCGCACCCGCGGCGCGGTCCAATGGAACACCGGACGCAGCTCGAGATCGACGGTCTTCAGCGAGCGGAAGGCGTGCTCAACGCCGCTGAGACTTTTGTAGGCGCGCACTGTTGCGGCGGCATCGGAGTGTTCGGCGGGCAGATTGGTGCGAACCACATAGATGCCGTCGAGCGCGGCCTCGGCGGCGATGCTGAGGGGGTCTTGGGCGAAGCTGAAGGTATCGTCGGTGATGCCGATGTGGAAATGCTTGGCCATATGGCGCCGTCCCAGCACCGCGCCGACCGCCTGGCCGATCGCCGCGGCGCCGTGCAGCGGACTGCGCGCCCGCTGCACGCGGGCTGCAATGCGCGCGAGATCCTTCTCGGTGGCGGCCAACAGCTCCGTGCGTTTGCGGGCCCGCTCTTCGGCCAGTAACGGGTTCTTGCACACCACCAGGCGTTCGCCTGGATAGTCGGGGCTGGTGATCTCGGCCATGTCGCGGTCATCAAACAGCGAGGGCTGCAGCGGCCCGCCCGCTGCGGCGAGCTGCTTGATCGCCGGCGCCCGCAGCGCGGTGATCCAATCCAGACCGGCCGGGCGCAGCGTCTGTTCGATGCGCGCGCTAGTCAGCACGCCGCGGTCGCCGACCATCACCACGCGCTGCAGCTTGAAGCGCTGCCTCAGCTTGTCGATCTGCGCTGCCAGTGTCACGGGGTCGGCGGTGTTGCCTTCAAATACCTCGACCGCGACCGGGCAGCCGTCGGCCGCGCACATCAGGCCGATGACGATCTGTGGCCGGTCGCCGCGGTGGTCGCGGCTGTAGCCATGCTGCGCCAGTTCGCAGCAGCGGCCTTCAAGGTAAGTGGAGGTGACGTCGTAGAGCAGCAGTGCGCCCTCCTTGAGGTGGCGTCGGGCCAGCGTGGCTTCGATAAAGGGTTGCTCGCGGCCCAGCCAGTCGAGTGCAGCATAGACCTCCTTGGCAGCGACTTTGCCCAGGCCCAGCATCTCGCCCAGCGAATGGCTGGCGGTGGCAGGATCCAGCATCCGCGCGGTCGCCAGTTTGGCCGCCGGCTCGAGCAGGCGGGCAACAATCAGGGCCAGCGCCAGATCGCGGCGGCGTTGCGGCGCGCGGCGCGGCAGCACAGTGTCGAGCGCAATGTGGCGCGCAGTGCCGAGCGCGGCGAGCACGTGGCCGTGCGGCAACGCGCGGACGATTTCCACCGCTTCGGCGGCGGGCAGCAGTTTGGCGCCGCGCAACACGGCGCGCAGTTGCTCAATGCGCTCGGCGGGCCAGCGCGACAGGTTGGCGAGGGTCCGGTTTTTGGTCTTGCCGGCTTCGCGGTAACTTTCCCGCAGCAGGATGGCCGGCGGCGAGCCTCGGTTTGGGACAACGGCCACATACATGCACCGATAGATCACTATCGCTAGAGATGTCAACCTAAATCAGCGAGTTTACATGACCTCACAAACGAGCAATGTCGGGCCTTTTCCGTGGCTTAATTCAAAAAATGGTCAAAGTTCGGGCTAAGAGTGGCCCCTTCCGGCGCGCAAAAATCCTACAATTTCGCAACACCGGGGCCGGGATTTCGAGACTGACTTGAGCGACGGATAAGCTGTTGGCTGGGCATGGTGCCGGTTCCGGTTGAACGAGAGCGCTCTGCCCGGAACTGTCGTGTTTGTCGGTGGTGGCGTGATCGCGCTCGAATTCAGCCACGTTTACGCGCGGGCGGGCGCTCGGGTCACAATCCTCGAGATGCTCCCGCGGCTGCGAAGTCCAGCGCATTGAGCGGACCGGCGACCGGCTCCGCGTTGTCTACAGCGAGGGCAGCAGCGAACGGGTGGTCGAGGCTGATCGCGTCGTCAATGGCGCCGGTCGGATCGCCGATGTCGACGGCCTCGACCTTTTTCCGCATATAGCCTAAATGGGCTTTTTCTTCACGGGGGACCGAGGGTTCGAATTCACCTTCCTCCAGCGGGGAGTCCGGTGCGAACTGACTTTTGGGACGAATCCCATCGATGAGGTCGGAAATTTCACCAACGCCAGCGCCGCTTTAATGGACGCGGCGGCAGGCGATACATCGCGACGTCTGCGGGCCAGGGTTATCGCTTTGTCGCCCCGGTCAGTGTCGCACAGGCGCCTGCAGCCGCAGCACTGCCGGCCGCGCCGACGAGACAAGATCATAATCTGCCGCAGCAACTCATCCGTTGCGGCAAGGTCCGGGATTTCGCGGCAAACGCGCTTGACCGTCCGCCGGCGACGCACAGCACGCCGGCGGCTAACGACGTCTTATTCCGACGACTCGTTTGGGCGTTCACCTCGGTGTCGGATTGCTGCCGACACGGGTCGTAACAGAACAAGGGCGGTCTGGAAGGGTGCGCACAGCAGTCTGGCGGCGGCCGCGGCCATAATCTCGCGTGGGACCGCGAGAGGCCGAATAAATCCTCAAAAAACGGGCTTTTAACCGGCCGTACCTGTGAAAGGTCGACCAACGATAAACGCTGCTTCACTTTCACCTCTGCAATCGCAACCGCCGCTCCCTTCCAAGATCTCACTTCAGCGAGCGCCGTGGATCGATTGTTGGCGAGGTAGAGTATGGGCTGGTGCGCTTGATTTGCACGCCCCGCCTTGACCTTTTCACGAGGCGGCGCGCCAACTTCTTCGGCAGTATATTTCTCCTTATGCTCTCGGTCATCGTATCTGCGAGCGCGAAACAGACTTCCTTCATGTTCTGTGTCAAAGGAGACTGCCAAATCCTCAAATACAATCTCAAATGGACCGAATAATTCTCTTTGCTCGCCCGTCATTTTCCGATTAGGAGGTTTGGGCATCGCACCCGTCAGAACTGCGGAAGCTTTTTCATCCCATGCTTCCTCGAGTGATAGCTCCCGCCCGTAAAAAAGAGATTCATAATCCGGATAGTCGGACAACTCCTTCTCGCGCAGGTCCGCCGTGAGAATGGCGACAACTAATTCCTGACGGTCATCGACGAGTTCCTCAGAGAATATTCCCCAGTCGTAATCCAACAGGTCGGCAATCCGGTCGCCACGGTGGAAGGCTTCCGGGCCGCTTGCTTCGGTATAAAGCTCCTCGACCACCTTACGAAAGGGCTCAGACAATTGGGTTAAATAAATCAGATGCCCGCGCCGTCCGCACCAGGGGCACTTTGCGCGTCCGAAGGACTCTTCTTTGATCCAGTCGCGCAGCACCTCGTCATTGAAACAAAGGTGGCAGGCGACTTCACCGCGGTCGTACATGCTTACGGGCACCCCACAATGCCGCTAAGGCTCCAGCCATCCCCCATGTCGCCGACCAAAGTGCAGAGATGCCGAAGACAGCCACTGTTGGCTAGCGCGTTCACAAGCGAGCAGCAATGCATAGCGCCCCATAACGTCAGACGAGTAGTCGAGCGACCGCTTTGGGTCCAGGCCGTGCGAAAACGGCTGGTCGCGGGGTGTCGAGCGGCAGTGGGTGTCTTCGGTGCCGATCGCAGAAGTTCGCATGTTCCAGCTTCGACCTGATCCCGAATCAAAAATGTTGTCAACTAGTCAGGGGATGTTTGATACATGACGCCCCCGACGAGTTCCGAGTTGCCGGCGCTTGGCATCGGCAACCGAGCGCAAAGTCCGAGATTTAGATGGGCCTTTTGGTCCGAGCGCGAAGTGAGCTTCGCACAGTGAAGTGACCCCGCCGATGGCCTTGGGTCGAGGCCCAGGCGGCACCCAGGGGTCAACATTCTATGGCGTCGTCAAACATGGAGTTCGCCAAATGGGAGGACAGCCTGGCAAGCCGAAGCCGATAGGTAACCCGCCGATCCGCTATGAACCGCAACGGCGTCCTCCGATGGAGGAGCCGCCCAGGCCGATCCCGCCGCCGCCGGTTGAGAGGCCACCCCTACCAGCGGCCGTGTGACCGGCCTCCAAATATAGCACCCAGTTCTGCCGACCGTGGGGTGGGCCCCCCGCGCGTACCGAGCCGTGGGTAACGTAACGCAGTTGGCAAGAAGCCGGAATGCGAAGGAAAAGAGATAAAGGCGGAGATCAGCCTCAGGGGAATGCGCTGCGCCGTCTGGCGCTTCTTCAACCTCGCCGCGGCGGCTCTATCGGCACTGTTGCGATCTCGGTCCAGGCAACCGGGGCGCCGCGGCGCATCAATCCGCAAGACCTGACCAATTGCAGCGAGTGAACATCGTCTCGAAATGCGTTGTCCCTCTCACGGGGGACCGAGGTTTCGAATCTCGCTCCCTCTAGCTAAGCTAGCCCTCCAGCGGAGAGAAACATCAGTCCCTCGGCGGCGGACTCCTCGCGCTCGTCAGATCGCTGTGTGCTTACGATCTGGTCGGCTTCCAGACGCAACAGGACCTCGATGGCTTTCGCGATTATTTAATGCGCTGGGCTTGGGCGCGGTGTTTGGCAGGCCTTTGGGCGTACAGTGCGAGCGCAGGTGCTTCCGATTAGTATCGATGTTTACCCCGTCGCCGCGCAAGCGGCCAGCGCGGATGGCACCCGACACATGGGCCGCCTCCGCCAAAGTGTCGGAAACCGGACGCTGGATAATCGGGCGTCGACCGGCTCGAGGAGAGCAGCTACGACGCCTTTGCCGTAGTCGCGGTCAGGATGTCCGCCTTACGGTTGAGCGCGGCGATCAGCCCGTCGATGCCCGCGTTCTTCAAGATGGCGGCGAACTCCGAACGGCGGGTCGCCACCTCGCTAATCGCGCCGTCGAGATAGATGTCGGAAATCAGCCAGCTCTCGCCGTTGCGCCGCATCATGTAGTCGATCTTGACTGGCTCGCCATTGGCCTTGACGATTTGGCTCTTCACCCTGACCCCGGCAGGGGCAGGCTGCTCGCCGGTCACCTGCAATTTCTGTCCGGAATAGCTGTCGAAGCGGTCCGCATAGATCGCCGAGATGTAGCGGGCGAAGCTCTCGGTCACCTGTTGGCGCTGCGCCTCGGTTAGAGAGGCCCAGGACGGGCCGACCGATAGCCGCGCCATCGCGGGGATGTCGAAGGTCCGCCGAATGACCGGCTCGAGCTGCGCAAAACGCCCGCTTTGCCCGAGGATCCGGCCATTCTTCATCGTGGTGAGCAGCGCCGCGTAGAGACCCTGTACGGTGTCGCCGCCGCTCGCAGGCGCGGCATGCACCGGGTAGGAAAGCATGGCGAGGCCGATCCCGGCGCCGAGAGCCATCACTTTCCACACCGACGCTTTCGATACGATCAGCTTCCTCACGGCTTGGTCCTCCTCTTTGTGACAATCGTTGTTGCCCACGCACTTTGTCGCATCTGGTCGGCAGGCGTTCATTTGACGGGGCGTCAAGAATCCGCGAAAGGCGCTTCCGCTCGTGCGCAGGACACAGTGCCGCCGCAACCGCCCTCCGCTGCCGGCCAGGCGGGGTCAAGCCTTCGGGGCAGTCGAGACAAGGCCGCTTCCAGTGCAGCCGGATCGACCTGATCGGCCGCCATCACGGCCCGGATCATCGGATCGGCCAGAAGATCGCTCAGCGTCAGCTCGCGGTTATCCATCGCGGTGCCCCTCGGGACAGGGGTGGAAATCGGCTAGCGCAGGTGCTACATTAAACGGAACTGAACGGTAACACCTAATATACTGACCGCTCAGTAACATATCAAGGGTCAAGGGAAGAAGTGGCCACTATCTTGTCAACCGCTAGGCCAGCCACCGATCGGCAGGGCGGCAGCCCGCCCCCGCGCGAGCGCATCCTCGCGGCCGCTCGCGAGCTGTTCTATCGCCGCGGCATCCATGCCGTCGGGGTCGACGCGATCGCCGAGGCGGCCGGCACCAACAAGATGACGCTCTATCGCCACTTCGCCTCGAAGGATGTGCTGGTCGCTGCGTGTCTCAGCGAGCTCACGCAGGAGTTCGACGCTGCGTGGGATGCGCTCGCCGCCGCCCACGCGGGCGATCCCGAAGGCCAGCTGCTGGCCTGGCTGCACCATGTCGCTGACTTCAAGGAGAACGAGGCCGAGCGCGGCTGTGCACTCGCCAACGCTGCGGTCGAGCTGCCGGATTGGGATCATCCGGCGCGGCGTGTCATCCGCGAGTATAAAACCGCGCTTCGCGAGCGGCTTATTCGCCTGTGCTGCGATGCCAAGCTAGCCGATCCCGAGCGTCTCGCCGACGAAGTGTTCCTGCTGTGCGAGGGCGCCCGCATTACCGCCCAAAGTGTCGGATCCGAAGGACTTTCCTCGCGGCTCGCCGGAATGCTCGAGGCGCTGGTTGCCGATCATGCCCGACGCGGCAAGCAGGGTGAATTGCACGGCCGAACCATGCGCAGCCGTCGGCACTCCTCGGCGCCGATAGTGCGGCGGTAGAAATCGGCCGCCTCCTCGCAGCGGCCGTTGAAGAATGGGTAGGGTTGGACTTGCATCGCTTCTCCTCCTCAGATTGCGGTAAACGGCTTTGTGTACGCCGTCCACAATGCTATAACAAGCGAAATGGACGGTGTCCACATATAAAATCGTGACCGACACAACAACGAGTCCCGCGGAACGCAGCACGTATCGCCACGGCGACCTCCGACGCGCGCTGCTCGAAGCGGGGATCCAACTGGCGCGCGCCGGCGGGCCCGACGCGGTCGTACTGCGCGAAGCCACCAGGCGCGCGGGCGTGGTCCCCAATGCCGCGTATAGGCATTTCGCCAGCCGTTGGGAGCTCCTGCAAGCGGTCCGCTCGGCCGCCTTGTCGGCGTTGGCCGTCGCGATGGAGGCCGAGCTGGCGAAGTTGCCCCACGGAAACAGTCCCGCCGACTTCGCTCGTGCGAGCCTGCGAGCGATTGGCACCGCTTACCTGCGGTTTGCACAGGAAGAAACGGGATTGTTCCAGACCGCCTTCGCGATCCCCGACGAAACACGCGGTGCTCCCGTTCCGGCTAAGGCCGGGAATAGCGGCCTCAATCCCTTTCAACTGCTGGGCGCAGCGCTCGACAGGCTCGTCGAAGCCGGCGTGCTGCCGCCCGAGCGTCGCCCAGGTTCGGAATACTTGGCGTGGTCCGCGGTGCGCGGGCTGGCCATGCTGTTCACAGAGGGGCCGCTTCGCAGGCTCACTTCCGCGGAAAGGGATGTCATCGGGCAACGCTTGCTGGATATGGTCGAAAAGGGGCTGTAGCCGCGGAAGTTTTCCGGCGGGCCGGCGTCGACCCGAAGTCGATGCTGAGCCCACCAAGCGCTCTGATTCCCGCGGCGGAGGGCAGAATGCCGAGCAATCCCAAGAACACTGTATCGACCGTGATTCCGGGACCGAGGGTTCGAATCCATCTCCCTCCAGCGGAGAGTCAACAAACTTTCGGTTCCTCGACACCCGCCGGGCTCGGTGGGTCGCTTGGCTGCTGCCGCCGTCCCCTGGGCTCGTATGCAACCCAAAAAGCTGCAGACAGTTCGCCCGGTAGATCCGCTCCCGGGCCGTCAATGGAGGTTACTAAAAATTAACGTCAGCGAAAGCATGCTGTCACCTTCTCTGCCGATATCGTTGCACGCCAGGAGATCGCCATCAGCGGACCGGCCGGTTAGACAGAGAGTCGAAAATGGCAGAGCTTTCGCTTCGTGACAGCATATGCAGCGACCCAATATTGAGACTTACTGTGTAAGAATATCACGAATAATCCGGCTTGGTCAGGCACATTCTGAGCCTGCCCGCCACACCAAAGATTGAAAAATCGCAGCCGTGAAGACCCAAAGCATGTATTGCATCGCCCTCCGGAACAGGTTCGACAAAACAATCATCGGATGGTATGACGCATCAGCGTCGAACTTCTCTACTGACCAAAGACGGGCAAAGCTCTTCTCAGGTCGGGTCGCCGCTGACTTGGTAGCTGATCAGCTCCGGCGCATGTATCCGCGCCTCGCTCAAGATATTGAGGTTACCCCTGTTCAGCCGACAGCTCTCATCGACAGCTCCGACCGCTGTAGCCGTGTCGCCATGATCTCATCCCCGGTGACCTGACTATCGTCCGCGTCGATATCGTTTTGCGGCGGCCGCGCCATCGCGGGTCAAGTCGTAAGACCAGTTTCAGCGGGGTCCCGGTTTGGCGCCGATTTTACAGACCCCGACCGTAGTCCGATCTCGCGCGGAACCGAAGGTTCGAATCCATGTCCCCCGGCATGGAGTTCTATTGTGAACCTGACTTCTTTCCGATCGGCTTTCACCTGCGACGTAAACCGAGTGTCCGAGTAAAAGCAGCCGATTAGCCGCCCGAGCCAATTCACCGACGACGAAATCCGCTCGATCATCGAAACGGCCCATCGCCTCGGCCGGCGCGTCGCTGCACATGCGCATGGCGCTGCCGGCATAACGCCGCGAGCCGAACGTCATCGGTCCATCAATCTGCCGCAAACCGCTGGTCTTCAAGGCAAACACCCAAACGAAAGCCTTCGTAGCCCCTGGCCGCGATCTCATCACATTTCTTCTTGTATGCGGTGACGCCGCCGACATACGGCATGAACACACGGGGTTTCCCCGGAATGTTGGCGCCGACATACCATGAGTTCGCCAACGGATAGAGGGTACGATCCGCGACCTCGTTGTTGTGCCGCACCCAAGCGTCCTCGGCATCCTCCTCCGCCTCGATGCGCGAGAACCCATGGTCGCGCAAGTACTGCACGCAATCCGCGATCCAATCGACGTGCTGCTCGCAAGCCAATATCATCTGACTTTTGACGCCTGGGCTCTGCGGGCCGGTGATCATAAAGAGATTTGGGAACCCGGCGATCATGATCCCGAGGTAGGTACGCGGACCGTGTTCCCACTTCTCTCGAACCGACATTCCTGCGTCAGTGTGAATGTCGATCTCTTTCATTGCCCCCGTCATGGCATCAAAGCCCGTTGCAAAAACGATCGCATCGAGCGCGTAGTCGGCATCGGCCGTACGCAACCCGGTGGGCGTGATTTCTTTGATCGGCTTGCTTCTGATGTCTACCAATGTGACGTTGTCGCGATTGTACGTCTCATAGTAGTCGGTATCGAGAATGAGCCGCTTGGTGCCGATTGGATGATCATTGGGGCACAGCAGCTCCGCCGTCTTGGGATCCTTGACCGTGGCGCGGATCTTCCGGCGCACGAACTCTGACGCCGTTTCGTTGGACTCCTTGTTGATCAACAGATCCGTAAACGAATACAGGAAGCTGATGCTGCCGCCCTCGGCCCATTTTGCCTCGTAGGCGCGTAGCCGCTCCTCTTCGGTTGCATCGAGCGCGGACTTTACAGGCGCCGGATACCCGGCGATCCCGAATGGCGTATCGAAGGCGGCGCGGCGGCGCTCGGGATACTGCGCTTTGTGAGCGCTCTCTTTATCGGGATCCATTGGCGCATTGCGTGCGGGCAGGCTGAAATTGGCTGTCCGCTGAAAGACGTAAAGATGCTTCGCCTGCTTTGCGATGATGGGTATCGACTGGACGCCCGACGAGCCGGTTCCAATCACGCCTACGCGCAATCCGGTGAAATCGACCCCTTCATGGGGCCATAACCCGGTGTGATACCACTCTCCCTTGAAGCTCTCCAAACCAGGGAGGCTCGGCGTCCGAGGTGTCGAGAGATTGCCCGTCGCCATGATACAGAAGCGCGCGGTCGCGACGTTACCTTTGTCAGTCCTGACCGTCCATGTGTTTGTCTTGCTGTCGAAGACCGCCTCTTTGACCCGGGTGTTGAACTCGATGTCGCGCCTGAGGTCGAAGCGGTCAGCCACATGGTTGATGTAACGCAGGATCTCAGGTTGCGTGCCGTAGCGCTCGGGCCAATGCCATTCCTGCTGCAGCTCGTCCGAGAAGGAATACGAGTACTCCATGCTTTCGACGTCGCAGCGACACCCTGGGTAGCGGTTCCAGTACCAGGTGCCGCCAACCCCGCCACCGGCCTCGAAGGCACGCACTTTGAGGCCGAGTTTACGCAGGCGATAGATCGCGTAGAGACCGCCGACTCCGGCGCCGACGACGATCGCATCAAATTTTGCGGGTTCTGAGGTGCGTGCCGGCATTTCGGATCTCCTGCCGATGTTGGAGGTTATGGAGGTGCGCCGCCGCTCTTTACGACGGAACGCTTCACTCGGCCGCCTCGCGAACTTTGCTCGAGGATTGTGACTTGAGCACCGGAAGCACCTCCTTGGCAAAGAGCCTCAGGCCACGCTCCGCGACCTCGTAAGGCGTGCCGCCGAAGCGGAAGGCGACGTTGAGCTCGAAGTCGCCGATGATCTTCCGACGCTCTTCGAGCCCGCGCAGGATCTTGTCGGGCGTTCCCCAGCTCGCGGCCCGCATGAAGCCGGCGACCGCACCTTCGAGACCGCCCTTGCGGGCGATCTCGGCCTTCTGCTGATAGGCGTCGTAACCCTTCACGGTCTTGAAGTGCTCGCCCAAGAATTCGTAGTGGTAAAAATTGCTCTCGACGAATTTGCCCTGGTATTTGCGCGCTTCTTCTTCGGTTTCGGCGAGGTTGGTGCCGCACACGCAGAACTCGGTCAGCATGACCTGGGGCGGCTCGGTGCCGTGATATTTGCGGTGCAGCTCGCGGCCGCGCTCGATCGCCGGCAGCCGCATTTCCCACGGACGGTCGGCGAACATGACGATATGGGCACCGAGCTTGGCGGCGGACTCGATCGAAGTCCTCGCTCGACGCCACGGCGTAGATGCGTCCGTCGAAGGAATATTGCGGCCGCGGCCGGATCTCGATGCGCGGCTGCTTGTAGAATTTGCCGTCGCCCTCGATAAACCCGGTCTTCAACGCATTGACGATCATCGGAGCCGCCTCGTCGAAGCGCTCCCGCGACTCATCCATGCTCAGGCGGAAAGCGGCGAACTCCCGCCGCGCCAGGCCGCGTCCGAGACCGAGGCGAAGCCGGCCCTTGCTCAGCATATCGAGCACCGCCGCCTGTTCAGCGACACGCAGCGGGTCGTGCCAGGGCAGGATGACCGCTGCAGTGCCGAGATCGATGTTGGGGCAGAGCGCGGTCAGATATGTCATCAGCTGAAGGTTGTCGGGCACGAACGAGTAGTCGTTAAAGTGATGCTCGGCCGACCACAGGCAGTCGAAGCCGAGGTCGGCGGCAAGCCGGGCCAGCCGGATTTCCTCCTCCCACACGCGCGCGTCGGAGCAATCATCCCAGCCGTAGCTGGCGAACACCATCATCATGCCGACATCCATGGAGCGCTCCTTCGTTCGTTCTGCGCCGTTGTCGCGTTAGGCCAATGCCAGGTCGCGATATCCGTCCGCCACGACGGCTTCGCAACGCTCGCGGAACTTGGGGTGGCCACCGCTGTAACGCATGATCCGGCGAACCTGTTTCCCTTCGACATTGCGGTTGATGCCGGTCATCCACGAGTCGACCTCGGTGAACAGCAACCCCTCGCTCGCCGCAATGACGTGGTCGGTCCAGGCAACCGCACCCGCCGCGGTGGCCTCGACGCGGGTCAGATCGCGGTCGCGCGCGAAGCGGATCAGCCTTGTCACCCAATCGGCGCTGTATTCGACGGCGCGCGGAAAATTGCCGAGCCCGGCATGCGGGCCCATCACCATCAGCATATTGGGGAAGCTCATCCACCAGGATGCCGAGGAAGGTCTGCGGCCCGTCCTTCCATTTGTCCCGCAGTGACACGCCGTCGACCCCGCGGATGTCGATGCGGTCGAAGGCGCCGGTGATCGCGTCGAAACCGGTCGCGTAGATGATGATGTCGAACTCGTACTCGGCGTCGCTGGTCTTGATGCCGGCCGGGGTGATGCGCTCGATCGGCGTCTCGTTGATGTCCACCAATTTGACGTTGGGCTGGTTGTAGACCTCGAAATAGCCGCTCTCGAGCGGCACGCGGCGGGTACCGAAGCCGTGGTTCTTCGGGATCAATTTTTCGGCGACCGCCGGATCCTTGACGCGCTGGCGGATCTTGCGAGCGACGAAATCCGAGATCAGTGCGTTGGCCTCACGGTCCACCAGGATGTCTCGGAAATTGCCCATCCAGATGCCGAAGCCTGGCTCGCCGTAAAGCTTCTCCCAGAAAGCCTCACGTTCCTCTCGTGTTACCTCCAGGGCGGCGCGCGGATCGGTCGCATGGATAAAACAGCCGTAGGTCTCCTGGCAGCGCGCGAAGATATCGGAATAGTTGGCCCGGATCCGGCTCATCTCTTCCTTACCGATCTTGCCGTTGTGCAACGGCGCGCACCATTGGGGGGTGCGTTGGAACACGGTCAGATGACCGACCGTCTTGGCCACTTCCGTAATGGTCTGCACGCCGGTCGCACCGGTCCCAATCACCGCGACCCGCTTGCCCTCGAAGCGAACCGGTTCTTTGGGCCAGTAATGGGTGTGGCAGGACTGGCCTTGGAACGTCTCCACACCTGGGATGGTCGGCATCGTTGCCGCGGAAAGCACGCCGACGGCGGTGATCAGGAAGCGCGCGCTGTAGTGCCTACCGTTTTCCAGCTCGACGTCCCAGCTGCGGGTATCCTCGAAATGAGGCGGCTCGTCGCCGAGGCGATGAACGAGGGCGCGATCGGAATGGGCGCTTCGTACTCGTTGAACCACTCGGGTTGGGGTGGCGTGCCAATGCCCTCCACGATCAGCGACATCTCGGAATTCGACGCCCTGGTCGGGGCAATGGGTGGGCCAGGGCGCGGTGTGGTGGAGATTTCTTCCGGCCAAATCATGCCCGACACGATGGAGGAGATCGCCGCCCGGCACGGGCGCCGCATTTTCATGAGCACCGCGGTCGCGCTCTATAACGAGCAGTATCCAAGGCGTGCACTCGGCGTGTTCAACTCCTGCGCCGCCGCCCAGGCGCGCGGCAACGAGCTCTATATCCAGATCACCTGTCAGCCGCTGTCGTTCGATTTCACACTGGCGAGCGCCTACCCGTTCTATAGCCATCCGGCGTTCGACCCGATCAAGGCCTACGACCGCGAGCAGCTGAAGACGGTGTTCCGTGACCCGAGCTTCCGCGAGCGGTTCCGCGCTGACCTGCGAAACCCCAAGCCGGGCACCGTGTTCCAAGGGAACTGGCAGCGCGTCATTATTGCCGCGCCGGTGAAACCCGAGAATGCCGATCTCGCCAACCGCACCATCGCCGAGATCTCGCGTGAAGCTGGTCGCGACCCGCTCGACGTCCTGCTCGACCTCGGGCTCGACGAGAACCTCGACACCGGCCTGATTGGCCGCTTCTTCAACGCCGTCGACGAGGGGGTCGAGCCGCTGGTCAAGCACAAGGCCGGGGTCATCGCGCTTTCCGATGCTGGCGCGCATCTGGTCTATCTATGCGATGCGGGCTTCGGGCTTTATCTCCTTGGCCATTGGGTGCGCGAACGCGGCACGTTCGACCTCTCGGAAGGCGTGCGCCGTCTGACGAGCCATCAGGCCGGGCTTTACGGCATCGCGGATCGCGGCCGCATCGCGATCGGCGCGCATGCCGATCTGTTGCTGTTCGATCCCGCCACGGTTGGCATCTCGGCGCTGCGGCGGCTCAATGACCTGCCTGGCGGCGGCACGCGCACGATCCGGGACCCGATAGGCGTGCACGGCGTGTTCGTCAACGGCACTCGGGTTTTCGACGGCAAAAACTACGAGCGGCTTGAGCAAGGCCCAGGGTAAGTGCTCGACCGCTTTCTGCCGGCCCGCGCGGCTCCCTTGGCGAGCGCAGCGCAGTAGCCTCGGTCGCGACAGCGACAAGCGATGCCTGTCGATCCGCAGATCCAGGCCCTGCTGGACAAGGGCACCGGCGTGCCCGCCACGCATACCCTGCCGGTCGATGTGGCGCGCGCGCAGTACGAGGCGCGCATCGCTTTATCGGAAAGGAGAGTGTGCTATGTCTTCCCGGAAAGCCCTCTGATCGCGGCGATTTTCGCGGGGTCCGCCACCGGCGTGCTCGCACAGACCAGCACGCCGCCACCCGCTGCAAAGGGCACCCCGACCCAGCCAGCGCAGGGGATGCCGATGGGGCCAGGAGCCTCCAGGGCTATGCCGATGATGGGCGGACAGCAGACGGGCGGAACGCCCATGATGGGCATGATGCAGATGATGATGGGCCAAGGTATGGCCGGTCACGTCGAGGGCCGCATCGCCTTCCTCAAGACCGAACTCAAAATCACGGACGCGCAGATGCCGCTTTGGAACGCCGTCGCTGATGCGATCCGCGCTGCGCCAAAGGACATGGCCCAGATGCAGTGTATGTCTAGCATGCAATCAATGATGGAGCAGCAGTCGAGCACTTTGCCCGAGAAGCTCGCGGCCAGGGAGAAGACTATGACGGCGCATCTGGAAGCATTCCGCAAGTTCAAGGCGGCGGTCGAGCCGCTGTATCCGGCATTGAGCGACGAGCAGAAAAAGACGGCGGATCAATTGTTGCTCGGTCCAATGGGCATGATGGGCTAGGAATGATGTAGCAATAGCAAACCAGGCCAAAATTGCTGCCAGCCGCGTGCGGACCGCGATCGGCAGCCGGTACACGGGTGGCCGCTTCCAGTCGAACCCGCGGTTCCAGTTCGATCGCAGGAATGTCGGAAAACGGCGCACGGGCGCCGTTCGAGAAGTTCGGCGCCAATGGCCGCTTTCGCAGCTTACTAGCCCTGGCGAGCCCCAAATCAAGACGGCCTTGAACAGCGAGGCGACAGCTGCCCCTGTTCCAACCTACCTTCGTCGCGACGACAAAACGAAAGGCGTCAGCCGATGCGCAGTTTCCGCGCCGCCAAGTTCACCGCTTCGACGATCTGCGGATAGGCGCCGCAGCGGCACAGATTGCCCGACAGGTAGTGACGGATCTGGTCGTCGTGGGTCGGGATGCGCGGCCAACAGCTGCGTCGTCATCAGCACGAATTCCGGGCGTGCAAAAGCCGCACTGGAACGCACCCGCCTCGATGAAGGCTTCCTGCTCCGGGTGCAGCGTGTCGCCATCGGCAAGGCCCTCGACGGTGACGAGCTCGGCGCCGTCGGCGAACACGGCGAGGTAGAGACAGCCCGACACCGCCGCGCTGTCGACCAGCACGGTGCAGCAGCCGCACAGCCCCTGGCCGCAGCTTTCGCGCGGCCCGCCGAGCGCGAAACGGTCTCGCAATACATCGACGAGCGTCTCGTGCGGCGCCACCACGCACTCGGCGGTGGTGCCGTTCAGGGTAAAACGAATTGCTTGTTTTACAAAGGCCGCCGAGAACCACTCCATGTGGAAACCAATGCGACGACCGCGGCACTGAACCGGTCGATGGGCGCGCGGTCGCGCCACTCGGCGGTCGGCGTGTAGGAAAAGGATCCCGGTCGGCGCGGGCCTGATTAACCAAATACTTCAGATTGCTCCGGCCTGTGCGGCGCCCTGGCTGCTGGATTGAGCGGCGTTATGGCCCCGTCTGCGCCTAATAACGAAATCCTCGCGGGGCTCGGTTATAGCCCCGGCCCAGATCTAGGATTTCATGGAAAAGAAAGGTCATCTGACGGCCTTGCCGCCCGAATCGCGCGCCAGACTTTTTTTGGGCGTCGCCGGCATGTCGATATGGGCGATGCCGAGCGGTGCCAGCGCATCGACGACGGCGTTCATGATGGCGGCGAGCGCCCCGACATTGCCGGCCTCGCCCGCGCCCTTGACGCCCAAGGGGTTGGTCTTGGTCGGCACCGGGTTCTCGTCCATCTCGAAGGAAGAGACCTCGTCGGCGCGCGGCAGGCCGTAGTCCATCAAGGAGCCGGACAGGAGCTGGCCCGATCGCTCGTCATAGACGAGATGCTCGGTGAAGGCCTGGCCGATGCCCTGCACGACCCCGCCATGGATTTGGCCTTCGAGCGTGAGCTGGTTGATGACGGTGCCGACATCGCTTCAGCACTGCCTCAGTAAACAGACCCTCTGCCAGCGCGACTTTAGGCCTCTTCAGTGCCACAAGCCGCCATCCAGCGATGTCGTGCGTCCGTGGCAAGTTAACTGTCGCCGGATCGTAATCCCACGAAGGGGCTACTCAGATCCACGTTACGCTGCTTGGCTGACAAAGCGCTGGATCATCCATGCCGCGGCAGGACCCGGCGGGTTGTCCCGACGGTAGATCGCCTGCAAAGGGTAGAAACCGCCGCGCGCCTCGGGAAGATCGAGCCGGACCAGTCGCGCTGCGGTGAGGTCGTCGCGGACGACCGGTTCGGGCATAAGGCCCCATCCGCTGCCGGCCAGCAGCAAAGCGTGCTTGGCGCCAAGATCGGCCAGTCGCCAGGTCTCAGCACCCAACACCCCGACATCTTGACCTTCGGTGAACGGCGATCGCACCGTCAGGATGAGCTGTCTGTACCGGCGTGCTTCCCCGGGCAATTTCGGCGGATTGCGCGCCAGCGGATGCTGCGGCGCCGCCACTGGGATCAGTTCGACATCGCCGACCTGGCACTGTTCAATCCCCGGCATGCTCGTGTGCTGCACACCGCCGACGCCAATGCCGGCGATGCCGGCCAGCACGAGTTGGGCAACTGCGCCGAGCGCCTCGACGTGCAAGCGCAAGGTAACGGTAGGGAACGCCGCTTCGAACGCCTGCACGGCATCAACCAACCGCGACGTCGGCAACATCACATCGACGACTAGGGTTACCGCGGCTTCCAGACCGCTGAGCAGTCCCTTCGCGCTGGCGCGCAGGTCATCGATCCCTCCTGACACCGCGCGAGCTCTTGCCAATATGGCTGCGCCAGCTTCGGTGAGAACCGGCTTTCGCGTGCGTTCGCGATCGAACAGTGCGATGCCGAGCTGCATCTCGAGATTGGCGATCGTGTAGCTAACGGCGGATGTGGCGCGGCTCAACCGACGGCCTGCCGCGGCGAAACTGCCGGTCTCCACAACAGTCAGGAATACCCGGAGCTGGTCGAGGCTGGGCGTTCCGATATCCGGCATTTCTAATTCCTTGAACGTTATATCCGGCATTTTACGGGTGTTCTGGATAGGCGTGAACACCCAGCTTGTTCTGCCAGGACCCGGTCCAACGGCGTTTGCCCGCTGGAAATCAAGCCGGATGGAGACCGAACCAGTCCTTCTGCGTTTTTTGCCAAAACCCCAAAGGATGCTCGAATGACCCTTTCTGCTGCGATCACGCGAAGCCCTGTGCGTCAGATCGTGAGGCGCACCCGTGGTTCCCGAGATGGACACATCACCCGTCTGATGAGCCCATCCGATTTCGGCCAACTCCTGAAGCCGTTCGTTTTCCTCGATCTCTTCGACAACAATGGAAGCCCCTCCAAGGGCTTCGCGCTTCACCCGCATTCGGGCATCGCGACCCTCACCTACCTCGCTGAGGGCAACGTGAGCTATGAGGACACGAACGGCGCAACGGGCGTGCTGGCCGCCGGCGGCGTCGAGTGGATGCAAGCCGGCGGCGGCGTGTGGCATGGCGGCGGCGCCGGCGAGTCGGCACGGACGCGCGGCTTTCAGCTTTGGATCGCCTTGCCGCCCGAGCTCGAACTCGGCCCCTCTGTGAGCCTCTACCAGGGTCCCGAGGCTATTCAACATCACGGCCCTGCGAGCGTACTTCTCGGAAGCTATGGGTCTGCGACGAGCGCCATCGACGCCCCGTCGCCAATCAACTACCTCGCAGTGCGATTGCAGGAAGGGGAGCGCTGGCGCTATCAGCCGCCAACCGGACACACCGTCCTCTGGGTCGCCGTGGGCGCAGGCGCTGTGACGGTCCCCGACGAGCTTCAGCACGGCGACTTGGCGGACTTCGAACCGTCGGACGAATCAGTCGAGTTCGAAGCTCAATCCAATGCGGAATTTATGGTCGGCTCAGCCGTTCCGCACGATCACGACCTCGTCCTCGGCTATTACTCCGTACACACGAGCGCTGATGCGCTCCGCGAGGGCGAGGCTCGGATCGCGGCAATCCGAGCGCGCCTGGTTCAAGAAGGCCGACTTTAAGCCGGCAGGCGGGCAAGCGCGACCATGGGAAGCCGGGCCTGCGTTCGCGCTGTGATCCCGCGCGCTAGGGGGCGCGTTATCAATCAGGCGGTTCGCCGTTTCGGCCGTTTGGTCAGATGCCCCGACTGTCGGCCGCGGTTTCCCGGCGACGCTTCGGGATTTTGTAGTCACACCACTCGGTGCAAGAGCGCTTCACCGATGCGCAAGCGACGGCTGTTCTCGGCGATCACTCCCAGGCTGCGCTCGAGCGTCTCGGTCGTGAGCCAGGCGAGATGCGGCGTTACAACGAGAGTGGACAGCTCGAGCAACGGGTCGTCCGGGCTCACCGGTTCGCGTGAAAACACATCGAGACCGGCACCGCGCAGATGCCCGCTCGTCAAAGCGTCACGCAAGGCTTCTTCGTCGACGAGCGGACCCCGCGCAGTGTTGATCAGGATGCTGCCGCGCTTCATCGCGGCAAAGACCGTGGCGCCGATGATCCCAGTCGTTTCGGCAGTGAGCGGCAAATGCAGGGACAGCACGTCGGCGACCGGCAGTATTTCCGGGAACGGCAGAAATGGGATCGGCGAATCCGCTGCCGGCTGACGGCTGGTGTAGACCAGTTTCGCGCCGAACGCCTGCAGCATCGGCACCAGGCGCCTGGCGACGGCACCGAAACCCACCAGCCCGACCGTGCGTCCCGACAGCTCGCCGAGATCGTCTGGCAGATCGCGCTCGAACTCCCAGCCTTTGCCTGCGCGGGTCAGTGCGTCCAGGTAAGCCAGACGGCGGAGGGTCGCCAACATCAAGAGCAACGTCATTTCCGCCACGGCCTGGGTGTTCGTCCCAGGCATATTGCAGACGGCGACACCGCGGCGGCGGGCGGCATCGAGGTCGATCGTATTGACGCCGATCCCAATCTTCTGGATCAGCTGCAGGCGGGGCGCGGCATCGATCACCGAGGCGGTGACCGGCTCCAAGACATGCAGGAGAACGTCGGCGTCGCGCATCTCGTGTAGAAACGTGTCCTTATCGGTTTCGTCGACAATGACGGTCGGGAAGTCCAGCGCGGCAACTCGCTGCCGCAGCCCGGGACTGGCGCGGTATTGCAATACGGCTTTCATCCCCTGCCCCAACGGGCGAACGGGGCGGCCGGCCCGAGAGCGGCTTCGATGCGCAAGCCCTCGTTCCATTTCGCCATCCGCTCGGATCGGGCGAAGGAGCCGACCTTGAGCTGCCCGGCATTCCACCCGACTGCGAGGTGGACGATCGTCACATCTTCGGTTTCGCCGGAGCGTGCCGAGACGACCGTGCGCCAGCCCGCCGCCCGCGCCGCCGCCAATGCCGCCCTGGTCTCCGTGATGGTGCCCGCCTGGTTGGGTTTGAGGAGGACCGCATTGCACGCACCGCGAGAAGCAGCCGCGGCGACGCGCTGCGCCGAAGTCACGAGATAATCGTCGCCGATGATCTGAATCCCGTCGCCGAGCTTGGCGGTGAACGAGACCATGCCCCTATCGTCATCCTCGGCCACCGGATCCTCGACGGACGCGATCGGATAGCGTCGGCACCACCCGGTCAAAAGCTCGATCAATGCCTCCGTTTCGAGCTCGACCCCGTCCGCGGCGAGACGATAACGGCCGCCACTATGAAATTGCGAGGCCGCGACATCGATCGCAATGCCGATGTCCTCGCCCGGGGCCAACGCGGCGCGCTCGATGGCCTCCACCAGTGTGTCGAGCGCCTCTGCATTCGAGGCGAACTCCGGCCACCATCCACCCTCATCGGCGACGCCGCGGAGGAGGCCACGATCTGCCATGATCTCGCCGGCCATGCGGTAGACGCGGGCAGTCATTGCCAGCGCCTCGTCAAATGAGGCGGCCCCGATGGGCATGATCAGGAAATCCTGGATATCGACGCGCCGACCGGCATGGGCGCCGCCACCAAAGATCTGGATCATCGGCATCGGTAAAGTCACTTCCCCGCCTTCGGCCACCGCCTGCCACAGAGGTTCTCCCGTTGCCGCCGCGGCCGCATGCAAGGTCGCCATCGAGACCGCGATTGTCGCATTTCCGCCGAGCCGCGCTTTGTTTGGCGTGCCGTCCAAGTCGATCAGTCGGCGGTCGATACCGGTCTGGTCAGTGATTGGCATCGAGCGGAGTGCCGCCGCAATCTCCCCATTGACGTTCGCGATCGCCCGATCGACGCCGAACCCGCCAAAGCCGCATCTCCACCATCCCTCAGTTCCACAGCCTCATGTGTGCCTGTGGACGCGCCGGCCGGGGCGATCGCCCGCCCGGTTGCGCCGTTGTCGAGGAAGATCTCGGCCTCAACCGTCGGCCGGCCCCGCGAGTCCCAGACCCGCCGGCCGATAATGCGTGCAATGCGTGGTTCGGGCATCGGGCACCTTCATCAAACGGCGTGGATTTCGCTCGCCCAAACACGCCTGATCGCTGGCAGGCGATGCGGCGGGTCGGCCAGGAGCGCTCGTGCGACGCGGCGCACCGTGTCCTTGTCCCGCTCCTCGGTCAGATACTCGACCGGTGACTTGCCGTCGATCCGCGCGAGAAAGAGCCCGGGCAACAGATGGGCCGTCCGGCGATCGATCACCTCGCGCGGCTCCCAATCGACATCGCCGAGGTAAGTTTCGGCCAGGCGATCGAAAGCCAGCAAGAGTCGGCTAGCTGCCGAAGGCACCCAGAGGCACTTGAGCAGCAGGTGGTTGAGACAGAAGGCGAGGTCGAAGGCAGGATCGCCAAACCACGCGCATTCGGCATCGATGAAAACCGGGCCTTGTGGCCCAATCAGGATGTTCTTTGGGCTGACATCGCCATGAACCAATGTCAGCTTGGTGCGCGCGGTCGTTTTGGCGAGCTTTTCAAGAGCCGCGGCACGGTCGGGATGCGCCCGTGCGGTCGCCAGCAGGTAAGGCTCGAGGCGGATCGCATGAAAGATCGCATCGGTCGCAAACTCCGCCGCGGCGGCACCAGATCTCGCAAACCTGCTGTGAATGCGAGCCAAGCGCCCTCCGACTTCGGCAGCGGTGGCCGGCATCACATGACCACGCTGCAGCTGGGCTTTCCACCCCTCGAAGGATTCCGGCGGCAGATAGTTCATCGCGAACATCCCGGCGTTGGCATCCTCAGCCAAAAGAGCCGGGACAGCCTCCGGCATGAAACCCGCGACGGTATTGATCCAGGCCGCCTCCTTCGTGTTCCGTTCGATCGGCGCTCGCCAAACGGCGGCGACCCGTAACCGCGGCAAGGCCTGCTTGACGCAGAACGCCGTGCGACCGGCATGCACCAGCCAGATGTCCGAAGAGACGCCGCCGGGGAGGCGCTCGAAATGGGGAGACTTGTCGCGCGGGACCAGCCCCGAGCGCGCGACGAAATCGACGATAGCTGGATCAGGGTGATCGATCGCGCTGGCTCCGGTATCCATCTCCGTTCGGCCATGAATGCGAACCAAGTCCAGTCCCGAGAAACGACAGCTGGCGCATTTAGTTGCAGGCCGGTTGCGCTCAATCATCAGCTTCGCGCACCTGGATGCACTTGCTTGTCCCGTGCGCTTGACGCCAAACCCTCGCGTAAGGGCGAACCGCGTCGTAGCTGCCCTCGTAACCGAGGGCGCGTAGCTGCTCGAATATCCGGATCAGCGTCAGCCGCTCGCGCGCCGGCTTGCCCTCGTTCTCCAGCAGTAGGCCGTCGAGCTGGTCGCGGACCTGCCTGTTAAAGCTCGAGCCCGAGTATCAGAAGCTCCTCGCCGCCAAGCAGCTCGGCGACCAGCGGCCGTTGCGGTTGCGTTCACCGCGGCGAGAAGACGCCGTCCGGCAGTATCGGCGATCCCACGACGATGTGGTTGCGGACGGCGAAGGTCAGATCGCGCGCATCGATAGGGTCCTTCACCGGCACAGCGCTGAGTGCTTATTGATCTTGGCGCTATGCGGCGAACCGGCCGCGGCCGAACAGGCGGTCCATCGCCGCGGCACCAGCCCTGTCAAACTGGGTGGTCTTCGTGCGCACGTCGTCAACCGCCGCCAGAGCTCGTGCCACCGCCGGTCGGGCGGCAATGGTTGCGACCCACCCCATCAGCTTTGGATAGTCCGCCTCCGCCGGCTTGCCGAGGAAAGTGCCGACATTGCGTGCCCACGGGAAGGTCGCGATGTCGGCGATCGAATAGCTCTCTCCGCCGAGGAACGGCACCACGGCGAGCCGCTTCTCCAGGACGTCGAGGGCTCGACGTACCTGCGTCCGGTAACGGTCGAGCGAGTAGTCGTTGCCCGTCGGGGCGAAACGCATAAAGTGCACGTATTGGCCGAACATCGGCCCGACGAGGGTCATTTGCACCATCATCCATTGAATCGCATCGAACCGTGCGATCGGATCCTTCGGCAGGAGCTGGCCCGTCTTCTCGGCCAGATAGAGGAAGATCGCTCCCGACTCAAACAAAGTGTACGGCTTCCCGCCTGGTCCATCGCGATCGGTGACGACTGGGACCTTGGCTACCGGATTGAGGCGCAGGAACTCGGGCTTGAACTGCTCTTCGCCAAACACGTCGACCGGATGCACGGTGTAGGGCAGCCCCATCTCTTCGAGCGCGATATAGATCTTCACGACGTTGGGGCTTCCCATGGCGTAGAGGTCAATCATCGCAGTCTCCAGGGTTGTGCGCTAAGTTGGCCGCAGCATGTCACGGCGGCGCCGCCCGAACCAGCGCGTGTTCGCCGGCACGAAGGAAGCCGGCACCGCGGGCGGGAAGGCTACACGACCAGAAGTTCTTCGAATCCCGCGTGGCACCACGGACGAGGTACCGAGCCTCGCGTGCGCGCGCATGGGGTGCAAAACCAATTCGATCCGTTACCGCCGTTCGTGCTGTCGATCTCAAACCCGGATGCCGCCTTGCGGGGTCACGGCCACCCTCAGCCGTTTTGCAAGGAGCACTGACTGACGATCGCAATGACCTCCCCGCGCCCGCAGTTCCGGCTCACCGCACATATCCGTACAGCTCGTTCCGTGTTATGTCTCAGCTTCGGCAAAAGCCGCGAAAGCGACAAAGCAGGCCCGGCGATATCTGCAACGGGAGGCAAGGGTATGACCATAGATCTGCGGAGTGTTGCGGTTGTCGGCGGGCTGTTGATGGAGACGGTGGCTGCCAACCCGGCGCTCGCCCAAAAGCCGGGTGGTATTCTCAGATTGTCGCATTTCGACAGTCCGGCGAGCATGTCCATCCTCGAGGAGTCAACTGTCGCGGCGCTGCGGCCGGCAATGGGGGTATTCAATAATCTCGTCATGTACAAGCAGGATGTGCCGCAAGCAAGCCTGCAATCGATCATCCCAGACCTGGCGACTAGCTGGTCGTGGAACGAGGAAGGCACCGAGTTGACCTTCCCGCTGCGCCAAGACGTCAAATGGCACGACGGCAAACCGTTCACGGGCAAGGATGTCAAATGCACCTGGGACCTCTTGACCGGCAACGCGAACGAGAAGCTGCGAATCAATCCACGCAGGTCGTGGTACACGAACCTCGAAGAGGTCATCGTCAAGAGCGATTACGAGGTCACCTTCCGTCTGAGGCGGCCCCAGCCTGCGCTGATCGCGCTATTGGCGTCGGGCTGGTCTCCGGTATACCCCTGCCATGTGCCGCCAAGAGAGATGCGCAGCCATCCAATCGGCACCGGTCCGTTCAAATTCGTCGAATTCAAGCCGAACGAGTCGATCAAGCTGGCGCGAAACCCTGATTATTGGAAGCCCCGGCGTCCTTATCTCGATGGCATCGAATACACGATCATTAAAGAGATAGCGACGCGCAATCTGGCGTTTTTCGCGGGGAAGTTCGACGTGACCTCACCCTACGGCGTCACCGTCCCGACCTTGAAGGACTTCGCCAGCCAAGCGCCGCAGGCAATCTGCGAGGTGACGGCGACCAACGTTAACCGAACGATGATCATCAATTCGAGCGCACCGCCCTTTGACCGCGCTGATCTCCGGCGGGCAATGGCGCTGAGCCTCGACCGCAAGGCATTCATTGACATCATCACCGACGGGCAGGGCGATATCGGCGCAGCTATGTTGCCACCACCGGAGGGCGTCTGGGGCATGCCGCCAGAGGTCCTGCAGAGCCTGCCTGGTTACGATCCCGATGTAGCCAAGAACCGCGCCGAAGGACGCGGGATCATGCAGAAGCTCGGCTATGGACCCGATCATCGGCTGCAGGTCAAGCTGTCCACTCGTAATATCCCGCCGTACCGCGATCCGGCGGTGATCCTCATCTCTCAATTACGGGAGGTATACATCGACGCGGAGCTCGAGCCGATCGATACGGTTCAGTGGTATCCCAAGGTTATGCGTAAGGATTTTACGGTCGGCCTCAGTGTCACGGAAGCGGGTGTCGACGATCCTGACCAGCAATTCTATGAAAATTATGTATGCGGTGCGGAGCGCAACTATACCGGCTATTGCAGTCCCGCGGTCGACAAGCTGATCGATCAGCAATCAATGGAGCCGGACCAGGACAAGCGCAAAAAACTGGTCTGGGAAATTGAAAGACGCTTGGCTGAGGATAGTGCCCGGCCGGTGATCTTTTACCCGCGTGGCGGCACCTGCCGGCAGCCTTGGGTGAAGGGACTGACCATCATGGTAAACAGCATCTACAACGGCTGGCGCTACGAGGACGTCTGGCTCGACAAGTAAGTCAACCAACCTCGAATGATCATCGATCTGAAGGCAGCAAAGGCGCACCACCGGGCCGGACGATCCCTGCATGGCGGCACGGGCTTACGGCATCAGAATCGGCGACGTGCGCATGTTGTCACCCGCACCAGCGATGACCATGGTCGGTATCACCACCTCGTCGCCTGTCAAATAAGCCAGGAGTCCACCACAGAAGTAGCTGTTGCACACATCGGACCGTAGCGACCGGTCCAGCGTACAGCCTTGTTTTCCGTGAAATATACATGAATTCCGGTACCCAACCTCCGGCACTCGCTCGACATATAGCCGCAGCGTCGAACGCACATCCAGTGCCAAGCTTGCGCAGCGCACACGTGCGATCGTCCCTTCATCCAGAAAGGCATGATCCTCACCGTTTCTACAGCACCATCCCTTGCATAGAGAACACGCGGTGCGCGCCACGTGGCCAGCGAAGCCCTCAGGTTCCGGCCGCAGAGGCGAAACGGAATGCTCGGGACCCTTCATGGTACGCAATGCGCGCAAGGTTAGGACCAAGTGCTTGCGCAGCCGTCTCATGCGCTCGGGTGATATCGGCACCACTGCCTTGTCGTTCCTTGGGATTATCACCGGTAAGCTGTCGTCGTCAGCAGCGGCCTTGAAAGTGTGTCGTCGCATGCGAGGTTCCGTCTGATCGCACAGGATGAATTTTATGACAGTCTGGTCGTCAGACGCTAGTTCCCGTCCGGCGACGCGTGCGCGCGCACGCGCTGACGAGGAACTGGAGTTGTTGGCAGCGCCACTGGGAATAGAGCGCTTCGGCCAAGCCTTGACGGGGCCATTCCAACGAGGCTCGAAATCCGGGAGGAACCCCCATGCCGCTTACCGTTTTATCCCGCTGGGCTTGCGAGCAGGAGAAGGTCGAGCCGATCGCAAAAAGCATCAGTCCGGGGGACCGGCTCATAGGAGGCCAGGAAGGATTCCCACGAGGGAAACACTTCCAGTCAAGCAAGCTGCGGCACTGAGTGAGGCGTCTCTATTTAGGTGTTGCGGGCATCTACCCGCCCCTGCTGTGTTTGGCGACCTACGGCTTCAACTCCGTCTGCCGCTCATCCAACCATCAACTCTCATGCAGAATAGAAGGCTCCCACGTGTGAAGCAGTTCACACGGGGACAAAAAAAATTTGCAACGGTCGCGAACCGCGAGCACCCGCATGCCTTCGTGCGCCATGGCATCGACCGCGCACCGAAGCTCCACGCGATCCTCCCCGGGAGATGACATTTTTATCCTCAATTCGCCCCTTGCGCGCGGACGCGTAGGCGCGTGGTCGGACGGGAAATGTGGCCTGTGCGCATACGGCCGATACTCCTGAATCATGGGGCGGACCTGCGCGTGGGCCGAATCTTCTCGGGGAGATACACCGGGCAATTCCTGGCTGCGGTTCGGTATCCGGACTGGGAGAGATTGGGCCGAACCATGAATGCAACGGTTTCGGACGCCGAATTTCAAAAAGCGGTCGCGGAAGCGGATCGCCGCTGTGAATTGCAGAGCCGCAGCATCGTGATTGATCTCGATCTCTCATAGCAAATGCCATCCGCGTCTGAACCAACCGCGGTGTCGGCGATATCGACGACCGCTTCCAAGGGCGAATCGGAGGCAGACCGGACAAGCTCGCCCGGGACCGCAGGGACCGCGATGCTGGACAACGAGCCGGGGGCTAAGTTCATCGCACTTGTGCCTTTCACCCAGGGACAGGCGCACGCCAGCGCGAGGCAACTGCTTTCTTTAGTCTTGGGCAGGGATTATCCGTCACGGACATGAAACCGTCGCGGCGCCCTCGAACGTACTGGCATTTCAGCACGTATTCGCCTCCGGCGACGAAATAGGAACATTCGTCATCACTCACCATCAGGTAGGCTGAGCCGAAAAGCGGTGTGGCGGTATCGTAAGCGCACGCTTCGCAGGAGGGGCATCTGACTTCCGGCATTGCAAGCTCGTTATCCGCACGTTTCCTTGATCAAATGTTAACGGCGTGGCGGAAGATGTGAAGGATGTCAAATTTGGGCCAACCCTGTTGTTAAACCGTGACGCTCGACGTCCCGCGCGCTGATCGAGGAGACGCGCTGGGCCGGTTCATAAATCTGTACCCGATCTCATCCGCATCGCCGTCGCGATCGACCCGGCAGCATCGAGTGGCGAAGAGGCGGACGAGGCGGGCATCGTCGTGGCCGGCAAGGACGCCGATGGGCACGGCTACGTGCTGGCGGATCACTCAGGACGCTATGCGCCAACCGAGTGGGCGCGTGCTGCAATCGGCCTCTACCGCCAATACAAAGCTGATCGCATTGTTGCTGAGGTGAACAATTGGCGGCGACATGGTCGAGGCGACCGTCCGCATGGTCGATCCAAACGTCAGCTATGCGAAAGTGCACGCGAGCCGCGGAAAGGTGATGCGTGCGGAGCCCATTGCGGCGCTTTACGAACAACATCGCGTGCACCACGTCGGTGCCTTTCCGACGCTCGAGGATCAGATGTGCGGGTTTGCCGCTGACTTCGATCGTGCCAGTGCCGGATTTTCACCCGATAGAGTCGACGCGCTGGTTTGGGCGCTGACTAACCTACTGGTCGAGCCGATGGCCAATTCCGGCATCTTCGAGCTCTACCGCGAGCAGGCGCGCAAGCTGAAGGAAGCAGACGTGAAGCCGACGCCGAAGCCGGTGTATGCGCCGGGCAGCGTCGAATTCGCGCAGCAACAGCGGGAACAGGAGAATAGTTAAATCCATGACTGACGACGCGAGTTGTGGTCTCGCGATTGGTAATCTCGTTGGTAATTTCGACCTGTGCCGAGCGAGTACTCTCCCCAATCCGCTCACACCGGGCTTTGCGTCTGCGGCCGCATCCTGCCGGGCGACAAAGACTGTCGGTCAGGCCTTATCCAGCCAGAACGTGTCGAACCGGACCACGTCGTAGATGCCGAAATAATCTTTCGGATTGTGGCCCTTCACGTAGTTGTACCAGACATCCAGGATATTCTCCCATGCAACCGGTACCAACGGAGGATCCTGCTCCATGAGGTCCTCAGCTTGCCGAATCAGTGCCATACGCTTGCCGGTATCGATTTCGACGTCGATTTGATCCACCAGTTTGTCAAACTCGGCGTTGTGCCAGAACGAGTAGTTCTGCGGCCCATCGGTGCGGTACCAGGCGTTGAAGTAATCGGAAGGGTCAAGCAGGGTTGAAACGATGGCGCCGACGGCCAAATCGTAGTTGCCGGCCGCCGCGTCACCGAACCAAACCGATTCGACCACTGTCCGCAGGTTGGATTGAATACCCGCATCCCTCAACATCGCCTGGATGGCCTGGCCAAAGAGCTTGTGATGGTTGAGGTCCCGCACCATGAAGTCCAGCGACCGCATGTTGCTCTGGCCGGCGGCCGCCAACAGGGATTTAGCCTCCTTGATTGCGGGGGCGGGATCGTCCTGATAGCCGAGCCGTTTGGCGAGTTGGTCTTTGGGCGTGGCGAACTCGGAAAACGGATAGATGAATCCCCCCGTCATCAGCGGGGAGACATCCTTGACGACGTCCACGAGGACTTGTTTGTCGCACAGCAAATGCATGGCGCGCCTGACACGCGGATCATCGAACGGCTGCCTTTTGGCATTCATCCAAGTCGCGTGAATCACGCTTTGGTAGAATTTCGCGGTGGACAGGCCAGGAGTTGTAGCCGCCTTGCGGGCAGTGGCCGGGTCGAGCGCGCGGGCGTAATCCACTCTGCCCGACAGAATGGCGGACCCAAGCTCCGGGGAAAATGGCAAGAGATTGTAAAATTCGATGCCATCGAGGTAGGGCAGGCCTTTGTTCCAGTAGTTCGGGTTTCTCTCCATCACCCAGACCTCGTTCTCGACCCGGCGTTGCGTCTTAAAGGGACCAGTACCCGGGATGTTGAAGACCTTGCGTAGATCGTAATTATTCTCTTCCAGCGTCTTCTTGCTGAAGATCACGTTCCAGCCGCTGGCGAAGGCGGACATCATGAAATTGACGGAGCGTGGCGCGGCCAGCTTGAATTCGACGGTGTACTTGTCGCGCGTGTTGATCTCGCTGACCGCCCTGAACAGCGGAGTGCGCGGGATGCTGACGCCGGCCGGTGGTTTCGCGATGCGGTCGAAGGTCGCTTTTATGTCAGCCGATGTGAAATCCGTCCCGTCGTGGAACTGGACGCCCTGGCGCAGGTGAAACGTGTAGGTCTTGCCGTCCTTCGCGATTTCCCAGCTATGCGCCAGATCGGGGACGATGGTCTTGCCACTGTCGCGCGGATCACGCCGGATCAGGTTGTCGAACATGCAACCCTGAGTGCCGATGTTGCCGACAGTGCCCGATTGATGCACATCGAAATGCGGCGGGCGATTGAGAATGCCGTAGCGCATCACCCCTCCCCGCTTTGGATTGGGCTCCGGTGCCGCCATCTGAAACTTCGAGCCGTCGTACTCCATCGGAATATCGGCGGCGAGGCCGTACCGTGGGGCCAAACCGTAAGCCCCCATCAACGCGGCTGCGCTACCACGAAGCATATCGCGGCGGGACCAACTGGTACGTGCGGGATGCCTAGTAATCATGATGCCGGTATCCTCCCTTTGGATTTTTGCTGAATGTCTTTTTATCCGACATTCGCCAGGTTCCCAAGAATATCAGGCTATGGTCGCCCCCTTGGGCCGTCGGGGCAACCGCAAGGCGGCAAAACGCCAAAACCCCCGCCAGCTGCTGCTGACGAGGGTTATTGGCTAGGCTGCTTCGCTTCCGATTATGTGTGCCGACCGTGCGGTGGTCTAGAAAAGCCCAGTTCGTCATTCCAGGCTCGAGCAGCCTAGCAGCCATTGCGGAAGTTCTTCATTTTGCGTTCGCCTGGAGAAAAGGGTGGTGGCGCGCCATCGGCTGCCCCGCTCTCGCTGCTGCTGATCTGCAGGTGGCGCATACAGGCAGGTAGCCGGCAATTCTGGCGGATATCGGAGAGCTCGAGTATCGTCGGCGTCCAGCAACCTCGATGATGGCACAGCTCCACTTATTTGAACTCGCCCTTCAAAGAGGCATACAGATACTTGGTGAGGACCGGGAGACAACCGATGACGGTAATAAGCAGCCCGCTTTACCGCTGGCGCGTAGGCGAGGTCGAAATCACACGTGTGCTTGAATTTGAGGCTGCGCTATTCGAGCCGGCCGTGCTTTATCCCGAGGTGTCCTTCGAGGTTGTCAGGCGGCATCGGGGTTGGCTCGAACCGACATTGATGGACCCAGTCAGCGGCCTGCTCGTTTTCGCGTTTCACAGCACGGTAATCAGGACGCCGCGGGCAACCATCCTGGTCGACACCTGCTCGGGCAATGACAAGGAACGCCCGCATAAGCTGCGTTATCACAGAAAAAACTGGCCCTATCTCACCAACCTCGCCACCGCCGGGTTTGCGCCCGAGGACATTGACTATGTGCTGTGCACGCATTTGCACGCGGATCACGTCGGTTGGAACACGCGGCTCCTGGACGGCCGATGGGTGCCGACGTTCCCGAACGCTCGCTACCTGTTCGCCCGAGAGGAATGGCACCATTGGCAGGTCGCTGAGTTGCGAGCCAAATACACCACTGATCCGTATTATGAGGATAGCCTGCTGCCGATCATGGAGAGCGGCCAGGCCGAGTTGGTCGCCACCGACTATGCCATAGACGATAGCGTACGGATCGAGCCTTGGCCTGGGCACACACCCGGTCACATTTGCGTCCTGGTGCGGTCTCAGCACGCATCGGTGGTCCTGAGCGGCGATATTATGCATACCGCGCTGCAATGCGCCGAGCCGCAGCTCAACAGCTGCTTCTGCGTCGATCCGGAAATGGCGCGAGCGACACGTCGGCGGTTCCTGGAGACGTTTGCCGATAGCCCAGTGATGGTAATTCCCGCTCACTTCCCGACCCCATCAGCCGGTTGGATACGATCGCACGATACATCGTTCCGCTTCCAATTCGATTGACAGTTACTCGGGTTGGGTGAGTGACAGGACCATCTCGAAGACGTCAAAACCCCCGCCAGCTGCTGAGAGTGAGGTATTCGGATGCTGCGGACCGATGAGGATCCCGAACTGCTCGATTTCGACCCGGTGACCCGGTTCCTGCGTCATGTCCCGCCTTCATCGCGCGCGCTCCATGCTGCTCCCCGCGTATTATCAAACCGGCGGCGCAGCTGCCGCGTCTGCGGGCTTACCTCCGCCCCTGTCGGTAGCCACGGCACCCGCTCACCCGACTTCTGCGAGTGGAGATCGGATCGGGCATGCGTTTATTCCCGCGGACCCTCAGGCCCGTGCGCACTGGCTGACCCTTTTCCTCGTCGCCGCGATCTTCGTGCTCGCCTTCTCGATCGATTTCGCATCGTCCAAGGAGGAGGCGGTTGCACTCATCCAACTGCATCGCTCGTTCGGCGTGACCGTGTGGGTCGTGCACCTCGGTCGGCTGGTTTGGCGCCAGTTCGCGCGCTTCCCCAACTGGCCCGCTGACATGCCGCAGGCAATGCGGTTGGCGGCGCAATGGAGCGAGTACGCGCTCTACGCCCTCTTGCTGACCCAGCCAATCCTCGGGCTCCTCCACACCAACGCGCATAGCGATCGGGTGAACCTGTTCTTCCTCGGCCAGCTGCCGGCGCTGATCGGCCGGGACCGCCCGCTCGCGAAGCAACTCCTGGAGGTGCACGAGACGGTCGGGCTCCTTCTTCTCGGCCTGATTGCGCTTCATGCCGCGGCAGCGCTCTACCACCATTTCTGGCGGCGCGACGACACGCTCCAGGCGATGCTGCCGCAGGGAATGAGGCGCCGGAACGCGCAGGGTCGTCGACATCATCCCGCATCGCGCGCTGATGAAGCAGGGCTTCCAGACGGGTGACGGTAAGCGCGTCAGCCGGTCGGGCGCGCTGGCCGATCGTGCGCCAGGTCGACGCGGTTCGCACGTAACTCCTCGCTGGAGGGAGATGGATTCGAACCATCGGTACCGCGTAAGAAACAACCCTTTTTGGCTGCCCCGTTGATCCCCGCAATTCGCAATTCGCCTTCCGCAACAAACACCGGCTCTTTCGTGCCAGGTACCGATGGTTCGAATCCATCTCCCTCCAGCACGGAGTCAGCAACGAACCTTGTGGCTGCCGGGGTGTCGCACGCGGGTGGGACCCAGAGTTCGAATCCGCTTTGCTCCAGCGAAGAGTCCAATGCGAACCTGATGCCGACGACTTTCTCGCAGCCGGCGGTCATGCGAGACGTGTCGGCAACGACCCCAGCGGAACCGCGACAGCCGGCTTGGATTGGACCAGCTCAGGCGCGGGATGGGGCGCCCCCAAGCCAGCCAACGACGCACATACCGGCCGATCTAGACCGCAATCGCAAGGGGGCTCCCAGCCCCCTCGCCGCAATGGTCAGGCGTTCGACGAAGCTCGCAACCCGGTCACCGTGGCGGGGCGCCGCTGTAAGGGGTCAGGCCGGGTCCGCCCGTGTTGGGACCAGGCATTCCCATGCTATTCCCCCCTCGCACGGGCTGGACCCGGGGGCGGTGGCGGCATCGCGCCCATCGGGGGAGCACCCGCCTGCAGGCGGGCCAGCTCTGCTTGGTTCAGCTGTGCGGTGGTATCCGTCCCCGACTTGGGGCCATGGGCATGGAGCATCTGGTGAGTGCTCACCACATGGTGGGCGGCGCATGACGGTGCTTTGGCGGCATCGCCGAGGTTGTGTCTGAGGCCGAAGGTGCGGATGGCACGGTGCCCGCGACTGGATACAGAGGTGCGCCCGTGCTACGGTGTCAGACCAGGCCCACCGGGATTGGGGCCGGGTACACCCAAGCGTTTCCGCCCGATGGATTGGCTGGTTGCGCCCAGACTGGCGCGGAAAGCGCAAGCGCGGCAATCACCGCAACGCCGCTCAAGAGATGCTTTGTTTTCATCTGTAGCCTCCGATGATGACCATTTCGCTAGCTCCCGTAACTTAGCACCTGTCCGCTGCTAACGCTTCATCTGTCCGATGCAAGCCGGGGGTTCGGCACTATTCCCGCGGGGTCAGCCGCTTCTGCATAAAATGCCGGTGGTGGTCGGGTGGGTAGTCGAGCCGCCCGAACTCCTCATAGCCCAGCTTTTCATAGAAGCCGCGTGCCTGAAAGCTGAACGTGTCGAGCCATGCCGAGTGACAGCCACGCTTGCGGGCGCGGACTTCCGCTCTATCCATCAACTCGCGCCCCACGCCTCGACCGCGCAGTGTATCGGATACCCAGAGGTACTTACGAACAGCCACCCGCAATAGGTTTCACCTGCCAGCCCAGCGACAATCTGTGCCTCGTCTCGGACGAAAATGGCGAGAGGTCGCCAGGGCGGATGCTGAGGCCATTGGCTTTCATTATAAGCCTCCAAGGCATGCGGCAGCACCTCGACGTCGGTCTCGGCGCGCGTATCTTCCAGCGTCAGCCGATAACCCTGCCCCAGCCCGCGAATAAAAAGACCGCTCATCGCCGAAGCATGTCACGAAGCAGCGGTTAATCTTCCTACCCTGTGGAAGTTAGAAAAGGGCGCGAGCTATCCTTCTTCGACCCAGCATCAGGGAACCATCCTTTTGGTGAGCACAGATCATCGATTGCGCTGGCCGACGAAAAAGGGCGCCGAGCGAAGCCCGACGCCGGAGGGGGAACTAGCTTGGTACAGCGAGACAAAGACCAAGCTGCATATGCATTTAGGCGCCCGACGCGGGCGTCATCCCCTGGGCAGCTCAATAGCCCTCCACCGTGGCCGTTGGGACTCGCGCCAAGCGATCAACCTCGCTCGTGATAAACAACCCGATTTGATCCTCATGGATATTAAACTCCCTATATCTCCGGATTTGACGTAACCCGCCGACTTAAACAGGATGATCAGACCAAGAGCATTCCGATCATCGCCGTGACCGCTTTTGCAACGGCGGGAGATGAAACCAAGGCTTTGGAAAGCGGATGGATGGCTATATTACAAAACCGGTGATCATCGACAACTTGCTGCGGACAATCGAGTCGTTGTTGTGACCGCTTCCTGACGTCCCTTCTTGTCGGTGCCGATCAGACGTGAATATCCGACCGACTCGGCTGCGAGGATATCGGCCAGGCAAAGAAGTGGTAGATGCGCTGGCTGATGGAGCCCATTCGCAATTGGCCATCGACCGGAAAGGATTTGACCGGCGGCGGGTCTCGTTGAACGCAAGCTCAGGGTCAGAGGCCCCGCCGTATTTCGAATCTTTGCAATACGATGGGTTGACGAAACTGGGGAATACGGGATGTCAGATGAGGTACACCTGCGTGCCGAAGCGGCGCGGTGCTTCCGCTTGGCAAAAGGGCCTGTAAGCTCGCGGCTTGCCGACGAACTCGAAGCATTAGGGCGTGCTTTCAAACGAGAGGCGAGAGAAGTTGAAGCGCGTTTGTCGCACCGGTCAGCGCACCAGAGCACGAGGGCGAACCAGCACTACGTCGATGCCGGGGAGATGGCTGAAGCAGTCTAAGGTGTTTAAACCTGATTTTAAGATGTCGTTCTTCGCGATTAACTATTTTTGCGTGATCTGTAGTCCTCATTCGCTGATCAACGGGTCCGCAAAGGTTAACGATGAACAACGACGTGGGGGCGATCGAACCAAGACGCAGCGGAGCTCTGGGACGCCTTACTGCGGTCATGGGGAATATCCGCCCCACATTTGAAAGGCGGCAACGGCTCCGTCAATGCTTGATCAAAGCTGGTGCGGAAAATCTGCCTGATTACGAATTGCTCCAGGTGATCCTGTTCACGAGCAATCCGCATGCTGACGTCGAATTATTGGTAGGAGAACTGCTCGACCGTTTCGGGACGCTCGCCGAGGTGCTGAGTGCGGACACCGAGGCGCTTGCGGCTGCGGGGCTCAGCTTGCCCGCAATCGCTGGCGTGAAGTTTGTCCGTGAGGTGGCCCTACGATTCCTACGGGCAGACTTGCATCAGCGGCCTGTCGTCGGGTCATGGGACAAATTGATCGACTATTGCAACGCTCAAATCGCATACAGCAAGGTCGAGGAGTTTCATATACTATTCCTCGATCGAAAGAACGCACTCATCAAAGATGAGCGGCAGCAGCGAGGGACTATCGATCACACCCCGGTTTACACCCGCGAGGTGATAAAGCGTGCTTTAAACCTAGGGGCGTCGGCGCTGATCCTCGTGCATAATCACCCCTCCGGCGATCCGACCCCTTCGGCTGCTGACATTGCCGCAACCAACGACATCATCAAGACCGCCGCTGCGCTTGGCATAGCGGTGCACGATCACCTCATCATCGGTCGGGGCGGGCACACCAGCTTACGCGACCTTGGCCTCATCCCGTCCGAGGCCAAAAACACATGGGTAAATCTGGTTGGGTCCGTGTTCCCTCTACACCCTGCGCTTCTCGACGAAAAGCTCACAGGTTGACGCCACACTTTCTTATTTTCAAATAGGCCCAGCGAGTTCTTGCTCCACCGACTAATTATAAATTATATTAGCCGGGAGGGCCGCGTTACCTGACGGAGGGGCCATAGATATTCGCTGCGATGTCACCGCACCGCAAGCATCTGGTTTTATACGGAATTGGTCCTGATCGTGGCGATCGTCGATAAGGTCTGCGGCCCCGAGCCGGCCACGCGGGCTGATCGGCAACGCCAAACCGAACATGAACAGTTACAGCGAACCTTCCCTCATTCGAAATGGATCGGAAGCGACGGAAGCGCTGAGGCATTGCCCGTTCACGGCTTGCCGCCTGTCGAGCCCGATAGGGTCCGGGTTCAGTAACAGAAAAGCCGAAAAACAACGAAGTGTAGTCCCGTCCCTCCAGAGCCCAAGTGCAATATCAGGGGCCACAGTTCGATATAATCGGCGATGCCCAACCGCAACGGCCGCGCAGCCGTACTCACGGATGGGGCGGCGAAGCTGAACATCTTCTTTTACGACACTACCTCGGAGGGCAAGCCGCTCCGCCGCGCGCAAGAGCTGCGGCTCGAACGGGTGCACATTCCTCTCTTTACAATCTTTTGGACACTCATGCATGTGCTGGACGAGCGGAGCCCGCTGTATGGCTACGATGCGGCGCGAGCGATTGAAAGGGTCGCGCGAGTGTTCGTGACGCTCGAAGCGCGTGACCCGAAGGAACACGGGCCGATGCCTACCCGGTTCATTCCGAGTTCTGAAATGCACCGCAATTGGTGCGGCCAGGATGTGACGACGAAATGAGCCAAAGCCAACCGACTCTAATTCGACCTGTTGTTTAATAGATCGTTGATGCGGCAATGAATGCGGGCGAGTAAGGTGATGACTGACCCCGATATAGCCGCCGGATTCCATTCATGTTGGACGCCTTCGGACACCAATTCGATCAAGCGACGAGAGACTATCACCACGCGCTGCGTCGTCTCCAGCGCCGGAGAGCAACGTCCATCGCGCATTGGGTTATAGTCCCGCCGTTTATCGCCGCCGCCGTGACCTTAGCGGCCTTCTGTCTTCAGTAAGATCAAGCAGCCCCGCACCGACCGATTCGCTAGAGCCCATTCCCAGTGTAGATGCTGAGAAACGAGGGGATCGCAAAGGCGAGCCCGATGAGCGGCAGTATGATCACTGCAACAGTAATGATAAGAGTCCAGAGCAAATATTTCCGCGTTCTCTCCGCCGACGCGTAGATCGCGTCGAGCTTCCTGTCCTGCTCATCGAGTCTTTTGATAATGTCATCCATCGCATTACCTCCGCCTGGCGACGATTTCCCCGACGGTTGGGACGTTATGGAAGTCCCCGTCGACGGGCCGCCGGCCGTCATCATGTTTGATTACTAAGCTTCCTCACTGCTCAATGCCGGTCGCCATCATATCGAAGTTTCGGCTCCCGCACTCCGGGCACACCAGCCGGGCGCGCCATTCGAGGACAGTCGTCTCAAAGTCGCCAACCACATCGCAAAAAAGGACCCGAAACACGGGGGCGTGGTGTTGCTGCTGGCCCACCGCCCGTGGATGGGCGCGAAAGCGCCAGATCCTCTCGCGAAACGGCGATGATTAGCCGCGAGCGCCCCCATCGGCCGTTCCTTTCGCGGCGAGACCGCGAGTTCGTTCATGAGCCAATTTGCGGCGCCAATGACGAGCTGGTGGGAGACCTTGAGCAATCCAACGTTAACTCGCGGGTTGCAGGAGCGTCTCACCGAGGGCCGGCGCGCCGATGGCGGACAGCAATGCTGCGGGGTGACGCGAGCCGCAGCATTGCGCGATTTACACCCGCAAGGTTCCCCGGCCTATGAATACCCAACCCCAGGTTCGCCGGTCTATGGGGATACCAAGGCAACGCAGGATACCCCGTTCAGCCCGGATCGCCGGGCTATGAATACCAAGGCGACGCAGGGATACCCGCTCAGCCCGCTTCCCCGAGCTATGGATATCTGAGCTCCCCGCTATACTCTCCCCTCCGGTTCCGGTTATGTCTATCCCCCCGTAGCGCTATCCCGACAATCCGCTTCGGAGGACTGATCACCGGGGGCCGGGCACGGGATTGAGCTTTCTAGCTGAATTTCGGCCTAAAATTCACCTTGATCCTCATTACGAGACGTGCAGCGCTTTCCGTCAGAATGCCGTCATGTTCTGAGTCACAAAATCGTCATCCTTTTCCACTGAATCGGTGGATAAGCTTGTGGAAAACACTCAGCCTGACGTGATTTCGAAGCCTGCCATCTAGTGATGCAAAGGCTTGCCCAAAATTTGGCAGACTCTCTAAGCTGCTGATTCAACTACTTTACAATGGTTAATTGTCCTACGATTACACGGGATGAAAAATCATCTCGTTGGTTTCATTGTCTCATATTCTCTGTGAATAAACACGCCCGGCTGGATTTCTCGTTGAGAGCATAGAGCAATACCGCCGCGATACTCTCAAAGATGAATTAAGTCAATGGCCTGAATAATTTCCAAGTAAAGCTGGGTGTGAGGGAGCCGATCGGCGGCGAATAATCGATTTGCCAGAATTTGACCGGCAATCCGCCCTGCCAAATCAGACCCGCTTTTACGTCCCCGCTCAGGTTACGATTCTCCGGGGCGGTTCACTCGATGATAACCAAACCCGACAGAAGATCGTGGAGGGAAAGGTCGAGTCGTTGCCATTGCCTTTGATCGCATCGTCACGCCCGGTACCCCAAGCATTGATAGGTTTAGGTAAATTGGCTTCGCGCCCTTGTGCCAGCCGGGCGCGAAGGCTATCGTCCCGGCCCTGCTGCGGGGGCAGCATCACCACGGGGGAGAGGGGATTATGCCGGATGTAGGGGGTATCGCGGGCGCACAGCTGAAGTCCTTTATCGAGCGCATCGAGCGGCTTGAGGAGGAGAAGCTGGCGCTCGGTGAGGACATAAAGGAAGTCTACGCAGAAGCGAAAGGTACCGGTTTCGAGCCTAAGATCATGCGCCAGATCCTCAAGATCCGAAAAATGGATAAGGACGAGCACGACGAGCAGGAGAGCCTGCTCGACATCTACAAACGCGCGCTAGGAATGCTGCCCGACGCCGAGGCAACGGCTCAAGCCGCGGAATAGCGATACCGATTAAGCAAGCCGATCGTGCCCTGCCAACCGAAGCCGATCTTGGGGGCGGATTCTCCATCCACCTCAACGCGCGAACGGCAGCCGGGATCCCGCCCGCGCATTCGGCGAAGGCATGGTCACCGTGTCGGAACTAAGGTGACGCACGGGCGGAGAGAGAAGGCTTCGAACCCTCGGTTCCTCTCGCGGAATGGGAAGCCAGAGAGGTCGGCCGATCGATCTCGAAGGCATCTTCTTTTGCGGGGACCGAGGGTTCGAATCTCGCTCCCTCCAGCAGCGAGTCCGCTGCGAAGCCGACTTCCGTGTCCCTTTCGCGACAGAGACCGATCCGCTCGTTCGAGTTCCAGCCAGGGGACGCGGACCCTGCAAAGCGGAGTCCGGAGGCGCGCTGGCCGGCGCGCTCGACCTGGCCGTTGATCTGCTGAAAGGTTTCCCGGCGAGGATGCCGTCGTAGCTGACGCGCTCCACTGCGAGCAGTCGACGGTTTGCGCGGAAGCCTTCAATCCACCTACTTTCGTCTCTTGACGCCCGGGCTTGGGCCAGGCATCCCGTAGCACACCCAATTACCGATTTGCCGAATCGACGCCGATAATAGCGAATTGAGGTGATTGCGTGAGATCTAAAGGGGCAATGGATCGACGTTTGTTTCTATCGTTGGTAGCTGGCTGCGCCGCGTGGCCGTCGATTGCGCATTCAATTTTCCCGCCCGCCCATCGCGCTGCGTCGGCTGCGGCTAGTCAACGCGCACACCGGCGAGACTTTCGAGGGGGCGTACCGCAACGATAAAGGCCCGATAGAACGGGTCATCGACGAGCTGTGCATTTTTCTCCGCGACCATCATTCCGGGGAAAAGACGCGGATCGACGTCGGGGTGGTCCGAAATATTCCTGCTCTGCATCACTTGATAGGTTCGCAAAGGGCAGAACGACGAACGACAAGCGCGGCGCGACGACGGGCTGCGCGAAGGATGTGGCGGCTGCCACTGCTGCCGATGGCGCGGAAGCCGTTCTTGTTGCAGGCCAAGCCCACCAGGCGACAACGGCGAGGACGACCGCCACTGAGGCGACCGTCGCAATGGCAGCAACAACGGCCGAGCGCCGACGCGGTGAGACTACCGGCACAAGAGATACCTGCGGGTTGGCTGTGCCTTCGGAGCGAAGTGCGTACACCCGCACCGGCCGTGCAATGTTCTTGACGCTCTGCTCGCCCCTGTCCTCGAACGGGTAGGACAGTTTGTCTCGGACCTGGTCTCGCACTACTCGCGAGATGCAGATCCCGCCGGGCTCGGCCAAGGCTTCCAGCCGCGCCGCGACATTCACCCCGTCGCCGAAGATGTCGTCGCCCTCGGCAATCACGTCGCCGAGGTTCACCCCAATGCGGAAAGCGATGCGCTTGTCTTCGGGCGTTTCGGCATTGCGCTCAGCCATCCCGCGTTGGATCTCGACGGCACAGCGCACAGCATCAACAACGCTCGCGAACTCAGTGAGCAAGCCGTCGCCGGTATTCTTTACCGTATGCCCGCGGTGCTCTTTGATCTTGGGCTCAACAAGCTGCCTGAGATGCCCTTTTAGTCGTTCGTGTGTCCCCTCCTCATCGGCCCCCATCAGGCGCGAATACCCCGCCACGTCGGCGGCGAGTATCGCGGTGAGACGGCGGACAGGGGGCATGGCTTAGCCCAGCGGTCAAGGTGCGCTTAACCAAGTCTACCCTGAAACCGGCGGCGGCCCTAGCGCCTGGTCAGTGCATCCCGCCGGTATCTCGGGCTCGCTCTGTTGATAGGGGGCTCGGCGCCGGGTCAGTAGCCACCGCCATGCCATGTCATCGGCTCAAACATGGACGACCCTCTGCGAGAGAGCAACAGGTGGGTTTTTCTCACAGGCGCCGACCACGTGCGGCGTGCACGCCGTTTCGCCACTTGGCGTTCTGGCTCTCGGGCCGTCATCTGGGCTGTCGGTGCGGACGGCACTTGCACTTGATCCGTTCGGGCCGTGTCCTCGGCCGGGGGTTCGGCGGTGATAGGACGTGCAGCGGTGGGCGTATCCGATGGCACTGGCTCATCCGGGGACGCCGAGTGCAGCAAGACCGATGCCGCGAACAAGCCGAGAGTGAGCCCGCCAGGTAGCGCCAGCCACACACCCCATCGCGCCGAGTGGTGCGCGGCCGAGGCCACAGGAATGACGCGCGTCGTTCAGTAACCCGAGGACGCGTTTGTCGAGGCGGTCCTCGGCGCGCTCCGTGCGGCGTAATGTCTTCGGCCGTTACTCGCGTAGTGTCGGTGATTGTAGTAGCCGTAATGCCGATGATTGTAATAGCCGTAAGCAGGCGGCGGTGGCGTCGTGAGCAGGCCTGTGACCGCCCCGACAGCCCCGCCAACTGCCGCGCCCAGGGCTGCACCGTGACCGCCGGCAGCGGCAGCCCCGATAGCAGCCCCACTGCCTGCGCCGATGAGACCGCCGCCAACGAAGCGCTGCACGGGATCGTAAGGATTGGTGCAAGCCGATAGGCCTAGGACCAGCCCCATAGCTATCATGCACGGGGCAGCCCGTGGTTTTGTCATCGTTGCTCTCTATCCTCTTAATCGGGGCGTTTCGGTGCTGCGTGAACGAGCCGCCTAGAACGTGGCGCGGCGGAGCGATATTCCGAAGAGCTTGTACGATGCAGGCCGACCTATGTGTGTCATTTTTGGGATGGCGGTTGTATGATAGCCGATCATTATCTCTGCTTGGTTGTGGTACAGCTTATATAGTCGATTTTAACTTCCCCGA
>CAVOHI010000030.1:0-61033 GCA_963695605.1 uncultured Alphaproteobacteria bacterium | reverse complement strand
GCCGGTCTTCGGCTCGGGGACGGGCCGGGTCGCCGGCGCCAGCATCTCGGGCCCGCCGGGCGCCTTGATCTCAATGACGGTCTGGGTCGCGGGGATATTGGCAAGCACGGCCGGTCCTCCGTGTACGCAGATGCTCGGGTGATGATAACAGCTTGGCTTCGCCCGAGCGCGCTCAAGATCCTTTCCCTACTCAGCGGGTTGGCATTGCCTGCCAACACTAAAGATCGTTGTCCAGCTACAGTGCCAAGTCGATGTCGTCGAGAGGTTGCCCCACCTGTGATGCATGCTCAAACACAGCGAACCCAAGTAAGGTCGGACAGATCTACCGGCGCGATCGCCACCCGCCTGTTTCTGCAAGAAATTTACAGGCATCGCGCTCTCCATCGCGGCGTCCCGCGTCCGCTGCACGGCACCGGTCTCAGGCGGCGTGGGATGAGATTACGGCAATTCTACGTCACTGCGACAAAGAGGGAAGTGGATCGCCGGCTGTGGCGGTTGACAGCAGGGCGGGGCCGCTGATGTTGTTTGCGGTCGGAACAAGGCCGGGAGATGAGTAACAGCGGTCGTCGACGTCTCGTCGCCGCGCGCGAGGTGCTGCAAGGGGCGATCGAGGACGAGGTGTTTTGCCGCACCGTCGCAGGGGCGCTGTCGGAGGGCGGTAAGGCGCTCCTCCCCGGCAACGGCGGCAGCACCGCCGATGCGCAGGATATCGCCGGAGGCCGTCCGAATTAATTCAAGAAAGCTGGTTCGGAGCAGGAAAGTTGAATGATCACGTCGTACGCGCAAGCACTCGAAGACGTCGTCTTATTTAGAGCATTACGCTGTGTTGAAAAAGGATTTTGGATCGATGTCGGAGCCAATCATCCTCTGCACCATTCCGTAACAAAGACGTTCTCGGTACGAGGGTGGCGCGGCATCAACATCGAACCCGTCTCGGAGTGGTTCATCGAACTCGTCAAGGATCGTCCGAATGACATTAACTTGAATATAGCAGTATCATCGTTCGATGGAGTAATAGAACTGCATGAGATTGCTGGGACCGGTCTTCTTTTACGACTATAGAGGCTTTTGCCGATCGCGCTGCGGGTTTTCCTAAGAAGACTATCGCCGTACCTTGCCGCAGGTTGTCGAATATCTGTTCCGAATATGTTTCCGGCCAAATTCAGTTTCTGAAGATTGACGTCGAAGGCGCAGAGCGCTTGGTACTCGAAGGCTGTGATTTCAATCGGTTCAGGCCATGGATCATCGTCGTTGAGGCGACCGAGCCTTGACCACCGTGCCGACCTACGAAGAGTGGGAACCTCTCCTGATTGATGCGCAATATGATTTCTCACTTTTCGATGGCCTCAATCGTTTCTATCTAGCTCGCGAGAGACCTGAGTTGAAACCAGCTTTGGGCTTTCCGGCAGACAATTACACTAGAGCCACCGATATTTGGACGAGGGGCTCGTTGGAGATCAAAAATGCGGAGCTGAAGCAGCATATCGAGACTCTTGAAGCCGAAATCAGCAGAATGCGATCAGGCGCCCTCGGGTGAGCGCGAGCAGTCGTGCCGAAGACGGCGCTTCCATATCGCTCCTGAGGCGGGAAAATTCACGGCCCTTGCGCGTTTACAGTCGTTACTGTCTTCGGGTAGGTGCTGTTGTTCACTAAACCAAGCGTGCAGCCGTAATACATCGGTGCGGTTATTGCGATCTGTGACGCGGCCTTATCGACGAGGATGCCGCTCATGGGGGTAGGCGCGACGCCGATCGACTTGCAAAATGCCGTACCACTGACGTGATGCTGCGTACCGCCGGCAAACTCGACACCGGCTGCAGCCATATTCGCGATGTTACAACCGTAGATCTGACTGCCGCTTATCGTAACATCTGTTACCTCAGAATAAACGCAGCTCTTTCCCGCCCCGTAGATCTGAGTGTCAGTCAACGTAACACCTCCACCCGCGCCATCTTTGCCCTGCGCATAATTCAACAATTGTGCCTTTAAGACGTGATTGGTCGGACGGCCGGCCCCCGCCAAATAGCAGGAGAAGCAACGAAACCAGGTAAAATCGGACAAATCTACAGGCGCGGTTGCATACTCTATGGTAAATGCCGTCATGATAATGTATTGTGGGCAGTATGAAAAATTCGGTTTCCCTGAAGCGCAGGTGACTTTTAATCCGGTTTCACCGTTTTCGTTGGCCAGCCGATTTCCCTCAATCGTGAAGGCTTGGTCGTGGATATAGATAAACTCAGAAGATGAGAATGCTGTGCTGTAAAGATCTTCCAAGAAGACCCAATCGGTACGCGTCGAGCAATCCCCGAGCGTGCATGCTTTGCCCGTGGACGCCTTCCCACTCAAATCTCCCATGATTTCATACTGGATACCTCTGGCGCCCCACTCTCGTATGTGGCTCAAGCTAAAAGTCGCTACGCCATAGAGGCGGAGGCCATCCGCGGGTCCCCGCATCGAAATATCTCTGGCATATCCATCCTCCACCTGCACGAAATCGAGGATACGCCCTGAAGAGCCAGAGTTTGAAAAAAGCTGATATCCTCCACGGATCCACCTCGCAAGCGGTACTGCGCCGGAAATCCGTTTGGTATGAATTGGATGCAGTGATCCCTCAGATCACTACAATCGACGCTTGTCGACTGCGAGTTGCCGATCCCAGCCCCCTTGATGTGGACACCATCACAACGGATGGTGATGTCGTGGAATTTCCAATGACCCGGCCACAGAAGAACGAGGCCACCGCCGCTATGATCGCCGAGCTTGCATGCTGTATCCACCATATTCTGAACGCAGGTGGAATTGTCCGTTGTTCGTCCGGCTGTCCCGTGGGGCAGCCCGGTGCGTCAATCAGCTGCTTAGAGGGACACTGCCTGCGAAGGTTGCGTCTGACCGACCGAGCCGGCAGCAGAGCTCTCGGCAACCTGAAACACAGACGCGACCACTGCTCCGATAATCACGGAAAGCCAGCGGCGTTTTGTCTCGTTCCCTTTACCGAGCCATTTTCCTCGATCGGGAAACGTCGCTATTGCGGTGATCGATGCAGCCATGCCTCAGCGCTGTCGGTGGATGGCGGCCGAGTCTTTTCCGAAGATGTCCTCACCGCGTAGCTGACCCGCACAGATATCAGATGCTATCGTTCGATCAACTACGATGAAATCGTTTTTTGTCAGGCAAGAGACTATTTCGACCTGAGTTCGGTCGGCCGCCCACCACTTGTGCCATTCGATCAAGAAAACCAGCACTTCCTTAACGAGACCTGCCTTCTCAAGTGTATCGAATATCGGAAACTCTGAACCTTCACAATCAATTTTCATCACAACATCTAAATTATTACGCTTTGCCTCGTCGACTATTTTGCCAATTTCTCGACTGGCATCACATATAATAATTTCTTCTGGGGTACCACTGCCGAGCCCCTTGACCGATGTCCCGATTGTGAGATCTTCATGGGACAAGACGGTCAGGCGTTCATTGGTCGCAGCGAGGCCATAATTATACGCTTTGATTTTGTTCGATAAGTTCGGGTTAAGACCGAAGTTCTCAAGCGCCCTCTGATAAGGCGCCTTAAAGGGTTCAAATGAGTAGACACGTTTCACTGTCGGGATGTTCGCCATATACAGGGAGGTTAGACCTACATTCATCCCTATATCGACGGCAATGCATTCTCGGTTCGAGCGAAAATTATATTCGTTATATACAAATACTTCAGTTGCAATTTGAAAATCTTCGATGTTCTTCATATAGAACGATACACCAGTGTAACTCGCGATGGTCCCTGATTGATCAACTCTGATGGACGCTCCGCTTTCGTAGAGACCACGAAGATGATCGAAATGATTTAAAAAAAATTGGTCTGCAGGCTTCTCCCCGGGGTCTAACAGAGGGCTATAGTTTGGTTCATTTTCAGAAAGTCTATGAATACTTCTATCAAGGTCTATACGTAAAGAGGCGCGGCCTGTCGTCCGGACCCGGAATTCGAGTTCGCTTTTCCCAAGCAATGAAAATCCAAGACTTATGTGGTTCCTTCCTGCTATTAAACGAGACGCATATACGTTTGATCTCGCGAGCATCGCATTACCAGCGAAAGCCATTACCTCCACGATCGCGACTATCGCATCGGTGTAATAGGGACTATATTGTTCAATCGAGATATTGAACGTCACTACGTATCTTCCTGGGTCGTAATAAGTGTACGGTCCATATAACGCAATGCCATCTCTGTCCTTGTGCGTGACGAGAAATTGTTTATTTGCAACACTCTCGATGGTGCCAAGAGCCTCGTTGTACATTTGGTCCTCGAATACGCGATTGCGGTTAAGGTGTGTGCCGGTTCAGGATTCCGATTTCGGACAACGTCTGTTGAAGGCGACGGCGCATAACTCCTGGGAAAATCGTCTTAAGACCACCTCGCGAAGGACACGGGCAATTCGGCGCAAGCCGTGGGATTGGACAGCACTTCATAACTCTCAGGGCAAGTTCGGCTGCGCTATTCGGATCAAAGTACAGCGCCAGATTTTGCGTTACCTCATGAAATACCTTGAAATTCGAGCAAATTACAGGAACTCCGAGTAGAGCGGCCTCCATAATCGGAATTCCAAATCCTTCGGAAAAACTTGGGAAGACGACGCCAGCAGCATGTTGCATTATGTCCACTTTTCGAACATCATCTAAATATCCGGTAAAATGCAAATTCGAATATAACTCCGGTTCATAATGCATATACCGGTTGCCGTCAACTTGGCCTATAATTATAAAGTTCGCCATTCCTATAAATCTCTGAGAAATTTTACAGCAAATACTGATATTCTTTCGTGGTTCATCAGATGTAACTGTGGAGAAATACGGCAAAGAGCTGTCCACGAAGGAAGTTCTGCATCAAGCTCCTGGATGAGATCCTTACGCGCTTTTGGATCCTCGTCAGCCGTGCCGCCCTGGCCCGGATTTGTTCATTGCGTAGAGGGACGCGATCTTGGCTGATAGCCGCTACGACAACCGATCTTCGTCCCCGGTCGTTTGTGACTGGCTGTTCGATCCAATCCTTTGGGATCGAGGGATTGAGTACCAATTCGTACCTCGGCGCATGCCCTGGAAACACGTCGTGAAATAATGACCGGGTATATTCCGACACGAAGATCAAATTGCCTCTCGCCGCGAGCGTCGCTCGTATTTTGGAGAGAAAGATCCGGCGCCACCCTTGCTCATACAAGGCGTCGTGGAGTGGTATTAGGTCGTGAATTACGGTGAAGATGCGGGATCGATCGGCATGCCTCAAACGGATGTAATGTGGTGTATCCAGGATCACAAGATCGTAGCCTGCGGCGCTTAGGCTCACAGGGGTTCAAGTCATTAGCGGCTCTGGACATTGACGCAGAATAAAATCTGTCCACGTAGAAAAGTCGATCAAATTTGCCAAGATGACGGCTTCTAGGTGAAATCAAATTCATTTTTGCTTTTAAGCGCATTATCAATTCGATTGTAGAAGCGTGGCCGCAGAATATCGTCAGCCCTCTGAGCCCAACGTACAAGTGGTGTGGCTTTGTCAACTAGCAATTTGAAGTATTTATTTTTGTATTTCCACTCAAATGAAAATATGTTATCATTATAGTATCGATGAATTTCTGAAAACTCGTATATATCTAGCGATTGTATTGACAACTAGACTTTTGGAGTCAATTTTTGCAATCCATATCCTGGAGATTTTTCGATGACGAGTGTAATCTCAAATCCCATATCGTTCAAAATCTCAGCCAACGCTGTGCTGTAATAATATATTCCTCGAGCGTGTATAGGAGTGCCTAAACTATCGCTGACGAAAAGCGCTTTTAGTCTACCGCCAACCTTGAAGATATGCCTGTCGAAATTTGCTCGTTCGAGCCAACTGCCAGCGAAGCTCGGCCGGTTACGCTGGAACTGACTATCCTCGGGGATAGTTCTCTTGCCCGTGTCGATGGAAGATATCTGAGCGCCGTCTTCCGGCTCCGTGCAGCGCGCCTGCTCCGTTTGACCAGAGCGAAACCGCAACGGCGGCAGTCCGAGCTTCGGCGCGAGCGCGTAGTATTCTACCAGCGCATCGGTGTTCTTTGCGTTGAGCTCGGCCCCTTTCGCATAACAGGCCGCCGCCTCCGACAGGTTTCCCTTTAGCTTTTCAAGGTGGCCGATCTGCACATGCAGGTCGTCGTCCAAGGGCGTGTGCCGCAGCACTGCCTGATAATTGAGACCTGCACTATCGAAATCGCCGAGCTCCTTGTATGCGTGCCCCAATTGCACCCGGTAACCGTGGGACGATGGGTTTGCCTGCAACACCAGCTCGTACAGTCGCGCGGCTTCGTACCAATCTCTCCGGTCGCGAGCCGCATCGGCGCGGCTGATTAATGCGCTTAAGCGGCTCGTTGATATTGGCGGCTGCCGTCCGGTTCGCAGCCGTCGCACAGGCCCAAAATGGTTTAGTCGCGACACTAGATCAGCCATTATGATCCCCACAGCATTCAATGCTAAATCCCGCCCTAATATGCGGCGAGCGCGATTATCGCGCCCAAACGCGTAACCCCGTCTGCGACAAATTCTGCTGAAACAAAGACCAGGGTCCGCGATATGCAGTCTCGGATACACTCGAATAACGGAGGGAGCGTCATATGTCCAGCGGCGGCGACGCAACAATCTGCTTCGGCAGTCTCGCGCCCGGGACGCCCTCAGGCGCGATGCTTCAGTCAAATCAACGAACCGCATGCGCATCGGACAGAATGGAGAGTGTTTGGGTGTGCAAAAACTATTGTCAATTTGTCGCAGGGGAGCCGGTGTGTCTTTGCCCTCAATTTGCGCCGCGGCACAGATCAGGCGCTCACTTCACGCGAACGACAGGCATTCCGATCCGGCGATCTCGACCGGTTTCCAGCGGCCGGCGCGGAATTCGTCGCCGCAGATCGCCTCGATTCCGGTGCGGAATTGCTCCAGATGGGTCGCGTGCTCGGAAACCGTCGTCAGGAACAACTTATTCTGGAAGTATAAAAGCGGCTTCAATCGTCGATTTTGTGTGCCCATGAAACGATAGAAGCCCTCGGTCACTCCGGGCCAGTGTACCGACATGTAGTCGTCGAGGGCGACGATGCCTCCCGGCACCAGCACTTCCTGGACGAGATGCAAATCGTTGCAGGCATGCTGGATGGTGTGGCCGGCGTCGATCGAGAAGAACTTCACACCGGTGTTGCCGAACAATTCGGTGAACTCGCGCGTCGAGAAGCTCATGGTGTCGCGCTGCACGACGCGAACACAATCCCGCTCCGCTGCCAACAAAGTCTCGAGATGGGACAGAAACACCGCCAGCGAGCCGCGGCCCGACTGGTCCACATTGAGGTGCTGCTCGTCGAACACATCGATTGCAAAGCATTCCTCGCCGTCATTTCTCAGGGTATTCAACAAAAACAGGAATAGGCCATGGTGCACCCCGAATTCCGCAACATTCCCGCGCACGCCGTTGGTGTCGAAGATCGTCCCGATCACGTCGACGATTTGCCACATCCGGTCACCGAGCCATCCCTCGACGCGGCCGTAGACCTCCGCGTTGTAATGCTCGAGACGTTGCTGGCGAGTTGGGGGCATACGGAACCTTCTCGACTTGCTTCGGCCACCCGCCCGATGCAGCCATCCGGTGCGCCAGAAGTCAAGGCGAGAGGGTTCGGCGAGGGGCAACGGCATCTCAGCCGAGCGCCGGCCAGTTTACCACCGGCATGTCGTCCTGCCCCGAAGTCCCGGGTTCGGTAATCACCTGACCACCGTAAACGACGCGCAGGTGGCGCTCCAGGGAGTGAAGTTCCTGGGAAGCCAAGAGGTCTTCGATAATCCATTCCCTCGAAACGGCGCCATCTCGCAGCAGCTTCAGGTATTGGTCGCGCTCGGCGATCGCCGATCCCCGCAACAAGATCGCCCTGTACGCCTCGTCGACGAACGCTTCGTCGTCGAAGTCGGCCGGAAACTCGATCTCGCACGGCCATTGCAGCAGGAATTCGTCAAACGACAGCCGTCCGCTGGGCCAGGCGCGGCCGGGATGCGGTCTGGGCGGCGGCGGCGGCGAGGCCCACAGGCGCTCCGCCATCGCCAACAGCGCTTCTCTCGAACCCGCCTGATGCCGGCTGCGCGGCAGTTGCTTCAGCCGGCGCCGCGCCGAGTGCACGAACTCGGTCAACCCATCGCGGCCGATCTTCAGCGGATGCTCATCGGCCAACAAATCTGCCAAGAGTTCTCCAAGACCGGCGGCGCTCTCTTTATCGAAGAAGGTCGGGTGGTCCAGGACTGCCGAAATAATCTCCAAGATCGTATCCGTTCGGCCTTGTTGACGCAGAACGCCGACGACCGGCTCGATCGCATCCCAGCGAAGCTCCCGAAACCGGCGCACCAGGCTCGACACCTCTGCAGTCGGCGACAGTTCTGCCCGCTGGCCGGGGGGACAGAGGGGCTCACGCACTATCTGATCCAGTAATAACATCACGAGAGGCGCCAAGGACGAGCGAGGCCGCTCCAGCGCCAATTCGGGAAATTCCTGGTAGGCTCGGTCTACTCGATCGAGCGTATCGATCAACTCGCGCGCGCCGAGCGAACCGACCCGCTCTCGCGCAGCATCGATGTAGGCCCGAGCGAGGGACAGCGAGGCGAGTTCGTCGGTTGACGAAATCATATGTTGCCGCCCCGTTCGCGGCGCAACGCAAGTTGAATCCTGCCCTTTGTCCAGCCTAGAGCTTTGAGTTCGGCCGAGGCGTGGTCGAGCCCCGGGTCAAGAGCGAGCGCACGCAGATAGGCGGCGCTGGCTTCGATTTTCCGCCCCTGGATCTTGAGCGCATGACCGAGTTGCAGATGCGTGTCCGCGACATCACCATCGAGTTCGAGCGATTTCCGGTAGGCGTCCTCGGCCTTGGAGAGGCTTCCGGATTCCTTCAAGGCGTGGCCGTATTGAACCCATATCGGCGGGTTGTCCGGGTTCTGATCGAGCGCCCTTCGATAATATCGGGCAGCCGTCACCCAGTCCCGTGCATCTCGCGCTCGGTCCGCGCGCGAGATGAGTGGCTTTTCCGCCGACTCGGGAGCGGCGCGCGGCGGATGCGCCGCAAATCCCCGAAGCAGACCGGGTCTTTTTCTCATTGGCTCCGAGAGCGGCGGATCGAGGTTTTCGGTCAAGGTTTCGGCCGCTGGCACGCCGTCGTCCGCGCTTGCGTTTCTTCGTTCGGGGGTTTGCCGGGCCGCCGCGGGGACTTCCTCGCGCCACACACTCGCTCTTTCTGGCTCGAGTGCCAAAGCCGTGGGCACGCGCAGTTTGACGCCGTGAACTTCCTCGAAGCAGCCCAGGATGATGTTGGACAGGCGCGCCGCCTGGGCAGCCCAGCTGTTGGCGCGGACCCAGCTTCGCTGCCGCTGCAGGATTTCGGCCCTGCGGCCGGCGTCCCCGAGCACGGAGAGGATCCCCTCGGTGATCGCTGTAGCGTCGGTCCCAGGGAGCTGTTGGACGACCTCCGAGAGATCTGCAAAGACGGGCAAAGGCGTCGTCAGCACCGGGCGCCCTGCGGCAAGTCCGAGGCGCACCGCGCCGCTCGCCGACTCCTCCGATCGCTGATAGGGGAACACGACGACGTCGCACGCGTTCAAAAGAAACAGCATCTCCTCGACATCGAGGAACTCGTTTACCAGGCGCACCTGGCCTTCGATCTCGAGCAGGCGAAGCAGTGCCAGACAACGTTCGCGTTCATCCTGCGATTCCGCGGCCGGGTAGTCGGCGTTGAGCATCAACAAATACGCCGCTGGGTAGGCCCTCAATATCAGCGCAAAGCTGTAAATCAGCTCCGTCAGCCCCTTGTCGGGAAGCAGGAACCCGAATGTGCCGATGACCGGTCTGAAAGCCGAAAGGCCAAGCAGGCTGCGAACGGCGTCTGCGCTTGGTGCCGCTCGATCGATCACGCCGTGAGCCAGCAAGACGACGTTTGCGCTGACGCCGCATTCGCGCAGCCGATTGACGTCTTCCAGGCTGTGCACACAGACCCGTGTGCACCTCCGCAACGCCTCCGCCATCTGGCGATGCGCAAGCAAATCCTTCGTGCGATGAAAAGTTACAAACGTATTTATACCGGCCTCGGACAGCGCTAACAGTGTACCCGCAAAGTCCTCGGAGTCGAAAAAGCTGAAATTATGTTGGAAGAAAGCGGCGTCGAACCCATTCGTTATGAGATGGTTTCTGACGCGCGCGAGGTCACCGTCGGATTTGCTCCACAGTCGTAATATGTTGTCGGGATCCGGCTGGAGCGCTTCCTGGTCGTCGGCAATGATAGTGATCTCGAAAGCGTTCTTGTCAAAAAATTCGAGCAAATGTTCGGAGTAGGCGGCGATCCCACACCGCGCATTGTAGGTCGAAATCCAGCCGAGGCGAAGCTGTCTTTGCATTACCGGTCTGTTGCCGAGATAGTTGACAAATTCGTCTACTCTGGCGGCGACATCGCGCCATCGCAGTCGCAACGCGTCTCGTTGCCCTCGTGCGGATCGACAAGCGGTTGCGGCATCCGGCGGACGACCGGCTCGGTACACGGTTTTCATCGCCGCGACGAGCTGGTCGACAGATGGACGCGCCCAAAGGGAATTCACTACCTTCAGATGGCTGGTCGAGAATTCGTGGGTGCAATCGATCAACCACGAATTTTCGTCGCTACAGAAAGTCCAAATGTCCGCTGTGGCGCGTGACGATCACCGGGCAGGCCTCGGGCCATACCCTCCGCGGCGGGCAGATTGAACCCCTCCCCCCGGGTCGGAAGGACGAGAACGTCGCTGACGTGGTAGAGAAAATCCATCTCGCGCTGATCGAGTTCCTCGGTGATGACCTGGATCGCGGGAGAATATTTGGATTGGCTGGTCAGGCGCTCCACCCAGGAGTTGATGGTGTTGTCGGGATTGTCGAACGTCTTGATCACGAGCAATACCGGGTCGCGGCTCGAAAAAGCGAGGCAATAGGAGGTTATCAGCTCCTCGATCCCTTTGCGCGCAAGGCCGGAAGAGATATGCAGGAAAGTGAACGGCAGCGAGTGTGTGACTGGCCCGCGCTTCGCCCGCTCGCCGATCACGCGCGGCAGGACACCCGAATGATCGACGCCGTGCCCGATGACGGCGATCGGCACTCGCACGCCGCTATTCCGGATCACGCACTTGCTATATGTCGAAGGTACCAGAACCCCGTCCAAATGAAGGTTTATCAGCTCGGCAAGAGTATCGGGGATCGCGCTCTCTTCCCACGCCAAATGAACGAACCGCATATCGCCGATCATCCCGTTCGGCCGTGGCGGATAGGTGTTGCGGATCGTGACGATACGCTCGGCGGTTACGGGGGCAGGTCCGACGAGCTTGCGAATTTCCGACGGTAGCTTGGCGGCGGCGATCGTATCGACCGTATAAGCTTCGGTGCCGTCGGAAGGCTCGATATGGGATGGGCAGCCTTCTCGCTTGCCGAGGGCGAGCGCAAGGTTCCGGTTGACGACGGCGAGGCTATACGAGGTCTCGAAAGGCCCTTCTACGACGTAATGGGTTCGCCTCGAAGGTGGCAAGTCGTCGTCAAGTCCGGAGGCGCGGCCGGCCGCCTCGGCATCGTCGTCGTAGGCGCCCGCGCTGATCAACCAATCCCGCAGCTCGGTCTCGACCCGGCATCGTGTAAATCGCAAGAGGCGGCGGCGCTGAGAGCGGATGACCTCGCCTCTGAACGGGCGGTCTTCGTGCAGCCGGACCAACGGCTCGAAAATGCTTGCCGGATTTTTATCCGGTAGGGTTATCCCGGCCCCTCCGAGCGTATCCGAGACCGCCGACGAGGCATAGGCGACGACCGGGAGATCTAACGCCATTGCCTCGACTAGCGGCACGCCGAAGCCCTCGTGCTCGCTCAACGAAACATAAGCGCTGGCTGCTCTGTACCAGCCGAAAAGCTCCTCATCCGTCACCCGCCCGATGAATTTGACCTGGCGGTCGAGCCCCGATCTCCGGACCAGCTCGTCGAGCTGCAATTTATAGCGGTTTGCTGCGTCGAAATGACCGACCAGGACAAGTTCCAGCGGGACGCGCCCGAGCGATCGAATCTGGTCGACAAAGTCGATCAGTTCGTGCTGGCATTTGTGCGGCACCAGCCGACCGACAAACAGGAGTCGAAACACAGCCGTCTCGTCGTAATAAGGCGTCTTCGAATGCGGCGCATCTCTGATCGCGGCGAAATCTTTGAGCAGCGGGATGACCGTGACCTTGTCGAAGCCTCGGCGGCTCAGCTGCCGCGCATTGAATGACGACACGGCGATTGCCGATTCGACGATGTCGCGAAACAGAGAAAGCTGCGCATACCCTTTGATCGCATAGGCGTGAAACGGGTCATCTTCTTCGAAGAATTGAGGCGGCGTAATATTGTGATAGACGAGGACCTTGCGGCAGCGCAGCTCGGTCAGCCGCGGCAACACATCGTGACCCATCGAATGATGGATCAGCAGGATGTCGCTCTCGGCAAGGCGCAAATCCTGCAGGGGCCTGATACGTCCCGACAGCGCCTGATCCACGTGCTCGACGAAAATATCCGATGCAAAGCCGAAGCTCCTTACCATCGACTGCACAAAAAGCATGCAATTGGTGATCGCATCCGCAGCCGACGAGCCAGAATGAAACTGATGTATATTAAGTTTGCTTCGACGAGCCATGGATACGCTCGAATAGAGACCGCGCCTACAACCCCAAAATCAATGAAAACTCAAAGTCGTCCAATCTTCCCGATTGCAGCATCAGTGGATTCGGCGCGCTCTTTCGGTAGCATTGCGACATTGACGAGAGTTTCGATGGCGGACAATTCGGAGGTCTGGATCTGTCTTCCACAACATCCGTCCGCTCCAATTTCACATAAGCGATAGTCTAGTTTTTCGACGAACAACCCGAACTCCGTCGCAGAAATTCCCGAGGTTCTTAGAAGATTGCTTGGGTTTATTTCGACCAAGATTACTGGTCTATCTTCAGAGAGTATCCGTTGAGCTCCTTTAAACACTAAGAATTCCGAACCTTCGACATCGATCTTGATAAAATCAACGCGGTGCGAGATACACGAGTCCAAAGTCTTTACGATAACCGGCTCAGTTATTATGTCCGGCATTACGAAATCTGAGGAAACAAGATGCGTGCCGCCAGGGTTAATGTCGTGCACGCTCCATATCACTCGACCCTCACATTTTTCAGACCCCAACGCGAAATGGTGTGTTGTAACATTGGCGAGCCGGTTCTCGGCTATCATCTTGGTCAAGAGGTCCATGAGATCGGAGCGTGGCTCGAATGCATCTACTCTTCCATTTGTTCCGACTAGCCGGGCTAGATTAGCGGTGAACCACCCTAGGTTTGCGCCGACATCAAGAACGGACATTCCTCTCGTCACCTGCCGCCTTACAAATGCCGTCTCGATATTTTCGTAATCTCCGGTCGCCATCGCAGGCGACACATATTGATCACCGGAAAGCAGCCAAAACCTAAGGCCATTGTCGAGTTCCACCATGTAACGACGATTTGGTGGACAGGCGTGTCTCACGCCATTGGCTAGAAACTCCGGAGAGGAGATGAATCGGTCGATGACCGCAAGTCGGCTCGTTTCGGGATAAGATTCCACGGCTTGGGGATCCTCCGGCTCGCGGCCGAGCAGGAGCCTGTAAGCCCACAAGACATATTGGGAAGTTGGGTAGGGATCGTCAGGCACCGAGGCCTCTTTTCATCGGCACCAGTCTACCTAGACGAAATCGCCCCGTCGCTCAACTTTCCTTTACCGAGCCTCGGGCGGCAGACCCCTCGCCGCTGACTAGGCAGCGGCTTCGCCGAATAGCAAAAAAATACCGGTGTCGCGGCCGATCGCGGCCGCGACACCAAAAGCCCGCGTTAGTCTTGCGAATCCCAGAGCGGGGCGCAGCGCGTTGTCACTGAGCGCTGAACACCGCAATACACCCTTGCGCACAACCCGCGCCGTTGAGCTGGTAGCTGTTATTCGCCGGCAACGGCACGTACACGTGATTCTGGGTGCCGAGTGTCGAATTCGCGACACTCGCGGCGATCGAGTGCGCGGTCCCGGCACTACGTTTGATCGTCGCCACCGCCGGGGTGGGCTCCAACGTCGGCACCAGTTGGGTCAGGACGTTGGTAGCGCCGGTGCCCGATACCGACGCGATGACGCCGAATACCGGGCCGCCGGGGTTATTTCCGGCGGTGACGTAATAGTTGCCGTCGCCGGAGTTGAACCAGACTTCGTCGCCGCCGCCGGCGCCCGGCACCGATACAATGGAACCGTTCGAAGTCCTGCAGCCGTTTCCTGGGTTGCAGATCACCTCCTGCGCTCCCGAGAGTCCATTGAGGCAGGTCGCCGGCGCTCCATTACCCGAGAAAGAAGTACAGGTCCCGGGGGTCGTCGAGGCGAGGCAAGCGGAGGGGACTACGGCTGTGCACTTATGATTGGTGCTTATCGGCGTGGCCGACATATCGAAGACCGAATTGCAGCCGACGAGCAGATCCCCGTTTGGGCCCATTGGTGAGGCCGGCCGGTTGGCAAAAGTTTACCTGATACAGCCCTTCGATGGTCCCGCTCGTATTGATCTGCGCGACCGCTCCCTTGGGGAACGCGCCCGATCCGTCCCCGTCTACTTCAGGGATCGAGACAAAGAACTTTTGGGTGCTGGGCTGCCACACCGGTTGTTCGGCGCCATTGGTCGCATTGACGCCATTGGCCGTAGTGAGCGTGATTTTCTGCTTGATCGTGAGCGCGCAAGTCGACGAGACGCTGATCAAGGTGCCGAACGGCGGGGTGTCGGCGTTGTTAATCGCGAGGATCAGGCTGTCCTTCGGATCGAACGCCAGCTCATCCGCGCGATGGGTGCCGCCCGTATTTACGGAGCTGACGACGGTTGTGAAGCTGATGTTATAGTTGAAGGAGACCACGCGGCCCGACGTGTTGGCGTTGGTGGCCGCGCTGAATGTGTCGGTTGCAAAGATGCAGGGCAAGTTCGGCGCGACGGTTACGCCGTTGGGTCCCGACGTGCCGGTGCTACCGGTGTCCCCGGCAAATCCGACGGCGGGGCCGCCGATCTGGCCGTACAACGTATCCGCGGTTGCCGGTAAACGCTCCCGTGGTGTCGATGACGTCGAGCGCCGCATTCGAACGATCGGCGAGAAAGTAAAGGCCGGTCGTCGGGTCCCACCAACTGATATCAAAGGAAAACATCTGGGTCGCGCGATTCCCCGCGGTGCCGTTGATCGGAATGATCTTGATCAGGCGGAGAGCAGGAGCATTCGGGTCGGCGGCCGTTTGCTGCTGGGCCCACGCTGCGCTCCCGATGAGCAGCACGGCGGCAGCGACCGTTGCCCAAACTGCTGATCGCCAAAATCTTTTGGTGGCGGTGCACAAACCCTCGGTTGTGGCGAGCATCCCTTCTCCTCCCGCGCGTTGGTTTCCGATCCGGACGACAGATGACACCGTCCGGTTCGAAACCATACCACCTCATGACCGCGCGTCAACCACTTGGTCGCCGTGGTTGCATACAAAAACAACGACCTGTCGCGGAATTGTGACGCTTCGAAGCCGAGCCAGCGCCGACCGGGCATCTCGCCTGTGAGTTTCAAAGCTTCGTTGGTTAAGGTTATGAGGGCGTCGCGATGATATCGATGTGGTCGATGCCGCTGCGTGAATACGCGCCCATCACCCCGTCGACATCGTCGCCAAAACCGGTTTCGGACCCGTCTCGTTCGATAACGCCGATTCGGTACCCTCTGGCGATCAGAAAGCGTAGGTATTCGGGGCCGCTGCATCGGGAGATCCCGGGCAAGGTGGCAGGGCTAAACTCGCTCACAATCACCGGCCGGTCGCGATTGATCGTCTCCGAAAGGCCTATCAGCGCATTCAGCTCCGCCCCCTCCGTGTCGATTTTGATCAAGTCGATTCGCCGATCCTTCGGAAGGATGGCATCGAGCGCAAAACACGGGACCGGGTGCGAAGCAAAAACTGCGTCCGCATCCTCGGGCAATTCCCCCGTCATACCGTTGGAGTGGGAAACATTGAGCGCCAAAAGACCGGTTCGGCGGCCAGCTGCAGCTTGAATAACCAAGACCTGGTCGAAGCCGTTCACGCGGCGGCTCGCCTCCAGCAGCTTGATGTTTTCCGGATTGGGCTCTACCGCTACGACGAGGCCCGATGCCTCGACGAGTGAGGCCAGAAGCATTGTCAAGCACCCGATATTTGCGCCGACATCCACGACTGCCATGCCGGGTTTGACACAGCGGTTGAACGTCGCGGCAATGCCCGGCTCGTAGGGATGTCCGCCCAATACGTGATGTCCGATCGCGAGATCGTCCTTGGACGCGAAAATCGAAAAGCATGGAAATTGGACCAATTCGACCTGATCGCGATAAGTTTTGTTCAACAGACCACGCGCGGCGAATTCTCGGGAAGTAACAAAGCTGCTGACGACGTTTTCGAGATCCTGGCCTGCCCGGGAGGAGTGGCCGGGCCATTCTTCCGGGTTCGGGTTCCGCCCGAGCAGCAACCGAAAACAATAAAAGATATCCTCCGTAGTCGCCGTCTTGAGGTGGTCCCCTCCCAGCGGGTATCGCTGGGAGAGATCCAGAAGCCGGTCCCGCACCGTCCGAGGCGACCGTCAATTTGCGCTCGCAGGCCGATGTGCCCCGGTGGTCGAGCAGACCTCGCAGAAGAGGGAGGCGCCGCGCCACGGCCTTTGCAAAAGCTCTCATTGTTCCCGCTTGCCGACATTTGTGACGATAGCAGATAGAAAGGGCTGCGGTCCCGTGGCTGATCAGGATCGATGATAGACCCCGAGCAGGAACGGATTTTTCAGCGCGCACGCCTGCTACGGGAACGCACCGCCGTTTTGCGTCGACGGCGTGCCATCGCCGAGCTTTGGCGGCAGATCGAGTTCGAGACGATGTGGGCCGATCCGCGCCGGCGCACAGCCTATGACAACTGGCGGCGGAGATTCTACCAGCATCGGCCGCTTCTCTACCGACCGATACCGAAGATGATCGGGCGGCGAGCGCTGCTGGCGAGCCTCGGCGCGCTGATGACGACGCCGGCGCTGGCCCAAGCGCCTGCTCCGCGCCGCCCCAACGCTCCCTATGACCGCCCAAGTCCTTCAGGTGCGGGGCAGGAACCCAGTTCACGCGTCGACGTCAAGGATTTCAGTACCGCCACTCATCCTTACCGAGGCGGGAGCGACGACGCCCCGGCGATCCGGGCGGCGATCGAGCACGCGGCATCGATCGGCGGCGCGACCGTATATCTGGGCCCCGGACCACTCTCTTTTACCGGCTCGCAGGGGGTCGACAGGCCGGCGCTGGCATGGACCGCTCCGGGCATCGTTCTCAAAGGCGATGGTCCTGGAGGAACGATCATCAGCGTCAAGTACAATCCGACCACCGATGTCATTTCTCTCGGCTCCGTGCCGGACAACCTGAATGCGGCGCAGGGCGGGATACGAGATCTCGGGATCGGCCTCGACCCGAGCCAATCGCAATCCGCCGGCGCGGCGGTACACAGCTTGAACGGGCAGAAGCATCAGTTCGAGAACCTCCATACCTTTGGCGGCTTCTACGCCCATTTCTGGGTCACCGGCGGACCCAATCAATATGTCGTGTGGATCTCCCGATGTTTGGTCGACGCCGCGGCCGGCACGCAACACGCGATCATGATCGGCGACGCGACCCGCAATTTCCCGCAGGACACGATTATTTTGGATCTCGAATCGGGCGGCAACCGTACCGGGCGGAATTGCATCACCGTCGTCAATGCGGGCGGCCTCACGATCACCAACGCCGACATCATAGATTACGCCGAGAACGGTTTCAGGATTTTTCCGGGTTCGGGCCAAGCGGTGGTGAATTCCTTCATCCACAACCTGGAATGCGATACCTGCGGCCATGACGGTGCGTTCATCGGGCAAGCCGACGGCGCTGGCAGAGTGCAGAATGTGAGCTTCTCGCTTTCATGGTTTTCCAGCAATGCCGGGGCCGGACTAAACCTCAAGGGGGCCGCCGGCAATCCGATCGACGGCGTCCATCTCTCAAATTGCACGGCTGGCGGGAACGTGCAGCACGGGATCTGGGTCAACTCCAACTGCAAGAATATCGACATCGACAATGTAACGGCCGCGGGCAATTCCGCCGCGGTCAACGACTTCACCGGGAAGCCGACCGGCACGACCGACACTTACCACGGGGTCATCGTCGACGACGGCAACAATATCGGCATCTCGATCCTCGGGGGGCGCTCCGGCGCCGTCGGCGCGTGGGACGCAGCGGCGCCGACCCAGCGATACGGCTACGCCTTTGGTGCGAACACGGATTATTGCGGGCTCTTCGGCGCCACCGCGAGCGGCCCCGCGGGGCCGGCGCGCAATGCAACCGCGGCTCTCCTCAATGCCAGCGCGGGAACGCACAACCAAATCAACCCGCCTATCGGCTAACACTTGAGGTCAGCGCAAAAAGCCACAATCAGGTGGCGAACTAAGTCCCCTGGTCCACGCCCGACATATGGCTCCGATAAAACCGATCTTCAGGTCGATAATGACCCGACAAGGCGTCGCCCTGTTCGACGCGGTCGCACTCCAGACGTCGCCTGCCCGAATTCAGGCGTATAGAAAGGCGCATTGCCCCTCAACGCGGCATGAGCCAAGCGTCGAGGATATCGTACGATACAGCCGTGCGCGGTGACAATGAAAAGCGCAGAGCTACCGCTCCCGGCTTGAGCGTCACCGGCGGTGACGTGTTGAGGAATACCGAACTGCCATTGTAGACTAAGTCGACCGCTCTAATTCCGCGATAATCCGTCTTAACCGTCGCATCGAATGACGTGCTCCAGAGTTGCTTCCCGTTCCGATCGAGCTCGGATAATCTCACCGTCATCGTCCCATTCTGGGTGCCATCGACGATACCGCTGAAGCCGTAATCGTAGCTGCACGAAGGCGGGAAGACTAGCGACAGGTAGGTCCTGATAGATGGCCTGATCCGGAGTGCATGGCGCCGTGCCGCAACTGACTTGCAAATAGCGGACACCGATGTGGGTTTGCGAAAGTCGCAGGTCCGCAGGTGCTCTAGATAGAAATTGGCCCAAGTTCATGGGATTGCCCGGCCCGCTTGTCGCCCCCGTGCGCTGCCATGGTGCTATCGCGTCATGGTCGAAGTGCCAGTTCCGCAGAAGGTTTGCTTCCGGATAAGGCCACGGCCACCGGGACCTTGGCGGATTGACGAGTTGGACCACCGACCAGTCGCGGCAATCGGCCAAGGTGAAAGAAATGCCTTCGTAGGTCATCTCGCTATCGCCGGCGCAATTCTTAGTGGCTTTCACCTGGTCCGAACTAGGCGCCCACGCCTCCCATCGCGTGAGCCCATAGAGATCGGTGAAATAAAAGCGCTCCAAATGAAATGGCGGCCTTGGATCGCGCTGCACCGGGAGGCCGTGGGTCGAAACAATCGCGTCGATATGCTTGGTGACCGTTCCGTTGACACCCCCGAATGGATGCGCCGGCGCAAATTCCCAGGTCGTGAGTGTGTCCCTTGAGAAGCCTTCACCGGATCGGCAGTTCCCCGGCCAGGGCTCGCCATTCTGCTCCCAATATACGCCGCAAATCGCGAAAATGCCGCGGCCGGCTGCTTCGCTTCGCAAAGATCGGAGAAAACTGACCGGGAAGAAAACCCATCCGCCATACGGCTTACAATCCGGCCCAAAAAAGGTCTGCGAATAGCCGCCGGCGTCGCGCGTACCTCCGCCGCTGGTGTAGCCATTTGTGACCCGGTAGACGTCGAAACCGTCACCGTCCCCCGGATGCATCGATCCGTAGGAGTTCGACGTAGTCGAAATCGTAATCGTTGGCTGCAACGATCGTCCTGGCATGAACATCAATTATAGGATGCGAATCGAGCCTCTGAAAACCGTTGGGGTGATCGCTGTCCTTGCCAGGCTGGTCGTGGCGCAGATAGGGCATTGGATCACCCAACCGGAGCCGACGCTCCAACGAGCCGGCTCCACAACCGTCGTAAGGATCGACGGCAATCGGGCGGTCGGCCGAAATCGGCGCAGATGTGTTGAATGAGCCAGTCCATCGGATCGACAGAATGGGGGCGAGCGAAAGCCGAGCTGGACGCGAATAACAGCAGCGCCACAACCAAAAGCGAGTCGATCTGGAGCGCGCTATAGCAAGTTTTGGGCATGGGCAGGAGCTCTCTCGTGGTGCTTCTAATCCAAAGCTCGACATTTAATAGGGCCGTTGCGTAGAACTGGTGCGGGACAGCAAGGGGCCGGTCAAAGCGCATGATCTTTTTCTCCGTCGGCCTGCCCGGCCACTACACCGAGTGGTGCGATGCGCTCGTATTGCGGCTGGCGCGACACGCCCTCGGATCCGTCGAGGTGGTCAGTTTAAATACCCTCGAAGAGCTGGCACTTGCGATGATCCGGACCGGCGGATCCCATTTCGTCGTTTGCTCCCGTCAGCCCGGCGGTGGGGTGCAGACCGCGCTGATGCAAGCGGGCAAGCGCTTTATCGCCGTGCTGGACGAGCCGCGGACCGCTCTGCGAGATCTTGCCTCCCAGCCGGGCTACGATCTCGTCGCGGCGACGCGAGCGGTCGCTTCGAGTTGCGCGGCGATGCTCAGCTATTCTGCTCTTCCCGGAGCGCTCGTCTTGAGGGCGGACGATGAAGCTCGGGATCCGCTTTCGACTGCAAAGGCTATCGCGCGCCATTTTGAGCTCGATGTCAGCGAGGCTGAGACCCGAACAATTATTTGCCAGCTTGAAAGAGGAAGGGATCGTACCGGTGCGCAGCGCAGACAGTATGTGGTGGGACAGTCTCGCAGAACCGGAACAGGCCCTCGTCAACGGCGCGTTGGGCGCCTATGTGGACTATTTTACCGGCGGCGATCTCACTAGCATCACTTGGGAGCGCGATCTCTTTTTTATCGGCGACCAGCCCAAAGTACGAGCCACGCGACCGATTGATGTTACGGGACGGGCCCGCTGCTTGATCTATGGCCCCTACATCATGCTGCCGCCCGGCTCCTGGTCCGCTTCAATTCTGCTGGGCTTCTCGAAAGAAGCCGCCGAACTGGGATATGTCGTCGAAGTCGTCGCCGGAACCCACTCTCAGCCGCGTCAACTTGCAGCCCGAAAGTGAAGGGGTGTTCGAGGTCAATCTGACGATCTCGATCGAGCCGTCCATGGATCATCCAGTTGAGGTCCGGCTCTTCAGCGAGCGCGCCGGTTTCGACGGACGGCTGGCGCTAGGTCAGGTGAGATTGCAGCGGCAATTGACAAGCCGCCCGGAAAAGCGCGGCGAGTTTGCCCTTGCACTGGGCCTATCCTTGGACGACAGAGGTTGAAGCGGCGTTTCCTCTGGAACTGGGGTGGGCTCAAGGGGAACGGCGACCGCGTCCAGTTGCGCATCAGCGATATCGCCCGGCGTCTGACGCAAATCGAGGCAGGACAGCGCAACGTCGAAGCGCGCCTCCGCTCCTCAAGTATCAAATCGGCTGCACTCAAGGAAGCCCGGCAGGCTCGCCTCGACACCCTCGGCATCCGGGAGCTCGCGTCCGCTGATCGCTTCGATCTCGAGGCGTTCTGCCGGGTCCAAGCACAGTCGGCGTACCTCGGGGACCATACCGCGCTTTGCCGGATCCTCGGCCGCTACAAGATGTATATCGACACGCGAGATACGGGCTTCGGCTCCAACTTGTTGCTCGACGGCTTCTGGGAGATGTGGCTGACGATCTTCATCGCCCGCCTCGTTCGCCCAGGTATGGTGGCGATGGATGTCGGGGCGAATTTTGGCTATTACACGCTAATCCTTGCCGATTTGGTAGGTGAGACGGGGCACGTCTATGCCGTCGAACCAAACCCGGCGACCACAATCGCGTTGCGCCGCTCGATCCGCCTCAACATACCGGCCGGCCGCGCTACTCTTATCGAAGCCGCGGCCGGTGCCGCCGACGGCGGCCAATCCTTGCTATATGCTCCGCATGGCGAGCCCAAAAACGCGATGATCATCGCCTCGCCAGATGAGGTAAGTGCGGCTTCGGGAACCCTCTACCCCGTATCCGAGGTTGCCGTAGATACGATTGTAGCCGGACGCGGACGCATTGATTTCATCAAAATCGACGCGGAGGGGGCCGAGGAGGGCATTATCGCGGGTGCACTGAAAACGCTCGCGCGGGACAAGCCGCATCTGGTGCTGGAGTTCAATACTAGCCGGTACCGCGATCCCTGCGCCTTTCTAGCGCAGCTCACAGCGATCTACGGCCGATTGCGGCATATCGACTACAATGGCAATGCAGTCGAAGTGACCGCAGGCCAGATCGAGAGGGATCGCTCGGGGGAAGACTGGCTATTGTACTTTGGCGGCGCCGACTGAAGGCGGCTCGGAGCTTGTACGTTGCGTCACAGGTCTTCGTAAATATCCAAAGCCAAGTCGAGATCGTCGAATACCTTGCCGCGCCCGCGATGTAGAACGAGCGCGCGAGAACAATATCCTCTGACGATGTCGCCTATGTGGGAGGCGAGGATCATCGAGCGGTCGGCGCGTTTTTCGAACAGCTCCTCATGCGAGCGGCGTTGGAAGCGCTGGTCGCCCGCCGCGATGATCTCGTCGACCAGGTAGCAATCGAAGTCGATGGCGAGCGAAAGCGCGAACGCGAACCGTGCCCGCATTCCCGTCGAATATGTTTTCAGCGGCTCCGACAGGTATTTGCCGAGTTCGGCAAAGTCGTCGACATAGGCGCGGATGTAGTCGAACGGCTTGTTGTAGATGCGCGCGATAAACCGCATGTTGTCATTGCCGGTCAGGCTTCCCTGAAAGCCGCCCTGCAGACCGAGCGGCCAGGACAGCGACATCTCCCGCTCGATCCGGCCGCTGGTCGGGACCTCGACGCCGCCGATGAGACGCATCAATGTCGATTTGCCGGCGCCGTTGCGCCCGAGCACTGCGACCTTTTCGCCGCGTCCGACGGTGAACGAGACATTGCTCAAAACGTGATGGACCTTCCCTTCGGCCCGATATTCCTTGGAAAGACCACTCACCCGGATCATTCGACAACGACGTATTTGCGCCCCTCGCGCATCACCCACAGGCCGATCAGGGTCAGAATCGCGAGGATGAAGGCCGTATAGCCGGGGTCGCCATAGGTCTTGATCACATCGCCGAAGACGCCGGCGCGGATCATTTCATACGCTTGCGTGTAGGGCTGGCAGAGCGCCACGTTGCGGAGCGCGGGCGGCAGCCAATCGGCGAGGTAAAAGAAACCCGAAAATACGAGATACATGTAAGAGTAGGGCATCCAGATCTGGGCCACCCAATCCGAGCGCTCGCTCAACCCGCCGATGATCAGAGCCGCCGCGATGGACCACCAGATCATAAAAAAATAACCGAGGTAAAACATCGGCAGATCTTGCGGCACATCGATCACGCCGATTGCGTAAAAGAGCGCAAAGGAGGCGATGACAGCGGCGATATTCCCGCCAATCTCGAGCAGAGCGCGCGCGACGAAAATGTCGAAGATGCTCACCCGTCGATGGTAGAGCAGCCCGGCATTGGCCGTGATGAAGAACAACACACGGCCGCCGAGATGCCGAAACAGCAAAATCGGGAGATACCCGCTCCATAGGAACGGCATGAGCGCGAGGCCATGTTCGTGCGAGCCCCTGATGGCGCGCCACATGAACAATACCGGGATCGCAAAGACCAGCGGCTCGACGACGATCCAGGCAAATCCGAGGCTCTGCCGACCGAACCGGGTATAGATTTCGCGAATGGTGAGGGCGCCGATCACGCGCAATTGTACGGCGAACCCTCGCCGGAACAGCGTCGCGCCTCCAGTGCCGCTCACCGCGCCGCCAGCCTCAGGCTGCCGCGTGCTCGCGGGCACTCGCTACCAGCAGCCAGGCGATCCCGTATACGACCAGGCAGCTCACCACAACCACCGCGAACGAAACCACGCGCTTGGGATAGAGCGGGTAATCGGCGAGGTTCGGCTGCGAGATCGTTTCGAGATAAAGCTGTTGCCGCTGCGCTTCGATGCGCGCCGCTTCGAGCGAGGTGAAGGCCGAAGCCAGCGCCTTCTCGGCAAGTTCGCGGTCGAGGGTCAGGCGCTCGTATTCGGTCAAGGTCGAAACCACTGAATCGGTCTGGCCGCTCAGCTTCCCACGTTCCTCGGCGATCAGTTTGTCGAGCGAGTTGATCCGGGTCTTGACCAGCGGAATCTGAGGGCTGTTGGGCGAATTCTTCAATAGCTCACCCAGTTGCGCTCGAGCGTTCGCCTGCGCGCCATTCATCTGCGCGATTAGTTCCAACACCCCTGAGGATGCTGTCTTTGGGTCAAGCATTTTCTGTTTTACGCGATAAGCGGTAAGTTCACCTTGAATCCCTGCGATCCGCTGCTCGGCACGATCGACTTCGCGGCTCGCCATATCGAGCGCGTCTCTGCGCGCCCGTTCGTTGAGATCGTTGACCAGCTGCTCGCTATAAGTAAGCAACGCGCTGGCGATCATATGCGAGTCTTCCGGCCGGTACGCTTTCACGCTGAGTGTGGTCACCCCGGTCGTCGTGTCGGTTTCGACCGACACGAAATGCTCGTAGGAGCGGTACAGCGCTTCGAAATCATGGCGCCAAAACGTTATGCCTGGGAACCGCGTGACGAAATCGCCCTCCGGTCGGCTGAAAATCGTACGCAGGTCATTGTGCTTTTCGAGCTTGCGGACCGCATCGCGCGTCATGATGAAGTCCTGGACGGCGGCGGTGTCGTCGGTTGCGCGGCTCAGGCCCGAAGACTGCAGCAGCGCACCGATCGGGTTGGTCTGCACCCCTTTTGGGCTGCTGACGACGAACCGCGCTTCCGACAGATAGAGGTCCGAGGCGATCCCAAAATAATAGACACCGGCGACGAGGGTCGGCAGACCGACAACCGCCCAGAACCAGATGTTGATCGAGCGGAAAAGGCGCCCGGGGCGCCAACCGGCACGGGGACGAACCCCGATATCGACCGCGGCGGTTCGGCTGAGCGAGAGCACGCGTTCGAACTGCGAGGCTTCTGCCATCTGAATGATCCGTAAACCTTACGAGCTGAGCGGCCACCTTTCTCTAACCCAACACGCGCCGATGGCCAAGCGGTTACGCACGGCATTATGCCCTTACCCGGGCTCAGCACAGCGAGTCGTAAAGCGCTGCCACCCGTTCACGGTACCGTTCGACGGAGAATTTCTCCGCCTGTAATATGCCGCGGCGAGCGAGCTCAGTACGCAGATCGGCGTCGTTCGCGATCGTCCAGATGCTCCGGGCGATGTCATCCACATCGTAGGGGTCGACGAGCAGGGCCGCCTCGCCGGCGACCTCGGGAAGCGACGATTCCCGCGACGTGACGACCGGCGTGCCGAGCGCCATCGCTTCGAGGACCGGCAGGCCGAAGCCTTCGTATAGCGACGGAAAGACGACGGCGCGGGCGCCGCGGATCAGGCTCACTAAAGTCGAGAGGCTGACATAGCGGAAGCGGCGCACGGCCCGCCGCAGCGGTGCAAAATCCAACCCCTTCGGTCGCGGCTCATTGTCGCGCAGCTCGTCGAGCAATCTGGTTTCCGACTGGTTGTACCAGCCTTCGGCCGCGACGAGCACGAGCGGGATGTCGACACCCGAGGCGAGATAGGCCTCGATCAGTCGGCCGACATTCTTTTTTGGCTCGAGCGCGCCGAAGAAAAGGAGATACTGATCGACTTCGAGGCCAAAGGAGCCTGCCAGCTGCTCGGCGATCGCGGCCTCCGAGCGTTCCAGATACGATTTGGGGAAATACACGGCCTGGTAGGTGTTGGTGACACGTTTTTCGTCGACGCGAAGAAATTCAATGATGTCGCGTTTCGAATTCTCCGACACCGTCACGATATGGTCGGCCTCAGCGGCGATTTTCTTCAGCAATCGAAACATCTGCCGCTTGTTGTCCAGCGTCGCAAACGGCAGCCGCAGAGGCACGAGGTCATGAATCGTGTAGATGTTAACGGCAGACTTCGAACGTAACGGTATCTGGTAAGTGCAGTGAAATATATCTGGCTTGGGATCAAAGGTCAGGTCGGTGAACTTCTTCGACCAAGCGAAACGGATTCGGGCGTTCTCGAATAATCTGCGGGACACAAAGATATGATCGTGCTCGGGAAGGGTCGACGCGAAGTGGCGGGTGACGACCGCACCGCTGAAGCCGACCGGTGTCGGCTTGACCGTCAGCCGGTACCGGACCTGATCGGTAATGTAATGAAAAAGCTCCGCTGCGGCCGAGATCTTGATCGCCCGCTTTTCATCAAAAAACGTGACCTCGCGCAGCAGTGAATCGCGCGGCGGCGCTTGCGGTACGCCGTAGACAACCCCGACGTCGTGGCCGAGCTCGCGGACCACCTGGGCAAGCATGCGCGTGTAGGTGGCTATTCCCGTCCCCTCGGCCAGCGAGAGGTTCAGGCCGTCATAGATGATGCGTCGGGACACTCCCGAGCCGGGGGCGCGAGTGCTGCCGTGGTTTGGCACCGAAATTCTGGCCCGACAAGTGCCGACACCCGCCGCCGCAGGCTTGGACGGGGCGAGTTCCATCGGTTTCGCTCGCAACTGGGATCCTTCCCCCATTTCGCCGCAGTGCAGTTTGCGTGGACACCACGCGCGCGATTGTCAATGGTCGAGGTGTCTGACGTCGCTGCAATTCTTTGTACTCGGGGCAGCGGCGGGATGGCGATGCGGCAATGTGAACCCGCCCTCGGATGACCTCACCTCTTATGTCGGAACCGCGATCCGCCCGCCGGTAGCTTTCGGATATTGCGCCGCAGCGTGATTTTCGTGGACAGTGCCCGGCCAATTGTCAAGACTTACCGACATTAGGGCAAGAACGTTTATACCGACGCGATGATCGGGGTGGGGATGCGGCAATGTGATCTCGTCTCCGCGACGGCGCCGCCTTCGGGTGACGACGGCCCGAAACTCTCTACGGCGCCCGCCGGTTCCGGGTTGCTCGCAACCGGGATTGCGGCGGGGGAGACCGGGGTGCTCGCCGCGCTGTTTCCAGAATTTACGATCAGACGACGCCTCTCGAATCTTGCCGCCACCGGAGTGTCGGGCGTCGTGAGTTGGTCCGATCTACGTCACCATGGCCGAGCCAGAAGGCGGGCCGCAACACTCGGGCTTCCCTTTCTGCTGTTCGGCCCAGGCCTGCTGCGCGCTCCTTTGAGATGGGCGACCACAACACCGATCCTGAGCGTGACAGCGCGTGCAATGGCTGGACCTCAATCGCCGATCGATATCCTCGACCCCGATCGGCTCCTCGCGAGCAGTGGTTGGGAGAGCCCCGGACTTCTGGCCAGGGCGGCCAGCTTGCGGCGTGAAATCGTATCGCGCCGGCTCGGCGGTCCGTGGTGGAATTCCGGAGCCGATCGCGGACTGCCGCGCCGCGGCAGCTATGCGTTCATCCTGGGCGACGGAATCTGGGGCAACGGATCGGCTTCTCTAGAGCTGCTCGACGCCATGCTCGTCGCGGCCAGCGCGGAAACCGCGTCGGAGCAAATCGTGCTTGCGGTTCCGGGCGATGCAGGCGGTCGTCGTCTGCCGGCCGGCTTTCTCAAAGACACCGCCGCGCGCGGGTGCACCGTCCTGACCGGAACGGTGAACATTTGGGAAGCGATCGCCCGAGCTGAAGCGGTCTACGCGGCCGGAGGCGAGGCCGGTTTTCTCGCGCTGCTGGCCGGAGCCAAAGTCCGCTGCTTTTCCGATTCGTTCTATTCGGGCTGGGGCATTACGACGGACGAGCCCGGTGTATCGCGAAGACCGCTCCGCCGGACGGTTGACGAAATCTTTGCAGGCGCTTGCCTCCTCGCGACCCGCTATCTCGACCCATACCGGCGGGAAGCCGCATCTTTCGAGGAGATTTTGGAGATCCTCGCAGAGTGGCAGAAAATCGAAGCCGTCAACCGGGACATCGCGGTTTGCCTCGGAATGTCGTTCTGGAAGCGTCGGCAGATCCGGCATTTTCTGCGGTCGAGCGCCGGCACGCCGGTCTTTCGGCGTACCAAGAAAGCTGCCATTGCGGCGGCCCGCCGCAGGCCGGGAAGCAGCATCGCCGTATGGGCCTCGCGCGCGCCGGCCGGGCTCGCCGGAGCGGCCGAAGAGAGCGGTATCCCGCTGATCCGGGTCGAGGATGGGTTCATCCGCTCGGTCGGGCTAGGCTCCGATTTCATACCGGCAGCCTCGCTGGTACTCGACAGCCGTGGCATGCATTTCGATCCGAGCGTGCGCAGCGATCTGGAGCAACTCCTCGCCGAAACCGAATTTGACGCCGCATTGATCGAGCGCGCCCGCGATCTGATCGCTCGGCTCGTCGCTCGCGGCATCACCAAATACAATGTCGGCGATACGTCCCTCCCAATCGAATTGCCCGCTGGCAGGCAGCGTATTCTGGTGCCGGGACAGGTCGAAGACGATCTTTCCGTTCGCCTCGGCGGCGAAGGGATCACGCGTAACCTCGATCTTCTCGCCCGCGTGCGCACCGCCAACCCCGACGCCTTCATCCTCTACAAGCCGCACCCCGACGTAGAAGCCGGCCACCGCGAGGGAAAGATTGCCGACGCGGTTGCCACCAACTTCGCCGACATTGTGATCCGCGATATCTCGACGGCCGTAGTCCTGGCCGAAATCGACGAACTGCACACACTGACCTCGCTCGCGGGCTTCGAGGCGTTGCTGCGCGGGCGGCGGGTCGTCGTTTACGGCCGGCCGTTTTACGCCGGCTGGGGGCTCACCGTCGACCTCGCCGGTATTGACAGGCGGCGGCGGCTAACACTCGAGGAACTGGTCGCTGGCGCGCTGATCCTCTACCCGCGTTACCTCGATCCGGTCACTCGCTTGCCTTGCAAGCCCGAGCTGGTGATCGAACGTTTGGCCAATCCGGAGCTTTGGCGGCCGGGTCTCCTCGTCGCCACGCGTCGTCTGCAGGGTTCATTGGTGCGGCGCTGGAGCGACACCTTGGTCAGCTCTGCTCGGCTTTTTGGGAAATCCGCTCCGTCATCCTCATCATGACGGCTTCAGGACGTCGCTAGTTCTAGGGATTTCGGGGATGCGCGCACCCTTCGGCGTCGTAACCATTACCGGCGCTTCGAGCGGACTGGGCGCGTCGCTCGCCAGAGCCTATGCCGCGCCAAATGTCGCGCTCGGACTCCTCGGCCGCGACCGGCAGCGGCTCGAGACGACGGCGCAGGTCTGTGAAGCAAGGGGGGCAGCGGTGGACATGGCCGTCATCGAGATCACCGACGGACCCGCCATGGCATCATGGCTGCGGGAGTTTGATGGTCGGCACCCGGTAGATCTGTTGATCGCTAACGCCGGGACCTCGGCAGGTCCTGACCCTGACAGCCCCTCTGAGGGAGCCGCAACAGCAGCAAGGCAAGTTCAGGTAAACCTGCTCGGCGCCATCAACACGGTCGAGCCGCTGTTGCCCGCACTGTGCGCACGCAGACGCGGCCGCATTGCCGTGGTCTCGTCGATTGCCGCTTATCGGGGGCTCCCTTACAGCCCCGGCTATTGCGCGAGCAAAGCCGGGTTGCGGGCCTACGCTGAGGCCCTGCGGCCCCGCCTAGAGCGCCACCGCGTCGGAGTGACCGTGGTTTGTCCGGGGTTTTTCGATTCGCCGATGACTGATCGGTTCGACGGGCCGACGCCGTTTCTGCTCACCAGCGACAGCGCAGCTCGGATCGTCAAGCGTGGGATCGATCGCGGGCGGCGGCGCGTCGCATTCCCCCGGCCGCTGGTGCTCGGCCTCCAATTCTGCGACATCGCGCCCGCTTTCATAGGCGACGCGATCTTGCGCCGCTATCGCTTTCAAATCCACTCGGCGTGATCGCGCGATGAGCGAAGCGTTACATGTTGTGGTGGGCTGCGTGCTCGCGCTTGGCGCATGGTTGCTGCCGCGGCGTGTCGCCAAAGCTCGCACCGACGGGGTGCGCACCCTGATGCTAGATTTTCTCCCGGTTCTATTGGTGGGGAGCTTAGTGCTGACCGCGACGGGCCGCCCGATTTTTACCGGCGCGCTGCTGATCTCTCTCGGCGCGGGTTTCGCGTTAGCCGATCACACCAAGCGTCAGGTCTTGCGCGAGCCGGTAGTGTTTTCCGAGATGTCGGAGCTGCGCCACGTTTTCACCCATCCGCAGCTTTACCTGCCCTTCGCTGGCCCGGCGCTGGTCATCGGCGGCGCGGCCGCAGCAGCCGCTCTCTGCATCGCTCTCCTCTCCTTTGAGCGGGCGTTATGGCAGCCTGATCCGTTGCTGCTTCTGTTCTACGGCGGGCTGATACTAGCGGGAATCTGGCTGACCTCGCGGGAGCCGACGCTCGGAGCCGCAGCCGCGGCTCTGCGAGAGCTCGGCGCCACCGGCGAACCATTCAGCGACGCCCGGAGTTTGGGGCCCTTTGCGATGGTGCTGACTTACGGCGTGATCGCGAGGGCCGAGCGCGCCGCGCGGCGCGCCCGCCACAAGCCGCAGCCGATTCCCTCGCTAGGCCGGGTCCACGCCCAGCCGGCGGTCCCCCTCATTCTTGTCCAATGCGAATCGTTCTTCGATGCCCGGCGGCTGTCGCCGCTGATCCCGCAGGGACTGCTGTCGGGGTTCGACGCTTGTTGCGGAACGGGCGGGACCTTCGGCCGGCTGCAGGTCCCTGGCTGGGGTGCCAACACGATGCGAGCCGAATTCGCGGTGCTGACCGGGATCCCGGAAAGCGAGCTCGGCTACGACCGATTCAATCCCTACCACGCCTTTGCGCGCGTGCCGATCGCCTCGCTGGTCTGGCACTTGCGCAGCCAAGGGTATCGCACCGTCTGCCTGCACCCGTTCGACCGCAGCTTTTTCCGCCGCGATTTGACGCTCCCGGCGCTTGGGTTCGAAACCTTCCTGGGCATCGAGACCCTCGGCGGCTCGCGGCGCCCCCCTTATTACTCCGACCCGGAGCTCGCAAATCACGTGTTGAGGGTTCTCGACGCCGAAGGGCCGCGCGTCTTTGTCTTCGCGATCACGATGGGCAATCATGGCCCTTGGCGCGAAGCGGGGCCGCCGATCAGTCCCGAACTGCGGCGCAATTTCGATCGAAGCGGGCTGCCGCAGGGCGGCGAGTTGCTGCGCTATCTCGACGGCCTGCGTCAATCGGACGAAATGTTGCAAATTCTGCTCACCGGGTTGCAGCACCGCCACCGCGAGGGCGTGCTCTCGTTCTATGGAGACCACCTGCCGAGCCTGCCTGATGCCTTCCGTCATTTTGGCTTCGAGGAAGCGGGCAGCGACTACGTCGTGTGGCGGGCCGGCGAAACCGCTACTCAGCAGCTCGACCTGCCAGCGCACCGGTTGCCGCGGGTCGTCATCGATGCGCTGCGTGCCACCGGGGCCATCGAGGCCCAGGCCGGTCCCGCACTTGTCTCGGCCCGCTAATCCACGGGAGAGGAGCGTCAAGCCCGCCTAATATTATCCTGATCGAGGAGGGCGCAGCAGCGAGGACAGATGGAACTACAAGGCAAAAGCGTCATTGTCACCGGCGGCGCTTCCGGGATCGGCAAGGCCACTGCCCTTCTGCTGGCTCGCGAGGGCGCAAGGGTTCTTGTCGGAGATATCGACGAGGCAGGCGGACAGGCGGCCGTGGCGGAAGGTGCGGCAGAGCGGCTGGTCATCGAATACCTCCCGCTCGACCTGACCGACCCGCCGTCGATCGCAGGTTTCGCAGCTGCCGTTCATCGGCGGACAGACCGCGTCGACGGCTTGGTCAACGGCGCCGGTTGGGACCAGATCCAACCGTTTCTCGAAAACCCGCCGGAGATTTGGGATCGCGTCGTCGCGATCAATCTGATGGGCGCAGTCCGCCTGACTCGGGGCGTGCTGTCCCCCATGGTCGCGGCGCGCGCCGGCAAGATCGTCAATATTTCGAGCGATGCAGGACGGGTCGGCAGCATGGGAGAGACCGTTTATGCCGCCGCGAAGGGTGGGCTGATTGCCTTTACCAAGTCGCTCGCGCGCGAACTCGCTCGCTACCAGATCAATGTCAATTGCGTTTGCCCCGGCCCCACCGACACGCCGCTGTTCCAGCGGCAGCCGGAGCGCATGAAGGAAGCATTGACCCGCGCCATCCCGTTCCGCCGTATCGCGCAACCGATCGAAATCGCGCAAGCCGTCCTGTTCTTTTTGAGCGGGCGATCGGATTACATTACCGGTCAGGTGCTGAGCGTCAGCGGCGGATTGACCATGGTGGATTGAGCAAACCTCGATCTGCCGCCATTATCCGAACCGTAGATCGATACGAAGGAGTGGATGATGCCAAGGCAAGTCTCGGGGGCCCTTGCCGCCGCACTGTTGCTTGCATTTGCCAATCGCGTCTCGGCGCAAACTCAGACACCGCCCGACCCGGGCGCGGCGGCCAACGTCCGGCAGAGCCAAACGTACGAACAGGTGCTACAGAGCAACCCCTCGTTCCGTGCCAAGCGCATGCAGCAGGAATGCGGCCCCATTACCGACGCGGAATTGCATGCAAGTTGCGTCGCCTCGTTTGGCGGCGAGGGCGCGCCGGCGCCGCGCAAGTCGCGGCAACACTGAAGCGAAATCTGAGGAACCCGAAATGCCAAACTCCGCCCCGGGCTTTGCCAGCCGGCCCGATTACCGCGTGGACCTGCTCCCCGAAAGCCGGCGGGTCACAGTCAAATTAGGCGATGTGACGATCGCTGACAGCGGCGAGGCGCTGCGGGTCGAAGAGACCGGCCATGCCCCGGTCTATTATCTGCCGCAAAAAGACGTGCGGCTCGACCTGATGCGTCCGACCGAGCACCACACCCGCTGCCCGTACAAGGGCGAGGCGTCATATTGGACAATCGAGGTTCCAGGCGAAGCCGGCTCTGTCCGCCGGGCGGAAAATGCCGTATGGGCCTATCTCTCCCCCTATGACGAAGTTTCCGGCCTCGCCGGCTATTACGCGTTCTACTCCAACCGGGTCGATTCGATCACCGTCCAACTGAGCGGCGGCCAGTATGCATCTGACGCAGAACTGGCAGATTCGCAAGCCGGGCGCATCGTCGCGCGGCGGCATCGTCGCGTCGCAAAACGGCATTGCCGCCCAGGTCGGCGCCGAGGTGCTGCAGGCGGGCGGCAGCGCGGTCGATGCCGTGGTCGCCACGGCCTTTGCGCTAGCTGCGGTCGAGCCGTGGAACAGCGGTCTCGGCGGCATCGGCTTCATGGTCGTGCACCAGGCGGGCGCCGATCGGGCCGAAATCGTCGATTTCGGTCCGGTCGCGCCGCGCGGCCTCGACCCGGCCGCGTTCCCGCTGACCGGGGAGATGAGGACCGAGCTCTTCACCTGGCCGCAGGTCGTCGGACGACCGCAACATGCACGGGCCGCTGTCCTTTGCGATCCCGAGCGCGGTGCGCGGCTATGCTCTGGCGGTCGAGCGCTTCGGGCGGTTGCCGTGGCGCGATCTCTTCAAACCGGCCGTCGCGCTCGCCCGCGCCGGGCTTGCCGGTCGACTGGTTCACGACGGTGAAGGTGGCCAGCGCCGCCGCCGATCTGCGCCGCTACGAAGAGAGCCGGCGGATCTGGCTGCCCGACGGGCTGCCGCCGGTCTGCCCGCCCGACAGCGACAGCATGAGCCTGACGCTGGGGCGCCTTGTCGAAACCCTCGAACGCCTCGCCGAAGCCGGACCCGCGGATTTTTACGAGGGGGAGATCGCACGCTCGATCGCCGACGATAGTCGGGCCGGGGGCGGCTTTCTGTCGCTCGAGGACCTCGCCGGCTGCCGCGCCCGCATCGTGCCGTCGCTTGAGATCCCCTATCGCGAGCGCTACGATCCAGACAACGCCGGGGATGACCGCCGGCCCGACGCTTGCGGGTGTTCTTCGTACCCTCGGCGAGCGGAAGTTCGCCGGTACCCCCGACTTCGGAGTATTTCGAGGCGCTCGTCGATGCGTTGCGCCGAGCCTACGCCGAGCGGCTCGACACGATGGGCGACGTCGAAAGCGGCTCGCGGACCTCGACCACCCACATCACCGCCATCGACCGGCGAGGCGGCATCGCGGCGTTGACGACGACGCTGCTTTCGGCGTTCGGCAGCCGCTACGTGCTGCCCGGCACCGGCATCCTGATGAACAACGGCGTCATGTGGTTCGACCCGCGCCCGGGCCGGCCGAATTCGATCGCGCCCGGCAAACGCGCGCTGACCAATATGTGCCCGATCATCGTCGCACGCGACGGGCGGCCGTGGTTTGGCGCCGGCGCGTCCGGAGGACGCCGCATTCTCGGGGCGGTCCTGCAACTGGCGAGCTTCGTCGTCGATTTCGGCATGGATCCCGAAGCTGCGGCACACCACCCGCGGATCGACGTCAACGGCAGCGACCGCTTCGGCATCGACCGCCGGTTCCCTGCGCGGATCATCGAGCCGCTCTCGCGGCTACCGGGAGCGTCGGTCGTGGAGCACACTGCGTTTCCCAGCCGCTTTGCGTGCCCCAACCTCGTGCTGCGCGATGCCGATGGGATCAATCACGGCATCTCGGACGTGATGTCGCCGTGGTCGGCGGCGGTGGCCGAACCAAGCGGCGCGTGAACCGCCCCGCGCATCCCGAAGTGCACGCGTCAGGGACGGGTCAGCAGATAGAGCAGGATTGCCGCCGCCGCGGCGACATTGAGTGATTGCACGCGGCTGCTGCCGGGGATCGACCACACCTGATCACAGGCTGCGATGGTGGCGGGGTCGAGACCGGTCTCCTCATTGCCGAAGACCAGCGCTACCGGTGGCCCGCTTTCCAAGCTGTAAGGCACCGCACCGCGCCCGACGGCCGTGCCGATCACGCGATATGCCGCCCGCAGTTCGAAGAGAGCGGCCGGGAGCGGTGCGCGGCACAAATCCAAGTGCTCCAATCCACCTTCCGCCACGCGGTAACCCGCATCCGACGGCAGCGCCTGGTCGGGGCGGTCGGCCAGAACCATCCGCTCGAGCCCGAAAAAAGCGGCGCTGCGGGCTATCGCACCCAGGTTATGGGGGTTGCCGATGCCGTCGAGGACAAGCAGTGGTTTGCCGTTCCTCGCCCAAATCCGAGCCGCGTCTCGATCGAAGTCGGCCAATGGCTGCGGTGTGGCGATCGCTACGACACTGCCGTGCAACGGAGTCCCGGCAATGCGCGCGAGTTCGGCCTTGTCCACTTGGCGATAAGGTTTGCGGGCTTGGGCGAGCGTGCGGCAGAACGACCCGACTTCGCCCTTGAGCCTGTCCTCGAAGAATAGCCGCTCGACGCGCCGGGGATCGCGGTCGAACAAGGCAGCCACCGCTGCAAGCCCGCAGATCCGCAACAGCTGCCGTGAATGCGGCGAACGGCTCTCCCCTTCCCTCATTGCCAACGCTCCAAATGCCATTCCGAATTCCCGCTATCCCGAAACGGACAAATTGACGTAGGGAATAGCCGCATCCCCGTACACGCGGGGGTCGAGAGCCAGTTCTGGGAGCTTGCCCGATGGCGGCCTGGACCGAGACCTGTCGCAGCGTCGTGTCCCCTTGGGAGTGCGACGTCACCGAACATTTCACGATCGCCTATTATTTCGACCGGCTGGCGGATGCGGCCGCGACGATGGCGGCAGAACTGGGCTTGCGCGACCTGGCCCACTTGGGGGCTCGCCGCTTTGACGTCCGGTTTGTTCGCGAGCTTCGCGCCGGCGCCAGCTTTCACATTCTGAGCGCTCCTATCGCACTCGACGAAAACTCGGTTCGCCTCGGTTACCAAATCATCGACTCCGCCGATGGCGAAGTCACGGCTTGGGTCGAGGAAACACTCGACCACGCGGCCGCACCATTGCCGCGGGATGTTCAAGAGGCGATAGACGGGGGCCTTTTGGTCTGGCCGGGACCCGCCGTCGAGCAGCGTCCCGAGCCGAGGACGCTCGAACAGTTTATTCCGACGGTGCGCGATCGAATCAAGCCGATAGATTTGGATTCGGGCGGGAGGCTCGCACTCTCGGCATTTGTCCACCGCTTCACGGCTGGCTCGGTCCAGGCGCTCGCTACCATCGGCGCGACGTCCGCCTACATGAATACCGAGCGCCGCGGCTATTCGACATTCGAGCTCGCCCTGCGCGTAACCGGCTCGCCGCAATCGGGCGATCCGGTCCTCGTCGAAACCGGCATCTTGCATCTCGGTAATTCGTCGATCCGTTTCGTTCACCGGATGTGCGACCCGGCGACCGGAGCCGAATACGCCCGCCTCGGACAATTCGGGGTACAGCTCGATCTCGATACCAGGCGGCCCGCCGCATTGCCGGAACGTCTACGGGGTGCTGCCGCTCGGCTGCTGGTCCCAGTCGGTTAGTCACGAGATAGCAATGGCGCAGATCGGACTGCCGGATATCGGCTTGTTTGAGGCGATGTATTCGGCCCGATCGATCCGCCGCCTCAAATCCGATCCGGTTCCGGAAGAGCTGATCACCAGGATCCTCGATGCGGCGATCCGCGCACCGTCGGGCGGGAATGCTCAGAGCTGGGCCTTTGTCGTCGTGCGCGACCCGGATCTGAGGCGCCAGCTCGGCGTCATCTACCGCAAGGCCTCAGACATCGCAGAGGCGGTATATGCGGCCCGCGGCCGTCCGCCCCATCTGACCGAGCAGCAATTCGCCCGGTTGATGGCCGCCGGCAAACATCTCTGGGACCATATGGGTGAGGCGCCGGTGCTGCTCCTCCCGTGTTCGCACCGCCCCGTCCTGCCCGCGCGCGACGCGCTGCCGCCCGATATCGCCGCGGGATGGGACAAGGAGGTCGCCTATGCCGAGCGCATCCGCGGCGCCAGCATTTATCCTGCGGTGCAAAATATCGTTCTAACCTGCCGTGGTCTCGGGCTCGGCACCATCATCACCACCAACCACATCCGCTACGAGGACGAGGTCAAGGCGCTTCTGGGGATCCCTGACGATGTCTCGACCTGGGCGCTGATGCCGGTTGGCTGGCCGATCGGCAAATTCGGGCCGCTGACGCGCCGGCCGCTCACCGAAGTCGCTCACGCGGACCGCTGGAGAGCCGCTTGGCCCGGTAGCTGACACGCGATTACTCGAATGCGTCGGATTTGGCTAGAGCCGCGCCTGCTATATCAACCATTTGACCGTCTTTTTTTAACCAAATGCTGTAATCAATGCGAAACCAAAGATATCGTAGTTTTCCGATGATTAGCCGCTGCCTCGGTCTGTGGGTAAAAATCAACCTGACCGCGCAGACCGTTCACGGTCTAAACAAGAACTGTCGGGGCGTCACGGCGACGGAATATGCGCTGACCGCGGCGTTAATTGCCGTCGCAGCGATCGCCTCCTTCACATTGCTCGGTACACGGCTCAGCAGCACTTTCAGCTCCGTCGCCATCAAGTTGTAAGCGGTCGCCGGCAGGGCTGGTCCGAACGAGAGGGCGCGCTACCGCCAGACGGGACTTGTTGTCCCTTGGCGCGATGTCGCGATGAGAGAGTTGCGGCACGACATCGCCAGGCACCGGCATGTGCTTCGACCAGGTTGAAGGGTCGTGCATAGATTTGCCACAACCCGGCGATATTCTGAGGCTCTTAATAGCGCCAAACGGAGGACCCGAACGGTGGCCGAGATGCAGCTGATGCCGTTTCAGGTAACGATTTGCGGGATCGAAGAGCTGGAGGGCCATTGCGCAGGAGGGATAACGCATGTTCTCTCGATCCTCGACCCCGGCTGGCCTGAGCCGGAATCGTTGAGCGGGTTCGATATCAACCGGCGCTTGCGGCTGCGCTTTCACGACGTGATCGAATCGCAGCCCGGCTGGATCGCGCCGGAGCGGTGGGATGTCGAGCTGCTGCTCGCCTTTTCGCGCGACCTTGCTGGGGCCAATGAGGCTCATCTCCTCATTCATTGCCATGCCGGAGTATCCCGATCGACGGCGGCGGCGACCTTGGTCATGGCGCAGACCTGCCCCGACCGGTCGGCTGACGAAGTGCTGCGAGAAGTCGTCCGCTTGCGCCCGCGGGCCTGGCCCAATCTTCGCATCCTCGAACTCGGCGACGAGGTCCTCGGCCGTGGCGGCACGATCGTCGAAGCCGCCCGGGCGCATTACCGCCGCGCGCTCGAACGCGAGCCTTGGCTGGCGGAAGCGATGATCGAAGGCGGGCGCGGGCGCGAGGTCGCCGCCGCCGGCCTGCCCTAAAGATCATCGAGGGTTTTCAGCGCAGATATTCGACCCGCAGCACCACGAAGTAATGATGGTCGGGGTCCATGACGACCCCGTCGGGCCCGGCGAGATGGCCGTCCGCCGTGGTCGGGATGTGCTTCATCGCAACGGCGTTGTCGACATTCCCGCCGATGACGTCGAGGTAGCCGCGTTGGATCGCGACAACGATGTCGCAATGACCAGGAAAGCGGCCGGTCGGCAGCTCGTCATAGGTAACCGGCTCCCGGCCTCGCCAATAGCAGATCAGGTCGCCGCGTTGCGGCGCATAATATTCGACTCGTTCGGCCGAGAGGGCGGTCCCCGGTTCAAGCCCGAGGCTGTGCCGCCGCGCCGCGTTGATGTAGTCGGAATGCGTCGGAGAATAAGGGAAGCGGCTGCCAGCCCCGGCGATCCGCATGACATATGAAATAAAGGCGGCAGACCAGGCATAGTTACCGTCTTCCGAAGCCGGGAAGACGACGCCGTTCTCGTCATGTATCCCGGTCCAGCCTTGCTCCCGCCAGCGCGGGTCGAGACCCAGCCACCAATATTCGCCGACGCGCTGCCAGAGCCCTTCTTCGCGTTCCTCGTCTTCGGGCAGTTCGATGTTCGGGTAGACGACAGGCTGCCCGAATGCCCGCCATTCGCCCGACGCTATCTGCACCGCTGCCTCACGGGAAAAAGCCTGATACGGCCAACGCGCGAAAGGCGGGATATGCGCGTCGAGGCCTGCTGTCGGTGGCGGCAGAACGCCGGGGGCCGGCGCTGACGAAGGCGGAACACAGCCGGCAAGCATCAAGCCGAGCAATAGCGCCGAGCGTCGTATCACCGCGGTGCCTGGAATGCGACTGGCTGGAGAGGAGGAGCAGTTGGTTAACGGTTTGTCTTATGCAGCAACGATGTGGCGATAATCAAGATAAGCATTTGGAGAAATTGTCGGTCGCGATAATCTCGTCAGTGAATTGACCGCCGGAAGGAAATTGGAGCAATGCAGTTCGGCCTGTTCGGCAGCGCCGCAGCGCGGCGCGGCGGCCGCGAATTCGACAGCAGCGAAGGATTTCGTGATTTTATCGAATACAACATCGAAGCCGAGGCGCTCGGGTTTCACAGCACTTTTGTCGTCGAGCATCATTTCACCGGCTACGGCCAGGTCTCTGCGAACTCTCAACCTGTTGACCTGGCTCGGCGCCCGCACCCGCCGGCTGCGGCTCGGCACGGCGGTCATCGTACTCCCCTGGCATAATCCGGTGCTACTGGCGGAGCAGGCGGCAACCCTCGATCTTCTTTCGGGCGGCCGGCTCGATTTCGGCATCGGCAAGGGTTACCGGTACAACGAATTCGCCGGATTCTGCGTGCCGATGGAAGAGGCCGACGCCAGGTTCGACGAGGCCCTCGACGTCATCCTCAAGGCATGGACCGCCGAGGAGCCATTTTCCCACCGCGGCCGGTACTGGCAGTTCGACAACATCGTCGTCGAGCCGCCGACCGCGCAGAAGCCGCACCCGCCGATCTGGATGGGCGCCGGCGGCGAGCGCTCGGTGCGCCGCGTCGCGCAGCAGGGCTACAACCTGCTGCTTGGCCAATACACTTCGCCCGAGGATGTTGGCCGATCGATCGCCGTCTACCGGGACGCGGTCGAAGCCAGCGGGGGCCGCTTCGATCCGATGCAAGTCGGGGTCACCCGGGCCTTCTTCGTCACCGATAGTCCGGCCGAAAAGGAAGCCGCGATGGAGCGGCGGCTGCAAAACCGCATGCGTCAGCTGAAGCTCGCGACGCAGCCTGACGGTACCGTTCACGGCGGGCCCGACCGCGCCACCGGTGATCCGCGCATGGTGAACGAAGTTAGCGCAATCTACGGAACACCCGACGAGATTGCGCACCGGCTCGAGACGCTGCGCGAATCGGGGATTGGTTACGTGCTGATCAACGGCGGCGGCTCTGGTGGCGGCGCCCGAGGCCGCGACAGCCTGCGCCGCTTCGCGCGCGAGGTCATGCCATTGTTCGCCGAGGCGCCACCGAAACGGCTTGCGGTCTGAGTTGGCTCCCGCTCATCTTCCAGTCAGAAGGTCGGTAGACCGCCTTTCTTCGGATCCCATTCCTTGCGGAGCTGTTCCTCGACCGGCAGACCACTGTCGGTAGTTGAATTTTGGAGGCGCCCTTCCGCGGGCTCATCTTCGTACACTTTGTCAACCAAGTGCTCGATCGTAGCTTTCTCGCGCTTGTGGCGTTTCTGCCTCGCTTTATCATTTGAGGTGTTTGTCATTTCCATTCTCGTCAACGATTTCATCTCGGTCCCGAAATTGTTTACAGACCAACGGCAGGTACGGTTCCAGTCGTACGTGAGTGGGCGCCTCCGATGGATCTTCATCGCTACGCGCGCTTGGGAGCCGGAATAGGCCACTCCGACGGTTTCAGTTTATCTCGGTAGAGGTGCAGGGAACCGCTGCGGAGGCCTGGAATGCCGCGTCTATCAAAGGCCACCTCCCAATCCGCGAGTTCCTCATCGGAGAGCATGTAGCGCTGACACGCCTCCATTCGGCTCAAGATCCCCGTGCGGGTAGCGATTACAACGGCCGCTTTGCGGCGAGATGACCATCGCTTTATATCGGGCGGCGGCACTTCAAAATTTGATTCGCGCTGTTTCGGGTCGATGCTGCAACTGGATTGCTGCATGGATTGTCCCTTCGGCACAAAGGTTTGGAGCACAGGCGATAACCCCTATGACTCGATCCCGCGATGTTTATTCCGCGCCCGTGGGGGTCGCTGCGGCACCCACACGGGCTGTCCGCCAATCGCCAGGAGAAGACAAGTTTCCGTGCCCGGACCGAGGAGTGTGGCAGATTGACGCTGTCTTGCCGAATGCTGAGCTATGATCGCGCAGACCGATTCGACCTTCACTCGGCATCAGCCGCACTCGAGCGGCTCACGCCCGTGAAGCCGGTCCAAATTTTCGGTGGAGAGACAACCTGGCACCGCATCCGGAAACCGTATTTACGCCTTGGGCACTTCTGAGGGCTAAACTCCGTTCCTCAGCGAAGTCAGATACTCAAAGGGAAAATTGCCCGATGTCCGTCCGCTTCTCCGACCGACGTCTTTTGCTGCGGTTCATGCTCGTGATCATCGCCGTCGCGGTCGGGTGGGGCCGTGCCGCAGCCGCCTCCGAGATTACGGCACCGGTCGAGCAACTCCATGCCGGACTTATGTCGATCATGAAGGCGGGCAAAACGGCATCCTTTCGCCAACGCTATGAAGCGATCGCGCCGGTGATAGGCCAGACTTTTGATCTCGAGGTAATTCTGCGCCAGGTCGTCGGCCCGCGTTGGGCCTCACTGCCCGCGGACCAACAGGCGGCGCTCGCGGACGCTTTCCGCCGCTACACGATTGCCTCCTATGTCGCCAATTTCGACACCTATTCGGGGCAGCGCTTCGATACTGAGCCCGGCGTCAGGGCCGTCGGCAACGATCGCGTCGTAGAGACGCGGATCGCTTCGCCGGGTGGCAGGGTGCACGCCCTGGACTACGTCATGCGGCACGAAGGCGGTGGGTGGAAAGTGGTCGACGTCCTGGCCGAAGGTTCGATCAGCCGCGTAGCCTCGCAACGTTCCGAAATGCGCTCCCTGCTCGCCGATGGCGGCGGCGCGGAATTGCTGGTCAGCCTGCGGCAGAAGACCGCCGAATTGTCAGGAGGCAATTTCCAGTAGCTGTTCCTGATGCGGGCGGGCCATCCCAAGTCTGCAGCCGACCCGGGACCGGTTGCCCCGACAGGTTGATCTTCCGATATAGGCCGAGACGGTCGTCCATCGACCGCCGCGTGCGACACCGCCTCGGATCCTAATGACATTTTCGGCTCTGCTCGTCGGCCTGGTCGATTTTTGCCGGCGTAATGCCCCTTCCGTAGTCCTAGCGGGCGTACTCCTCGTCATTTTCTCCGGGTGGTACGCAGCCGGTCATCTCGGCATCACAACCGAAACCGACGAAATGTTCGCGGCCAGCCTGCCGTGGCGGCAACGAGCCGAGATGTTCAAGAAACTGTTTCCCCAGTTCCAGGACCTTCTGGCCGCTGTCATCGATGCGAGAGAGCCGGAAGAGGCGGACGCCACAGCCGCCGCGCTCGCCAAGGCGTTAGCCGGCGACCGCGAACATTTCTTGAGCGTTCGACGTCCTGACGCGTCACCGTTCCTGGAACGGGAAGGGCTGCTCTATCTCGACACCGCTCAGCTCGAATCGCTCATCGAGCGCATGATCGACGCTCAGCCATTTCTTGGCGAGCTCGCCAAGGATCCCAGCGCACGCGGGTTATTCGATGCGCTCTCCCTGCTGGGCACGGGTGTCGAGCAGGGTCAGGTCAACCTCGCGCCGTACCGCACGGCCCTGGCGGGATTTCACGAGGCGATGACGAGCGCGCTCGCCGGCCATCCGTACCCGCTTTCCTGGGTGCGCCTGCTCGGCGGCGAGCTGGCCGACCTCGGCGGCCGCTACAAATTTGTCCTGGTGCAGCCCAAACTCGACCACACCACCCTCGAGCCGGGCGGGGCGGCGACAAAGGCGATTCGCGAGGCCGCGAGCGACCTCGAATTCGTCAAGTCGGGAGATGCCCGGGTGCGCATCACCGGGAGTGTGGCGCTCGCCGACGAGGAGTTCGCTTCCGTGGCCCAGGGGGCGGCGACGGGATTGATCGGGAGCATCTTCCTGATCGCCTTGTGGCTGTTCCTCGCCGTCCACTCTTGGCGGCTGATCGCCCCGATTCTGATGACCTTGGGGATCGGTCTGATGCTGACCTTGCTGTTCGCCGCAACTGCGGTCGGGACCTTGAACCTCGTCTCGGTCGGTTTTGGCATCCTGTTTGTCGGCATCGCGGTGGATTTCGCGATTCAGTTCTCGGTGCGCTATCGCGAAATGCGCCTCATGTTTCCCGAGGCGGCGCGTGCGCTGGCAGAGACCGGCCGCCGCGTCGGCGGGCAGATCCTGGTGGCGTCGGCGGCTACGGCGGCTGGTTTCCTCGCCTTTGTGCCGACCGATTTCCGCGGTGTGGCGGAGCTTGGGTTGATCGCCGGCGTCGGCATGCTGATCGCGTTTTTGTGCACGATGACGTTTCTGCCGGCCGCGATAAGCCTTTTTCGACCACACGGCGAGAGCGCCGAGGTCGGGTTTCACTGGGCGAGACCATTGGACGACGCCGTCCGCCGCCGCCGCACGCCACTGCTCGCCGTGTTCGCCATTCTCGGGTTGCTGGGCCTCATCCTCCTCCCGCGGATCGGCTTCGATGCGGACCCGCTGCACACCAAGAACCCGAATACCGAGGCGATGCAGACCTTGTACGATCTCGGAGACTCGCCCCTGACCAACCCATTCACTATCGACATTTTGGCGGCCGACCCCACCGCTGCCGCTGGCTTGGCAGAACGGCTAAAAAAGCTGCCGCTGGCATCGGGCGTGCTGTCGATCAACACTTTTGTGCCGCAGGACCAGGAGGCCAAGCTGGCCCTGATCGCCGACGCCGCGACCCTGATGGGTCCGAGCCTTACCCCCTACGATACCCCGGCGCCGCCGACCGTAGGCGAGATTCGGAAGGCTGCGCAGAGCGCGCACGACAAGATCGCGCCGGCGCTCGCGAAATTGCCCAACGATCACGTCCTCGACGCGATCGACGAGGATCTCGCCAAACTGGCCGCCGCGCCCGACGCTGTGGTGATCGCAGCGGACCGGGCGCTGACCCGTTTTCTGCCGACTGAGCTCGACCAGCTGCGCAACTCGCTGCAAGCGCAGGCGGTTGCATTGCAAACGATCCCGCCGGCTCTGGCTCGCGACTGGGTCCTGCCGGACGGGCGAGCCCGCGTTCAGGTCCTGCCGAAGCCGGAGGCGGGCAACACGAAGGGGCTTGCCGACTTCGTCGCGGAGGTGACCGCGGTGGCGCCCGACGCCGGCGGCTCGGCCGTCACCATCGAAGCGACCAGCGCGACGATCGTCGGCGCTTTTCGCTCGGCCGCGATCTACGCGGTGATATCGATCGCGATCATCCTGTTCATTGCATTGCGGCGCCTGCTCGACATGTCCCTGGTGCTGGCGCCGCTCCTGCTTTCGTCGCTGATGACCGTCGTCGTCATCGTGCTCGCCGGGCTGCTGCTGAACTACGCCAACATCATTGCGCTGCCGCTGCTGCTGGGTGTCGGCGTCTCCTTCAACATTTATTTTGTGATGAACTGGCGGGCGGGTCAGACCTCGGTGCTGGGATCGGCGACGGCGCGGGCGATCCTGTTCTCGGCATTGACGACCGGCACCGCATTCGGCTCGCTGGCGCTGTCGGCGACATCCGGGGACGGCGAGCATGGGGGTGCTGCTGCTGATCAGCCTCGGCTGCACGTCTGGTGGCGAGCCTTGTCTTCATCCCGGCGCTGCTCGCTGCGGTACCGAGGCCGCGTCATCTCCCGCCCTGAGCCTCTCGCGAGAGGCAGAAACAGGGCGGGTGACCGGATCAGCGGAGGCTACGCAAAGCGCGAGACGTCGACCGCCTTTTCGGTGATGAACTCGAGCAGTGCGGGGGTGCCTTCGCGGGTCTTCTCGATGCCGCGGCGGATCGCCGGGACGATCTGCTCGGGCTCGGTGACGCGCTCGCCATAGCCGCCGAGCGCACGGGCGAAATCGGCGTAATTGCCGCTGATGTCGGTCGAGCGATACTTCTCGGTCGCCACCGGCATGACCTTCAACTCGATCGCCATCGAGAAATTGTTCATCAGGATCGACAGGATCGGAAGGTCCGCTCGCGCACCGCGGTCTCGAAATCCATGCCGGTGAAGCCGATCGCGGCGTCGCCCCAGACATTGATGCAGAGCTTCTCCGGCTTTGCGAGCTTCGCGCCCATCGCCAGCCCGAGCCCATAGCCGAGCTGGGTGGTCTTGCCCCAGCCGATATAGCTGAGCGGCACCTCGCTGACCCAGAACGGCGACAGCTGGTCGCGCGGGCTGCCGGCGTCATGAGTGATGATCGTCTCCTTGACGTCGACGGTGTGCAGCAATTCCCAGATCACCCGATAGGGCGACAGCGGCGTCGTGTTCTGGGTCAGCCGCGGCATCCACTGCTCCATCCACTCTTTCTTCAGCGAGCTGATGCCGCGGGTCACGCCATCGAGCCGGCCTCGTGGCTTGCCGTGCAGCCGGTCCTTCACTTCTTCGAGCAGCGCGTCGAGGGTCAGCCCGGCATCGCCGACCGCTGCGAGCTCGACCGGCACGTCCTTGTTGATGTCGGTCGGGTCGAGCGTCGCATGGGCGATGCGCATGCCCTTCGGCATCGGCGTCGCAAAGCTGGAGCGGGTGAAGCTGCAGCCGATGCCGAACACCAGATCGGCGTTCTGCAGGAAGGTGTGCAACTGCTTCGAGATGCCGATCCCGCCCGAGCCGAGGGCCAGCGGGTGGTTCTCGGGAAAGGCGCTCTTGCCCGGCAACGTCGTCATGACCGGCGCCTCGAGCAATTCCGCGAGTTGCTGCAACTGCTTCCATGCCTTCCCGTAATGGACGCCCTGGCCGGCGACGATGACCGGGCGCTGGGCCTCGACCAGCGCGGCGGCGATCTCGGAAACCGAGCGCGGGTCGGGGCCGCTCTTGAGCCGCGGCGTCTTCTGGTACTCGATCGGCCCGCTGATCTCTTCGCGCAACAGGTCGGACGGGAATTCGATCAACACCGGCGCCGGCCGGCCGTTCTTGACCTGCGTGAAGGCGCGGCGCATCGCCTCCTCGGTGGCGCTCGGCACCGTCACCTGCTCGATCCATTTGGTGACGTGCCGGAAGTTCAGCGCGGCATTGAAGTTCGGGCGGACCTGGTTGACGTTCCGCGCATAGCCGGCCGGCAACACGACGACCGGGCAGGAATCGCCATAGGACTGCGCGACGCCGCCAAAGGCGTTCTCGGTGCCGGGGCCGTGCTGCATCGCAAAGACGCCGATCCGGTCACCCGAAGTCACCTTCGCGATCGCGTCGCACATGTGAAGGCCGATCCGCTCCTGGCGCACCATGATCGTGCGGATATCGGCTTCGGCGGCGGCCTCGATGATCGGATTGACCGGGTAGCCGATCAGAAACTCGATGCCCTCGCGCTTCAGGATTTCGGCGACGGCGTTGGCGACCTTCATGGGTATCCTCCTCGGTATTCGGCGATGGTGCGGTCATTGTGACACAACCGAAGCCGCAAGTGCGTCGAAAAGCCAACGGCCATCGATACGCGGCGAGACGGTGAGCCCGGTCCGCCGCCGCCCGCAATCCTAAATTGTATAGAACAAGGGCCCTGGCTGTTTCTGCAGCAGAACTACAGCCAGGTTTCCCGCTAAGGTGGAAGGACAGTTCCCCGCGCGCATGGCAACTCCTATCAGCCCGTCTGCGCAAATATGGCATGCGAAAGCGGCAATTTTACGATCGCCGATCTCGATCGCAAAGCCGACTACGGCCCACTGAATGGATTGTCCACTGATCTCGTGAAGCTCAATTCGATCGGCGAGCGGAGAGGGAAAACCCCGGCAGCACTTGACGATCGGTGAGGCCGGTGACGTTTCTATCGGTGATCTACACGCGCAAGTCGTATAACGGCGATTCTGGCAAATCGCAGTGCCGAAAGTCATATGATCGAGCGGCGGCGTGGAGCCACTGAAAATGAAGACGGTCAGCCTGGTGTTATCTGCGATTGCGGCTGTGGTAGGCCTTGTGGCGGCGCTATACTGGTACAAGTCGGGAACGGTGCCGGTGAACCCCAAATGGCCCACTGCTGACTTCGTAGAGCCCGGTGACCCCCGTGGTTCCCTCATGTTTGCGAACGGTATCACGGCCGAGCAAATTCGTGCGACGATCGAGGCTTTCGGGGAGACTGCCGGGTTCAATAAGAAAGCAGCGATCTTAACAGCCGTTTCGGTCGCGCTTGTGCCGTGGGCACCTTTCTCGGCAATTGCGCGGGCTAGCATTCAACAGTCAAAACCCGCATAGAAAAATAACCTTTTGGGAAGTCCAAGGGGTAACGTCAGCCTGGAAACTCTGCCCGCCCGCCCTGAACCTGAAGGCGTCGGAGCAAGCTGACGGGGTCAATGCCCGCCTGCTCATAGGCTTCCATGGCCGCAGTGCGCCAAAACATATCTCCGGCCCCTGGATACGTAACACGGAGCTGCCTTATAGTCTGAACAGCGTTCACTGCCCAAGCTCTGAACTGCTCGATCGGCCACACAGCGACGTCCTTTAGGTGGATGGCTGCTTCGTCTTCCGCCGCTGAGACGGGTGTGATGAGCACCGACAAAATGACCGCATCAGAAGACAGTTCGAGCTTATTCCGTATCCAGTTCGGGTGGAGCGCAACCTGACGAGCCTTGAGGACCGACAGCTTAGAGGTTGGCAGCGCCTCCGAGTGATCCTCGAACACAAAACACGATTTATCGTCGACAAGCCACCAAGGGTCCGGAGACCCCTTGGATTCCTCTTTGCCTTCGTCGAACCCGAGCAACCTCCCAAGAGCCTCGTGAGCGCGCTCGAAAATAGGCGGATCGGCGGACAGCAAGCCGCCCAAAACTTGGTGTTCAAATGCGGCGAACTTCTGGTCATGCATAGTGCCGAGCTCATCAAGCACGTCTTGCAGACGGTCGATAAGAGGCGCAGCCGACATCCCCGGCTGCGCTGCCCCGCCACTATTTATATTGTCCTGGCCAGCAAGGTCACGTAACCACGCAATGTTGGGCATAGTGCGAGCGGCCAAGCTATAATACTCACGTGCGATAGCTGCATGGGATGTCAAGCCATCACGACCCATGGCCGATGCCGCCGAACCTGCTAAATAGTTCCAGAGGGCTCTGTAGCCTTTTAGCCCTGGATCGGTAAGTTCCGTTAGAACTTTACGAGCAGCTTCTAAGGCCGAAGCGCTGTCACCATTCCACAAGGCATATTGGAATTCAATCTCATGGGGGACTGCCTTTGCAAGATTGGCGTGTGCAGGAATTGAAACCTGTCGAGCTGCTGCGCGAAGTCGCCGAATCTCGTTTTCAGCCGTCCGCCATTCTTCTCCTCGCGCATAAAACAGGTCTAAGTTCTCGAGGATGTCGCCCGCTGTGCGGGATTGATCCATTCCGACGGCTATTTCAGCTTGAAGCTCGGGGTGGAGGAACTCGGAATTATCTTTCTTGCTAAGGTATGTCAGCAGGTTTTCCCCGAAGACGAGGACGGCTGAATAATCCGTCGTCGAGCGCGTGCAACGGCCCACTGCCTGGACGACCCGTGTTCTGATTCGATCCAATAGTAAAAGCCGCGCTCCCATTCAATTCAACAGAAACCGCTCCTGCAGGTTCGTTGCTCCGGGTAGGCCGTGCAAAATGAGTAACCGGCACTGTTCGTCGGGGAAGTCGATCCCATCATAACGATTAGCCATCACGGCAACCGCCTTTGGGGCCTGAACAAACGGGGCTTTGGACTCCTCAATCTCCGCGGCCGAAAAAATTGGATAGCCGAGCGCCGTCTCTAATTCGGAAGAAATCTTTTTAGCCGAACGGGAGTCTGGAACTAGGACAACCGCACGTCCGGCCCGCTCAATCGCCTGCCTCTGCAGAGCAGATTGTTCGGTCACCGACAGGGAACGACCGGGGAACGCAAAGAAGCGACGTCCGACCCCGTGGGTGTTAAGACCACCCGGAACATTTAGACGGTGAATCTTTTTTACGCCCGTTAGTCTTTCCAGGTCACCTCCATCTCCCAAGGTCGCGGACATGTAAATTCGATGCGTCGCATTCGCACATGGAAAGTGAGATTGCGTCGGCGGGAGGAGCGGTCGGATCGTGATCTCCTGGGTCCCAACATACATGTGGCAGGCACCGAGATGATCTCGGATCATTGACCATGGGTATCGCAGCCGACCCTTGCTGACATGGGCATCAACGACATCGACCACCTGCTGCTGAATGCTCGCAAAAGAGTCGGACGCGATCTTGTCCACCCAATTAAAATCCCACGCGCTCTGCGCCTCAGTCTATAAGCGGCGCAGGTCGTGAGGCGTCATCACCTGGCGTAGAACTCCTGAAAGTGCTTGAAAAAGGGGCTTGTGATTCGGCTCATTACGAGAGACGGTGAGACTCCAGAAGTCGATCAGATAACTTTCGGCCGCATGTGCGTCATCAAATATAACAGTGTGGGGGTCGTCAAAGAACGGGTTGGTATTAAAGAGCGCATTATATGATGTTACTGCAACTACTTCAGCAGCTTGATAGCTACTTTTGGAAGACACCGAATACTCTCTTCTCGGACCCGTGAACCCTTGGACCCATTCTGCCATGCCATACTTGGTCCGCGCTTCATCTACTACTTGGTTAACTAGCTGATTGGTTGGGCAAAGATAAACGACGCGCTCGCTCAGCTTACGCCGCCGCCATTCCGCGATGAGTAGACCGACAAGAGTTTTGCCGCTTCCGGTCGGAAGTTTCAGCGCTACATCGGGTTTGTTGACGGCGTTTGATTGATACTCGCCGAGAACCTGGCCTTGATACGTCAACAAGCCTTTGAGTTTACGATCACTGAAATCCTGGAACATCCGCTCAGGACTGTCCGTCGATATTGATGACCCTCCGCCAAACTTAAACGCCACATATTCCTCCGCAAATTCTGCCGCGCACTGCTCGCTCGGTCATGCTACCAGCCGCGAAATCGTCGCCGGGCTAACGTTGTAGCTGCGGGCGATGTCGGCAAGCGTCTCGCCTTGGTTTCGGCGCTTCATCGCTTCGCGCTTTTGGTGATCGGTGAGTTTGAACGGGCGGCCCATTTTCTGCCCGCGCGCCACGGCACGCGCCCGGCCTTCGCCGGTGCGGGCGCGGATTAGATCGCGCTCGAACTCCGCCAGCCCGGCAAGCACGGTCAGCATCAATTTCCCGTGCGATCTGGTGCTGTCGGCCCATGTGTCGCCGAGGGATTTGAAACCGGCCTTCTTGCCGGTGATCGTCGCGAAAGTGTTCAACAGGTCACGGGTCGATCGCGTGAGGCGGTCGAGCCGCGTTACCGTCAGCACGTCGCCGGCGTCGAGCTGGTCAAGCAACCGGCGAACCTGCGCGCGGTCGGTCTTGGCTCCGCTCGCCACTCGATCACCACCATATGCGGGGGCGGCGAACTCTTCAGATATTGAGTGGCCGGGCGCATCTGGTAGAATGGTTCCCGATGTAGGTAGATTGGTATACCCCATGAGCTTGAACATCAAAAGCAAGGAAGCACACCGATTGGCCCAGGAGCTGGCGCGCGTTACCGGAGAGAGCATGACCGTCGCTGTCACGCAGGCCGTGCGCGAGCGCCTCGATCGCGTGCGTCGTGAACGGGCGGGTGGTCTGGCAGATCGCCTGTTGGCGATCGGCAAAGATTGCGCGGCGCATCTCAAGGAGCCCTTCCGTACAGTCGATCACGGTGACCTGCTTTATGATGAGAGCGGGTTGCCGCGATGATCATCGACACATCGGCGCTGATAGCGATCCTTCGCGATGAGCCCGAGGCGACGGCCTGCGCCGAAGCCATTGAGGCAGCTCCCCATCGCCGCATTTCGGCTGCGAATTTTGTCGAAGCCGCAATCGTCATTGACGGAAGCCGGGACCCGGTCGCCAGCCGCCGCTTTGACGATCTCGTCAAGGAGGCGCAGCTGGTCATCGAAGCGGTTACCGAGGTCCAGGCGAGGATAGCGCGCGAGGCATATCGCGATTTTGGCCGGGGCAGCGGTCACCCGGCGCGGCTAAATTTCGGCGATTGCTTCGCTTACGCCCTGGCGCGCGCGACGGGCGAGCCGCTGCTGTTCAAAGGCGACGATTTCGTACGCACCGGCATCGCGCCAGCGCTACCCGTAACTCCATATAACCCACCACCATAGCTGGACGGGTCAGATGGAAGGGGCAGCAAGCGACGGATCTGGCCAGTTCGGCGCAAGGGTCGGGGTCGCCTCCTTACTCGTCCTTGTATTTGATCGAGCAGCCGTAGGCGCGGGTCGAGGCGACGGCGACCGGCTGGCCGGCGGCGATCGCGTCGAGCGCGGCGGCGACGTAGTTATGCGCTGTCTTGACGTCGGCGAGGCGGGTCGACGGCGTGTCGTCGATGGCGCCCATATAGACCACATGGCCGGCGCGGTCGATCACGACCATGTGCGGCGTCGCGCGCGCATCGTAGAGGCGGCCGATAAGGCCTTCGGGGTCGAGCAGGAAGTCGGTCGGTGTCGCGCGCCAGCGGGCGAGATCCGCCTTGGCTTCGGCGGGGGTCACATAGCCCTGCTCGCCGGGAGCGGATGAGGCGATCGTCAACCAGACGACCCCGCCAGCCGTATATTTCTGCTGCAGCGCCTGCATGTTGCCGCTGTCGTAGTGCTTGCCGACAAACGGACAGCCGTCGTTGGTCCATTCGAGAACAACGATCTTGCCGGCATAATCGCCGAGCCGAACGGTCTTGCCGGCAATGTCGGGAGCGCTGAAGGAGGGCGCCGGCTGTCCCGGCCTTGCGGAGGCGGCGGACGGAACGGCAGTGGCGTGCTCCACTGCGAAGCTGCCGATCGCGGCGATTGCAGCAACGGCTAGGGTTTTGCTCAGAGTGCGCATGCGAGTACCTCCTGTCCTCAGAGGATCAACTCTTCCCGATCGCGTCGAGCACGCTCGAGGCGGTCAAAATCTGCGGCAGCATGATCGGGTTCGCCGCCTTTGCCGCTGTAGAGCAAATAGAGCGGGACGCCGCTGCGGCCGAATTGCTGCAGGAATTTGGTGATTTCGGGGTTCTGGCTGGTCCAGTCGCCCTTGAGGGGGACGATGCTGCGCTCTGCAAATGCCTGGCGCACGGCATCGCTGTCGAGGGCAACCCGTTCATTGATCAGACAGGTGACGCACCAGGACGCGGTCAGATTGACGAAAACCGGCTTGCCCGCGGTTTCCAGATCGGCGAGCCGCTGCGGCGTAAAAGGTTGGTATTGCAATCCGTCGCGGAAAGCGGCGGATTTGGCCGGCACTGCTCCCGTCAGAGAGGCGGCAAAAAAGATCGCGGCGGCCCCGCCGGCGGCAGCCAGTCCGGTGCCGAGCCACCAGCCGAGAGGCGCGGCAAACCGCGTCTGTCCATAGACCCATACCGCAAAAGCGACGAGCACCAGCCCAAACAACGCACCCAATGCATTGTCGGGTCCGACCTCCTGGATCAGCACCCAGAGCAGCCACGCCACCGTGCCATAGAGCGGGAAGGCGAGCAGCTGTTTGACGAACTCCATCCACCGGCCCGGCTTCGGAAGCAAGCGCTGCCACCGGTAGGTGAGCGACGCGACGAGATAGGGGGCGGCGAGACCGAGGCCGAGTGCGAGAAAGATGCCGATCGCCACTGCCGCGGGAGCGATCAGCGCAAAGCCGAGAGCGGCGCCCATGAACGGGGCGGTGCAAGGAGTCGCTACGATTGTCGCGAGCACACCGGTGAAGAACGTGCCCGCGAGCCCCGAGCGCGCGGCGAGCCGCCCGCCGACGCCGCCGAGCGCGCCACCAAAGCCCGCGACCCCGGAGAGGCTCAACCCCATTGCGAAGAGGAGATACGCGAGCACCGCGACAAAAACCGGTGATTGAAGCTGAAAGCCCCAGCCTACCGCCTGGCCGCCGGCGCGCAGCGCGAGCAGCGCGATGCCCAGCGCCGCAAAGCTTGCAAGCACCCCCGCCGTATAGGCGAGCCCGTGATAGGCCCGCTCGGAGCGATCCCCATGGGCCTGCTGCGCAACGCTGAGCAGTTTCAAGGAAAGGATTGGGAACACGCACGGCATCGCGTTGAGTACGACACCGCCGAGAAACGCCAGCAAGAGCGCTTGCCACCAGACGATGCCGCCTTCGACCGGCGCGGCCGGAGCGGGGTTGGCGCTGATCTCATAGGCGCGCTCGGCGCCGTCCTCGCCGCGCAACGACAGCACGCCATTGAGCGTTGCGGGTGCGGAGCGCACGTCTGAAGCTTTTGACAAGAGGATGGCCAAACCATCGCCATCCCGCTCGGTGCGGGGCTTTGCCGCCGCATCGATCAACGATTCCTGGACCGGGAAAAACATGCCCGTCGGGTTGCGCATTTGAGCGACGGCGCTCGATGGAACCACCAGCCGGAAATAACTTCCGGTGGACGCAAAGCGGGTCTCGAACGGCGCCGGAGCCGGGAGGTGCCGGCGGGCGGCGGCGAATAACTGTGCCGTTGAAGGATCGGGAGCGGAGCGCTCCGCGACCGGCAAGCTCAGGCTCAGTTTTTGGCCTCCGGGGATGCAGATATCGGAGCAGCTGAGCCATGATGCTTCCGCCTCGAACAGCGCGGTCTGTCCAGGCGCCGACGCATTCGGCACGCTGATCGGAACCAGCAAATCGACTATTCCGGCGTAGCCGTAATTGCCGATGCCGTTTTGTACAAAGTGCTCCGGCACCGGCCAGTTGATGGGCCCCGGCGAAAAGTCCGGCGGCAGTTTCCAGTCAATCGAGGTCGGCAGCCCGGAGTCGCCGGGGTTCTGCCAATAGACGTGCCAGCCCGGCTTCACGGCGAGGTGGAGATCGACCCATAGCGTCGTCCCCGGCGCGATCGAGGCGGCTTCGGCGACGAGCTCGGCCTGAACCAGATCAGCCGGCGCTGGGGGTCCCTCCGCCCGCGCGCCCCACGGGAGCAGCGCCACCAGGCCGGCGAGCGCCAACATCCTGCTCAAGATCGGCTCAATCCGCATCCCGCTCCGCCACGATCCGCTGCGCCGCCTGACTATAGCGCAGAAATAGGCTTGACCCGAATGCGCGTCCAGCCGCACTTGGAACCGAGGGATGGCTACGGCGAATGGCCGGAGCCCCCGCCGGCCACCGTTGGGCTCGCAAGGGAACCAGGAGATGGACGAACCCCGCACACTCGCGATCGATATTGGCGGAACCGGGATCAAGGCCGCATTGCTGGACGACGCCGGCAGCTTGATCGGCGAGCGGCAGCGAGTGCCGACCCCGCCAAAGCCGGTTGCACCCGAGGATCTCGTCCGCGCCATCGACGAGGCTGCAGCGCCGCTCGGCACCTTCGAGCGCGTCTCGGTCGGCTTTCCCGGTTATGTCCGCGACGGACGGGTCATTACCGCGCCCAATCTGGGCACCGACGCGTTGGCTGGTTTCGATCTGCAATCGGTCCTCGCCGAGCATCTTGGCAAGCCGGTTCGCGTGCTCAACGATGCCGATGTCCAGGGTTTCGGCGCAATCAAAGGCCAAGGATTGGAGATGGTGCTGACCTTGGGGACCGGCGCCGGGACGGCTCTGTTTCACGACGGCGAGATCATGCCGCATCTCGAACTCGCGCATCACCCGGTGAGCGGGAACAAGACCTATGACGAGTACGTCGGCAACGCCGCCCGCAGAAAGAAGGGCAAGAAAGCCTGGAACAAGCGGGTCGCCAAAGTCATCGACATCCTGCGCGAGGTCGTGCGCTTCGACCACCTCTATCTGGGCGGCGGCAATGCCAAGGACATCACCTTTGCGTTACCGCCCGATGTCACGATCGTGCCCAACACCGACGGTCTGACCGGCGGCATCCGGCTGTGGCGTAAGGATCCGACTGCCTACGCCGCCGCCGATCTCTCCGGCGGCGACGCCGCCGACGGCGTGCCGGAAGGTGGGCCGGCTCCTGCCTGATCAGGCCGGCCGCTTCCAGCCGAGCCAATCGCAGACCGCCTGGCCCATTACCAGTTCCCTGTCGCGGCCCTGCAGCCACGGCAACTCTTCGGTGAACATCGTCACGCATTGCCGGTAGGAGCACGGCATCCGGGTGATGTCGGTGCCCCAAAAGCAGCGTTGCGGGCCGAACGCATCGATCATCTGCCGGATGTATTTGTGGATGTTGCGATAGGGATAGGGCTCGCTCGAATAGCTCGGCGCACCGGAGAGCTTGAGCGCGACATTCGGGTATTTGGCGACGGCCAGCATCTCGCCCAGATCGGCAAAAGCCGCGTCGTCCTTTTGGGCTCCGCCGCCCCCGTGGCGGCCCATGTGGTCGATGTGCAGTTTCAATCCGGGATGGCGCTCGGCGATTTTGGCGAACGCGGCCATGTGTCCGCCGGCGAGCAGCCCGACCGGCAGCCCTTCCCTCTCGCAGGCCGCTCCAGAACCAGTCGAGCGAGCCGTCGGTCCACCAGCTCTGCTGATGCGGCTGGTTGAACGTGAAGCGAAAGCCAACCATGCCGCGACGTTGCCGCCAGTTCCTGACGATGTTCTCGCGATCCGGGCTCTGCAGATCGAAATGGCCGAGGATGCAGAACTTGTCGGGGTGCTTGCGAACCGCCTCGACCGCCAATTCGTTGACCTTCTCGCCGAGCGTGCTGGGTGGGTGAATGACCGCCGCGTCCACCCCGGCTTCCGCCATCTCCTTCAGCGCGTCATCCATAGAATAGGTCGGGATCTGCCGGTGCTGCGGCGACATCCTTCCGTTTTCCCAGATGTGGATTTGGGAATCGACGATCTGCATCCGTTGTCTCCTCCGGTTTGGTTTTTTCCCGGCCCCGTTCCGGCCGGTAATAGGCCCCTCAGGCTGCGGTGGCGTGGGGCGCCTTGTTCAACGCGGCCTGTGCGGTTGCGGCGATCGCCTGAAAAGCCTCGGGCTCGCGGATCGCGATATCGGACAGGACCTTGCGGTCGAGGTCGAGCCCGGCCAGTTTGATCCCGTGCATGAACTGCGAGTAGGTCAGCCCGTGCTGCCGCGCACCGGCATTGATCCGCTGGATCCACAGGGCTCGGAAATCGCGCTTGCGGTTGCGCCGGTCGCGATAAGCGTAGCGCAGCGCCTTCTCGACTTTCTCGATCGCGACGCGATAGGCGGTGCTGCCGCGGCCCCGATAACCCTTGGCGAGTTCGAGGACCTTCTTGTGGCGAGCGTGGGTGGTAACCCCGCGTTTGACGCGTGCCACGGCTCAGCTGCGGAGATAGGGCATGTAGGTCAGGACGAGCTTGGCGTCGCCCGGCTCCATCGTCGTGGTGCCACGCCGCAGTCGCTTGCCCTGGGTCGATTTGCTGATCAGCCGGTGGCGTTTGTAGCCCCAGTTCCGCTTGATCTTACCTGTCGCGGTGCGGCCGAAGCGCTTCTTTGCGCCGCTCTTCGTCTTCAGCTTGGGCATCTCGAGATCCGTCTGAGGCCTGCGGCGCCGAGGCACGCGGCCCGCCGCCCATTCGAGCGGGGCTATATAGCGATGCCGCGCGACGAACGCAAGCGCGGCACCTCGCCTCTTCTCAAGCGTTTCTGAAAGAATAAATGAAACCCCAAGCGAAAGGAGACCCGCAATGCGCCGCGCAAGACGGTTGGTCCACGCCGTGCTGTTGACGGCCGCTACGGTCTCGGCCCTAGCGGATTTAACGACAGCCGAAGCGGCTGCCTCGCATCCCCCTTCCCCCGACCTCGTCTCTTCGGCGCTCGTGCTGCGCGGCTCGACAGATTCTCCCGAACAGGTCGCCGCCGCTTCCGATGGCGGCACTCCGACAGTGTTGCGCGGCTCACCGCCGTCGGCTGCGCAACCGCATGCCACCCCTTATTCCTGCAATCCAGGACTTCGACTACGATCCGAACTATGGCTGTGTGGCGCCGGCCTACTCCTACGCCCCCGATTACGGGTACTGGCCCGATTACGGGTACTGGCCAGGTTTCGGGTTCGGCGGGTTCGACACCGGCCGCGGGCGCCGCGGGTTCCGCCACGGCTTTGCCCACGGAATTGGCCGAGGACGAGCGTTTCGCTTTGGTCACGGCTTCGCCCATAACGGCTTTAGTCACGGCTTCGCCCACGCCGCCGGGTTCGGCCGCCGATAGCCGTCCGAGGGTGGTGTACCTCGATTAGTATTACCGATTGCGCGAGCCTTCCGGCCGATCCGTCAGGTTGCTCGCGCTGTCCCAAGGCTAGGCCGGGCTAAGACTATTTTGGCGACATGACCATCGTCATCTGCCGGCCTTCCATCCGCGGCATCTGTTCGACCTTGGCGATTTCGTCGAGGTCGCCCCTGACCCGCATCAGGACGTCCATGCCCAATTCCTGGTGCGCCAGCTCGCGCCCGCGGAACCGCATGGTCACCTTTACCTTGTCGCCTTCTTCGATGAATTTGGTCATGCTGCGCCGCTTGACCTCGTAATCGTGGTCGTCGATGCTGGGGCGCAGTTTTATTTCCTTGACTTCGATGATCTTCTGCTTTTTGCGCGCTTCGTTCTTTTTCTTTTGTTCTTCGTATTTGTACTTGCCGAAATCAAGGATCTTGCAGACTGGCGGGTCGGCGTTTGGCGCGATTTCGACGAGGTCGAGACCGGCTTGGACGGCCATGGTGAGCGCTTCATTGCGCCCGATGACACCCACCATCTGGCCCCGCTCGTCGACGAGGCGTACGCGCGGGACGCCGATCTCGTCGTTGATCCGGGGTCCCTCACGGGTGGGAGTGAAATTCATTGGTGGTCTGGGTATGTACAATCTCCTCTTGGCGATTCACTGGGGATTCGTTCGCACCGTCGGCGCGACCGTCAGGACGATGACGGCAACGCCGCTTCCTGCTTCAATCTAGCGACGGCTTCGTCGAGCGCAAGGGCTTCTTGTTCCTTGCCGCCGAGCCGACGCAACGCAACCGATCGGTTTGCCGCCTCGCGCCGCCCGACGACCAGCATGATCGGGACCTTGGCGAGGCTGTGCTCGCGCACCTTGTAGGTGATTTTCTCGTTTCCCGCGTCGAGTTCCGCCCTCAGCCCGGCGGCAGCACACTCCCGGGCAACCTCGGCGGCATAGTCCGCCGCCTCCGAGGTGATCGATGCCACGACGATCTGCACCGGCGCGAGCCACAACGGGAAGCGGCCCGCGTAATGCTCGGTCAGAATGGCGATAAAGCGTTCCATCGAGCCAAGGATCGCCCGGTGCAGCATAACCGGCGTATGGCGCGCGCCATCCTCGCCGACATACGCGGCTCCGAGCCGGCCCGGCATGTTGAAATCGAGCTGAACCGTGCCGCATTGCCATTGCCGGCCGAGCGCATCGCGGAGGTGGAATTCGAGCTTCGGCCCGTAGAACGCGCCCTCGCCGGGGTTGAGCGTATAGGTCAGGCCGGCCGCCTCGACCGCCGCTTTCAAATCGTGCTCGGCCCGGTCCCAGACCGCGTCGCTACCGACCCGCACCGCCGGCCGGTCGGCGAATTTGATCTCGACATCCTCGAAACCGAAGTCGCGGTAGATCGACAAGAGCAACTTGCAGCAGCCGATCGCTTCCCCGGTGACCTGGTCTTCGGTGCAGAAGATATGCGCGTCGTCCTGAATGAAGCCGCGCACGCGCATCAGCCCGTGCAGCGCGCCCGACGGCTCGTTCCGATGGCAGCTGCCGAATTCGGCCAGCCGCAGCGGCAGTTCGCGGTAGCTTCTGAGCCGGTTGCCGAAGATCAGCACATGGCCCGGGCAGTTCATCGGCTTGACCGCGAGCACCCGCTCGTCGCGGCTTTCGGCAATGAACATGTTCTCTCGGAAGTTCTCCCAATGACCGGAGGCCTCCCACAGGCTGCGATCGAGGAGCAACGGCCCGCGCACCTCCTGATAGCCGGCCGCGTCGAGTCGGCGGCGCATATAAGCTTCGATTATCCGGTAGAGGGTCCATCCCTTCGGATGCCAGAAAACGCTGCCGACCGCCTCCTCACCGATGTGGAAGAGGTCGAGCTCGCGGCCGAGCCGGCGATGGTCGCGGCGCTCCGCCTCTTCGAGCTGAAAGAGGTATTGATCGAGTTCCTTCTGGCTTCCAAACGCGGTGCCGTAGACGCGCTGCAACTGGGCATTTTTCGGGTCGCCGCGCCAATACGCGCCGGCGACGTTCATCAGCTTGAAGGCCTGGCCGAGATAACCGGTCGAGGGCAAATGCGGGCCGACGCAGAGATCGACGAAATCGCCTTGCCGGTAGAGGCTGATCTCCTCACCTCCCGGGATTTCACCGATATATTCGGCCTTGTACGCTCTCGCCGATGCGGTCGAAGAAGGCGATCGCGGCGTCGCGGTCCCAGACCTCGCGCGTGATCTTCTCGTCGCGCCGCACGATTTCGCGCATGCGCGTGTCGATCCGCTCGAGATCCTCGGGGGTGAACGGCTCGGCGCGGGCGAAATCGTAATAGAACCCGGTTTCGGTCGCCGGCCCGAAGGTGACCTGGGTATCGGGATACAATTCCTTGACCGCCTCCGCCATGACATGGGCCGCATCGTGGCGCAAGATCTCGAGCCCTTCCGGCATCTCCCGAGTAATGATCGCAACGGCGGCGTCGCGGTCGACCACGGTCGCGAGATCGCGCGGCCTGCCGTCGATCCGAACGGCGATCGCCGCTTTCGCCAGACCCGGCCCAATCGCAGCGGCGATTTCGGCACCAGTGACCGGACCGGCAAATTCGAGGCGTTTGCCGTCGGGCAGGGTTACGGCGATTGGTGCCGGGCCCGCCGGACTTTCCGGCATTTGGGCGGCAGAGGACTGGTGGTGCATCGTCCCGCTCAGGGAAATATCAAAGATGTCCGGTTTAGCCGAAGCCCGGGGCTGCGACAATCATGTCACCTTCGAAGCCGCGTGTTTCAAGCCGCCCGCGCGCCTTCCAGAATCATTGCGGAGGCCTTTCGTCGCGCCGATCGCCGTATATCCTCCCTCTCCGCCCCTGGGGGCGGAGAGGGTCGGTCGGCGGTCAGGAGGCGGCGTGGATATGCCAGGTGGGGCCCGGATTGCTGCCGACCAGCCCTTCAAAGGTCGGGGTGGTCCCGTTCATCAGCCAGATCGAGGCTTGGCCGTTGGTGTTCTGCCACAAGATGTCGGATTTGCCGTCGCCGTTGTAATCGCCGGCGCCGAGCACCTGCCAGCTCGGTCCCGGGTTGGTCCCGACCAGCTGCTCGCTGAACGGGGTGGCGCCGTTCATCAGCCAGACCGCCGCCTGGCCATTGGTGTTCTGCCACAGGATGTCGGCATCCCCATCGCCGTTGAAGTCGCCTGCGCCGATCACCTGCCAGCTCGGCCCCGGGTTGGCCCCGACCGCCACTTCGCTGAACGGCGTCGTGCCGTTCATCAGCCACACTGCCGGCTGGCCGTTGGTGTTCTGCCACAGGATGTCGGCGTCGCCATCGCCGTTGAAGTCGCCGGCGCCGATCACCTGCCAGCCCGGCCCCGGGTTGTCGCCGACCGTCGGCTCATTGAACGGCGCGGTATTATTCAGTAGCCAGACCGCCGGCTGGCCGTTGTCGTTCTGCCACAGGAAGTCCGAGCCGCCATCGCCGTTGAAGTCGTAGCTCGGCGGCTGCGCCACGCGAAATCCGGTATCGCCGCTCAGTTCGAAGACGGTGCCGACTTTGTTCGCTCCACCGAAATTCGTCGTGCCGAAAAGGTCCCCCGCAGCGTTGGCCACCAGACCGCCAGCGGGAGAATCCCCATTGTTGCCATTGAAGCTGACCAAGGTGATCGGCGTACTGGCATAGCCGGCGCTGGTCTTGGCAATCTCGAACACCGTGCCCGCGCCGTACGCTCCACCCGCAACCGTGGTGCCGAAGAGATCGCCGCGGGCATCAATGATCAGACCGGCCTCCGGGTCGAACCCGTCGGCGCCGTTGAAGCTGACCAGCGTGGCGAATGTGAAGCCGCCGCTGCCGTTGTTGACCAGTTCGAATACAGTGCCATCTCCACTCCCCGACGGCGGCTCGGCGGGGTGGAGCAGAGCCGCCTCTGTCGTGCCGAAGAGATCCCCAGCCGCGTCCATGATCAGAGCGGCTGCCGGAGATTGCCCGTTGTGTTGTCCATCGAAGCTGACCAACGTGGTCGGCGGGCCGCGTTGACGCTGAATTCGCCAAAGGCGGCAAGCTTAT
>CAVOHI010000029.1:0-137643 GCA_963695605.1 uncultured Alphaproteobacteria bacterium | reverse complement strand
TAACTCTTTCATTAATCTTGAAGAAATGTCCGAAGCCGATGTCAAGCGAATGAGGGCGGCCTTTACAACGCTCGCCACGATCGAACCAGCTGCAAAAAGCACGGCCGGGGAGTTCTGGTCCGGCGAAATAGGCCGGCTCAAAGCTGCTGCTTTTGTTAGTCTGACGAAAGCATTGCCCGCACCCGTTGCACGGACAGATACGCAATCTCGATCTACTTCGCGGGTGCAAGCCTCGCAAGCGCATTCGTCGCGCGCTGGTGCGCCAGATCCGAGGTTGAGACGGCTGGCGGGGTGTTCTACGTGCGTCAGGACGACCCGGCGCCACGGGTTGGGACGGGGCTGCACAAAACGCCGTAGGACCACATGGGCCGCTTTCGACTTGCTCGCCCAAACCTCGCCTCGGCTGATCACAGGCGCCTCCGGCCTTCATGCGCAAACTCTCGGTAGTTTAGGACCTGACCGGCGCTAGGTCTGAGCGGCGGCCCGTGCTGCCTGGACGTGCGCGGCCAACAATGACGGCAGCCGCGCAGGGTCGCCACGCGCCATGCCGCATTCGGTGGCAACGCCGTCGACGCGTGCGTGCCGCCGCGCTGCGGCAATTCGCGCCGCATCGCCCGTCGCATCGTCGTAATGCACCAGCCCGAGAAAGAGCTTGGTCTCGGGATGCAGGCGCAAATTGTCGAGCGGTGCGAAATAGGCGTCGTCGGTGCGCCCCTTTGGCACTGGCATATGGAAGAACTGAACCTGGCGGCCAACACCGGCGCTGGTGGCATTCGCGATCTCGACCATGATCCCCATGTCCTTGGGCTGGACGCAATGCTCGTCCGCCGGACTGCCGTAGCATAGATGATAGCCAAGCTCGATCGGGGTCGGCACCGCGTCGCCGATCCGAGTCAAAACTTCGATCGTTTCGGTTTGGAAATCGACTGGCCCGGGTTCGTAATAACCCTCCAGGCCAGCACCTCCTGGCACATCCCATTGCAACGCGATGAGGTCGTTCGGCATCTCGGCGGCGATTTTCGTGATGACCCCGCCGATCAAATGACGGGTGAGCGCCAGCAGCGTCGCCGGCCGGTCGGATGGCACCATGTTGTTGTAGGTCGGCGCAATCGGCGTCGGCAACGAGATCTGAAATTTGACCGCCGTGGGAACTGACGCCTCGCGCTCGCAGCCGCTCGAACAGCTTCCACGATGCACTTCGCCATATCGGCATAACCGGCTCCAACGTGGTGGGATCGAGCTCACGGGGTTTGACGCGCAGGTGGTAATTTCCCGCAAGAGCTTGCCGTCCGATTGCGTGGACTCGAAGGCGACACGTCGGTGGCAACCTCGATCGCTGGATCATCGGCGAGCACCTGTCGCAAGAAGCGTATCGAGGTTCCGCGGATGCGGTCTCGCCGTCGAGAGACGCTGCAGGTACGGCCGGTGGCTTGGGCCAGTCTGCGGAATACGATTTCCGCGTCGGCAGTGAACGTGACCGACAAGCGAACGATCGGGGTCGGTGAAACCTTCGACGACGACGTGCTCTGGAGGGTCGGTCTTTGGTTGTTCATCATAACTCAAACCTCATCCAACGGCGACGATACTTCGGCGGCGTGGTGGTCGGCGGACGCTGCAACGACCGCGGCGCATTGGTGTGGAATCGCCGCCAAACGCCGCAGTCTTCTCCGTATAGTCTGGACTGCGGAATCTCCAGGTTTCTCCGAACTCGGACCGATCCAGAATTCAACTGTGTTCCGAGTTTCGAGAGCGGGTCGAACCCTGACGGTGGCGTACCAGTGAGGTGAGGTCGGCATCGCCGAATCCGCCGCCTCGCGCGGATGACGCCGATCCGGTCCGATGTCAACACAGGTTGCGGCAGCCTCGGTCAACTCACTTGTGCGTCGGCAATGCGAAAGGCATGGAAGTGCGGGAGGGCGCAATGAGCAATGTTCGAAATCGGCATCAACAGCGGTTGTCGCGAGTCCTTGATTTCTGAGTTGCCCCCAGGGTCGCATTCTGTTGTGGTTGAATCACGGGTCGAGATGCTGGGCGACGTGATGGCGCGGGCGGCTGCGACCGCTATTGGCCGCCCTCGCTGTCGGTATGGCATGGGTTCTGTTGCGCCAGTCGGCCGGCAGCCCGATCAGTCTCCATCGAAGGTCGGCAGGAGCCTGACCGTCTGGCGTGGTGCCCGGCCGCCGGGGAAGACTGGGCTGCGCCCGGCGAAATGCAGGCCGGCTTCGGGACCTTCTGTCACCCCCGGATACGCGGGGTCAGCGCCCCCCTAACCGAGGCTGCCGACAGCAAAGGTCCGTGCTGTTCTTCAACTCCTGCCCGATGCCGTCCGCCCCGACGACACCAAACACGGTCGAGGAGCGGACATTAAACCCCCGGGTGTGATTGCCCCGAGAGGTTGCGACGGTGGCCGGCGGCGAGGGTCATCCTCGCCTGCCGCGCCGCCCGTGTGTTGGTGCGGCAGAGAGACGCCAGCGGCGTATGCATCGCAGCCGACGCGGACAGCGTAGATTTGCGGGAGTCCGCTCAGTCTCCATAACCCGGGGCGCGCCGGGCGAGGCCGCCGAATAGGTCGAGCATGCGGCCGCGCCAGATCCTGACCGGATGATCAGCTGCGAGCACCTCCAAATCGCTGATTGCGCGTACCCATTGGAAGGCACCGAAGACGACATAATCGGCGTACGCCGGCGTCTTGCCCGAGATGAAATCCTGCCGCTCGACCGTCCTGCGCAACGGGTCGAGGCTGGCGCGGAAGGCCGGCAAGCGCGCTTCGCGGTCGCGCACGACCTCTTCGAGGGTGGTGCCAAAGCGCTCCTCACGTGAGCGCCGGAAATAGGCCTGGTCCTCCGGCGCGCAGTGGCGGTGGATGTCGAGCACGACCAGGCGGATCAGCCCTGCCAGCAACACCGTTTCGGTCCAGTTCTGCACGAAGCGCGCGAGCGCGCGGCCGATCTCATCGCCGAACAACGACGGACGGTCGGGATAAGATTGTTCAAGATAATCGGCGATGGCGGTTGAATCGCGCACCACCCGGTCGCCGTCGACGATCACCGGCACGCGGCCTGCATTGGGTTGCGGCAGCCTGTCCTTCTCGGTGAAGCACCACGGCACGGTCTCGACGTCCAGCCCCTTATGAGCAAGTGCCATTCGAGTGCGCCAGCAAAACGGGCTGAAGCGGCGGTCCGCCTCGGCGCCAGCGAGGTCGTAAAGGGTGATCGGCATGTTTGGCCCTCCGCGTTACGAAAATTACTCTGAGACGTGCAGGCCTCTGCGCCTCAGCCCGCGCGCACCCGAGCGGCCGGCACCATGAAATTACTGACGATCAGCCTGAGCCGCTCGTCTTCGCTCCCTTGCAGCACCGCACGCAGGGCATAGAATCGCAGCGCCGGCCGCCGTCTCGTTCCAGAACCAGTCGCCGAGCTGGCGGCTCGAAGGCTTGGCAGCTCCGCGCGGCGGCTTCCAGCCAGTAAGCCTTCACATCATCGACCGCGAACCGCAAGATCAGCGGCGCGGAGAACCCCTCGCGCAGGCTCGGCGGCGCTCTGCCGCGCAGCCAGTCGGCGACATAGCGAGCGCACTCGCCGATCGGCAATCCGGAGAGGCCGACCGTCGTGCGGTGATGTTGCGCAACCCAGCGCTCATGAGCACCGCGCAACAGCACGCTCTCCGCCTCCAACCGCGCGGCAAGGGAGTCAGCCGGGCCGGTAGCCACCGCGGCAGGGATGAACGGTGGGCGCCAGGCGGGATCGGGTGTCGCGCGCGGTTCGTCATCCGGGAAGTCCACGATGATGACCGGCCCGGTCTCTCGCTCCAGCAGCCGCAACGCTGCGAGGATCACCCGCTTTTGGAAAGTGGGGTCGCTCGGCGGGCCGAACGGCCGGCCCAACTCGAACGGCACCCACAGCGCGCGCGGCGGCTTGGTGTTCTCGGTCTGCGGCCGGATCAGGCTGATCGCGACTGTCGCAATGCCCTCTTCCTCGAGATAATGCCCCAGCGCGCTCACGGCGCGCGTGCAGAGCGGTCAAACGGGAGGGAGGATGACGGCGTCGACTGCGTCTTGTTTCAGCCGGCCAGCCAATTCGCGGGCATGCGGCTCCATCAGCACCGGGTCGGTCGCGCCCATAAACGAGTAGTGGGTCCTCGCGACTGAGCCGATCGTGCCTTCGGCGGCGAGTTCGTTGAGCCGGTCGAGCGGGAACACCACGTTCCAGTCTTCCTGAAACCCGGTACGGTCGAAGTTGATCGAGATGTGGCTGATCAACAGCTCATCCGGTCTGGTGTTGGCCGGGATGACCCGGTAATCGGCATCGCGTCCGCGAAACGGGTCCTCGCCCCGCACGACGAGGCCGGCCGAGGAGACGATCGCGACCCGCCGCTGCCGCAGCGCCGGTCCTGTCACCCAAGGCCTTGTCGCGAAATCGGGGCATTCCAGCTCAGCGAGGCGCTTCGCCTGCGCCGGTGGCAGATCGGTTAATCTCGTCACTGCACCTCTCCGTAAGTTACCGCGCTGCTGTCGCGGCAGTCTGGCCAAACAGGACGCTCTTCGACTCCTCGCTGACGGTCGGCTGGACGTTGATCTTCTTCGCGAGCTCATAGGCGCGCATGATCGCCGGCCGCGCGCGGATCGTCTCGAACCAGCGCTTCACATTGGGGAAATCGTCTAACGTTTGCCCTTGCCGCTCATACGGAACGATCCAGGGATAGCTCGCCATGTCGGCGATGGAATAGTCGCCGGCGACAAATTCACGGTCGGCAAGGCGCTTGTCGAGCACTCCATACAGCCGGTTCGTTTCCTTGGCATAGCGCTCGATCGCGTAGGGGATTTTTTCCGGGGCGTATTGGCCGAAATGGTGGTTCTGTCCCGCCATCGGGCCGAGCCCGCCCATCTGCCAGAACAGCCACTGCATGACCTCGACGCGGCCGTGCAGGTCTTTCGGCAGGAATTTGCCGGTCTTCTCTGCGAGATATTGGAGGATCGCTCCCGATTCGAACACGCTGACCGGCCGGCCGCCGGTGGCTGGCGCATCGTCGACGATCGCCGGGATCCGGTTATTGGGCGAGATCCGCAGGAACTCGGGCTTGAACTGCTCACCCCTGCTGATGTTGACCGGCACCATGCGGTACGGGAGGCCGGCCTCCTCGAGGAAAATAGTGATCTTGTGGCCGTTCGGGGTTGTCCAGTAATAGAGGTCGATCACAACACTGTCCTTTCACGGTTGTACCGTTTGGTCAGGCCAGTCGAGCAAGGCGAGAGCCGGCCGCGCCACCCCCTCGAGCAGCTCGCGCTGCGGCTTCGACCGGGCCAGCACGCGCACCCCCAATGTGACGCCGAGCAGCAATCGGGCGAGATCGGCGGGCTCGCGATCGGGCGGCACGGAGCCATCGGCCTGCGCTTCGGCTACAGCGCGGCGGAAGAAGGCTTCGATCTCGCCGAGGTGCCCCGCCACTTCCGCCCCAAGCTCCGGGTCGTGAGGCGCGATTTCGAGCGCGGTGTTCACCAGCAAGCAGCCGCGCCGATCGCCGTCGACGGAGCGCTCGACGATCTCGCCGAGAAAGGCGACAACCGCCTGCTTTGGCGGCAGGGTCGATTCCAGGCGGGCGATGCGCTCGCGCGTCGACCGTTCGGCATAGCGCTGCAGCACCTCGCGGAACAGCGAACGCTTGTCGCCGAAAGCGTTGTAGAGGCTGGCGCCGGTAATGCCCATGCGAGCGGCGAGATCCCGCACCGAGGTCGCCTCGTAGCCGTCCCGCCAGAAGCAATCCATCGCCGCATCGAGTGCAGTCGTCTCGTCAAACTCCCGCGGCCTTGCCATCACCCATTGCGTCGTTTCGGTTTACGAGGTATCTTCGGTGTTTTAGATCGAACGTTATAAAAAGATTTCAAGGGGGCGCAAGCTTGGCGGCGATATAACCGGCAAAAAGCCGTTTTAGCTCGGCTTCCCATTCGCCGCACCATGGTAGGAATTGGCGAGGGTCTCTCCGAGCGGGCAGCCGACATTGACGGGGTAGGAATAAATCGCCAGACAGGTGCCCTTTTTCGGAAACCGCGAGCGGGTTCGAGCAAGGCCGAGATCGTTGCGCACGATGTCCATCAGATCCGCACTGTCGGCGCGATCGAGCACGGTAAATGCGGGGTTCAGCGCCAGGCTACCGGCGTACTGCCGCAATAACCGGTTGCCGATCGAATGAAATGTTCCGGACTAGGGCAATAAATCTACTTCGGCGCCGGCGATTGTACCACCGCGCCTCGCGAACGGATTGCGGGTTGCGCTGCGCCTCATCCGGCCTACGCCCTTGATGGGAACGTATCATGAACCAATATGTCGGCCTGCTTCACGGAGCTCCGTTGATGCCGGAAATCGTCGCCGATCCGCCGTCGCTCTCCTGTTATCACCTGTTTCCCGGGCCCAGAATTCAAGGATCTCAATGGCTTGCTCCTGATCTCTTTTTCGTGGCGCGCGTGGTCGTTCGAAGAGAGCCGGTCGGGGCAAATCCGGTGGGTCGGCCCCGCTACCTATACGTGAATTAGCTGCTGATTCGCTGCAGATTGCGTAAAAAGTAATCGAGGACTCAATTTGAGATTGTGGCAGCTGGGTCGCCCTCATTGGTGAAATCAAAGAGAACTCTGCTCCAGATAGGCAGGCGACCCATCTACAATTAAACGCAACAATATATGCGACCGTCTCGGTTATATACGAACGGCCGTCGTCGCGAATGCAACACTCGCTGGCTCCTGAAGGTAGCTCAAAACTAGTGCGCTGATGGCAGCGATGACAGCGGCAGAAATGCAGGCCAAGATGAAAATGCGCATCTCTATTCTCCAGAGTTGCTCGCCAATGGAAAATAAAGCCCGCCGTGGACACGATCAAGGCCTGGGTGGGAGCTCGGCCAAGTGCTGCGTGAGCGTGGAAGCCGTGAAGTCTAAACGGCAAACCGCGTCTTATCTATAACGATTTGACCACGATGCCCAAAGCCTGCCGTCTCACCGTCGGTGCCGCATGGTTGGCGTTACTGCTCCCCCTCGGGCCGGCTCATGCGGAGTTGCGGGGACATGGCGGGTCGATCCGGGCGCTTGCGGTCTCCCCCGACGGCGCTATGGCGCTCACGGGCAGCTTTGACACTTCGGCGATCCGCTGGTCGCTTCGCCACAATCTGGCCGAACAAGTTCTGCGTCTGCACGAGAGCGCGGTAAACGCAGTCGCAATCCTCAATGATGGCCGCGCGGTGACCGCCGGCGCCGATGCAATCATCGGCATCTGGACGAGTTCGACAAACCGATCAATCAATCGCAGCAGGCCGTTCCGGCACACGCCGTTCCAAGGAAAATTCGTAGAACAACGCGTCCTGATCGACTTGCCGCTCCCCCATCATCGACTGCCCCCAGCCATCGTGATTTGAGATTATACCGCGTCCGCCAAGTCGTTTTTCAACAATATCACCCCAAAGCTGTCATTCCTCTGCCCGTCGCGCAGCCGTCCCTATTGGCGGGGAAAGCGGACCTTTGCATTTGCTGCGCTCCCTTCAGTTGATGTGAAGGACTTCGGACGACGGCACATTTCGACAATGCGGAGACACCTAGGCCGTCGTCCGAAAGCGTCCAAGCAAGGACCACCGCGGAGTTGAAGTATGGAAGGTGCCGCGTGCCATGGCAATTTGATCGTGGCGTGGCGGATGGCAGAACCCGTCAAAGCGCGCGGATCTTCTAATTGTGGTTGCTGTATCGCGCGATCCGCCGCTTAAGTGAGTGTTGCCGCTGCTGGGTCTCGGCTCTGCGCGTCCCTGACCGCTATGCTGGTCGGGCATCGGGCCGAACAGCCGCGGTGCCGGTCGATGACCAGGGCGGAAAGGTGGGGCATTGCCGAAGATCTCTGTGCTCATGAGCTATAGATTCCGATTATTACAACGGGCGTGGTTGGCCGGTGACGTGGTTGGCAGCCACGATTCCGACAGGGAGGTAATGCATGGCCGCGATTGAAACTATCAAAAACGGGGAACAAGCAGGTTTGCTCGATCGCGAACGGATCATCGCGCAAGCCGGCTTCAACCGGTGGCTGGTGCCGCCGGCCGCGTTGGCGATCCATCTTTGTATTGGCATGGCCTATGGCTTCAGCGTGTTCTGGATTCCGCTCTCGCGCGCGATCGGCGTCCAGAAGTACGTCGCTTGCCCTGAGCCGTCGCTCATCTCGTCGCTGTTCATGACGACGTGCGACTGGCGCATCGTCGATATGACGCCGATCTACACGCTGTTTTTCATTTTCCTCGGCTCCGCGGCCGCGCTCTGGGGCGGTTGGCTCGAACGCTCTGGACCGCGCAAGGCCGGCGTGGTGGCGGCCTGCTGCTGGTGCGGTGGCCTCTTGATTTCCGCCGTCGGCGTCATCCTGCACCAGCTCTGGATGGTGTGGATCGGCTCCGGCGTGATCGGTGGCATCGGCCTTGGTTTGGCCTACATCTCGCCGGTCTCGACCTTGGTCAAATGGTTCCCCGACCGGCGCGGCATGGCGACGGGCATGGCCATCATGGGCTTCGGCGGCGGTGCCATGATCGGCTCGCCGCTTGCGGACATCCTGATGAACCAGTTTCGGTCAGCGACCTCGGTCGGCGTCTGGCAGACCTTCGTCACGATGGCCGTCATCTACTTTATCTTCATGCTGGGCGGCGCTTTCGGGTATCGGCTTCCACCAGCCCACTGGCGGCCCGAGGGCTGGGCACCACCCGCCCCCGGCACCAAGGTGATGATCACCCATGGTCACGTCCACCTGCGCGACGCGCACAAAACCCGACAGTTTTGGCTGATCTGGGGCGTGCTGTTCCTCAATGTGAGCGCGGGCATCGGCGTCATCGGCATGGCCTCCCCTATGCTGCAGGAGATCTTCGCTGGTTCGCTCATCGGCCATCCCGACATCACTTTCACACACCTCGACGAGGCGCAACGGCGCATGGTCGCGACCATCGCTGCTGCTTTCACCGGGCTGCTCTCGCTCTTCAATATCGGCGGTCGGATCTTCTGGGCCTCGATGTCGGACTACATTGGGCGCAAAGCGACCTACTACACGTTCTTTTTGCTCGGCATCGCGCTCTATGCGAGCGCGCCAACGCTCGCTCACACCGAAAACAAGGCGCTCTTCGTGCTCGCTTTCGGCATCATCCTCTCGATGTACGGCGGCGGCTTCGCGACGGTGCCGGCCTATCTTGCCGACGTGTTCGGCACGCAGTTCGTCGGCGCCATCCACGGCCGCCTGCTCACGGCATGGTCCGCCGCGGGGATTATGGGTCCCTTCGTGGTGAATTATATCCGGGAGTTCGAGCTTCAGGCGGGCGTGCCGCGCGATTCGGTCTACGACGTCACCATGTACGTGCTGGCCGCCATGCTGGTCGGTGGCCTCGTGTGCAACTATCTGATCAAGCCGCTTGCCGAAAAGTGGTTCATGAAGGACGAGGAGGTCGCGGCGTTGCAGGCGAGGACCCAGGCCACCGAGGCGATCACGGGTTCCATGGGCATCGGGGCGTGGCGGCTCGATACCACCTCAGTCCTCGCCTGGATTGCGGTGGGCGTGCCGATCGCCTGGGGCGTCTGGATCACGCTTACAAACGCCCTGACGCTGTTCCGTTGACGAAAATCTTGTTGGAGTTGGTACGAAGGGACTGGCTCTGGGGTCGAACCCAGAAATTGCGCGGCACCAGTCAAAAAATCTGGAATTGGCGTGCCCCGTCGTTGCCGCATTTTCCGGGGAAGTCCGTTCGACCATCCGATTTTGCATCCGTTCATCATTGACAGCTGCAACCGCGGTTTATTGAGTTAACGAACTACGGTTTGGCAAGAGTCTGAGAGCGAGCTGGGTGGAGGCGATCCACATCGGCTACCCGCGCGGCTACAAGCTCGAAGCCATCGACCATCTGCCGCCAGAGACGATCGCCCGTGCCGGCGAGGAGGACCTCGCCACAACAAAGGTTTACGACCAGCGGCGGCTGCCGCAGGTCGGCCGCGGCTCACACCCGATTAGCGGCCACCGATAAGTCGGGACATGGCCAAAAGCCGTCGCACCGGGATCAAATATTTGAATGGCCTTGTCATTGCGCGGGGGAGCAGGTTGGGATCCAGCCGCGCGTCAACGAGTGGCTCGTCGACATTGTCAAGAAGATCGACGGCGGCGCCGAGGAGACCTGCTCCAGTAAATGGCTCGCCGAACTGCAGCAGGACATGTTCGTCGAGATCAACCCCGCCGACGCGCAGGCGCGCGGCATCAAGGACGGCGCTTGGGTCTGGGTGACCGGCGCGGAGAACGGCTCCAAGGCCAAGGTGAAGGCGCTCGTCACCGAACGTGTCGGCAAGGGCGTCGCATGGATGCCGTTCCATTTCGGCGGCTGGTTCGGCGGGGCCGATCTAAGGGGCAATTATCCGGCAGGCGCCGATCCGGTCGTGCTCGGCGAAAGCGCCAACACGATCACGACCTATGGCTACGATCCGGCGACTGGGATGCAGGAGCCCAAGGTCACCTTGTGTCAGATCGCAGCGGCGTAGGGAGGAACCAATGGCCCGGATGAAATTTCTCTGCGACGCCGATCGCTGCATCGAGTGCAACGCCTGCGTCACCGCCTGCAAGAACGAGAACGAAGTGCCGTGGGGCATCAACCGGCGCCGCGTCGTCACACTCGACGACGGCAAGCCCGGCGAACGCTCGGTGTCGATGGCCTGCATGCACTGCACGGACGCACCGTGCCAGGCGGTCTGTCCAGTCAATGCGTTCTACACGACGGCCGATGGAGTGGTATTGCACTCGAAGGACATCTGCATCGGCTGCGGGTATTGTTTCTACGCTTGTCCGTTCGGCGCGCCGCAATACCCGCGCGTCGGCAATTTCGGCTCGCGCGGCAAGATGGATAAATGCACGTTCTGCGCCGGCGGCCCCGAGCCGGACGGCAGCGCCGAGGAATACGAGAAATACGGCGCCAACCGCCTCGCCGAAGGCAAGCTGCCGCTCTGCGCCGAGATGTGTGCGACCAAGTCCCTCCTCGCGGGCGACGGGGAGGTCATCGAAGAGATCTACAAGGCGCGCGTCACACAGCGCGGCTACGGCTCCGGAGCGTGGGGCTGGAAAACGGCTTATCGCGAGACGGTCAGCTCATAACTGCGACAAAAAGATGAAGCCCGGAGGAAATGCCATGCAGGCTCGTGCAGTTCCGCTGCGCATCGGTCTCGTCCTGGGATTTCTGGCGATTGCATCGATCACATACCTGGTGGCGGCGCAGGCGCAGTCGGTCAATCCGACGAAAGACGCAGTCAGCGAACAGCAGTTGCTGCAACAATTCAAGACAATCCGCGGTCTCGGCACCATTCCCGACACCAAGTCCTATACTCTCGAGCAGCCGGCGGGCCGCGATTGGCGCCATTTTCACGAGGTGACGTTGCGCTGGATCGGCGGTATCGCGATTCTCGGAATGCTCGCGTGGCTGGTGATCTTCTATTTGTCGCGGGGCATGGTCCGCATCGAGAGCGGACGCTGCGGCCGCACGATCGTGCGCTTCAATGCGTTCGAGCGATTCGTGCATTGGATGACCGCGGTCTGCTTCGTCATTCTCGCGCTCTCCGGGCTCAACATCACCTTCGGTCGGCCGCTGCTCCTCTCGTTGATGAAGCCGGAATCCTTCACGGCATTTTCGGAATGGGCGAAATACGCGCACAATTATTTGAGCTTCCCGTTTACTCTCGGTGTCGTGCTGATTTTCCTGATGTGGCTCGGCGGCAACCTCCCGACGCGGGTCGATATCGACTGGCTGAAGCGCGGCGGCGGCATGATCGGGCACGACCATCCACCGGCATACCGCTTCAATGCCGGCCAGAAGCTCATCTACTGGATCGTCGTGCTGGGTGGCGGTGCCGCCGCGGTGAGCGGGTATGTGCTGATTTTCCCGTTTTATGGAACGACGATCGAGACGATGCAGCAGGCTGAAATGGTCCACAGTATCGTCGCCATGCTGTTCATCGCCGCGATGCTGGGACACATCTACATCGGTACGATCGGGATGGAGGGCGCGTTCGAGGCCATGGGCTCGGGCACTGTGGATCTCAACTGGGCGAAGGAGCACCACAGCCTATGGCTGGAGGAGCAAGACGCTGGCAGCCGGATGGATTCGTCGAAGCCCCAGCCGACCGTCGTGGCGGGGCAGCAGCCGTGATCCAGAAGGGGTGACAGGGACCTTGGCAACGCGGACTGCAGCCCACTCACGAAGCCGGCACATCACGCGCACGGCACGCGCCGCTATTTCGCGGCAGCGTCTTGCATCATGAACACCGTTATTTGTAACGCGCCCCCGGAACGACGGCAATTCGGCTGCTGCGCCGTCCTATCTCGCCAAGCGTCCGCGCATCGACGAGCCCGGCGATCTCGCGAAGCAGCAGATCATTGCCATGAACAATTCGGGCGTCGGCGCATGAAGCTTTCCACCCGCCGATGGCTCGACGATCCCGCGCACTGTGCAGTTCACGCCGCGCTTGCTCGTCAACAGCGTGCGCGCGGCGGTCGCCTCGGCTGTCGAAGGGCGTGGCGTGACGCGGCCGCTCTCCTATCAGGTCGCCGAGCATGTACGGGAAAGCCGCCTGCAGACCGTACTGAGGTCGGACGAGTACGCCCCCTTGCCGGTCCATATCGTCACGCCGGAGGGCCTGCTTTCTGTGCCGAAAGTCCGCGTCTTCGTGGACTTCGCCGTACCTCGCCTGCGGGCGCAGTTCGCGTGCCTCGGTGCGGGCGCCGGCGCCTGACCCTTAATCGATTGAGTGCCACGCCGAAAAGACGGTCGCCGACAGGTTAGCGGGAGGGGGCGGGCTCGCGGTTCCGCATCGGCGCCGCTACCGCCGCCGAATCCGGGTCGCCGCGGGCGTCGAGCGCCGAGATGATGCGCGGCCGATCGCCGGCTGGGCGGTTCTGGCTGAGCTTGAATTTGCCTTCGAGCCTAGCGACGGCGAGCTCGATCCCGATAATGCCCTTCAGCATCGCCTGCACTTATGGCTCAGGCAAATCCTCCATCCGCCACGGCGCGGGCTCGCGCGCTTCGTGGCGCTCCGAGAGACGCCGCACCAATCCGCGCAGCCATTCCGGGTCGTCGATACGCTGGGCCGGGCCATAGGCGTGGACGCTGGCATAGTTCCAGGTCGGGACGGCCGGCCCCGTTTCATACCAGCTGGGCGAGATATAGGCGTGCGGGCCGGCAAACATGACGAGCGCCTCGGCCTCGCCGTCGAAGTCTGCGACCTGCGGGTTCGGGCGTGCGAGATGGCCTTGCAGAAACAGCCTGCCATCGCGGCGCCCGAGCAGGAATGGTATCTGGCTGACAATCGGCGCCTCGGCGCTGCGCGTCACCAGCATGGCGAAATCGTGCCGTTCGATATGCGCGATCAGCGCGTCTTCGCGGGTCTCGGTGAAGGCGGGCGGCAGGTAGACCAATCTGGAACCTCGCTCTGTCTGAACTTCGATTTATCGCGGTGACCGTAGCGGGATTGCCTCTCGGGAAGGCTACCGCGATCGGGGCCTAATTCTTCCACCAGAACCGGTTCCGGCGCACCACCAGCGTGCCGATGACGGCGAGGTTGGTGGCGTTGAACAGGATGCCGGTGGCGAACGCGGCGCCGTAGAACCCGAAATGATCCTAGATGGCCCCGGCGAGCCAGCTGCCGGCAGCCATCCCGGACCCGTTGAACAACAGCAGGGTCGGCACCCGCCAGGACGCTTCGATGGCCGGGAACAGCTCGCGGATCGCGACGGCACAGGCCAGCACGGTACGCAGCCCGCCGACACGGTCGACGATCAGGCCCCAAAACTGGCGGGAGAGAAAACGATGGGCATTGATGGTCTTCCTGCGTTGGCGCGCGGAGAGAGGGCGGAGCGCCCTCGTTCCGGGGTGGTGTGGCCCGCGCTCTGACCGCCGTCAACATGGAGGCTATCGCCTGTCACGAAGCCGGCAAATTCCAGGTAGAGGATCGCCTCGACGATGTCAGAGATCTCGCCCATATGGCTAACTGGGTGCAGGGCGCCGAGCTGTGCATGCGTCTCGCCCGGATGCATTGGAGTCTTGACGATGCCGGGCGCCACCGCGCTCACCCGGGTGCCGTGTTTTGCCTACTCTATCGAGAGCGATTTGGTCGCGGCAGCCAGACCGCCCTTGGTCAGCGACGCCAGCGCGGCCGGTACGTCGGCGATCTCGTGATCCACCCGGCTCGTCGCGATCTGCACGATATGGCCGCTGCCCTGCTTCTCCATCTCGGCGACGGCGAGTTGCGTGATGTGAAAGAACCCGGCGATGTTGACGCCCAGGATCGCCGCGTAGTCGGCCTCGGTGTACTGGGTGAATGGCTTGGCGATGAAGATGCCCGCGTTGTTGACGAGCGTGTCGATGCGTCCGAACCGGGCCATGCCTTCGGAGATCGCATGCTCGGCCGTCTTGCGAACGGCGATGTCGCCGGGCACCGAGAGGATGTGATCATCGTTCGACGGCTTGCTTGAGCGCGCCGTTGCAACCACCCGGTAGTTGTGATCGCGGTATGCCTTGACAAGGGCCGCGCCAATGCCTTGTGACGCACCAGTAATGACAGCAACTTTCTGTTCGATGCCCATAGTGACCTCCGTTATGCCTCTAGGCGGCTATTGGAACGAGGGCGATCGGGCTGTGTGGCACCGCTTGATCTAAAGTTATGCAGGGTCGGTACCGGGGGAATATTCGCCGTTCGAGAGACAGCCTTCCACGGCGCGATTGAATGTGGGACCTCCCATAGCATTCGGGGGCTTGGAACCGTCCGAGCTGCCAAGGGGGTTGAGCGCCAGTCCTTCGAGGCCGCCAGCGCCAGGCCACCCGACGGCAACAAGTAGCACAGCTGGAGCAGGCCGCGTGAAGCGCCGCCCGAATAAAACCTCCATCGCGCAGCCCGCGCGGGGCATCCTCGCTAGGTTTCCTCGCCGAGCGGGCGGTGTTCGGAGCCGTCACCCGTCGAGTTACCGCGTCAGATCGGCCAGGCCGTCCAGCGCCGGCATCACTTCATCTCTGTGCGCGGGAGGCAACGGAAAGCTCACTCGGGCGATGCCGAGATCACGATAGCGCTTCGGCAGATCCGGGTCCTCCAGAGCGCCCGCCACCGTGGCAGATAAAGAGCGCCGATCGCGGCCGGCCTCTTCGGCCATCTGGCGAACACGCGGAGCGTTGTCGAGAGGATCGCCGTCGCCATAGCGGATCGCCTGGCGCGCGGCCATGCAAACGCGCCGACGACGATGACCGGTGGGTGCGGTTTCTGCACCGGCTTCGGCCAGGTCATCATCGGCGGGAAGTCGACAAACGCGCCATGGTATTCGGGCGTCTCGTTGGTCAAGATCTGTTTCATCGCCTCGACCTGCTCGCCCATCTTTTTGAACCGCATCGGGTATGCGGTGCCGTGATCCGCCATTTCCTCGGTGTTCCAGCCGCCGCCGATGCCGAACAGGAAACGCCCGCCCGAGACTTGATCGATGGAAGCGACAACCTTGGCCGTTTGGATCGTGTCGCGCTGGATGACGAGGCAAACGCCGGTACCAACCTTGAGCCGCTTTGTAGCGGCCGCGGCCGCGGTCAATGTCACGAATGGAACTTCGCCGTTTCCGCAGGAAAGGGGATGCGGTCTATTTCGCCGGCTACGACGCAAACAAGGTGGGGGCGCACGACAAGGCCTGGATTATGCGCTCCACGATCGCCGGAGCGACTGGGATAACATGGCCACATTGATTGTCTTCTCTGGTTTGCCGGCAAGCGGCAAGTCGTCTATAGCGCGCGCATTGGCGCAGAAGACCGGCGCTATCTGGCTACGGATAGACTCGATCGAACAGGCGATCCGAGATTCGGGCGCCGTTCCTGGATCTCTGGATGACGCGGGCTACCGCGCCGCCTATGCCGTTGCGGAAGACAATTTGCGTCTAGGGCATGATGTGATCGGTGATTCCGTCAATCCCTGGATGCTGACCAGAAATGCCTGGCGCACCGTCGGCATGCGGGCCGGCGCCCGCGTAGTGGAAGTCGAGGCGGTATGCTCAGACCAAGACGAGCATCGCCGGCGTGTCGAATCGAGAGCGAGCGAGGTGCCTGGCCTGAGATTGCCAGATTGGGAGGCAGTCATCAGCCGAGACTATCATGCTTGGAATCGCGATCACGTGACGGTCGACACGGCCAAACGAGATGTGGCGGCCTGCGTTGAACTGATCCTCGCGGCAATTTCAGCCAGTCCGAGCGTCTAGACGTTAACCGGCGCGAGTGGTGGGCGGCCGCGGATCAGGTCGGCGGCTTTTTCGGCGATCATGATGACGGGCGCGTTGATGTTGCCGCCGACGAGGTCCGGCATGACCGAGGCGTCGACGACGCGCAATCCGTCGACACCCAGAACCTTGAGTTCTGGGTCGACGACCGCTGTGGGGTCGTTCGGCCGGCCCATTTTGCAGGTGCCCAGCGGGTGGTGCACGGTGATCGCAGTCGCGCGGATATGCGCGTCTATCTCGGTATCGGAGCGGCAGTCCGGGCCCGGTGAGATTTCTCCTGTCGAGAACGAGGCGAGGGGGATCTGTCCGCCGATCTCGCGCACGAGCCGCACGCCGGCGCGCAACGTCGCCCAGTCTTTGTCGGTCGCGAGGAAATTCTGCCGGATACGGACCGGCGCACGCGGGTCGCGAGAGGCGAGCTCGATCCGGCCGCGGCTCTCCGGCCGCAACAGCACGGCGCGGCAGCCGAAGGTGTCCGCATAAGGCCGCACAAAGGGCGAAAAATAAGGGTGCGCCGTCATCGGCGCTGCGGCGAACAGCAGCTGGATGTCGGGAAGGGGGACCCCCGGCGAGCTCTTCAGGAACGCCATCGCCCCGCCCGGCCAATCGGCCGCGATGCCTTCGCCGCGCCAGTAGCCTCGTGCGAGCTCTAAGACGATCCGGTCGGTTCGCATCTTGTGGTGGAGGGGACCCGGGTCCTTGCGGCCATAGGCGACCGTCACCGAGACGTGGTCTTGCAGGTTCTGGCCGACCCCCGGAAGGGGGGCGTTCACCGAGAGGTCGTGGGCCCGCAAGGTTTCGGGATCGCCGATGCCGGACAGCATAAGGAGTTGCGGCGAGTTGATGACACCTCCGGCGAGAATCACCTCGCGCTCGGCACGCGCCGTGCGGCGCTCGCCGCCGACCAGATACTCGACCCCGGCGGCGCGACCGCGTTCGATCAAGACCCGTTCCGCCACGGCATTGACCGTTACATTCAGATTTGGCCGACCCAGCGCGGGCCGCAGATAGGCCACCGCGGCACTGCAGCGACGCCCGTCACGGATCGTCTGCTGCGAACGGCCGAAGCCCTCCTGCTGCGCGCCGTTGTAATCCTCGGTTATCGGGTGTCCGGCCATTTCGGCGGCCGCAAGATAGGCGTCGACGAGCGAGTCGCGGTAGCGCGTCGCTCGCGTCGTCAGCGGTCCGTCGCCGCCGCGATAGGTGCTGGCCCCGCTCTCCCAGGATTCCTGGCGACGGAAGTAGGGCAGCACATGCGCATAGGAGAAGGTGGTCAGCCCCGCCGCCGCCCAGCGCTCGTAATCGCCGCGGTGCCCGCGGACATAGGCCATCGCATTGATCGAGGATGAGCCGCCGATCACCTTGCCGCGCGCGCACTCGACGCGGCGCCCATCCATCGTCGCCTCGGGCTCGGCGAAATACCCCCAATCGTGCTTGCGCTGCTGCAGCATGCGGGCCCAGGCGAGCGGGATGTGGATCCACGGATCGCGGTCCCAGCCGCCCGCCTCCAACAGCAGCACGCGCGCGTCTTTATCCTCACTTAAGCGATTGGCCAGAGTGCAGCCGGCAGATCCGGCGCCGACGATGATGTAGCTGTATCCTTCGCCCCGCATATCCGCCTCCTGTCACAGGTAACCGGATCGAAACCCGCTGGAGCTATCACCCTCTGAAAAGCGTTACCACATATCGGAAAGCGCTGCCTCAATCGAGGCGAAGTGAACCATTGAGTGTGCAATGCCACCGTTTGAAACCACCGAAGAACTTCCTGCGATTGCCGAGGTGCCGAGGGCACCCCTCCCGCCTGCGGTCGCTCGGTTCGAGATCCGCTACAGCCGTTTTCTCGACCCCAAGGGCAATGCGGTGCGCCCATTGCCGGATTTTGCGCAGAACCGCGACCAACTGGTCGCGCTCTACCGCGCGATGGTACTGGCGCGGCGCTTCGATGCGAAGGCGGTGGCATTGCAGCGCACCGGCCGGCTCGGCACCTTCGCGTCGGCACTGGGCCAGGAAGCAGTCCCGGTTGGCGTTGCCAGTGCGATGCGCGTCGAGGACGTTTTGCTGCCGAGCTTTCGCGAGCACGGCGCGCAATTGTGGCGCGGGGTCAGCCCGCTTGAGCTGCTGCTGTTCTGGGGCGGCGACGAACGCGGCAGCGATTTCGCCGAGACCCGCGAGGACTTTCCGGTGTGCGTGCCGGTCGGGACGCATGCGCCGCACGCGGTCGGCGTCGCATTGGCCTTCAAGCTGCGGCGCGAAAAGCGGGTTGCGGTATGTGTATTCGGGGACGGCGCGACATCGAAGGGCGATGTCGCCGAAGCGCTCAATGGCGCCGGCGTTTGGCAATTGCCGGTCGTGTTCGTGGTCAACAATAACCGTTGGGCAATCTCGGTGCCTTTGGCCCGCCAGTCCGCAGCCGAAACGCTCGCGCAAAAGGCCATCGCCGCCGGCATCGAAGGCGAGCAGGTCGACGGCAACGACGTGATTGCGGTTCGCGAAGCGATGGCCCGGGCGCTCGCCAAGGCGCGCGCCGGCGGCGGTCCGCATCTGATCGAGGCGGTGACATACCGGCTCGGCGACCATACGACCGCCGACGACGCGAGCCGCTACCGCAGCGGCTCCGAGGTCAGCGCGAACTGGGCGGAAGAGCCGATCGCGCGTCTGCGCAACCATCTCGTCGCGAAGGAGATGTGGGGCAAGGCGGACGAGGAGCGCCTCTTGGCCGAAGTCACGCTGGTAATCGAGCGCGCCGCGGAGGCCTATCTCGCGACGCCGCCGCAGGGAATAGAGACAATGTTCGATTTCACCTACCGGACGTTGCCGAAAAACCTCGCCGAACAGCGCCAAGCGGCCCTCGACCAAATGGCGCTCGACCTGGCGGGGAAGGGAGGCCGAAATGGCTGAGATCACGCTCGTTCAGGCCGTCAATCTGGCGCTCGCCCGCGCGATGGCCGACGATCCTTCGGTGCTCGTCGTCGGCGAGGATGTCGGCACAGAGGGCGGCGTCTTTCGCGCGACCGAAGGGCTGCTCGACCGCTTCGGGGCCGACCGCGTGCTCGACACGCCCCTCGCCGAAGGGCTCATCGCGGGGATGTCGGTCGGCCTCGCCGCGCAAGGCTTCCGCCCGGTGTCCGAAATCCAGTTCACTGGCTTCATCTACCCGACGATCGATCAGCTGGTGAACCACGCCTCGCGGTTGCGCACCCGCACGCGGGGCCGGCTCAGTTGCCCGATGGTCGTGCGCTCGCCCTACGGCACCGGGATCCGCGCCGTCGAGCATCATTCCGAAAGCCCGGAGGCGATGTTCGTTCATGTCCCGGGCCTCAGGGTCGTGATCCCATCCTCGCCGGCCCGCGCCTATGGCCTGCTGCTGGCCGCGATACGCGATCCCGACCCGGTCGTGTTTCTCGAACCGACACGCCTCTACCGCGCCGCGCGCGAGGAGGTCGAGGATGACGGCGCGGCCTTGCCGCTCGACCATTGCTTTGTACTGCGCGAGGGCACCGACATCACCCTCGTGACCTGGGGCGCCATGATCAAGGAGACCCTCGCCGCCGCGGATAGACTAGAGGCCGACGGGGTCAGCGTCGAGGTCATCGACGTCGCGACACTGAAGCCGCTCGACAGCGACGGGCTGCTCGCCTCGGTCGCCAAGACCGGACGGTGCATCATCGTGCACGAGGCGCCGCTCACCGGCGGCGTCGGCGCCGAAATCGCCGCCCGCATCGCCGAGCGGGGTCTGGTCTCGCTGCTCGCCCCAATCGAGCGCGTCGCCGGCTGGGACACGGTCATGCCGCTGTCCCGCCTCGAACAGCAGTACCTGCCGAGCGAAGCCCGCATCCTCGCCGCGGCCCGGCGGGTACTGGCGTATCAATAGTTCACCACCGAGGCATAGAGGACACGGAGATACGTATAGTATTAATCCAAAACTCTGTAATCTCTGTGCCTTCTGCTGAATACTTCTACTTCAGGATCGTGTTATGACCACGTTCGTGCTGCCGGATCTGGGCGAGGGGTTGCAGGAGGCCGAGCTGGTCGCCTGGCATGTCGGAGAGGGCGACCATGTCGTCGCCGACCAGCCGCTCGTCTCGGTCGAGACTGAGAAGGCTGTCGTCGAGGTGCCGTCGCCGCAAGATGGCAAGATTGCCCGGCTGTGCGTCAAGCCGGGCGACAGGGTCAAGGTCGGCGCGCCGCTGGTCGAATTCGAGGAGGGCCCCCGGACCGACACCGGCACGATTGTCGGTGAGCTTGCTCCCGCCCCGGCGCAACCGGTTCCGCAGGCAGTGCCGCCAACCCCGGCGGTCAAGGCGGCTCCGGCGGTCCGTGCTCTGGCGCAGCGGCTCGGGGTGGATCTGTCCGAAATTGCCGCCGAGCGGACCCGGCGGCGCGGTCACCAGCGCCGATGTCGAGCGCGCCGCCCGCGCGCAGACCGCGGCCGCACCTGTCGAGCCGCTCGCCGGGGTGCGCCGCGCGATGGCTGTGAACATGGCCCGTTCGCATTCGGAAATCGTGCCGGCGACGGTGTCCGATGAGGCCGATATCGCGGCCTGGGCCGCGCAATCCGATGTCACGATCCGGCTGATCCGCGCGGTCGCGGCAGGCTGCGCCGCCTCGCCCGGGCTCAACGCCTGGTATGACGGCCGCACGATGGAGCGGCGTCTCTTGAAGCAGATCGATCTCGGGCTGGCCGTCGATACCGAGGACGGGCTTTTTGTGCCGGTATTGCGCAATATTGCCGAACGAGGCGCCGCCGATCTGCGCCGCGGGATCGAGGCGATGAAGAAGGACGTGCGGGCCCGCACCGTCCCGGTCGCCGAATTGCGCGGCCAGACCATCACGCTGTCCAATTTCGGCATGTTCGCCGGGCGCTTTGCAGCGCTCGTCATCGTCCCACCGCAGGTCGCGATCCTCGGCGCCGGGCGCATCACCGAGCGGCCGGTCGTTGCCGACGGAAAACTCGTCGCGCACCGCATCCTGCCTTTGTCTCTGACTTTCGACCACCGTGCAGTCACCGGCGGCGAGGCCGCGCGTTTCGTCAAAGCCGCGGTCGAGGACCTCGAACAGCCGCAGTAGCGATGCCTCTACTACGGCTCCTGCTCAATATCCTTTGGAGCGTCACCGGCGGCGTGTGGATGGCAGCGTTGTGGCTGCTCACCGCGGTCATCATGTGATTACGATCGTCGGCATACCGTGGGCGCGGGCGGCCTTCAACATCGCGCTCTACACGTTGCTGCCGTTCGGCCTAGACGGCAGTCAACCGCGCCGACTATACCGGATAGGAAGATATCGGGACGGGCCGCTCGGCACGATCGGCAATCTAATATGGCTCGTGCTGGCGGGATGGTGGCTCGCCTTCGCCCACTTTATCATCGCACCCGCTCTGGCGATCAAGGTCATCGGACTGCCCTTCGCCTGGGCGCAAACCGCGGGCTGCAGCGGAGAGATCGGCTGCGCGCGATCGGCCAAGCGAGCGGGTCAGTTCGTTACCGCTTTTTAACTAAAGGCGAATTAACCTCAAGGCGCAGTTAACGGCTGAGCGCAAATCGGGCCTGCCGTCATCGTCAGAGCGAACTCTCGTAATGAAGTTTTTCGCGAGCTTGCGGCAGCATCCCCCGTCCAACCGCCGCCTCAACTTGATCGGCCTGGCAGTCGTTTGCATGACCATCCTTGCCGCCGGTCTGACGATTTGGGACCTGCGGCAGGAAGCGATCAAAGTCTATACGGAGCAAATCGAAAATCTCGGTGTCGCGTTCGCCGAACAGACCTCGCGCACCCTGCAGGCGGTCGACCTCGTACTGGATCAAGTCAAGGACCGGGTACTCGGCTCCGGCATAGAAACCCCCGCGCAATTCGAACAGCTGCTCTCCGGCAGGAAGTGGCACCAGTTTCTGGCAGATCGGGCGAGAAATTTGCCTCAAGCCGATGCCCTTGCCCTGATCGATGCGGACGGCAAACTCATAAATGCGTCACGCCGTTGGCTGGTTTCCGCCGCCGACTTTTCGGACCGCGACTTCATCGCGTATTTTCGGCTGCACGACGAGCCGACCAGCTTCTTAGGGATGCCGGTAAAAAACCGCACCAACACTGGCTGGACGATTATTGTTGCCCGCCGTATCAGCGGATCGGGCGGCGAGTTTCTCGGTACCATCATCGCGACGATCCGGACCGAGTATCTCGAAGAATTCTACAAAGCGATCACCCTGCCGGAACTGGGGCCGGTCACGGTTGTGCGGCAGGACGGCACCATCTTCGCGCGTTATCCCCGCGTCGAAAAAGACATCATCGGGCAGAAGATGCCGGCCGCATCACCATGGTATCGGCTGGCCGGAAGCGGTGGCACTTTTCGTTCTCAGGAGGATGCCACCCGGACCACCCGGATGGAATTGGTGCGTCCACTGACGGACTATCCGCTGGTTGTCGATGTGACGATCTCAGAGGCGGCTGCTCTCGCGAATTGGCGTCGGCAATCAAGATTGATTGCAATCGGGGCGGTGTGCGCAGTCCTCGGTTTCATGGTCCTGTTTCGAGAGCTTGGCGCTCAATTTCGCGAGCTCGAGCAGAACCGGGCGAGCCTCGAACTCAACACGAAGGAATTGCAGCAGACCGCCGATGCGCTGCGCAAGAGCGAGCGCCGTCTAACCGAAAAATCGCGGCTCCTCGAAACGACCCTCGAACACATGGACCAGGGCATCCTGGTGGTCGACGCGGACCGCATGGTCCCGCTGTGCAACCGCCGCGCCATTGAAATCATGGGTCTGCCGCCGGAGTTGATGGCGGTTCAGCCGCATTTCGACGATGTGCTCGCCTGGCAGTGGCGAAAGCAGGAATATGGGCGCGACGAGACGCTGAAAGAGATCGTCAGGCGAGGCGGGGCTCTCGAAGAGCCACGCGTCCGCGAGCGCCGGCGGCCGAATGGGCGGATGATCGAATTCCGCAATGTTCCGCTTCCCGGCGGCGGGGCTGTCAGGACATTCACCGACATTACCGAGCGCAAGGCTGCCGAGGAGCAGATTGCCGCGGCGCGTCGGCAGGCCGAGCAGGCTCGTGAAGCCGCCGAAAAGGCTAACCGCGCCAAATCGGATTTCCTCGCCAATATGTCCCACGAGATTCGGACCCCGATGAACGGCGTCATCGGGATGAACGGCCTGTTGCTGCAGACCGATTTGACACCGGAGCAGCGCGAATGTGCGATCGCAGTGCGCGACAGCGCCGAGTTGCTGCTCGCGCTGATCAACGACATTCTCGATATTTCGAAGCTCGAGGCCGGCAAAGTCGATCTCGAAATCATGGATTTCGAGCTCTCGGACATGGTCGAAGCGGCCGTCGGCCTGTTGGCGCCGAAAGCCCACGAGAAGGGGATCGACCTCGGTATCTTCGTCGATCCGGCGGCCAGGGGCGGCTTTCGCGGAGATGAGACGCGGCTTCGTCAGATCCTGCTGAACTTGGTCGGCAACGCCGTCAAGTTCACCGAACATGGCGGCGTTTCGGTGGAGGTGGTGGTATGCCCCGATCCCGCCCAAGATTTGCGCCGCCTGCGCTTTGAAATTGTCGATACCGGCATCGGAATGTCGGAAGCTGTCCGCGGCAAGCTGTTTGAAAAATTCAGTCAGGCCGATACCTCGATAACCCGTCGCTTTGGCGGAAGCGGTCTCGGATTGGCAATATGCAAACAGCTGATCGAGCTGATGGGCGGCGAGATCGGCGTCGACAGCACGCTAGGCTTCGGCAGTCGCTTCTGGTTTGAGCTGCCGCTGCAGCCGGCGATCAACCCGACTGTCGAACGCCGGGCACTGCCCGGCAAACTGGCGGGTCTTGCTGTCCTGATCGTCGACGATGTCCAGATGAACCGGCGCATTCTGGCGCGCCAGCTGGCTGGCTTCGGCATCGAGGCAGTGTCGGTCGATGATGGTTTCGCCGCGATGGCCGAAATGGAGCGGGCCTTTCATCAAGGCAAACCGTTCGACCTCGTCATCATCGACCAGATGATGCCGGTCTTGTCGGGTGAGGCATTGGCCCAGCGGATCCGTGCGACGGAGGGCCTCGCCGAGACCAAGATTGTGATTGCCTCGTCGGCCGGGCGGCACGGCCTCGCCGAGAGCACGTCCGGCATCATCGATGCGGTGTTGACCAAACCGGTCCGCGAGCAGTCGCTGCTCGACGCCTTTGCGCAGCTCTTCGGCTTTGCGAGAATGCGGCGCACGGAACCGCGCCTCGCGCCACCGCCCCTCTCAGGATTGGCAGGATGCTCTCTGCGAATCCTTCTCGCAGAAGACAACAAGATCAACCAGCAGCTTGTCACAATGCTGCTTCGCAAAGCGCAGCACCAGGTCGATGTCGTCGAGAACGGGGAACTGGCGTTCGAGGCCGTGCGCGATGCGGATTACGATGTCGTGCTGATGGACGTACAAATGCCGGTGCTCGATGGGGTCCAGGCGACAAAACGCATTCGCGCTTTGCCGCCACCCAAGAACAGCGTGCCGATCATCGCCTTGACCGCTCACGCGATGGCGGGGGCCAAGGAAGAATATCTCGCGGCCGAGATGGACGACTATTTGTCGAAGCCGATCGACAATGGGGAGCTCTTCTCGCGTCTCAACGATGTGGCCGCGGGGCTTGTCGGAAGAGGCGGCGGGCCAGCTTTGGTTGCTCGAGATTGCCTGCCGCCCGTTACGATCGATCTTGCTCGCCTCGAGATGGTCGCCGAGGTCATGGCAGGGGGCGAGCCTTTGGGCGAGTTTGTCGACGTATTTCTCGCCAACGCGGCAGAGCGCATCAACCAGATACGCCGCCTCCTCGATTGCCATGACCTCGACGGAACCGGCCGGGAAGCGCATACCCTGTTTGGGACGGCCGGCAATTTCGGAGCGTTACGGCTCAGCCAGCTTGCCGAAGAGCTGCGGGTGGCCTGCGATGCCGGAAACGCGCGTCGCGCGGAGGATGTCGCCGGGGGGTTGACCGAGGCGTGGGACGCGACATCGGGGGCGATGCGTGCCTGGCTGACTGAGAAGACAGCGCCCCGCGCGGCCTGACAAAACTTCCGAGACTGGCTTCAGCGGTGAGGGATGAGGCGGGTCACGTGGCCCATCTTGCGGCCGGGTTGGATCTCGGTCTTGCCGTAGAGATGCAGTTTGGCCAAAGGATCGTTCAAAGCATCGCGCCAGTTGGCCACGTCGCCCCCTAACAGGTTCTTCATGACGGCATCGGAATGGTGCTTGACCGAGCCGAGTGGGAGCCCGCAAATGGCCCGAACGAGCTGTTCGAATTGGCTGGTTAAGCAGGCATCGATCGTCCAATGGCCTGAATTGTGCGGGCGCGGCGCGATCTCGTTGACGAGGATGGCACCGCCCTCCGTCACGAACATCTCGACCGCGAGAACCCCGACAAGATCGAGCTTTTCGGCGACGTGACGCGCGATCGCCTCGGCGCGCATCGCGGTGTCTGCCGGAATTCGCGCGGGCGCGATCGTCGTGTCGAGGACATGATTGACATGTTGGTTTTCGACCGGCGGATAGGTCGCCCAAGCGCCGTTTGCGCCGCGCGCAACGATGACCGAGATCTCACAGGCAAAATCGACAAAGCTTTCGAGGATGCCGCTCTCTCCGCCCATTCGCCGCCAAGCTTCCTCGGCCTCGATCTCGGGGGTCAAAGTCACCTGACCCTTACCGTCATAGCCCAGACGCACCGTCTTCAGCACGGTGGGGTAACCGAAATCGTGCATCGCGCGGAGCAAGACGGTTGGGTCGGAAATTTTGCGGTAAGCGGCAGTCTCGACGTCGATCGAGCGAAGGAAGTCCTTCTCGCGGAGCCGGTCCTGCGCGATTTCGAGGACTTCAGGCCGCGGCAGCACCGGTTTGAGGGCCGCCACCCAGCGGACTGCCTCCGCCGGAATATTTTCGAATTCGAAGGTTGTTATGTCGACAGCGCCCGCGAACCGCTCTAGCGCCCCTCGGTCGGCGAATTCGGCAACGGTGGCCTCGCCGCAAACTTGCGCAGTCGGGCTGTCGGGCTCGTCGGCAAAAACGTGACAGCGGTAGCCGAGCCGGGCGGCGGCGAGCGCCGTCATCCGGCCGAGCTGGCCCCCGCCTAAAATGCCGATCGTCGCGCCGGGAGCTAACATTCCCGGCCGGCGGGGCGGTCGGACACACCTTGGGTCTGCGCCTGCCGCCAGCCGTCGAGTGCCTGAGCGACGGCATCATCGACCAGAGCGAGCATTGCCGCGGCAAAGAGCGCCGCATTGACCGCACCGGCCTGCCCGATCGCGAAGGTTGCGACCGGGATTCCCGCCGGCATTTGGACGATCGAGAGCAGGCTATCGATGCCCTTCAAGGCTCTGCTTTCAATTGGGACGCCGAGCACCGGGAGCGGCGTCAGGGCAGCGGCCATGCCGGGAAGGTGAGCAGCCCCGCCGGCTCCGGCGATGATCAGGCGCAGCCCGCGCGATTTTGCGGTCCGGGCATAATCAAAAAGGCGGTCGGGTGTGCGATGCGCCGAGACGATACGGGCCTCGTAGCCGATCCCCAATCGTTCGAGGATGCTCGCTGCGTGCTGCATCGTTTCCCAGTCGGATTGGCTCCCCATGATGATACCTACCGACCGACTGGCGGCGTCCATTCAACTCCCTTTGGAAGCATCCTCGAGAGCCGCGATTATAGGAGCGGCACACGGTTGCACAAGCCGCCCACCGCCACAATTCGCTGTCGGCGCCCGGGTGCGACTTCCGGTGATTTTGCCCCTCAGGCGATAATGTCGGGCAACAACTCGCTCTCGAGCTTGGTGATCTGGTCCTTGAGCAACAGCTTTCGCTTTTTCAGCCGCTGCAGCTCGAGCTGGTCGAGCGGAGCGCGCGCGGCGAGGCGAGCGATCACTTCGTCGAGGTCGCGGTGTTCGGTTTTCAGCGCCGCGAGCTTTGCTCTCAGAGCTTCGATGTCGAGATCCATGGCCGTGCCAGGAGAGTTCACCATCATAATAGCACCCCTGACGCGTCGGGCACCATCAGACCCGAACATTCTGGCAAAAGTGCGGTGTCGTGCGGTTCTTCCAGCACGATCGGCACTCTTTTTGCGGATCGGAACCTGCTGACGGCGTCGGTTTGGCATTCGGAGTGACGAGTGCGGTCTCTTCGCCGGCTTTCCGGCGTACTATGAATGGCGGCGTCCGTTGCGGAGTTGATCCCGTCATCCGGGCGCTCGATCCCTACGGCGCGCTGGTGCGTACGGCGCGAAGATTGGGGATATGCCTGGGCGATGGATGAGGATGGGCAAACATCAGAGGACGAGGCGTTCTGGCGTTTCTCGCTCGCCTTCTACGAGCGGCCGGGCGTCGCTGAGGCTCTAATCACGCTGCAGGACCGCGACGGCTTCGATATCAACCTGATTCTGTTTGCGCTGTGGCTTGGGATCTCTGGGCACGTAACCCTCGGCGGCGATACCCTGGCGGCGGCGGAACGAGTTGCCGCCACGCTCCGAAGCGAAATTGTCGAACCGTTGCGTAGCTTGCGCCGAAAGCTCCGGCACCATGCGGACCGCGATGTCCAGCGGTTGCGCGAAGGCGTGAAGGTGCTCGAACTCGCGGGCGAAAAGCTGGTCCAAAAGCGTCTCGCCCGGCTCGCGGAGGATGGGCGCGCGAAGACTGATCCTGGCGGCCGGCGAGCCGCCGCCCATGCCAATCTCGCGCTCTATCTCGGCAGGAAAGGGGTTCGCAGCAAGGAAGCAGCGGTTATCGAGGAAGCCCTCGACGCACCCGAAGATCTGTGAACCGGACCGCCTAATCGCCCGTGTCGCGCGGCTTGGGGCGGTCTTCACCACCGGAGGGTTCGCCCCACCGTTTGACCACTCCGGTGTCGAGCCCGAACAGGTCGAGGACGCGGCCCAAGGTTTGGTCGATCATCTCGGCGATGGTGTCCGGTTTGGCATAAAAGGCAGGCACCGGCGGGGCGATCACCGCGCCCATCTCCGAGAGTGCCGTCAAGGTTCGCAAGTGGCCGGTGTGGAGCGGCGTCTCACGCACCACTAAGACGAGGCGGCGCCGCTCCTTGAGCACGACATCGGCCGCCCGGCTCAGTAAAGTCGTCGTCACCCCGCTGGCGATCTCGGCCATGCTGCGGATGGAGCACGGAGCCACCACCATGCCGATCGTCTTGAACGAGCCGGAGGAGATCGGCGCCGCCAGATCGCCGATCGCGTGGACGACATCGGCACGGCTGCGGACGACCGCGGGTTTCAGGTCGGTCTCCAGCGCAAGTGTCACCTCGGCGGTCCGGCTCATGACGAGATGCGTCTCCACCGGCAGCGGACGCAGCAACTCGAGCAGGCGCGCCCCGTAGATGACTCCGGAGGCGCCGCTGATCCCGACGATCAGACGAGGGCGCCTGGATTTTTCCGCCATACCGCCCTCTGTGAATTTTAATCGTTCCGTCATATCTCCGTCCGAGGGTCAACGACCCTATAGCCGGGGTGATGCCACCGGCGTTACCATCGACTGCTGCCATCGTCTAGCAGGAGGACCGTGTATGTCGCTGCAGGATCGCATCGAGGCGCTGAAGGAGAAGCACGCCGCACTCGAACGCGCTCTCGATGAGGAAAACAAGCGTCCTCTTCCCAATCAGGACGCAGTCCACGATCTGAAGCGTCAAAAGCTCCGTATCAAGGACGAAATTTACCAGCTGGAGAGACACTGACCGCAGCCTCTCAAAAAAGCCGCTCCTAGAAGCCGGGAGAGTTCCACTTCACCCGGCTTTTTTGTGTCCGGAGCTCGACCACTGCCTGCTATCGACGGGGGCCGACGAGCCCTGGCCGCCTGACATCGCGTTGGGATCGCAGCGTTATGCTAAGTCCCTCTGGCTGAGGTCAAATGCTGAGAGTTATTTTTTGATCCTGCTGGCTGCAATTCCGCTCCCGATCCGCGCGATGACCTAGCCTACGTCACCAAAAGGCTAAGCCGCGACCAGCGTGCGATCCCTCCTCATCACCGCCAACCAGCCGTTCGAATGGGGAAAGTCGCGTTCGCAGCCGGCACTTCATCCCGGATCTCGGTCATTGCCGCCACTCCTGATGCGAGTTTTCGCAGTCGGCTAGGATATTAGGAAAATACGTACCGTGCCGAGAGCGCACCGACGGCAGCTGGTCTCCCGATTAGCCGCCGATGCGGATCGACGTCCCGGTCCTCGCAATCATGAAGGACCGTGGAAAGCTGCCCGCCCCTACGACACTGGGGCCACTGACGCGCGCGTGATCGCCCGCAGCCGGTCCGCCGATTCTGGACAGACCCCTAGATGCTGCGCTTTAGGGGCAGGTGATTGGCGCTGAGATTCGCGAGCCATTAGCCACCGCGCACCCGGTCAGCGCAAAGGCGACGAATAGGAGGATCCGCATATGAACATTATCCCTTATAATTGCTGCGAGGCGATGAACTACTTCGCTCAAAGCAAGGGGGACGAACTAATAATGTTTGCTATCGGGCGTCTTATCGTGATGCTAGCTGCTGAAGTGGTGGGCTACCCAACGCTGATCCAAGCGGACGAGAAGGGCACTCTCGAACAGCTGGAGGCACACCGCGATCAATTCATATATCCCAAGATCGCGGAGCATTCTGGTCGGCTCGTAAGGGCAACTGGCGATTGTCTGCTCGTCGAGTTCGAAAGCCAAACCGAGGCCGTGCGGTGCGCCGTCGAGCTGCAACGCGGCATGGTCGATCGTAATATCCGTACATTACCCGACCGGCGGATTACTTTCCGCATCGGGGTCAGTGTTGGTGCGGTGACCGGTAATGACGACGATTTGGTGAGCCGTGCTGTCGCTGCATTGTCAAGAGATAGTCTCGCGCCTCTGATCAAACCTGGTAGCGAGTTCTACGGCGAGCCCGGCAACATGGCCGTGCGCCTTGCGGAGTTGGCCCAACCGGCAGGCATTTGCATTTCTAACGCCGTCCAGGACGCCATTCGCGACCGGCTGCCGTATATGTTCGAAGACATCGGAAAACATAACGTCGAGATCGGCGCAGCACCGGTGCACTGCTGTGCCGTGAACGCGGACTTTGTGGCATTCAAGCCGCGCCTCGCGGCGCGCAGCCCGCAGAGCCGAGCCAAGAGGTTGCGAACTGCCGCCGTCGCGGTGAACGTGTTTGCCACAGTTGGCATTTGGGGCGCGGCATTGTTGGCCTGGCTTGGAGCAAATTCGTCGACGGCGGTCATCCCAGCGACGGTGAGTGCGGGCTCTGTCGGCGTTACGGCGGATGGGGCCGCCCTTGAGTCGTCGTCGCGGCAATCCGCCCCTATGACCAGCACGGCTGCCGACACGGATACCCAAGCACCGCCGGCGTCGCAAACCCCGCTTGCGAGCAACGCGGTGGTGGACGGGGGTATCCAAGCGCTGTCGTCGCGACCTGCCTCATCGGATATCGACGGAGTAGTGGTCAGAGGTAAACAAGCGCAGTCGGCGCTGCAAACCACGCGCGATAACGGCAGGGCTTCCGTTACCGGTATCCAAGCGCCTGCGGTTGTTCAAACTACGTTGAACCGTGGCGTGGCCGTAGTCAGGGGTAACCAAGCACCTTCCACGCTGCAGATCGCACCTGACGCCGCCACAGACGTGGTCAGGGGGACTCGAGTATTTTCAGGACCGCCTCTTTCCTCCCGTCCGGATCAAAGGTGATTCACTCGAAGCTCCGAGCTAAGCGCCTTGTTGGCCGCTAGGCGGGCTTTTCGGTTTTTCGAGACCTAAATGGCCACCTGCCATCGCTCCCGTGCCGGCGGTCTCTCGTCCCGGTTGCGGCCGCATCGAGATGCCGTCCGGGCTTATCCAGTGTAGACAGGGCCAGATGCGAGGATGATCTGGCCTACAGGCGGAGATGGAGAAGGTCCAGTAGACCGCAGCGGGACTGGATCCGCCGAATAGGTGGATACGCCCGGATACGCGGAATTGGCGGAGGGGGCGGGATTCGAACCCGCGAGACGATTCATCACCGTCTACACACTTTCCAGGCGTGCGCCTTCAACCGCTCGGCCACCCCTCCTTTGCGCCGGCCAGACTAGCGAAGCAGGGGAACGCAGGCAATAAAGCGGCGTTACAGCATCCCTAACGCATGCTTGCTTTTCGGCGGTGGGAAGGCCCGGTCGAGCGCGGCCAAGTCTTCCTCGTCCAGCGCCACGTCGAGCGCTCTGCGGTTTTCGCGGACATGCTCGGGCCGCGACGCCTTCGGGATCACGATTGTGCCCTTCTGGCGCAACAGCCAGGCAAGGGCGACCTGCGCCGGGGTCGCGTCGCGGCGGCGGGCGATCTCGGCGAGCGCCGGGTTGCCGAGCATGCCGCCGGTTCCGAGCGGAGTGTAGGCCATGATCGCGACCCGGTGCTCGCGGCACCAAGGCACGAGGTCCCATTCGGGGCCGCGACGCGCGAGGTTGTAGAGCACCTGATCGGCCGCGACCGCGTCGCCGCCCTTCAGGGCCAACCATTCCGCCATGTCGGCACGGTCGAAATTGCTGACCCCGTGATGGCGGATCTTGCCGTCACGCTCCAGCCGCTGGAACCCCTCCAAGGTCTCGGCGAGCGGGAACGAGCCGCGCCAATGCAGCAGGTAGAGATCGATCCGGTCGGTGGCGAGCCGCTTGAGGCTGCGCTCGCACGCAGCCACAACACCGGCGCGTGAGGCGTTGTGCGGGTAGACCTTGCTGACGATGAAAAGGTTGTCTCGAATCCCATCGGCGGCTCGGGCGATGACCTCTTCGGCACCTCCGCTGCCATACATCTCGGCGGTGTCGATCAGGGTCATGCCGAGATCGATGCCGAGCCTCAACGCCGCTGCCTCTTCGGTGGCATGGCGCGGGTTCTCGCCCATGTGCCAGGTTCCCTGCCCCAGCGCTGGCACGCGCTCGCCGCTGCGCAAAGTCACAAATCGTGAGCCTTCTGTCATACTTCTCTCCCGCCACCTCTGCGCACTCGGTGGCATAGTAGCCCATCCGGGATGTTCAGAGACCGAGCGCTCCACGCGCTTGCGCAGGCGAGTGACGCGTCGCAATGTGAGGGCAGTTTCCCCGGTATTGGCAAAAATCGAGTGGTGTCGATCGTCCCGATGCTATCGTGGCTCGCCGCATTCGCCGGCGCTGTGATTGCCCCCGGCCCGCGGCCATTGGCGCGTGCTTTCGTCCTCGATCGGTTGGTGCGATATGTTTTCATCTTGCCGGCCGGATTGATGGGGTTGTGGGCAGCGCTCGGCCACATTGTCTTCCCGGCAAGAGTGGCTCAGGCGATCGGGTGGCCGACGAGCCCCTTCCAATTCGAGGTCGGGGTCCGCCAATCTGGGGATCGGCTTGGCTGGGTTATACACGGCGTTCCGCTCGTTCGAAGCGCGGCTCGCGACCAATTTGGTGCTGGCATGTTTCCTTATCGGTGCGGGCGTTGGTCACCTCCGTGACATCGTCACAGCCGGCAATTTCGCACCGGGGAATGCCGGCCCGATCTTGTTCACTGATCTGCTGACCCCAACCGCGGTTTTTCTGCTGCTGTGGCTGGCTCGGTCTCGCGATGAAGAAAGACAAACCGCGCAGCGCCGTACACCCGCTCGTCGACAAGGTTGAACCCGGCGGGCGGTACCAGGTATTCGCGCGCCGCGAGCTCGACTACCGCAAGTGCATTCGGCGTGAGCCAACCGGCCGCATCAAGCGCCGTCAGCGCTGCGGCGGCAAGTCCGCTGCGGTAAGGCGGGTCGAGAAACACCAGATCGCACGCCGAAAGCGCGCGCGGCGGGCGGGTGGCGTCGCCGGAAACGATCTGAGCGCGGCCAGCTTCGCCGAGCGCCGCGATGTTCCGGCGAAGGGTCGCGAGAGCCTCGCGGTCCTGTTCAATGAACGCGGCCTCGGCGGCGCCCCGCGACAATGCTTCGAGTCCCAGTGCGCCCGTTCCAGCAAAGGCGTCGAGCACGGCCGCCCGGGCGAACGGGATGCCCTCCGCCGCCAGGTGCCCGTGCGACAGGATATTGAACAGCGCCTCGCGGGCCCGGTCGCTGGTCGGCCTTACCGTCTCGCCGGGCGGCACGAGCAGCCGACGGCCCCGATGCCTACCGGCGACGATCCGCATGAATTGTCGCCGGGCGACTGTTGCCAAGCTGCTCGCTGAGCACCTTCTTTGGCACCTCGTCGATCGCGCCGCGCGCCAGATTGCCGAGCTGAAACGGCCCGTAGGAGAGGCGGATCAGCCGGGTCACTTGGAGACCGAGATGCTCGAGCACCCGGCGGACCTCGCGGTTTTTCCCTTCCCGCAATGCCATCGCGACCCAGGCGTTGCTGCCCTGTTGGCGTTCGAGGCTTGCGCGGATCTGGCCATAGAATACGCCGTCGAACGTGATCCCTCTTTCCAGCTCTGCAAGGCGCTCCGGCTCGACCTCGCCATGGACACGCACCTTGTAGCGCCGCGCCCAGCCGGTTGCCGGCAATTCGAGCCGCCGCGCCAGCGCGCCGTCATTTGTCAACAGCAAGAGTCCCTCGGAATTGAGATCGAGCCGGCCGATCGAAATCAACCGCGGCAGGTCCTTCGGCAGTGCATCGAACACGGTGGGCCGTCCCCTTTCGTCGCGATGCGACGTGACGAGACCTGCCGGCTTGTGATAACGCCACAGGCGCGGGCGCTCGGGTGTCGGCAGCGGCTTGCCGTCGACCCGGATGTCGTTGGCGGCGGTAACGGTTACCGCCGGCGTCTCCAACACTCGGCCGTCGACTGAGACCCGCCCGTCGGCAATCCAGCGCTCGGCATCGCGGCGCGAGCACACGCCGGCGCGCGCCAGCACTTTAGCGATCCGCTCCGCGCGTTGGCCCGCGGCAGCATCGAGAGGATCGGCACTCACAGTGCGGCTCAAAATGGATTAGCCGGCATCTCCGTAAAAGGGGCTGCGGGGGAATGCCGATGAGTAAAATTCATTCATAAGATGACCATCGTTCATTAAGCGGTTCTCTCTCGACTTTGTCTGTCACAGTCGAGAGAAAGTATTGCTGGTATCTCCTGCGAGGCGTAGGCTTCGTTCCGCACCATTAACAAAGTGCCGGTGGACCACTGGCCCCGTGGGAACGGCCCGCCGCGACGCCCCAGACTCATCCGGAGCCGGGCAATGAGGAGAACGCATCATGGCATATGACCTGCTCATCAACAATGGACGCGTCGTGGATGGCTCGGGCGAGCCGGCATTCCAGGCGGATGTGGCGGTGCATAAAGGGAAAATCGTCGGGGTCGGGAAATATAAAGGCGCCGCGGCCGAGCGTGTCATCGACGCCGACGGGCGCGTCATCGCCCCGGGGTTCATCGATCACCACACGCATTTCGACCCGCAAGCGGTCTGGGACCCCTATTGCGGCTCGTGGGTGCACAACGGCCACACTACTGTCATCGTCGGTCAGTGCGGTCAGGTTATCGCTCCGGTGCGGCCGGGCGACGGCGAGTGGTACCTCGAATTCTTCTCCGACGCGGAACAGATCCCGCTGCCCGTCCTGAAGGCCGGGGTCGACGTGACCTGGGAATCGGTCGGCGACTATCTGAATGCGCTCGGTAAGAAGCGCGGTATCAATGTCGGGACGCTGGTCGGCCATTCGGGCATCCGCCGATATGTGATGGGCGAGGCAGCCTCCGAGCGACAGGCGACCCCCGAGGAGATGGCCGCGATGCAGCGGCTGATCCGCGAGGCGATGCATGACGGCGCGCTCGGCTTTTCGACTGCGCCCAAGGATCGTGGCGACCCGGCCGGGGTTGCCGATGACGCCGAGCGCTGGGCGCTCGCCAGCGTGCTCGGCGAACTCGGCACCGGCGTGTTCCAGGTCGCCGGCGGCGCGCCGGGCGGCACCAAGGCGACCCGCCGGTCGCGCGCGAACTGGCGGCGCGGACCGGCCGTCCATCGATCTACAACCTGATGTCGCAACCGATCGCCAACCCCGACGAGTGGGTCGAGCATCTCCGCTGGCTCGAGGACGGGTTTAAGAGCGGCGCACGCTGCTATGGCTCGTGCCTATCGACCGTTGCCGGCGCGATCTTTGATCTGCAACGCGGACTCAACGTGCCGCAGGATGAGGACATCACCCATCCCGAGGGCATCTTCCGCGGCATGCCGACCTGGGACAAGGTCATGGCCCTGCCCTATCAGGAGCGGCATGCGCGCCTTCCGCGACCCCGAACTGCGCAAGGCGCTTGTCAGCCGAGGCGGTCGAAGGCACGGTCGAGCAGCAAGGCGGCATGACCGATCGGCGCGGCCGTGCGCGCGGCTTCTTCAACCGGCGCTGGGACCTCGTCGAGGTATTTATGACGACGAAAGGGCCAGAACCGTCATCTCGAAGGCAAGAGTGTCGAGCAGATCGCAAAGGAGCAGAATAAGGGCATCATGGATGCCTTCCTCGATCTGTCGCTCGACGAAGATCTGCAGACCTGCTTTATGCGATCGACCGCAACAACGATGCGAAGGCGCAAAAGCAGATCCTCGGTTCGCAATATACCGTGATCGGCACCAGCGACGGCGGCGGCCGGCCGCACACTGCCGACCGGCACGAGACCAGCACGCATCTCTTGGGCCATTGGGTGCGCGAACAGCAGGTGATGACGCTCGAAGAGGCGGTCTATCGGCTGACCGGCAAGACCGCGCTGATGCACGACATTACCGATCGCGGCTTCATCGCCGCCGGCAAGGTCGCCGACATCACGATCTTCGATCCCGACACGATCGCATCGAAAAGCCCCGCGAGCCGATCTCGACACTGCCGGGCGGTGGCATCCAGGTGAAGCGCGACGCGGTCGGCATCGACCATGTGATCGTCAACGGTGCCGTCCTGCTGGAAGGCGGCGAGCTCACCGATGCTCTGCCGGGTCAAATCATCCGAGGCCCGCTCTACCAGGCTTAGGGTACACGGATGGCCGGGCTAGCCCGGCCATCCGCCTCAATACGAGAGCGGCTCTCAAGACCGGATGGCCGGACCAAGTCCGGCCTCCGGGATACTGCGGCGGTCTTGCGAAGGGGAGCTCGGCGACGTAAGTAATACTGCGATACCTCACGCAGGGCTGCGGATGCTGCCGGCTGTCTCTCCGAGCAAGCACCCGTTCCGGTGTCGGCGCTTCGGGCGCCGACTTCTCCTGCGGCGGCTCAACCGGAACAAGGAACCACTATGGCAATACCAACCGCGTCCATGCGCCAGCTGCTCGAAGCCGGCGTTCACTTCGGTCATCATACCCGCCGATGGAACCCCAAGATGGCGCCATACATCTTTGGCGTCCGCAACGGGATCCACATCATCGACCTCGAGCAGACCGAGCCGATGCTGCACCAGGGCTTGCAAGCGATCCGCGATGTCGTCGCGGGTGGCGGCCGCGTTCTTCTGGTCGGCACCAAACGGCAGGCGCAGGAGCCGGTCGCCGATGCCGCCAAGCGCTGCGGCCAATATTACGTCAACTACCGCTGGCTGGGCGGCATGCTGACCAACTTCAAGACGATCTCCCAATCGATCAAGCGGCTGCGCGAGCTTGAGGAACGGATCTCCCAGGAGCAGACCGGATTGACCAAGCGCGAGCTCTTGGAGCTGACGCGCGACCGCGACAAGCTCGAACGCGCGCTGGGCGGCATCAAGGAGATGGGCGGGCTGCCTGACATCCTGTTCGTGATCGATACCAACAAGGAAGCAATAGCGGTTGCCGAGGCCAACACCTTGCGTGTACCGGTCGTCGCGATTCTCGATTCGAACTCCTCGCCCGACGGTATCGCCTATCCCATCCCTGGGAACGACGACGCGATGCGGGCGATTCATCTCTACTGCGACCTCGTCGCCGGGTCGGTTCTCGACGGGCTGCAGGCTGAACTCGCGGCTTCCGGGGTCGATATCGGCGCGCGGCCGGATCTCGCGGAAGGAACTTTTGCAGCGGAGGTTTTGGAAGAATTGCCCGACGAGGCGGGAGTCGAAGGTGATGGCGGCGCGCCGGCCGAGACGACTGAGGCTGTGGCGAATTAGGAAAATCCTTACCCGCCCACCAGGGTTACAAGAGGGCTCGATATTATGGCCGAGGTGACGGCGTCGCTGGTCAAAGAGTTGCGCGAGAAGACCGGCGCGGGGATGATGGATTGCAAAAGGGCGCTCGACGACAGCGCCGGCGACATCGAAGCAGCCGTCGATTGGCTTCGAAAGAAGGGTTTGTCCGCGGCCGCAAAAAAGGCGGGGCGGGTGGCTGCCGAGGGTCTGATCGGAGTCGCGACCAGGGGCCCCGTGGGCGCTGTGGTCGAGGTCAATTCAGAGACCGATTTTGTGGCGCGCAACCAAGCCTTTCAAAGCTTTGTCCGGAGCGTGAGCGAATTGGCTCTCGACGGCAATGGCGAGCTCGAATCGCTGAAGGAAGCGGACTTCCTGCGAACCGGTCGGACTGTCGAGGAGGAGCTGACACATCTGATCGCGACAATTGGCGAGAACCTGGTGCTGCGCCGCATCGCGCGGCTATCGACCCAGCAGGGGGGCGTTTTCTCTTACGTCCACAACGCTCTCGCGCCGGGCCTCGGTAAGATCGGCGTGATTGTTACCCTCGCCTCGAGTGCTCCCGCCGACCAGCTGGCAGGCCTTGGAAAGCAGTTGGCGATGCACATCGCGGCGGCGAACCCGCTGTACCTCGACATCGCCTCGGTGCCGCAAGCCGCGCTCGACCGCGAACGCGACGTGTTGCGGGAACAGGCGCGGGCCACCGGCAAACCCAACTCGGTCGTCGACAGAATGGTCGAAGGTCGCCTGCGCAAATTTTATGAGGAGTTTGTGCTCCTCGAGCAGATCTTCGTCGTCGATCAGGAGACCAAGATTTCGAAGGTTGTCGAGCAGGCGAGCAAAGCCGCGGGTGCGCCGATTAGCGTTGAAAGTTTTGCGCGTTTCGCGCTGGGCGAGGGAATTGAGCGGCAACGCTCGGATTTCGCGGCCGAGGTTGCGGCGCAGCTGAAAAACTGAGGCGTTTCGCCTTAGTTTTTCCTCGGTCCTTTCCTCCAAGGGGAGGCGCTCGCGCCGCCTGACTGCGAAAGGTGCAACCGTCGGGTCGATTTGGTGGTATCCTGAGCCTGCCAGCGAGAGAGCTCGGCCAGTCGGGTGAGCGAAGGCCTCATGTCAGCCGATCTCAAATACCGCCGCGTTCTCTTGAAACTATCCGGCGAAGCGCTGATGGGCGCGCGCGAGTACGGCCTCGATCCCGAGATGGTCGGACGCATCGCGAGCGAGATCCAATCGGTGCACGCGCTCGGAGTCGAGATTTGTGTGGTGATCGGCGGAGGCAATATCTTTCGCGGGGTGTCGGCCTCCGCGGTCGGCATGGAGCGCGCGTCGGCCGATTACATGGGCATGCTTGCGACGGTGATTAATTCGCTCGCCATGCAGAACGAGCTGGAGCGCTGTGGAGTCACCACTCGCGTGCAATCGGCCATCTCTATGCAGGCGATTTGCGAAGCATATATCCGACGCCGGGCGTTGCGGCATCTCGAGAAGGATCGCGTCGTAATTTTCGCCGCCGGGACCGGCAACCCGTATTTCACGACGGATACGGCGGCGGCTCTCCGAGCCTCCGAAATGGGTTGTGAAGCGCTCCTGAAGGCTACCAAGGTGGACGGCGTTTACGATGCGGACCCCGAGCGTGAGCCTCGCGCCAGGCGCTTTGAAAGACTCGACTATTTGGAGGTCCTGTCTCGCGATCTGCGAGTGATGGACGCCTCGGCGATTTCGCTGGCGCGCGAGAACCACATTCCTATTCTGGTGTTCTCGATCTTCGAAAATGGCGGGTTCGCAGAGGTTTTGAGGGGGCGCGGACGGTACACGATCATCAACGGACAAAGCTGAACGGGACGAGGGCTATGCCGGAAGACAATCTGCTGAAGGACCTCCGACGCCGGATGGACGGGGCAGTCGAGGTGTTGCGCAAGGAGTTCGGCGGTTTGCGGACCGGGAGGGCTTCGGCCAGCCTGCTCGAACCGGTTTCCGTCGGCGCCTACGGCGGAACCGTGCCGCTCAACCAGCTGGCGAATATCAGCGTACCGGAGCCGCGGATGATCACGGTCCAGGTGTGGGACCGCTCGATGGTGAAGGCGGTCGACAAGGCGATCCGCGAAGCCGGCCTGGGGCTCAATCCCCAGACCGAGGGTCAGGTCATCCGGGTTCCGATCCCCGATCTGAACGAGGAACGGCGGCGCGAACTGACCCGTGTTACCGCGAAATACGCCGAGCAGGCGCGCGTCTCGGTCCGCAATGTCCGCCGCGACGGCGTCGAGCTGCTCAGGCGGCAGGAAAAGGACTCCGAGATTTCGCAAGACCAGCAACGCAAGCTGCAGCAGGAAGTGCAGCATTTGACCGACGACTACATCAAGCGCATCGACGAGGCCCTGGCGCAGAAGGACAGAGAGATCCTTCAGGTCTGATGAGCGCCGCCGCCGCGCCGCGGCTCGTGCCGCGGCATATCGCGATCATCATGGACGGCAATGGGCGATGGGCGAAGGCTCACGGCCTGCCGAGGATCGCCGGCCATCGGCGGGGTGCCGAGGCTGCGCGGCGCGCCGTCATTGCCGCGGCCGAGCTTGGAGTTCCCTACCTCACATTGTTCGGCTTCTCCTCGGAAAATTGGAAGCGACCGTCGTCGGAAATCCAGGATCTGATGGGCCTGCTGCGCCACTACCTGCGTGGCGAGATTGCCGAATTGCACCGGAACGGAGTTCGCCTGAAGGTGATTGGCGACCTCGCCACGCTCGACCCCGACATCATCAGCCTGATCGGGCATGCCGAAGCGATGACCCGTGACAACAACCGGATTGCCTTGACGATCGCGTTGTCGTATGGCGGACGCGCCGAGATCGTCGCCGCGGTTCGAGCGATTGCGCGGCAGGTGGCGTGCGGCAGTCTTGTCGCAGACGCGATTGACGAGGAATGTCTTGCGCGCCACTTGTTTACCGCGGAGCTTCCCGAGCCGGATTTGCTGATCCGGACGAGCGGTGAGCAGCGCATCAGCAACTTTCTGCTGTGGCAGAGCGCCTACTCCGAGTTCGTCTTTACGAAGACGCTGTGGCCTGACTTTTCGAAAAACGACCTCAAACAGGCAATCGATGAATTCTGCGGCCGCGAGCGCCGTTACGGGGCCTCCATTGGATCGCGCTGAATCCCGAACCTGCCGTTTCGTGGGTGCGCGAGGGTTGGGCGTCAACAATGCCCTGGGGCTGCGCGTCGTGTCGTCGCTGGTGCTGGCGCCCCTACCGGTAGCCGCGATCTGGTTCGGTTGGCCCTGGCTTCCTCTGCTGACGGGTGCTGCCGCCGCCCTAATGGCATGGGAATGGGGACGCCTCTGTAGCGGCGGCCATTTTGGCCGGATCGGGATCCTCCTGGTTGCGGTCGTTCTGGCGGCGGTCGTGACCGCATCACTCGCGTCCACGGGGCTGGCTCTCGGCACCGCTCTGCTCGGAGCGGGGCTGGTTTTATGGGCGGCGCGCAAAACAAAAGATGTCGAGCCGCAATGGACAGCGTTTGGCGCCATCTGGGTTGCTCTGCCTTGCGTCTGCCTATTGTGGTTGGCGCGCGATGGGCTCGCGGGCCGGGCCACGCTGCTATGGCTGCTCGGCATCGTCTGGGCCACCGATATCGGGGCTTACTCGATCGGGCGGATCTTCGGCGGGCCACGATTGGCGCCTCGCTGGAGCCCGCGAAAAACTTGGGCCGGCCTGGCCGGGGGTACGGCCTGCGCAGCTTTGGTTGGGTGGGCGACGGCGGCATGGCTCGGAATTTCTCCGGCTGTGCCGGTGGCAGCCGTCAGCGCAGGCCTTGCGATTGTCGAGCAGTTCGGCGATCTTGCCGAGTCCGTGGCAAAGCGCAGGTTCGGTGTGAAGGACTCGAGCGGCCTCATACCCGGGCATGGCGGGCTCCTCGACAAACTCGATGGACTGCTCGCGGTGATCCCGGTGGTGGCCCTGCTGACCTTGATTGGCGGCCGCAGCCTGCTCGCGTGGCGATGAACTCACCCGCCCCCCCCGGCTACCGCAGCGGCGGGATCCGACGAGTGACGGTGCTCGGGTCGACCGGCTCCATCGGTCAAAGCACGCTCGATCTGCTGTCACGTAATCCGGATGGCTTCGAGGTCGAGGCGCTCACCGCGAACCGCAACCCGGAGCGTCTGGCCGAGCAGGCGCGTGCTTTGCGGGCGCGATTCGCCGCGATTGCCGACCCCGACCACTATTCGGTGTTGAAAGAGGCGCTCGCGGGAACCGGGATCGAGGCGGCTTGCGGCACCGATGCCCTTACCGAAGCGGCTCTGCGTCCGGCAGAATGGGTAATGGCGGGCATTGTCGGAGCAGCCGGGCTGGCCCCGACCTTGGCCGCAATCCGGCGGGGGGCGATCGTCGCCTTTGCCAACAAGGAGGTGCTGGTCTGCGCCGGCAGGCTCGTCATGCAGGAGGTTACCCGCTGCGGCGCGACCTTGTTGCCGGTGGACAGCGAGCACAATGCGATCTGGCAATGCTTCGACCTCGACCGCGCCGATACGATCGAACGAATCATCCTAACGGCTAGCGGCGGGCCTTTCCGCGAGCGGGCTTTCGAGGAGATGCGCGCAGTCACGCCGCAAGAGGCGGTCGCCCACCCAAATTGGAGCATGGGGGCCAAGATCTCAGTAGAATTCGGCGACGATGATGAACAAAGGACTAGAGCTGATCGAGGCTCATCATCTCTTTCAGTTGCCGCTGGAACGAGTCGACATCGTCGTTCATCCCCAATCGATCGTCCACGGTGCAGTCGCCTACCGTGACGGCTCGGTTCTGGCCCAACTCGGTTCGCCCGATATGAGGACGCCGATCGCTTACGCACTCGCCTGGCCCGACCGCATCGAAACTCCGGCTAAGCGGCTCGATTTGGCGGCTATTGGGCGCCTCACTTTCGAGCCCCCCGACGAGCGCCGATTCCCGGCTTTGCGTGTCGCCCGCGAGGCGCTCCTCCGCGGTGGCGGCTCTCCGACTGTGCTCAATGCGGCCAACGAGACGGCGGTCCACGCCTTCCTGGAAGGTCGCATCGGTTTTCTCGATATTGTCGAGACGGTCGAGCGCACCCTGGAGGCAATCCCGGAAGGCGCGCTTGAATCGCTCGATGACGTCTACAATTTCGACAAGACGGCGCGCGAGATTGCCACCAGGTTTTCTGGCCTGCGTAATTCTGCGCCGGCAACCCCTCTAACGGATTTGTCATGATCGAATTTCTAAAAGGGTTCACCCAGCTCCATAACTTGTTCTATTCGGTGCTGTGGTTCGTGGTGATCCTCACGGTGCTCGTGTTTGTCCACGAGTTCGGCCACTATATAATCGCGCGCTGGAATTGGGTGCGGATCGAAGTGTTTTCTATCGGTTTCGGACCTGAGCTGTTTGGCTGGTGGGACCGCGCGGGAACGCGCTGGAAATTTAGCGCGATCCCACTCGGCGGCTACGTAAAGATGTTCGGCGATAGCGACGCCAGCTCGGGCCTCCCAGCTCCCGGCCTTTCCCGTCTCAGCGAAGTCGAGAGAGGCGTCTCTTTTCACTATAAGCGATTGGGCCAGAGGGCTGCGATCGTCGCCGCCGGGCCGGCGGCGAACTTCCTCTTTGCCATTGTTGCGCTGGCAGTTTTGTTCATGACCTACGGCCAGCCTTTCACGCCGGCCGAAGTCGGGCAGGTTCAGCCGGGGAGCGCTGCTGAGCAGGGCGGGATTCGTCCGGGCGACGTCATTCTCCAGATAGATGGTCGGAGCGTTCATCGCTTTGAGGACGTGCAGCAGGCGGTACGGCTCAATCCGAATGTGCCGATGACAATCGTCGTGCGCCGCGACGGCCAGGAGCAAACGCTGCATGTGACGCCGAACCGGACGGAGCTTACCGACCGCTTCGGCAATCACTATGAGATAGGCCTGCTCGGCATTGCGCGAAGCGGGATGGAGTATGTCAAGCGCGATCCCGCAACCGCGATCGAGCAAGCCGGCGCAGAGACCTGGAACCTGACGGCCGGCACCCTGCAGGCGATGTGGCAGATCATTATAGGGACGCGCGCTACTGACGAACTTGGGGGGCCGCTACGCATTGCGCAAATGTCGGGAGAGGTTGCGCAAGGCGGTGTCGTCGCGGTGCTGTGGTTTATGGCGGTTCTGTCGGTGAATCTGGGGTTGATCAACCTGTTTCCGGTGCCGATCCTTGACGGGGGGCATCTGCTGTTCTATGCGGCGGAAGCGCTTCGCGGAAAGCCGCTGGGCCAGCGGGCTCAGGAATACGGGTTTCGCATCGGCTTGGCCTTGGTGCTGACATTGATGGTGTTCGCCACCTGGAACGATCTCGTCCATCTCGGCATCGGGAATCTGTTCAAGGCCTTGTGAAGTGGCGCGATCGCCGATCAGGGGATAGATCTCGAGCCGGGGTGGGGGTGAGTTGCGTCGTATAGGTTTGGCGGCAGTAGTTGGTGCTGCTCTCGCTGATGGCAGCGGCTTCGCTCGAGCCGGCCGTTGCCCAGCAGGTTCGTGGCCCATTGCCCGCTCAGATGGGCGGCATTGTTACCGACATTCGGATCGAAGGAGCACAGCGGATCGAGCAAGAGACGATCCGCTCATACTTGCTGATCCAACCGGGCGAAGCCTGGGACGATGAGCTGGTGGACAAATCGCTAAAGGCACTCTTCGCGACCGGTCTTTTCGCGGATGTGAATCTCAGCCGGGTTGGCAACACCCTGGTCGTCAGGGTCGTGGAAAACCCGATCATCAACCGCATCGCGTTCGAGGGAAACAGCAAGATTGACGAGAAGGATCTCAATGCCGAGATCCAGCTGCGCCCACGCGTCGTCTACACCCGCACGCGTGTGCAGAACGATGTGAAGCGCATCCTCGACCTCTATCGTCGGCACGGCCGGTTTGGTGCGACCGTCGAGCCGAAGCTCATCCAGCTCTCCGAAAACCGGGTCGATCTCGTCTTCGAGATCAACGAGGGCGAGTTCACCGGGGTGCGCAGCATCAACTTTGTCGGCAATCGCCAGTATACCGACGGTAAGCTACGCGGCCTCATTCAAACGAAGGAAAGCCGATGGTATCGTTTCCTGAGCAGCGACGATACCTATGACCCGGATAGATTGACATACGACCGGGAGTTGTTGCGCAGGTTTTACCTGACCGAGGGATATGCCGATTTCCGAGTGGTCTCGGCGGTTGCCGAACTGACACCCGACCGCAATGGGTTTATTGTCACTTTCACCCTCGACGAAGGCGAGCGGTATCGCTTTGGTAAGATTGACGTCAACATCAAGCTCAAGGACTTGCCACCCGAAGCGGTGCTGCCGCTGCTGACCGTTCACACGGGCGACTGGTATGATGCCGAAGCCGTCGAAAAATCGATTTCTGTGCTGACGGATGCCCTCGGCAACCGCGGTTATGCCTTTGTAGAAATCAAGCCGAACGTCACCCGGAATAGGGAAGAGCATACCGTCGACATTACCTTCGATGTCCAGGAAGGCCCGCAAGTCTACGTCGAGCGGGTCGACATCGTCGGTAACGTTCGCACGCTTGACAAGGTGATCCGTCGCGAATTTCAGCTGGTCGAGGGCGACGCGTTCAACAGCGCCAAAATGCAGCGCTCGCAGCAGCGGATAAAGAATCTTGGCTTCTTCAAGAAGGCGGAGGTCACCAACAGCCCGGGATCGGCGCCCGATAAAACCGTGGTGACGGCCGAGGTGGAGGAGCAATCGACCGGCGAGCTGTCCTTGGGTATCGGCTTCTCGACCACGGACGGTCCGCTGGCCGACATCAATATCCGCGAGCGGAATTTTCTCGGGCGGGGTCAGGATCTGCGGATCGGCACCGTGGTTTCGCTGCGCTCGCAACAGGTCGATCTGAGCTTCACTGAACCCTATTTCCTCGACCGCAACATCGCAGCGGGCTTTGACATTTTCGAAATCAAGACTAGTCCAACGGCAAATTTTTTTAGTGGGGTGACCCCGCCTTACCAGCAATTCTCTTACGGTGGAGCGCTCCGCACCGGTTATCAGATCAGCGAGAATCTGAGACAGACGCTGAAATACACTGGGCGATCCGATAACATCACCGACCTTCAGCCCAACACGTCGCTATTCATTGTGCTTCAAGCCGGGCAGCATACCACCTCCGAAATCGGTCAGGTTCTGCTTTACGACCGCCGGGACGATCGGCTGGATCCGAGCGGCGGCTATTATGCCTCTGTGGGAAATGACTTCGCGGGGGTCGGGTTCGGGGTTGATTATGTGCGCAACAAAGTAAATGCCGGCTATTATTACTCCGTATTCCCCGAGTGGGTGCTGAGTGTCACTGGTGAGGCCGGCTATATATTTGGCTGGAATGCGCAGAATGTACTAATTCAGGATCGTTTCTTTGTTGGTGGCGATAATCTGCGGGGCTTCCAGAGTGCCGGTATCGGGCCTCGCGATTCGGTGAGCGGCGATGCTCTTGGCGGCCAAAAGTACTATCTAGGTTCGGTCACTTTGGGGGTACCGCTCGGCCTGCCGAAGGAGTTTGGGGTAAGTGGACGTGTCTTCACCGATTTTGGGACTCTTTACCACATCCAGCCGACGAATATCGTGCTGACTCCCGCCCAATTGGCCACGACCGGCGGAGTACAGCCGATGGTGGAGCAGTCGCCCGCGATCCGCGCCAGCGCCGGCGTTGGCGTATCATGGAAATCCCCGGTGGGTCCGATCCGGCTCGATATCGCCTATCCGATAAAGAAGGAACCGTTCGACAAGACCCAGTTATTTCGGGTCAGCTTCGGCACGAGGTTTTGATGTTGGTTTGGTGTCTCAGAGTTCAGACGCTTCTGCTTGCCTTGCTGTGGGGCCTGGCCGGTAGCGGCCTGGCGCAGGCCCCGCCGGCACCCCCTGCTCCTGCGCCCCCACCCCCGGCTTCCGCACCGCCGGCTGCCGGGCCGATGCCGCTGACTGTTATGGTGGTCGACGTGCAGGCGCTTTTGCAAAATTCTAAAGCGGCAAAGATGGTGCGCGGCCAGATCGAGCAGAAGCGCAACGAATACACCAAGGAAATATCTCACCAGGAGGAGACGTTGCGCGCTGAACGGGATGCATTACAGCGGCAGCAGGCATCGATGTCGGCGGATGCGCTCAACCAAAAGGGCCGTGAATTCCAGCAGAAGGTCAACGATCTCGAACGCAATGTCCAGGGGAAGCGCCAAGCCCTGGAGAAATCTAATGGCGACGCGCTCTCCAAAATCCAGGAGCAAATGTTGAAAATCATTGCCGATATCGCAAGAGATCGCAAGGCAAATTTGGTATTTCAGAGAGCAGACTTGGTGCTTTTCGACCAGAGCTTCGATGTTACGGACGAAGTGCTGCAGAAGCTGGACGAATTGATGCCGACGTTGACGGTCGATTTCGCCGTGCCCACTCCTCCTCCGGCCGCCCCGGTCCCCGCTGCCACCGCCGCGCAGCCAGCGGCAAGTACACCTGCCAAGCCAAAGAAGAAATAGGGGGCGCTCGATGCCCGGACCGAACCGAGATGGCGGACCGACGCTTTTTTGACCGCGCCGGCCCATTTACTCTGGATGCGCTGTGCGCCTTGAGTGGGGCGAGATTGCTGCGCGCCGAGGACGGCCGTCGGCTGTTCGGCGATGTGGCCCCTCTTGAGATCGCGGGACCGGAAGACATCAGCTTTCTCGAAAACAGGAGGTACATCGAAGCATTCGTGCGCTCTCGTGCCGGCGCCGCCTTTGTCGATGAAAAGGCCGCCGAGCGGGCGCCCTCCGGCATGGCCCTCCTCGTCAGCAAGGAGCCATACAGGGCCTACGCGCTCGCCGCCCAGGCCTTTTATCCGACGCCCAAGGTCCTCGCTCGCCGCGCGCCCTCCGCGATCGTCGAATTCGACGGCGATCGTGCCCGAGGATTGCGACATCGGCCCGAATGTCATCATCGAGTGCTCCGTACGGCTCGGCCACCGCTGCCGCGTCGGCGCAAATACGGTGATCGCCGCCGGGGTCGAGATCGGCGACGACTGCTTGATCGCCGCAAATGTGACGCTCAGTCATTGCGTGATCGGCTCGCGCGTCGTGTTGCACCCCGGGGTGCGGATCGGCCAGGACGGCTTTGGATTCGCACCCGACGCGAAAGCGCCGATCAAAGTCCCGCAACTCGGGCGCGTCTTGATCGGCGACGACGTCGATGTCGGCGCCAATACCACGATCGATCGGGGATCAGGGCACGATACGGTGATCGGCCCGGGCTCGATGATTGATAATCTGGTGCAGATTGGGCACAATGTGGTTCTCGGTCGGTGCTGCATACTCGCGGGTCAGGTCGGCATCTCGGGGAGCACAAGGCTCGACGACTTTGTCATGATCGGAGGGCAGGGCGGCCTCGCTGGCCACTTGCATATCGGGAGCGGCGCCCGTATCGCCGCCAAGAGCGGTCTCATGCGCGACGTCCCCGCGGGAGAAACGGTATGCGGCAGCCCGGCAGTCCCGCTGAGCGACTTCATGAGGCAGACTGCGGTGCTGCATCGTCTCGCGAGGAAGAAGGACAGGTCGTGACAGATCCGGCCTGCACGGCTGACCCGGTAACCGAAATCGGTATCCAGCGGATCATGGAGATGATCCCGCATCGCCACCCGTTCCTGATGATCGACAAGGTCGTCGACATCGTGGCCAACCAGCGAGCGACCGGGGTCAAGAACCTATCAAATAACGATTATTATTTCCAGGGTCATTTCCCGGCGCGGCCTGTGATGCCGGGAGTGCTGATCATCGAGGCGATGGCGCAGACCGCCGCAGTCCTCGTCGTCCACACGCTGGGTCCGGGGTCGGAGGGCAAGCTCGTCTATTTCATGAGTGTCGACAGTGCCCGCTTTCGACGCCCCGTATTCCCTCCGACCAAGCTTGAGATCCACGTCACCAAACAACGCAACCGCGGGAATGTCTGGAAGTTCGACGGTCGGGCCAAAGTCGGCGAGGACGTGATGGCCGAAGCCGTGTTCGCCGCCATGATCCTGGACGATTAGACAAGCCGGCGATGCCGCAGGTCCACCCCACGGCCATTGTTGCGCCGCGGGCGATGCTCGCCGAGACCGTCGCCATCGGTCCCTATTGCATCGTCGGTGAGGATGTCTGCCTCGGCCCGCGGGTCACGCTCCGCTCGCACGTCGTGGTCGATGGCCGGACCACGATCGGTGAGGGTACGCGCCTGTTTCCGTTCGCCTCGATTGGGCTCGAGCCGCAGGACCTCAAATATCGCGGTGAAAGATCGGAGCTTGTCGTAGGCCGCAACAACACGATTCGCGAATATGTGACGATGAATCCCGGGACCGAAGGTGGAGGAATGGTCACCCGGATCGGGGACGGCTGCCTCTTTATGGTCGGTGCCCACGTCGCTCACGATTGCCAGATCGGCGATAATGTCGTCATGGCGAACAACGCGACGCTCGCGGGCCATGTCGTCGTCGAGGATTTCGCCATTCTCGGCGGGCTCTGTGCCGTCCATCAATATGTCCGGATCGGCAGACACGCAATGATCGGCGGGATGTCCGGGGTCGAGCGCGACGTCATCCCTTACGGCCAGGTCATGGGAGACCGCGCTCGGCTGTGTGGCCTCAATATCATCGGAATGCAGCGCCGCGGCTTTGGTCGCGAGGACATCCAGGGGCTGCGCAATGCTTACCACTTCCTGTTCGCCGCGGATGGCACGCTCAGTGACCGGGTAAACGAGACCGCCGAGCGTTTCGGCGGTATTGGGCCGGTCGACGAGGTCATCGAATTCATTCGCGCCGATTTCGAGTCGGGCCATCTGTCAGCCGAAGGGGGCGGATGGCGGATAGGCTCGGGATCATCGCGGGAGGCGGCGCGCTGCCGCGCCGCCTCATCGAATGCTGCCGAGCCGCCGGTCGCGATGTCTTTGTTCTTGCTCTCGAAGGAGCAGCCGAGCCGGTGACCGTAGAGGATGTGCCGCATGCCTGGTGCCGGCTCGGCGCCGCGGCGACCGGCCTTGCCGTGCTGCGCCAAAATCATGTGACGGAACTGGCGCTGGCCGGCGGCATACGGCGGCCGTCGCTGGCTGCGTTGCGGCCCGATTGGCGCGCAGCCAAGCTGTTTGCGCGGGTCGGCTATCGCGCGTTGGGCGATGACGGTCTTTTGTCCGCGGTGATCAAGGAGCTCGAACAGGAGGGTTTTCGAGTGGTCGGCGCCGATCAGCTACTCGACCGGGCGCTGATTCCGCAGGGACCGCTCGGCTGCATCCGTCCGGACGAGCTATCGCAAGCCGACATTGAGCGCGGAGTGCGCGTCGCCCGGGCCCTGGGCACGCTCGATGTCGGCCAGGCCGTTATCGTCCAACAGGGCCTCGTGCTCGGCGTCGAGGCGATCGAAGGCACCGACGAGTTGCTGCGGCGCTGCGCCGCGCTGCGCCGCGAAGGTCCGGGGGGCGTACTCGTCAAGGTTGAAAAGCCCGGTCAGGAACCCCGCGCCGATCGGCCGACGATCGGATTGCGCACGGTTCTGCTGGCGGCGGAAACCGGACTGCAGGGGATCGCCGTGGAGGCCAACGCCACTATCGTACTCGATCGCGACGAGGTAATCCGGGCAGCCGATCGCGCAAGACTGTTCCTGGTCGGCGTCGGCTGATCGTGACCGCGAACGAAGCGACGTTCATTTTCATTGTTACCGGAGAGCCATCGGGGGACGCCCTCGGCGGCGCGCTGATTGCGGCGCTGCAGCAGCGCACCGGCGGCAGGCTGAGGGTCGCCGGGATCGGCGGCGAGCGCATGCGAGAGCAGGGCCTCGATAGCCTCGTCCCGCTCGGCGATCTGGCTATCATGGGAGTGGCAGAAGTCTTGCCGCGCGCCCCGATAATCCTGCGCCGTGTCCGCGAGACCATAGCCGCGATCCGCGAACTGCGTCCGGACGCCGTCGTGACGATCGACAGCTCGGGGTTTAGTTGGCGGGTGGCGCACGGGCTGCGTCGCCGCGGCGAGACCATGCCGCTGATTCATTACGTCGCCCCGATGGTCTGGGCATGGCGAGCCGGGCGGGCCCGGCGAATGGCGCGTTGGTACGATCATCTGATGACTTTGCTTCCGTTCGAACCACCCTATTTCGAGCGGGTCGGGTTGTCCTGCAGCTTTGTCGGCCATCCGGTTCTGGAATGCGGCGCCAATCACGGCGATAGCGGGCGCTTCCGCGCTATGCATACACTCGCCTCGGATGACCTGCTGATCACGGTGTTGCCCGGTAGCCGCGGTAGCGAGGTCCGCCGTTTGCTGCCGATATTCGGCGAGGCGCTGAACCGGCTAGAAGATTTGGTCGGACCCTTCCGCGTCGTCGTGCCGACGGTTGCCACGGTAGCAGCGGCCGTCGCCGATGCTGTCGCGGCGTGGCCGGGTAACGCGATCGTCGTGCAGGACCCGCGAGAAAAATACGACGCCTTCGCGGCCAGCCGCGCCGCGCTCGCCGCGTCGGGATCGGTCGCGCTAGAATTGGCGTTGGCGTCGCCTGCCGATGGTCGTCGGTTACCGTCTCAATCCGCTGACCGAGGCGGTCCTCGATCGCGTTCTAAAGGTGCGGCAGGTCAATCTCGTCAATCTGCTGCTCGGCCGGCCGCTGGTTTGCGAGCTGCTCGGGCCAAACTGCACTCCCGAGCGCCTTGCCGCTTCGCTCGCCGAGCTCCTCGGTGACGAACGGGTTCGCGCAGCGCACCGGCAAGGGTATGATGAGGCCGTCCGGCGCCTCGCGGTGGATGGCGTGCCGCCGAGTCTGCGGGCCGCCGACCAAATCCTCGAACTCGTCGCCGCACGCCGATGCGGCGTTTCGGGTTCCCCAGCACGAAGGAGTGCACGATGACTATGACCGATGTGGCCGAGACCTCAAAACCGGTGCTAGACGCCGACAAGTCCCGGCTGTTGCACACGATGATCCGGGTGCGCGATCTCGATGCCTCGTTGAATTTCTACACGAACCAGCTCGGCATGAAACTGCTGCGCAAGCGCGACTACCCGAGCGGAAAATTCACGCTCGCCTTTGTCGGCTACGGCGACGAGACGAACAGCACCGTGATCGAGCTGACCCATAATTGGGAGCAGGCGGAACCCTATAATCTGGGCAGTGCTTTCGGCCACCTGGCGATCGCTGTCCCCGATGTCTACAAGGCTTGCGAGCGTCTTGCCGCCGCCGGGGTGAAAATCCCGCGGCCGGCCGGCCCGATGGCGCATGGCGGCTCGGTGATCGCGTTCATCGAAGACCCCGACGGCTATCGCATAGAGCTCATCGAACGGTCGTAACCCGCCGGTTAGCGTCGCCGCCCAGCCCCGCGGGCTGGGTGGCCTCCGCGGGGGCATCCTATTGCCAGCGCGAAGTGATTGCGGCAACTTCGGAAGAAGAGCGGCGCCGTTGCGCTGCCCGACAACAAAAATGTGTTTTGGCCGCAGGTCCTCAGCATCGGAGCAGTCTAGGAGAACGGCATGTTGGAGCTGTTGGAGCGTCAGAAGAAGCTGACCGCGAACCAGTGGAAGATCGCGGGCGCCGCGACGCTCGGTGATATGCTCGATTTTTTCGACTTCTTCCTGATCGGGTTCGTTCTGGCGTTCGTGGTCAAGGAATGGCATCTGACCTATGGCCAATCGGGGGCGATCCTGCTCGCCTCGGGTGTCAGTGCGCCGTTCGGATCGCTCCTCTATGGCTGGATGGCCGACAAGGCCGGCCGCCGCCCGGCGCTGATCACCGCTGTCCTGAACGTCTCGCTCGCGACCGGCGCGATGGCGCTGACGCCGGAAGGAGGATGGATCTACCTGGTCGTCTGCCGCTTTTTCGTCGGGTTCGCAGTGACCGGGTTGTATTCGGTCGACATCACCCTGATGCAGGAGTTTTCACCTGCTCATAAGCGCGGCTGGTTCACCGGACTGACCACGACGATGCTGCCGGCTGGGTCCTTGCTCGCCGGGTTGCTGGGGGCATTCGCCGCACCGTACATTGGCTGGCGCGGGATGGTTGCGGTCGGCCTGCTGCCCGCTTTCCTGTGCTTATACATTCAGGGCATTCGTCCCGGAGTCGCCGCACTGGCTATTGCGCCGCGGTCGGGTCGAAGAGGCGCGGCAAGCGCTCGCCTGGGCATTGCAAATGGACCCCGCCCAGATCACGTTGCCGGCGATTGCGCCCATCGTGGAACGCACGCGATGGCTCGACATTTTCAAATACCCGCGCAGCATCATCGCCGGATGCCTGACCGGGCTCACCCAGACCGGGGGCGTTGGGCTCGCCCTCTGGCAGGTGGCTCTGTTCGTCATGGTGCTGAACATCACCGCGCCCGAGGCATCCAAACTAGTGATCTGGATCAGCTTGTCGGCGATCGCCGGCCGGTTCTTCTGCTCGTGGATCTCGGATGCGTGGGGACGCCGTGCCTCGGGCATCTTCAGCTGCCTCACCGCCGGGTTGTTCATGTCGCTTGCCGGATATCTGCACAACCTCTTTATCGGCGGGATATCCATATTTTTCCTGATGATCCTGATTCAGAACTTCTTCGGAAGCGGCAACTATTCGATAGTCGGGCCTTACATGGGCGAGATGTGGCCTGCCCGGCTGCGCGGCAGCGGCATGGGGTTTGTCTATGGCGTCGGCAATCTCGGTAAGTTTATCGGCCCGGCCGGTCTGGCATTTATTGCCGGTTCGGACAATTTTGTCAGTCCGAAGGCGACACTCGATGCGCTGATCCCGGGTTTCAACTACTTCGCGTTCTGGTACGTGCTGGGTGCGGTTGCGTTCTGGCTCATCGGGATGGAAACCCGCGGCCGCACGATCGACGAGATCGAGAGCGCGCTGAGCCGGCCCGCCCGGGTCGCGGCGCAACGGGCGAGTACCGCTGTCGGCAACTAAACAGCAGCTTGTGCGCCCGAGGGTAAGCTGCCAAAATACTTTAAATTGAGAAACTCGCCGCCGCACAGCGGTAAGGCGGAAACAGAACGGGAGGTTACGATGATCGAGCTGTTGGAGCGACAAAAACGACTGACGAAAAATCAGTGGAAGCTGATTTGCACTGCTAACGTCGCCGACCTGCTCGATTTCTTTGATTTCTTTCTGATCGGATACGTCACCGCGGCGCTGACCAAGGAGTGGTCGCTGCCTTACTGGCAGGGTGGCGCGATCCTGCTGGCTTCCGGTCTCGGCGCGGTCCCGGGCGCCTTCATTTGGGGTTGGCTCGGCGACCGGATCGGCCGTCGCACAGTGTTCATGTGGTCGGCGGTCACGATATCGCTCGCCACCGGCATCATGGTCCTCACGCCGGGACCGAGTGGTGTGATCCCAGGCTGGCTATTCCTGGTGTTCTTCCGGGTCTTTGTCGGTATCGGCAATGCCGGCATCTTCACGATCGATCTGCCGTTGGTCCAGGAATTCATCCCGGCCTACAAACGCGGCTGGGTCAGCGCGCTGGTCACGACCTTGCTGCCGGGCGGCGGCATGCTGGCCGGGTTGGTGGCCTCGTGGCTGCTGCCGATCATCGGCTGGCGCTATCTGTTCCTGGTCGGTCTGTCGCCGCTCGTTCTGGTGCTTGATGATCCGCTACTGGGTGCCGGAATCGCCGCGCTGGCTGATCCGCATGGGGCGGCAAGAGGAGGCGCGCCGCTCGCTCGCCTGGGCACTGATGATCGATCCGAAAGAGATCGCCTTGCCGCCGGCGCTGCCGGCCCACCGAGCAGCACGCGCTGGCTCGAACTGTTCAAATATCCGCGGCTGGTCGCCGCCGGCTGCCTGACCGGTCTGACCCAGACCGGTGGGGCCTCGCTGGGTCTGTGGGGCGCGACGCTGCTCGTGATCGTGCTCAACACGACCCCGGCGCATGCGGCGTTTCTGATGGTCTGGGTCGGCCTTTCGGGGATCGTCGGCCGGTTCTTCATCACCGCCCTGATCGAGCCGCTCGGGCGCCGCGGCGCCGGAACGCTGGTCTGTGGGATGGCGGCGCTGCTGACGGTGTCCGCGGGCTATTTCTACGACGTCTTTATCGGCAGTTGGTCGGTGTTCTACATATTGCTGGTAGCGGGAACCTTTTTCAGCAGTGCGATTTACACGGTCGTCGGGCCCTATATGTCGGAGATCTGGCCGGCCCGGCTGCGCAGCAGCGGCATGGGCATGAGCTATGGCATCGGCAATCTCGGCGGCAAGGTCCTGGGGCCGGCGGGCCTGGCGCTGATCATGGGAGCCGGCGACATCATCAAGCCGGCGGCGCCCAATCTCGTGATGCTCGGCCCCGCCTTCGTCTATTTCGCCTCCTGGTACATCCTCGGCATCATCGGCTTCTGGGCATTCGGCCCCGAAACCAAGGGCCGCACGTTCGAGGAGATGGACAGCGCGCTCGACCGGCCGGCCGTCGCTGGGAGCCGATGGCGCAAACCGCCGGCAGCTGAACGCTTAGAGCCGCGTCAGCGGTTCTGCGTCCAGTCCTCGCGCCACAGGAAATCGGGGCCGAGCTGGTCGAGGCTCGGGCAGCCGATCTGGGCCATGACGAGGTCGATCTCGCTGCGGAAGATGTCGAGCGCCTTCTTGACGCCCGGGAAGCCCGCCGGCGACGGCGCCGTAGAGCGTCGGGCGGCCGAAGAACACGAATTGGGCGCCGAGGCAGAAGCGCGATCAGGATGTCGGCGCCGCGCCGCACGCCGCTGTCGAGCATCACGGTGACCTTGTCGCCGACCGCCGCCTTGATCGCCGGCAAAGCCTCGAGCGAGGCGGGCGCCTGGTCGAGCTGGCGGCCGCCATGGTTCGAGACGATGATGCCGTCGACCCCGATCTCCGCGGCGCGAACCGCGTCGGCCGGGTTCAGGATGCCCTTGACGACGAGCGGCGCGCGGAAAGAGGCGCCGGTAGCGCTCGAGGTCGCGCCAGGTCTGCGCCGAGGCCGGGGTCTGACTGCGGCCGAGAGCGATGACGTCCGACGTGCTCGCGCCATTGCGGGCGTGCGGCGCCCAATTCCCGAGGGTCGGCGCGCCGCCGAGCCGCATATATTCGATGACCCAGGCGGGGTGGGTGATGGCCTCCAACAGGATCGACGGCTTCAGCTTCAGCGATTCCATGACGCCGCCGCCGCGGATGCGGGAAAAGCCGTTCCGGTAGTTGCGCTCGCGCTTCGGATGCACCGGCACATCGACGGTCAGCACCAGCGCGCCCGCGCCGCCGTCTCGCGCCCGCCCGATCAGTGCATCCGTAATGTCGCGGTCTTTGGCCGCATAAAGTTGGAACCAGACGTTGTTCGGGGCGACCCGCAGCGCTTCTTCCATCGAGGCGTTGCTGCCGCCCGACATGATGTAGGGGATGTTCGCCGCCGCCGCGGCTTCGGCCAGCATCACCTCGCCTTCCCGCCGGTAGAGGCCGACGCCGCCGGTCGGCGAGATCCCGAACGGGCTCGAATAGGTGCGGCCGAACACGGTCGCAGATTGGTCGCGTTTCGACACGTCGACCAGGTAGCGCGGCAACAGCCGGTGCTTGTGGAACGCGGCTTCGTTGCGCGCGAGGCCGCGCTCGTCCTCCACCCCGCCCTCGATGTAATCGAAGATGATGCGCGGCAGCTTGCGCTTCGCGATCCGATGCAGGTCTTCGATGTTGACGGCTTGATCGAAGTTCATGGCTTGGTGATCTCTTACGTTCAGACATTGCGCGCCCAGTCTTCCCGCCACAGAAAATCGGGACCCAGCTGATCGAGGCTCGGGCAGCCGATCTGGCCCATGACGAGATCGATCTCGTTGACAAAGATGTCGATCGCCTTCTTGACGCCTGGCAACCCGCCCGCCGCTGCGCCATAGAGGGTCGGGCGGCCCATGAAGCAGAAATCCGCGCCGAGACAGAGCGCGATCAGGATATCGGCGCCGCGGCGAACCCCGCTGTCGAGGAGCAGGGTCAGCTTGTCGCCGACTGCCGCCTTGATTGCCGGCAGCACGTCGAGCGATCCGGGTGCCTGGTCGAGCTGGCGCCCGCCATGATTGGACACGATGATGCCGTCGCAACCGACGTCGAGCGCGCGCAATGCGTCGGCCGGGCTCATGATGCCCTTTACGACGAGAGCGCGCGGGAACAGCTTGCGATAGGTCTCCAGATCGCGCCAGGTCTGCGCATTGAAGGGGCGCAGCGAGCTGGAATGCTTATAGACCTCTTCCGCATTCGAGCCCGGCGGCGCGTAGGGCTGCCAGTTGCCCAGCATCGGCGTGCCGCCGCCGCGCTTGAGATATTCGACGATCCAGCCGGGATGGGTCAGCGCCTCGGCGAGGATCGAGGGTTTGAGGCTCAGCGCCTGGAACAGACCGCCGCGGATATTGGCGAAGCCGTTGCGGATGTTGCGCTCGCGCTTCGAGCTGACCGGGCGTGTCGACCGTCAGCACCAGGGCGCCGAGCCCGGCATCGGCGGTGCGCTTGATCAAATCGGCGTTGACCGCGTGATCGCGCGCTGCGTAAAGCTGGTACCAATGGTTCTTCGGCGCGATCTTGGCGGCCTCCTCGATCGTGTCGTTGCTGGCGCCCGACATGATGTAAGGAATATTCGCGTCGCGTGCGGCCTCGGCCAGCATCAAGTCGGCATGGTGGCGGAACAGCCCCGCCCCGCCGGTCGGCGAGATGCCGAACGGGCTCGAAAACGTCTGGCCGAAGATCGTCTTTGTCTGGTCGCGTTTCGACACATCGACCAGATAACGCGGCAACAATTTGTGCTTGTGAAAGGCCGAGGTATTGGTTTCGAGTCCGCGCTCGTCCTCCAGCCCGCCTTCGATGAAATCGAAGGCGATCTTCGGCAGCCGCCGCTTGGCCATGCGGTGCAGGTCTTCGATATTGACGGCTTGATCGATCCTCATGCTCGTGTGATCTCCTGGCGGCGCGGCAAGCTGAGACTCGGCAACATTGCGTAATTTTGCATCACTCGACAATCCCCCGCGGAGCGGGGCTGAGCTGTGCATGATGTGCAGCTCGGAGAGGGGACAACGGACGGATTATTAATGGAATACACGACGCTCGGCAAGAACCGGATTGCGGGTCAGCGTCGCCGGGCTCGGCTGCGGCGGGTTCAGCCAGCTGGGGCTGGCTCAGGGCAAGAGCGAGGCCGACGCGATCGCCATAATTCGGCAAGCCATCGATCTCGGGGTCAATCTGTTCGATACCGCCGCGGCGTACGGCACCGAGGAGGTGCTGGGCAAGGCGATCAAATCGGTGCGGCGCGAGGATGTCGTAATCTGCACCAAGGCGCCGTTCAGCTTCAGCAACCCCCATTCGACGCCGCAGGGCATCGTCGCCAGCCTCGACAAGTCGCTGCGGCAGCTCGATACCGACTACATCGACATCTATCAGCTGCACGGGGTGCCCCCGAGCGCCTACGATCATGCGCTCAACGACTTGGCGCCGGTGCTGTTGCGGGAGAAGGCGAAAGGCAAGTTCCGCCATCTGGGGATTACCGAGACGGCGCCGCACGATCCCGAGCACCGGGTTCTGCAGCGAGCGGCGCAGGACGGGGTTTGGGAGGTGGTCATGCTCGGCTTCCACATGATGCACCAGAACGCCCGCGATCGCGTCTTTCCGCTGACCCGCACTAATCGGGTCGGCACCTTGCTGATGTTCGCGGTGCGCAACATCTTCTCGCAACCCGAGCGCCTGCGGGCCACGATGCGCGATCTGGCCGCCGCCGGCGAGGTCCCGCAATGGCTCGCCGAAAGCGCCAGATCCGCTCGGCTTTCTGATCCACGAAGCCGGCGCCAGCACGGTGCCGGATGCCGCCTATCGTTTTGTGCGGCACGAAGCCGGGCGTCGATGTCGTGCTGTTCGGCACCGGCGACCCGGAGCATCTGCGCACCAACATCGCCTCGATCCTGAAACCGCCCTTGCCCGAAGCCGACCGCCGGCAACTCGCGACGCTATTCGGCCATCTGGTCGGGGTAGGGCTGGACGCACCGCATCTCTCCAGGCCCCGCAGTTAGGCCCCTTCAGTTCGGGTAGACGATCGTGCGCAGCATGATGCGGCGCTCCTCCGGGTGGTAGTCGCCGGCGCCGCGGTGCATCGTCGCCCGCTCGTCCCAGATCAGCAGATCGCCGACCTGCCAGGAATGGTAATAGGTGAAGCGTTCCTGCGTGGCGTGCGCGGCGAGCTCCTCGATCAGCTGCCAGGCTTCGTCGCGGTCCATGCCCTCGAAGCCGTGCGTGTGCATCGGGTTGACGAACAGGATCGGGCGGCCGGTCACCGGATGGTTGATCACCGCCGGGCGCGGCTGCTCGACATATTTCTTGTCGGTCCGGCGCATCTCCTCTTCCGGATCGTAGAGACGCGCGCCGGCGGGCCCATCGGTGCGGCCGTGCAATCCGACGAGGCCAGAGAGCCGATCCTTCATCGGCGGCGGCAGCGCGTCGTAAGCGGCGCACATATCGGCGAACATCGTACCGCCCTTGGTCGAAGGAACCTCCAGCGCGTGCAGCATCGCGAGCAGCGGCGGCACCTCCTCATAGGTCGAGTCGGTGTGCCAGTCGGTCGCGCGCTTGACCCCGTACCAGTCGATATTGCCGTCCGCATCGACATTGCGCAGCCACGACACCTCGGGGTGCTCCTCGTGGCGATAGCCGACGAGCGAGTGGATGCGCGGTGTCCCGAACCGGCGTCCAAAGGAGGCGATGTCGCCGGCGCCGAGATGCTGACTGCGAAACACCAGCACCGGATGTTCGGCAAAAGCCTGCTGGATCCAGGCGAATGTCGGGTCGTCGAGCTTCGACAGGTCGATGCCGAGCGCCTCGGTACCGAGAGCTTGTCCGAGCGGGCGCAATTCCGGTGTAGCCATGGGGTGATCCTCCGACGTTTGTTACCGGCAGTTTACGCGGCGGCTCGCCGCGCGTCTAATCGCGCATACTAAGAATGCGCGGAGCAGCGCCATGAAACCCGACGACCACCTCTACAAAAGGGCCGGGGTCGACACCACCGCGGCGCAATCCGGGCTCCAGAAGATCATTGCCAGCATCAAGCAGACTTGGCCGGCGCCGGGTGCTCTCGGAGCCGTCAAGCTGGATATCGGCTATTTTGCCAATGTCGTCGACATCGGTGGTATCGGCTTGGCGATCTGCACCGATGGGGTCGGATCGAAGACCATCGTCGCGCAAATGACGGGCCGATACGACACGATCGGCATCGACTGCGTGGCGATGAACGTCAATGACGTGATCTGTGTCGGCGCGCGACCGATTTCGATGGTTGATTACATCGCCGTCGAAAATGCCGACGCCGACATGCTGGGCGCGATCGCGGTCGGCCTCGCCGCCGGAGCAAAGCAGGCCGGGATTTCGATCTCGGGTGGTGAGATTTCCCAGCTCAAGGATGTAATCCGCGGGTTCGACCTGATCGGGATGGCGGTCGGGGTCGTGCCGCTCGACCGGATCATCACCGGCCGTGACCTTGCGCCCGGCGATATTATTATCGGCCTCGAAAGCAATGGCATCCACAGCAACGGCTTGACCCTGGCGCGCCAGGCATTCTTCGAGCGCGCCAAATTGCCGATTGACCACGTCTTCCCCGAACTCGGGATTTCTCTCGGGGAAGAGCTGCTTCGCCCGACTTTAATTTACGTCCGGGAAATCCTCGACATCATCAATGAAGTGTCGAGCGTAAAAGCGCTGATCAACATTACCGGAGATGGTTTGTTGAACCTCCCCCGTGTCGACGCGACAGTCGGGATTCGAGATAGACAACCTGCCGCCTACGCCACCGGTCTTTCGCCTCATTCAGCAATATGGGGCGGTCGGCAGTGCCGAAATGTTCGAGGTGTACAACATGGGGGTCGGCTTTTGTGTTCTCGTCGCCGAAAGGGATCGTGATGCCGCACTTGCCACTCTGCAACGCCACGGCCGGCGCGCACAGGTCATCGGACGAGTCATCGAGGACGACAGTAAAGGGGTCCATCTGCCCCGCCAAAAGCTCACCGGACACGGCAAGGAATTTCGGGACCAATGAAAATCGCTTTCCCGGCGAAGGCCGGTGCTCATCGCGGAAACGGTGCCGGCCTTCACCCGGAAGTCGAAGGTGGAGATGAGTCCGAGCACTAGCTCAGAGGTCGCCTGGGCAAACTCGGCTTATATCGAATCGCCACGGTCGGATTGTCATCGCAAGCGGAGCGAAGCGATCCCGGGCCGCTGAGCGCTCGTTTGGGCGAGGTTGCTTCGTCGCGCAAAGCGCTCCTGGCAATGACAGCGTGCCCACCTAGGGAGTCGCGGGCTCAGTCTGTTGGACGATCTCCAGGATCTCGCGCCGCCGCGGCGCCCGGTCGCCCCAAACCCGATCGAAATCGGCTACCAGCGGCGCGCTCTTGTCCGAGTCGGTCGCCGCTTGCGCCTCAGCGACATCGGCGAATTCGTAGAAGGCATAATGGACAGCCGGTTCGGTGTGGCTCCAGCACCGCCAGCCGCGGCGCGCTCCGAAAACCCGCATCGCCCAAGGCAGGTGATCGGTCGCGTACCAATGATCGAACGGCCCCCGGTCAGCGGGATCGGGCACCTCGGCGCGCACCACTAGAAGAGCTGCACTCATGAGCCATTTCCTCCTGCAATTTCGGTCAACCGAACTCTACCGCCCCAGTAGCTCCTTGACGGCGCGGTCGATGAAGTCGTCGTCCTCGGGGTTCTGGGTCGGATTGCCGGCGCGGTGGCCCCAGATCGACGGGATCGGGCGCAGCTCGGCGCGGCGCATATGCGCAACCTCGCGTTCGTTGTCGGCGACCGTGAAATAGAGGTCGGTCGTGCTCGGCATGATCAGCGCATCGGCCGAGATCGCGCCGAGCGCCCTGGCGAGATCGCCGCCATAGAGCTCGTTCGCGCTGATGTCGGCGTGCTGCCAGGTCCAGATCATCGCCAACAAATTATCGGCGTCGCGGCGGAGGTAATTGGCCTCCCAGCCGGCGATTAGAAAATCCTCCAGCGAGGAGAAGCCGACCGTACGCCAGAGTTCTTCACGGTAGAAGGCTTGGCTCAATGCCCAGCCGGCATAGATCCGGCCCATCGCGCGCAATCCGCGCACCGGCGGCTCGCTGAAATAGCCGTCGCGCCATGCCGGGTCGGCCATCAACGCGTATTTGATGCCTTCGAGGAAAACGTGGTTGTGCGGCGCCGTTCGCGCGCTGCCGCAGACGACGGCAATCCGCTCCACGATTTCGGGATAGAGCGCCGCCCAGTGGTAGGCCTGCTGGCCGCCCATCGACCAGCCATAGACCAGGGCGACGCGCTCGATGCCGAGGTGCTCCGTCAGAAGACGGTGTTGCATCCGCACGTTGTCGGCGACTGTCACGCCAGGGAAGCGGCCGCGATCGTGAGGCGGACCGACATTGCTCGGCGAGGAAGACAGGCCATTCCCGAGCATGTTCGGGATGATGATGAAATACCGCTCCGGGTCGAGCGCGCGGCCTGTGCGGATCAGCCACTCCGTGTCGTAGTGTTGGGCGCCGTAGGAAGTCGGGTAGACGATCACATTGCTGCGCGCCGAATCGAGCCGGCCGTATGTCTTGTACGCGAGCTGCGCATTCCGCAATGTCAGCCCGGATTGCAAGGCTACGTCGCCGAGCTCGAAAATTTGGTAATCGCGTGAGGTCATCCACACTTCCTGTTTCGCCGGCGAGCCTTGAGCGGCGATGATACGGCTTCCGCGGCGAAGTGGGGAGTGAACCGGAATGCGTGTCTTCACGATGCTGCCGATGAGGCATTGGCGAGAGGCGGCGACATTCGGCGCGGCGGCGGAAGTCGCGGGGTTCGACGCGCTGATGACCGTCGAACTTGGACATGATGTCTTTACGCCCCTCGCCGTTGCCGCGCTCGCGACCGACCGCGTCGAGCTCACCCCATCGATCGCCGTCGCCTTCCCGCGCAGCCCAACGGTGATGGCGAGCCAGGCCTGGGACCTGCACGCCAATTCGAACGGCCGATTCGTGCTGGGGCTCGGCAGCCAGGTCAAAGGCCACAACGAGCGGCGCTTCGGCATCCCGTGGACGGCGCCCGCGCCGCGGCTGCGCGACTACGTCCGGGCGCTTCGTGCGGTGTGGCGCTGCTGGGAGACCGGGGGCAAGCTCGATTACCGGGGCGAGCATTACCAGCTGACCCTGATGACGCCGGATTTCTCGCCGGAACCGACGGGACTGCCGATGGTGCCGGTCACGATCGCCGCGGTCGGCGAGGCGATGCTGCGGGTCGCCGGCGAAGTGTGCGACGGGGTGCGGCTCCATCCTCTGTGCTCGCGCCGCTATCTCGAAGAAGTGGCACTGCCACGCATTGCCGAGGGGATGGAGCGCGGCGGGCGGCGCCGGCGCAGTTTCGATGTCTTTGGCGGCGGGTTCGTGGTGACTGGGAGCGATGCGCAAACCGTTGCCGAAGGCATGGAGTGGGCGCGCAGACGCATCGCGATTTATTCCTCGACCCGCACCTATGCGCCGATTCTTGCGCTGCACGGTCTCGAAGAGGTTGGGGCGAGATTGCACGCCATGTCGGTCGCCGGCCGGTGGAACGACATGCCGGCCGAGATCACCGACGATGTCGTACGAATCTTCGCCGCCTGCGGCACCTATGACGAGATCGCCGCGGCGATCGAGGCGCGCTACGGCGGTCTCGCCGACGCCATCGAGCTGAACTTCCCGCCCGGCACCCCCGCCGGGCTGCAGCGCGAGTTGCTGACCGACATCCGCCGCATTCCGCACCGCTTCGAGGGCTTCGACACCCGCTGGTGAGGCCGGTCAGGCGGCCTTGGCGTCCTCGATGCGCAGAATCTCGACGCAAGGTGGCGAGGTCAGGATTTCACTGAATGCGTGCATCCAGTCGCCGGTCTCTTGGGTCGAGCCGACGCCGCGGTTTCGGAATTGGTCGAGCTGATCGAGGTTCGTCAGCTCGACCTCGAATTGCAGGGCGGCTGCCTCCCCGTGCCCGCGCGTCAGCGGCACCAGCATCCGGGCATTGAGCCGGTTGCCGCGGGCCGCCTCTACCTCGCGGCGGATAAAGTCGATTGCGCGCTGGCGGTTGACCGGCAGCACGTCATAGCAAAACCGGGCCAGATACATAGCGGTGCTCCTTTTCATATCGGGTCGACCGGGAGGCCGTCCCGCCTCCTTGGTCAACACAGCCGATTGCCGATCGCTGCATCGACCCGCGGCGTTTTCTGGGGCGGAAGCACCCTCTAGCGTGGCTTGCGCTTCGCCCTCAGCGCTTCTTGCACCGTCCCGAATTCGAGGGGTTTGCGCCCCCTCGGTGACGCGCTGTCATACTGGCCGCGTTCGGCGGCGAGCTTCTTGCTGAGCCGAAGCCGCGGGCTCTGCGTGGCATGGCCGGAGACCCCGTGCTTATGGCTCCCCATACCCCCTCGACCCTGCTGCATGTCTCCCCCCGCAATCGCTCCAGCTCAAATGTAAGCTATATTTTGCGGCGATCCGAGGCGCCGCAATGCTGCCATATTGGATTGTTAGCCACGCCGGGCCGAGCATTTCCGGCCCTGATGCCGACGGAGAGCGGCGCGGAGATCGATGGCTGGCCATTCGCAATTCAAGAACATCATGTACCGGAAGGGCGCGCAGGACAAAAAGCGCGCCAAGGTCTTCACCAAGATCATCCGGGAACTCACGACCGCCGCCCGTACTGGTCTCCCCGACCCGGCCGCCAACCCGCGGCTGCGCGCGGCCGTTCTCGCCGCTCGGCAGGCCAATATGCCGAAGGATACGGTGGATCGAGCCATCAAGCGCGGCTCGGGGGGCGGGGCCGACGACGCCTACGAAGAAGTGCGATACGAGGGTTATGGGCCGGGTGGGGTCGCAGTCATCGTCGAGGCGCTGACCGACAACCGTAACCGTACGGCGAGCGAAGTGCGCGCCGCCTTTACCAAATCAGGGGGAGCCTTGGGGGAGACCAACAGCGTCAGCTTTATGTTCGATCGGGTCGGCGAGATCTCGTATCCCGCCGCCACGGCCAGCGCCGACGACATGTTCGAAGCCGCGATCGAGGCCGGGGCACGGGATATTGAGAGCGATGCCGAGCAGCATGTGGTGACCTGCGCGCCGGAGGATCTGAATGCGGTGCGCGATGCGCTCGAGAACCAATTCGGCCCGGCCGGCTCGGCGCGCCTCGTCTGGCGTCCGCGCACCGCCTCGGAAATCGGCGAGGAAACGGCCACTGGCCTGTTCAAGTTGCTCGAGACGCTCGAGGACAGCGACGATGTCCAGAATGTCTACGCCAATTTCGAAGTGGCCGAAGACGTGATGGCGCGGCTCGGCGCCTGATCGCGCCGGCAGGGAACCCGAGATGCGGGTTTTGGGGCTCGATCCCGGGCTGCGGCACACCGGATGGGGTGTCATCGATGTGGCCGGCAATCGCCTGACCCACGTCGCCGACGGCGTCATCAATGCCGCCACCGATCAGCCGCTGGCGGCGCGGCTCGTCTCGCTGTTCCGGCAGATCACTGCCGTCGTCGAGCGCTTTCGCCCGGACGAGGCCGCGGTCGAGGAAACCTTTGTCAACCGCAACCCGTCTTCGACCTTGCGGCTCGGCGTGGCCCGTGGGGTGGTGCTGCTCGCCCCGGCCGAATGCGGGCTGCCGGTCGCCGAATATTCGGCCAATTTTATCAAAAAGGCGGTGGTCGGCGCCGGTCACGCCGAGAAGTCGCAGGTGCAATTGATGGTGCGCCGGCTGCTGCCTGGGTGCGACGGCGGCGAGCCCGATGCCGCCGACGCGCTCGCCGTGGCGATCTGCCACGCGCATCACGCCGCGACCCGACGGCTCTTGGACGCGCAGGCATGATCGCCAAGCTCGCCGGCGTCGTCGAGCAGATCGAACCGGACGCGGCGGTCATCGACGTGGGTGGCGTCGGCTATCTGGCCTTCTGCTCGACGCGGACGATCGGCCGCCTGCCGCCGCCGGGTTCGCCGGCGCGTCTGCTGATCGAGACGCATGTCCGCGAGGACCACATCCACCTGTACGGGTTCATCGACGCCGCTGAGCGCGATTGGTTTCGCCGGTTGACGACGGTGCAGGGCGTCGGCGCAAGACTGGCCCTCTCGCTCCTCTCCGCCGTACCGCCGGAGAAACTCGGGCTGGCGATTTTGGCCCAGGACAAACCGGCCTTGGCGCAAGCCGAGGGGGTCGGGCCGCGGCTCGCCGCTCGTATCATCAACGAGTTGCGGGACAAGATCGCCAACATCGCCGCTCCGGTATCGGCGTCGTCGGCGCTGCGCGATGAGCCGACAAACGGCCAGGGAGCAACCGCCGATGCAATAGCGGCGCTGGAGAATCTAGGGGTGGGCCGCACCGAGGCGCTGGGCGCAATCGCCGCGGCGGCCCGGCGGCTCGGCAGCGAGGCGGCCGCCGATGTGCTGATCAAATCGGGCCTGGAGGAGCTGGCGCGATGAACGACGCCGCGCCGCGTGTCGTTGCCCCGCAGCAGGCCGAGCAAGACACAGCCGAAAGCTCGGTCCGACCGGCCACCCTCGATGAATTCATCGGTCAGCATCAGCTGCGCGACAACCTGCGGGTTTTTATCGAAGCGGCGAAGACCCGCGGCGAGGCACTCGACCATATCCTGTTTTTTGGTCCGCCCGGGCTCGGCAAGACGACACTCGCACAGATCGTTGCCCGCGAAATGGGCGTCGATTTTCATGCCACGGCGGGCCCGGTAATTCAGCGTGCCGCCGATCTTGTCGCGATGCTAAGCAAGCTCGCCCCGCGCGAGGTGCTGTTCATCGACGAGATCCATCGTCTGCCGCCGGCGGCCGAGGAATACCTCTACCCGGCGATGGAGGACTACGAGATCGATCTGATCATCGGGCAAGGGCCCGGAGCGCGATCAATTCGCTACCGTCTCGCGCCCTTCACCTTGATTGGCGCGACCACGCGCTCCGGCCTTATCACGCGGCCGCTGCGGGAGCGTTTCGGCATTCCGCTGCGCCTCGTCTTCTACGAGCCGGAGGAGCTCGGGACGATCGTGAGCCGAGCGGCGCGGGTGCTCGGCATCGAGCTGCTCCCCGACGGCGCCGCCGAGATAGCGCGCAGGTCGCGGGGCACCCCGCGCGTCGCGATACGCCTGCTGCGCCGCATTCGCGACTTTGCCGCCGTCACCGGTCTGGCGAGCGTCAACGCGGTGGCCGCCGACGCGGCGCTGTTGCGGCTCGATGTCGACGTACGCGGTCTCGATGGCATGGACCGGCGTTACCTGCGCTGCATTGCCGAAAATTATGCGGGCGGTCCGGTTGGGGTCGAGACGATCGCAGCGGCGCTCGGCGACGAGCGCGACGTCGTCGAAGAAGTCATCGAGCCGTACCTGCTGCAGGAGGGTTTCGTGCAGCGCACGCCGCGCGGCCGCCTGCTGACGCGGAACGCGTTCCGCCATCTCGACCTGCCGGTGCCGGCTAGCATGCCCGCCCAGCTTGATCTTCTAACGCCGTTGCCATGCGAAACGGAGAATCCATGCTGACGCCACCAATCATCCAAAAGACGCCATAAAGGGCCGACATCAATGCAGCCTAACGCCATCGACACTTTACCGCTCGCCGGTTCGATTTCGCATGACCTCTCGATCATCGGGCTGTTCCTGCAATCCGATGCCATTGTCAAATTGGTGATGCTGATCCTGTTGCTCGCGTCGTTCTGGTCGTGGGCCGTCATCTTCGACAAGGTGATCCGGGTCCGCCGGTTGCGGCAGGCCGCGTCGACTTTCGAGGAGACTTTCTGGTCCGGAGGCTCGCTCGACGACCTTTACGAGAGGGTCGGTCAGCGCCCACCCGATCCGATGACCGCGGTCTTCTCCGCGGCGATGCGAGAATGGCGGCGCAGCGCGGCGAAAAACCTGCTCGGCACGCCCGGCATGCGCGCCAGCCTGCAGCAGCGTATCGAGCGGGTGATGAACGTGACGGTCGGCCGCGAGATGGAGCGGGTCGAGCGTTTCATGGCGTTCCTGGCGACGGTCGGCTCGACCGCGCCCTTTGTCGGCCTGTTCGGCACGGTCTGGGGCATCATGGACAGCTTTCAATCGATCGCCGCCTCAAAGAACACCAGTCTCGCGGTTGTCGCTCCCGGCATTGCCGAATCGCTGTTCGCCACCGCGCTCGGGCTCGTTGCCGCCATACCGGCGGTGATCGCCTACAACAAGCTGGCCACCGATTTCGGTCGTTACGCCGGCCGGCTCGAAGCCTTTGCCAGCGAGTTCAGCGCGATCCTGTCGCGCCAACTCGATGAGCGTCCCTGACGTGGCTGTCTTCGGTTTGAGCGGCAACGGCCAGCGCCTGGTGGGGCGCTACCGCCCGATGTCGGAAATCAACGTGACGCCGTTGGTCGACGTCATGCTCGTCCTACTCGTCGTCTTCATGGTGGCGGCGCCGCTGCTGACGGTCGGAGTGCCGGTCGATCTGCCGCAGACCCAGGCGCCGCCGATTACCGAGCCGAAAGAGCCCCTCGTCATCACGATCAACGGCGAAGGCCGCATCTTCATCCAGGAGACGGAAGTCCCGACCGATTCGCTGGTCCCGCGCCTGCAGGCGATTACCGGCAGCAACCCAGACGCGCTGCTCTATGTCCGGGGCGACCGGGCGATCAACTACGGCCGGGTCGTCGAAGTGATGAGCCTGATCAGCACCGCCGGCTTCCAAAAGGTCTCGCTGATCGCCGAATCGCCGAAAGGGGCGTCCGGCAAGACCGCCGCCGGCGGAACAACATCTGACCGATCGGCGCGGACGATCAGGCACTGAGTACGGCCGAACCCATTCCGCCGATGAGCCTGGCGCTTGCTGAACCGGTATTGACCGGAGCCGCCGAGGTCCCCGACGGGCTGCCGCCGGGCATCGGCTCGCGCGGCATGGTTTTGTCGGCGGTGCTGCACGTGGTGCTCGGAAGCCTCTTGATCATTGGTTTGCCGAGGCTGTTCGATCCAGCCCCTCCGGAAGAGATGCCGATAGCCGTGCAGCTCGTCACGGTCGCGCCGGAGACCCGGGCCACCCACCCCAATCCGAATTTGCCGCGGCCGGACGCCAAACCCGAGGTACCGGAGGTCGAAGCGCCCGCGCCGAAACCGCAGCCCAAACCCGAGCCGCCGAAACCAGCACCTGTCCCGCCCTCCGCTGCCGCCGTTTCGCAGCAGGCCGACGAGCCGGCGCCGCCGGAAGCCAAACCGGCGCCGCCGCCTCCACCCAAGCCCCCGGAGCCGAAGCCAGAGGCCAAGCCGGTCGAAAAACTCGAAGTGCCCAAGCCCAGGGAAAAACCCGAGCCGCCGCGCCAATTGGCCAAGCTCGAAGCGAAACCGGAAGAAAAAAAGCCGGAGGAGAAGAAGTACGATCCCGGGCAGTTCGACGCGTTGCTGAAGAATCTGGCGCCGGTGCATGCGGCGATGACGGCCGACGCACGGCCGGAGAATCCGCGGCCCACCGCAGCACGAGCGTCCTCGCAGCCCAAGGCACCATTGGGCAGCCAGCTCACCGCGAGCGAACTCGACATGGTCCGCCACCAGATCGCGCACTGCTGGAATGTGCCGGCTGGCGCCCGCGACGCAAAGGATCTCGTCGTCGAGATCAAGGTCATCGTCGATCCTGACGGCACGGTTCGGCAGGCGACGATTGTCGATCAGGGTCGCCTGGGTGGCGATCCCTCCTATCGCGCTGCGGCCGAAAGCGCGCGCCGCGCCTTCTTCAACCCGCTATGCCGGCCGCTCCATCTGCCGGCCGAGAAATACGCGATCTGGAAGGATCTTGTCGTCGACTTCAGCCCCAAGGACATCTTATGAAAAACAGGGACATCTTATGAAAAGAAGCTGCCGAATATTGGCCGGTGCGATCTTCGCGGCGCTGATCATGCTGCCGTTCTCCGGCACATCGGTGCGCGCCGAATTGCGCATCGACATTACCAGCGGCAAGGTCGAGCCGATGCCGATCGCGATCCCTGCCTTTCCCGGCGGCGCCACCAACGAAGCCCAGGCCGGACGCGACATTGCGGGCGTTGTCTCGGCTGATCTAGAGCGTTCCGGGCTGTTTCGTCCGATCGACCCGCGCAGCTTCATCCAGAATGTCTCGCTGGACGATTCACAACCCCGGTTTCCCGACTGGCGCCAGATCAACGCGCAGGCGCTGGTTACCGGATCAGTAAAAACGCAGGGCGATGGAAGGCTTAGGGTCGAGTTTCGGCTGTGGGACGTGTTTGCCGAGCAGCAGCTGACCGGCTATGGCTACACGACCACCCAACAGAACTGGCGGCGTATTGCTCACATCATTGCCGATGAGATCTATAAGCGGATCACCGGCGAAGAAGGTTATTTCGATACCCGGATCGTGTACGTCGCGGAATCGGGCCCGGCGGAGAAGCGGGTGAAGCGGCTGGCAATCATGGACCAGGACGGGGCCAATAACCGCTTCCTGACGGACGGCCGGGCGCTAGTCCTGACGCCGCGCTTCTCGCCGACGGCGCAGGAGATTACCTACCTGTCCTACGGCAGCGGCGCGCCGCGCGTTTATTTGTTCAACATCGATACCGGGCAGCAGGAGGTCGTCGGCGACTTTCCCGGAATGACCTTCGCGCCGCGGTTCTCGCCCGACGGGAACCGGGTGGTCCTCAGCCGCGCCGAGAATGGCGTCAGCAATCTTTTTGCACTAGATCTGCGTACCCGCAGGCCGGTTCGGCTGACCGACAGCCAGGCAATCGACACCTCCCCCTGCTTCTCGCCGGACGGCAGCAAGATAGTCTTCAATTCCGATCGCGGCGGCTCGCAGCAGCTTTACGTGATGAATTCGGACGGTAGCGACGTCAAACGCATCAGTTTCGGTTCGGGCAAATACGGCACGCCGGTCTGGTCGCCGCGCGGCGATCTGATCGCGTTCACCAAAATCGAGGGCGGATCGTTCTACATCGGAGTAATGCGGACTGACGGCTCGGGAGAACGTCTTCTAACGCGGGATTTCCTGGTGGAAGGCCCGACTTGGGCGCCGAACGGCCGGTTGCTGATGTATTTCCGCCAGTCGCCGACGGATTCTCGGGGGCACGGTTCGACGCGGCTCTACTCGATCGATTTGACCGGCTCGAATCAGCGCGAGGTGGTGACCTCGCAGGATGCTTCCGATCCGGCTTGGTCGCCGTTGCTCCGCTAAGTGGCCGGATGGAGCGGGGCGTTCGACGGGTTGATTTCGCCAGGGGTGCAATCATCACGAGATGGACGGAAAACACCGGTGCTCGGCGCACCTGGATAGAGTTCGAAAATTGATCAAGGGGGAGATTTAGATGTGGACGAAAATCATCGGCGTTCTCGGCGGGCTTCTGTTGCTGGCCGCCTGCAGCAGCACACCGGAGACAGCGCCGGGCGGCCCTCCTGGCGGAGCGGGCGGACCGGGGGCGGGCGGACCCGGCGGCATCGGCTCGAGAAGCGCCCTGCCGGGATCGCAGCAGGATCTGGAGGCGAGTGCCGGCGACCGCGTGTTCTTCGCGTTCGACCGCTCCGACATAACGCCTGAAGCTCAAGAGATCCTTGCACGACAGGCCGATTGGCTGCGCCGCTACCCGAACGTGACGGTCACGATCGAAGGTCATTGCGACGAGCGCGGCACGCGCGAGTATAATCTCGCGCTCGGCGAGCGCCGCGCCCAGGCCGTCAAAAATGTCTTGGTCGCGTCGGGCATTCCGGCATCCCGCATCTCCACGATAAGCTACGGCAAAGAGCGTCCTGCCGTCGTCGGGTCGAGCGAAGAGGCCTATGCGCAGAACCGGCGCGCCGTAACCATCGTGAACTGAGAACGAAACCGCCGCCCTCTAGTCGGCGCGGGCCGCCGTGGGCGTCTCTGAGACGACCCATGCTGATCAGGGGCGCCCTTTTTTTGCCCTAAAAGCACTCTAGTAGGGCTACTTGCTCAACCCCCGCCGCTAGTGCCCTCGGGCGGCGTGGAGGCGAGTCGCCCCGGCTCACGCGCGGTCTCGAGAGGCCTTTGATGATACGGCGTTTGATCTTGCGCCCTCCTCGCTCAATCCTGTTCGTGGCGTTCGTCGCCATGACCTTGCCGAACACGGCGGCACGCGCGCAGGACCGGGCGATGCAGGACCGCTTGGATCGCCTGGAGCGGGATCTCAGCATGCTGCAGCGGCAGGTCTACCGCGGCGCCCCCTCCCAGGGGGTCAGCGCTGCGTCGGCAGGGGCAGTCGATACCGAGCTTCGCATGGACCGCTTGGAAGCCCAGATGCGCGAGCTGACCGGACGCGTCGAGGACGCGGTGAACGGGGTCGAGCAACTGCGGCGCCGTCTCGAGCAGATCAACAGCGACATCGACCTGCGATTCAGCCAGGGCCAGGTGCAGGGTCAGGTGGCAGGTCAGGGGCCGCCCAGGAATTCGGCACCGAGCGCGCATCCCTCCCCCGGAATAACCGATTCTTCCGCGGGGCAGTTGGCGATGCGAGGTCCCTCCCCCACCGCCAACTCGGGCCGGTCGGGGCTGGCCGCCGATCCGATGCCCCCCGGTACCTTGGTACCGCCGCCACCGGATCACCCGGGCGGAGCGGGTACCCTGACGCCCCCAGGGATTTCCCCGAGGCCCAGGCAATCGGATCCGGACGCACTGGACGTCGCAACCGTCGGGAATTTCCGGCCCCCCTCGGCGGGCGGGTTGCCTGCCGGTTCTGTGTCCGTGCAGTACAACGCGGCATTCGGTCTACTTAAGCAGGCAGATTATCCTGGTGCCGAAGAGGCTTTGAAGGCATTCGTAGCGCAACATCCCAAAGATGCGCTGGCCGGCAGCGCGCAATACTGGCTGGGCGAGACCTATTACACGCGAGGGCGGTACGCGGAGGCGGCCAGCGCCTTTGCCGAGGGCTACAAGAATTATCCGAAGGGGACCAAGGCGGCTGACGATCTGTTGAAACTCGGCATGTCGCTCGCGCGCGCCAACCAGAAGCAGAACGCCTGCGTCGCGTTCGCCCAGCTGGATCACGATTTCCCCAGCCTGGGAAGCTCGATCAAAGAGCATTCGGTCGCCGAGAAAAAGCGGCTGGGTTGCTGACACCCGGTTCGGCGGCCAAGCCTATCTCTCTTGGCGAGTTCACAGAATCGCTCGCCTCGCTCGCACAGTTTGAAAGCTCGCCGTTTCTCGCCGTTGCCGTCTCCGGTGGTTCCGACAGCTTGGCACTTGCCATTCTGGCGGACCGTTGGGCTCGCGAGAGGGGCGGGGAAATCTGTGCGCTGACCGTAGATCACCGGCTGCGGCCGGAAAGCGGCGACGAAATCCGACGGCTCGGAGCCTGGCTGTCGGCGAGAGCTATACGTCACGAAATACTGGTCTGGACGGGAGAAAAGCCGCGAACCGGGATCCAAGAAGCGGCGCGCTTCGCGCGCTATCGCCTGCTCGGCGGGTGGTGCCGCGATAACGCCTGTCTGCACTTGCTGACTGGTCACCATCGGGATGATCAGATCGAGACGCATCTGATCCGCCGCCGGGCTCACAGCGGCCTGGACGGCCTTGCCGGAATGTCGGCGATTCGCGAGCTCACCGATTGCCGATTGCTGCGTCCGCTACTCGGCGTCCCAAGGGATCGGCTCTCGGCATTCCTCGAAGCCGAGCGACAGCCCTTCATAACCGATCCGAGCAACCTCGACCCCGCGTTCGAGCGGGCGCGCTTGCGGCACAGTGACGGCGCGCCGGCCGGTGAGGAAGGCGGCTCCCGTCTGCTCGTCGAGATCCACGCCCGAGGACGTGCGCGGGCCGCCAATGAGCACGAGCGCAACATTTTGCTAGCGCGATATGTCAGCCTGCATCCCGCCGGTTTCGCGCTGCTCGATCCCGCGATGGTATCGGAAACGTCATCGGAGATGGCGGAGCGGCTGCTTTCCGACGTAACCGCTGCGATCGGCGGCGCGCCTTATCCGCCGCGCCGCGAGCGGATCGCTCGGCTGCGCGAGGCGCTCGGCGCGACACCGCGGCGCGGACATACGCTGGGGGGGTGCCGATTTATTCGCTGGCGAGAGCGCCTGCTGGTGACGCGCGAACTCGCCAAAGCAGCGCCGCCGCTCCGCCTCCGCCCGGGCGAGCGGATGATCTGGGATCGCCGCTTTGAAATTATGACATCTCAGGCTGACTACGGCCCCTTCACGATCGGGTATCTGGGCCTTGCAGGAACCCCGCGCCTCGACCGGCGCATGCCGCAGTTAAGGCGGGCATGGCTGCCGCGGTTACTGTTCCCTTTTATTCCAGCTGTGTGGGACGAGGAGGGCATCGCAGCCGTTCCTCATTTGGGGTATGGACGCGAGGGAGTGGCCGACTTGCCGCAGGTGGTGTTTCGACCCGTTACTCCATTGACGAAGGCGGGCTTTGCCGTTGTTTAACACCGTTCGCGTCTTATCTGTAAATCGAGCAAAAAATGTCGCGGGTTTGGCTCGCGAAGGCTACTCTATGGGACACGCGATGCCCAGCTCGGATGAAAGGCGTTGATCGTGAATAACTTCGGCAAGAACCTCGCCCTCTGGATCGTCATCGGGCTGCTTCTCGTCGCGCTGTTCAATCTGTTCCAGACCTCATCCAGCCGCGGACCGCAGGCCACCCTGGCATTCTCGGACTTCCTGAACGATGTCAACCGCGGGCAGGTTGCCGACGTCACGATCCAGGGCAACAGCATCAGCGGCCACTTCACCGATAGTCGCGCATTCACGACCTATGCCCCGAACGATCCCAACCTGGTCAGCCGGTTGACCGACAAGGGCGTGCGCATCACCGCCGCTCCCGTCGACGAAAACGTGCCCTCACTGTTCGGCGTGCTGATTTCCTGGTTCCCGATGCTGCTGCTGATCGGGGTATGGATATTTTTTATGCGGCAGATGCAAGGCGGCGGCGGCCGCGCGATGGGGTTCGGCAAGAGCCGGGCGCGTCTGCTGACCGAAAAGGTCGGCCGCATCACGTTCGAGGACGTTGCGGGCATCGACGAAGCCAAGCAGGAACTCGAGGAAATTGTCGAATACCTAAAGGATCCGCAGAAATTTCAACGACTCGGCGGAAAGATCCCGAAGGGCGTGCTGTTGGTTGGGTCGCCGGGCACCGGCAAGACCCTGCTTGCCCGCGCGATCGCCGGCGAGGCGAATGTGCCGTTCTTCACGATATCGGGCTCCGATTTTGTCGAGATGTTTGTGGGTGTCGGCGCTAGCCGGGTTCGCGACATGTTCGAGCAAGGAAAGAAGAACGCGCCCTGCATTATCTTTATCGACGAAATCGACGCGGTAGGGCGGCATCGCGGCGCCGGCCTCGGCGGCGGCAATGATGAGCGCGAGCAGACGCTGAACCAGCTGCTTGTCGAGATGGACGGTTTCGAGGCGAATGAAGGGGTCATCCTGATCGCGGCAACCAACCGCCCGGATGTGCTCGATCCGGCGCTGTTGAGGCCCGGAAGGTTCGACCGCCAAGTCGTCGTCCCCAATCCGGATGTCCTCGGGCGCGAGAAGATACTAAAAGTGCATATGCGCAAAGTCCCGCTCGCTTCGGATGTCGATCCGAAAATCATTGCGCGCGGCACACCCGGTTTCTCCGGGGCCGACCTCGCCAACCTCGTCAACGAAGCCGCACTGATGGCGGCGCGCAGAGGCAAGCGCTCGGTCGCGATGAGCGAATTCGAGCAAGCAAAAGACAAGGTCATGATGGGCGCCGAGCGGCGCTCGATGGTCATGACCGAGGACGAGAAGAAGCTGACCGCCTATCACGAGGCCGGTCATGCGCTCTGCATGCTCTACGCGGAGGGCCATGAGCCGCTCCACAAGGTGACGATAATTCCGCGCGGCCGGGCCCTCGGTGTGACGATGTTCCTGCCGGAGCGCGACAAATACAGTCAGTCCAAGATCGAGATCAAAGCCATGCTGGCGAGCCTGTTCGGGGGCCGTATCGCCGAGGAGTTGATCTTCGGCCCCGACAAGGTGACGACGGGCGCGGCCGACGATATCCGCCGCGCGACCGGCCTCGCACGCCGCATGGTGACCGAATTCGGGTTCAGCGAGAAGCTCGGACCCTTGCGCTACGCCGAAAACGAAGAAGAAGTTTTTCTCGGTCACTCTGTTACTCAGCGCAAGAACGTATCCGAGGCGACCGCCAAGGTCATCGACGAGGAGATCCGCCGCATCATCGACGAAGGCGAGCAGACCGCGAGAGAGATTCTGAGCTCTCGCATGGACCAGTTGCACGCATTGGCAAAGGGGCTGCTCGAATACGAGACGCTGGCCGTCGATGAAATCCGGCGGATCATCAAGGGTGAGCGGATTGTGCGCGAGACCTCCACCGGTCCTGTTGCCGACGAGCCGCGCCCGGGAAGGCGCAGCTCGGTCCCGCCAGCCGGCCGGCCGACCGGCCTCGAGCCCGAGCCACAGCCGGGCGGCTGAGCCCGGAAAGAGCCACCACCGCTCTAATTCGAGGCCGCCGGGTCCGGCGGATTTCGAATGAATACGCCGAGCCCGGAAGCTTGCGGGCCGACCGCCTGTTTTTAACCTATCCTTTATTTCGCTGGCTAATAACTCCACAGATTTCGGAAGGTGATGCCGGCAAGTGTCCTTCGACTTGTGAGGGGATTTCCCGGGCAGTAGAATACGGTTGCCTGTTTACAATTTTACGGGGGCGTCATGACGCGGAAGCTCTTCGGCACGGATGGGATCCGCGGAACTGCCAACAGCGAGCCGATGACGCCGGAAACGGCGTTGAAAGTGGCCATGGCGGTGGGTGATTGCTTCCAGAACGGGGCTCACAAGCACTTGGTCGTGATCGGAAAGGACACGCGGCTTTCCGGTTACATGCTGGAACCGGCGCTGACCGCCGGCTTTGTAACGATGGGCATGGACGTCGTACTCGTCGGTCCGTTGCCGACGCCGGCGATCGCTATGCTGACGCGCAGCCTGCGCGCCGATCTCGGCGTCGTTCTGTCAGCATCCCACAACCCGTATGGCGACAACGGCATCAAATTGTTCGGCCGCGACGGATACAAGCTGTCGGACGAGTTAGAGCAGAAGATCGAAGCTTGCCTCGAGAAGGGACCGAGGCGGCGCGCCAGCTCGGCGGAACTGGGACGCGTCAAGCGGCTCGACGACGCGGGCGGACGGTATATCGAATTCGTCAAGCAGAGCTTCCCCCGCGGGCGTCGCTTGGACGGCCTGCGGATCGTGGTCGATTGCGCGCACGGCGCCGGCTACAAGGTCGCCCCGACCGTCTTCTGGGAACTCGGTGCCGAGGTCTTCTCGCTCGGCGTCTCGCCGGACGGTCTCAACATAAACCGGGAATGCGGCGCCTTATCGCCAGAACAGATGCGGCGCGAGGTTCTGGCGCGGCGGGCGGATATCGGGATTGCACTCGACGGCGATGCCGATCGGCTGATCATCGCGGACGAACGCGGCCTTGTTCAAGACGGCGATCAGCTGATGGCGCTGATCGCGACGGGGCTGGCGCGGGGCGGACGGCTCACGGGTGGCGCGCTGGTTGCCACTGTCATGTCCAATCTCGGTCTCGAGCGGTTTCTCGCCGGTCATGATATCGCGCTGCATCGCACTCCGGTCGGCGATCGTCACGTCGTCGAAAAAATGCGCGCCCTCGGCTGCAATCTCGGCGGCGAGCAGTCCGGCCATATTATCTTGTCCGACTTTGCGACGACCGGCGACGGCTTGATCGCGGCTCTCCAAGTACTGGCCTCGATCGTCGAGACAGGTCGGCGGGCGAGCGAAGTCTGCAGCCTCTTCACCCCCGTGCCGCAGCAGTTGCGCAGCGTGCGATTTGCGAAAGGCGATCCGCTCGCAGCGTGCTCGGTCAAAGGCGCGATCGATGAAGCCACAAACCGGCTCGCAACGACAGGGCGCCTGGTGATCCGGAAATCGGGCACCGAGCCGGTAATCCGGGTCATGGCCGAAGGGGAGGACGAGGAACTCGTCGCCGCGGTCGTCGACGAGATCTGCCAAGCCATACTCGACGCGGCTGTCGAGATCGAGGACAACGCGCCGCAAGTCGCGCGGCTCGCTTCGGCTCAAGCTGCGGAATAACCGTGCGCGGCCGGGTACTGATCATCGCCGGCTCGGATTCCGGCGGCGGCGCCGGTATCCAGGCCGACATCAAGACCGTGTCGATGCTCGATGCCTATGCGTCTACGGCGATCACCGCGCTGACTGCGCAAAATACCGAGGGCGTCTTCGGCGTTCTGCCGGTCCCGCCCGATTTTGTTCGCCAGCAGATCGAGGTCGTGCTCGACGACATCGGGGCCGATGCAATCAAGACAGGCATGCTGCACGATCTGCCAGTCATCGAGACGATTGCCGCCGCGCTGCGCGAACGCGCCGCCGGCATCCCGCTCGTCGTCGATCCCGTCATGGTCGCCAAGGGCGGCGCAAGGCTGATCGATCCCGTCGCGCTCGATGGGCTGAAGCAGTTGCTGATCGCCCGCGCCGAAATACTCACCCCGAATTTGCCGGAAGCTGAAATTCTGTGCGGTACTTCGATCGGCAACCCCGCCGAGATGCGCGCTGCCGGGGAGACCTTGCTTTCCCTCGGCTGCCGGGCGGTACTGGTCAAGGGAGGGCACCTTTCCGGGCAGACTGTATCGGACGTGTTGGTGACCAAAACTGGCGCTCGCGTATGGGAAAGCCCGCGACTCTCGACCCGCCATACCCATGGGACCGGCTGCACCTTCGCCTCCGGGATTGCTGCGGGCCTGGCCCAGGGCCTGAATGTCGAAGAGGCGGTCGACCGCGCGCGCGCCTACGTCCAGCGGGCGATCGCCAGCGCGCCGGGCCTGGGACGCGGCCACGGGCCGCTCGACCACTCCCACCCGCTCCGCTCGACGTAACTCGGTACGATGGGTTGCGCCGTAGCGAAACCCATCAATTTTCACCGGCCCGTAGAATGTCGGTGGGTTTCACGTTGCTCAACCCATCCTGCGATTTTAGGATTTGTGCGGCCGCAGGGCCGCGCAGTGGCATAGGGGGTCGGGATGGCGACAAACTATCGGATCGCGGTGATCGCGGGCGACGGTATCGGGCGCGAAGTGATGCCTGAGGGCATCGCTGCAATGGAGGCGGCGGCGCGCGCCTATGGCTTCGGCTTCCAATGGCACGAATTCGACTGGAGCTGCGAGCGCTACGTCAATATGGGCATGATGATGCCGGAGGACGGGATCGAGCGGCTGCGGCTCTACGACGCCATCTACCTCGGCGCGGTCGGTCACCCGGAGGTGCCTGACCACGTCTCGCTGTGGGGTTTGCTGATCCCGCTGCGGCGCGGCTTCCACCAATACGTCAACCTCCGTCCGGTGCGGCTCCTTGCCGGCGTCCAGTCTCCACTGCGCGACCGCGCGCCGGGTGACATCGATTTTTATGTCGTGCGCGAGAACAACGAGGGGGAGTACTCGGAAATCGGCGGCCGGCTCTATGGCGGCACCGAACACGAAATGGCGATGCAGGAATCAGTGTTTACTCGGCGCGGCTGCGACCGGGTCATGCGCTATGCCTTTGAGCTTGCCCGCACGCGCAAGAAGCACGTCACCTCGGCGACCAAGTCGAACGGTATCATCCACACGATGCCGTTCTGGGACGAGAGGTTCGCGGCGGTCGCGCGCGACTACCCCGACGTCAAGACCGACCAGTACCACATCGACATCCTGACGGCGCATTTCGTGCGCCACCCCGATTGGTTCGATGTAGTCGTTGGCTCCAACTTGTTCGGCGACATCCTATCCGATCTGGGGCCGGCGGTCGTCGGCTCGATCGGCATCGCACCGTCAGGCAACATCAATCCCGGGCGCGAATACCCGTCAATGTTCGAGCCGGTGCACGGTTCGGCGCCGGACATCGCAGGCCGCGGCATCGCCAACCCGATCGGCCAGGTCTGGTCGGGCGCGATGATGCTCGACCATCTCGGCGAGAGCGCGGCGGCGACGGCCGTCGAGCGCGCAATTACCGAGGTCCTTGCAGAGGGCGGCACCCGCACTCCCGACCTCGGCGGCAACGCCGGCACAAAGGATCTCGGCGCGGCCATCACCGCTGCGATCCGGTGACCGGGTGTTCATCAGGCACACGGCCGCGACTGGCTGAGCGCCGAGCGAGCCGCCGCTATGAAGGGATCGATATAGTTGAACCGGCGTCGATCTCGCGGAGAGACCTCGGCTCGCCTCGGGATATGAAGTCGTCGAGGCGCAAGTACACCTCGGCATCGGCAAACGACTAAGGATCCTGGCGGCTGTTCCTGATAAACGGGACAACGAGCCCGCAACGGGAGCACACATCTTCGTTCACGGTCTCCCTTAACAGAAAAAAATTTTTGTGTGAGCTACCCCACATACGGGGTCGGGATGGGCGGGTATAGCCGATCCGGCAATACCGAAAAAGCGTCCCTTCTCTTCAGGCCGAACTCTCCGTTGACATTCGCTTGTTGCCTCGATCGAACCGCTCGTTATGGTTGGGCGAGGTCGCCGCCTCGGCTCCTCCCATTCGCGTTCTTTTGTACAGAATGGTTGAATTGAATGAGCATTGCAACAACCAATGAAGGTGCTCCCGGGGAGGTCGTCTCCAGCGAGACCGCGCTCGCTTGTCTCTTTCGCCTCGGCGCGCAGAACGGGGTCTATGCCGAAATCGGCGCCGTCCGCCGCCGCAACCTGATCGAGGGAGATAGCCTGCCGGTGGCGCGCCTCGTCGAGCTGGCCGGGGAATTCGGATTGCGCGCCGAACGCGTGCGGCTCGATTGGGAGGGTTTGCGGAACACCCCGTTCAGCCATCCGATCCTGCTGCTGCTCGACAACAAGAACGCCGTCGTGCTGGTCGGGGTCCGGCGCAACGGGCCGGAGGAGGTGGCCGTCTCCGACCCGGTGTTCCGGGACGGCGAGCCGTTCTTCCTGGCGCGCGAGGATCTGGAGCGCGCCTGGCGCGGCGCGGCGCTCGTGGTCACCCCGCTGCCGCCGACCAAGGCCGACACGGCATTCGGCTTCTCGTGGTTCACGACCAAGCTGTTTGCCGAGCGCCGCCTGATGCGCGACATCGTCGTCGCGGCATTGGTGATGCACCTGATCGGACTGTCGGTGCCGATCTTCTTTCAATTGCTCGTCGACAAGGTGGTGCCGAACCAGGCGTTCTCGACCCTTTATGCGCTGAGCGCCGGGGTCGGCGTGCTGATCCTGTTCGACGCCGGCTTCAACTATCTGCGCAACTATCTGCTCGCCTTCATCACGCGCCGCCTCGATCACCAGGTCGCCAACAGCACGATCGAGCATCTGCTGCGCCTGCCGATCGATTATTTCCATGCCAACCCGTCCGGGGTCACCGCCTACAAATTGCAGGAGGCGAACAACGTCAGGGATTTCCTGGCGAGCCGGTTGTTCAATACGTTTCTCGATTTTCTCGCGGTCATCATCTATCTGCCGGTGCTGCTGCTCTATTCGTGGCAGCTGACCCTGATCGTGCTCGGCGTCTCGGCGACCGCCTTTATCGTGCTGGCGGCGATGTCGCGCACCTTCCGCAAGCGGCTCACCGAGGTCAACGAGATCGAGGGCCGCCGCAAGGCCTTCCTGTTCGAGATCCTCAACGGCATTGCGACGATCAAGACCTTGGCGCTCGAGCCGCGCTCGATGCTGCGCTGGCGCCGCCACACCGAAGAGGCGGCGAGCAAGAGCCTGTCGCTCGACCACACCGCGGCCGGGCGCCCGCAGCGTCGTCACCAGCCTCGAACGCGGCATGAGCGTCGGGATCGGCGCATTGGGCGCATTGTTCGTGCTGAGCGACCAGATGACCGTCGGCGCGCTCGTCGCCTTCAACATGCTGGGACTGCGGCTGGTGCAGCCGCTGATCCACGCCTCCTCGCTGATGCAGGATTATCAGCGCTCGGTGCTGTCCTTGAAGCTCCTCGCCCAGCTGATGCAGACCGCGCCCGAACCGTCGAGCGGCCAGCTCGCCCCGACCATCCGCGGCCACATCGAGTTCGACAGCGTGACGTTTCACTATCCGGGATCGCCGACCCCGGCGGTCAAGGAAATCTCGTTCGCGGTCGAGCCCGGCCAGATCGTCGGCATCGTCGGCCGCAGCGGCTCGGGCAAGACGACGATCACCCGGCTGATCCAGGGTCTCTATCGGCCGCAGGCCGGCCTCGTGAACATCGACGGCCAGGATCTGAAGGAGCTCGATCTGGCTCACCTGCGCACCCAGATCGGCGTCGTCTTGCAGGAGAATTTTCTGTTCCGCGGCACGGTGCGCGAGAACATCGCGATGACCAAGCCGGCCGCCTCGTTGGACGAAGTCGTCCGGGTCGCCCAGCTCGCCGGCGCGCACGAATTCATCCAGCGGCTGCCGCAAGGCTATTCGACGATCCTCGAGGAAAGCGCGACCAATCTGTCGGGCGGCCAGCGCCAGCGCCTGGCGATCGCGCGCGCCCTCATCCACGACCCGCCGGTGCTGATCTTCGACGAGGCGACCAGCTCGCTCGACCCCGAGAGCGAAGCGATCATCCAGCAGCACCTCGCCGCGATCGCCCGCGGCCGCACGATCATCCTGGTCACCCACCGGCTCTCCTTTGTGGCGCGCGCCGATGCGATCATCGTCGTCGACGGCGGCCATCTCGTGCAGGTCGGCCCGCACGAAGCCCTGCTCGGCAGCTGTCTGCCGTACAAGCAATTGTGGAGCCAGCAGGCGAGGATGTACCAGTGAGCCTCACCACCGTACCGCCGGCTCGCGGCGGCGCAATGCCCGCCGCGCCGTCGAGCGCGCCGACGCCGCGCGCGCTGATCGACTACGATTTCCAAACCGTTCTGCGGGTGCCGCCCAAGCGCCGGCTGGTGCTCTGGCTGATGGTCGGCCTGATTGCCGCGGCGGCAATCGCGCTGGCGGTGCTCAAGGTCGACATCGTCGTCAGCGCCAACGGCAAGATCGTCACCAGCGACAGCGAGATCGTGATCCAGCCGGTCGAGACCTCGGTCGTCCGCTCGATCGCGGTCAGGATGGGCCAGCAAGTCAAGGCCGGAGACGTGCTCGCGACATTGGACCCGACATTCTCGCTGGCAGACATGGGCGAGCTGACCGCCAAATTGCGCAATCTCAGCGCGACCTACGACCGGCTCGACGCCGAGCTCGCCGGCCGCGCCTATGACCCGCCCAATCCCACTGCCGACGAGCTCACCCAGCGCGACGTCTTCCGCAAGCGCCAGGCCGAATACGCCGCCAAGCTCGGCGCTGCGGAGCGCAAGGCCGAGCAGTACAAGGCGGACCTCGCCACCCACAAGACCGAGGTAAAGGGCTTGCAGGAGCAGATCCGGCTGGCGAGCCAGGAGGAGGACATGTACCAGCAGCTGGTCGCCAAGGACCTCACCTCCAAGCTGAAGCTGATCGATGCGAGCCAGCATCTGGTCGACGCCAAGACCCGCCTCGACACCAATCTCGGCGAACAGCAGAAATTGGCCGAACAGATCGCCGGCGCGGAGGCCGAGCGCGACGGTTTCGTGCAGGAATGGCAGCGCAAATTGTCCGAGGACATCGCGCAGAACCGCAGCGACCGCGACGCCACGGCGGCCCGCCTGTCAAAGGCGCAAATGCGCCACGACCTCGCGGTGATCACCGCGCCCGAGGACGCCACCGTGCTCGAGCTCGCCCATCGGCCGGCCGGCTCGGTATTGCGCGAAGCCGAGACCTTGATGCGGCTCGTGCCGACCCACGCTCCCCTGTTGTTCGAGGTGCAGATCGACACGCGCGATGTCGCGCGCCTCCATATCGGCGACCGCGCGACGATCAAACTGGAGGCGCTGCCGTGGCAGCAATTCGGCCTCGCCTATGGCGAGCTGAAGGCGCTGACCCCGGACACGTTGAGCGACGACAATGCACGCGAAACCGGCGAGGAGGGGTCCTCGCCCGAGCTCAAGAAGGAGGCGCGGCAGAGCCCCACCCACTACCGCGCCCGCATCGAACTGACCGAGACCAAATTCCGCAACCTGCCGGAAGGCTTCGCATTGCGGCCCGGCATGCGCGCCGTCTGCGACATCAAAGTCGGCCGCCGCTCGATCCTCGAATACGTGCTGAACCCGATCACCCGCGTCATCGGCGAGAGCCTGCGCGAGCCGTGAGAGCCGACCAGAGACGCATTGCCCCTCTCCGCCCTTCAGGGGGGAGAGGGAGGGGCCCGGCGCGGAGCGACGGGAGGGTGAGGTGGGCAGGCCGCAGTTCCGAGCCGGGCTCCCCCACCTCACCCCAACCCTCTCCGCCCCGAGGCGCGGAGAGGGAGGATCTGCGGCGCAGCCGCTACAACATAGGGAGGACCTGCAATGACCACATATTTCTGCGACGGACTGCGCGAGGTGAGCGTCGTCAACGGCGTCGTGCGCCTCGAATTCCATCGCCTCGAAGCCGTGCAGCGCGGCCAGAACCGCGAATTGCAGCCGGTCGTCGAATTCACCGTCGCCTTGCCGGTGCAAGGCTTCCTGCAGGCCCTCGGCGTCCTCGAAAGCGTCCGCGCCCGCTTCGTCGAGCAAGGTCTCATCCCGCCTGCGGCCTCCGCCGAAGGCGGTGCCGCGCCACCGCCACCGGCGAAGTCGCCGAACTTTTCCTGACGGGAGCCGCTCAACACGGTCGTGTTCGAGGCGAATCCCCGCGGTGAGCAAGCGGTAGCCACAGCAGGCACTTCGTTGATTTTGTCAGCTCTTAATAAAGGTTAACATGGGCGATGCATTGTAACCAATGTTCGCAAGGTTTTTCTTTGAGACCATTGGCATTTTCGTAAAATGCATGATAAATGCCGTATGCCATGCTGCGAGTCAAACAACCTATTATTCGGGACAGAGGCGCAGCTCATGGGCCGAAAATCCTGCATTAATAATAGGCGCCAGCCCCGTCCCAAGCCTGTTGGATAAGGAGACAGAACTATGACGACACCCCGAGCCGTGTTTGAGAGCATAGACGCGCACGGCCACTTGAACCTGTGAGTGACAGACGGAACCCCCGCCGGCACAATGGAATTAATTCCGACCGGTGCCGACGTCAATGGGCTGTTCTCCGGCAGCGCCAGCCCCGATTTCACTGACCTCGGCAGCAAGGCCCTTTTCGAGGGCTCAGATGCGGATTTCTTTCCGAACCTCTGGGTAACTGACGGGACAGCGGCTGGCACGCACGAGCTGACCGGTGTTAGCGGCGCGTTATCTGGTGGGCTTCACCCTTCCGACATGACCGTCTTCGGCAACCAGGTGGTGTTCGCTGGCGAGGATGCAAGCAATCGTATCGACCTATGGATAACCGATGGAACCTCCGCTGGAACGAAGGCGCTGATTCCCGCTGGGGCGGATCCCACGGGCCTGCTGGCCCAGCCTGCTGGGGGACCCGATTTCACCGTCTTGGGCAACAAGGTCCTATTCGCCGGCAGAGACACCAATTTTCATCTCGACCTTTGGGTAACCGATGGGACCTCTGCTGGAACGAGCGCGCCGATACCCGCTGGGGCGGATCCCGTGGGCCTTTTATCGGTTGGTGTCGGCGGGCCCGATTTCACCGTGCTCGGAAGCAAGGCGATCTTCGTGGGCAGCGGCGCCCGCCCTGGCTCGGACCTCTGGGTCACGGATGGAACATCCGCGGGCACGACCGAGCTGAGCGCTAGCTACTTTCCGGCGCAAAAATCCCGGATGTAAGCCTTTGAGATAACAGCGTTGCGCCGCGCAGGAAAGTGCGAGGGCGGACATTTTTGTGCGCGCGTCGCGGGTAAAGGGCGATTGGTAGCCGGATCGCGATAAGTTTTTTTGCAAAAAGCTGTTGACGCGGAGCGATGGGGTGCGTATCATTTATTTAAATGACACAAGATCAGCTCATAGCGACGCGCCAGGCGCTCGTTAGCCTGCTACCGGTGACGGGGGAGATCCTGCGCGGCTCGTTGTTGGAGCGGAGGGTGCGCCACAGCCGCGGCTGCACGATCTGCGCCGGCGGCGGTGGACACCCGCTGTCGGTTCTGACCGTCACCTATGCCGGCGGCCGCACCCGCCAATTCAGCTTGCGCCGCGAACAGGTCGAGGAGGTGCGCCGCTGGCTGGGCAACTACCACAAGCTCAAGGAGGCCCTCGAAGAGATCTGCGAACTCAACCATGCGCTGTTGCGTGCGGACGACGCCGTGCCGCGCCGCACAAGGACAAGCCGCACAAGGACAAAGCGTGATTAAAACGCACCGTGCACAGCGCAGCTTCGGTGACGGGCTGATCGCCGAAGAAGTGAAGGATCTGCACGAAGCGTGGATGAAGCACGCCGATCAGCTGCTCGGCGATCCGCAGATCGTGGCGGCGGTCTACGAGGCCCTGGCCCAGCGCCATCCGCAGAGCCGCAAACGTGGGCGGCCGGGCACCCCGGCCGAGGTGGTGCTGCGTTTGCTGGTGCTCAAGCACATGCGCAACTGGAGTTACGGCGTGCTCGAACGGGAGGCGCGCGCCAATCTGGTATACCGCGATTTCACCCGCGTGGGCGGCACCAAGATGCCCGACGCCAAGACCATGGGCAAATGGGGGGTGGCACTGGGGCCGGAGGTGATCAACCAGATCCACGAGCGCATCGTGCAGATCGCGCGCGACCATCGCGTGGCGGCAGGCCGGCGGATGCGCGTCGACACCACCGTGGTCGAAACCAACATTCATTATCCGACCGATAGTAGTTTATTGGGTGACGGGGTGCGGGTGCTGACTCGCACAATGAAGAAGATCACCAAGATCGCCGGCGCCGCCGGCGCCACGCTGCGCGACCGCAGCCGCAGCGTCAAATTGCGGGTACTGGAGATCGCGCGTGCGGCGCGCGCCAAAGGCCGTCAGAACAGTGACAGGCTGGCGCAGGCGTACCAAAGATTACTCGAGGCAACCGGCCGGGTGGTGGGTCAAGCCAAGCGCTTTGCCAGCGAGATCGATGACGGCGTCAAGCGCGCAGCGGAAGGCTCGCGGCAAGGCGTGCTGGAAGGGCTGCACCGCGAGCTGGAGAGCATGGTGCCGCTGGTGCAGCAGGTCATGCGCCAAACCAGAGCCCGCGTCTTCGCCGGCGATACCCACGCCGAAGGCAAGATCGTCAGCCTGTTCGAACCCACCACCGAGGTCATTCGCAAAGGCAAGGCCGGCAAGCCAACCGAATTCGGCAAAATGGTCAAACTGCAGGAGGCGGAGAACCAGATCGTCATCGCCTACGAGGTCTACGATCAGCGGCCCAGCGATTCGGACATCCTGATGGCTGCGATCGAAACCCATCAGGCGAGGCTGGGGCGCACGCCGCGTCTGTGGCCGCCGATGCCGGTTTCTACTCGGCCAAGAACGAAGCCGCCGCAAAGGCTAAGGGCGTCAAGCGCGTGTGCATCCCCAATCGCTCCACCAAAAGCCCGGAGCGCAAGCGCGAGCAGAAGAAGCGCTGGTTCCGCAACGGGCAGAAGTGGCGGACCGGCTCCGAGGGCCGCATCAGTGTGGTCAAACGACGGCACGGTCTGAACCGCAGCCGATACAGGGGTGACGTCGGCATCAAGCGCTGGGTCGGCCTCGGTGTGATCGCCGATAACCTCGTCAACGTCAGCCGCGCCATGGCCAAGCAGCCCGGCCCGTAAGCTGGGACTTCTGCCCGCAAAAACCCGACACATTCGTCGGATGATCGCGCGCGCCCAAATTCTGGCGCCGCCTTTTCAAAAACGTGCTTTTTGCGCCGAAAAGTAGCTAGCGGGCTGGTTGGGGCCGTTATCGGGCTGCCCCAGCCGGGTTTCGCCGTTCTGGGCAACAAGGCCGTATTTGAGGGCATTGACACGAGTTATGCGACAGGGCTCTGGATCACTGACGGAACCTCGGCGGGAACCAGCGAGTTGACCGTCGCCGGAGCCTCCTTTTTGGGTCCGTTTCTAGGCACCACTCCGGACTTTACGACCCTTGGCAGCAAAGTGCTGTTTGCGAGCCGAAACGCAGGCGGTGCCCCCAACCTAGGAGTTACGGACGGAACCTCGGCAGGGACCACCGAACTCACAGTTGCTGGAGCCAATTCGGGTGGGTTGTTTGGCGCCAATCTTCCACCTGACTTCACCGTTCTTGGCAACGTTGCGCTGTTCGAAGGCTATGATACGCTTGGTAACGTCGGCCTTTGGGTGACGGACGGGACATCCGCGGGGACGCGCGAGCTGGCGCCTTCCGTGCCGCTGAGCCTTGACGGGAAGCCGGACTTTGCCGTGCTCGGCACCCAGGCGCTGTTTGTGGGAAACGGGAATCTTTGGGTGACGGACGGGACATCTGCAGGGACGAGCGAGCTGTCAGCCGCAACATCCTTTAGTCCGCTATATCCTTCCGATATTACCGTCCTCACTAACGCCAACTCACCATCCCCGCGCAGCGACTTCAACAACGACGGCAGGTCCGATTTTCTGCTGCAGAACAGCAGCGGTCAAATCTTCACCTGGGAGATGAACGGCACCAGTATCATCGCCACCGGAAATTTGCCTAATCCCGGACCCAGCTGGCACCCGATCGCGACCGGCGATTTCAATGACGACGGCAAAGCCGACATTCTGCTGCAGAACGGCAGCGGCCAAGTCTTTGTCTGGGAATTGTCCGGCGGCAGCCTGATCGGCAGCGGCAGCGTTGCCAATCCCGGGCCGAGCTGGCATGCGGTCGGGTCGGGCGACTTCAGCGGCGACGGCTTCTCCGACGGCGTCCTGTTGCAGAACAGCGGCGGCGAGGTCGATATCTGGGAATTGAACGGGACCAGCGTGATCGGCGTCGCCAGTCTCGCCAATCCCGGGCCGAGTTGGCACGCGATCGGGTCAGGCGATTTCAACGGCGACGGGCATTCCGACATCCTGTTGCAGAACAGCAGCGGCGAGGTCGATATCTGGGAGCTGAATGGCGCCACCATGATCGGGGTCGGCAGTGTCGCCAATCCCGGGCCGAGCTGGCATGCGATCTCCACCGGCGATTTCAACGGCGACGGCAAGTCCGACATCCTGTTGCAGAACGACGGCGGCGAAGTCGTGGTCTGGGAGATGAACGGCGCCAATGTGATCGCCAGCGTCAGTCTCGGCAATCCTGGGCCGAGCTGGCACGCCGTCGGCACCGGCGATTACAACGGAGACGGCCATTACGACATCCGGTTTCAGAATTCGAGCGGCGAAGCTTTTATCTGGGAACTGAATGGAACCGCGTTGATCGGCAGCGGCAGCGTCGCCAATCCGGGGCCGAGCTGGCATGTCGTGGGCGACAGCACTCCCTTTGAGCCGGCGAAGGCGGATTTGACCTGGCAGACCGATGGCAACGCCATCGAATTCGAGAACGACAGCGGCCAGGCCGCGACCTGGTTGATGAACGGAACGACCCTGACGAGCGGCGCCAGTCTCGGCAATCCGGGGCCAAGTTGGCACATCAAGGCGTCAGGCGACTTCAATGGCGACGGCAGTCCCGATCTGCTGTGGCAGAACGACGACGGCACTCCTGCAATCTGGGAAACCAACGGTTCCAGCGTGATCGGCGGCGGCAGCCTCGCCAATCCCGGGCCGAGCTGGCACGTCATCGGGGTCGGCGACTTCAACCACGACGGCCGCGCCGACATCCTGTGGCAGAACGACAGCGGCGAGGCGGTGATCTGGGAGATGAACGGCACCACTGTGATCGGCGCCGCCAGTATCGGCAATCCGGGGCCGGACTGGCACATCATGGGGACCGGCGATTACAACAACGACGGCAAGTCCGACATCCTGTGGCAGAACTCGAGCGGCGCCGTCGCGGTCTGGGAGATGAACGGCGCCAGCATCCTCGCCGCCGCCGTCATCGCCAACCCCGGCCCCACCTGGCACGCCTAAATCCTGCTGGGACCGAAGACACACGAGCGACTGACGGCCCCGACCAACTCCTAAAGTTAAAAGCTTAATTTGTTGACCCCGGCCCACCGCCGGGCGACACGGTCGCCCGCGGAGGTCCGTCATGTCCATATCGCGAATTGTCTTTGCCGGTCGGGATGCGAACGGCAATGCCAATCTTGGGGTCACCACGAGGACCTCGGCAGGGACCAGCGAGCTGGCGGTTGCCGGCGCCAATGCCGGCGGACTGTTCAATTCCAATTATTTTCAATCCGGCTTTTCTCCCGGCTTTACGGTCCTCGGCAATCTGGCGCTGTTCGAAGGCGACGACGCGACGGGTGCGGCTAGTCTCTGGGTGACCGACGGGACCTCGGCTGGCACCAGCGAGCTAAGCGTCGCCGGCAGCCAATGCCAGCGGGCTGTTTACTAATGTCATCGCGCCTCAGCTGACCGTCTTCGCCGGCAAGGCGCTCTTTGTCGGCGAAGACGCGAACGGCACTATCAGCCTGTGGACCACCGACGGGACGGGTCGCCGGCACCAGCGAATTGGCGGCCGCGGGAAGCGACGCCAGCGGGCTGTTTTTCAACATCGCTGAGCCTGATTTTACCGTCCTCGGCGGCAAGGTGTTGTTCCAGGGCGAGAACGCGACCGGTAATCCCAACCTTTGGGTGACCGACGGAACCTCGGTCGGGACCAGCGAGCTGGCCGTCGCCGGCGCCAATTCTGCCGGGCTGTTCACTCTGAATTTCTTTCCCTCCGGTTTCTCTCCCGGCTTCACGATCCTCGGTGCTCGTGCGCTGTTCGAAGGCTACGATGCGAGCGGGATTGACGGTCTTTGGGTGACCGTCGGGACCTCGGCCGGTACCAGCGAACTGACTGTCGCCGGCAGTTTTGCCAGCGGCCTCTTCCCCGACGTCAGCGCGCCTGATCTGACTGTATTTGGCGGCAAGGCGCTCTTCGTCGGCGAAGACACGAGCGGCAACATCAGCCTCTGGTCCACCGACGGGACGGGCGCCGGGACCAGCGAGCTGACGGTCGCCGGAAGTAATGCGACCGGGCTGTTTTTTAACGTCACTGCGCCCGATCTCACCGTTCTCGGCAACAAGGTGCTGTTTGCGGGCCAGGATGCGGCGGGTAATTCCAGCCTGTGGGTGACCGACGGGACCGCGGGCGGGACCAGCGAACTGGCGGTCGCCGGCGCCAATGCCGGCGGGCTGTTCGACCTGAGTTTTTTTCCGCCGGTTTTTCTCCGGGGTTCACCGTCCTCGGCAATGTGGCTTTGTTCGAAGGCTACGATGCGAACGGCGTGGACGGTCTTTGGGTGACCGACGGGACTGCGGCGGGCACCAGAGAGCTCAGCGTCTCCGGCAGTTATGCCAACGGGTTGTTTGCCAATGTCTCTGCTGCGCCCGATATTACAGTTATCGGCGGCACCGCGCTGTTCGCCGGCGAAGACGCGAGCGGCAACATCAATCTGTGGGTCACCGACGGGACTTCGGCGGGGACTAGCGAGCTGACGGCCGCCGGCGCAAGTTCCAGCGGTCTGAGCCCAAACGACTTTGTGGGCCTGCCGACTTCAGCAGGAGGCCCGACCAGCGATTTCGACGGCGACGGCAAGTCCGACATTCTGTTTCAGAACAGCAACGGGGAAGCCGACATCTGGGATGTGAACGGGACCAGCGTGATAGCCAGCGGCAGCATCGGCAATCCGGGTCCGAGCTGGCATGTAAAGGCACCGGCGACTTCAACGGCGATGGCCATGCCGATATCTTGTGGCAGAACAGCAGCGGCGAAGTCGCCATCTGGGAGATGAACGGTACCAGCGTGATCGGCAGCGGCGATCTCGGCAATCCGGGGCCGAGCTGGCACGTCGTCGGCACCGGCGATTTCAACGGCGACGGCGATTCCGACATCCTGTGGCAGAACAGCAGCGGCGAAGTCGGCATCTGGGAGATGAACGGGACCAGTGTGATTGCGGCCGCCAGTCTCGGCAATCCCGGGCCGAGCTGGCACGTCATCGGGTCGGGCGATTTCAACGGCGACGGGTTTTCCGATATTCTGTGGCAGAACAGCAGCGGCGAGGTCGATATCTGGGAATTGAACGGGACCAATGTGATCGGCAGCGGCAGTCTCGGCAACCCTGGGCCGACCTGGCATGCTGTCAGCACCGGCGACTTCTACGGCGACGGCCATTCCGGCATTCTGTGGCAGAACGGCGATGGCGCGGTGGCGGTTTGGGAATTGAACGGCGCCAGTGTCATCGGCGCAGCGCAGTCGTCGCCAACCCGGGGCCGAGCTGGCATGCGGTCGGCGCCGGCGATTACAACGGCGACGGCTTCTCCGACATCCGGTTTCAGAATTCGCAGCGGCGAAGTCGTCATCTGGGAAATGAACGGCGCCGACATCGATCGGCAGCGGCAGTCTCGGCAATCCGGGCCCGAGCTGGCATGTCACGGGCGACAGCAGTCCTTATAAGCCGGCGAGTGAGGACCTGATTTGGCAGAGCGACGGCAGCGATATCTTGCTGCAGAACGACACTGGCGCAGCCTTTCTGTGGGCGACCAACGGCAGCGCCGTGACCGCCAGCGGCAGTCTCGGCAACCCGGGGCCGAGCTGGCACATCAAGGCGTCGGGCGACTTCTACGGCAACGGCAATCCCGATCTGCTCTGGCAAAACGACGACGGCACCGCCGCAATCTGGGAGACCAACAGGTCGGGTGTGGTTGCCAGCGGGATTATCGGCAACCCCGGGCCGACCTGGCACGTCATGTCGGTCGGCGATTTCAACGATGACGGCCGCTCCGACATCCTGTGGCAGAACGACGACGGCTCGGTTGCGATCTGGGAAATGAACGGTACCAATGTGATCGGCGGTGCCATCGCCGGCAACCCGGGGCCGAGCTGGCACGTCAGGGGCACCGGCGACTTCAACAGCGACGGCTTCTCAGACATCCTGTGGCAGAACGATGATGGCTCGGTTGCGATCTGGGAAATGAACGGTACCAATGTCATCGGCAGCGCAGTCGTCGGCAACCCGGGGCCGAGCTGGCACGCCTTGGGCACCGGCGATTTCAACGGCGACGGCCGCGCCGACATCCTTTGGCAGAACGACAGCGGCGAAGCGGCGATCTGGGAGATGAACGGCACCAATGTGATCGGCGCCGCCAGTATCGGCAATCCGGGTCCGGACTGGCACATCATGGGGACCGGCGACTACAACAACGACGGCAAGTCCGACATCCTGTGGCAGAATTCGAGCGGTGAAGTCGTGGTCTGGGAGATGAACGGCGCCAGCATTCTCGCCAGCGCCAGCCTCGCCAACCCCGGCCCCACATGGTATGCTTGACCCGAAGAGATGAACGGCAACCAAATTTGTCGGCAACGCCAACCTTGGCGAGCCGTGAGACACTCGAGATACAACGGATGCGCCTCGAATTTCACCCCCTCGCGGTCATTCAGCGCGGCCAGAACCGCGAACTGCAGCCGGTCAGCCAATTCAGCGTAGCCTTGCCGGTCCGTGCCGATGCATGGCTTCATGCAGACCCTCTGCGTCCTTGAGAGCCTCCGCGCCCGCTCCGCCGAGCAGGCCTCCTCGACCCCGCCGGGCGTGGTTTCGGCGATGAATCGGGGGCCCGTCCGCGGCAGCAGGCATAGCGCCGGCGGCGTTCAGGCGGCAAGCGAGGTGAGGGAGATGGATCTATGACCGAATTTCGCGTGCCGCTTGATGGCGACGACGGGAACGCACAAAACAACCCTTGGATGATGGATGAGACGAGCGACTCGACGGCTGCCGAAGCCTACGCCGATGGGTTGCTTACTCACGTTTCTCCCGGTTTCATCGATTTCAAGCTACCCGCTGCCGGCGACACAGACCCAGGAGGGACGTCTGCTCTGACCGGCAACAGGCCAGTATTGCCGTCGGGACCAACTGCGGTCGCTGCGACTACTGCCGGTGCAGTCCTAACTTCTTCCGCCGTCGTGACGCGCAATGCGATCGCCCTCACTCCTCCGACAAATATCGACCAACCAGTCGAAGCCCCGATTGCCTCTTCCGGCGCCGGAGGCGCGACGACGGAAAGTTACGGCGCTGCTGGTGGCCTCGTGTTCGATGTGACCTACGACGCCAGCGTCAATAGCGCGCCCGCAGGGTTCACGGCAGCGTTCGCCGCAGCCGTCGAGTTTTACACCACCAAGTTCAGCGACCCAATAACCATCAACATCGATGTCGGTTGGGGGGAAGTCGATGGAATACCGCTGAGCGCCGGCGATCTCGGTGAGAGCGATTGGTCATTCAACCGCTTTAGCTACAGTCAGGTGAGGTCCGCCTTGCAGGGCGGTGCCACCTCCGCCGACGATCGTGAGGCTGTCGCCACCCTGCCAGCCAGCGATCCGACCGGGGGCGGCAATTTTTGGATCACGACAGCCGAGCAGAAAGCGTTGGGATTGCTCGGCGCCAGCACCGCTGTCGATGGCTATGTCGGCTTCAGCGCCAATGACATCTTCACCTTCGATCCCAGTAACAGGGACGTTTCCGGCGCCTACGACTTTATCGGGGTTGCCGAACACGAGATCTCGGAGGTGATGGGGCGGGATTCGTTCTCCGGGCGAACCATCTCGGGCCGAAGTCATTCCTATTCTCCGATGGACTTGTTTCGGTATGCCTCGCCGGGCACGCGCCAACTCGGCACCGGCGCCGCATCCTATTTCTCGATCGACGGGGGTACGACGGATCTGGGCAATTGGAACAACTTCGTCACGGGTAACAGTGGGGATTTGGGTGATTGGGCCGGCACGACGCCGTATACGCCGGACGCCTATAACGACAACAACGATCCTGGCGTCGTCAATCCCGTCACTCAGAGCGACATTCGATTGCTGAACGTGATCGGTTGGGATCTGGCGCCGTCACAGCCACCGATCGCTTACGACTTCAACGGCGATAAGACCTCCGACATCCTATGGCAAAACACCAATGGCCAAGCGGCGGTCTGGCTGATGAATGGCACCACCCCGATCAGCGGACCGGTCGTCGGCAACCCCGGACCGAGCTGGCAGGTGATCGGCGCGGGCGACTTCAACGGCGACGGCGATGCCGACATCCTGTGGCAGAACACCGATGGCCAGGCCGCGGTCTGGCTTATGAACGGCACCACCCCGATCAGCGAGGTGGCGGTCGGGGCAAACCCGGGACCGAGCTGGCAGGTCGTCGGGGCGGGCGATTTCAACGGCGACGGCGACGCCGACATTCTGTGGCAGAACACCGACGGCCAAGCGGCGATCTGGCTGATGAACGGGACGACCCCGATCAGCGAGCCGGCGGTCGGGGCGAACCCGGGACCGAGCTGGCACATTGTCGGCACCGGCGACTTCAACGGCGACGGCGATGCCGACATCCTGTGGCAGAACACCGACGGCCAGGCCGCGATCTGGCTGATGAACGGCACCACCCCACTGAGCGGGCCGGTGATCGGCAACCCGGGACCGAGCTGGCATGTCGTCGGGACGGGCGACTTCAACGGCGACGGCGATGCCGACATCCTGTGGCAGAACACCGATGGCCAGGCGGCGATCTGGCTGATGAACGGCGCCACCCCGATCAGCGAACCTGTGATCGGAAACCCGGGACCGAGCTGGCACATCGTCGGCACCGGTGACTACAACGGCGACGGCAAATCCGACATCCTGTGGCAGAACACCAACGGCCAAGCCTCGATCTGGCTGATGAACGGCACGACCCCAACCGCCGAAGTGCTGGTCGGCAGCAACCCCGGACCGAGCTGGCATATCCACGCGGCCTCCTGACGTCACCCCATGGGGTCACCTTTTAGGATCATGTGGCGTGGGAACTGTGTCAGAACAGCAGCGGCGCCGTCGCGGATCTGGGACATTATCGGCACCAGCATTCTCGCAAGCGCCAGCCTCGCCAACCCCGGCCCCACCTGGCATGCGTGACCGCCAAATCAATATCGACCGCGAGACATTGCGGGTCGCTCCCTGCCTCGAACTCGCGGTGACCTGGGGGCGGGAGATCCGTGCCGGCATTGAACGCATCTGGGAGAATGTCTTCGACTGGGAGCATCTGCCGGTACTGCACGAGATGTATTTCAATGCGGTCGAGCTTATCGAGATCGGCAACTGGGGCTGGCGGGTCGCGCTGACGAAGAATCCCGGGACGCCGGACCGGCAGATGGTGCTCGAGCTGCGGGCCGATCGGGAGAATGCCCGGTACCGCGTTCAGACCCTGTCGGGCGACGGCGCAGGGACCGAGATCTGGACATTGCTGACGCCCGCCGGGCCGCATCGCACGGCCGTGGAAGTGCGGTACTATCTGCCGGAGCGGCATCCGCAACGGCTCGCAGCGCTCGCCGACAAATACCGCGCCAGCTGCGCCCGCCTGTGGGACGAGGACGAGGCGATGATGATGCGCCGCGACGAAACAATCGCGCGCGTCGCGAGGCGGAGCCCCGGCTCCAGGGCAGCGGTTTCGCTCGGCCCCTCAGCCGAGCTGCGGCGGCGCCTGCCGCTCCTCGTCGAGTTCGACGGCGAGCCGTTCCGCATCGTCGAGGGTGAAGACGGCAGGCTCCTCGCCCATGCCACGACCTGCCCGCATTGGCTCGGACCGCTCGACGAAGCGGTGCCGCAGAACGGGATCCTGCGCTGCCCGTGGCACGGCTACCGCTTTGACATGCGCACCGGCGAGAGCGCCGACGGGCGCGGTTACCGGCTGGCGCCGGCCGCCGCGCGTCGCGGTCGATCCCGTCACCGGCGAGGCGAGCCTCGTCCCCTGCGGTCGGCCGATATTGGGCAACAGCACGGTGAATAGCCCGAGCAGCGGCAGGAAAGCGCAGATCTGATAGACGTAATCGATGCTCGTCGCGTCGGCGAGCCGGCCGAGCGCCGCCGCCCCGATCCCGGCCATGCCGAAAGACAAGCCAAAGAACAGCCCGGCGACCGTGCCGACCTTTCCCGGCACCAGCTCCAGCGCGTAGACGATGATCGCCGAAGAGGCCGAGGCCAGGATCAGACCGATGGCGACCGTCAGAATGCCGGTCCAGAACAGATCGGCATAGGGCAGCACCAGGGTGAACGGCAGCACCCCGACGATCGAGCCCCACAAGACGTATTTGCGGCCGATCCGGTCGCCGACCGGGCCGCCGACCAAGGTGCCGACCGCGACCGACGCCAAGAAAGGCGAACAGATAGATCTGCGCGCTCGCGACCGAGACGTGAAATTTGCTGATCAGGTAAAAGGTGTAAAAGCTGTTGAGGCTCGCCGTATAGAAGGATTTGGAGAAGACCAGCACCAGGAGGATCGCCACCGACCAGGCGACCTTGCGGCGCGACAGGTGGCTGCGCTCGACCGATTGGCGGGCGCCGGGCCGGGCCGGGCCGGTGTGCTCTCTGCGGTACCAGTTTCCGACGCCGAACAGCACGGTCATCGCCAACAGTGCGGCCGACGAGAACCACGCAATGCTCGACTGGCCCCTCGGGATGACGATAAAGGCGGCCAGGATCGGCCCCAGCGAAGAGCCGATGTTGCCGCCGACCTGGAACAAGGACTGCGCCAGACCGTGCCGTCCGCCCGAGGCCAGGCGGGCGACGCGCGAGGCTTCCGGGTGAAAGACCGCCGAGCCGATCCCGACCAGCGCCGCCGCCAACATCAGGATCGGGTAACTGCCGGCGCTCGCCAGCAGCAGCAGACCGATCAGGGTCGCACCCATCCCGACGGCCAGCGAATAGGGTTGCGGCCGGTGGTCCGAGAACAGCCCGACCGCCGGCTGCAGCAGCGACGAGGTCACCTGCGTCACCAGGCTGATCAGCCCGATCTGCGCAAAGCTGAGGCCGTACGCGCTCTTCCACATCGGGTACAGCGCCGGCACCAGCGACTGCATCATGTCGTTGAGGAAATGCGAAAAGCTCAGCGCCATGATGACCGAGAACACGGCGCCTTGCGCGATACGGCGGCCGTGGACGGTGTGGGCCTCGCCGGCCTGTGCCGATACGCTCGTGCTTATCATCCTTCCCTGTCCCAATGTCGGCGCGCCGGACTATGCACCCGCTCTGCCCAAATTCTGAGCGCATTTCCGCGATGGCAGCCATTCGGCTTGCCGGGCGGTTGGGGCCGGCCTAACTTGCGCGCATGTGGGGCATCGGAGAGCCAAAATGATCAAGCTGACCGGCATCGGGCACGTCAATCTGAGGGTCGCCGACCAGGAAGCTTCGAAGCGGTTCTACCGCGACGTGCTCGGGTTCCGGATCGCCGAGGAGGACCCGGATCATGGCGGCGTCTTCATGACCTTGGGTGAGAATTTCCATACGCTCGACATCGGGCAGCATCCCTCGCCCGATGATGCTCCGCGTCCGCAGCGCGGACAGATCGGGCTCGCCCACATCGCCTTCCAGGTCGGCAGCTACGCGGCGCTGCGCGACGCCTATGCCCATCTGGTCGAGCACGGCGTCCCGATCATGCGCGCCGCCAACCACGTCAACCAGCGCAGCTTTTATTTCGCCGACCCGGACGGCACTGTTCTCGAGATCTATTACGAGATGCCCTACGCGCTGGAGCTGTTCTCCAACGGCCGCAGTGACGAGGACGAGGCCCTCCCGGTAAGCGGCCCCGGCGAGCCGCTCCCGCGCTGGCTTCTCGAAGATTGGCCGGCGCCGGACATGAAGGCCAGGATCGAGCATTTGCGGCGTCGGAAAGAGACTGCGCCGGCCTGATCGCGTGCGGGCGGTGCCGTGCTTTTACGGATCTCCCTCGCATGCGCCCTCGGAGCCGCCGGCGAGATGATGAATATTGGGCAGAATTAACGTTAACTTACTCGCCTAAGCATCCTCGTGTCGAAATTAACCTTTGATTTACGTCGTCAAGTATTCCTATAGCCAAAATCTCTGCTAATTTGTCCCGGTCGTGAGAACTCGGCTGCGGCGCGGGTTTCTGCGACGCAAAACAGGGGCCGCAATAGGGCGGTCCCGCCCATGACACGAGGGGAGAGACATGAAAATTCAGCATTGGGTCATCGCCGGCGCTGTCTGCCTTGCTGTTTCGTCGGCAGCGGGTTCGGCTGTCGCCGATGGTAACTCCATCTGTTCCAGCCTACCGAGTCAGGCCACCCTCCAGTCCGCGCTCGACGGCGCAGTTGGAGCAACTGGCAACGGGGGGCTCGGCTTCAATATGTGGGGGACGATCGTAGCCAATGACGGCACGGTTTGCGCGGTCGCGTTTTCCGGTTCTGCTTACACCAGCCAATGGCTAGGTAGCCGCGCCATCTCTGCGCAAAAGGCCAACACTGCAAATGATTTCAGCCTCGGTAAGGACGGCAGAAAAGGCGCCTTCGCGTTGTCGACGGCCAATTTGTACTCGGCCGTGCAGCCGGGCGGCAGCCTTTATGGGCTGCAGCACAGCAATCCGGTCGATCCGGAGATCGCCTATCAGGGCCCGGCATTTTTGTTCGGAACGCGCAACGACCCGATGGTCGGCAACCGTGTCGGAGGAGTAAACGTCTTTGGTGGTGGGCTAGCGCTCTATGCAAGTGGCGGAGTCAAAGTCGGCGGCGTCGGCGTCAGCGGTGATACGTCCTGCACCGACCACATGATTGCCTGGCGCGTTCGCAATACCCTCAGTCTCGACCATTTGGGGACAGTCGGGGGGGTGTCCGGAGACCCAACACACCCCGACAACATCATTTTCGACATCACGCCGAACCCCAACGGAGGAACGGGTATCAGTGCGGGCGGCTTCGGCCATCCCACCTGTCTCAATCCTCCCGATCTGACCACCCTTCCTCCCGTGAAGAATCCCTGAACGGCAAGTCGCTAACGAAAGCGGCGCATTGCCGCTTTCGTCGGTTCAGCCGAGGACGATGTCGAAGGTGCCGGCGAGAGCGTTCGCCTCGATCTCGGGAGCCGGGCGGAGCGGCACGATCAGGCGGGCGCGGGCGGCAGGGTCGCGCACGCCCATCAGCACGCCGTCGCGCTCGTTGAGCGGCTCGCCGGCGATGTACATCTGGGTCGTGAAGCGCGCAGACCCGGGGCCCGACACCGCGAAATGGATGTGCGGGGTGCGGCCGGGATAAGGCACGGGCCGGATCGTGCGGAACCGGTAGCCGCCCGTTTCATCGGTGATGGTCTGGCCGTAGCCCTGGAAATTGTCGTCGAGCGGCGTGTCGGCGCGATCGTCCCGGACGTAATGGTAGCGGCCGTTTGTGTCGCACTGCCAGATCTCGACCCGCGCACCGGATAGGGGCCGACCGTCCGGATCGAGGATGTGCCCGCTGACATAGCTGACGTGCCCTTCGCCGTGCCATTGTGTCCGGTGACTTGCACCAAATCGCTGTCCGAATCGGCGGGAATCGACAAAGGATAGAACGGCCCCGCCGTTTGCCGCGGCGTGGCCGGCAGTGTTGCCGCCCGTCCCGCGCCGCCCAGCGAAAACACGGCGGCAGCAGCCGGCGGCGATTTCGAGCATCCGACGTCTTGCAATCATCGGCCAACCTCCTCGACGCGGAACACGGGTTAAATGTGGTAGGCTTCGACCGCGAACCGCATCCCGGCAGCGGGCGGTCATTTTGCCCAAGGGGAGGGAACAGCATGCGATCCGATATCCAGTTGCCTCGCCGTCATCGGCCTCGTCGGCGCGCTGGCCGCGCCCGCGGGTGCACAATTGCTGACCGAGAAGAGCCTGTCGGCCGGAATGGCGATGACGATCGCACAGACGGCGCTCGAGACCTGCACCAAGCAAGGCTACCACGTCTCGGTGCATGTGCTCGGCCGCAACGGCGAGGTTCTCGTCGCGGTGCGCGGCGACGGCGCCCCGCCGCATACGATGGAGAACAGCCAGCGCAAGGCCTATACCGCTCGCACCTTCCGCATCCCCTCGGGCGAATTCGTGCAGCGGGTCAAGGACAATCCGAACCTCGGAGCTGTACACCTTACGGGGATCATCGCGGCGCAGGGCGCGCTGCCGATCAAGGTCGGCGACGAGGTCATCGGCGCGGTCGGGGTCTCCGGTGCGCCGGGCGGCGAAAAGGACGAGGCGTGCGCCAAAGCCGGCATCGACAAGATCGCCGACCAGCTCAAATGATCTTTCCGGCGGATCGGGCGCGAATGCCCGGAAGGCTTTAGTTCTGTGGACCATCTCCCCGATCCTCATCACCCTACCGATAGTGTCGAGGCCGAGCGCCTGGCTCTCTCGCGGCGTATCGCGCGGGTCGTGCTGGCGATCGCCTTGGTCGGGCTCGGGGCGTGGATCCTGCACCGCTTCCTCGCCGCGCTCGCCTGGGCCGGCGTTTTGGCGATCGCCCTTTGGCCGCTCTATCGGCGGCTCGCCGTCGCCCTTCCCGAGGGCAAGTCTCGCATCCTGGCGCCTCTATTGTTCACTCTTTCGGTTGGGCTCATTTTCACCGTCCCGTTCATCTATGTCGCGATCGAAGGCGCGCGCGAGGTTCGCATCATCGTCCAATTTCTCGGTGAGGCCGAGCACAACGGTGTTCCGGTCCCGGAATGGGTGCCGCAATTCCCGGTTGTCGGTCGAGTCCGTCGAGGAGTGGTGGCGCGCCAATCTGAGCGACCCCAATGCGGCTCAGGAGCTGCTGGGAAGGATCAATCCGCGATCGGTCGCTGCATCGGCCCGGCTCTACGGCCCCGAAATCATTCACCGATTGATCATCTTCGGGTTCACCCTTCTGACCTTGTTTTTCCTGTTCCGCGACGGAATGCTGTTCAGCCGGCAGCTGCTGCGCGTCAGCGACCGGCTGCTCGGCCCGGATGGGGAGCGGATCGGCCGCCATGTGGTTCAGGCGGTGCTCGCGACCGTAAACGGCCTGGTGCTGGTCGGGCTGGGGGAAGGCGCGCTGATCGGGAATCGCCTATATCATCGCCGGCCTTCCCCATCCGGTCTCGGTAGCGGCACTGACCGGCGTTCTCGCGGTCATCCCGTTTGGTGCGCCGGTAGCATTCGGGGCTGCCGCGTTGTACTTGGCCGCGAGCGGCAGCACGATCGCCGGCGCGGCGGTTTTCTGCTTTGGTCTCGTCGTCGTCTTTGTCGCGGATCATGCGATCCGGCCGGTCATTATCGGCGGCGCGGCACGTCTACCGTTCTTATGGGTGCTGCTGGGGATTCTCGGCGGGCTGGAGACATTTGGCATTATCGGGCTGTTTCTCGGCCCGGCGATCATGGCCGCACTGATCTCTCTGTGGCGGGATTGGACGGAAATGCCCAGCGTCGGCGGCGGCCCTGTGCGCGAAGCGTAGCAGATCGGCAACGCGCCAGAAAAATGCTGCTATAATGAGTCAGCGAGGGTCGTGGACCCAGCCTTGTCGGCATGCCGTCCTCCGCCGATAATGCTGCACCTGCCCGATGGTTCGCGATCCTAGCTCCTGGTAGGAAAATTGGGAGGATGCATGAAATACGTTTGCGATGCTCCAGGCGGGAAGACCTGGTTTCGGATCGAGACCGAAGCCGAGGCCGCGGTAGAATCCGAAGGCATGCGCCACGCCGTCGAGAAGTTCTTTCGCAAGGAGGAAGAAAAGGCGATACAGAGCTTCCAGCCTGCCTCCAAGGTTTACTTCGAGCAGGAGATCGGCCTCAAAGCGCATGTACAGCGCGAAATGCCGTTATTCCTGACATTGCGCGACGACGAGGGTAATCCGCTGGTAACGGCCATGCTCGCGCCGGGCGGCCGCGACGACCGGAGCTTCCGGCCGATCATCGTCGGAATAGCGAATGCAGACCCCTATGTCGAGCATGCGGACGCGATCCGCGCTCTCGGCCAACATTACGGCCTCTCCCTCGAGAGAAGCCGCTGCTACCCTTACCGCCGCGACTGATCGCGTCTCTCGACCTGCGCAGCACGGCTGGATGCGGTCGAAGTAGGCCCTCGTCCCTCTCCGCATCAGAAGGTGGGCGCGGTGGATCGGCGCGCTCCGCAAGCGCCACCACGGCTCGGAGAGGAATTTCGAGCGTCGAAACTGACCCTCACCCGCCTCGCTGCGCTCAAGGGGCCCTCTCCCGCACCGCCGGAGAGGGAGGACCGACCCCGAAAGGGCTTGGTGGGTGAGGGTGCCCCGCTTCCAGGAAGTTGCGATCATTGTCCCGCGGACCCGCACCCGATTCAGCGGATGGCGACCTTGACCGGCGTCGGCGGGACCACTGAGCACTCGATCTTCTTTTTGTGGAGCGCGGCGCACGCGCCCTGTGCTTCCTGCGGCGAAAAGTTGAGCAGGCGCGCGCGGTAGACGTGCTCCTTGCCGCCCTTCGAGGGCTGCACGATCTGTACCGGCTTTCCTCTGGCTCCGGGGACCGTAGCGGCGGAACGCGCCGCCTGCTCGGCCGCGCTCTCGACTGCGGAACGCACCGAGCTGGATGCTCCAGCGGTCGGTTTCCGGAGCGTGCGCAACTGATGCGCGATCGGCGCCGCCTCCGCCTTGGCGACGGGCGAGAGATGGGCGGCGATCTTGCGGGCGGCTTTAGCCAATTGTCCAATTTTCTCGCGCGGGCGGACCGGTTCGGGCTGGTCCGTCTCGGTCTCGGCCGCCACGGTACCGGCGAGCCGCTGACGGCACCGGTGCTTCGCGCTGCGCCACCAGGGTGGGGCCGGCCCCCACTTCGGCGAAGCCCTGATCGAGCAGAGCAGCCATTTCCCGGTCGCGCGAACCGGCCGACGCTCCGCCCATGACGACGCCGATCAACCGGTGACCATTGCGCACTGCCGAAGCTGCGAGATTGAAGCCCGAGGCGCCGATGTATCCGGTCTTGATCCCGTCGGCGCCCTCATACCAATCGAGCAGGTGGTTGTGCGTGAGGATGACCCGGCCGCGGAAGAAGAATTCGCGGGTCGCGAAATAGCGGTATTCGCGCGGAAAGTCGTGGTAGAGCGCAAGCGCCAGCTGCGCCACGTCGCGCGCCGTCGTGCGTTGCTCGGGGTCCGGCAAACCGGAGGCGTTGCGGTAGATCGTGTTGGTCATCCCGAGCTGACGTGCCTTGGCGGTCATGCGGTCGGCAAAGGCCGGTTCGCTGCCGGCCAGCCCCTCGGCGAGCACCGCGGCGGCGTCATTGGCGGATTTTGTGACGATACCGAGAATGAGGTCGTGAACCTGGACCGAGTCGCCCGGGACGAGGTGAAGCTTCGTCGGGCTCTTGCTCGCCGCTTCGCTCGAGACCGGCAGATACTGGTCGAGCCCGAGCCGGCCCGAGTTCAGCGCCTCGAACGTCAAGTACAACGTCATCATTTTGGTCAGCGAGGCTGGATAGGTGATCGCGTCGGCGTTCATCTCGCTGAGTACTCGGCCGGTTTCGGCATCGATGACGATCGATTCGTTTTCCCGCGACGGGTCGACGCCGTAGAACCCGTGTCGCGCATGGCCATGATAACCCGGGTGGTGCCGCGCCGCGGCCGGAGTTGCGCCGAGCGTCAAGAGAACGGCAATGGCGCCGATGCCAGCGCCGGCGAGAAAGCGCCGCGATAGCGGCGCAGCGCGCGACGTGCACCGCGCGGTGTTCCTGAATACTTTCACTTTCGACCCCCATTCCCCCAACAGACTGTGCGCGATCAGCGATCGCGCACAGTCATCGTTAGGTAGAATAGAAAAACCGGGCATCTCTGTCTACGTTTTCGACGGTACAAATCGATCAAAGGCCTCGAATGGCCTTACGGCTCGCGAGCGCGACGCGCACCTCGGAGCGCCACCTGGCTGCTGCTTGCAAGCCGCTAATGCTATCGCAATGAGTGGTGGATAGAATACCAGAACGCAACTGCCGATGGAACGGTGTCATGCTCAGCGCCTTCTCCGTCTTCGTACTCTTCGTGGTCTTGTTCGCACTGATTTTTGTCATTCTTGCGGTTCAGAGGGTCCCCCAAGGGAATGAATGGACGGTCGAGCGATTCGGCCGTTATGTTCGCACCCTCGAGCCGGGTCTCGCGCTCATCGTCCCCGTAGTAGACCGCGATCGGGGCTAGGATGAACATGATGGAGACCGTGCTCGAGGTCCCCTCGCAGAGCGTCATCACGCGCGATAACGCCGTGGTGACGGTGGACGCCATCGTCTTCTATCAAGTGCTGGACGCGGCGAAGGCGGCCTATGAGGTCACCACCCTCGAGCTCGCGATCCTGAACCTCGTGATGACCAATATCCGCACGGTCATGGGCTCGATGAGCCTCGACGAGCTGTTGTCCGAACGCGACCGCATCAACAGCCAGCTTCTCACCGTCGTCGATGCGGCGACCACGCCCTTGGGGCGTAAAGGTTCAACGCGTCGAAATCAAGGACATCACACCGCCTCAGGAGCTGGTTGCGGCGATGGCCCGGCAGATGAAGGCCGAACGCGAGAAGCGTGCCAACGTTCTGGAGGCGGAGGGTTTCAAACAGGCGGCGGTGCTCAAGGCCGAGGGCGAGAAGCAGGCGGTTATCCTCGCTGCGGAAGCCCGGCGCGAGGCGGCCTTTCGCGACGCGGAGGCGCGGGAACGGCAGGCCGAGGCGGAGGCCAGCGCAACGACGTCGGTTTCCGAGGCGATCGGGCGCGGCAGCATCCAGGCGATCAACTACTTCGTGGCGCAGCGCTATATCGATGCTATTGGTCGTCTCGCCGGAAGCCAGAACCAGAAGGTGATCCTGATGCCGCTCGAGAGCGCATCGATGATCGGATCGCTGGCCGGGATCGCCGAGTTGGCGCGCGAGAGCTTCAGCACGGCCCGTCCTGCGACCAATCCGGCGGTAGGGCCGACAACGGGGCGTTGATGCCGTACTGGTATTGGGCCGCTTTTGGCGCTGTTCTCGCAGTGATCGAGGTCGCCGTACCGGCGATGGTCTGTATTTGGCTGGCCGCCGCGGCGCTTGGCGTCGCGGCGATCTCCTGGCGCTATCCCGGGCTCGCTTGGGAGCACCAGGCGTTGATCTTTGCGGTCCTCGCCGTCGCCAGCGTCGCCCTCGGCCGGACGGCTTTCGCCCACACCCGAGCCAGTGCAAGCGACCGACACCTCAACCGGCGCGCCGAGAGCTACATTGGTCGGATGTTCACATTGGATGGCGCGATCGTCGACGGCCGCGGACGGCTCAGAGTTGACGATTCGGTCTGGCTCGTCGCAGGACCGGACCTCCCGGCCGGAACCCGCGTGCGCGTAACCGGCGCCGAAAACACGCTATTGCGTGTCGAGCCGATCTGATCATCTTGTGCGGCGCACAATTTTGCTTGAGAACCGTGATCCTTTCGCTTACCTTCGAGGTTGTGCGGCGCGAGATGTACCGCGGCGAAGGACAAGGCTGAGATCATGGAAACCAAGGGCAGACGCTCTGTACGCGCGTCCGGGCCGACCGAGGCCCCGGCCGCGCCATTCAAGCCGGTCGAAGCTCCGCCTCCGAGCAAACGGGGCGAGCGAGGCCGAACCGCCTAAACCCGCCGAGCTGCTGGTTGAGGCGGGCAAGTCGACGGAAACAGCTGTGGATCTCGCGGCCGCTGCTGCGACGGCGGCACCAACGTCGAGCATCGGCGCACTTCCACCAGCGCCGAAGAGCGCGAATCCCGATTTTCCCGGGCATTTCGAGGGCGATGCTGCGGCGGCGCTCGCCCAATCACAAGCGGCGCTGGCGCGTGGCCTCGAAGCACTGAGCGCCGAGATGGCCGGACTGGCACTTTCGGGCATGAATGTGCTGGCGCGCACAGCAACGAAGTTGCTCGCGGTGAAGACGCTCTCCGACGCGATCGAGGTGAATGCCGGGTTCACTTGCAGCAGTTTGGAGACTCTGGTCGGCGGTTCCGCGAAACTTTCGGAGCTCGGGGTAAAGCTCGCTGCCGAGACCTCTCAGCCGCTCTTCGGCCAACTGGCACGGGGGTGGAGCAAGGCGGCTCGGCCCGGCGGCTGAGACCCCAGCCGGGAGAAAGGGGCGGCGCATCGGCCGGTTATTCGACCTTGGCCAGAAGGGCCCGGATCTGACGGTCGATGAACTCGCCCTCGGGTGTTCCCGGCGCGGGGCGCGCCGCGCGATGGCCGAGGTCTGAAGGGATTTCGGCATAGCTCGCCTGCTTGACGCCGTCACGGATCCGGCGCGCGCCGTCGACCCCGAGCAGCCGGTCGCTCGCGCTCGGCAATATCAGCGTCGGTGCCGTGATCTGCGCCAGAGCGGCGCTGAGGTCGCCGCCAAACGGGCCGGAGACGTCATGCGCGCGGCTCGCGGCATAGCGGAACACCAGCGAGTTGGCGTCCCAATTGGCGAACGCGCGAGCGCTATCCTCGATCTCCTTCGCCAATTGCGCTGCCGGCAGCCGGTCGAGATAGGGCGCCGACACGGTCCACGGGTAATAGAGCATGCCGGCGAGCCGCAGTCCCTCGACCGGGTTTCGCGTGTACCGGCCGCCCTGCCAATCCGGATCGAGCGCAATCACAGAGGTCATCAGATCGACGGTGAGCTGAAAATTGGCTTCGGCTCTGGGGCTCGGAACCAGAAGGATCAGACTGCGCACCATTTCCGGGTGATGAATGCCCCATTCGAGGGCTTCGAAAGAGCCCATCGAGCTGCCGCCGACAGCCCGCACGGTCGTCAGCTCGAGCCCGCGGGTGACCAGTGCATGCTGCGCGGCCATCATGTCGCGGATCGTGTAGCGCGGGAAATCCTGTCCCAACCCGTCCTTTGGCGAGGATGAATCGCCGCCGCCGATGGCGTCGACCGTAATCACGAAATTCTTGTCGGTGTCGAAGGTCTTCCCCGGCCCGATCATTGCGTCAAAGGAATGACGGTTGCCGCTCGTCCCGTGCAGCAAAAGGATCGCATTGTCGCGCCCGGCGCCGAGCTTGCCGTGGGTTTCGTAGGCGACCCGCAATTCCGGCAGGATGGAGCCGTCTTCAAACGCGAAGTCGTAGACGTTGAAAATCTGCGGTTCGGCGCGCGCCGCGGCGGCAACGCAAACCGCCAACGCGCCAGCCAAGAGAGCCCTCAATTCCTACTCGCGATTTCTTGGTTAAGATTTTGTTCGACACCGGCGTCGCGCCGCAGCTAGAGTTGACCTCCAAGCTGCTGGATGAGCGACGCCATGCGTATGCTGCGGTCAGCCTATCTTTCTCGGGTAGTGCCGGATTCGGCCCGGGCGCAAACCCTTCTCGCTTTTCTGCTGTGGAGCGGCGTCACGGTCTTCATCTTCGGCATCCTCATCGATTGGTTTCGCTGACCGTCTGCCTTGTTTCGCGCCGCAGCCATCGCTCGAGGCCCGCGAACGACAGGTCGGTGACGATCGCAAACAACGCGACCAGAACGGCGCCTTCGATGACGAAGGGCAGCTTGTCGGCGACCAAGCCATTAAAGATCGGAGTGCCGAGCGTCAAGGCGCCGACCGTCGACCCGATCGTCGCCGTGCCGATGGCGATCGTGACCGAGACGCGTATTCCTGAAAGGATCACCGGAGCAGCCAGGGGCAACTCCACATCGCGTAGCTGCTGCCAAGACGAAAGGCCGAGCCCCGCGGCTGCTTCGCGCACCGCGCGAGGCACTCCTTCCAGACCGGCGATCGCGCTCGCGATGATCGGCAGGAGGCCGTAGAGAAACAGTGCCAGCACTGTCGGGCGGGAGCCGAAACCGACGGCCGGGACGGCAATCGCCAGAACAGCGGCGGGCGGCAAGGTCTGGCCGACGGTAGCCAGCGTGTTCACCATCAATCGGAAATCCCGTCCGACGGGGCGGGTGACGAACACCGCGAATAAGAGACCAACCGATATCGCCGCAAGGCTTGCCGCTGCAACCAGCGCCAGATGCGACAGGAACAACGCAAGAAAGCTGCTGCGCTGGTAGATCACGGGCTCGACGCCTGGAAACGCCCATTGGAAGACCGGTCTCAGCGCTTCCATCCGCAGCAACAGCACCGCGAAGAGGAGCCCGACCCATAGGATTGGGCTCGCGAGGATGCGAACCCTGTTCATCCTAGGCGGCGGTGCCGGCCATGCATTCATCCACGCTGTCGCACCTCGCTCGAACCGGGGCGGATTAGCAGGCGCGAGCCCTTATAATGCTACCATAGGAACCGGACCCGCCAACACGCAGTTGATCGACCGATGCGATGACGCGCTTTCGGCTTTACTCCACAATTCTGTGTTTGATGCCAGCCGCCCTCCTCTGGGAGCCTTCGAAGTGCTGGGCGTGGGGTGGCGAGGCGCACGAGATCATAGCCCTGCTCGCCGATCGGCTCCTGCAGACCGGGGATCCGCCGGTCGAAAAGAAGATTGCCGAGATTCTCGCCGCCGACAAATCCAATACCTGGACGAAGACCGACATCGCCGGAGAGGCGATCTGGGCCGATGCGCTGCGCGAGAAGAGCCCGGAGGGACGAGTGGCCACCACGAAGTGGCATTACGTGAAACTCGATCCCGACAAACCCGATTTGAACAAAGCCTGTTTCGGCAGACCCGCCCTGCGAGCGATGATGCCGGCGAGCCACGGGCCGCAAGACGACTGCATTGTCGACAAGATCGAGCAGTTCGCAAAGGAGCTGCGCGAGCCCGGTACCTCGGAGCCGGAGCGGCTGATGGCTCTGCAATTCTTGCTGAATCTCGTCGGCGACATACATGACCCGCTTTTCGCGGTCGAGCGCGGCGACCAGAGCGGGCGCTGTGTCGCGGTTCTCCCGCCCGGGAGCAAGACCCCGGTTCGGCTCAGCGTCTATTGGGAGGACGACTTGGTCGCCGAGGCGGAGGGCAACGACCCGGCCAAGGCCGCCCAACAGATCGCCGCCAGGCTGACCGCCATCGAGATCCGAAAATGGTCCGGTGGCACCCCGGAGGAATGGGCGCGGGAATCGTACGAGCTCGCGCAATCGGTAGTATACAGGTTTCCGGCCGAACCGGGCGGCAAGTTCAGCTTTCCGACGCGGAAAGGGGAAGCCGATGCCTGCGGCCCAGTCCCGTTACACCGGCTGGATGCTGGCTATCGCGACCGCGCCGTTGCCGCGATCAAGGAGCAGTTGGCGAAGGCAGGCGTCCGTCTCGCCGCTCTGCTGAGAGACAGTTTGCAATGAGCTTTGCGATTACCGGTCTCTCGCCGGGCGCGACTTGACCAGCGCGGCTGCGATGTCGATTGCGTCGTCGTCGGCTCCGGCGAGGTATTCGACTGCGCGCGAAACCGGCCGATTGAGCCGATCGGCCAATTCGGCGATCTCCGAGATCGGCACCGGCCGCGCCTCGAGGTATTCGGCGCACTGGCCGAGCACTCTTTCGAGAACGAAAGCCACCGTCACGCGGCTCGACGACATCGACGATGCGACACATCCGCGGGCGGATATCGCCAGTTCCAGCAGAGCGTCCAAACTGCCAAACCGGCCGCGTTGCGCCTGATAAATAAATTGACGCCTGAGATGCGCCGCCGCCAGGTCGATTACCGATTGGCTCAACTGAAATCACGCCAGGTGAACACGGATTCGAACCTGATGCCCGCCGCTCGAAAGTTCTCTTCGGCTCCTTCCTGCCGATCGACCACGGAGACGACTTTCAACACCGTGCAATCCAATTGCCGCGCCTGGTTCACCGCCTGCATCGCCGAGCCGCCGGTGGTCGTGACGTCTTCGAAGAGAATGACTTTCGATCCCCGTTGGAGCAGGCCGTCAATCCGTTGGTCGGTGCCGTGCCCCTTGTTTTCCTTGCGCACAAAAAAGCCCTTGAGCGGCTTTTCGGGCCAGCTTCTTGCGCACAGAGCCGTGACGATCGGGATCGCTCCGGTTTCCAGCCCCCCGATGCACTCGACATCCTCGTCCTTGATCGCGTCGAACAGCAGGTCTGCCAACAGCGCCGCTCCCTCCGGATCGAACATAGTTCTTTTCATGTCGAAGAAGAAGTTGCTCGATCGTCCCGAAGCGAGCACAAAATCCCGATTCTGTAATAGCGACTGTCGCCGGATAATGGCGATCAGTCTTTCTCTTTTATGACGAAGATCGTGCGGGTGTTCTATTTCTGTCGCTGAGGGGTGGCGTGCCATCAGGTGGTGAGCCGTGCGGCTGTTCGATTAACAGAATTAAACCTGAACATGAGCCTGAAGACAAGTGACCTCGGTGCCCGACAAAGCCCGGAGGGGCGATCCTTGACGGGGTGGTACGGCGATCGTACTGCTTGCTCGCTGCAGACAATTCTTTACCCAGGCATAGGAGGGGGTATGGCAGTTCGGCTTGTCGTCACGATCACGGCCGCACCGGGAAAAGGGTCCGAGCTCGCGCAGGCATACAGGGCGCGTTGCGAGGAGTGCATGAAGGAACCCGGCTGCGAGCAATTCGAGGTTTTCCAGAGCGCGCTCAACCCGGACAAGCTGGTTTTGCTCGAACGTTGGTCCGACCAGGCGGCGCTCGACACTCACGCCAAGCTGCAGGCGACTCGGCCCGCCCTGAACCCGCAGCTGCGTGTCGGCAGCGGCGAGCGCGAGGATTACGAATACAATCGAACCCGCTGATGGTGACCGCTGCGATTTGGCCGGCGCTCGATTACAGCCGGGTGCCCTACCGCCTTTATCACGACGCCGAGATCTATGCGCGCGAGCAGGAGCGGATCTTTCGCGGGCCGGTGTGGAGCTATCTCGGCCTCGACAGCGAAATCCCCGAGCCGGGGGATTTCCGGGCGACCTGGGTCGGCGAGACGCCGGTCATCTTCAATCGCGACAGATCGGGCGCGGTCAAGGCCTTCGTCAACCGCTGCGCGCATCGCGGCGCGCTGGTCCGCCGCGAGCTGTCCGGCAATGCCGACGAGCACATCTGCATCTATCACCAATGGTGCTATGGGCTCGACGGCTCGCTGACGGCGATCCCGTTCCGCCGCGGCATCCGGGGCAAAGGCGGGCTCGACCCGAGCTTCGAGATGCGCCGGCACGGACTGCGCCCGCTGAGGGTCGGCATCGTCAACGGCGCGGTGTTCGGCACCCTGGCCGAGGATGCCGAGCCGCTCGAAGACTACCTCGGCCCGCCGATCCTGGCGCAATTGCGCCGCCTGCTTCGACCGGCCGGTCCGGGTGCTCGGCTACAATCGCCAGCGGATCCGCGGGAACTGGAAGCTCTATGCCGAGAATACCCGGGACAACTACCACGCCAGCCTGCTGCACGAATTTCTCGTCACCTTCGGGCTCGACCGGTCGACGCAGACCGGCGGGGTCAAGATGGACGCGCGGCACCGCCACAACATCACCTGGGCGGAGGCCGACAGCGACACCGACGAGTTCGCCCACCAGGCTTACGCCGGCGCCGGGGTGCGCAACGACTTCCTGTCGCTGAAGGAGCCGTCGCTCGTCACCTTCCGTCCTGAGCGCGACGACAAGCTCAATCTCGTGGTCACCTCGGTTTTCCCGTCCGCGGTCTTCGTGCAGATCAGCAACAGCCTGGCGGTGCGCCAGATCCGGCCGCGCGGCGTCGACGAGGTCGAGGTGTTCCAGACGATGCTCGGCTACGAGGACGATCCGCCCGAGATGACCTTGCACCGGTTGCGCCAGGTCAATCTCGTCGGCCCCGCCGGCCTCGTCTCGATGGAGGACGGCGAGGCGATCGAGATCGCCCACCGCGCCTCCAGACCCGACCTCGACCGCACCACGGTCATCGAGCTCGGCGGCGGCGGAGTGATTTCCGACCGCGACTACCGGGTGACCGACGTGCCGTTGCGCGGCTTCTGGTCGTATTACGCCGAGCTGTTGGGCATCGAACCGGAGGGCGCGGTGCGATGAAGCCCGATCGCGCCGCGATCTGCGATCTGCTCGCCGAATACGGCGCGCTGATCGACATGGCAAAGTTCGACGAATGGCTCGACCTCTTCGCCGAGGAGTGCCGCTATCAGATCGTCCCGCGGGAAAATTTCGACCGCGGCCTGCCGGCGGCATTGGTCTTTTGCGACAGCCGCGCGATGCTCGAAGACCGCATCCGGGCATTGCGCGAAGCCAACAAATACAACATCCACACCGATCGCCATGTCATCGGCCTGCCGCGGATCTTCGAGGACGGGCTCATGGTCGAGGCGCCGTTCGCCGTCTATCAGACCGACCAGGAAGGCGAGACCCGGCTGTTCGCGACCGGCCTCTACCGCGACCGGCTCGAAATTTTGGGACGCGGCCTCAAAATCCGCGACAAGCTGATCCTCCTCGACACCTTCGCCGTCCCGAGCCTGCTCGCGACGCCGTTGTGACCCGAAACCGGGCTTGCCTATTACAATCATCAATTGAGTCGAAAATGAACTCTCGCTGCTTCTGCAGCAAGTCTGCAGCGAGGAACTCCTCCAAAAGTTGTACGAGCCGTGACGTCCCGAACCGCAAGCATGCATCGCGAAGACGGCAATTCTATGACCGTGTGGGGCTGTCCCGCTAAGCGGCGTCGCTGAGGCTCCCCGGGAAGAGCTGCCGATCATTCAACATCGCATTCGGCGGATTCTCGAAGGGGGTCTGGCGAACATTCTTCGGTACTCGGCTCCTTGCGAAAGCTGCCGCTCCATGAAGCCCACGAAGGCGCGCGCTTTGGCGCTCGCCTGTCGCCCGGTCGGAAACACCGCCCAAAGTTCGGCCGGCGGCAATGACCAGTCCGCCAGCACGACCTTGACCGCTCCTGACTTCAGTTCAGGCGTGAACATCCATTCTGATCCACCGACGGAAACGCCGAGACCGGCAAACACCGCCTCCCGCACACCTTCGGCCGCGCTCACGCGAAGCCTTCCGTTCACCGTTACGGAAACCTCGGCCGATCCTTGACGAAAGGTCCAGGTCTGGCCGCCCTGAGGCTGGTCGTAAATGACGGTCTGATGCCCGAGAAGGTCGGTCGGGTTCCGGGGAACGCCCATGACATCGAAATATGCAGGTGCGCCGATGACGACTCTTCGGCACATCGCGATCTTGCGGCGCGATCAGCGGAGAATCGCCGAAAGGGCCCATCCAAAGCGCCACGTCGATACCGGCTGCTATCGAGTTGACGCTTCGGTCTTCAAGAACCAAATCGACCTCGAGAGCCGGATTTTCGGCGAAGAACGCGGGCAGCCTCGGTACTAACTGAAGCCGCGCGAACGTCACCGGCGCAGAAATCCGCAGTCGGCCCGTGAGCGTCGCTGCGGCGCCGCGCGCGGCGAGTTCTGCTTCCTCGGCTTCTTCGATCGACCGTTTGGCGCGTTCGTAGAAGTTTCGGCCCGCCTCGGTTGGGGTCAGGCCGTGCGTCGACCGCAGCAGCAGCCGCACGCCAAGCCGCTCCTCAAGCTGCGCGATCGTCTTGGAAACGGCGGGCTGACCGACGCGGAGCTGTTTTGCTGCGCCGGAGAACGATCCGGCATCGACGACGCGGACGAAGGCCTCCATCGCAGCGAGCCGATCCATCATTTATTCCCTTTCGGAATGAACGATATTACCACAGCGAGGCTGCTGCCAGGGACGGCTAATGGGCGATGCTAACCGATTCCACGGGTGAGCCGAACTGGCGGCCACATGTCCTTGAAGGCGAAACTCGATGCGTGCCGGCGCTCTTTCGAGGCACACTCCGCCGAGCATTGTCGCAGCCTTGGAGGGCTCGGTCGCCGAACTGGTGCAAACGGGTTTGGTGAGGCAAGCGTTAAAGGCCGGTGAAAGGGCGCCGCTGTTCAGGCTCCGGAGCAACACCGGCGAGTTCGTCAGCCTCTGCCGAAGCCCTCGATCGCGGTCCTGTGGTTGTCAGCTTTTTCCGCGGCGGTTGGTGCCCCTTTTGCCGTCTGGAACTGCAGGCATTGGCGCGAGGCGCAATCGGAAATCGAGCGTCTTGGTGCGACGCTGATTGGCCTTTCGCCGCTTCCTAACGCCGACAGCTATTCAAGCTTCCCGATCTTGACGGATCCGGGATGCAGGATCGCCGCCCGTTATCGCATCGCCTTCACAGTGGCCCCGCAATTCCGGCCCGCCTATCTTGCGCTCGGCTACCCTAAACGGTCGAAAAAAGGTCCCGACCGTTGGGTGCTGCCGCTGCCGGCCACGTACATCATCGATCGCAACGGGATCGTCGTGCTTTCCTACGTGGATGCCGACTACACCACGCGGTTGGAGCCGACCGAGATCGCCGTGGCGTTGGCGCATCTTCGTGCGAGAGCGAATCCAAGCTCGTCTGTTCGATAGGCTATTGAACATTCCAGGTGGGAATAATCGATAATCCACCGCAGCTGCTACTGCTGCGGGGTCTCGATCCGTAAGTGTTGGGCGACGCACGCGAGCGTCGGACGGAGTGCCCTGCAAGGACGCAGTCCGTCACTTACGCCGCTCACACTGCGCCAGCACCAACCAAAGGCACCTGTCGGACGGGTGCTCCAGGCGGAGAAAACTTCTTTGCAGCGCGTTCACATGGAGATGTCGACATCGTCGACACGACTTCAATTCCCCTCTGTAGCCTATTTCGTGGAGAGATCCGATGGACCGACTGGCGAACAAAACAGTCACTATTGCCGGCGTCGGCAGTACCGCCGCGCAACCGGTTTTCCGGCGTTCAATCGACTTACTCGCAAACGTTCTCACCCGGCTGGGCCTACTGAGAGAGGACGCCGAATATCATTTGCTGCGTGCGTCAATGGTGATCATTTTCTTTTTCTTCGGATATCAGAAGTGGTTCGCATATGAGGTGGACCGACTGATTCCGTTTATCAGCAATGGCCCGCTGATCTTTTGGCTCTACCCGCTGCTCGGCATGCGCGGCGCCACTTTGTTTTTGGGCGCGTCGGAATGGACGTTTGGCACGCTGCTGTTCCTCGGGTTCTGGAACAAGAGGCTGGGCATTCTCGGGGCGCTCGGGTCGATCGCCACGTTCGTAGGGACCGTCACGATCATCCCGTTCATGCCGGAGGGCTGGGATGCGGCGGCCGGCGGCTTTCCGGCGATGACCGGCAATGTTCCGTTTCTGATGAAGGATGTCGTGCTCCTGGCAGTCTCGGTCTATTTGCTGAAGCAGGACGTCCAAAGGGTAGTCCTTGCCACTGCCATTAATGAGTGAGCGAAACACTTAGGTCGTCCGCTCCACATTCACGCAACAGGTGCGATCATGATCGAGCTTTACTATTGGCCGACGCCAAACGGTCACAAGATCACAATGTTTCTCGAGGAGGCCGGGCTCGACTACACCATTCATCCAGTCGACATCAGCGCCGGCGATCAGTTCAAGCCCGAGTTTCTGGCTTTCTCACCCAACAACCGGATGCCGGCAATCATCGATACCATGCCGGCTGACGGAGGTGAGGCGCTCACCGTCTTCGAGTCCGGCGCTATCCTGGTCTACCTGGCGGAGAAGACGGGCCGGTTCCTGCCGAAGGACGTACCGCGGCCGCAAGACCGTCATGGAATGGCTCTTCTGGCAGGTCGGCGGTCTCGGGCCGATGGCCGGGCAGAATCATCACTTCGGGCAATATGCGCCCAAAAAAATCCCCTACGCCATCGAGCGCTATGTCAAAGAGACGAACCGACTCTATGGTGTCCTGGATCGACGGCTTGCTGGCCGCGTTTATCTCGCCGGGGACGATTACACGATCGCCGACGTGGCGTCCTATCCATGGATCGTGCCGTGGCAGCGTCAGCAAAAGAACCTCGACGATTTTCCAGAACCTGCGGCGCTGGTTCGAGACGGTGCGCGCTCGCCGGCAACGATGCGCGCTTATGAGAAAGGCGAACCGTACTCGAGCCGCCCGGCGGTTACCGAAGAGGGGAAGAAGATCCTCTTCGGTCAGACGGCGGCGCCGCAGCAACTCGGCTGATCCGGCGCTCTCGGCGGTTTCTCAAGCACCTTCCTCTCACAACTGGTCCTGGAGGAAGCTCATGCCTCAACGCGAACACTTTGATGTGCTAGTCCTGGAAGCCGACAGGGAGGCCAGCTGATCGCCTGGCATTTGGCGCAAGCCGGGCGGCGCGCGGCCCTGGTGGAGCGTCGATGGGTCGGCGGCTCCTGCCCCAACATCGCCTGTATGCCGAGCAAGACGGAGCTATGGAGCGCCAGGGTGGCGCATCTCGCCCGCCGTGGTCAGCCGTTCGGCGTCACCACGGGCGCCATCACAATCGATATGCCGACGGTGGTGCGCCGCAAACGCGACATGGTTCGCCATGAGGTCGAACTGCATATGCAGAACTTCACCGCGACCGGCACCGAATTGATCGTCGGGCATGGACGGTTCGTGGCGCCAAAGACGGTCGAGGTGAGCCTAGAAGGTGGCACGCGTATCCTGGCGGCCGATCAGGTCTTTCTCAATCTCGGAACGCAGCCCGCCATACCCCCTATCACGGGCCTGAAAGACGCGCAGCCGCTGACTCATATCGAGGCGCTCGAACTGGACTACGTGCCGGCGCACTTGATCGTACTCGGCGGCGGCTATGTCGGCATCGAAATGGCCCAGGCTTATCGCCGCTTCGGCAGTCGTGTGACGATCGTCCAAGCGGGCCGCGGCTTCTGGACCGGGAGGATTTCGACGTCGCCGACGAGATGCAGCGCATCCTCAGTGATGAAGGCATTCAAGTTCTGACGGGAGCGAACGTTGTCAGTGTCCGCGGCCGTTCCGGAGACAGGGTCAGCCTCACCGTGCGCACCTCCTCTGGTGACCAGGAACTCCAGGGAACCGACATTCTGGTCGCGACGGGGCGCGTTCCGAACACGGCCGGGATCGGGCTTGAGGAAGCCGGCGTCGAATTGGATGCTCGCGGCTACATCCGTGTGAATGAGCGGCTGGAGACGACGGCCTCCGATGTCTGGGCGATCGGCGAATGTGCCGGCAGCCCGCACTTCACACACGTCTCCGTCGACGACTTTCGGATCATCAAGGACAACCTCGCCGGCGGAAGCCGCACGACGCGGGATCGTATCGTTCCGTACTGCCTGTTCACCGATCCGCCGTTGGCGCATGTCGGCCTAACCGAGCGCGAGGCCGAAGGTCAAGGGATCGCCGTGCGCGTCGCGCGGCTGCCGGTGAGCACGGTGCTCCGCACGCACACGACCGATGAAACGCGCGGCTTCATGAAAGCCCTGATCGGCAGCGACGACCGCATCCTCGGCTTCACGATGATCGGCGCCGAAGCCGGCGAGGTCATGACCGTGGTGCAGACCGCGATGCTGGCCGGGTTGCCCTACCAGCGGCTCCGCGACGCGGTGATCGCGCATCTGACGATGGCGGAGGGGCTCGGCCCGCTGCTGGCGAACGTGCCGCCGCGCTAGGCGAAAAGCGAACACCGAAAAGCACGTCGGTGGATGCCGCCACTGGCGCGCGCGCAATCCGAAGGAGAGTTCACGATGGCAGGCAAGCTTACAGGCAAAGTCGCGTTGGTGACCGGCGGCAGCGCCGGCATCGGCCTCGGCATCGCCAAACGCTTCGCTCAAGAAGGCGCGCGCGTATTTATTACTGGCCGGCGTCAATTCCAACTGGATGAGGCAGTCGCCTCGATCGGCGGCGATGCCGCAGCGATCCAGGGCGATAGCACCAACCTCGCGGACCTCGACCGCATCTACGCAACCATCAAGGCGCAAGCCGGGCGCATCGATGTACTGATGGTCAATGCCGGGGTTTACGAGTTCGGCATGCTCGGGGAGATCACCGAGGAGCAGTTCGATAAGACGTTCAATACGGACGTGCGCGGCCTGCTATTTACCGTGCAAAAGGCGCTGCCATTGCTGGCCCGGGGCTCCTCGGTAATCCTCACCGGCTCGATGGTGTCGATCAAGGGCTTCGCCTCCTGCTCGGTGTACAACGCGTCGAAAGCCGCGGTACGCTCGTTCGCCCGTACCTGGATCGTCGACCTCAAGGGGCGCGACATCCGCGTCAACGTGTTGAGCCCCGGATACACCGATACGCCTGGCCTGTCCCATTTCATGACGGATGAGGAAAAAGCCGCGGCCGTTGCTACCGTTCCGCTCGGCCGCATCGGCACGCCGGACGATCTGGGCAAGGCGGCGGTATTCCTCGCTTCCGACGACAGTGCCTACATCACCGGTATTGAGCTGTTCGTCGACGGCGGCGCGGCTCAGATCTGAGAGAGTTGTTGCGGCGGCGCCCCTGAGGCGCCGCTAATCTATCAGGAGGCAAGTCATGAGTGACGACAGCCGAAAAATACGCTTCGGCCTTTGGTACGACTTCCGCAACCCGGCACAGTGGCGCCAACCCGCCGACCGGCTCTACCGCGAAATCCTCGATCAGATCGCGTGGGGCGAAAACAACGGGTTCGATGATGTCTGGCTGTCCGAGCACCACTTCATCGAAGACGGCTACCTTCCCTCGATCCTGCCCGCCGCCGCGGCGATCGCCGCCCGCACCAACCGGATCCGCATCGCATCCGGCGTGCTGCTGATGCCGTTTCACAATCCGATCCGCCTTGCCGAGGACATTGCGACCGTTGATGTCATCTCGGGCGGCCGCTTCGAGCTTGGCGTCGGGATCGGCTTCAAACGCGAAGAGTTTGCGGGCTTCGGCGTGTCTTCCAAGGAGCGCGGCGCGCGCACCGACCAATCGCTCGAAATCATCCGCCGCGCCCTTGCCGGCGAGACCGTCACCTTCAAGAGCGAGTTCTTCGACTTCCAAAACGTCAAGGTGACGCCGGAGCCGATCCAGAAACCGCATCCGCCGATCTGGCTGGGCGGTTTCACGCCGGCGGCGCTGCGCCGCGCGGTCCGCTTCGGCGATGGCTTCACCGTGCCGGGGCGAACCGAGATCTGTACGACCGCTATGTCGCCGAGCTGAAGAAGGAGAACCGGCCGACAGATAACCTTCGTTTCGCCAGCGGCTTTTGGTTCCTGATCGTATCCGACGATCCCGAGAAAACGTTTGCCGAGGCCGCCGATCACGTCATCTATCAGGTCAACAATTACTCGGTATGGCTTGCAGGCTGGCGGCCTTCAGCCTCTTGCTCCACACCTGAATGATCGAGAAGCACTGAAGCAAAGCGGACTGCTGCAGGTGGTCGACCCCGACACCGCGATACGCATGATCCGCAACTTGGCGGACACCGTGCCGATCACCCACTTCTACTCGTGGACGCTGCCACCCGGGCTGCCGCCACGCTGGGCGCAGACGCACCTGGAGCTCTTCGCCGCGAAGGTGATCCCCGCGTTTCGCTGATCTCGAACGCCCGGGCAAGGAACGGCCGGTTTTGGCGCTAAACGGCCGTCGACACGCGTGTTGGCTGATCGCGGCGTTGGCCGTTCCGGAAACGCGAAAGAGGCACAGTTGCTTGTGTGATGCCCAGGATGGCGCAACTGCGGTATGGTGGGCGAAGTTCGGGGAATTCGCGCCGAGGGATAGGGGCACGTTGCCATCGTCCGGGTCTTCGCTGCGCATCCTGTGCCCCAACGGGCATCTCGGCTTTGCGCCGATCAAGACGGCGAGCTTTCAGATCGGGCTCGACTGCGCGCCCGACCTGATCTGCGCCGATTCCGGGTCGTGCGATGTCGGTCCGGGGCCGCTCGGCGCGGACCTCTCGTCGAGCCCGGTGCAGTGGCAAAGGCACGATCTCGAGCACATGCTGCTGGCCTCGCGCCGGCTCGGGGTGCCGATGATCGTCGGCTCCGCCGGTGACACCGGCAGCAACAGCGGGGTCGACCGGTTCGTCGGCATCATCAAGGAGCTCACCCGGGAGCATCGCTTGGCGCGGTTCCGCATCGGCTACTTCTATTCGGAGGTCGGTAAGGACTATCTGCGCCGCAAGATCGCGGCGGGCGATGCGATCGAACGGGCTCGACGGACGGCCGCCGCTCGACCTGGCGACCCTCGGCATTACCGACCGCGTCGTGGCGATGGCCGGGGTGCACCCCTACATCGAGTTGCTCGACCGGGGCGCCGACATCATCATCGCCGGCCGCAGCAGCGACTGCGCGATCTTTGCGGCGCCGGCGATCCGCCGGGGCCTTCCGGAAGGGCTCGCCTACTTCGCCGGTAAGGTGCTCGAATGCGCGTCGTTTTGCGCCGAGCCGTACGCCGGCAAGGAATCGGTGCTGGGCGAGATCACGATGGAGGACTTCAAGGTGACCGCGCTGTGGCCGCAGCAGCGCTGCACTATCGCCTCCGTCGCCGCCCATACGATGTATGAGCGGCCCAACCCGTTTTATGAGCACTTCCTCGGCGGCCATATCGATATGAGAGGGTGCCGCTACGAGCAGTATGACGAGCGCAGCACCCGCATCACCGGGCCGAAATACGTTCCCGCCACGGAGCTGCGCGCCAAGCTCGAGGGCGCCGGCAAGCTCGGCGAGCGCTTTGTCGGTCTGGTCGGGGTGCGCGACCCCTACACGATCGAGAATATCGACGCGGTCATCGCCTGGGCCCGGCAACAGGCGGCCGAGCGCTTCGGCCCGACGGGTTACGAGCTGCACTACAGCGTCTATGGCCGTGACGCCATCCTTGGAGCGCTCGAGCCGCGGAGGGGCTCGCCGGGCCATGAAGTGTGCGTCGTCGTGCAGGCGATCGCGCCGACGCGGGCAATGGCCGAGGAGGTGTGCATGACCGGCACGCGCCAGATGTTCTATGCGCGGCTGCCGGCGGTGAAGGGCACCGCCGGCGGGGTCGCCTTTCTGCTCGACGAGGTGATGCCGGCGAGCCCGGCCTATCGCTGGACGGTCAACCACACGGTGCGCCTCGACGACCCGCTCGAACTATTTCCGACCTTCATCACCGAAGCCGGCGTGTGAGATGTTGTCAGAGCGTGCCCATCGGACGGTTATTCCGGGGCGCGGGCGCAGCCCGAGAACCCGGAAACCATGCACACCGGCCGTTTTCAATTCTCGCAGGCCCGTTTTCATGGTTTCCGGGCCTGCCCCTTGGGGGCATCCCGGAATGACATGCCTTTGGTGCCGACTTCGAACTAACCGCGGCCTGCTATGACAACGCGCAAGCTCTCCGAGATCGCGAAGACGATCCGCAGCAAGAATGCCGGGATAGACAAGATCACGTTCGACGTGATCTTCGCCGAGCGCGCCGACTACGATCTCGTCCGCCGCAGCGGCGTGCTGTCGCGAGCGGCGGTCTGCCGGATCTTTGGCATTCCGGAGAGCCGCATTACCGATTACGTCGAGTTCGATCCGGCATTGGCGATCAAGTTCACGATCCTGCGGCCGATCACCAGCGGCAGCCCGGGCGATGCCGACATCTTCGGCAGCCAGCAGTACGGCCCGTTGCTGGATATCGCCGTTCCGACGGGGCGCTGATGACGCTCACCCGCGCTCGGCCATCATTCGCTTGGTATTGGAAATCGCACGCGCCGGGTTGAGCCCTTTGGGGCAGGTCTTCGTGCAGTTCATGATGGTGTGGCAGCGATAAAGGCGGAACGGGTCCTCGAGCCGGTCGAGGCGCTCGCCGGTGCGCTGGTCTCGGCTGTCTGCGAGCCAGCGATAGGATTGCAATAAGATCGACGGGCCGAGATAGCGGTCCTGGTTCCCACCAGTAGCTCGGGCACGAGGTCGAGCAGCAGAAGCAGAGAATGCACTCCCACAATCCGTCGAGTTGCGCGCGTTCCTCTGGCGACTGGTGGCGCTCGCGGTCCGGCGGCGGCTGGTCGGTTTGCAGCCACGGCTCGATCAGCTCGTACTGCGCATACAATCCGGTGAGGTCGGGAACGAGATCCTTCAGGCCCCGCGGTTGATCTGAGATCTCGCCGGCATTCGAAACGTCGTGAGTGCCCGCAGGATGGATCGCCGTTCACGCCAATTTATCCCGGGTCACCGGTAACCGAAGTAAAGCGTCGTTAAACGTCGTGAATCAATAGCCGCCGCCTTCGCCTTCCGCCCCGCCGAAGGGCAACTCGCCAAAATCTGCTTGCCAAACATGATCATGTTTTGTTCTATTATGCGCGGGGACGACGAACCTCCGAGGAGATGACGATGAAGAAATGGACGCTCCCAGCCGCCGCGGCGGTCCTGCTCGCAATGGCATGGTCGCACTGGCCGGCGGTTGCGCAACGAGCGACCGAACCCACCGCGGCGGGCGAGATGATCACCTTCGACCAGTACCGCGACTTCCGCGCGCGCGACCTGCAGCAGCGCCAGGCGCGGCTCGCGCGTCAGCTGGCCGACCCCGGCCTTTCCGCTGCGGAGAAAGCGAGCATCGAGCGGCGCAAGGCCTATTACGATCGGTTGGCGGCGATGCCGGCCGAGGAGCGCGACCAGCTCTATCGCGAGCGGTTCGACCAAATCGACAGCAACCACGACGGCAAGCTCGATCCGGAGGAACGGGCCGCGTGGCGCGAGAAGCAGCGGGAAGTCTATCGCCAGCAATCCGCCGACCGCGCCCGGCCGGCCGACCAGCAGCCTTGATCGGGCGGCTCGTTTCGGAGCGCCTTTAGGGTCGTCCGCGACGAGCGAATTGACGCTCGTGGCGGTCGGCTCTTAGCTTGACGCCGTTCCATTCACAGGAGGAGCGAGCGATGGCCAAAATCGAGCAATATGCTGCGCGCGGGGTCTGGGATCCGCCGACCTATTCGCAGGCCGTCAAGGTGACCGGCGCGGAGACCGTCCTCTATATCGCGGGCCAGGTGGCCTACGGCGACAACGGCAGTGCCGCGCATGCCGGCGATTTCAAAGCGCAGGCGCGAGCGGCCCTGCAGGCGGTGAAAGCCCAGGTCGAGGCCGGCGGGGGCACGATGGCAAATATCGTCAAGGTCAACACCTATCTGATCGACATTCGTCATCGCGCCGACTACGCGGCCATACGCGAGGAATTCTTCGGCAAGAAAATGCCGGCCTCGACCCTGGTGGCCGTCGCGGCATTGGCACAGCCCGAGTTTCTGATCGAGATCGAAGCGATCGCAGTGATCTAGACCTCGGCAAGCCGGACGCCGTCCTCTCGCCTATGAGGGCGTTAAGATTTGCGCCTTTTGCGGTTGTTCTGACGATACTGCTCGCCGGGTGCGGACCGGGGGCCGGGAATGCCATCCTCGGACCAGATCCGGGCGGCGGCTTCTCTTGTCCCCACAACGCCTTCGAAGGCTGCGCAAACCCATAGTTTGCGTTGTTAGTGGGCCCCCTCCGGGATGGCGCCGCGCTCGAGCGCCGGGTTGTGCCCGAGGATCAGCACGAGGATGGCCGACAAGAACGGGAAGAACGCGACCGCCAAAAGGCCGGCAGTGAAGCCGCCGGTTGCATCCTTCAGGTAGCCCATAACGTAGGGGGCGGCAAATCCGGCGAGATTGCCGATCGAATTGATCAGGGCAATGCCGCCGGCCGCGGCGGTGCCGCTGAGCAACGCGGTCGGCAATGTCCAGAACAACGGTGCGATCGCGAAGAGACCGACCGCACAGGTCGAGAGCACCGTCATCTTCTGCACCGGGTCCGGGAAATAGGTCGACAGCGCGAGGCCGCCCGCGGTGACCAGGAAGGCCAGGGCCGTGTTCCATTTCCGCTCGCCCATCCGGTCCGAGAGGAGGGGCCACAGAAATACCGCGACCGCGCCGATCACATAGGGGACCGCGGTGATCAGCCCGGTCTGGAAATTGGTGACGCCAAAATTCTTGACGATCGTCGGCAGCCAAAAGCTCAAGGCGTAGCTGGCTGCGGCAGTGCCGAAATAGACCAGACTCAGCGCCAGTACGCGAGGGTGGGCCAATGCCTGCCAGAGCGTGTGTCTTGCGTGAGCCTCGCGGACCATTCGCTCGCGGCGCAAGCGGTCGATCAGCCAGTCGCGCTCATCGGCGGCGAGCCAATGCGCCTTTGCCGGACCGTCGGTCAGGTAAAACATCACGACAAGGCCGAGCAAAACCGTCGGGAGGCCCTCGCAAATGAACAGCCACTGCCAACCCTTGAGGCCCCAGATCCCGTCCATTCCGAGGATCAAGCCGGATAACGGGGCGCCGATCACCGTCGAGATCGGGATCGCCGCCATGAAGCGGCCGACCATGCGAGCGCGATAATGCGACGGGAACCAATAGGTCAGAAACAGAATGATCCCCGGGAAGAAGCCGGCCTCGGCCGCGCCGAGCAGGAAGCGGATGACGAGAAAGCTCCATCCGTTCCAGATCAGCGCCATCGCGGCCGACAAGAGGCCCCAGGTCACCATGATCCGGGCGATCCACAGCCGCGCCCCGAACCGCTCGAGCGCCAAATTGCTCGGCACTTCGAAGAAAAAATACCCGAAGAAGAAGATGCCGGCGCCCCAACCGAACATCGTCGCGGTGAACCCGAGATCCTTGTTCATCTCGAGCGCGGCGAAGCCGACATTGACGCGATCGAGGAAGCAGACAAAGTAGCAGAGCGCCACGAACGGCACGATCCGCCAGCTGACCCTGCTGATGACCCGCGCTTCCATGGTTTCCTCCCGGATGGCGACGCCGCTTACCGCGCAGCATCATCGTGACCCGGCGATTCTGCCGCGGGTCCGGATCAAAGGAAAGGCCTGATGCCAGCGCCCCCGGCCAGCTGGCGCGCTATTCACCGCGATCTCGCACGACCCGGAAGACGGCCTCTTATGAAATGTGAAGTTGCTTCGCAAGATCAGCCGAGATCGGGATCCCCCGCGCCGCCGATCGGCGCCTCCAGCGTGATCGGTTGCTTGGCTGATCTTTAAGACCTTGCGTACCTTTTCGAGCGGCATCGCCAATTTTTCGGCGAGTTCCTCAGGGGTCGGCTCGCGGCCGATCTCGGTCAGCATCTGGCGCGAGGTCCGCACCAGCCGGTTGATCGTCTCGATCATGTGCTCGGGGACTCTGATCGTGCGATCGCCAACTTCTTCGCGCTCGGCCATTTCTCGGTCTCCCAAAGTGATGTCACCCGTAACGTGATACGCTGCCACCCGCTACTCAAGCCGGGATCCGCATCGGACTAAAGTCGCCCTGTTGCGCCGTCGTGCCTCGTTTGTACGCCAGCGGTCTCCGCCAGCAGGTCGACTGCCCGCCGCACCTCGCTTGGGCGGCGCAAGCTGCAATACCACCAGATGTGCGCATTCCCTGTGCGCCAGGCGCTCTGCGGTTTCGCGGCGGCGGCGCTCCCAGGTGTTCCAGGCCCAGCGGATCGGGTGGCTGGGCCGCAGCATCTGCCGCCAGCGCTCGCGGTTGCCGGCCCACAGCTCGGTGCGCAGAACGGCGCGGAAAAGCGTACGGGAGATCACCCGAGCCATGATCACCGGGCGTTCATAATCGAGCCAGACGAGGTGGGTCGCACGCTGCCAGACCCTGTCGCGCACGGGGCCGTAATTGCCGTCGACCACCCAAGCCTCGGCCTCGATCGCCTCATTGACGCGGCGGACGAATTCCTCCGGATCGTGCCGCGTCAGATCGCGCCATCCCGACTGCCAATTGATGGCATCGAGTTCGATATGCGGCAGCTCCAACAGCGCCGCAATTCTGCGTGCCAACGTCGTCTTGCCGGCCCCCGAGGTGCCGACCACGACAATCCGCATCCGGCCGCCTCCGGGTCTTTGATCCGCAAACCCTCACCGACCCGGCGCAGCGAGGCGGGTGAGGGTCAGCGGGCCAATTTCCGTTCGGCCAGCCGCACGAACAGGCTGGCGCCGAACGGCAGTGCCATGTCGTTGAAATCGTAGCCGGGGTTGTGGACTTCGCAGCCCCCGGTTCCGTCGCCGTTGCCGATTTGGATGTAGGCGCCGGGCCGGCGGTTCAGCATGTACGAGAAATCTTCCGAGGCCATCACCAGATTGCCGTCGCGGTTGACGTTGTCGGCGCCGACCAGCTCGGCGGCAGTCTCGGCGATGAATTCGGTCTCGACGGCGTCATTGACCAGCGGCGGAAACAAGATCCGGAAATCGAGTTCCGCGGTCGCGCCGAACCCGCTCGCGACGCCGGAGGCGATGCGCCGCATATTGTCCTCGATCAGCGCGCAAGGTTTCGGGAGCGAAGGCGCGTGCGGTGCCGCGGATGAAGGCCTGCTCCGGGATCACATTGTAGGCGTCGCCGGCGTGGATCTGGGTAACGCTGAGGACCGCCGTGTCGAGCGGCCTCACATTGCGCGAGACGATTGTCTGCAACGCCGTCGTGATGTGGCTCGCGACAATCACCGGGTCGATGCCCACCTCGGGGCGGGCGCCGTGCGCGCCGCGGCCGGTGACGGTGATATCGAAGTAGCCGCCGCCCGCCATCATCGGGCCGGTGCGGATCTGGAACTTGCCGATTGCGAGCCCCGGCCGGTTGTGCATGCCAAAGATCGCGTCGCACGGAAAACGCTCGAACAGCCCGTCCTCGACCATCGCCGCGCCGCCGCCGAGCCCCTCTTCGGCGGGTTGGAAGATCAGGTTGACGGTCCCGTCGAAATTGCGGGTCTCCGCGAGGTACCGGGCCGCGCCGAGCAGCATCGCGGTGTGCCCGTCATGGCCGCAGGCGTGCATGCGACCCTGATGGCGCGAGCGGTAGGGGAGATTGGTCGCCTCCTCGATCGGCAGCGCGTCCATGTCCGCCCGCAGCCCGATCGAGCGCGGCGACGTGCCGGCGCGCAGACTGCCCGACGACACCGGTGCGGCCGACGCCGCGATGCACCTCGTACCCGAACTCGGCGAGCTTTTGCGCGACGAAATCGGAGGTCCGCCGCTCCTCGAACCCGAGTTCCGGGTGAGCATGGATGTCGCGCCGCCAATTCGTCAGATCGTCGTAAAATTCCGCAATGCGCTCGATGACACCCATTGTCGCCTCTCCACCTCACTCTCGGCCGAACGTCATAACCTGGACTCCGGCCAGTGTCAGCGGGAAAGCGGCCTCGAGTATTCGGTCGTCGGCTGACACAGTCTTGACACGGCAAAGGCGCGGCGATCGGGTGCGGGACTTTGCACTGAGGGCGTCCACGAGCTGATCATCGAGTGCCAATCCCCGCAAATAAAACCTGCACGCGGGGTTTCGCCCCGTTCCACACTTTACGAGCAAAACCGGGGTGCCGCGTTTTTAAGGGGTACCCTCCTAGTTTTGGTTCCCGCAACCGAACAGTTAATGAGTAAATAAAGTCGACGTTTTTCTGAAGAATAGATCAGGTAATTCTGGGGTTGTGATCCTGTGGCCTGAACAGCGCAGCCGGTTTCTAATGTGCAGAAAAAAAGAATGGCAGGGTTGACACCGGTGTTTTAGCCTGTTTAGCCTCGCTCCGTCCTACCTGTCCTACCCGGTTTGTCGGGGACAATCCGGGAAGACACCGATCTGCATTCCCTCGTCCATACCAATACGATTGGCATGGCGGCCGGACCGCTATTGCCCGCGACCGGGGGGTGCCCAGCAAGAGGGGGCAACGCAATGCCAATGCGTCAAACGATCGGTATTTCGCTCGCGTGTCTTATGATCTCGACCGGCGCGATCGCCAAGACGCCGGGCAAAGGCTCATCGCCGCATCCCGGCCAGCTGCAGGGGAAACTTGTCAAAGCCGAAATATGGCCCGGCACAGCCCGGTTCCCGTCCTGCGGCGCGGATGCTCCCGCGCGCTCGCGCCACGCCAACTCCGATTCCACCGAATCGGCCGAAGGTCCGGCAGATGCCTATCTGGGCCCCGTGCATACGATCGGAAAAAGCGAGATCGGCAGAGCGGCTTGGTACAACTGGGTGGGGTCCCGTACCGCTAGCGGCGAGATTCTCGATTGGGTCACCCCGACGGCTGCCCATCGTTCGCTGCCGCTTGCTTCCTACGCAAAAGTCACAAACCTCGACACCGGCCGCGCAGTGGTCGTCAAGATCAATGACCGCGGACCCTATCGGCGGCGTTTCATTATCGATCTTTCGCCCCGCGCCGCCGAAGAGATCGGTGTCGTTCGCAGCGGCATCGCGGCCGTCAGCGTCGAACCCCTTGCCGGCGGGCGAGCGTCGAACAGCGCGACTGCTCCAGCCTCCGAGACGCGCGTTGCGCGCGCCTATTCCGAGGTAATCCCTTACACTCAACCGGCTTGGGTCGATCCGCGGCTCGATCGGCCCGCGTCGAAGAATGAGGCCGCCCCAACCACCGAGGTGCACGCCGCGCGCGCCGATTCCGGGGCAATCCCCTACAATGAACCGGCCTGGGTCGATCCGCGACTCGAGCGCCCCGCGTCTAAGGATGAGGCCGCCCCAACCACCGAGGCGCACGTCGCGCGCCCCGATTCCGGGGCGATCCCTTACAATCAACCGGCCTGGGTCAATTCGCGACTCGAGCGGCCCGCGTCGAAGGATGAGGCCGCCCCAACCACCGAGGCGCACGTCGCGCGCGCCAATTCGGGGGCGATCCCTTACGATCAACCGGCCTGGGTCGATTCGCGGATCGAGCAGCAGTGAAACGAGGTCGATGGCCGGGCCGAGCGGCGGAATAACGGCGCGGGCGCGTTCCTACGCGAGCGGGTTACCGCCGAAATAGGCGACGTCTTCGGGGCGCGGTTTCCAGTCGGAGTTGCTCGGCCATTCCTTGGTGCGGCCGGACATCTCGTCACCGTAGCGCACGCGGAACAGCAAGGTGCGCTGCGGGCCGTTGGCGTATTCGTGCAATTCACCCCGCGGATGGACGACGAAGGTCCCCGGTCCGATCTCGATGGTTTCGGTCGGGGTGCGCATCGTGCCCCCACCCTCGAAGCAAAAGTAGATCTCGGTCGCGTTGGGGTGGCAGTGACAGGGGCTCGTCTGACCCGGCTCCCAACAGGCGATCGTGACGTCGCCTTCGCCGATCCTGCCGAGCACTCTTTCCATGTGTTTCTTGGGGTCGAACGCCTGCTCGGCCGTCAGATTGAACACGTGCATTTGCCCCTCCTGGGATCGTACTCTAGCGTTACCTTGGAGGGCATTATGGGAGGCGGCGATGACCCAGGCGAGAGGCTTTCGAGAGCTGCTGAAGCGGGAGCGTGACCTGGTACTCGCGCCGCTCGCGTCGGTCGTAAGAGCCGAGCGAGCGGATCCACGGCGAGGGCGCGGCCGGCTCATTTGAGCCACCGCCAGTTTTTCTGTCCTTGCTGTTACTCGCGTTTTTCGATCGGGGTGGCTCATCTGAGCCAATGCGATCGGGGTCCTTCTCGCGCAGTGTACGCGTCATGCCCTGTTCCTCCCGGCGAGGGCCCCCAGGCCGTCGAACATCATCGCCGAAGGGTTGGCCGTCAATGCCGAACCGGGGCGCGGGGGAAAAGGTACTCGGAGCCGAGGAGGTTTTTGGGCGCTGCATGTCCCTCGTCGGCCTCTTGAAGTCGCAGCGGACATGGCGTCATCGTGGCGCGCCCCTGTCCGCAGCTGCTCGCCTATGCTCGCCCTGACTGATGCCGAATTGTCAGCCGTTCGAAGGGCCGCTGCGCCGGTTCATCCCCGACAACGTGACGCTTTTCTGAAGGCTTTGGCTTCGGAGCTTGAGCAGCATCCGGTCGTCGGCCCGGGCCTTGTGCACCGCCTCTGCGCCGATTTGCAGAAGCGCTATGTCATCGCGCCCGAGCGCGAAACGTCGCCCGAGCCGCGACATAGGTGCCAGGCGGGCTCCTGAACGGCGCGCCCATTTAGGCGCCCCTCGCATAGCCCGCGAGACCATGGGGCGATCGGGTTAGCTAGAGGAGCAGACGATGAAGGCTTTGATTTTCCTAGCAATGGCGGCGCTATTCGCGGTTCCTGTGGCGGCTGCGGATAGCATCAATCCGAAAGCGGAAGCGCTCCTGTGGTACGACGCATTCGACGGGAACAAGCCCACCCTTCTGGATAAAATCATCGATCAGACCTGGGTCGATATCCCCTCCCCGCCGAGTGATCTCACCGGTCCTGCGGCCGCAAAGCAGTTGCTGTCTGGCCTGCACGCCTCGTTCCCCGACTTCGCGATCAAGGTCGAAGACGTTCTGCAAGACGGCGACAAGATCGTCGTGCGGTCCACGATCTCAGCCACCTTGCGCGGTCCGTTCTTGAGCTTTCCACCGACAGGCCGATCCATGAAGATCCAGGCCGTCGACATTCATGAATTCAAGAACGGAAAGATCATCCGGACGTGGCATACGGAGGACTGGATGACGGGCCTGCGCGAGCTTGGATTGATGAGGGAACGATAGCCTTGCCGTCCGCCACCCGGCGCGGCCGACGGTAGGCGCGCCTGACGCGCAAACGACAAAGGCCGGGATCACTCCCGCGGCGGCGATGGCGATCGGCCCACCTCGTCGGCCCCCTGCATCTCGCGCAACACCCTCACGCAAAGCGGCCCGATCCCGGCTGATTCAACAGCCCAAGCGTCAGACTTGCGGAACAGGTCATCGAACCGCGTGCCATGTAGGTTGGCGAGCTTTTTCAGCCTCGCGACGCGCCCGCGTAGGAGGCGATCCGGCGATCTGCGTTTGGGCCAGCCCCTGCGCGTAGTCATCGGCCTTTCCGCTGTTCGGCTTGGCGCCGGTACCAAGTTCGGCGCGACATGCCAAGCCTGAGCCAGGGCTTCCGGGCTTCGATGGTGTGTTGGCGCGGTCCTCGAGCTCGAGCCTCCCAGATCCGCTCAGGAACCGCCTCCTCCTCGCTGTGGCCTCCCATGCCGCCAAACCGCCCGAAGCCTGCCCACGGCCTCCCCTGCGATCCCTGCCGCCTCGTTGAGGCGATCGGCGGCGGTGGGACCGTCACTCCGCCGCTCGCGCAACTTCGCGTGGCAGGGATCGCAGAGCGTGATCAGGTTGCGCTCGTCGTCGCTGTTGCCCTTCGATGGGGTAACCAGATGATAGTGCTGCAGGTCGTCCTTCGATCCGCAGGCGGCGCAAAAGGTAAGCCTCAATGCCCTTTCCTCCCTTACTGCCTTGTAGCGGCGCACCGCCTCAGTGATGGCTTGACGCGAAACGCCGTATTGCTGCGCCAGATCGATCGCGCGTGCGCCGCCAGTGTAGGCTTCAAACGGAAAGCCCGGCCTGGCCCGATAGAAGCCAAACGAGGAGCCGACAATGCGCCTCAAGAAATTCACCAAAGAGCAAATGGCATCGCTGATCAACAACGGATTCGAGATCGTCGTTGATCAAGAAAGCGCCATCATCACTGGCGATCTCACCCTCGCGGTGTTCCGTCCCGTCACGGGCGGGATGTTTGTCAGGATAACCCTGCCGAACGACAAGACGATCGAATTCCAGACGTCGGTGGCCAACTTGATCGGCGATTGACCATGGCCCAGCGTGTTCGCCAGGCGAAGCGCGCGCTGCCTCGGGCCTATCGCCGCTGTCGATCTTCGCCGCCGCCGGCGTGGCCTTCGGCAGCGGGGTTGGCTCTGGGGCCGCCTCGAACTTCCCCAGCGCCGCGCGCAGCGCCGAGGGACGCAGACTGGCGTCGCCGGTTTGTGCTTCCGCTTCGTCGCTGGCTGGCCCAGCGGCTGACCTCTGGATCGCTCGCTCTCGCCTACGAAACTAGGCAGACGTCCGCCCTAGCGCGATCTCGAAAGTGACGGGCGTATCGCGGCAGACCGTATATCGGATCAGGGACGATCCGACCAAAGCGGAGGCGATCTTGCTGGAATGGGCGTCATAGGTAGTGAGCGGAGGCGTTGCGAGCAGGCGTCGTTTCACAGATCGCGCCGCTGGCGGTCGCCCGCCGTGACGGCCTGCTTGGGGTCGTGGCCTGCTTTGATAATCTTGATCGGCGTCATGCTTATCACATAGTCAACGGAGGTGGACCCCCCGACAACGGCTGAGAGGCCTCGCCTCCATACTGGGCGTTGCGGAGGGGGAAGTTGGGGCCATGCGGCAGCTGCTACTCTGGCCTCCCTCAGAACCTCCGCCCACTGCAGCGTCGTCGAGCATCCTGTTACTGAAGCGACTGAGGGTAGCCCAACTCGTCGAAGAGGCGCTGAAGGCAATGCGCAGGCCCCGCGTTAGCTGACGAACTCGGCGGGGAAGGAAAAGGGCCCCGCTCGCGGGACGCGGCGAAGCGATCACCGATCGCGGGCTATCCGCCTCCCGTCAGCCGCTCGCCGCCCTCCACTTGATCGAACATCCGATCGACGGGATTTGCTCACCCCGCGCGACGCCGGTCGCGGCGATGGCGCGCATGGCTTCGACGAGTTCGCGGCGCGCGCCGGGAGGCGGCGGGGTCGTGCGGCCTTCATCGAGACGGCCGCGGTATTTGAGCTTCAAGTCTCGGTCGAAGCCGAAGAAGTCGGGGGTGCAGACCGCGCCATAGGCGCGGGCAATGTCCTGGCTTTCATCGTGAAGATAGGGAAACGCGAAATCGTGGCGCTTGGCGAATTCGGCCATCTTCGGGAAGGAGTCCTCCGGATAGCTTGAGGCGTCGTTCGAGCAGATGGCGGCGAAGCCTGTTCCCTTGCCCAAGAGGACGCGGGCGTCGGCGACGAGCCGGCCGATCACGGCCTTCACATAGGGGCAGTGATTGCAGATGAAGACGATCACCGTTCCCTTTCCGCCGGCGACGTCTTTGAGCGCATAAGTCCGGCCGTCCGTCGCCAGAAGCCGGAAATCGGGCGCCGGTGTTCCCAGCGCGATGTCAACAGGACCGGTCGCCATCGTCGCTCCTCAATCTTCAAGCCGGCGGCGCGCTCCGCTTTGCCTGATCCGCGCGCGCCGTCAAGGGCTCGATAGGTTTCGGAGGCGAGCGGGCGATCTGCTACCCTCCTTGAGCGGTTCAGCCGATCAAGGCCGCGATGGCAATCGGCTTGGTCCGCGTCGTCGGCGCAGCGCCGATCGCCCGTCAACCCGCCGACCGCGGCGATGGCGCTGCTGCGCCGATCATCCCCGTCTCGATGTCTGGCCAGATCGACCACACCGTCGAGGTCATCCTGCGTCGAGAACGCGGTGGAAGACCGCTCTGCGCAAATAGCGGACATTGTCCGTAGCGGCGAAACGAGCGGGGGGAAATCGAAATAGGGGCCTTCTAAGGGGGTACAGTTGTAGAATGCGCGTGCTTCGTCCGGGTCGGATCGTGCAATTTGCGAAGCGCTTCGCCCATGGAATATTACATCTTTCCGCCTGAGCCTTCGCTCATGAGCGCTGTTTCGCGATAAGGTCGAGCAATATGGCCTTCCGCCGGCAGCGCAAAAGTACGGTGTCCCGATTATGATGCTGTAGGAGGCCGTGGGACGAGGAGACAGCGAAGATGGGGCAGATCATACTCACCCGGTCGTCGCCCAGATATTGGCGGGTGACATTCGACAATCCGCCGCTCAATCTGATGGGTCCGGAATTCGTTCTGGAATTTCGGGAAATCATCGCGGCGCTCGAGACCGACCAAGAGCTTAAAGTCATTGTCTTCGACAGCGCGGTCGAAGGATTCTTTTTGAACCACAGCGATTTCAACGCCAAGCTCAAGGATCTGACCGACATCCCTCAAGGACCTACCGGACTTGAGGCTTGGCCGGACATACTCGTTCGCCTGACCCATGCGCCAGTCGTGTCGATCGCCCTCATCCGGGGTCGGGCGACAGGGAACGGAAGCGAGATTGCGCTTGCTTGCGACATGAGTTTCGCAAGCCGGGAAAAAGCGATTCTGTCCCAATGGGAAGTGGGCGTGGGCTTGGTCGCCGGCGGCGGACCGATGGCGCGACTGCCGCGCCTCATGGGCCGCGGACGCGCCTTGGAAGTGTTGCTCTCGTCCAACGATATCGGCGGCGACCTCGCTGAGGCCTATGGCTACGTGAACAGGTCGCTGCCGGACGCGGAACTTAACGGGTTCGTCGATGCTCTCGCGACCCGCATCGCTTCGTTCGACAAGTGGGCGATCTCGAACACGAAGCGCCTTGTGAACGCCGCGAGCTTACCCCCGGACGTCGAAATTGCCGCCGGATGGGACACCTGCATGGCTTCGATTGTTCGGCCGGCGGCGCAAGACAAAATCAAGGCTTTGTTCGAGCTTGGGTTTCATAAACCCGGAGATGCTGAAGATCGGCTGGGCTCCTACTTGGCGCGCTTTGGCGGCTGAGGCATGGCGGGCGTAGCCCGAAGATCCGGGTCTTCGTATCTCCGCGCTATGGAAAAGGGACGACGCCAGCCCTAGTTACTAAAAGAGAGGGAACCTCGCACTCCCATCACTTACCTTTAGCGTAGGCAGCGACTAGCGAGAGCGGATGGGGGTCGCGCTTGGCGACCATGTCCTTGGTGGTCGCCCCGTATTTCTTGAAGTGATCGGTCTGTAAGTGCGCGTCAAAAGCTGCGGCATTATCGTAGACCTCGAATACGAACACATGGTTCGGATCCTTTTGCGACACCGCGATGTTGAACGTACGGCAGCCCGGCTCGTGCACGGAGGCGGCCCCATTCTCCTTTAGCGCGGCCAAGTAGGCGTCGATTTGGGAAGATGCAACGTCAATGTCGACCGAGTTGATGTACGGCAGTGCGGATTGCGCCACCGCCTCTTTGACGCGCAACGGCGACAGGATGCATGCCGCGGACAGCGCGAGTGCTGCGCCGGTGAACGTGATTGGTTTCCACATTGCCCTTTCCTCCGCCGGTACAAACATGCCAGATGAAACCTTATCGCGTCCGGGGCCACGGACAATGGGTCCAACGCTCAGGTATAATACCTAGCACCCGAGACGTAGACACCCACCCCGGCTGTGGCCTGGCAAGGCCTCTGGGATGACGTGCAACAACTGATAGTTTTCCTCGGCTCGCTGCCGGACGGGGTAATCGCGAGCGCTACGTGCTTACTCGACCCAAGCACCTTTTCATTCCGCGCTATCTCGTCGAACCAAGCGGGCCGCATTGGCTAGCTCCCGACGATCACCGGTCGGCGGCGGTGGCAGCCGACGGAAACCTCAGCGCGACATTGCGCTATCACTATCCGCGATGTCCGGTTTACGTCGACACCAGCGGTCTGCTTCGCGCAAGTAGCGGTCGTTCCGCTTCATTCAGCGCTCATGCCCCACGTCAGGCGCCGCCATGCCGGTAGATGATCACCGCCACTCAGGCCCGCGCGTCTGACGGCAGAGCTCCGAGCTGCTGCATAAGCGAGTACAGATTCGCAACGCCCCAGTGCTCAATGATCTTCCCTTCATGCACGCGCATGGCGTCCACGGTCTCGAAATGGATCTTGCGGCCGGTTGGCGCTATGCCAAGGAACGTCCCCTGGTGCGTCCCGTGATAGGTCTTGAAGGTCGTTACGATCTCGCCATCAGCAGTTTGCCAATGGATGACTACGTGGAAGTCTGGGAAGCTCATCCGAAGTGCCTTGTAGAGGCTACGCACGCCGGGCTTGTCAGGGGTCATGTTGGGTTGCGGCGTATGGTCGACGAAGTCTTCATCGAAGAGTTCCTCGAAGACGTCGAAATTTCCTTTGCTTTGCACTTCTTCGGTATTCCGGCGGACGACAGCCTTGGCTTCCCCGGAAACGCTGTTGCTCATTGCCTCGCTCCGATCACCCGGCAATGCATCGCGCGCAGCGCGCGACCGTGGCGCCCACTCTCCTAAGCTGACGTTCGCCAGATGACAACCTTCTCTCGGCTGAGGGTGCGCCCTCGACCGGCGGCTTTACGTCGACACCGGCCGGTCGCGTGGGACCAAGCGTCTGGGCGCTACAGGTGCCGGGAGGGCCGGTTGGAGGTCAGGCCGCACAAAAAAGTCGGGCCGGGGCAACTACGCGAGCGCTCCGGCCCGAACTTTCAGCGGGTGATCGCGGCTGCCTTCCTCCCGGAGGCTTTTGGCCGTGGCCCGCTCTGACGTTTCAGCATCGCAGCATCGCAATGTCGGAGACATTGAACGGCGGCAGACATGGCCAGCCTCGCAGAGCGCGAGGCCCACGCGCGGCGTTTGGCCGAACGGCATGAATGGGCGGACAGCTGGCGTACAAGGGCCTGCGAGGAAATGCTCAGCATCGCCCAAAGCGAGCTTGCAGACCGATTCCATCAGTGTACCCCGGCCCTTGCGCCGCTCCTCGCGCCGCCGATGTAGTTCCCGGAAAGAGCCAGCCGGCGGATTTGCGGCTTGCCAAGGAAGAAAGTCACGTGAACTTCTCGGACAGCCTCGACTGGCTTCGACTTTAAACGCACAAGATTACCGTCCCATGCCCCAACCTGCCCGCCGACGTTTAACACTCCCGATGGATTTGTCTTTTGGAGCTACTGGGGAGGCGGACCAGCCGCTGCCGGTCGCCGGCTTCAAAGGCACGTCCGAAGAGATCGAGCGACAGTGGTACGAACAGGTCTACCGCGGTCACGGGGACAGCATGGCGCAATTGACGTGGCGCGCCGTGCTGATGGGCTCATGCTTGGGAGCCGTGTTGTCGCTGACCAACCTCTATATCGGGCTCAAGGCCGGCTGGGGCTTTGGCGTCGCCATTACTGCCAGCATCTTGTCGTATGCGATCTGGACGAGCTTGCTCAAAGTCGGCATCGCGCGCACGCCGATGACCATCCTTGAAAACAACTGCATGCAGTCAACGGCCAGTTCCGCCGGCTACTCCACCGGCGGCACCCTGATATCGGCCTTTGCCGCCTACATCATCATCAATCACCAGTCGATGTCTGTGCCGCTCATGCTGGCCTGGGTGTTCTTTATCGCCGTGCTCGGGGTGACCATGGCCATTCCGATGAAGCGGCAGATGATCAATATCGAGCAGCTGCGCTTCCCTTCCGGCATCGCGGCGGCTGAAACTTTGCGCGCGCTGCATGCCAAAAGCTCGCGGGGTCTGCGCGCGGCCAAGGCACTCGGTCTCGCCGGGCTCATTGCTGCAATCGACAAGTTCTGGGCGGAGGGGCTGTCGACGATCAGCGCGAGCCTCGAACGCTTTTCAAGCGAGGCCCTTCTGATAAGCCTGCAGAAGTGGCTCCTCGGCAGTCACTACGCAGCCTGGTCGGGCCGCACCGTCATCTTTTCCTGGGATTTCATATTTGTCGCCGCCGGCGCCATCATCGGCATGCGGGTCTGCGCCACCATGCTCGTCTCGGGCACGTTGTGTTGGGCGGTGGTCGTGCCGATCCTCCAGACCAACGGCGTCATCGAAGGCGCCGGCTTTGCCGCCATCGTGCAGTGGACGCTCTGGTTCGGCGCGTCCTGCATGGTGGCCGCTGGGCTGTTGAATTTCGCGCTGAGCTGGCGCTCGGCATTGAGAGCGTTCCGCGACCTCGGGACAAATGCTTTCCTTCCGCTCAGCGGCTGCGAGCGAACGCAGTCGCATCGAGGCGCCAATGAGCTGGTTTGCCGTCGGCCAGATCGTGTCGCTTGTTGCACTTGCCTGGCTCGGGCACGCGAGCTTCGGTATGCCTGTTTGGCAAAGTGCTATTGCGGTGGCGTTGTCATTCTTACTGGCGCTGGTCGCCTGTCGCGTGACGGGCGAGACCGATACGACGCCAGTCGGCGCAATGGGTAAAGTCACCCAGCTCGCCTTCGGCGCGCTAAGCCCGGGCAACGTCAATGTCAACTTGATGAGCGCCAATATCACGGCCGGTGCGGCGACTTCAGCGGCCGACCTGCTCACCGACTTGAAGAGCGGCTACCTGCTTGGCGCGAACCCCCGTCAGCAGTTTCTTGCGCAGTTCGCAGGCATCTTTGTCGGTACCATCGTCAGCGTGCTCACGTTTGCAGTGCTGGTGCCCAACCCGCAGGTGCTCGGCACCGACCAGTTCCCAGCGCCTGCCGCCCAGACCTGGTCCGCTGTTGCGATCGCGCTCGGTCAAGGTCTGTCGTCGCTTGAAGCTGTCAAGCTGTGGCTGATATTTGCCGGCGGTGTCGTGGGAGTGGTGCTCACCCTCGCGCCTGTTTTGCTCCCGAAATACCAGGAGTATCTACCCTCGGCGTCGGCGTTCGGGCTCGCTTGGGTGTTCAACTGGTACTACGGGCTTTTGTTCTTCCTGGGGGCCCTCGTTGCGCTCCTGGTCGAGAGGCGCGAACCGAAGGTCGCCGAAGAGTTCACCTTGCCGGTAGCGTCGGGCGTGGTCGCCGGAGGCTCGCTGATGGGTGTGGCGCTGGTGTTCTGGGCCAATGGCGGTGCCATCCTCAGCAAGCTCTTCGGTGATTGACG
>CAVOHI010000028.1:0-37764 GCA_963695605.1 uncultured Alphaproteobacteria bacterium | reverse complement strand
GCGGCGGTCATTACCTATCTCGCTCCAGGCCTGCGCTTCTTCCATCAGGGTCAATTCGAGGGCGCGCAAGTGCGGGTACCGACCCATCTCGGCCGCGGCCCGATCGAGCCGCCAAATCCTGAGATCACCTGCTTTTACTTCAAGCTGTTGGAGGTCCTAAAAACCGGCGCCTTTCGGGACGGCAAGTGGTCGCAGATCCAGCCGGCGCTGGCCTGGTCCGGCAACTGGACTTCGGGCGGCTTTGTCGCCTACGCCTGGGCTGGCAAGGACGGCAGCCGCCATGTCGTCGTGGTTAATTACGCCGGAAACCAGGCGCAATGCCAATTGCCGGTGCCTTTCCCAGAATTCCGCGGCAAGCAAGTCCGCTTGACCGATCTGATGGGGACCGAGGTTTACGATCGCGATGGCAGCCGACGTCCTTGATAACGGCCTCTACATTGATCACGCCCCTTGGCACTTCAACGTGTTCGAGCTGCGAGCAATATAGAATAGCTATGCCCCGAGGACTTGCCGCCGCTGTTTTGACATCCCTGCTAGCGGCGTGCACCAGCATCGGGCCGGGAACAGTACCGCACGACAGGATCGACTATGCCAGCGCGATCGGTAATTCCTGGAAGGAGCAGACCCTCCTCAACATAGTCAAGCTGCGTTATGCGGATATGCCGATCTTTCTCGAGGTCGCTCAGGTGATTGCCGGCTACCAACTCCAAAGCGCGATTGGCGGGAGCTTCACGGCAGGGAACTTCAATGCGGCCCTCGTCGGTCCTTTCGCGGCAAGTGGCAGCGCGAACGCAGCGGGCACCTATACTGACCGACCTACAGTGATTTATTCACCGCTCACCGGGGTCGATTTCTTGAAGAGGCTGATGACGCCAGTGCCGCCGAGTTCGATCCTGTTCATGCTCCAGTCGGGTTACTCTGCAGACCGCATCATGCCGATAATGTTGAATTCGATCAATGGTCTCAACAACGAGTTCGAACCGGCTCCGGCGCCCGGCCGACCCAAAATTTACCCGTCTCGTTGAGCTCATGCGCGAGGGTCAGCTCGCCGGCGCTATCCAGATCCGCATCGAGCGTCCTAAGGACAGTGCCGAGAGTTCCGTGCTCATCTTCGGACCGAGCAAGGATCCGCAGCTCGCAGAGAGGGGTAGGGGATTAAAGAGTATCCTTGGGATAAAGCCCGACCTACGGGAACTCAAAGTCAATTATGGCGGCTACTCGGGAAGAGACGACGAGATCGACATGATGACGCGTTCGATGCTGCAGATCATGCTCGAATTCGCCGCAATCGTGCGCGTGCCGGAGTCAGACGTCGTGCAAGGGAAGGCTACGCCAGGGCTGGTCGACGCTCAGGCGGCGGGAGCGCTGAGCGGTCCGCCTTTGCGGGTCCTGGTCACGGATACGCCACCGCAAAATGCCTACGTTGCCGTGCAGTACGACAGAAGATGGTTCTGGATCGCTGACACCGACATCCAATCCAAGAACACATTCGCGATCATTATGCTGCTGTTTTCGATCGCTGATACGGGAGTGAAGGGGTCGGCTCCCGTCGTCACGATACCCGCCCAGTGAGCGTCATACAGGACCAATCACATGAGGACAAAGCCCATCACATATAATGACAGCCGTCTGGCCGAGCCGACCGAGATTTCTGACGGGATTGCACGTCGGATCGGCGCCCGGCTTCTGCACGAGGTGCGGGAAGCGTTGCCGCCGACGATCTTCTTCTTTGTCGGCTTCAATTTTATCGTACTGACAACAAATCTGCTTGTCGCCCAATATCTCGTCGCCGTCAGCAACTTCATGCTCGCCACGGTGGCCGCACTGGTTGTCGGCAAAGCGGTGCTTGTCGCCAACAAGATCGCGTTATTGAGACGCTACGATCGGGCGCCGCTGATCCAACCCATCCTGTTCAAGATCGCGTTTTACTGGGTTGTCGTGTTTTTGGCGCGCCTGCTCGAGCGGCTCGTCTACTTCGCGCTCGAGGGCAATCCGCCGGGCGACTTCATCGCTTATTTGATCACGACCTTCTCATGGCACCGTTTTTCCGCCATCTCCCTATGGATCCTCGTTCTCTTCTTGATCTATGTGACAGCATCGGAATTCAGCCATCTTTTCGGCCCGGGCGAAATGCGGCGGCTCCTGTTCACCCGCCGGCCGTCGGATCTGCAACTCAATCGGCGACAACGCCTGCGCGAGCTGTTGCGCCTGAGCCGGCTTACAGACGAGCACTCGGGAGCCGAATTGCGCGATCCGACCAGCGCCGCACACCGCGAGTTGATCGACATAGTGCAGCGCCTCGCGCGCTAATCGCGAGTGCGAAAATTGCTTGCAAAAGAGGTGTTGCCGCCCCGCTTGGACTGAGGAGAAAAAACTCCTCACTGACACCAATCGGCCAGCCAAGCGTTGGCTTGGCACCCTTTCAGCTGCGCCAACATCAGGGAGATTTTTCCCAAGAATTACCGCAATTGTCCCGAATACCAAAGCCGGCATCACTGTGATGAGAACGAGAGGCCCGCTCCGAGCGCGTGTCGTGTGCGAGGCCCAACCAGCGGCAGATGGAGGCGCGCGTCTAAACCCGTGTTGTCCAGTATCCTTGTATCCTTGAGGATCAAGCGCGCCGAAACAATCGGCCGGCAGAGGAGCGGTATTGGCGCGATTATCGCACCGGGCTGGAGAGCCCCGATCGTACCCGGTCATGCGTTCGTAGCGACGCTGTGCATCCTCTGCCAGCCGACCGTCAAACTCGCGGCGCTCGCGATCCGTCATCCCTCTGTAACGGCGCCGTGCGTCCGGGCCGAGCCGTCCGAGTTCGAGGTTGATCGCCGCATCAGAGCGGAAGGTACGAGGGTCACCCGGATCGAAACGACGATCGCCATAATCGCGACGAGGGCCGGTGTCACGTCGGACAGCCTGTGCTGCTGTAAATTAGCAAGGTAAGGCGGACCAGAGGATGAGAGAAGAGCGTCGGCTGGTCTGGCGGGTGTTGCGCAATTGGACGGAGATAGCGCACGGCGGGCGCTTTCCCCGCCGCGAAGAAATCGACCCCTGGCTGCGGGGAGAGGATGGGGCGAATTGCCTGCTGATCGCGGTGGAATGGTCGATCGAGCTCTCGCATTTCGTCGTGGTCGGAGTGAACCTCGCGGTCGCTCTTTGCTCCACCGACACGCTCGCCGGTACGCTCCTGTCGCGTGTGCCACAAGTGGTCTCGTCGCGCCGCGGACTGATGATCGAGGGCATGGCGACGCTTCGGGGCGTGGGCATCCGTTATCGCGCTGTGCTGCTTCCACTCTCGGAAAACGGCGTTACAATCGATCATGTGCTGGGCGCGATGAACTATCGCTCGCTGCGCACGAACGAGGCGCTGTCGACGCAGGTCAACTTCCGTCGTTTACCGGTGCCGCGGAACCCCAGCGACTTTTAACCCGTCCCGGAATACCGTAACAATGCAACACCTCGTCACGCACCCAACTCGCCTCGCTCGGGAAGCAGCTTCACCATTTCCTGGATCGGATCTCCGAGGACGATCCGCCGGCCGACCTCTGCGGGTCGCAAGATTAATGAGGTAGCCCGGGTCGGTTGCGTCCGGCAGCTGGCGACTGGTGACGCTCCTGTCTAGCCCCGAGCTTCGCAACGAGCTCACCGAGCGACCGAAACCGCGTCCACAGTCTTCCGCACCGTCTCTTCGATCCCTTCGGCAAACACAGCGGCCACCAGCTCCCGGACGGCCGCATAATCGCGTCGGTGGCGATGATGGCGCCGGTCTGGTCTCGGTCCCGCGAGGCGCGATGAACGAAGCGTCAGCAAGGCGCCGAAGGACTAAACCGCTCTCGCGGTAACTTGTAGCGAGAAGAGAGTTCGGGGAGTAGCGGGAGCCAGGCGTCCTGTCTTGAGATTGAGGGGCCTAGAACCTCACCCAAGACCGGAGCCCCCAATGACCGACAAGGCCATCAGTCCGTTACGCCGGCGACTGATCGAGGACATGGCGATCCGCCGGCTCGGCCCCAAGACTCAGCACCACTATATCCGCCACGTCAAAAGGTTTGCCGATTTCCTGGGCCGGTCTGCCGACAAGGCCACCGCCGAGGATGTCCATCGCTATCAGTTGTGGCTGGCGTCGATCGGAACGACGGTGCCGACCGTCAACGTCAGTGCCACTGCCCTGCGGTTCTTCTTCAAGGTCACGCTGAAGCGCGGCGATCTTGCCGACGCGGTCGTGTCGGTCCGCGAGCCGCGCCGCCTGCCCGTTGTTCTCAGCCCGGAAGAGGTCGGCCGGCTTCTCGCATCGGCGACGAACATCAAGCACAAGGCGGCCCTGAGCCTGACTTATGCCACCGGCCTGCGGTCATCAGAGGTCGTATCGCTGAAGCTCACCGATATTGACAGTGACCGCATGGTCATCCGGCTCGAACAGGGCAAGAGCCTGCCCTCGCGAAAGCGGGGGGCAACAAGGATCGGTATGTCATTCTCTCGCCCCACCTTCTCGAGCTGTTGCGCGACTGGTGGCGCGTCGCGCGCAAGAACGGATGGATGGCTCCCGGCCAGCCCTGGCTGTTTCCTGGCTACCGCGGACAGCACATGAGTGCGCGCCAGCTCCACCGGCTCGTTCGTCTGGCGGCAACACGTGCCGGCATTACCAAGCGTGTCGGTGTTCATACCCTGCGGCACAGTTTCGCCACGCATCTCCTGGAGCAGAAGACCGATATCCAGGTCATCCAGGTCCTCCTCGGACACCAGAAGCTCGACACGACGGCGCTCTATACCCGCGTCGCCATCAGCGCGATCGGCGAGGTGACGAGCCCGCTCGATGTACTGCTGAAGATGCCCGGCTGACGCGCCGCCGTTGTCACGGCCGGCGGTCGAGGTGGCGGACATCTTGCGCCGCCGCGGGCCGGCTTGGCGTGCGTCCCACGCCGGTCACGTGAGCCTCGGCCAACTCAAGATCATGTCGGCGATCGAGCGCTGCCGAACGGTGGCGCTGGGCGGCCATGTCGAACGCTGCGAGGCCTGCGCGCACCTGCGCATTTCCTACAACTCCTGCCGCAACCGGCACTGCCCGAAGTGCCAAGCCGCCGCTGCCAGAGAGTGGCTCGCCGACCGCCAGGGCGAACTGCTGCCCGTGCCCTATTTCCATGTTGTCTTCACCCTGCCGGGACCGATCGCCGACATCGCCTATCAGAACAAGGCGGTCGTCTATGACCTGTTGCTCAAGACCGCCGCCGAGACCCTGATCACCATTGCGGCAGACCCCAAGCACCTCGGCGCCCGCATTGGGCTTACCGCCGTGCTGCACACCTGGGGATCGGCACTGACCCACCATCCGCACGCCCATATCATCGTACCGGGCAGCGGCTTCTCGCTCGACGGTCAACATTGGATTGCCTGCCGACCGAGTTTCTTTCTGTCGGTCCGGGTGCTCTCGCGGCTCGTTCCGGCGCCTGTTCCTCGAAAGGCTGACCGCCGCGCACCAGGCCGGTCGATTGGAGTTTTTCGCCGATCAGGCCGCCCTGGCCGAGCCTGCCGCCTTCAAAGCTCACCTCGCCGCACTGCGCAAGTACGAATGGGTAGTCTATGCCAAGCGGCCTTTTGGCGGACCCGGCGCTGTGCTCGCCTACCTGTCCCGCTACACGCACCGGATCGCTATTGCCAATAGCCGGCTCGTCGCCTTCGACGGCGAGCGCGTGACATTCAGATGGAAGGATTACCGGGCCAAGGCGGACACCCGCTACAAGCTTATGACGCTCGACGCCGACCAGTTCATCCGCCGCTTCCTGATCCACGTCCTGCCCGACGGGTTCCATCGCATCCGTCACTATGGCCTCTTCGCCAATGCCAACCGGGCCGCCAATATCGCATTGGCCCGCCGGCTCCTCGGCGCACCCGACCCAGCCCCGTCGAGCAGCGAGAGCGATAACGCCACGGGTGCTCACGAAAACCAACCGTGGGACACTTGTCCTTGCTGCGGCGGGCGCATGATCATTGTCGAGACCTTCGAACCCGGCTGCCAGCCCCAGCTTTCGCCCCTCCCGGCAATCCGGCTCGACACCTCGTGACCAATACGCTCCTGTCGCCATCCCTCGTCACTGCGCCGCTCCCGCGCCGACATCTCACCGGCCGCGCCAAACGCGCGGTCAACGGCAATCGTCAACGCCGCCTTCCACCGCCAAAACCCAGATCATTCAGTGCGACATCACCGTTTCGGTTGCACCCGCGGTGCCCAAAACCACGGTCGCGGCACTCGCTCAGCCGCCGTTCCCGTTCGAAAGTGAAAAATCAGATCAAACACCGGCGCTAAATCTCCATAGCCGGACACCACCGCCGGTGCGAACTCCCCCGCGGTTTCCTCCCTCGAGGCTTTTCGGACGCCTGCCTCCGTGCATCCCCTCGCGCCTGCGCCCGGCAGGCATCCGAAAACCCTTAACGAAAGCCGCCATCGGATGCGGGTCAGTAAATCGGCCTAGCCGACGCTAGCGGACATTCTTCATGCGTCGAACTTCCGCGCTCGGATACGACCGATCAGCCTGCGAACGGTCATGCCAGGGATTACGTCGAGCTTTGCCTGGCGCCGGCATATCTGAAATTCGCCCGTGACGGCGTTTTGATAATGCTTTACAAAAGCCGTAAATTACCTTTGGAGAAGACCGTCCAATCATGCGGAGTTTGCGACGGTCTTTCCGAAACCCAAACATCTTAACAGAAGTTAGCACTGTTTTACTGCGTCGATAGGCAAACAGTGTGCAGGAGCCACCGCAGCCGAATCAAGATTACAGAACTACTTTGGGTGCCGCGTCAGACGCCTGGTAAAGATTTGCCCTGGCACACAGGCCTCGCGCCGCCGGATGAGGCTGCTAAACGTCAAGGACCGTGGCGAATCCTCCATAGATCATGCGCCGGCTATCGAATGGCATGACGAGCGTCTTCATCCGGTCATCCTGCTCCAGAACTTTCATGCCGACGTTGCGCACGTCCTTCGACCGCCATGCGACCCAAGTGAACAAAACGGCTTCGCCGTCTCGCTTCTGTACAGCTTAGTGGAAATCGGTGACCTTGCCCACCGGCACGGCGCCACCCCAATTCTCGACCATCCGTGTTTCGCCATGATCCTTGAACAGGCTCAAAGCCTCGCGCGCCTGATCGAGGTAGGCCCGCTTACTCTCTTGCGGCACGGCCGCCACGAAACCATCGATATAAGTCGTGTCATTTCTCTCGGATAGCATTCAGATTCAGAGTGATACTGGTTCGCGCTTTTCGAAATCGGCGATCTGCGCGGCGAGCGCGGCCTGGAATGGCGGACGCGCCTGACACCGTGCCTTGTAGGCGACGAGGTTCGAATACCGGTCGAGGAGTCCCTTGCCGTCGATGATCCGCAGCACTGTGGTCATCATAAGATCGCCAGCCGTGAAGCGGCCGCCGTCGAGATAGGCCTTGTCGCCCAGTGCGTCGGACAGGCGCGACAGCCGCTTCTCGATCATCTCGATGACGCCGGGGCGGCGCAGCTTGGCCCATTCCTCGCCAGCGGCGAAGACATCGATTGTCGCGAGCTGCATCATATAAGGTTCGACGCTGTTGAGCGCGGCGATCAGCCACGCGGTCGCGCGCGCCCGGGCGGCTGGATCGTCAGGCAGCAAGGTCTCGCAGTCGCGGCCGATATGGAGCACGATCGCGCCGCTCTCAAACAGCAAGACAGTGTCGTCACGGTAGCTCGGCACCTGACCGAAGGGCTGTTCCTCATAATAATCGGCGGGACGTTCCGCGCTCGCGTCGAGCTTGCGCACGGCATAGGCGATGCCGGCTTCTTCGAGCGCCCAGCGCGGGCGGAGGTCGCGGACCTGCCCCTGGGCAAAGGGCGGCACCCAGCTGAACGCGCTGATGCGGACCGGGGCATTGGGATCGACAGGCATAAGTACCTCCTTTGCCGACGGTTCAGGCGAGGCCATCGGCGCCGCGCTCGAGCGCGGCGATGTCGATACGCTTCATTTGCATCATCGCGCCGAACGCGCGTCTCGCCCGCGCGGGATCGCCATCGCCGATCAGCCTGATGAGCTGGCGCGGAACGATCTGCCACGAAACGCCGAAGCGGTCTTTGACCCATCCGCATTGCTCCGCCTCGGGCACTGCCGAGAGCGCGCCGGTGAAGCGGTCGACTTCGGCCTGCGTCTCCACGGGTATCTGGAACGAGATCGCCTCATTGAACCGGAATTGTGGTCCGCCATTCAGGCCGGTGAACGGCCGACCCATCAGCGTGAACTCGACCATCAGCACGTGACCTGCCTTCCCCGACGGGTAGTCACTCGGAGCGCGATGGACGGCATCGACGTGGCTGTCCGGAAACAGCGAGGCGTAGAAATTGGCGGCCTCTTCGGCTTTGCCGTCGAACCAGAGACAGGGGGTGATGTCAGACATGGGATTTTCCTCCTAAAAAGCGGCTGTATCAGGAGACCTGAATGGCGCCCCGTCCCAGACTGGCCGGGATGCAACGGAACGTTCGGGCGTCGTGGATGCAACAAGCTGGGTCACAATCAAGCAAAGGATCAGGCGGCGTCGGTCCGCTGGCTGCCCATCGCGGCCAGCGCGGCATCGAGATCCATCCACATCGGCTCGAAGACATGGCCGTCGAGGTCCTCGAAGCTGCGGCCATACATGAAACCATAGTCTTGCGTAGGGCAGGGGTCGACCTTGCCGCCCGCCGCGCGTGCAGCCTCGACGATCGCATCGACCTCCGCACGGCTGTCGCGCGATAGGCAGAGCAGCGCCTCGATCGAGGAGCGCGCGTCGATGATCGTCTTGGAGGTGAAATCGGCGAAGTGTGCGCGACTGAGGAGCATGAAGACGATCGTGTCCGACCAATTCATTGCCGCCGCGCTTCCCGGCCGGGAGAAGCGCTGGTCCCTGGTGAAGCCGACGGCTTCATAAAAGGCGGCCGATTTTTCGACGTCGGTGACCGCCAGATTCACGAAAATCATCTTGGACATGGGTCGGCTCCTTTCCGGGGCGGGTATCCTCAGCGACTGTGAGTTTGACGTTCATATGCCTACGAGTTACAAAAAGCAACTATGAGGTCACAAAAAATAATCTCAGTAGCAATAGCCCTCAGGAAACGCTGGTATGACGATGCTTGCGGTACTGCGCTGGCCCTCGAGCTGGTCGGTGGGCGCTGGTCACTCCTGATCGTGCGCGAGCTGATGTTCGGGGGGCGGCGCTTCTCCGATCTGCGGTCTGGCCTGCCCGGCGTCAGCGCGAATATCCTCGCGCGGCGGCTCCAAGGTCTGGAGCGCGTCGGCATCATTCAACGGCGAAAGCTGCCGCCGCCGGCATCCGTCCAAATCTATGAGCTGACCCCCTGGGGCTATGAGGCCGAAATCATATTGCAGGAACTGGGGCGTTGGGCAACACGCTCTCCGCTGCATGATCCGACGCTGCCGCTGTCGGCTGCGTCGATCATGATGTCGTTCCGGACGATGTATTCCCGCGAGGTAGCGAATGGCGAAGCGACGACGATCGGCTTCCGTTTCGGGGACGAAACTTTTGTGGTCGATTTCGGCCCCGAGGGCATTCGCACCCGGCGCGGCGAGCCTGAAGGATGTGCGCTGGTGCTTTCAACCAACCCGATCTCGCTCGCTTCAGTCGTTTATGGTGGACGGCCGGTTTTAGATGCCGAGGCGAGCGGCGAGCTGACGCTCGCCGGGGACCGCGCGCTGTTCGAGCGCTTCGTCGGATGGTTTCCGCTGCCTGAGAAGATCGCCTGAGGAGACGCCAACATGACAGGCGCTTCGCACCCGGCCGAACCATCGAGCCCAGCATCGTCCAAGGATTGGTATCCTGCCGCAAATGCGGCTATGCGCTGTCGCGGACGTCGGCCCGTACCTCCGCGCGCAAAATCCATTACTACCGCTGCCTCGGCTCCGACGCTTGGCGCCATCTCGGCGGGCCGGTATGCGACAGCCGGCCGATCCGTCAAGACCTGCTCGACCAGATCGTGTGGCAGGAAGTTATTCACCTGATTGAAGACCGAACGCTCATCCAGGCCGAACTCGATCGGCGCCTTGATGCAGCCCGCGCCGCGGAACCGACAAAGCGGAGGCAAGAAGCCCTCGAACGCGAGCTGACCCGGATCAGGAAAAGCATGGAACGGTTGCTGACGGCCTACCAGGAAGATCTCCTGTCCCTCGACGAACTGCGCCGTCGGATGCCGGAACTGCGCGCCCGCGAGGAGTCAATGCGGGCTGAACGTCAGGCGATCCTCGATCAGGCCGCCGACCGTATGTCGTTCCTCCGGCTGGCCGAAACCCTGACCGCGTTTCTCCAGCGGCTACGCCAGTCGGCGGAAACGCTGGAAATCCCTGAGCGGCAGAAAGTCGTCCGTCTGCTGGTCAAGGAAGTCTGGGTCGACAATGACACCATCACGATCCGGCACTCGATCCCGACCCAAGCACCAACGCTCGCCCCGCCGCTACCGTCAAACGGCAAACTCCGGGTCGGCGATGACAGTTACCTTTTGCGTTCGGGGAGTGAGCTCACCACTACTGGCGAACATCTACATGCGCCGGTTTGTGCTGGGGTGGAAGAAGCTCGGCCTTGAGCGAAGTCTCGGTACTCGCCTTGTCACCTATGCCGATGACCTCGTGATCTTGTGCCGCAGGGGCAACGCCGAAGCGGCGCTGCATCGCCTGCGCGAAATCATGGGTAAGCTGAAGCTGACAGTGAACGAGGACAAGACACAGATCTGCAAGGTCCCGGAAGGCGAGTTCGACTTCTTGGGCTTCACGTTCGGACGAATGTACTCTCCAACGACGGGCCAGGCCCGCTTGGCTCTGCGACCGTCAAAGAAGAGCATCCAGCGCATGGTCGAAACCGTCCACGCGCTGACCGTCCGCGCGCGTACCTGGCAAGACACCACAGAGCTCGTAGACAAGTTGAACCGCGTGCTCCGCGGGTGGGCCAATTACTTCAGTGTCGGCTCCACCAGCAAGGCGTATCGCGCGCTCGACACATACGTGGCTGTGCGGTTGCGCCGGTGGTTGCGGTTCAAGCACAAGGGCAGGCGACGCAAGCGCGGGAGCTATCCACTCTCGCACCTCTACGGGTACTTCAGGCTCGTACGTCTGACCCGGCTCGGCCGCGGCCCGTCGTGGGTGAAGGCGTGAGGTCTTGTCCGAGAGCGCAGTGCGGGAAATCCGCCTGCTGCGTTCGATGAGCGGGGTGTGGAAACGGAGTTATGGCCGACCCACTAAGGCACCGCCAGACGAAAGGGGCGGCAACCGACATGGTCGACCTAACACCACCGCGCCACATCCCGACTCTACCTAAGGCGACGTAACTTGGCGGCCCCTAATCGCGGCGTTGGCCCTTCCGAAGGCACGAAAAGCACAGTTGCTCGGGTGATGCCGAGGATGGCGCAACTGCGGTATGGTGGGCGAAATTTGGGGAATTCGCGCCGATTGGGATCTCGCCCGCGAGCACCGTTTGGCGCGGTTCCGCATTGGCTATTTCTACTAGTGAGCCGACAAGGATTATCCGCGCCGCAAAACCCTCGCGATTGATGAGCTCGACGGACGGCCACCGCTCGACCTCGCGATTCTCGGCGTTACCGGCCCCGTCGTGCCGCCGCCGATCCACACCGGGTTCGAAACGACCTATCTCGCGGGCCTGCGCAAAACCGGCGTGCCGGAGGAGTGACCGCGAAGTTGCACCATAACTGCGCCATAGTTTCGGTGTATTCTTGCGAGATCCGTAGACGCGATACGCCGCGAAATCGTCAACTGAAGGAGCTAAGAATACCTGATCTCGACCTGATAAAACAGGCGGAACAGGGGTGCGGCAAGGGGTTGCATTTGCCGAACTCGGTCCGCCAATTTCGCCGCCCACCCCGCGGCATTTGTAGATGACAGAAATGCTGGTATCTTTATTTGGTGGAAATGCCGAGCGGCGTGGCCGACGCACTCCGGTCCCTCGGCGGTCGGCCGTAGTCGCGGGCTTCGTGTTGTATTTCTTCTGTAAAAAAAGAGTAGCGCTGGTTTGCGACGGGTTCTACCGTGAGTAGCGCAAAGCGGCTGAGATCCGGCGGCCGCGCAGCTCCCGCTCCTCCTCCCCGCTCACACCCGCTCGCGGAAAGGGGGCTGGGGTGAGAGGCCGCGCGCTTCAGATGTGCCGGCCGCGCAGTTCATTGTTTGCTGTCCGGCAATGCCCTTGGCTAGCGAGTGCCGAACTTGGCGGTGATGATCGCCTGCTTGCAGGGCTCGGAGTACTCGGCGAAATGGTCTTTCATGCAGGCCTGGATGCGGCCGCCGCCGGGCTGAACACTTGGACACGTCCGCTGGACATCCGCTTTGCAGGCCCTGACCACCGCCACGCTGCTCAGCATGGCTTGCTTGCAGGGCTCCGAGAAGGCGGTGAAATTTTCTTTGACGCAGGTCCGCAGCCGTCCCTCGCCGGGTTCAATCCCGGCGCAATGCTGTTGGAGCTCCGGCCCGCAGGCCTGGCGCACGGCCGCCCCCTGCGCCATGGCGCCGACCGGCGCCATCAGCAAAACGGACGCGACAGCGAGCCTCGATATCGTGTGCATGTCGCCTCACCCTTCCGGCATGCCGGCCCGGCGCAGACCCGGGAAATAGGTGGCTTCGGCCAACGCGCGGATCTTTGGTTCGTCGTACCAGGTCGATTTCTCGACGTTCGCCAGGCTAGAATAGCCCTTGCTCAATCGCTGTGCCTCGGCGAGCTCTGTTCGGGCCCGCTCGGTGTCGCCTTCGAGCGCATACCCCGCCGCAAGATAGGCGTGCACAAAGGCCAAGCGCGGGTTCTCACCATTGGCTTTTTCGAGCCAGACGAGCGCCCGGTCGGTATGCCCTTGCAGCAGCTGCATGACACCCAGCCGGCCGTACCATGGGGCAATGCCGGGTCCATAGGGGCTGAGGCGGATTGCCTGCTCGAAATAGGGGATCGCCTCGTCCACAGAGCCGGTCAGAAACTTGCACCAGCCGACATGGGCATAAGCCGGCACCCGGCTGGGATCGAGCGCGATCGCCCTCTCGAACTCGGGAATGGCTTCCCGGCACCGCGACTGCGCACGCAACACTTGGCCCTTTGCGTAATGCGCGAGCGCGCTGTCCGGCGATGCCGCCAGAGCCTGCTCGGCCAGCCGCTCCGCTCGTTGCAGGTCGGCATCCGGGTCGGTGCTGAGCTCGTCGGTCACCCGGACCGTCAGCGCAACCGACAGCCAGGCAGCCGCATCGACCGCTTTCGGGTCGAGCGCCAAGGCGGTCTCGAAAAGCTTTACCGCCTCGTCGTTGTTTTCCCTCGAGATCGGCCGCGTCAGCACGGCGCGGCCGCGCAGCAGATAATCGAGCGCGTCGGGATTGTCGGTCGGGCGGCGGGCCTCTGCGATCGCGAGTTGCGATTCCAGCGATCGCGCAATGCGCGCGGTAATCTCGTTCTGCACGGTGAACAGGTCGCTGATGTTGCGGTCGAAGCGCTCGGCCCAGAGATGCGCGCCGGTTTCGGCATCGACCAGCTGGACGTTGATCCGGACCTGATTGCCGGATCGCTGGACGCTTCCCTCCAGAACGTAGCGCACGCCCAATTCGCGGCCGATTTGCTTGGCGTCGAACGGCTTGCCCTTGTAGGTGAAGGCGGTGTTTCGGGCGAGGACCTGGCTGCCCTGGATGCGCGCGATGTCGGTCGTCAGATCTTCGGTGATGCCGTCCGCGAAATACTCCTGTTGCGGATCGTTGCTGAGATTGGCGAAGGGCAGCACGACAATCGACAATCGCGGCGCCGAATAGGGCTGAGCGCTCGTCGACTCCGCCTGGAGCGGCCGCGGCTCGGAATTCCGGCCGGGCCACAACCACCATGCCGCACCCGCTGCCGCGATCAGCGCCAGGACGGCTGGAACCAGCATGACGGCACGGATCGTCGCCCGTCTGCGGCGGACGGACAGCGGCGACCTTGCGGCCGGGCGCTCCGCCGACCTTGAAGACACGCACCGGCTCGGCAATATTCTTGACCCGCTGCTCGCCGAGAGAGGTCAGCCCGATAGGCAGGCGAGAGCCGATCTGGTCGCGCACCGCACCGGAGAGGCAAATACCGCCCGGTTCTGCGAGCGCCTCCAACCGGGCGGCGATGTTGACGCCGTCGCCGAACAGGTTTGGTCCCTCGACGAGGACGTCTCCGAGATGGATGCCGATGCGGAACCGCATCTGCTCGCCGGCCGGGCGACCCTCGTTTTCTTTTTCAATGGCGTCCTGGACCGCGACGGCGCATTCGACGGCATCGACCGCACTCGCAAAATCGGCGACAAAACTGTCGCCGGCGGTATTGAAGATCCGGCCGCGATGGGCGGCGATCAATCGATCGAGGATCGTCCGGTAGGCTTGCAGCCGCCGCAACGTGCCGACCTCGTCCAGTCCCATCAGCCGGCTGTACTCGGCAATGTCGGCCGCAAAGATCACGGCGAGCTTTCGTTCGACTACCTGGACCTCTGCCACCGGCCCTCCTCGAGGGGCGTTGATGCCGCAACCAAATCGTTCCACAGGCGAATATAGCAATTATTCCCGCTTTGTTCGATGGCGGCGTTGTAGTTCGCGTTCACTTGGCCGAGAGCGGTCCGGTAAAGGCGGGGCTGCGACGCGTGGTTGATCCTTTCTCCGTAGTCTCCGTGCGCTCCGGGGTGATATCGATAAACAATGGCGCGAGAAGATGACGGTTATGCGACCGATATCCCGTATTTGCGGGACTTCAAACCGATGCTGGCGCCGGCTTGGCTCGATCATGTGGCGCTCGTCGCCGGGATCGAGCCCCCTGCCAGGAGCAATGGGTTCGCGTGGTGCGATCTCGGCTGCGGCCAGGGGGTCACCGCCGCAATCCTCGCCGCGACCCATCCTGCGGGCGTGTTCCACGGCATCGATGCGATGCCGGTGCACATCGATCATGCCCGCCGGCTGGCAGCGGCCGCGGCGATCCCGAACCTGCAATTGCATGGCGTCGATTTTGCCGCGGCGATCGATCTCGAATTGCCGCAGTTCGATTACATCGTCGCGCACGGTGTCTACACCTGGATCGGCCGCGAGGTGCAGTGCGCGCTGCGCCGGTTCATCGACCGCCGGCTCAAACCGGGCGGTCTCGTCTACCTCAGCTATAACGCAATGCCGGGCTGGGCGCGCGATCTGCCGTTCCAAGGTCTGCTGAGAGAGTTTGGCCGCACATTACCGGGCGACAATTTCGGGCGCCTTGCCGCAGCCGCCGAGCTCGCCCGCACTCTGGCCGGCGCCGGCGTCGCGTCATTGGCGGCGAGCTTCATCGTCAAGGAATTGCAGGAGCGGCCGGAAGACTATCCGCCGGCCTATCTCGTCCACGAGTTCATGCCCGCCGCATGGCAGCCGCTCTACGTCACCGAGGTCAGAAGAGACATGGCGACGATCGGGCTCGAGCCGGTCGGCTCCGCGACACTGAGCGAAAATTTCGACTGGATGGTGCTCGACGAAGCAGCCCGCCAGACGCTCGGGGCCATTACGGACCCTGACGCCCGCGAGCTGGTGCGCGACTACTACCTCGACCAACGGTTCCGCTGCGACGTCTTCGCCCGCGGCAACCGGCAGCTCGGCCCCGGCGAGCGGGCGGGCGCCTCCTCTCGAGCACCTTCGTGCTGGCCCGCCCGGTGCCGGCAATCCGCTATACGATGACGACACCTGCCGGATCCTTCACCTACGACAGCCCGGCAGCTCGGGCAATCGTCGCCGAATTGAACGCGGGTCGGCTCGCGAGAACCGAGGATTTGAAGACGCTACTGACCTTATGCGCCGCTGGGGACATTATGCCCGCCGAGCCCGGACACGCCTCTGTAGCCGATCTCAACCGGGCCCTGTGTGGCCGCGTCGACGGACCCGAGGAGATCCGCTGGCTCGCGCTGCCGTGCGGCACCGCCGTGGAGGTGGATCCCGGGTTGCTCAGGGCTTTGCGCGACGGTCGACCGCTCGACGACGGCTGGCGCCACTTCTTCGCCGCCCATGGCCTCTAGGCCCCAATTACTTCTAGGCCTGGGTGCGGGGATCCATCGCGTCGCGCAATCCGTCGCCGATGAAGTTGATCGAGAGAACCGCGAGAAAAATCGCCCCGCCGGCGAACAACGCCCAGTGCGGGGCGATGTCGAGGTAGTCCTTGGCATCAAACAGAATGCGTCCCCAAGTGGGAATGTCGGGCGGGAAGCCGAGGCCGAGAAAGGACAGGGTCGATTCGGCAATGATGGCGGCGGCGACGTCGATCGTACCGGCGACGATGATGGGCCCCAACGAGTTCGGCAGGATGTGGCGTATCACCAGGCGCAAGCCGGTCATGCCGAGAGCGCGCGCCGCTTCGACGAACTCCTTCTCGCGCAGCGAAAAAAACTGCGCGCGCACGAGCCGCGCCACCTGCATCCACCGAAAGCCGCCGATCACCACGACGATCAGGATGAAGGTGCCGGCCTCGAGCCCGACCAGCTGCGTCAAGGGCTCGCGAAACAGGTAAATAATCAGCAACAGCAATGGCAATGGCGGCAGCGACAGGAACAGGTCGGTGAGCCACATCAGCGCCGCATCGATACTGCCGCGAGACATGCCGGCAATCGCCCCGATGGTCGTCCCGACAATGACCGCCACCAGCATGGCAGCCAGTCCGACCGCAAGCGATATGCGCCCGCCATAAAGCATGCGGGCGAGCAGATCCTGGCCGAGATCGTCGGTGCCGAATGGATGATTCCACGACGGGCCTTCGAGATGCGCGCCGAAATCGATGTCGTTGATCGGCACTCGCCACAGCAGCGGCCCGAATGCCACCGCCAGCGCCATCAATGCCAGAATGACGGTGCTCGCGACGGCCAGCTTGTGCCGGCGAAAGCGTCGCCAAATCTCGCCGGCGGGCGATGCCCGCTCGCCAAGGACGATGCCTTCCGGCATCGGGCTAGCGGTAGGCGATGCGAGGGTCGAGCCAGCCATAGAGGACGTCGGCAAGCAGGTTGAACAGGATGACCAGGCAGGCGAACACAAACGTCACCGCCATAATGACCGGCGTGTCGTTGGCGAGGATCGAACTGATCAGCAGCGATCCGATGCCGGGGATGCGAAAGATCTGCTCGGTGACGATGGCGCCCCCGAACAGTCGCCGGCATCTGGAGTGCGACCAGGGTCACGACCGGGATCAACGCATTGCGCACGATATGCTTGATCACGACCATGCGCTCGGGAAGCCCCTTTGCGCGGGCGGTGGTGACATAGTCGAGCCGACTTACTTCGAGCACCGAGGAGCGCACATAACGGGTCCAGGAGGCCGCCTGCAACAGGGCGAGCACCGCCACCGGCATCGCCGACTGTTTGAACTGTTCCCAGTACCAATGCCAGCCGGTAGCGTTGATGTCGGTGCGGTAAACGAATGGCAGCCAATCGAGATAGATGCTGAACAGCAGGATGAACAGAAGACCGGTGAAGAATGTCGGCAATGAAAAGCCGATGAACGCCAGCAGATTGGCGATGTGGTCGAAGATCGAGTAGGGCCGCACTGCCGAATACACGCCGACCGGCAGAGCGATCAGCAGCGCCAGGACCTGCGACGACCCGATGATGAACAAGGTCGCCGGCAGCCGCTGCAGGATCAGGGTGTCGACATCCATCCGGCTGACGAACGAGAAGCCCCAATCGCCATGCAGCATCGCGGAAAGCCAGTGCAGATAGCGCAGCGCGATCGGATCATCGAGCCCGAACTTCGCGCGCAATGCGGCCGCCACCTCGGGCGGCACATTCGGGTTGCTCGCGAGTTCCCCGAACGGGTCGCCGGGCGCCAGCGCCAGCACCGCAAACAGCACGACGCTGATCCCGAGAAGGCTCGGGACCGCGATCAGCAAGCGCCGGAGAAGATAGCGGCCCATGACTTCATCCGGCGTCGCGATCTTTTGCCCCTCTCCGCCCGCTTGCGGGGGAGAGGGAGGGGCCCATCGCGAGCGAGTGAGGTGCGGTTCACGTGGGTCCCCCACTCCCCGCCTCTCCGCCCCATGCGGAGGGGCATCGTCTCGCGATACCAGTCTTTCAGGTTCCAGAAATCATTGTCCCAGCCGCTCAAGGTCGCTCTGAGCTTGTGCGACATCGCCGCCACCCAGCGGCGGTTCACGACCGGGATCACGGCCACGTCGTCCACGACCATATCGTTCATTTTGATGAACAACGCGGCTCGCTTGACCGGGTCGAGCTCGCCCTGGGCCGCACGAAAGATCTTGTCGTATTCCTCATTGCGCCAGCGTGTCGGGTTGCTGCCCTGCCATTTATTGTCCTTCGAAGCGATCTCCCAAGACACGAACTGTTGCATGAAACGTTCCGGATCGGGGACTGAAGGCGAGCCGATCGTGTACATCTGAATGTCTGAGTAAAACTTCCTGGCGGTATCGGGATTTGCCACATCGGAGGAGAAATAGACCGACGCCGTCACCGACTTCAGCTCGATGTCGATGCCCGCTTTCTGGCAGGCCTGCTTCACGATCGCCTGGGTCTTCTGGCGCGGCGCGTTGATCGAGGTCTGGAATACGAGCTTCAGTTTCTTGCCGTCCTTGGCTCGGATGCCGTCGGATCCGCGCTTCCAGCCGGCCTCTTCCAGCAACTGGTTCGCCTTGTCGACGTTGAACTCCCATTTCGTGTTCTTCGAGACGAAGCGCTCCGGATTGTTGAGGAAATTTCCGGTCGCGACCCCGGTACGTCCATATATGTACTTCTCGACCGAGGCGCGATCGACGAGGAGGCGGAGCGCCTGCCTGACGGCCGGATCGCTGAGCAACGGATGCTTTGTCTTGGGGCTGGAGCGCTCGCCGTCGACCTCGGTCCACGGATCGGCGAAGTTGATCTGGATGTGCTCCATCGCCCGGCTCGGCACGATCTCGGCGCGACCCCTGGCGTTGCCGGCGTTTTCCAGTCTCGACAAGGATCTCGTCCTCGACCTGCATGTTCCAGGCGTAGTCGTATTCGCCGGTCTGGATCACGGCGCGCGCCGCCGACACCGCGTCGCCGCCGCCCTTCATCTCGATCGTGTCGAAATACGGCCGGTTCGGGACGTGATAGGCGGGGTTGCGCTCGCCCCTGACGAGATCGCCCGGCTTGAACTCGACAAACCGGTAAGGACCGGTTCCCACCGGTTTCAGGTTTGCCGGAGCATCGCGCGAATTGGCGCCCTTGTAACGATCGAACAGATGCTTCGGGACGATCATGCCCGTGCTGCCGACGAACATGCGGGTCCAGAATGGCGTCGGTTTCTCGAACCGAATGCGCACGGTCAGCGGATCGATCTTTTCGACCTTGGCATCTCGGTAATCGCCGATCGTCGTCGCCGCGGTCGCCGGATCGGAGGCGTATTCCCAGTTGAACACGACGTCGTCGGCGGTGAAGGGCCGGCCGTCGTGCCACTCCACGCCTGTCTTGAGCTTCCAGGTCACCGACATGCCGTCGGCGGCGATCCCGCCATTCTCGATATCGGGTATTTCGGCGGCCAGCACCGGGACCAAATTGCCGTCGGGGTCCCAAGCGGCAAGCGGTTCATAAAAAATTCGCGCCCCTTCCTGATCCTTGGTGCCGACGGCGAAATGCGGATTGAGCAGGGTTGCGCCCTGCCAGAACAACAGTTTGAGCGCCCCGCCGCCGCCGGCTTTGGTCGGCTTGTAGTCGGTTGAGGGTGCGGTTTGCGCCAGTCCGGCATGGGCCAACAGCTGGATCGCAAAAGGCGCGGTGAGCCCGAGGCCGACCATCTTGCCCACGAAGGCGCGGCGCGACACGCGCCCCGCCTTTACTGCGGAAATGAGCTCTCGCAGCCCTCGCTCATTCATGAAACTCTCCCTGACCGGCGTCTCTTCTGGGGTACCGTCATGTCTCGCGATACCAGTTCTTCAGATCCCACAAGACGTTGTCCCAACCGCTCAAAGTCGCCCGGAGCTGACGCGACATCGCCGAGACGCCCGGGCGGTACACCACCGGGATGACCGCCGGATCTCCCACGACCATGTCGTTCATCGCGATAAACAACGCCGCCCGCTTGACCGGGTCGAGCTCGCCCTCTGCCGCATGAAAAGCCTTGTCGTAATCGTCATTGTGCCAGCGGGTGATATTGCGGCCCTGCCACTTGTTGTCTTTGGACGCAATTTCCGAGGAGAGGAACTGGCGCATGAAGAAACCGGGGTCGGGCTCGCTCATCGTCGTCGTGAACATCTGCATATCGGCGTAGAATTTCGAGTAAGTATCCGGGTTCGCCACGTCGGAGGAAAAATACACCGACGCCGTCACCGATTTGAGCTCGACCTCGATGCCCGCTTTCTGGCAGGCCTGTTTGACGATCGCCTGGGTCTTCTGGCGCGGCGCGTTGATCGAGGTCTGGAAGACGAGCTTCAGCTTCTTGCCATCCTTGCTGCGGACGCCGTCCGGGCCGCGCTGCCAACCGGCCTCGTCCAACACCTGGTTCGCCTTGTCGATACTGAACTCCCATTTCGTGTTCTTTCGAAGCGAAGCGCGGCGGGTTGTTGATGAAGTTGCCGGTCGCGAGCCCGGTGCGTCCGTAGATATGAGCCTCGACCGAGGCGCGGTCGACGAGCAGGCTCAGCGCGTGTCGGACCGCCGGATCGCTGAACAGCGGATGCTTTGTTTTGGCGCTCGAGCGCTCGCCGTCGACCTCGGTCCAGGGGTCGGTGCTGTTGAGCTCAATGTGCTCGATATTGCCGCCGGGCACGATCTCGACACGGCCCCTGGCGTTGCCGCCGTTTTCGAGCCTGAGGAGGATCTCGTCCTCGACCTGCAAGTTCCATGCATAGTCGTATTCGCCGGTCTGAATCACGGCGCGTGCCGCCGACACGGCGTCGCCGCCCCCCTTCATTTCGATCGTGTCGAAATACGGGCGGTTGGGCAGATGATAGGAGGGGTTGCGTTCGCCCTTGACCAAATCACCCGGCTTAAATTCGACAAACCGATAGGGGCCGGTTCCGACCGGCCTCAGGTTTGCCGGCGCTTCGCGGGAATTGGCTCCCTTGTAGGGCTCGAACAAGATGTTTCGGGATGATCATGCCGAACTGGCCGACGAAGGGGCTGGCCCAGAATGGCGTCGGCTTGGCAAAACGCACGCCGAACGGTGAGAGGATCGACCTTTTCGACTTTGATGTCCCGGTAGTTGCCGATCGTCGTGGAGGCGGTTGCCGGGTCGCCGGCATATTCGCCGGTGAACACGACATCGTCGGCGGTGAACGGATGGCCGTCGTGCCACTGCACGTCCTTCTTGAGCTTCCAGGTCACCGACATGCCGTCAGGCGCGACCCCGCCATTCTCGATGTCCGGGATTTCGGCGGCGAGTGCCGGCGCCAAATTGCCGTCGAGATCCCATCCCGCGAGCGGCTCGTAGAAAATGCGCGAGCCCTCCTGGTCCTTGGTGCCGACGGCGAAATGCGGATTGAGCAAGGTCGGGGCCTGCCAGAACAGCATCTTGAGCGCCCCGCCGCCGCCGGCTTTGGTCGGCTTGTACTCGGCTTGGGCCGGGGTTTGCGCCAAGCCGGCATGGGCCAGCAACCGGGTCGCAAAAGGCGCAGTGAGGCCGAGGCCGACCATCCGGTGCACAAAGGCGCGGCGCGACACGCGGCCTGACTTCACGGCCGCAATGAGATCTCGCAAGTCTTGTTCGTTCATAGAAAAGTCCTTGACCGGCATTGCGGACGCCAAACGGTCAGCAGCAATTTATCATCGTATTGAAGTCAAAGTCATTCTCGTCAGTAAAGCACCGACGGCAGATACGCGCCCGCCGGCTCGTTGTAGAGGCCGATCGTCATAAGCGTCAGTTGGTGCACGAGTCGCAGGTCGTGCTGCAGGCACCAGCGAAACAGGTCGCCGTTGCGTGTCGGCACCAGGAATCCACCGCCCGGGAAAGCAGAGGCCGATCCGATCAATGCCTTCAGGCCATTGTTGGTCTCGGCGACGGCGTGAGCGAAGAAGGCGATGTCGGTGCAGTAGGCGGTGATTTCGCCCAGATGCTCGACGACCCGAGCCGACCCCTGCTCGATCGCATCACCGAGCTCACCACCGCGGTGGTGCCCGTGGACCCGCTGGCACAGCGCGTTGCAAGCGGGGATGTCGCCTTCCACCGCCGGCCGCACCTCGTAGCCCGGCAAACTGATCCCCAGCGGCTTTCCGTCGAGCTTCGACACCGTCTCGCGCGTCTCAAATCCGAGCTTCGTATAGAGGCAAAGCGAACGATTGTGGTAGGCCGATTGCAGGAGCCGGACCCCGGCGACGCCACGGCGCGTGCAACGCTCCATCACATCGAGCATCAGGCGACGGCCGATCGACCGGTTTTGCGCGGCGGGATCGACCGTGATCGGGCCGATGCCGGCAATCGGACCGCGTTCGTCGAGAAAGTTGCTGCCGACCACCTTGCCGTCGCGCTCGGCAACAACCGCGTAGAACCCGGGGTGCGCCAGCAGCATCTTCATGACGCCTGTCGCAATCTCCGCCGACGGGAAATCCCACGGGAAATTGTGCTCGCTCGCGATCGACTTGAACGCCTCGAAGCAGATCGCACCACAGGCCGCCGCATCCGCGGGAGTGCCCTGCCGCAGGATTACACTCATCGCTTCCCCCTTTTTGGCGCTTCGATTGGCACTTCGTACCAGAACACCACGGACCGCACACGCCCGAGTGTCGGCTCTTGTCCTCGACGGTCAATCGGCGGATTATCGCGGTCTGGCCGAAGGTTGGAAGAAAGGAACCACAATGCTGACGCGCGAAGAAAACGAGCTGGTGACGCGGGTAGGACCGGGCACGCCGATGGGCGATGTGTTGCGGCGGTATTGGATTCCGGCCCTGATGTCGCGCGAACTGCCGGAGGCGGACTGCCCGCCGGTGCGCGTGCAGCTGCTCGGCGAGAAGCTCGTCGCCTTTCGCGACAGCCAGGGACGCATCGGGCTGGTCGACGAGTTTTGCCCGCATCGCCGCGCCTCGCTGTGGTTCGGGCGCAACGAGGAATCCGGCCTGCGCTGCATCTATCACGGCTGGAAATTCGACGTCGAAGGCAAATGCCTCGAGCAGATGAACGAGCCGGAGCCGTTCTGTCACAAGGTTCGGCTGACCGCCTATCCGACGACCGAGATGGGCGGGGTGATCTGGGCCTATATGGGGCCGCGCGACAAGATGCCGGCGCCGCCGGCCTTCGAATGGACGCAGGTGCCGGAAACCCACCGCCACGTGTCGAAGGTGTGGGAAGAGTGCAACTGGCTGCAGGCGCTCGAAGGCGGCATCGACACCTCGCACGCCCCGATCCTGCATCGCACGATCACCCCGAACACCAGCCGCCCCGGCATCCCGGTTCAGGGCCCGTTTGTCCGCGGCAGGGCGCCGATCCTCGAAGTCGATGTCACCGATTACGGCTATCGCTATGTCGGGATCCGCCCGCTCGACGAAGACAAGACCTATGTCCGCTCCTACCATTTCGTGATGCCGTTCACGCAGATCCGGCCGCAGCAGCTCGGGCGCGCCTTGGGCGGCGGCGACCGGACCAACATCGCCGGGCACATCTGGGTCCCGATCGATGACGAGAATTGCATGGTGTACAACTGGATGTACAGCTATCGGCGAGGAGGGGCTGAGCGAGGACGACCGCATGGAGCGCGGCAACGGCAACGGCCCCGATTATGTCGAGCAGTCGGGCGAGTTCCGCTCGTTCCGCAACGCCCGAAACGACTGGATGATCGACCGCCGGGTCCAGAAATACGAGACCTTCACCGGCATCGACGGCATCAACACGCAGGACCGCGCGGTGCAGGAGGGGATGGGGCCGATCGTCGACCGCTCGAAGGAATATCTGGGCCCCGCCGACCGCGCGATCATCGCAACCCGGCGTCTTCTGTTGCAGGCGGTCAAGACCGTGCAGGAAGGCGGCGATCCGCCGGGCGTCGATACCAGCTACTACTCGGCGCGCGCGATCGAGAAGATCTTCCCGCGCGAGATCACCTGGCGCGAGACCGTGCTGCCGGAGATGTACGCGGAGGACAGCATGCCGGCCGCCGCGAAATAGATGAAATAGACATAGCGCCCCTCACCCGCCTCGCTGCGCTCGGCACCCTCTCATTCTCTCCCCCGCAAGCGGTGCGGGTGAGGGGCTTTAAAGAGATTTCCACCACAACAGGACTGCGGAACACCCGTAGTCGAGGGCAGGCTCAGCGGTAATCCCAACACAGAGCGGACCGCGAGATAGGCAAAGGCCTGCGCCTCTAGTGCGTCGCCCTGCCAGCCGACGGCCTCGACCGGCTGTACTGCGGCGTCGAGACGGCGGCGCAGAGCCTCCATCAGTGCCGGGTTGTGCCGTCCACCGCCAGTCACCAGCCATTGCTCTACCGGAGCAGGAAAATGCCGGGTCGCCGCCGCGACCGACGCCGCCGTCATCTCGGTCAAAGTGGCGGCGCCGTCCTCGAGCGAAAGCCCCGTCGGCGAGCCCTCCCGGAAATCGTCGCGATCGAGCGACTTCGGTGGGGGTCGGTCGAAATATGGACTCGCCAGAAAATTCTCGACATCGGCCGCCGAAACGGCACCGGCGCGAGCGAGCGCGCCTTCGACATCTGCCGCGGCGCCAGTGTGCCCGCGGACCCAGTCATCGATCAATGCATTGCCGGGTCCGGTATCGAAGGCGAGGATTTCCTCCGGCCCTCCAATCCACGTCACGTTCGCTACACCACCGATATTGAGGACAGCGAGCGGCTTCGGCAGGGCCGCGGCAAGGGCTGCATGGTACAGCGGAGCGAGCGGTGCTCCCTGACCTCCTGCCGCTACGTCGGCCGAGCGAAAATCCGCCACGACGTTCTGGCCGAGCCGGCGCGCCAGCAGCGCGCCGCCGCCGATCTGCCACGTGCGCCCTTCGGCCGGGCGATGGAAGATCGTGTGGCCATGAAAGCCGACCACGTCGACTGCAGTTCTTGGATGTTCGCAGAGAAATTGCTCGACGGCCTCGGCGTGCAACCGGGTTAATTCCTCTTCGACCTCGCGCACCGGACCCTCGCCGCCCAGCACCGAGCGCAGCCTTTCCCGGAATTCCTGCGGGTAGGGGAGTGTCAGGGCGGGGCCTTGGCTGACTCGTTGGCGGCCGTCGGTCTCGATCATCGCGACGTCGATGCCGTCGAGCGAGGTGCCGCTCATCAACCCGATCGCACGCCACAGGCGCTGGCTGTGTTGTGGCCCGGAACGCGCGTCTATGTTAGATGACGCAACCATGTCGACACCTCGTTCCCCCTTTCTCGCCACCGCGCTCGAACGCGGCTTTATCCATCAATGCACCGACAGCGAAGCGCTTGACGAGCGGTTGCTGGCGGGCCGCCTTGTAGCCTATGTCGGCTATGACTGCACGGCGGACAGTCTGCATGTCGGCAGCCTGGTCTCGATCATGCTGCTGCGCCTCTTCCAGCGGTGCGGGCACAAGCCGATCGTTCTGATGGGTGGCGGCACGACGCGGGTCGGCGACCCTTCGGGCAAAGACGAGGCGCGACAGCTGCTCGACGATGCCGAAATTGCGCGCAATATGGCGGGAATCCGCACTGTCTTCGCGAAGTTCTTGAAGTTCGGCGACAGGCCGGACGAAGCTGTCATGGTCAACAATGCCGACTGGCTCGACGAGCTGCGCTACATCCCGCTGCTGCGCGATGTCGGGCGCCATTTCTCGGTCAATCGGATGTTGACGTTGGACAGCGTCCGGCTTCGACTCGAGCGCGACCAGCCTTTGAGCTTTCTCGAATTCAACTATCCGATCCTGCAGGCTTACGACTTCGGAGAGCTGGCCCGGCGGTATCAATGCGAGCTGCAGATCGGCGGCTCCGACCAATGGGGCAACATCGTCGCCGGGGTCGAGCTCGCCCGGCGGGCGGAGCGACGCATCCTGTTCGGCCTGACGACGCCGCTGCTCACGACCGGATCCGGCATTAAGATGGGCAAGACGGCGCAGGGCGCCGTCTGGCTAAATGCCGAGCGGCTGTCGCCCTACGAATACTGGCAGTTTTGGCGCAATACCGAAGACGACGATGTCAGGCGCTTTCTGCGCCTTTTTACCGAACTGGATCTCGCCGAAGTCGAGCGGGTGGAGGGTGGTGACGTCAACGAAGCAAAAAAGGTGCTGGCGACCGAGGCCACGGCGCTCTGCCACGGCCGGGAAGCCGCCGAGGCCGCAGCCGCGACCGCGCACGCCGTCTTCGAGGGCGGCGGCAGCGGCAGTGAGTTACCGCAGACCGAAGTGCCCAGAGACAAACTGGCCCGCGGCATACCTGCGTTCGAACTCTTCAGCCTGACCGGACTCGCCGCGTCCAATGGCGAAGCGCGGCGGCTGATCCGCGGCGGCGGCGCGCGCATCAACGACAGGGTCGTCAATAACGAGACGAAACCCGTCACTGTGGCAGATCTCGACGAGAAAGGCGTGTTGAAGCTCAGCGCCGGTCGTAAACGTCATGCCTTGGTGCGGCCGGTGTGAGCTGGAGAAGCCAACTGAGGCCCGGCGCTTCGTTGACAGGCTTCCGAGGCGTCATTATGTTGCGCCGCCTTTCAGCCGCGCTGCGGCGCTTCCCTAGATGAGCGAGCGCGAACCGCCGGACCCGCTGGCGCGGCTTGGCGAACGGATTGACAAGGCACGTGCGCAAAATGTTCGAAATCAGCCGGCGGTTGGTGACCGTTCGGCCCTGCAGCAGGGCCTCGGGCTCGGGCTGCGCATCGGTATCGAACTGGTGGTCGCGATCGCTGTCGCAACAGCGCTGGGATGGGCGATCGATCGCTGGCTCGGAACGCGGCCATGGGGGATCATCGTGCTGTTCTTCCTCGGGGTTGCCGCCGGTATGTTGAACGTCTATCGCGCGGTCTCCGGGATCAGCACCCCCGTGGGGTATCGGCGGCCAGGCGCGGAGGGCGGCGCCACACGGCCGGGCCAGGACCCGTGGGACGAGGACGAGAACTGATGTGGCAATAGAACTTCATCCCCTCGAGCAATTCGCGATTGCTCGCATCATTCCGATCCATATCGGCGGGCTCGACGCGTCGTACACGAACGCGGCGTTGATGATGACCATCGCGGTCGTCTTGGTCACCGCGTTGATGGTGCTCGCTACCCGCCGCGCGGCGCTGGTTCCGGGCCGCTGGCAATCGGTCGCCGAGATGCTCTACGAGTTTGTCGCGGATATGGTCGACAGCAATATCGGACAAGGCGGCCGGCAATTCTTCCCATTTATCTTTACGCTCTTCACGTTCATTCTATTCGCCAATTTATTGGGGATGATTCCCTATAGTTATACGACGACCAGCCAAATCATCGTTACGTTCGCGCTCGCCGCCGTTGTGTTCATCCTCGTCACGACGATCGGCATCATCCGGCACGGGTTCCACTTTCTCAGCCTGTTCGTGCCGCACGGGGTGCCGAAATTTCTGCTGTTGCTGCTGGTGCCGATCGAGCTGTTGTCCTATTTCATCCGCCCGTTCACGTTGTCGATCCGGCTCTTCGCGAATATGCTCGCCGGACACACGATGCTGGCGATTTTCGGTGGCTTTGCAGCGAGCATTGGGTTGTTCGCATTCTTTCCTACCGGTATCAACGTCCTCCTCGTCGGTCTGGAATTCCTCGTGGCGGTGTTGCAGGCCTACGTATTTGCCATCCTGACCTGCCTTTATCTGAGCGAGGCGGTTCACCTCCACTGAAATCCTTTGCCTCATCCTTCAACAAACGGAACATCGACATGGATCTCGCTGCCGCCAAAATGATCGGGGCCGGCCTTGCCTGCATTGCGCTCGTCGGAGCCGGTGTCGGTATCGGCAATGTGTTCTCGGCCCTGATAAACTCAGTCGCCCGCAACCCGGCCGCGCAAGGCCAGGTGCAGCCCTTTGCGTTTCTCGGCTTCGCGCTGGCGGAAGCGACCGGCCTCTTCGGCCTCGCCATCGCTTTCCTGATCCTCTTCGTGTTCTAACGGGGCGGGCGGTGCCGCAACTCGAAGTATCGACCTTTGTTCCGCAACTGGTTTGGCTCGCCATTACTTTTGTGATCCTGTATCTGCTGATGGCGGGGATCGGGCTGCCGCGAGTCGGTGGCGCCATCGAGACACGACGCCGCCGGGTCGACGACGATCTGGCGCGCGCGGAGCAGCTGAAATCGGAGGCGGAGGCTGTACTGACGGCCTATCAGGAAACTCTCGCGAAAGCCCGCGGGGAGGCCCAGGCGGCGATCAAGGAGACGACCGACCGTATGGCAGCCGAAGCTGCCGAACGCCAGCGCCAGCTCGGCGAGTCCCTCGCGCGGCAGACCGCCGAGGCCGAGCGGCAAATCGCGGAGGCGAAACAGCGTGCTCTCTCCGAGATGCACGGCATCGCGGCCGAGGTCGCCCGTTCCGTCACCGAGAAGGTGACGGGCTCGGCCGCCGATCCGGCCGCTCTCGCCGCTGCGGTCGACCGGGCGCTTGCCGAGCGGGCCGGCTGATGGGGCACCTCTTTGGCGATCCGGAGTTCTATGTCCTCATCGCCGTCGCGATCTTTCTTGTCGTCGTCTGGAAACCGATCCGGCGAACCGTTGTCGGCGCGCTCGATTCGCGCGCCCAGCGCATCCGGCAGGAACTCGAGGCAGCGCGCAACCTGCGCGATGAGGCTCAACAGGCGCTCGCCGCCTATCAGCGCCAGCAACAAGAAGGAGCGGCCGAGGCCCAGGCGATCATCACCCATGCCAAGGAGGAGGCCGAGCGGATCGCAGCGCAGTCGCTGCGCGACCTCGAAGATACCCTAAACCGGCGGCAACAATTGGCGCAGGAACGGATCGCGCAGGAAGAAGCGAAGGCGGTGGCCGAGATCCGCGCGATCGCCGTCGACGTCGCGATATCCGCTTCGCGTCAGGTAATCGCCGCCTCGCTAGACGAGCGCCGCGGCGCAGCGCTGATCGACGACGCCATTGCCGCGCTGCCTCGCCAATTGCATTAGGTGCTGTCAGCGGCCGGCGCTTGCACCCGACCCTTCCAGTATCCGCCGCGGCCCCGCCAGTACAACACCGCCGAGCCGATGGTCGCTGCGACATAAAAAAGCGCAATGAGCGGCAGCAGCAAAGCAATCGGGCGCGCAACATCGTAGGCCCGCAAAGTCGGCATGAATGCAATGCTCATGCCGAGCCAGGCAACCCCGCCGCATAAGATTGCCGCCGGCTGCGAGGACAGCACCAGCAGTGGCGGCGCCAGATAGGTCAAACTCAGCATCAATAAGGTGAGCGCTAGCCTGACCGCCGAATAATCGAGCTGGGCGAAGGCGCTGCGCACGACCATGTCCCAGATCGGCAGCCAGGACCGGTATTCCCGGATGCTCGTCGTGTGCCGAACTGGGCCGAGCCACACCTTGCCCACCGATTTGACCCTGCGGGCGAGCGCGCAATCGTCGATGATCTCGCCGCGGATGCTGTCGATCCCACCGATCCGGTCGAGTGTGGCGGCGCGGATCAGCACGCACCCTCCTGCCGCGCCCGCGGTGCGGCGAGCCGGATCGGCCACCCAGCGCGGCGGATAGAGCTTGAAGAAGAAAAACACGAAGGCCGGGATCAGCAGCGTCTCCCAAAGACTTCGGCAGTGCAGTCGGACCATAAGCGACACGAGATCGTAACGCCCGGTCTCGCACCGCGACACGAGTGCACGCAAATTGCCGGGATCGTGGACGATGTCGGCGTCGGTCAGCAGAAAATAATCGGGCCGCACGGGCCGAGCCGCTTCGACCCCCTGACACATCGCCCAGAGCTTGCCGGTCCAGCCAGGCGGAAGGGGTTTTCCGGGCCAGACCGTAAGCCGGTCCGAGGCACCCACCGCGATCGCGGCGGCGCGCGCCGCGTCGGCGGTGCCGTCGCTGCTCTGGTCGTCGACCACCACGATGCGGAAGTTGCCGTCATAATCTTGCGCCAGCAGCGAGGCGACCGCGCGCCCGACCACCGCCGCTTCGTCGCGTGCCGGGATCACGGCGACGACGGATCGCCCGCCGACATTCGCCGCGAGCCGCGTCGGCCGGTACGGCAACCACCAGAAACCGCCGCGAAAGAACAGCAGATAGACCCAGATGGCGACCGTCGTCAGGCCGATGACCACCGCCATTGCGCTTGACATGGTTCCAAACAATGCCCGTTCGCGGCTATGGTTCCAACTCGATCTGCTCTTGGCAGTTTGGGACATGACCCATGGGCATGGAAATCCGGCAGCTTCACCCGCATTTTGTCGGCGAGGTCAGCGGCATGGACCTGTCTCGACCGCTCGACGGGGCAGGTGTCCAAGCCATGCGGGAGGCGATCGACCGTTACGCGGTGCTGGTGTTCCATGACCAGCGCGTAAGCGACGAGCAACTTCGCGATTTCGCTGGCAATTTCGGCAAGCTCGAAATCGGCCGGTCCGCGGCTGAGGGCGGCAAAAGGCGGCTGGCGTTGCCCGAGATCGGCGATATTTCGAACCTCGACGAAGAAGGCCGGCTGCGCGCCCGTGACGACCGCCGGCGCCTCGACAGCCTCGGCAACCGCATCTGGCATACTGATGCTTCTTATATGCCCGTACCGGTCGTACTCGGAATGCTGCACGCGGTCGCCGTGCCTCCGGCCAGCGCGCTGGGTGGGGGCGAAACCGAGTTCGCCGATATGCGTGCAGCCCATGATGGCTTGCCCGAGGCGATGAAGGAAGCAATCGACGGGCTCGTCGCGGAGCACGATGTCTTCTGGTCGCGCGGCCAGATCGGCTTTACCGAATTCCTGCCGGGCGAGCGCGAAAAGTATCCGCCCTCGCGACAACGGCTGGTTCGCCGTCACCCTGGCTCGCAACGCAAGACTTTGTATTTGTCGGCGCACGCGTCGCACATCGTCGGCTGGCCGGTGCCCGAGGGCCGGATCCTGCTCTACGATCTCAATCTGCACGCCACCCGGCCCGAATTCGTCTACAGCCATGAATGGCGGATCGGGGATCTCGTGATCTGGGACAATCGCTGCACGATGCATCGCGGCCGACCGCACGATGACTCATATCCGCGCGATCTGCGCCGCGCCACCACGCTCGACGTTCGCTCGACGCTGGACGAGGTTGCTTAGCCCGCATCCTAACCCTTCCCCGCACGCGGGGGAGGGTATGGTCCGCAAAGCGGAAGGTGAGGGGCTTATTTGTGAGCGCTAATTCGCCATTGCGGGCTCGCGGACCTTGGCCTGCTCGAAGGCCGGCATCACCTCGGAGGCGAACCACTCGAGCTGTTCGAGGCACAGCGCTTTCGGTACGCCGACCGACAAGCTCACCGAAACCCGGTCGAGGCCGGGATAGCGCCTTTCGAGGCTCTTCAGATGCTCGACGAACTGCGCCGGCGAGCCGCACAGGACGCCGCCATTGGCGATGGCATCCTCGATCCGGGGCAGTTTGGCGGTCGGCGCGCGCTTCGGGTCCCGCATGATCTCGATCTGCTCGTCGCTGAGGGCCCGCACCAGCCGCAGCTCGCCGAACATTTTCATGTTCTCTTCATAGTATTTGGCGGCCTCGCGAATCCCCTGTTCGCGGTTCTTCGCGAGATAGAAATGGAAACCGAAACACAGCCGCTCGCCCAACTCGAGATGTTGGCCGCGCCGCGCATGCGCTTCCTGCCATCCGAGGACCACTCTGTGCATCGCACCGCCCTCGGCCGAGCCGCCGCCGATCAGGCCCCTGATCCCGTGGTTCGCCATAAAATCCATGGCCCGCGCCGTGCCGCCCTGAATCGGCTGCCAGCACTCGACCGGAAGCCGCAAGGGGCGGGGGACCACGGTGAGCTCCTTGAGCGTGTAGCCGCGATACGGCACTTCCGGCGGCAATGTGTAATACTTGCCGCGATGCGAGAACGACTCCTCGTTGAAGGCCCGGAAGATAATGTCGACCTGCTCTTCGAAGAGTTCGCGGTTGGCCGGCTGGTCGAGCAGCGGCGAGCCGAAGGTCTCGACCTCTCTCGTGTGGTAGCCGCGCCCGACCCCGAAGATGATGCGCCCGCCAGTCAGAATATCCGCGGTGGCGTAATCCTCGGCCAGTCGCAGCGGGTGCCACATCGGCGTGATATTGAAGCCGCAGCCGATCTTCAGACGCTTGGTGACATGGGCGAGGTGGACCGCCGTCATCAAGACGTTCGGAATGCACTCATAGCCTTCATGCTGAAAATGGTGCTCGGCCATCCAGAAGGCATTGTAACCGACACGATCCATCAACTGGGCCATCGCCTGGGCCTTGTCGAAGACGCCGGCCAGGTCTTCGTTGGGAAATCGACGGTCGTTCACCGGGGTGCCGCCATAGCCGGCATTTTCCATGTCGATGTGTCCGGCAAACAGACTGTCGAATTTCGTAATCATGGCAGGTCCTCCAGGGGAAATCGCCGACGAGCCTCAACCGTGCATCTTAAACCACGGCTTACCCGTGGCAAACCGGTAAGCCGTGCGTTGCCACGCCGGCCCTACTTTCGGGCGATCGACTAGGGGAAGTGTTCGGATGCGGGGCCAGCTCAGCCGTCCGTCCTCGACCGTGGACGGTTAAGGGTGGCTGTTAAACTCCGAACACCAGCAGGCCGATAGCTTGAAATGTGATGCGGGAAGGAAGTGCGATTTACGTTTCCCGGTCGGCGGATGGCGATTAAGCCAGGGGGTGCGGCCGTCGGCGGCAAAGCCGGCGGCGCGCCTCAGCCATAGGTTAGCCCGGCTGGAGGTTAGCCCGGCTGGAAGGTCAGCGTCACTTGTGCGACGCCGCCTGCGACATTGAGACCGGTGTTGCCTTCAATACTGACCGGCTGCAGCGAGATCGAATTGCCGGAACCGCCGACCAGCACATTGGCCCCAACCCCGACCCCGACCGTGGCGCTCGCGGTGGCGCCCGCATAGGTGCCTGCCAACGAGCCCGGCTCAGGGTTGGTGGTCGGCGCCAGCACGGCCCAGATCATCACCGCGCTCTGAACATAGCCGATATCAACGCCGAATTTGTTGATCGCTCCGACGTAATGTTGCGGAGGGCCGCCGCCGTTCGGCGAAAAGGTGCAGTTTACTGAGCGCGACGATCCGAAGATAAAGCCAAAGCCGCCGGCGACGTTGCAAGTGAGCACCCCAGCCTTCACGGCTTGCGCCTGCGCCGGCGTCTCCAGCGCAAAAGCTCCGGCGGCGATGCCGAGTGCACTGATCGCTACTGCCAGTTTTCTGACCATACTATCAACCTCCTGCTTGCCAAATCCGCTGGGGCGAAGCCAAAACAGCGGCTCATATAGGTGGTTCCGCGGACGGATGCTACGGTTTTAGTTTACCCGCCGTTTCACCGGCCGCCCCATACTCGACTTCACGTTTGGTAGCTGGCCGAGGGACCCCGACAAATTGAACTTCGGTGGATGCCGGGTGTTGCAGCAGCAAGCCGCGCCCGCACATCACGTAAATGCGGGTGAGAGGCTGAGGGCTGAGCCCTGGAGGACCGGTAATCCGGTCGGTTTTGGACCCATCGTCATTGTCACAATTAATCCGCTCGCGCCGGCGTCGATTTTTTGGAACAATCAACTCCTGCGGTCCGAACGGGCCGTGAACCGACTCGACAGGAAGCCGACTTGATCAGAGACAGGAATTTTCGTCAAACCCGGCGCCGCGATTTTGACGACGACGGGTATGACCCGCATCTCCGCGAATTTGGCGCCGCTCCGCGCTTCAGCCAACCGCGCTTCGAAACACCATCCGGCCCGCCGGTCCGCGCCGTCGTCAAATGGTTCAAACCCGAGAGAGGCTTCGGGTTTGTCGAGCTGACGGACGGTTCGGGGGACGCGTTCCTGCATGCCAGCGTGCTCGAACGCAACGGCATCACCGCGGTGCAGGCGGGTGAAACGCTCGAAATCCGTGTGGCGCCGGGACAAAAGGGACCGCAAGTCACCGAAGTCCTCAGTGTCGACAGCAGCACGGCGTCGGCTCCCGCGCCGCGGCGATCGGCCTACCCGCCGACGGCTAGCCGTGCACCACTCTCGACCGAAGCGACCGTCGAGGAAGCCGGCACGGTGAAGTGGTTCAATGCCCAAAAGGGGTTCGGGTTCATCGTTCGCGACGATGGCGGCAAGGATGCTTTCATCCATGCCTCGGTGCTCGAGCGATCCGGGGTCGCCACCCTCAATGAAGGCCAGCGGGTGCTGATCGACATTGCCGAGGGCCGCAAAGGCCCCGAAGCCGTCCGGGTGCGTCTGGCCTAGATCAGGTTCGGGCGGCCCGCCGCCCGTATCTCGCGGTGCGGGAGAGGAGCTTTGCGCTGTAGCCCCTCTCCTGCGTTGCGGGAGAGGATGCCGAGGGCAGCGAGGCGGGTGAGGGTCCGGCCCCGCTCGCGGGGCAGGGAAAGTGTCAGGCGGCGTTCCTGTCCAGCAATTCGATGTGGACGTTCTGCGGGCCGCGAAGAAAAGCGATCCGAACCCCGGGCCTGATCGTCTTGGGCTCCACGGTGAATTCGGCACCCTTTTGCTTGAGCTCGGCGACGACCTGGTCAATCCCGTCGACACGCAGGCCGATATGCTCGAGCCCCAAATAAGGCGGCTCCGGGGGTGCAGCGACAGCTTGCTCCGGCGGAACTTGCGCGATGAAGACAGCCACACCCCCGAGATTGAGGTCGAGGCGCGGCCTGCCGTCCGACTGCACCGAGCGAATGACCTCGGCGCCGAACATGTTCTCGTACCAGCGGGCGGTTGCTTCCGCATCCGGACTGCGTAAATGGATGTGGTCGTAGGTGAAGGCGGTCATGCATTTCTCCCTTTGATCGGACGGCTCGTAACTCTAGGCCCGAGCCGATGCCCAAGCCAGCCCAATCACGCGCCGCGCTCGGCAGCCATACAGTATAGCGGGCTATCGGCCCAGAAGCGAAATTCCTATAACAGCGCCCGTCGCTGCCGGAGGACGCGGTCGGCGCGCCACAAGGGGAAGGGATGAATGCGTCGGGTTGTTTCTCTTGCTCTTGGAGCGATGCTTGCCGCCAGCGCATCGGCCGCTGCCGCAACCCGATGCGATCGGCTGCTCGGGCTCCTCGGCCACCAAATCGACGACGCAAACTGCGTCGACAGCGCCGACCTCACCACCAACAATCCCGCAACGACGCCGGCCAATGACTCCTTGTCGGGCCTCTCGCCCTTCGCCTTCATCCCGCAGACTGACCGTGCGGTGATCTCTCCCACCGCTCATACGCCGATCACCAAAACTGTCCCCGGTATTCAGCTCGATGGACGCATCGCCGATGACCAGACAGGCGAAGCCCGAATCCTGTTCCGGCTGCCGAACCAATGGAACGGCAAGCTCGTCGTCGCCGGTGCTTCGGGGACGCGCAGCGAATTCAACGGCGATTTCGCCTGGAGCGATTACGTATTGCAACAAGGCTACGCCTATGTTTCGCAGAACAAGGGTGTCCTCAACTTTCACACGACGACGGCGGCCGATCCGTTGGGGTGCCGGCTTAATCCGTCGTCCGCGGTGTATGTCCATTTCTACGACAACGATCCGGGACAGCCCTTCACGCGGTGGACCGATTTCATGATCGAGGCGACGCGCATCGGAAAGAACGCCGTCACGGCGAACTATGGCCAATCTCCGAGCCGGACCTATGCGGTTGGAACCTCGAATGGGGGCTACCAGGTGCGGCGCGCGCTCGAAGCCGCACCGGAGTTGTTCGACGGCGGGGTCGACTGGGAAGGCACCTACATCGACCCGGTGGCACCGAACCTTTTGAGCGCGTTCCCCCCGGCAATTCTCAATTTTCCGGACTACGTGAACTCCGGCTACGACCAGAACAGTACTGCAGCCGAAAACATCGTCTTGGCGGGCCGCAAGTGACGCAATCATGCAGACGGTGCGTGAACTGCGACTCGACCGCGATGACCAGGCCCGGGTGCGGCTGACCGGGCTCGTGCCGATGAACGATGACCAGTTCGCGACAATAAGAGAGAGCGCGCCGCTGACCATAGCGGTTTCACTCGTGTCGGTGATCGTCATCCTTTGGCTGGCGCTGCGCTATAAGCGGATCATCTTGGCGGTCGCCATCAATCTCGCTGCCGGTCTGGCGATCTCTGCGGCTTTCGGTCTGTTGGTGGTCGGCGCGCTGAATGTGATTTCGATCGCATTTTTTGTGTTGTTCGTCGGCCTGGGCGTCGATTTCGGCCTGCAATTCAGTGTGCGCTACCGGGCCGAGCGGCACGAATACGGCGCGCTGCGCCCGGCCCTGAGGAGCGCTGCGCGCAAGGCCTGGGCCCCGTTGGCGCTTGCCGCGGCGGCGACGGCGGTCGGCTTCTCCTCGTTCATGCTGATTTTCGTATCGCGGACTTTCCGAGCTCGGCCAGATCGCCGGCGGCGGCATGATCATAGCGTTCCTCACCAGCATTACCTTGTTGCCGGCGCTGCTGACCGTGCTGAAGCCGCCAGACGAGCCGCAGCCCATGGGGTTCGCCGCGCTCGCGCCTGTCGATTGGTTCGTGCAGCGATACCGCATCCCGGTCATCAGCACGACGCTGCTAGTGGTCGTGCTCGCATCGCCTCTGCTCCTCTTCGTGCGCTTCGATTTCAATCCGCTCAACCTACGCAGCGCCAAGGTCGAGTCCGTTGCGACCATGCTGGAACTGATGAAGGATCCGGCAACCTCGCCCGACACTATCGACATTCTTACGCCGTCACTGGCCGATGCCATCGTGCTCGCGCGTCGGCTCGAGCAACTGCCCGAAGTGGCCCGCGCGACCACGCTCCGGACCTTCGTTCCCGAAGCTCAGCGCGAGAAGCTCGCGACCATCGCCGACGCTGAAAGCTTGCTTGGGCCGACACTCGATCCGAGCGAGGTGAAAACGGCGCCGACGGATGCGGAGACCGCGCAAGCGCTCACGGAAGCGAGCGACGCATTCGTGGATGCACGTGGCAGCGGTTCGTCGGCCGGTCTTTCCTTGCGCATGGCAAGCGTGCTCATGTCTCTCGCGACCACCGATCCTAGCCGCCGCGCTTCCGTCGAGCATGCGTTGATGGCGCCCCTCGCTACGCGCCTCAGCCAGATCCGCAGTGCGCTGAAACCCGAGCCCATCTCAATCGGCAGCCTGCCCCAGGATCTCGTGCGCGACTGGCTGGCCCCGGACGGCAGAGCGCGCGTAGAAGTGGCCGCAAAGGGCGATGTCAACGACAGCAAGACGATGGACCGCTTCGTTGCAGCCGTCCTGTCGGTGGCACCCGAGGCAACGGGCAATCCCATTCTCATTCGGGAATCGGCAAATGCTGTCGTGCGGGCATTTCTCGAGGCGGGCGTACTGGCACTCGTTTCGATCACCTTAATTCTCGCCGTCGTCCTTAGGCGCATGAGCGACGTGCTGGTGACGCTGGTGCCGCTGCTTTTGGCCGGCGTGGTGACGATGGAACTGACGGTGCTGATCGGGCTGCCGCTGAACTTCGCCAACATCATCGCGCTGCCCCTGCTGCTGGGGGTGGGCGTGGCCTTCAAAATCTACTACGTGCTCGCCTGGCGCGGCGGGGAGACAAGCCTGCTTGCCTCGCCGCTAACGCGCGCCGTCATGTTCAGCGCCATGACCACTGCAACTGCTTTCGGCAGCTTGTGTTTTTCCAACCACCCGGGCACCTCGAGCATGGGAAAGCTCTTGGCCCTTTCCCTTCTCACCACGCTCGCGGCGGCGGTACTATTCCAGCCCGCGCTGATGGGACGGCCGCGGGACAAAACCCACCTGGGTCGTGCGTCGCGAGGCGCCATCCGGAGGCGCCGTCCCGGTGCCGCCGCGCATCCCCGCGCGGATATCAGAGAGC
>CAVOHI010000027.1:0-6493 GCA_963695605.1 uncultured Alphaproteobacteria bacterium | reverse complement strand
TGGAGGAGAGAGTCTCGAGCGAACCCGTCTCTGAAGTGGGGTTCCTCGGGCCTGGCAATACGGCACGATTCCGAGAGGTTTATGGATGATAACGGAAGCGGAAAAAGGCTATTTCGGGCTCGAAAACGGCGGAATTTCAGTCTTTGCCCCTTGGCAGCTTCTCTTGCTATCTCGATCCTAAACTGCTGATAACCTTTTCGTTTCTGCCTTCAGCTGGTGTAGCCGCTGGTGAATTTACCGTCTATAAAAAAGAGCCGGTCGACCCGCACTATCCGCCGATCCAGCTAAAAACCTCATCTTATTCAGCCACTTAGAGAGCCAAAGCGCGTATACGAATTTACCCCGATGGTGGCGCTCTTGTCCACTACCATTATTAGGATCGCCTCGTCTAACATACCCGCTTTGATTGTCACCTCGCATTGTTGCTCATACGTCAGGCGCGACGGCAACTGGATCCGCATCGGGTTCGGCCAGGACCCGGGGCAGGCCGGCAAGAGCCAGGCACTTCATCTGGTGCGCACCGCCCTCAGCGGCTTCACCGTTTCGCCAGCCCTGCAGAGTGGCGACAACCTTACGCAGTTCGGGCCACTCAGCTCGCCGTGCCGGGCGGGCAATGTGAAGATCCTGCGCGGAGCCTGGAACGAGGAACTGCTCCGCATCCTCGAAGGCTTCCCCGATCTGGCCCACGACGACGAGGTCAATCCAGCAGCGGAGCCTTGGAAATGCTCGTTGCCGCGCTATTTCCGCAGGGATCACCTGGCGGGAGGTGCTAAACCAATGCCACACCCTTACTGGCTCCAAAACGCGATCCGGCGCAATCCCAGATCGGCAGGCCCGGGAGAACCGATCGCGGCACCTCCCGAATTTGACGAAGCCGCAGATCGTGACGGCGTGCCCGTCGCGCCGGTCCAAACAAAACCACAACGGAAAAAGCGGCCCATCCGGCGCGAAGCGCCCTATTGGGCGATCGGCCGGAAACCCGCGATGGAATGGCTCGAGCAAAACGGGTTCCCCGAGCCTGGGGATGGCGGGCAGGCCGCCCTTGAACGCTACGTGGCCGACGTGCTCGCCGCGCGGGGGTATCATCCGGCCGAGTCGACGATCCGTGGATACGTGCGCCGGTGGATCGACGAGTACCGCGGTCGCGTCAACAAGGGCTCGCTACGCGCGGAGCCGCACCTAACCTATTGATCGAGTAAGGCCGATTTGATCTGAAATTGGCCTTGATTGGCCCAATCGGCCAACTCGCGCCTCGATATATGGCAGGATTCCCAGATCAATGATCGAGGGGATCATATGTCTACGTCCCTACCGCTTGCCGGCGAACTCGCCGACGATCTTCTCTATGGCGCCGATGCGATCGGCGCATATCCGTTCGGGCGCGAGGACGCCCGGCGCGCGGCCCGCCGGGTACCACTTGGTCTTGGAGCCGCTCCGCAAACCGGACACCGATTTTCCGGCTCGGCGCGGTGATCTGCCCGACCCTCATGCTGCTGCGCTCGATCGCCGAGCGTGAGGGTGGGGCCGCATGAGCCGGCCGCACACCGAGCCGTCCTCCGACCGAAACATCCCAAGCGATCCATCGTTCGAGGCGCCGTGCGGCGTCCATGCCGAGAACCCGGATGCCGCATAGCGAGTAATATAATATCTCTGAGACGTCGGCCTTTCAGCGGTGGTCCCGCCGATCACACTCAGTGCTAGCGGCTCCTAATATCAGCTCGCTCATGTGCGAGCCTGCGCTCGATCCGCAGAATAATTACGAAGAAGAGATTGCGGTGATCCGCATTGGCCGAGCCGTTGGATCCATTCCGACGTTACAAAACCGGTCAGGAGAGTACCGGCTTTGGTTGAACGTTGTATTCGTTATTACTTTAACTATTAAACAGGTGAAAAATGTTGTTGACACAATCGGAGTTCGCGGGTGCGCGGTCGACCCGTCCGTGGCCGGCCGACCGAGTCGAGCGCTGGCCGATCGAGCGGTTGGTGCCCTACGCGAACAGTTCCCGGCTTCATAGCGAGGCCGACCTCGACAAAATCAGTGCCGCCATCCTCAAATGGGGATGGACGATGCCGGTGCTGGTCGACGAGGAGGGTATGCTGCTCGCCGGCGAGGCGCGTGTCAATGCGGCGGCAAAGCTGGGGCTGAACTCGATCCCGGTGATCGTCGCGCGGAGCTGGAGCGAGGAGGAGAAGCGTGCCTATCGGCTGGCCGACAATCAACTGGCGGCGCGAGCGAGCTGGGACCCCGAGCAGCTCCGCAACGAGCTCCGCGAGCTCGAATCCGCCGGTTTTGACGTCGACCTGATCGGCTTCGACCCGGATCAGCTCGAAACCATCCTGGCCACTTTGGGATCGAGCGGTCTGACGGATCCCGACAGCGTTCCGGAAGTCCTCGATCAACCGGTCGCTGGGGTCGGCGACATATGGCAGTTGGGAGACCACCGAGTTGGCTGCGGCGACAGCACCATCGCGGCGGATGTCGCGTCAGTGCTGGCCGGGTCCGCGCCTCACCTGATGATCGCCGATCCGCCTTATGGGGTCAGCTACGAGCCGTCCTGGCGAGCGCGCCGGAAGCTCAGCAGGGGCAAGCTTGCGCAGGGCAAGGTGCTGAACGACGATCGCGCCGACTGGCGGGAGGCCTATGCGCTGTTCCCGGGGGACGTGGCCTATGTCTGGCATGGGGCCCTGCACGGCGACGTCGTCGCCGCCGATCTGGCTGCTTGCGGGCTGCAGCTTCGTGCTCAGATCATCTGGGCCAAGCAGCACTTCACGTTGAGCCGCGGCGATTATCACTGGAAGCACGAAGCCTGCTGGTACGCCGTGCGCGAGGGCAAGGGCAGTCATTGGCGCGGCGACCGCACGCAGACGACGGTCTGGGAGATCGTCAACAACAATCCGTTCGGCAACCGTCAGCGCGAGCAGAGCTGGGGGCACGGTACCCAGAAGCCGGTCGAGTGCATGCGCCGTCCGATCGACAACAACAGCCGGCCCGGACAGGCGATTTATGACCCGTTTCTCGGCTCGGGGACGAGTTTGATCGCGGCCGAAATGACCGGCCGCGTCTGCTGCGGTCTCGAGCTCAACCCCGCTTATGTCGATGTCGTCGTGCGGCGCTGGCAGCTCTTCACCGGGCGCGCCGCCAAGCATCAAGCCTCCGGTCAATCCTTCGACGAGCGCGCCGGAAGCTCGGACCGCGATCAACCAGGAGCCGCCCATGGCGAGAAGAGCATTTGTCGTGAATGAGGCGATGCGCGAGAAGGTGCGGTACTTGGCGGGTGTCGGTGTCCGTCAGGACGATATCGCTAAGATTATTGGCTGCGCGCCGAAGACATTGCGCAAGCGCTTGCGTGATGAGCTCGATCGCGGGGTGGCGGAGGCCAATGCGACGATCTCCGGCTATCTGTTCGCCGCCGCGAAGGCGGGCAATATCACGGCGATCATCTTCTGGCTGAAGACGCGGGCGAATTGGCGGGAGAGGATGGCACCGGATGACCCAATTCCGGGCACCGACGCCGAGTCGAGTTCAAAGGTGGTCCTCGTCCTGCCCGATAACAGCCGAGATCCTGAGCTGACGCAGGTGCTGCGAAGCGCGCAACAGAAATACTTCGCTGGCAGACGACAGCCTCGGCAGCTCCCATAGCCCAGCACATAATCTCATGCTGATGACCGAGATCACAGGCCGCAAGGGGACCCGGGCGGACCAAACACACCGTGGTCATTCTGCCCGACAACGGTCGTGACCCGCTCCCCGGCAACGAGCGACAGATGGTCTTGACCGGCGGGTAATAAGTGTCGTCATCGCCACGGACCACGATCTCGGCGCAGCTCGGACCGCAGACCGAGTTTCTGCGAACCGCCGCCGACATCTGCATATATGGCGGCGCGGCGGGTGGCGGGAAGACGGTCGGACTAATCCTGGAGCCGCTGCGCCACGTCGGCCGGATCGCGAACTTCACCGCCGTCTTCTTCCGGCGCACGACGCCCCAGATCACCAATCCCGGAGCGTTGTGGGATGAGAGCCTCAACTTCTATCGGTGGGTCGGCGGTACTCCGCACGTCGGAGTGCACGAGTGGCGCTGGCCCCGCGCCGGCAAGATCAAGTTTTCGCATCTGCAGCTCGAAAGCACCATTTACGACTGGCAGGGCGCTCAGATCACGTTGATCTGTTTCGACGAGCTGACGCAATTCACCGCGCATCAGTTCTTCTACATGGTCAGCCGCAACCGCTCGACCTGCGGCGTCAGGCCTTATATCCGTGCGACGTGCAACCCGGACGCCGACAGTTGGGTCGCCGAGTTCGTGGCATGGTGGGTTGACCAGGAGACCGGGCTCCCGATCCCCGAGCGGGCCGGCGTTCTGCGCTATTACATCCGCGTCTCGGGCAAGATCGTTTGGGCCGATCGGGCCGAAGATTTGATGCAATACATACCGCGGCCGGCGGAGCTTCCGCCAGGCATCGACCCGCCGCAGCCGGTCAGCGTCACCTTCATCCCGGCGAAGGTGTTCGACAACCCCGCTCTGTTGCGGGTCAACCCGGAATATCTCGCCTCGCTGCTGTCGCTGCCGCTGCTCGAATGCGAGCGGCTGCTGGGGGGCAATTGGAAGATCCGGCCGGCTGCCGGGCTCTATTTCAAGCGGGAGTGGTGTGCCGTCGTCGACGAAGTCCCGGCGGATCTCGATGTCATCCGTTATTGGGATCTCGCGGCGACCGAAAAGACCGAGCTCAACGACCCCGATTGGACTGTTGGGATCAAGCTCGGCCGCGATAAGAACGGCGGCTACTGGCTCCTGGATATGGTGCGCGGGCGGGCGAACCCGGGCGACGTCGATCGATTGTTGCTCAATACCGCGACGCAGGACGGCAAGCGGGTCCGCATCGGGTTCGGCAAGGATCCGGGGCAGGCCGGCAAGAGCCAGGCGCTGCACTTGGTGCGCGCGTTCAGCGGCTTCACCGTAGCGCCTACCCCAGAGAGTGGCGACAAGCTCACCAGGTTCGGACCGTTCAGTTCGCAGTGCCGCGCCGGCAACGTGAAGATCCTGCGAGGCCGCTGGAACGAGGACCTGTTCCGCGTCCTGGAGGGGTTCCCCGATCTCGCCCATGACGACGAGGTCGATGCCTGCAGCGGAGCCTTGGACATGCTCAATCCCGAAATGAAGGGCTGGGGCATCTATGAACTCTATCGCCAGAAGGCCGAGCAGCTACTCGCCGAGCGCAAGGCGCAAGATGAGGTACGATGATTGAGGGTTCTGGCAACCCGGCCGGGCATACGCGCAGCGGAGGCAGGCGCCGGGCGAGCCAAGCCGACTCAAACAGGATGGGAAGCGGGACGGGGCCTGCTGCTCGGTCGCAACCCGTCGTGGCGGCGCGCTTACCATGCGCTCCTCACGTCGATCTCACACGGCCAAGATCTTCGGCGGAAGATGTTCCGCGATCGCCTCGAGCTTCGGGGACTCGCCGCCCCAGACGGCGTGGCTCTTTTGCGTGAGAGGGACCAAGAGTTCGAATCCGGCTCCCTCCAGCGGAGAGTCAACAAACTTTCGGTCCCTTTCGCGTTGTCGCGATACACAAAAGGAGCGAAAACCAGATTCCCGTTCCAGATAGCCCTTAATCTTGCCCCATCCATTTCGGCTCTGATAGGTGGGCTTGACATAGGGTCTTGCGCCGTCAAGGGGCGAGAAGTCGGTATTGACGTACGCACATCCCGATCGCGCAGAACCAAACACGTTGAGTTTTACGGGCTACGCGTCACGATCTTAATGGCGGTCAGCATTCTCTCCCGATAGGCGGTGAGCGTGTCGACGGAAGTCTTGATGCCCTTGGCGCTCATCAGGAGTTGCTCTGACAGTTCGGCGACCGTGACGCGGACGCCGGGCATTGTCCGCCTCGGACGACAAAACGCTCAAGCTGTGGGATCTCGACACCGGCGAGCTGTTGCGTACCCTCGAAGGCCATGAGGGTTGGGTCAATGCGATCGCCCCGTTGACCGACGGGCATCGCGCATTGTCCGCCTCGGGCGACAAAACGCTCAAGCTGTGGGATCTCGACACCGGCGAGCTGCTGCGCACCCTCGAAGGCCATCAGGGCTCGGTCAGGGCACTCGCGATATTGGCGGACGGGCGCCGGGCATTATCTGGCTCGGCCGACACCATGCTGAAGCTGTGGATCTCGACACCGGCGAGCTGCTGAGCACCCTCGAAGGCCACCAGGAGTCGGTCGGGGCACTCGCGATATTGGCGGACGGGCGCCGGGCCTTGTCCGCCTCGAACGACAAAACGCTCAAGCTATGGGATGTCGACACCGCCGAGCTGCTGGGAACTTTAATGTGCCGGCTGAGCATACCAGCCGGTAGCGCGCGCCGGCCGCCGGCAGCCCGAAAACTCGGCACCGAGCGGCATGAGCGTATCGAAAATGAATGAGCCAGGTTCGCGCCCGAACTCGCCGCTGGAGGGCGCTGGATTCGAACCCTCGGTCCCCGTGAGATAGAGGCGGAGG
>CAVOHI010000026.1:0-94951 GCA_963695605.1 uncultured Alphaproteobacteria bacterium | reverse complement strand
GCATCTCGCTCGGCATGAAGCAGCTCGAATCCGACCCGTGGGAGGGTGTCGAGCTCAAATACCCCGCTGGCGCGAAATTCCGCGGCCGCGTCACCAACATCACCGACTACGGCGCCTTCGTCGAGCTGGAGCCGGGTGTCGAAGGGCTGGTCCACGTCTCGGAGATGAGCTGGACGAAGAAGAACGTACACCCCGGCAAGATCGTGTCGACCAGCCAAGAGGTCGAGGTGATGGTGCTCGATGTCGATCCGCAGAAGCGGCGCATCAGCCTCGGACTGAAGCAGACCCTCGCCAATCCGTGGGAAGCCTTTGTCGAGGAGCATCCGGTCGGCACAGAGCTCGAAGGCGAGGTCCGCAACATCACCGAATTCGGCCTCTTCGTCGGCCTGCCCGGCGACATCGACGGCATGGTCCACATGTCCGACATCGATTGGAACCGGCCGGGAGAAGAGGCGATCAACGACTATCGCAAGGGCGACGCGGTGCGGGTCAAGGTGCTCGATGTCGATGTCGAGAAGGAGCGGATCAGCCTCGGCATCAAGCAGCTCGAATCCGATCCCTTCGAAGCCGGCATGGTCAAGGTGAAGAAGGGCGATGTCGTGACCGGCATGATTTCGGCCATCACCGAGGGCGGCGTCGAGGTGACGATCAACGACGGCATGCCCGGGTTCATCCGCAAGTCCGAATTATCGCGCGACCGCAGCGAGCAGCGCCCGGACCGATTTGCGGTCGGCGAAAGGGTCGACGCCAAGGTGACCGCGATCGATCGCACGACCCGCAAGCTGTCCCTGTCGATCAAGGCCCGCGAAGTCGACGAGGAGAAGCGCGCAATGGCCGAATTCGGCTCCTCCGATTCCGGCGCCAGCCTCGGCGATATCCTCGGCGCCGCGATCAACCGCGCCCGCCGCCAGGAGGAGACCGAGGAGAAGAGCTGAGCCGGTCCGCCCCTCACTCGCTCGGGTGAGGGGCGCTTGACGCTTGTCGGTTGGTTTGGCAGGTTGAGCGCTTGCAGAACGCAAGGCGGGGAGCGACGATCGCGATGACGAAATCGGAGCTCGTACAGAGGCTTGCCGACACCAACCCTCATCTTTACCAGCGCGACCTCGAAGTCATCGTCACGGCGATCTTCGACGAGATCGCGGCGGCGCTGGCGCGCGGCGACCGGGTCGAACTACGCGGCTTCGGCGCGTTTTCGGTCAAGCGGCGCGATGCCCGCGTCGGTCGCAACCCACGGACCGGCGACAGTGTCCCGGTGGCCGAAAAGCACATCCCGTTCTTCAAGACAGGCAAACAGCTGCGCGACCGCTTGAACCAGAGCGCAGCCTAAACCTGACGCCGTCAATCACCGTAAGGCCCGGCGAGTGAGGATCCTCTTTCGGGCGGTCTTTCTCGTCATCGCGATTTCTCTGATCCTGTTCGCCGTCTCCAATCGCGAAACAGTGTCGGTCGGGTTCTGGCCGCTGCCGTTTCTGGCGGATCTGCCGCTCTACCTGTTGTGTTTCCTGAGCCTGCTGATCGGCGCTCTGATCGGTGTGGCTGCCGCCTGGATCGCCGGCCACCGCAACCGGCGCGAGCTCAGCGCCCGGCGCCGCCGTATCGAAGCGCTGGAACGCGAGCTGATGGCAACCCAGTCACGGCTCGAGGATCACCCAGCCCCGGCCAAGACGCAATTACCCGCCACCCGGCAATTGCAAAATGTCCGCCAGTGATTGGTCAGCGGGGATTGGTCAGCGGGACTGCTCAGTGGCCGATCGCCGCCGTTTGCTCCTGTTCGCGCGCAATTCGCGAGCTTGTCGGCGCAGGCGACGATCGCCTCACGCGACGCGGCCGGACCCGCCGCGCCCGGATCGGCGCCGCCGTCCCGGCCTCCACCTCCATCCGGGGCTGCGGCCGGGCCCTAATCCAAGCACGGCCCTCATCCGCCTGAATGGTCGGGAAGACTCGTATTTCGCTCGGTATCAGAAAGCGAAGCGCCTTTACGGTGAGCCTGACCCAACCGATATCGGTCACGATCGCAACCCGCTCGCAGCGCGAGGCATGCTCCAGCCCGAGGTCGAGCTCGTCCCACGCAGCGCCCGGAAACCGCGAGTTGAGCTCATAATAGAGCCGGATTTTTCGTGCCGTTTGAGGGATTTCTGCATCGCCGGGACCAGGACGTCCTGGCAGTCCTGCATCGTCAGACGTCCGCTTACCGCGATGCCGACGACATTGCCGGGAAGGCCTTCGATGAGTTCGAGCATCGCCTCCTCCTAGAAAGCGACGCGCCACTTGCCGATCGATGACGCTCTCGTTGCCCTTGCCGTTGGCGACGACGATGCGCTTGCCATACATGTACTCGACGCCGGTGGTGACGAACGCGACCGGGTTCCAGACCAGATTGACGAAAGGCGTTCCACTGCTCCTTGGTAAAGGTGCTGGCCTGGGTCGGCCCGATCAGCTGCGCATCGAGGTCTTGATGAGCTATACCGGCGGCTATCGTCGAGCGCAGGTTCGGCGTCCACCAGTGCTGATAACCGCCATTTGCGCTATACGGAAAGATCTGGTCCTGAAGAGGACGTTCGACGCGGCCATGCCGCCCTGGCAGCCCGCGTCGGCGTCGCGCATGCGGTCGCGACGGTGAAATTGGTCGACAGCGCCGCACTGTTGCTCCACCCGCCGCACGTATAGGAGCCGATACCCTCGCCGGCGATGAAACTGAACAGGAAATCGTCCTTCGCATAACCGAACCAGCCGGGCTTCACGTCGCCGCTGAAATGGCCGCCATAGCCGACGAAGGTGCGGTCGATGAAATGGCCGTCGTTAAACCTCTGGGGGACGATTACGCCGGCAAAGTCGACATGCCCCCAGGGCTGCGCCCAATAAGACGCGGCGGTGATGTTGGGCGCGAAGCTCTGGGCGAGGTTGCCTTGGATTTGGGTGCCCGCGCCGGTGCAGGGGACGCCATTGCAGGTCGCGGGGATCAACGCGGTCCCGGGGCCGCCCGGGAGCCCGCCGACGTTCGAGTCCTGGGCAAGGACGCCGGCCGGCGTTTCGACGGAGACGGTCGGGTTTTCCGCCGACACCGAGAAGGCGCTGCCATACGGCCCCGCGAGCGTATAGCGAACCTGCGGGATGCGCATGCCGCCGGTCGATCCCATCGCGCCGCCGAATTCCACCGATTCGGTATCGGCATCGGCATCGGAGAAGTTCGAGATCGCCTGGCCGCCGAGGAACCCGCCCAACGTGCCGTAGGCGAATCTGAGGCGCGGGATCAGGCTGTCGCCGCCGGCCTGCTGCACGGTTTGGCAGCTGAAGTTGTTACAGCCGGTGGAAAAATCCGAACTCGATAAAGGTCCGCGCCTCGCCCCACGCCGTCGGGGTGCGGGTCTCGATATTCCACCTCGTCTGCTGCGGGCTCCACTCAAAGACCCCGTTGCCGCGCGAATGGTTGGCCGCCTGCGCGACATTGCCGAGGCCGGGGACGAACATTTGGCCGATCGGCAGCTGAATTCAGGTTGCCGTTTTGGCCGGAGTTCGACGACGGGGTGCCGGGGTTCCCGCTGTTGGCGCCCTCCAAGAAGTAGAGCCCGGTCAGGTCGATAAAGCCGCCGACGCGGATCGAGGTGTCGGTGCCCGGGATCAGGAACGACCGCGGGAAGCTGCCGCCGACGATCGCTTGTCCCGGGATCGGCTGAGTGCCCAACGGCCCGGCTATGCCGGGGGCAATTCGTACGTTTGGCGGTAGGCGCCTTGCGCCAGCTGGTCGATGCGGCGCTGCAATAGCTCCTGATTGGCCCGCAGATCCGCCAGCTCGTCGGCGTTGGCCGCTGGAAGACCCGTCAGCAATGCGATCGTCGCAGTAAGGCCGCCGATCGCCGCCAAAGTGCCGATAGTGCGCGTTCTCGTCATCGTTAGCCGCTCCCCCGGTGACCAACCTCTGAAATCACAGGTTGATGTTGACCGAGTGTGGGCTTCCGGCACTATCCATCGTCCGATTGAAAAGAGATGGAGCATGAGGTCTAAACCTAAGGTTTTTTAGGTTTAGACCTTTACGGCGTAACATGCTAAATACGTTGGGAATTCCATCGATTTGATGGTCCCGGTTTTTTCGATCCGTTTAGCTGAAGGAGCGGCGCCGAGACCAACGGATGCGCGCAGCTGTGTTAGATATGCAACAGAACAGAAGCGCGCCTGAGGGGCGGGGCGGCCGCTCCTTCGCGATGCTCAGCTGCCGCTAAGAGCTAAAAGGCGATTCCTCTCGGGACGTTTGCCCCGAACGCTACCGCCATAGACCCCTTGCCCGGGCATCCACGTTGTCCCGGGCATCCACGTTTTCCCGGGCATCCACGTTTTCCCGGGCATCCACGTTTTCCCGGGCATCCACGTTTTCCCGGGCATCCACGGGTTCTTGGATCGTGACGCGCCGCAGTTCCGCAACGAAGAGGTGGGTGGCCGGACAAGCCCGGCTATGGGGGATGCTCTTTCAGTTGTGCGGGATTGCGACCGCGCAACCCAGCTCTGACGCTGAGACCGGACTAGCGCTGGCCGAGATAGGACAAGGTGGGTAGATAGGCCTGTGCCACCTGCGGCGACATCGCCATGACAGCAAAGGTGTTCGGCGCGAAGCTATAATCCACCTCGGGATAGCCGAACTCCCAGCTGGCTACCCACTGGGCTTGAAGGTAGGTCTGCGTCCCTGCCGCCAATTGGACGGTCGCTGCCTGAGGGGTAGGGAGGCCAATGGGCTCTACCGTGAAGCTGTAGGTCCCCGGCGGGAAATCGCGGAAGAAGCTGCTACCCGTCGGCATGTCGCCGACCGGTGCGCTGTTCGCGTATATTACCGGCGCCGCCCCGTAGACAAAGCCTTGGCCGCTCGGCGCGTCCCACCCCCGCAGAAACCAAACCCGCGCCGTTCCTGGGGCGATCGCCGGGATCTGCGCTTGCGCGGCCGTGACCTTCGCCTGCGGTGTGCAGTCAGCGAGCATGAGGAGGCACGCGACGACCAGCACCGGTGCCGCGAGAGCGTATTTGCTCATGTCCATTCTCCGACCAGCGGTGTTTAGAGGCATCGGATTGTCCAGTTTGTGAAAATGCCAGGCTCGTCTCGGGCCCGGTCGGGGGTGCCTTGGTGAACCGTCTTGTCCATGACGCGATAACCTCCCGGACACACCCGCTCTGCCAGGCGCCGGTTCGGGGCTTCCGACCCTCCCGGAATGCCTGGGCTCTCGATCGCGTATGTACGGTTGTCGATGCGGCTGATCGAAGATTTGGTGCAGGCCGCGAGTGCAAAAATCGCGATCAGCAAAAGAGGACGCATTTCGGCTTACGCAAAAGCTTACGGACGGCCGATAGGATGCCTCAACGGGGTAATTGCGCAAGGGCGGCGGCGACCTCGCGCACCGCTTCGCGCCAATCACCCTCCTGCCTCTGCCGGAACAGCCGCGCGGTCGGATACCAAGGACTGTCGTCGCGCTCGAGCAGCCATCGCCATTCCGGCGGATGCCGCAACAGGAGCCATGTCGGCCGGCCGAGTGCGCCGGCCAAATGCGCAACCGAAGTGTCCACGCTGATGATCAGGTCCAGGCGGCAAACCGCCGCCGCCGTTTCGGCAAAATCAACCAGCCATGGCGAGAGGTCGGTGATCTTCGCTCCGTCAAGGGAAGAGATGTCGCCCGAGCGCTCGCCGACCTGAAGGCTGAACCAACTTACGCCGTCGAGGTCCCATAATGGTTGGAGCAACCCCAGATCTATAGCGCCAACCGTAGTGCCGGCCCACACGATACCCACCTTGAGGCCCGGCGTGGTGGGGATCCGCTCGGCCCAGGCGGCCGATGCTTCCGCCGGAACCGCCAGATAGGGCACCGCGTTGGGGATGGTTGCCAGATTTGTCTTGAATACACGAGGCAGACTGAGAAGCGGACAATGGCAGTCGAAGACCGGGAGTGGGTCGCCGCGAGCGACGACTTGCGATACGCCGGGGACTGTACGCGCAAGACGGACGAGAGGTTCAGGGACCTCCAGCACGACCCCTCCGCCACGCTCGGCAATCGCCGGGACATACCGGACGAACTGCAGCGCGTCCCCGAACCCTTGCTCCGCGTGGACAAGGATGCTCCGTCCGCCGAGAGGTTCGCCGGACCATAAGGGCTGGTCGAACTTCCGGTCGTACCGCGCGACGACAAATCGCCACTCGTATCCCCGCCACCCCTCGTCGAACTCTCCGGTCAGCAGCAGAGCGAGCGAGCGGTTGAGGTGCGCCTGCGCATAATCGGGTTTGAGGGCCAACGCGCGCCCGTAGCAGGCGAGCGCCTCGGCGTAGAGGCCTTGGCGCTGGAGAGCACTGCCGAGATTGTAATGCAGTTCGGCGCGACCAGGCTGCAGAGCCAGCGCCTTTTTAAGATGCGTGATCGCCTCCTCCGGCCGCCCAAGGTCGACAAGGGTGACGCCGAGGTTGCTGTGCGCGTCGGGATGGTCGGGCGACAATTCCAGCGCCCGCCGGCAGCGGGTGACGGCTTCCTCCAGGCGGCCTTGGGCGCGCAATACGACGACGAGCCCAATCAGGCTCTCGACGCGATCCGGCCGAAGCGCAAGAGCGCGCTCATAGCAGGCCTGAGCTTCATCCGATTTCCCTTGCGACTGCAGAGCGCCTGCGAGGTTGTCGAGGCTCTCGACAAGATCCGGCCGGAGCGCCAGCGCTTTGCGATAGCAGCCGATCGCTTCGTCGATCCGCCCGAGATCCTGCAGGGCCGTGCCAAGGTTATTTTGTAATTCGATCGCATCCGGCTTGAGGCGCAGGGCCCGTTCGAAATAAGCGGCGGCGTGCTCCGGCTGGCCGAGGTCCTGATATGTATTGCCTAGATTGTAGAGGGTATCGACCGAGGCCGGCGCGAGGGCGAGTGCCCGCTCGTAGCACCTAATGGCCTCGGCGAGCCGATCGAGTGCTCTGAGGATGTTGCCGAGGTTGTGGTGAAAAGCCGGGTCCCGGCCGTCCCGCATGATTGCCATGCGGATGTGCTCGATCGCCTCGTCGGAGCGTCCGCTTTGATGCTCGATCAGACCGAGCAGATGAAGGGTTTGCGCATGACCGCGGTCGATAGACAGGATCTCGCGGCACACCCGCTCCGCATCGGCGGCGCGTCCGCTGCGCTGATGCGCGAGCGCCCCGCCGAACCATTGGGCGATCCGCGCCGCCGGGCTGCCTGCGGCGCGACCCTGCTGCCCCAGCCGGGCTTCGACGCGCCGCTGCTTTCGGTTCATCGGGGGCTTGATAGCGCAACCAGCCTGTACATATCCATCGTCGCGGGAAAGCGCCGAAGGGCGGTGACCCCAGGCGCCCATGGGCGCGAGGGAAAAGGAGGAGCGCTGATGGCGCGACGATTCCGCTCCACGTCCAGAAAGGTGGCTGCCGTGGGCAAGCGTCTTGATGCTAATGGCGGCGGGCTGCGCCGAACCGCCATCAACGGCTCAAGTTGCGTCCATAGCGCCGCCGGTTCCGACGGGTCAGGCAGACCCGCCGGTTGCGGCGGGCCAAGCTCGGATCTGGTTTTATCGTAATTGGCTGCCCTCAGAGAGCCTCAATCTCGCGAATATCGACGTGAATGGCAGCTATTACGGCTCTGTCGCAAACGGCAGCGCGTTTTATCGCGACGTTCCGCCCGGGCACTACCACATCGCGCCGGTGAGCTATAATCGGGATTTCAATCAAGACCGTAATGTCGACCTCGCCCCCGGCCAGCAGGTCTACATCAAGATCCTTTCTTCGGAAAGTTGGGACGGCGCCTGCAGAGACTGTGTGCGCGACACGTTCTATGCCTGGGAGATCCCGCAAGAGATTGCACAGGCCGAAATCGCCCGCGGCCGCAGCGGCATCTGACGGTCCGAACACCACCGATTACCCGCGCAAGTAATCGGCTATCTCGGTTCGGCGCCTCGCGTTTAGCTTGCCGAGCAGGTTATGGACATGCGATTTCGTCGTCGCAACGCTGATATTCAACCGGCGAGCGATTTCCTTGTCGCTGAGCCCACTCTTGATCAGTTCGGCGGTCTGGCGCTCGCGCCTGGTTAGTGCAGGTCTCGCGACCAGCCGATTGCGGCGGTTGCTTCCATTGGCAGTATGAGCGATGCGCCGCAGCAAGCCAGCGGCGACCCGGCCCGAGCAGACCTGCTCGCCACTGTGGATTTCCATCATCAGGCGCACGAAATCGCAGAGCGGCGTGGTTCTCGGGATGTACCCGATCACCCCGGCCTCGGCCCAGGCGACGACGTCGTCTTCCGTCTCCCTGACCGAGGAGACGACAATGCGCATGCCAGGAGCCTCGTCGAGAGCGCGCCTTGCTGCGGCCGCACCCTCGGGCATTCTTCCATCCAACAATACGATGTCCGGCTGCATGGACGCGCTGAGCGCCACCGCCTCGGAGAGATCGGCGCACAGCCCGATGACCGACATCGAGGGGTCGCGTTCGAGGAGTTCGGCAAGGCATTCGCCGGTGAAGCGCACGCCCCATACGAGCAGGATGCGGATACCCCGAGCCGCTCGGGTCGAGACGACAGCCTGGTCCGGCGCGACGTTTGCCTCCACAACCCATCCTCCCAGCCGCGCAATTCTAAGCGCGGGCCCACGCCGAGTTAGGTCCGGGATCAGCGTTTCGATCACGCGGTGATCGCTCCGATCCTCGTCGCCGCCAACCATCAGGCCGACATTTTTTGCCCTGTTATCAGGTCGTCCAAGGCAGTCAGCGGCGCCTATATCGAGAGAGTTTATTCAACCTGGCGTAGCTTGTCCAGGGACTTATTGCGCGATTGGTTCTATCGGATGCTCGCAGGCCGCAGAAATACGCCGCGCCGAGAGCAGGCGCGGACTTCATTTTAGCCGAGCGAGGCGATGATTTCCCGATAGGCTGCCTCGGGGAAGGCCTTCAAGGTCTTGGTCCGCACGCTGCCGAGCATTCCGAGCATCAGGCTGAAACGCGCCGCCACGGCATCGTCTGGCGCTTCGTAAACCCCGACGAGATCATATTCGCCGAGCGTCATGTACACCGTCTTGAACTCGCCGCCCATATCGAACAGGGCCTTCTTGGCGGTTTCGAGCCGCCGCGGCGAATCCTTCACCTTCTGAGCGCCCTGGTCGGTCCAATTGGCGAGCATGATATAAGTCGGCATGGGTCTCCTCCCTTGATCCCTCTAATCTTCAGGATGCGTTCTCGGCGGCGATGCGATCGAGCTTTGCCGCCATGATGAAGTCGTTCTCGTGCAGTCCCTTGATCTTCTTGGTGTGCAGCGAGACCCTCGCGTACCCCCAGCCGAAACCAATATCGGGGTGGTGCCCTTCGGATTCGGCGACCGCGGCCGCGCGCTCGACGAATCTGAACGCTTCGGCAAAGTTCTTGAACCGATAGGTTCGCTCGATCCGCTTGGCTTCGTCGAGAAGCGCCCAGTCGGGCGCTTGCGCATGATAGGCTGCGGCTTCCTGTTCGGTCAGCGGCGGTATGCCGCCCCGGCAAGGGCTGCAACTCTTCTCTGCGAGTGCTACTGGCATATCATGACCTCCTCGATTTTGCGGCAGGATAGCACGACACGCGCCACCATGCCGCGGCGCTTCTGTACGAGACGCTGTCCGATGAAATTTGCAATTCGTCGCTGCCTTCTTCCTTCAATGCTGCTTCTCGGAGTACTCGGCTGGCTCGGCACCGCGCCGGCCGGTGCGGCCGGGACTTGGCAAGTCGTGCTTGCCGCGGGAGACGATGCCGAATCGGTTTTCGACAATGCGACCCGTGAAATGAGCCGGAGGCTCTCCGCGGCCGGCATCCCACCCGGCAACATCCATCGCCTCAGCGCCGCCGCCGCCGAGCTGGCAACCGGCGCCGAGCCGGCCACTGCCGAAGTCCTGCTGCGGCGGATCGCGGACCTGCCGGCCCGGCCGGGAGACCGGTGCCTGATCTTTTTGACCTCGCACGGCGAGCGCGGTAGCGGTGTCTGGCTCGCCCGTTCGAACCGGGCACTTACTCCGGATGAACTCGCCCGCGCGTTGTCGCGCGGCTGCGCCGCGGTGCCCACGGTCGTGATCGTCTCGGCCTGCTACAGCGGCAGCTTTGCAGCCGGAAAGATGGCAAGATCCAATCGCATCCTCTTGACCGCCGCCCGCGGAGACCGGCCATCCTTCGGCTGCCAGGCTCACCGCATCTACAACTTCTTTGACGAGTGCCTGCTCGGGGTCTTGCCGCAAGCGGCGACCTGGCGTTCCGTGTCCGATGGAGCCGACCGATGCGTGCAGCGGATGGAGCACGCGCTCGGAGTGCGGCCTTCCGAGCCCCAGGCCTATTTCGGCGGAACCGTCGCGGCCCTGAAGGTCGGGTTTTGAAGCCGACCCGAAGTCAACGAACAATGACCTTAACGCACAATGACGATCGGCACCTTTCCTTGGCGGCGAGTGATATCGACCGATACGTCGCTGCCGTATCGGCGCAGCAGGATATCGGCAACACCGTGCCTCGCCTGCAGCCCACGCAGGTGCAATTGGTCGAGGAAATCCGGCAACACCGGCCGCTCGAACCGGATCTCGTCACCGGTCTGATCGAAGCTCAGACCGAGGCTCGCCTGCAACAGCGCGAACACCGTCGCGCTTGCCCAAGCCTGCGGCGCGCAGGCGACCGGGTAGAGAGTCGGTGCGGTTAGCTGCCGCCAGGCAAACCCGCAGAACAGCTCCGGAAGCCGTCGCAAGTCCATATAACTGGCAGCCTGAAAGAGGCCCTTGAGGATCCGCAGGATACCGGATTTGAGGCCGTAACGGGCAAGACCCAGGGCGATCACCGCGTTGTCGTGCGGCCAAACCGAACCGTTGTGGTATGAAATCGGATTGTAGCGCGCCGCCGATCGCGCCACCGTGCGCACGCCCCATCCGGAAAAGCAGCTGGTGCCGAGCAGCGTGTCGGCCACGAGTGCGGCGCGTTCAGGGGCGGCAATCCCCGTCAACAAGGCATGCCCGGCATTGGACGATGTCACCCGGCATGGCTGCTTGGCGCCGTCCAGCGCGAGCGCGTAGGTCGCCAGCTCGTCGCACCAGAACGCGGCCTCGAACCGCTCGCGCAGTGCGTCGGCCTGATGCGAGAGAGTGGCGGCGGCTGCCGAATGGTCCAGCGCCGCGGCCAGCGCCGCTGCATGCCGCTTGGCGCCGTAGACGTAGGCTTGAACCTCGCACAGAGCGATCGGCCCTTCGGCCAGGCGGCCGTCTTCGTGGAAGATCGCGTCGTACGAATCCTTCCAGCCCTGATTGACTAACCCGTCGGCGTTCTTGCGCTGATATTCCACAAATCCGTCACCGTCCGGGTCGCCATAGGTGTCGATCCAATGGAGGGCGGCTTGGATGTTCGGCCATAACTGCCGAACCGTATCGAGATCCCCGGTGCGGCTGAAGTATTCGCCGACCAAGCAGCACGAACAGCGGCGTCGCATCGACGCTGCCGTAATAACGTGCGAACGGCACCTCGCGCAGCCGCGCCATCTCGCCGTTCCGCATCTCGTGCAGAATTTTGCCCGGTTCGGCATCGCGCTCCGGATCGAAATCGGTCGATTGCGTCGCCGCGAGAAAGCGCAACACGCCCTTGGCGATCGACGGATCGATCCATAACGTGAAGAGCGCGGTCAGGATCCCGTCGCGCCCAAACGGCGTGCTGAACCACGGGATGCCGGCGAACGGATAGGGGCCAAATTCGGTCTCGGTCAGCAGCATGTAAAGGTCGGCGACCGAGCGGCGCGCAAACTCGTTGAACAGCGAATTGGAGCTGTCGATGCTGGCGGCCCGCCCGCTGGAAGATCTGAGCGTCCGCCGCGCGGTGCGAAGGGAGCTGTAGAATTGCCGATTAACTCCGATCTTCTGATCGCCACTGTCCCTGCATGCAACCCGAAGCACCGATCGCATCCCCTCGCCCGGCCCTAGCGAAAACTCATAGAGCGCAGTTGCGGCATCGAGCCGGGTCGGAGGCGGCTCGAACTCGATGCTCGTGAACCTCTCGATCCGGTCGAGGCCGAGGTATCGCAAGACGACGGACGATGCAGACCTGCGTTCGATCGAGAGCTGGCCTCGCCGAGCCCGCTTCTGCCCCCTCACCTCAAATAGATCGGCAAAATCAGCGGCGAATCTGAGCCCGAGCCTCACATCACGAGCTCGGGTGTCGAAGTTGTGGACGAGAAGCCGCTCGTAACACGCGTTCTGCCAGATGTATTTGAGCCGGTTCACATGGATCAATTCGGCGCGGAAGGCGATCCCATCGCGAGAGATCAGTTCGGGGTTCGCCAAGTCCACGGTCAGGACCGCGTTGTCTTCCTGCACATTCGAGCTGAGCAGCAGGAGCGGCGCACCATTCAGCCGCAGCTCGAGTTGCGACAGGAAACGCGTGTCGTGGAGATAGATGCCGTCGGAATTACCCTCGCCCGGAACGATATCGCCGCGGTGATCGAACAGGGCAAAGGCATAGCCGGACTTGAGTGTGCGCGGCCGGCGCTCCTGGAAGGAGACGTTCGAACTCGATGTAAAACGGCGACGCTTCTTCATCGCCGGCCTGCTCCACAGCCGGCGCACTCTCGTAGGTATTACTATCGGAGGTCAGGCCGCTTCCCGCTGACCGGCTGCGCTGGTGCTCAAGACAACCGCGTCGATCGCACTGCGGCGCAACACACCGTCGTAAAGCTCGACGTAGTCGCGCGCCATGCGTTCCACCGAGAACCGCTGTTCGAAGCGACGTCGAATCCAGCTCCGATCCAGGGCTGCGGCACGCGGAACTGCGGCCACCGCCCTATCGACGTTATTAACTACAAAGCCTGTGAGCCCCTCGTCGATGATTTCCGGAACGGAGCCTCTCCTGAACGCGACGACGGGGGTGCCATTGGCCATCGCCTCGATCATGACCAGCCCAAAGGGTTCCAGCCAGTCGATCGGGAAAAGCAGCGCCATCGCCCGACCGAGAAATTCTCCTTTGTCGCGGTCACCGATCTCACCGATGAACTCCACCCCCGGACCCTTGAGCAGTCTTTTGATTTTGGCATTGTAGTAATCAAGATCGGCTTTGTCGACCTTGGCCGCGATTTTCAGCGGGATTCCGGCGCGGCGGGCAATTTTGATCGCCTTTTCCACCCCCTTCTCGGGGCTGATGCGGCCGATAAAAGCGAGGTAGCCGCCGTCTCCCCGGCCCGGAAGATAAAGATCCGTCGGGAGGCCGTGATGAACAGTACCCTGCCAACTCGCCCAGGGCACCGGCGCTCGCTGAGCGTCCGAGATGGACACCAGCGGCATCATCTTAAACTCGTGAAACAGGGGAGGCAGGTCCGGCAGATCGAGGCGGCCATGGGCCGTGGTCAAAGTCTTGCCCCAGAGCCGGGCAAACAACGGAAAATGCAGAAAATCTACATGAAAATGGATGATGTCGAATTCTTCGGCGCTCCGCGCGACACGGTTCAGCATCACCAGGTGATATGGAAGCGGATCTTTGCATCGAGAATCGAGACGCAGCGCGCGATTGCACGAGGCTCGCAGTGTCGCCTCGGTCTGCGAGTCGCCGCTGGCGAACAGAGTGACCTCATGACCCTGGCGTACCAGCTCTTCGGTCAAATACGAGACGACCCGCTCGGTGCCGCCGTAAAGCTGCGGCGGACAGCTCTCGTACAAAGGTGAAACTTGAGCGATCCTCATATCCCAGGCCCGAAATGGAGCTCGCTAATATAGCGAACCGCAAGATCAAGAACTGTTTTGGAATTGAGAAGTTCCAGGGCCGAAAGAAGATTGGTTGCGCACGGCACAGTTCGGAAGTTGTGCTGATTTCGTCTGCTCAAGCCCTACGCAGAGGCGTTGTGGCCGCGGCGGTGTCCGCCAACCTGATGAGATCGATGTACGCCCTCCGGAACCCCGTTCGAACCTTGTCCAGCCGCCTACGATGCTGGTTTTGCTGCCGGATTTTGTGGATGACAAGGAGCTTGAAGATCGCCGCGGCATCACTAGATCGATGGCGCCGGATGCCGCTAACGGGTCTCGGCAGGAAAAATGGCCGGACTAGAGATGGTCGGCCGCGGTCATGTCGCTTCGCTATGAGGATGTGATCCCGAGTTGTTGTCCCACCTCCTCTCGCGCGGATCGCCGCGTTCGCGGCGGTACCAATCGGCGCGATCGGCCGCCGAAGATTTTTTCCTGTGTGCCGCGCTAGTCGTCATCCGCATGCGTTACCGACGTGTACATGGCAGAGAGGTGAACCATGGCGCTTTCAGAATTTCCGCGATTGGGTTTCGACCCGTTTGCCGAGCTGCGGCGAATGCAGAGCGAAATGAACCGGGTCTTTTCCGGGTTCAATGCCACGGCCGCACGCGACTTTCCACCGATCAACATCTGGCTCGGCGAACACAGTGTCGTTCTGACAGCCGAATTGCCGGGTATTACCCGCGACGACGTAAATCTCAGCCTGCAGGAGGATGTGCTGACGCTCGCCGGCAAGCGCGAACCAAAGTCGCAAGAGCAAAACGTCAATTGGCAGCGCCGTGAGCGTGCGTACGGTACTTTCTCGCGTGCGGTCCAGCTGCCGTTCCGTGTCGATCCCGACAAGGTCGAGGCGCGTTTCAACGACGGCATCCTGGAAATCGAATTGCAACGGCTGGAAGCGGATCGGCCTAAGAAGATCGAAATCCGCGCTGCTTGACCCGACTGGAAGGAGTGCAATGATGGCCCAACAAGTCAGAACCGTCGAGCAACAGACGCCGGCCACCCGGGAATCCACTAGGGAAGCCGGTCAGCGCACACCGCCGCGGCCGGTATTTCTGCCACCGGCCGACATCTATGAAACCAAGGACAGCATCGTCGTGCTGGCGGAAATGCCCGGAGTTTCCTCGGAAGGGGTCGATATCAGCCTCGAACGGCGCGTGTTGACGATCCGCGGACGCAGCGTTGCCAACGAGCATGGCGGGTACCAGCGGGTTTATAACGAGTATGCCGACGGGGATTACGAGCGCGTTTTCACCCTGTCGGAAAACATCGACCGAGACCGCATCGAGGCCACCCTCAAGGACGGTATCTTGCAGCTTGTCCTGCCAAAGGCGGAAGCCGCAAAGGCGAGAAAGATCGAACTCAAAGCTTCTTGAGCGCGCGCCAACGCATTGGCTCGAGCTAAAGGGTGGAAACCGGCAGCAGTACGTTTCCACCCTATCTTGCTGCTCGTATTCGTGCTCGCCGCTCGAGGATCTGCTGCTGCGTCGGCGGCGGATGCCGTTCCGGAATTACTGAGGCAGGTTCATTGGGGAGAGACTTCGCAAAGCCTGCTGCAGCAATTCGACGGCGCCGCAACACAGCTCCCCAGAAGTCTCGATTTCGGCGACAGCTATGTCGATGTCGTGCTGCGCGGGGAAACCGTGGGCGGCGTCCCCGTCGTCACCTTCTTTCAGATGGATAAGCGAACGGGCGGCCTCAAACGCATCCAACTGGAGCGGCCGCGCCACGGGGTCAACCCGCCAGCCTTGCGTGCGATCTCGGCGGCGCTATACGCCGATTACGGCCGGCCCGACAAGATCTGCCTCGCGCCGGTGACTCCAATTGGCGGTTATCAGGCGGCAGCGCAGGAATTATGGGTTCGCGGCACCGATGTGATCAGTGCGATCTACCGCGACACCACCCTGCAAGCCTTCGAGGGTTGCCTCTTTGGAGTTGCGTCAGGATATTGTGGACTGACCGGACAGTTGTTGGTGCGGATCAGTCCGGCCGACGGCATCGCCGAGCCGGACCCTTGTTCCCTGACAAACCCTCGCGGCTGAACCGTCGACTAAGACGCCCGGACGAGCTGGCCGCGGATTTCCCCGGGCTTATTGGCCTCAGTGTGGATGTTTACATACCACTTCCCGGCCTCCAATTGCGCGATTTGTGCATCGGTCAATGTCGCCGAACCCTTGATTGGGCTGGTGATGTTCCCGGTGAAAGGCACAACTATCCCAGCATTCGCCCCGGGATCGGCCGGACCGTGAATGTGCGCCGCGGTAGCGGGTCCGCTGAGGCCAGAATAGTCGACGGTCCAAGTCAATGTCTTGGTGTTGGTGTCGAGCGATGCCGTCGCCGTGCCTTTGCCAGAACTTGCTACCCCCGGGCCGGGAGCCAGATCCGCTTTGAATTTGATCTGGTCCGCCTGCGCGGTGCCCCAGATTAGAAATACCGCAAGAAAACCAAGGCTCAGCCATCGCGTGCGGCGCATTTTCGTCTCCTCCCATTAAATGAACCGGCCTAGATGTAGATTATGACGGCCACGGTCAAGCGGGAAGTGAAGTCGAATCGGCTCGCGACCGCGGACGTCTACCACAGCGGGTAGATGTTATGAGCCGGTTCACGGACTTGGCGCCGCCTCAATCGACGCAGGCGGGTCAGCGCCCCGAGCCGCTAGCACCGCCAATGCAAGACCCGACAGGATCCACCACTCCATCTGCTATGTCCCCTCAGCCACGACACGGGTCCGAGGCTGCAACATGCTCGCTACGCGGGCAACAGCCGGCAACATCGCCTCGGCAACCGCCGCGTTTCCGGCCTCCGACAAGATGGTACAGATCGATATAAACGGGCTCTGTCCAGTCGTCAAAAAGCGCGGACAGATCGATGATGTCAGAGGCGTCTATCAGTTCGGGATGCCGCTGGCGCTCGCCGACGATCGCTTCATAAAGAAGCCGTCGGCGCTCGGGATCGTTGGTATAGTCGTTAACCCAGCGCCGCTCGTCCTGCGTTTTGAATTTTTTTGTCGTGATCACCGGCTGCCAGAAAAAGATTGGCTCGAACCTGTGCTCACGCGCCAATAGGCGTGCCAGACGCACATTGCCCAGATAGGCTGCAAGAACCTCGCGGGCGAGCGCGGCGAGATCGACCTGCGACAGGTCCGCCTGCTCCGCGGGCAACGGGCCGCGCAATCGAAGACCGGTCAATCGGCGCAGCCGCCGCATGGTGCGCGGTGCCGAACTGATCAATGCCGCGGCAATCAGGTCGCGTCGCCGATCCGGATGAAGCAGGTTGAACTCGGCCCGCCGGCGCGCCTCGTTGAACAGCCCGTCGGGGCGCCCAGTCTGCTCCGCGCACGCCATCTCGTTGATGCCATCGTAGAACAAGGCGATATCAAGCCGTTCTCCGCACTTCAACAGCTGCTGCAAGGTGATGACCTCCTGCGTGCTGTTGTGCCCGAGTTGGCCATAATTGGTCACTGAAACGCGGTGCCCGCACTCGGTCAGCCGGCGGGCCAGTACCGCTGGAATGGTTTGGTCGTCACGCGCCCCCATTCCCATCATCGTCGAGCCGCCAAAGCACAGGATGCGGATCGCTTCGCCATCCGCAGTCTTCTCACCTGGCGTCGGCCGCAGCCCCCGTTTGTCGAGCGTCACGTAAGCACCGCGGAACGGGCGCTGCCACCATTCGACATAGGGCTTCCAGTCGACGCGGACGGCGCGGCGGAACTCGTCGAAATACCCCGCCGACCAGTCGGCGCCGCCATAGGCGTCGGCGCTCGCGGCGCGTTCCGGGCGGGTCGGACGGTGGTAGCGCAAAAGCCGGCTAAGCCGACGCCACCCCTCGACACCGAACTCGATGACGAGCACCGCAATGAGCAGCAGCCCGACCACATGCCACAGAGCGACGACAAACCGGCCGAGCTCGCTCAGCATCCGCCGATCCGCTAAGCAGAAATGTCGCCGAGGGCGCGGCCGCACAACGACCGGCTCTCGCTGTACCGCAGCGAAGTTTCGACTGTCCCGCCGTCCAACCGGTTGAGCCGAAAAAGATGGGTCTTTTGCTCTCGGCCTGCGAGATGCATGACGCCGATTACCTCATGGGGCGCATAGGGTTCGACAAAGAGACCGCGGCCCGCGTCGAATGCCGGTGGGGCATCGCCCGGCATCCAGTTGCAATACGCCGGGAGAAAGTTGACCGGCAGGTGCTCGGCGAAGATCACATAATTGAGCGCCGTCTGCTCGACAAAAAAGAACTGGGTGCGCTGCAGCACTTGCGCGAGGACACGCGCCCATGCGTCCCAATGCGGCGCGTCGCGATGCAATGCGAATACCCCACAGTTGACCATTGGATTGCGCCCCAGCCGATCGGCGGCGCGCCAGCCGAACGCCTGGCGATAATTCTTCCACGCCAATGTCCAGCCGAACGGCTTCGGCCGCTTGTAATGGCGCTTGTAGGCGCGGTCGATTTCGGGAGTGATCGCCAGCTTGTCGTGGCCCGCTGCGTTCACGTAAAGATCGATCACCCGCCCGTCCTGAAGCCAGGCATCGGCATCGACCCACAGATAGACCTCGTACCCCGGAAAATGGCGCCGCACAAACGGGCGAGCCACCTGCGCCTTGAATGTGTCCGGCATCTGCGCGCGGCGAGGAAAATCGAGATCCCATGCCGGCCGCACGACGTGTTCGACCTGCGAGGACAGCCACTCGCGCTGTTCCCCGTCGAGCCCGAGGTCGAGGATCCCGACCGCGACATCTCGGCGCAGCGCTCGGATAGACAGCACCGTATCTCGTAACAGCGGAAAATAGCTGTGATCCGCGGCGCTGGCGATCAGCGGGCGCCCGCTGTCCATCGCCGCGGCTGTCTCACGGTACGAGGCGGTAGCCCCCCGGCTCCGTCACCAGGATCTCGGCGCGCGTCGGGTCGCGCTCGATCTTTTGGCGAAGGCGGTAAACATGGGTCTCCAGCGTGTGGGTCGTCACCCCGGCATTGTAGCCCCATACTTCGCCGAGGAGCGTGTCGCGCCCGATCGCATGATCGCCGGCGCGGTAGAGAAATTTCAGGATCGCCGTCTCTTTCTCGGTCAACCTGACCTTTTTGCGGCCGGTCGAATCAAGCAGGAGCTTGGCGCTCGGCCGGAAGGTGTAGGGGCCGATCGTGAACACCGCGTCGTCGCTGTGCTCGCTCTGCCGCAAATGGGCGCGCAGCCGGGCCAGCAGCACGCTGAGGCGAAATGGCTTTGTCACATAGTCGTCGGCGCCCGAATCGAGGCCGAGCACGGTATCGGCATCGCTGTCCGCCCCGGTCAGCATGATGATCGGCACCTGCACGCCGGCACGGCGCAACAGCCGGCACAATTCCCGCCCATCCATATCAGGGAGCCCGACATCGAGCAGAATGGCGTCGAACCGCTCGGTGCTCGCCAGTTGCAGTGCGCAAGCCGCGCTGTCGCACTGAACGCTCGCGAATTCCTCATGCAGCTCGAGCTGCTCGGCGAGCGATTGGCGCAACGCGCCGTCATCGTCGACGATCAATATTTTACGATCAACCCTCATCATTTCCCGCCCGACGGGGGGTGTAGCGCGATCATTATGCGTCCAAATTGCATCACTCGTCCCCGTTTTCAAAGGGCCGAAGGTCGGCGAAGGATGGCTAGCAGATCCAGGGCCTGTTCCCATCGTTCCGCTGATCGCTGCCAATCTGGCAGGCGGCCACCGACGGCACGCGCGCCTGCCGCAAGACGCATGGCCAGTGCCGGCTCTGCGATCACTCGCCGCAACGCACACGCCAGCGCCGCAGCATCGCCGGACGGAACCAGCAATCCCGCCTCGCGTGGCACGGTCTCCGGAATCGCTCCGGCGGCGGTAGCGACGATCGGGAGGCCGTGGGCCATCGCTTCAGCAAAGACCATCCCATAACCCTCGTGGAGGGACGGCAGCACGAAGCAGTCAGCCGCCCGATAGGCGCGCATCACCATTCGCGGCGGCTGCTCGCCGGCGAGAGTAATGCGTTGGCCGAGGCGGGCAGCGGATATCACCTGCCGGATCGATCGCGCGGTGCGCGGGTCACGGTCGAGCGAACCGATACACAGCAGCTGCCAGTCGAGGTCGCGCACGCGCGCCAAAGCCGCGACGAGGACTCGATGGCCTTTACGCGGGATCACGCTCCCAACGCAGAGCAACGACCGAACCGGGCCACGCCGCGACCGCAAAGGCCGGTCCGGGCTTGCCGTGCCAGGCGGTATCACGAAGATGCGGTCGCGCGGGATGCCATAGGACGCAACCGCGGCAGCCGTCCGTGGGCTGGGGCAAACGACGACGCGAAAGTGTTGCACCGCGGCAGTCTCGAGCCGAATGAGGCGCTCAGCCGCCGCGGGGGAAAGCCCAGTTTCCTCGGCGAGCGGATGGTGGACGACCCCGACGAGGCGCAATCGGCGCCAATGGGCGAAGACCGCCTGTTCGAGATCGGGGAGCGCAAGGCCGTCGATTATCGTCGTGGTATCGTCGGCGAGTTCGGCCAAGGCCGTTTCACGATCATTGGGAGCAAGCTCGATGACCTTCACCGCGTGCCCGCGGGACCGCAGGCCGTCGATGATGTGCCGATCGTAAAGATAACCACCGGTTAACTGATCGAGCCTGCCCGGGACGACAAAGACGAGCTCGGTCATTCGAGCGCGGCATCGTAGCTAGCCCAGGCTACCGGGTTTTCACGCAGCACCACTTTGAGGCTGGCGATACGCTCGGAGCCGAGCGCTCCCACCTTGATCTGCTCCGCCAGCCGCCGATGGATTTCGCTGGCGAGAAACTCCGTCGTCGTGTTCCGGCCGCGGAACTCCTCGAATTCGTCGAGGTTGCGGTACTCGAATTCACCGAGGACGGCCCGTAGCAGATCGAGAGCGCGCCCGATATCGCAGACGATCCCGTCGGCGTCGAGCGAAGCACCTCGCAGCTCGGCTTCGACTACATAGGTTGCACCGTGCAGCCGCCGCGCCGGACCGAACACCTCACCGGCCAAGCTGTGGGCGATCATGAAATGATGGCTGACCGTAATGCTGTACATGGCTGGGCTCCTCAGGCCAAAAAAGGGAGCAGCGCTTAGTCGTACCGCAAGGTGTGGCAGAGGATTCCTGCCGACGATGCCGCGAGCCGCGGCATCAATGTGGGCAATGCGGTAAATTCGGTCTCGCCCGAGAGCAGGATATCGAATACCGGGTCGCGCAGCAGCGAAAGCGCGAGGAGCAAGCGGCGCCGGAGCGGCCAACGCTGCTGACGGGCCGCCGGAACGGCGCCGACCTGCGACGACCGCAAAGTCAGGCGGCGCGAATGAAAGGCGCCTCCGAGTTCGAGCGGCACAATTCGGGTGCCATACCAGCTCATTTCGACCACCGTCGCCTCGAAGCCGGCGATCGTCAGCGCGGTGGCGAGCCCGGCGGGTGATCCGCTCGCATGGACGGCCAGATCGGCCTCGGGGGATGCGTTCTCCGGAGTCGCAAACCGGCAACCCACTGCCCTAGCGATATCTTCGCGGGTCGGATCGATGTCGATCAGCTCGATCTCTGCGCCCGGCAAACGCGCCGCGAGCGCAGCGACGAGGCAGCCGACGACGCCGGCGCCGATCACCGCGATGCGGTCTCCCGGACCTGGCATCGCATCCCACATTCCGTTGATCGCCGTTTCCATGTTGGCGGCGAGCGTCGCACGCCGGTCCGGGACGGTGTCGGGAACATCGACCACGGCATCGCTCGGCACGACGAACAGGTCCTGATGGGGATGGAGACAGAACACCCGGCGTCCGAGCGACTCGGCCGGACCCTCCTCGACAATTCCGACCGCCGAATAGCCGTATTTGACCGGTGCCGGGAATTCGCCCTCCTGGAACGGACAGCGCATCCGCCGCCATTCGCTCTGCGGCACCTCGCCACGGAAAACGAGGCTCTCGGTGCCCCTGCTGATCGCGCTCTGGCGTGTCCGGATCAACAGCTCGCCCGGCGCCGGCGTTCGCAACCCTTGCGCCCTGATTTCGCCATGGCCCGGCTCCGTCACCCAAAATGCCCGCGCCTCAAGCATCGGAATAAACCCGATCCCGGAAGGGTCTGACGAACGGCCGCTTGTCGATGAGGTCCCGGCAGGGCACGATCGCCAGATACACCGAACCCACTGATATGTCGACCCGGATCACCTCGTCTTCACCCTCAGCGCCTGCGCTCCTTCGCGAGGCGCGCTCAGTCTGTACGCGCTCGCTCGCGTTCGCGGCTATTTCGGTGCCGGTGTTCGGGGCTGCGATTGGCACCGTTCCCGCGCTGACCGGCCTCGCACTGTTCGCCGGCCTGCTCTTCGCCGTCGAGCGCGGGGTCACCACACACCATCCTCATCCCCGCCTCGGCATCGCAAACCGCATCACGCTCGTCAGGGCTGCAATCGCCTGCGTGATCGCCGCACGGGCAATCGAGCCGGCACCGCTAGGCGCGCCGGAAAGATGGCTCTTTGCCGCCATTGCCGCGGCCGCGCTGATGCTTGACGGCGCCGATGGATGGGCGGCCCGGCGCCAGGGTTTGGCTTCCGCCTTTGGCGCGCGTTTCGACCTGGAGGTCGATGCGTTTGCCATCCTCGTGCTCTCGATAACCGTCGTAAAGGCGCACGCCGTTCCCTTTTGGGTGCTCGCGATCGGCAGCATGCGATACCTCTACCTCGCCGCAACGTTGGCCGTCCCGCTGTTGCGCCGCCCGTTGCCGCCGCGGCGGGTCGCGGATGGGCGCCGCAAGACGATCGCTGTCGTCCAGAGCGTCGGCCTGACGATCGCGCTGGTGCCCGCGACTTTGCCGGGCTTGGCCGCATTCGGTTGCGCCGCGGCGCTAGGGCTTCTGGCCTATTCATTCGCCGCCGACATTGTCATTCTTCTGTCCACTCGGCCGCATAGGTGAGGTCGAATAAGGTTGCTGGTGCAAACCACCCTGCATCATATGATGCAGGTCGGCATGGAGAAGAGAATGCTCGAGCCCGGGATGCCTGCACAAGCGGCCCTCGGCGAAGCGGTTACCGCGCTGCGCCGCGGAGAGCCCGTGCTGATCCGCGACGACGAGATCAGTGTTCTTTCAGTCGCTGCCGAACTGGCGACCGACGAAAACTTGCGGCGCCTACGCAAGATTTCTCAGGGGCCGGCGCGCGTGGTTCTGACGCGCCGGCGTGCCGTGGCGCTCGGGCTTGCTGCGCGCGACGAATTGTCGGGTGCCTTGACGATTTCGGTCTCGGACGGATTGCCCGCGGCGGTTATCCGCAACCTCGCTGATCCGGGAGCATCGCTCGGCGCGGAGCCGCCGGGGTTCGGCTCGAAACCGCTTCCCGCCAAAGGCGGTGCCCTCGCCGCAGTCGCTTTGTCGAAGCTGGCTTCCCTGCTGCCGGCAGCGCTCGTCCTACGCGTTAGCAAAAGTGAAGCAGCGTTCTTTGCACGTCGCGGAGATCTCGCTGTTATCGGTTCCGCCGCCATATTCAAGGGTGACGCCGCTACCGCCGGGCTAGAACGCGTCGCCGAGGCGCGGGTCCCGCTCGCCGATGCAGAAAATGCGCGTCTGATCGCGTTTCGCCCCCACGATGGCGGTCTTGAACATCTTGCGATCCTGATCGGGTCACCCGATCCGTCAGCACCGGTTTTGGTGCGGCTGCATTCGGAGTGCTTCACCGGTGACCTGCTCGCCAGCCTGCGTTGCGACTGCGGCGACCAGCTGCGCGGCGGGATCGCGGCGATTGCGGAAGCCGGCGGCGGCGCGCTGCTTTATCTCGCCCAGGAAGGGCGCGGCATCGGGCTAGTCAACAAGCTGCGGGCCTATCGGCTGCAGGATGCCGGTTTCGATACATTCGACGCCAATGAGCAGTTGGGCTTCGACGCAGACGAGCGGGTTTATCTGCCGGCGGCGGAAATGCTGCGGCAGCTGGGTTTCGGCATCGTGCGGCTCTTGACCAACAACCCAGACAAGGTGATCGCCCTCGAACGCTACGGCATCCGTGTCGCCGAGCGAGTGCCGCACGTCTTCCCGTCAAACGGCCACAACGCGCGGTATCTCCGTACCAAAGCAACCCGCAGCGGCCATTTCCTCTAGATCAAAGCGGCGGGGGTCATCCCGCGCCGCCGCCGCGGGCGCCGAAGATCGCGGTGCCGACACGGACATGGGTTGCGCCAAAGCGGATCGCCTTCTCGAAGTCGGCGCTCATGCCCATGCTGAGGACCTGGAGGTCATTGCGCCTGGCGATCTCGCGCAATAACGCGAAATGCGGGGCCGGTTCCTCGTCGAGCGGCGGCACGCACATCAGGCCGATAATCGGCAGCTCGAGCCGCTCCCGGCACTCAAAAATAAACCCGTCCGCATCGGCCGGCATGACGCCGGCCTTTTGCCGTTCCTCTCCGGTGTTCACCTCGATCAAGCAAGGGGGCCGGCGACCGGTATGCTCGATCTCCCCGGCCAGGGCCTGCGCGAGCCGCGGCCGGTCGACGCTCTCGATTACATCGAAACCGGCGACCGCATCGCGCACCTTGTTGGTCTGCAGAGGCCCGATCAGGTGAAGCGATAGGTCGGGAAATTCCTCGCGCAGCTCAGGATATTTCGCCTGCGCCTCCTGCACCCGGTTCTCGCCGAACACGCGATGCCCTGCCATTAGCGCCTGCCGCACGCTCGCCGCCGGATGAGTCTTGCTGACGGCGACCAGCGTCACGCTTTCCGGCGCCCGGTCCGCCGCCCGAGCCGCTGCCGCAATCCGTTCCTGAACTGTCGCGAGTTTGACCGCGATAACCCCTTCCATAGCAGCTCCATTCCTGGCAAAGATCGCGCGATGTCATTTACCCATTACCGCGCCTCGGCCGCCCTTGCCGCAAGTCTTTCCTTGGCCCTTGCCGCCTGCGCGGTGAGCCCGCCGGCTGAACAGGCGCAGGGACAACCAAGCGCGACAGAAACCCAGAAGGCGGCATCGAGCGGGTCCGAAGAGATGGACACCGAGGCGAATATTTTCACGGTGCTTGGTCTCGCCAAGAAGGGATCCGTCAAGGATCCGGGGCCGGAAACCGGCCGGACGGTAAGCCCGATTCTGTGGCAAGCGGCACACGACACGCTCGATTTCGTCAAATACGCCTCGGAAGATCCGCTGACCGGCTCAATCGTCACCGACTGGTACTCGCCGCCGGGCAACCCGAATGTCCGATACCGGATCAATGTCTTCATCCTGTCACGGGCGTTGCATTCCGATTCGCTGTCCGTAACGGTCGATCGCCAGCAACGTTCGGCGGACGGGCAGTGGGCCGAGACCACGATAGCGAGACAAGTCGAGACCGATCTCGAAAACGCGATCCTCAGTCGAGCGCGGCAATTGAAGCGCGCCTGGACGCCGGCGCCGAGTTGAAAACGCCGTCCTCGGAGGCAGACAAACCGGCTTGCAGGCCGGCCCGACCATGGCCAGATCCCTAGTCATGTCGCGATACAATTTCCGCGAAAGCGAAGCAAAATGGCAGCGCATATGGCGCGAGCAGCGGCTGTTCGAGGTCGCGGCGGAGCCGGGGCGCCCAAAGTACTATGTTCTTGAAATGTTCCCATATCCGTCCGGCAAGCTGCATGTCGGCCATGTGCGCAACTACACGATGGGCGATCTCGTCGCTCGGTATCGTCGTGCACAGGGGTTCAATGTTCTGCACCCGATGGGATGGGATGCTTTCGGCCTTCCCGCCGAGAATGCGGCGATCGCCGAGAAGATCCACCCGGCGGTCTGGACTCGCGAGAACATCGCGACGATGCGAGCGCAGCTCCAGCGCATGGGGTTCGCCTATGACTGGTCGCGCGAGATTGCGACCTGCCACCCGGAGTTTTACTGCCACCAGCAGAGGATGTTCCTCGACTTCCTCGTTGCCGGCCTCGCCTACCGCAAGGAATCCTGGGTCAATTGGGACCCGGTCGAGAACACGGTGCTCGCCAACGAGCAGGTGATCGACGGGCGCGGCTGGCGATCCGGGGCAATCGTCGAAAAGCGGCTCTTGGCGCAATGGTCCTTGCGCATCACCGCCTTTACCGAGGAACTGCTCGACGCCATCGGGCACCTCGAGCGTTGGCCGGAACGCGTGCGGCTGATGCAGGAGAAATGGATCGGCCGCTCGGAAGGGGCGCGCGTCTTCTTCGCGGTCGCCGGCACGGACGAGCGCATCGAGGTCTTCACGACCCGGCAGGACACGCTCTTTGGCGCCTCGTTCTTGGCGCTCTCGCCGAACCATCCGCTGGCGTTACGCCTCGCTGAACAAGATCCGGGTCTCGCCGCCTTCATCGCCGAATGCAACCGCATGGGCACGAGCGAAGCCGTGATCGAGACGGCCGAGAAGCGCGGCTATGCGACCGGTCTTGAGGCGGTGCATCCCTTCAATGAGAGCCGGCATGTTCCCGTCTATGTCGCCAATTTCGTGCTGATGGAGTACGGCACCGGGGCTATCTTCGGCTGCCCGGCGCATGATCAGCGCGACCTCGAATTTGCCCAAAAATATCGGCTGCCGGTGATCCCCGTCGTGTTGCCGCCGGGTGAGGACGCCGCGACCTTCACGGTCGGCGACATCGCCTATGTCGACGACGGGATTTTGATCAATTCCGCTTTCCTCGACGGCCTGTCGATGGCGGATGCAAAGCGGGCCGCCGGCGAGCGGCTCGAAAAGCTGGGGCGTGGCGAGCGGACGACGGTCTACCGGCTGAGAGACTGGGGGGTCTCACGCCAGCGCTACTGGGGCTGCCCGATCCCGGTCATCCATTGTGACGCATGCGGGATCGTCCCCGTGCCCGAGAAGGACCTGCCCGTGACATTGCCGGAGGATGTCAGCTTCGACGTTCCGGGCAATCCGCTCGATCACCATCCGACCTGGAAACACGTTCGGTGTCCGCGTTGCGGCGGGTCCGCGCGCCGCGAGACCGACACTTTGGACACGTTCTTCGATTCATCTTGGTATTTCCTGCGCTTCTGCTCCGCGCGCGCGGAGGTCGCGTTCGAGCGCGAGGCGGTCGATTACTGGATGCCGGTCGACCAATACATCGGCGGCGTCGAGCACGCGGTTCTCCACCTGCTGTATTCTCGTTTCTTCACCCGCGCTTTGAAGCAATGCGGCTATCTCGATCTCGACGAGCCTTTTGCCGGATTGTTCACACAGGGCATGGTCTGCCACGAGACCTATCAAAGCGAGATCGGAGAATGGCTCTTTCCCGAAGAAGTTGAGTTAGGCGAGGACGGTCGTCTCGTCGACCTAGCCGGCCGGCCGGTCACGGCGGGCCGACACGAAAAAATGAGCAAGTCCAAAAAGAACGTCGTCGGTCTCGACGCGATTGTCGATACCTATGGGGCCGACACCGCGCGCCTCTATCTGCTCTCTGACAGCCCGCCGGAGCGCGATCTCGAATGGACCGAGACCGGGATCGAAGGGATCTGGCGCTATGTCAACCGGCTCTGGCGGATGGTCAGCGAACCGCCGGTTCCGCTGGCGGCGCCCGGATCCCCGATGCCCGCCGCATTGCCGCCGGATCTCGACGCGGCCCGCCGGTCAACGCACAAGACGATCGCTGCGGTAACTGACGATCTGGACAAATTCCGGTTCAATCGCGCCGTCGCCCGGATCCGCGAGCTGACCAACACACTCGAGGAGCTCCCTTCGTCCGAGCCCGGCGCGCCGGAGGTGCTTCGCAAGGGTCTGGAGACTCTCACCCGGCTGCTCGGACCGATGATGCCCCATCTCGCCGAGGAGATGTGGCAGACGCTAGGCGGCGATGGCCTGCTCGCCGATCAGCCCTGGCCAGTCGCCGATCCTGAACTCACGCGCGACGAGCAGGTGACGATCGCCATCCAGGTGAACGGCAAGCTGCGCGGCACCCTCGATGTTCCACGGGATACGGACAAGGCTGCAATAGAGAACGCCGCCCTGGATTTGCCGCAGGTGCTCCGCTGGCTCGAAGGCCGACCGCCGCGCAAAATCATCGTCGTTCCTAACCGCATCGTCAATATCGTCGCGTGAGGGGCATTGTGAGGCGCCGCGTGCTGCTCACGCTCACTCTCGGCCTGCCGCTGGCACTCTCGGGGTGCGGCTGGGCCCCGCTTTACGCCGAGCCCGCGAGCGGCCCTGCCAGCGAGGAGTTGCGCGCAATCTATGTCGAGCCGATCCTCGAACGCATCGGCCAGCGGCTTCAGATTGCATTGCGCAGCTCGCTCAATCCGACTGGCGAGCCCACCCCCCAGCGCTACCGGTTGCGGACTACGCTTGCCACTTATCTGACCAATCTCGGCATCGAGTCGCAAGGTCTGGCATCGCTCGGCAAGCTCGACGTCTACGCGACTTATAATCTGATCGACAACAAGACCCAGCAGGTCCTGCTGGTCAATACTGTGCACGTCGCAAATTCCTTCGACCTCAACCCGAACCAATATTCAACGGTGGTCGGCGAAGACGATGCCGCGGTTCGCAGTGCCGCCGAACTCAACCAGGAGATCGTGACGCGGCTGGCCCTGTTCATGGAGCGCCGGCTCGCCGAGCAGCCGCCGGCGCCGAGCTGAGCGGTCGTGAGGCTAGCTCCGTCGCGGATTGCCGCGTTCCTGCAGCGGCCCGACCCCGAAATTCGCGCCGTGCTGCTGTATGGCCCGGACGAGGGCTTGGTGCGCGAGCGCGCCGAGGCCGTGGCGCGTTCGGTCTGTCCCGACCTCAAAGATCCGTTCCGCGTCGCCGATCTGACAGCAAGTGTGCTCGGCACCGATCCCGCGCGGCTCGCCGACGAAGCCACCCAGCTGAGCCTTACAGGGGGCCAGCGTGTGGTGCGCGTGCGCGGCGCCGGCGATGGGCTCGCAAAGCTCTTTGCGGGTTTTCTGGAGAGCACACGAGGCGAGGCCTTGGTCATTGCCGAGGCAGGCGAGCTGCCGTCCCGTTCGGCGCTCCGCCGAGCCTTCGAAGCGGCGCGGTCGGCCGTCGCGATCGGCTGCTATCCCGATACGCCGCGCGAGCTGGCAGTGGTGATCCGCGAGACCCTGGCGGCAAATCGGGTGATCGCAAGCCGCGATGCCGGCCAGTTCCTGGTCGAGCGCCTCGGGGGCGATCGGCTGCTGACGCGCTCGGAGCTCGAAAAACTTGCGCTCTATGCCGGCGAGGGCGGCCGGGTCGAGCTCGAGGACGCCCGGCTCTCGGTCAGCGACACTGCGGGGCTCGAGCTCGACGATGCCGTAATGGCGGCGGCGGAGGGCGATGCCGCGGCGGTCGAACGCGTGCTCGGCCGGGTCTTCCAACAGGGGGAATCGCCGGTTTCGATAATTCGCGCATTGCTGCGCCACCTGCACCGGCTGCACGTGCTGACGGCCCGCCTCGCGGGCGACGCAAACATCGACGAAGTGTTGCGCACGGCGCGCCCGCCGATCTTTTTCAAGCAGGAAGACAGCTTTCGGCGTCAGCTCGGCCTGTGGACCGAGGCACGGCTGCGCCCCCAACTCGACCGCATCGCCAAAGCCGAACTCAACATGAAGACGACAGGCCTCCCCGCCGACACGATCTGCCGTGAGGCAATACTGGCAGTGGCGCTGGCCGCTCGGGAGCGGCGCCGTTGAGCGCCAGCCCGCGTTTCTGAAGGTCCGGCAGCCTGTCGACCGAGACCCGCGTTTCAGCCGGCGCGCAAAAGGCGCAACACCCGGTCGAGCTGGTCGAGGCTCGCATAGTGCAGGGTCAGCGCGCCGCCGCGCTTTTTTGGTTCGAGGCTGACCCGCAGGCCGAGAGCGGCACCCAGCTCACGCTCGAGCGCCACCGTGTCGGCGGCGCGCAGGTGCAACTTTGGGAATGGCACGGTAGCGCGCCGCTGGACGAGCCGCTCGGTGGCGCGGACGTTGAGCCCACGGCGCACCACTTCCGCGGCGAGCGCGGCCGGGTCCGGCGCGGCGAGCAGCGCTCGGGCATGCCCGGCGGATAACTCGCCGTCGTCGAGCCTGCGGTGCACCGATGCCGGCAACGAGAGCAGGCGCAAGGTATTGGCGACATGGCTGCGACTCTTGCCGACGGCTTCGGCGAGACCCGCCTGGGTGCGGCCAAACTCGTCCATCAGCCGGCGATAGGCTTCGGCCTCCTCGAGCGCCGACAAATCCTCGCGCTGCAGGTTCTCGACCAACGCGATTTCCAGCGCGTCGGAATCCGTCAGCGGCCGGATGATCACCGGCACCTCGTGCATCCCGACGCGCTGCGCGGCACGCCACCGCCGCTCGCCGGCAATCAGCTCGAAGGCGGCTTCCTCACCCGCGAGCGGCCGGACCAACAGGGGCTGGATGATGCCCTTCTCGCGGATCGACTGGGCGAGCGCATCGAGTTCGGACTCATCAAAGCGCCGCCGCGGCTGGAACGCCCCCGGGCGGATCAGCTCGATCGGCACGCGGCGCTGCGGCGCCGGATCCGCGGACGAGCCGCCCTCGGTCTCGCCGAACAGGGTTGCGAGACCACGGCCGAGCTGACGCCGCCTCGCCCGCTCACTCATTGCAGTGCCGCTCCGCTGCGGCGCAATACCTCGGCGGCCAGCCGGATATAGGCCTGCGCGCCGGCGCAGCCGTGATCGTAGATCAGCACCGGTTTGCCATGCGACGGCGCCTCGGCAATGCGCACATTGCGCGGGATCATCGTGTCGAACACTCTGGCTCCGAAATGGCCGCGCACATCCGTCGCGACCTGGTCGCAAAGATTATTGCGCTGGTCATACATGGTCAGCAGCACGCCTTGGAGATCAAGCCGGGGGTTGAGCGCGCGCTGCACCCGTTCGATCGTCCGCATCAATTGACTGAGCCCCTCCAATGCATAAAATTCGCACTGCAATGGCACCAGTACCGAATCGGCGGCGACTAGCGCATTGATCGTCAGCAGGTTCAGTGACGGCGGACAATCCACCAGCACCTCATCATAATCGCGCACACGGCTGCGAATGGCCTGGCTCAGCAGAAATTCGCGCCGCTCGCGAGACGCCAGCTCCAACTCGGCGCCGGCCAGATCCTGCGACGCGGGGATTATGGCCAGGTGGGGGATGTCAGTCGTTACTCACTACCTCATCGACCTCGGCCTCGCCGAGGATCAGCTCATAGCTGGTCACGGCACGCGCCGGCCGCTCGATGCCGAGACCGGTGCTGGCATTGCCTTGCGGATCGAGATCGATCAGCAGCACGTGGTGACCAACAGCTGCGAGTGCCGTGGCGAGATTTATTGCGGTCGTCGTCTTGCCGACACCGCCTTTTTGATTGGCGAGCGCGATAGTGCGGGCACGGCGCGCGGCCGGGATGGCGCGCGGCTCCGCGTCAAGCCTGGTCAGGCTCACGGGCAACCTGTTGCAAGCGAAGAACGACCCCCCGCCGGTCGGACAGGCTCTGTTCGACCGACACATTCATTGTCCAGCCTTTGCGGGCCAGGGTCAATTCCTCGTTGAAACGCTCGCCTTTGGGGAAGAGGCAAAGGGTGTCGGGCGCCAGAAACGATGCGGCCAAATCGAGCAACCGGTCGAGCGGCGCGCAGGCGCGCGCGGTCACGACATCGACGGAATGCGGCGGGACTGTTTGGATACGGCATGGCCGAATTGTGACCTCAGCTGCGGCGACGCGCGCCGCCTCGCGCAGAAACGCGGCTTTTCGCGAATCCGCCTCGACCAGCTCGACGCCCGGGACGCCGAGGATCGCCAGCACGAGCCCCGGGCAGCCCGGCGCCGCTGCCGAGGTCGATCAGGCTTCGCGCCGAGCTCGGGATGAAATCGATCAAGCTGTGCCGAATCGAGGATATGGCGCCGCCACAGATCGGGAAGGGTGTCGCGGCCGACGAGATTAATCCGCGCCGACCACTGGGTCAGCAAATCTGCATAGGCCTCGAGCCGCGCGAGTGTTTCACGTGAAACAGGGAAAAGCTCGGCAAACCCCTCCGGCCCGAGCGCTGAAGTCACGCCGCTCGGGAGCCGCCCCCTCCCATTCCCTCCCCCGCGCGCGGGCGAGGATTAGGGTGGGGGCCGCCATCCTCGCTGCGACGCTTCACATGCTTCAGCAACGCGACCAATGCCGCCGGCGTGACGCCGGAGAGCCGCGCGGCGGCGCCCAGAGTGGCCGGGCGCGCCGCAGCGAGCTTGCCGCTGATTTCGCGCGACAGGCTGCCGACTGTGGAGTAGTCGAGGTCGGCGGGAAGCAGTAGCGCCTCGTCGCGCCTGAACGAGGCGATGTCCCGTTCTTGGCGTTCGAGATAGCCGGAATAGCGGGCGTCGATTTCGAGCTGCTCGGCGATTTCGGGCGACAGGGAGCCGAGCTCGGGCCAGACCGCGGCGAGACGTGCGAGGTCGACACCGGGATAGGCCAACAGCTCTGCGGCATTGCGGGCAATGCCGTCCTCGTTGACTAGGATCCCGTGGCGCTTCAGATGCCGGAGGCGTCATGCGTAGTTCGGCAAGCCGCCGGCGGGCCTCATCGAGCGCCGCTATTTTCCTCGTAAAGCGCCGCTCGCGCTCGGGGCCAACCGCGCCCAGGCGGATGCCGATCGGCGTCAGCCGCTGGTCGGCATTGTCCGCCCGCAAGGTCAGCCGGTACTCGGCGCGCGAGGTGAACATCCGGTACGGCTCGGTGGTGCCGCGAGTCACGAGGTCGTCGATCAGCACGCCGATATAGGCGTCGGCGCGGTCGAGCACGAGCGGCCCCGCTCCGCCCGCCGCGAGCGCCGCGTTGAGACCGGCGACGAGGCCCTGCGCCGCCGCCTCCTCATAGCCGGTCGTGCCGTTGATCTGGCCCGCGAAATAAAGCCCGGGAATCCGCCGCGTCTCCAGGCTCGGGTAAAGCTCGCGCGGATCGACGAAATCGTACTCGATCGCATAGCCCGGGCGCCGCATCTCGGCCGTTTCGAGCCCTGGGATCGTCCGCAGCATCGCCTCCTGCGCCTCCCGAGGCAGTGAGGTCGAGATGCCGTTCGGGTAGATCGTGTCGTCGTCGAGCCCCTCGGGCTCGAGAAAGATCTGGTGCCGCTCGCGCTCGGCAAAGCGAACGACCTTGTCCTCGATCGACGGGCAGTAACGCGGGCCGATGCTGGTGATCTGCCCCGAATACATCGGCGAGCGGTCGAGATTTGCGCGAATGACGGCATGCGTCGCCGGGGTGGTCGCGGTGATGTGGCAGACGACCTGCGGCGTCAAGATATGCCTGGTCATGAACGAGAATGGCGGCGGCGGGTCGTCGCCGGGCTGAACCCCGAGCCCGGCCCGGTCGATCGTCCGGCCGTCGAGCCGCGGCGGCGTGCCGGTCTTCAGACGCCCGAGCGCAAAACCGTGGCGGGCGAGTGTCTGCGACAGACCGAGCGACGGCTTTTCGCCGACCCGGCCCGCCGGGATCTTTTCGTCGCCGATATGGATGAACCCGTTGAGAAAGGTGCCGGTCGTCAGCACCACCCGCCCCGCCGCAATCCGCCGGCCGTCACCCAGCACGAGCCCGCAGACATGCCCGCCGGGGCCGAGCAGCAGATCCTCGGCCGCCCCCTCGACGATATCGAGACCCGGCGCTTCGGCCAGCAATTCGGCAACGGCGCGGCGATAAAGCTTACGGTCGGCCTGAGCGCGGGGCCCGCGCACCGCAGCACCCTTGCTGCGGTTCAAGATGCGAAACTGGATCCCGGCGCGGTCGATCGCCCGGCCCATGACGCCGTCGAGCGCATCGATCTCGCGCACCAGATGTCCCTTGCCGAGCCCGCCGATCGCCGGGTTGCACGACATCTCGCCGATCGTCGCCCGCTTGTGCGTCAGCAGCAACGTGCGCGCCCCCACCCGAGCCGCGGCCGCAGCCGCTTCGCACCCGGCGTGCCCGCCGCCCACGACGACGACGTCATACGACGCGAAAGCTTGGTTCATGGCCGGGGAATGTATGGAGCCACCCGTGACCTGTCGAGGTTTCACGTGAAACATTGAACCAAATGCAAAACCTTTGGCGGTCGCACGCACAGGTTGAGCGAGGCGGCGAACGCGGTGTTGCGCCGCCTCCAGCTCGAGATCGGGGCCAACGAGCTGCCGCACCGCGGCCGCTTCTGGAATTCAACCCACCACGTTGCCTACGGCAGAGGGTGGGATTTGCCTATGCGAGACTCCCCCAGCAATCCGCGCACCCTTGGGGCGAACGGCGGCGCCGGTGAACCACCCATTGAGACGGTCGAGGTAGAGAAAGACGATTGGCGTCGTGTAAAGCGTCAGCGCCTGGCTGACGATCAGCCCGCCGACGATGGCGTAGCCGAGCGGCTGCCGGATTTCGGCTCCTGTGCCGGCGCCGAGCATCAGCGGAACACCGCCGAGGAGCGCGGCCATCGTCGTCATCATGATCGGCCGGAAACGCAGCAGGCAGGCTTCGCGGATCGCGTCTCGCGGCGCGAGACCACGATCGCGCTGCGCCGCGATCGCGAAATCGACCAGCATGATGCCGTTCTTCTTGACGATGCCGATCAAGAGAATGATGCCGATCAGCGCGATCAGGCTGAAATCAAAGCCAAACAGCATCAATGTCGCGAGCGCGCCGAGGCCCGCCGACGGCAGGGTCGACAGGATCGTCAGCGGATGGACGTAGCTCTCATAGAGCACGCCGAGGATGATGTAGATGACGATGATCGCTGCGGCAACGAGAAAAGGTTCACTGGCCAGCGACGCCTGGAATGCCTGCGCATTTCCCTGGAAATTGCCGATCAAGGTCGCCGGCGCACCCATCTGGGCCTCGGCATTTTGGATCGCCGTCGTGGCCTGACCCAGTGCTGTACCGGCTGCGAGGTTGAAGGAAAGGGTCACCGACGGGTACATGCTCTGGTGATTGATCGACAGGAAATTCGTCGGCTCCCTCGTCCATTTGACAAAAGTGCTGAGCGGCACCGCGTCGCCGGTGGTCGGCGAATTCACATAGATGCTGTCGAGCGCTCCGTTCGGACGCTGCAGTTCGGGCAGAACCTCCATCACGACGTGATAGCTGTTGAGCTGCGTGAAATATTGCGTCACCTGACGCTGCCCGAACGCATCGTAGAGCGTATCGTCGATCAGCTGCGGTTGGATGCCGAAGCGCGCCGCCTGGTCGCGGTCTATGGTCAGGGTCAATGTCGCGCCGCCGGTCTGCTGGTCGGTCGCGACGTCGCGCAGCTCGGGCAATGTCTTCATCTTGTCGAAGATCTTCGACGACCACTGGTTCAGCTCGTCGAGATTGGCGTCCTGCAATGTGTATTGATATTGCGTTCGCGTCGGGCGCCCGCCGATGTTGATGTCCTGCGCCGCCTGCAGAAACAGCGCCGCACCTTCCACCTTGGCGAGCTGCGGACGCAGCCGCCGGATGACCTCGTCGGCCGAGACGTCGCGCTGATTGCGCGGCTTCAGGGTGATGAAGAGGCGGCCGTTGTTTTGCGTCTGCGTGCCGTTGGCGCCGAGACTCATGCCGACAGTGGCGACGGCAGGATCCTTGAGGACGACGTCGGCGAGCGCGCGTTGGCGGCGCACCGCATCGGCGAACGAGATGTCTTGCGCCGCCTCCGAGGTGCCGATGATGAGCCCCGTGTCCTGCTGCGGGAAGAAGCCCTTCGGGATGACGGCGAACAAATAACCGGTCGCCACCAATGTCGCGACAAACACGGCAAAGGTGGTCCGGTGGTGGCGGAGCGCAACATCGAGGCTCTTGCGGTAGCCGGTGAGGAGCAGGTCGAAGCCCCGCTCCGACAGCATATAGAGGCGGCCGTGCCGGACCTGATGCTTGCTGCGCATGAAGCGCGAGCACATCATCGGCGTCAGAGTCAGCGAGACCAGCATGGAGACGAGGATCGTCACCGAGACGGTGATTCCGAACTCGCGGAACAGCCGGCCGACGATCCCGCCCATCAGGAATAGCGGAATAAAGACGGCGACCAGCGAGAGGCTGATCGACACGATCGTGAAGCCGATCTCACCGGCGCCCTTGATCGCCGCCTCCATCGGGCTCAGCCCATCCTCGAGATGGCGATCGATGTTCTCGAGCATGACGATCGCGTCGTCGACGACAAACCCGACGGCGATCGTCAGCGCCATCAGCGACAGATTGTCGAGGCTGTAGCCGAGCACGTACATGATCGCGAAAGTGCCGACGAGCGCCAATGGCACGGCGACGCTCGGGATTATCGTTGCCCATAGGCTGCGCAGGAAAATGAAGATGACAGCCACGACGAGAGCGATGGTCAGAAGCAACGTTAACTGAACGTCTGTAACCGAGGCGCGGATCGTCTGCGTGCGGTCGCTCAGCACTTGGACCTTGACCGACGGCGGGATTGCCGCCTGCAATTGCGGCAAAGCGGCCTTGATGCTATCCACGGTCTGGATGACGTTGGCGCCCGGCAATTTGAAAATCGGCAGCAGAATGGCCTGCTTGCCGTTGGCGAAGGCCGCAAGGCGAGTATTTTCCGGGCCGTCGACAGCGCGCCCGATATCGCGGACCCGCACGGGGGCGCCGTTCTTGTAGGCGACGATAACGTCGTTCCACGGCGCGGCATTGAGCATCTGGCCGTTGTCATAGATCGTGAAAGTCCGGGTCTTCCCGTCGATGGTTCCCTTTGGGCTGACGGTGGTCGCGTTGACGATCACTCCGCGCAGATCCTCCAGCGAGAGGCCAAACGAAGCGACCTTCGCCGGATCGACTTGGATGCGCACCGCCGGCTTTTGCTGGCCGCCGATCTCCACATTGGCGACTCCGGAGATCTGGCTGATGTGCTGGTCGAGGATATTCTCGGCGTAATCGTCGACCTCGGTTATCGGCACCGTGTCCGAGGTCAGAGCGAGGACGAGGATCGGCGAGTCCGCCGGATTGACCTTCCGGTAGGTCGGCGGTGACGGGAGGTTCTTCGGCAGCTGCCCGCTCGCTGCATTGATCGCCGTTTGGATATCCTGCGCCGCGCCGTCGATGTTGCGCGCAAGATCGAACTGGACTGTGATTGCGCTGTTGCCGAGCGCGCTGCTCGAAGTCATCTGCGTAACGCCCGGGATCTGCCCGAACTGCCGCTCCAGCGGCTGGGTGACCGAGGATGCCATGATCTCGGGGCTGGCGCCGGGCAGCTGAGTGCTGACCAGGATGGTCGGAAAATCGACTTGCGGCAGTGGCGCCACCGGAAGGAGCGGGTAGGCCGCCGCACCGACCAGGAGGATCCCAGCCATTAGCAGCGAAGTCGCAATCGGCCGCGCGATGAAGGCGCTCGAAATGCTCATCTCAACTTCCTTTTGCGCGCCGGGAACGAGCGCCGGCGGTCAGCCCTTGGCGGCGTTGCTGTTTACTTCGACGCGAGCGCCGGGCTGCAGGCGGTATTGCCCGGCCGTGACAATCTGTTCGCCGGCTGCCACGCCGTCATCGACGATGGCGACCCCTTCACTCACTTGGCCGACTTTGAGAGGCCGCGTTTCGACAGTACTGTCGGGCTTGACGACATAGGCGTAATAGCCGTTCGGCCCGCGCTGCAGCGCAGTCGACGGCACGGTGACGACACTTGGCTCAGTGCGCGCGAGAAGGCGGATATTGAGGAACTGCGCCCGGCCACAGAGCGCCATCTTTATTGGGGAAGGTGCCTTTAATACGCATTGTGCCCGTGGTCTGGGCAATCTGGTTGTCGAGGACTGCTATCGTACCCTCAGCCAGCTGCTGATCGTTGTCGCGGTCCATTGCAAAGATGCGGACCGGACCGGACCTCAGTGCCGACTGGACCGCGGCGAGATCGCTCTCCGGCAAGGTGAAGACGACGGAAATCGGCTGGAGTTGGGTGACGACGACGAGGCCGCCCGCATCGGTCGCATGCACGATGTTGCCTTGATCGACCAGCCGGATGCCGGTGCGGCCGGTGAGCGGGGATGTAATCGTCGTGTAGTCGAGCTGGGTTTTGGCGCTGTCGATCGCCGCCTGGTCGCCGGTAATCTGCGCCTCGAGTTGGGCGACCGTCGCGCGCTGCGTATCGACTTGTTGCTTTGGGGCGAAGTTGCGCGTCGCGAGATCGCTAAAGCGTTGCAGGTCGACTTTTGCATTGGCGAGGTTGGCTTCGTCCTGCACCTTTTTGGCGACCGCCTGATCGTACGCGGCCTGAAAGGGACGTGGATCGATTTGCGCCAAGAGATCGCCCGCTTTGACGTCCTGGCCCTCGGTGAAAGCGACCTTTATCAATTCGCCATCCACCCGCGTCTTGACGGTGACCGTATTGAACGCCTGCACCGTGCCGAGACCCGTGAGATAGATCGGCACATCCCGCCGCTGCGCAGTGGCGACCGACACCGGGATCGCCGGTGAAGGCGCAGACGCTGCCGCCGCGGCAATTTCGGCTGCCGCACGATGCTGCCAGCCAACGTAACCGCCCCAAGCGGCGAGGAGAATTGCGAAGCTAATGAGCAGGTAACCGCGGGGCTTGCGGATGGGTTTCTGGAACGGTTCTAACATGTCAGCCATGGAAGCAATATGGGACTCGGATCGGAGATTCGTCCTTCGGGTGCGACGGTTGGGCGCAACTCTAAAAAATGTTTAATCTTAAAAACGGTGCGGACCACGGGGATCCACTCGGTCCTTTTCTTTCCTGCATGTAGTGAAGCGCTTGGCGCCTGCTCTCGGAGGATCGACTGCCTTAACCGCTCGTGCTACGCCGAGCGACCCAGGGAAGCCTCCTACATGGTCCAGATCTTATAAAAACACCTCCGGCGGGTTGCCGAGGAGCACTTGGCCGACCGTTTCGTAATGGGCGTCACGGGACTGGATTTGCTGCGAGAGGGTGTGGATGTCGCGGAAGCGGCGCTCGAAGGGGCTGCCGGGGAAGATCGCGTCGACGCCGGCGGCCTTGTAGGTCCGGTTGGCGACTGCGACGGCGCTGGTGATCGCGTTGGAGCCGGCTAGGCGGGCGCGGGCGCGGTCCGGGATGTCAATCGGCGCTGCATGTGTCGGCGCCATTTGGCCGGCGCGGCGGTAGATTTCGGTCACCGTGTCGATGAGGTAGCAGCGGGCAGCGCCGAGGCGGGCTTCGGCGCGCGCCACTTCGGCCTGGATCACCGCATTGTCAGCGAGGCGGCCGGTGCCGCGCGGGGTCTTGCGCAAGGCCAACTCGACGAAGGCGTCGAGCATGCCGCGGGCGATGCCGAGCGCGACAGAGGCAATGCCGACCGAATAGAGGGTCTGTTGCGGGAAGGCGTAGAGCGGGCCGGGCTCACGGCGCAGGGTCGGGTCCTCGCGCGTGCCGGTGAACTCCTCGGGCACGAAGAGGTCCTCGACCGTGTAGGATTCCGACGCGGTGCCGCGCAGCCCGATCGGGTTCCAATTGTCGAGCAAATTCGCCTGTTCCACCGGGAACAGCCAGGTGCGCAAGGCCGGCCTGCCGAGATTGTTGAAACGCAACGAGCCGTCGGGCTCGACGACCGTGCCGTGCGCGCCCATCCAGCTCGCGTGCCGGCAGCCGCTGGCGAAATCCCATCGACCGGTGACCCGATAACCGCCCGGCACCGCGATCCCGCGGCAATCGTTGGGTGGCCCCCAGGCGCAAGTCGAACGCGGCGGCCCAAAGACCGTGCGCGCCGCCTCCAGCTCGAGATAGGGCGCGAAGAGCCCGGTGCTGTTGGCGATCGACACGCACCAGCCGACCGAGCCGTCGGCCCGCGCCAATTCGCCGACCGCGTCGATGTAGATCGCCGGCTCGACCTCGTCGCCGCCGACCGAGTGTGGGTAGAGCATGCGGAAGAGCCGCGCCCGGTGCAATTCCTCGACCACCGGCTCGGTCAGGCGCCGGCCGCGCTCGATCGCGTCCGCCTCCGCGGCGATCAATCGGGCGAGATCACGCGCGCGGGCGACGGGGCTCGGCAGGCTCAGATAGTTCATCGGGCGTCCTAAACTCGGGCAATGGACGCCATAAAGCCTCAGGCGAGCAGGCCCTGCAACGGCTTCGCCGCGGCGCTGCCGGGGAACACGGCCGCCTCCAGTCTTTGCTCGTCGGCGCGCAGGTGGTCGCGGAGCAAGCCCTTGAGGACGCCGCGCAGATCGGCCGTCGGCTGCAGATCGCGCTTCTCGTAGAGATCGGCTTCTTTCAGGCCGGGCCAATCGGCGATGACGCGTCCGCCTTTCAGCGCGCCGCCGGCGAGCAACGCCACCGTCGCAGTGCCGTGGTCGGTGCCGTCATTGCCGTTGAGGCGCGCGGTGCGGCCGAATTCGGTTATCAGCACGACGACCGTCTCGTGCCAGGCCTCGCCCATATTCGTCTCGACCGCGGCAATCGCGCCGTCGAGCGCACCGAGCAGATTGGCGAGCCGGCCTTGGACTATGCCCTCGTTGACATGGGTGTCCCAGCCATCGAAGGCGAGCGCGCCGACCCGCGGACCCTCCGGCTCGGCGAGGAATTTGGCCGCGGCACCGGCGGCGTCGGCGAAGTAGGTGCGAACCTGGGCGATGCCGCCACCCTGGACCACGGGGCGCTCGTCGCCCGGCTCGCTGTTCATATTCCCGACCTTCGCGATAGCCGCGAGCCCGACGCGCTCCTCGAGCACTCGCGCAAAGGTCGGATCGGTATGGCGGTAGAGGTCGAGGAGGCGCATCGTCGTGTTGTCGCTGACCGGCGGCAGCTTTGGCGGAACCCAGCAGAGAACCGGCGCCGGCCCGCGCACGACGAGCGGCGTGATCGGGCCGACCGCAAAGGCCTGCCGGGGGTGCGGATCTACCCGCGCGCCGGGTTCGAGCGCAGCGAGCGCACGGTTCAGCCAGCCGGTATCGGCCGCGCCCGGCTTCGCGAGGCCGCTTTCGAGCACATCCTGCCCGTCGAAATGCGATCGCTCGCGATAGGGAGTCGCGACTGCGTGCACGATCGTCGCCTGGCCCGCTTGGTAAAGGCGATGCAGGTTCGGCATCGCCGGGTTCAGCGCGAAAAAGCCGTCGAGCGGCAATGCCGGGGTCTGGCCGTCGGCGGTCAGCGATTTTTCACTGCGCAACTTGATCCAATCGGGATCACCGACCGGCGCGACAACGGCGAGCCCATCGAGCCCGCCGCGCAGCACCATCGTCAGAAACCGCGGGTCGCTGCCCTCGGCTCGCGCGATGCGCGGCACAGCGGCCCAAGCGAACAGCACTCCGGAGCCGAGCAGCAATTCGCGCCGGGTCGGCGCGTGAAATTCGGCGGGCATCGTCACCTCCGCTGGAATTCCGGGGCCATCAGCACCAAGGTCAGCGCCTCCGGTCTGCTCTCGGCGCGGGCGATCGTCTGGCGGGTCTCTGCCGAGGCCAGCGGCCCCAGCGCCGTTTCCATGATTGCCTTTGGTTCGATGGCCAAGCCTTCGCGGTGCGCAAAAGCGTTGGCCATATCGAGCCGTTGCGCCAGGCCATCGAGCCAAGCCGCATTTTCGTCAGAAAACCCCTTGGGCGCCGGCGGCCGCCACAGCGGTTCTCCAAGCAAGGCCTGCGCGCCGAGAATGCGACCGATGTCGCCGCGTTCCCCGGTCGCGCGCAGTGCCGCGACAATCCATTCGCCCGGGCGTTTGATCTTTGCCTGCTCCGGTGCCCAGACTTCGGGCGCCGCGATCATCGCCATCGTGACTTCCTTGAGGTCGCCGTCGGAATCGAGAAAGCGCTGCGTCAGTCGCTCGACGAGCACCGGCGCCGGGTCGTCGGCGATGAAATGGTACGCGAGCTTGGTTGCGACGTGCTTCGCGGTCGCCGGATGGCGGGCCAGGTCGGCGAGTACCGCCCGAGCCTGCCCAGTCCCGCTATCGTCGTACTCCTTACCAATTACGGTTTCCGGGCCGGGCTCGTGCATCCGCTTGATGAAGACGAACTCGCCGCCGTGATCGGGGTCCGATGCGGTCTGCCGTATCGTCCAGCCGGTCAGGACCTTGGCGAAATTGGTGACATCGTCCTGCGTATAGACCGTACGCACCCCGAGGGTATGCAGTTCGAGGATCTCGCGCCCAAGGTTCTCGTTGAGACCCTTGTCGCGATTGATGCCGGCGATCGAGTTGGGGCCGATCGACTGGGCATTGTCGAGGTAGAGCAGCATCGCCGGATGCCCTTCGGCAGCCAGCAACATGTCGCTGAACCGCCCGAGCACATGCGGGCGGATCGCCTCGCGCTCATAGGCGCCGGCCATGACGGTCTTGTCCTGGTTGACGCAGAAATGGTTCGACCAGAACCACACGAGACGCTCGACCAAGCCGATTTCGGCGTCGAGGGCCGCATCGATCCGCGCCCGCGCTTCGTTGCGAAAGAGCTGACGCGGCAACGGCATCGCCTCGGGCTTGGCAGGCGCAGCCTCCATTGTAGCCTGCGTGGCGTCGCGGCGCGTGCGCTTATTCTCGGCGTTGCGCTCGGCGTTGTACTCGAAGACGGCGCGATTGGCGGCGCCGCTCGTTGGCAGATCGGGTTTCGTGATCTGCCCGGCGCCCGGCCGGTCGAGTTCGGCGGTCAGCGCTCCACGCGGATCGGCGGCGATCTCCTCGATAGATCCAGCGCGCGGCCCAAACCCGAACCGGTGCAGAGCCAACGCCGCCTCTTGCGGATTGCGAGCCATCGGCAAACCCTCGCAACAGCCGTTTGCGGTATTATACGCAGCAACCCGCGATTACATCACCGTCCGCGTGCGCCCGGGCGGCAAGATAATATCGAGCCAGCCGAGCGGAGTAACCGTGGCGACTTCGCCCTGGCGCAGCAGGACTGTCGTCATCGGCGATTTAATTATCGCCGGCCCCGCGATGGTCTGCTTCGGCGCCAGTGCCTCAAAATCGTACACCGGGGAGGTGACCCAGTCGTCGAGGTAGGTCCGCCTCTCGCCGCGGGGGGCAGTGGGCGGCGCTTCGGACAGATCGGGCTCCTGCGGCAGCGCCGACAGGAGGCCGGCGACGGCGACCCTGGCATTGACCAGCACGGTCTCCTGGTCGGGCTGGGAATAGGTGTAGAGTTCCTCGTGGCGGCGATTAAACCGTTCGACGATCTGCGGCAGCGGATCGGCGGCTACCCAATCGACCCCGTCGAGCGGCACGGCGATCTCGAAGACCTGCTCGCCATAGCGCATATCGACCGACCGCACAGTGCGCACCGGCCCATCGAACCTCGCCCCGGACCCCGATCCGGGGGAGGCGCGCAGCCGTTCGAGCCCCTCGGCTTCCATTTCGTCGAACAGCTGTTTCACCCCTGTGCCGTCGAGCGCCCGCATGTCGCCGATATGCGTCCGGACGACCTCGAAGCGCAGATCGGTCGTCAGCATCCCCCAGGCCGACAACACCGCGGCGACGCGCGGCACGATAACCCGTGACAGATCAAGCTGGCGCGCAATCTCGGTCGCGTGCAGCCCCGAGGCGCCGCCAAAGGCGAGCAGCGCGAAATGCCGTGGATCGACGCCGCGACGGACCGTCACGAGCCGCACCCCCTCGGCCATCGTCGTGTTGACGACGCGGTGGATGCCGCGCGCCGCGGCTAACCGATCGATGCCGAGCTGAGCCGCGATTCCATCGACTGCGGTCTCGGCAGCCCCTCGATCGAGACGGCGCCGACCGCCGAGAAAGCTCGCCGGATCGAGATAGCCGAGCACGAGGTTGGCGTCGGTAACCGTCGCAGCGGTGCCGCCGGCGCCGTAGCAGGCGGGGCCGGGGACGGCGCCGGCGCTCTGCGGACCGACATGCAGAATGCCGCCCGCGTCGACCCGGGCGATCGAGCCGCCGCCGGCGCCGATGCTCGCGATGTCGAGGCTGTTCAGCGCGATCGTGTGGCCGGCAACGCGGCGGCCCGTGACCAGGGTCGGTTGGCCGCCGACGATCAGCGAGATGTCGGTGCTGGTGCCGCCCATATCGAACGGGATCAAGTTGTGTTTCCCGAGCAATGTCGCGGCATGGACGCTGCCGGCAATGCCGCCGGCCGGGCCGGACAGCACAGCGCCGGCCGCAAGGCGGCCGGATTCGGCGATCGGCGCGACACCACCATGCGACTGGATGATCAGGGTCGGCCCATCGTAGCCGGCTTCGCCGAGCCCCCGTTCGAGGCGCGCCAGATAGCGCGACAAGGCCGGTCCGACATAGGCGTTGACGACGGTCGTCGAGACCCTCTCGTATTCCTTGATCTGAGGGAGCACTTCCGAGGACAGCGAGACGTAGCTTCCGGGCAGTTCTCTCTCGATCGCCGCCTTGGTCGCGAGCTCGTGTCTCGGGTCGAGGTAGGCATGGAGGTAACAGACCGCGACGGCCTCGACCTGTTCGCGTTTCAATGCGTCGAGAGCACGTTCAAGCGACACAGGATCTAGCGGCGTCTCGACCCTGCCGTCGGCGCGCAGCCGCTCGCGCACGCCGAGGCGCAATTTGCGCGGAACAAGTTGCTCGGGCGGCGGCACCCGCAGATTGTAGCGGTCGTCCTTGAGCCCTTCGCGCATCTCGATCACGTCGCGATGGCCTTCGGTCGTCAACAGCCCGATCCGCGCGCCCGTGTGTTCGAGCAGCGCATTGGTCGCGACCGTCGTCCCGTGCACAACCCGCTCGGTCTTGCGCAGCAAGACCGCACGCTCCATCCCCAGCGTTTCCGCCAGGTACTGCAGCCCGTCGAGGACGCCGAGTGAGGGATCATCGGGTGTCGAAGGGACCTTGGCCAGGGTCGCGTTGCCCGCATCGTCGACCGCGACGAGATCGGTAAAGGTCCCCCCGACATCGATCCCGATCCGGTACACGGGTCAGCCCTGCTTGATCCCCTCCCCCGCGAGCGGGGGAGGGTTAGGGTGGGGGCCCTGTTCGCGTGGCGGCCCGAGCATCTCGGCGATGGTTCTCAACACTCCCTGACGGTTAGCAAGGATTTCGTTGTTCCAGAACCGGAGAACGCGCCAGCCTCGTCGCTGCAGCTCATCGTCGCGCGGGTCGTGATCACCGGGACGCGCATGTTGGCCGCCATCGGCTTCGACGACCAAGCGCGCTGCAACGCAGGCGAAGTCGACGATGTAAGGCGGGATCGGGAATTGGCGTCGAAATCGCCAGCCGAGCGCTATATTTGCGGAGTTCCTTCCACAGGACCTGCTCGGCATCTGTCATATTCCGGCGCAATTCACGCGCGTTGTTTCTTTATCGAAGACTCCGCCACGCATATCTGCTCGGTTGGGCCGCCTAACCCCCACCCTAACCCTCCCCCGCTTGCGGGGGAGGGGATTCGGCCGCGTACCAGCGGGCGCTTCGGTGACAAAGCCGTTCTCGATATCGCTGAGCAATGGCATCGGGATCGCGTTCTGCCAGGTCGCCCCAGCCACCGCCGCCTCCGGATTCGAGGATCAATACGTCGTCGGGGCGGATCACCAAGCCGGTTTCCTTGGTTCTGATCGCGCGCGGCGGCTGATCATCGGAATAGAGCGTGTAGCGGTGCGGCACGCCGTCCTTGCCGCCGAGGATGCCGCAGGCGCCGTGCCGCACGCCGTCGCCTGCGGTGTTGCCGACCGCCGGCTCGGCGGTTTCGACGACCATTTCGACAACCCCTCCGGGACCGCCGCGGAATTTGCCGGCTCCACCGGAACCCGCACGGAATTCGTGGCGGCGGAAGAACAGCGGGAAGCGCACTTCGGTGACTTCGAGGCTGCCGAATTTGATCCCGCCCGCGGCCTGCCACTCGCCGGCACCCGGCCAGCCGTCTCCGGCCGGCGACGCCCCGCCGCCGGGCCGCGCCTGAAAGAAATGCCAGATGAACGGCTTATCCGACCGGGGGTCCTTGCCCTGGATGGCGATGCGGAACCGGCGTCCCCAGCCGGCCATTGCGCGGTCGGGGCAGGCCGGCGCCAATGCCTTGATGATCGCCTCGATGATCTCCTGCCCGCAATGGTTGGTCGCCAGCGTGACAGGCGCTCCGGGGTTGGCCCACACCACAGTGCCGGGTTTGGCGATGACCGTCAGCGGGCGGAAGGTCCCGTCGTTCTTTGGCGTGTCGGGGTCGATCAGATAGGACAGCGCGACGACGACCGAGGAATACATGTTCGGGTAGGACGAGTTGATGAAGCTCGTCACCTGCTCGTGCGAGTCGGACAGGTCGATCGTCAAATCGCTGCCGCGCTTGGTAACGGTGGCGCGGATGTGAATGTCGCTGTTGCCGCGGCCGTCATCGTCGAGCAACGCCTCGCCGTGGTAGACGCCGTCCTGCCATTGGGCGATCACCGCGCGGGTCTGGCGTTCGGCGCCGTCGAGCACCGCCTCGATCGCCGCATTGGCCAGCGGCCAGCCGAACTCGGCCGCCAATGCCAACAGGCGCCGCTCGCCGACATGCGCCGAGCCGATCATCGCCGCAAGATCGCCGCGGAAGTCGCGCGGGTGACGCACATTGGTCGCGATCATTTCGAGGAGATCACGGCGCACCTCACCCCGGTCGTAGAGCCGCAATGGCGTGATGCGGATGCCCTCCTGCCAGATGTCGGTCGCGGCGGCGTTGTAGGCGCCGTGGGTCGCGCCGCCGATATCGCTCTGATGCGCCCGGTTGATCGACCAGAAGCGGGGCCGGTCGCCTTCGAAGACCGGCACGAAGGCGGTCAGGTCGGGCAGATGATTGCCGCCGTGATAGGGGTCGTTGAGCAGAAAGACGTCGCCCTTGTGGATGTCGTCGCCAAAGAACTCGGTCATCGCCTTCGCGGCAAAAGGCAGAGCGCCGACATGGATCGGCACATGCTCGGCCTGCGCGATGAGCCTCCCGTCGAGGTCGCAGATCGCGGTCGAGAAGTCGCGGCTCGAATTGAGGATCTGCGAATAGGAGGTGCGAAGCATCGCCTCGCCCATCTCCTCGACGATCGCCAATAAGCGATGCTGGATCACGGAGGTGACGATCGGATCGACCGGGACGGTCATAACCTCTACTCCCGCAGAGCCTCGGGAAAGGGGAAGCCGAATTCGAAGGGCATGGCGAGGCCTTGGAACCACTGGGGCAAGGGCGGGAAATGGCCGACGGCGGCGACCATTTCGGCTATCCGGTTGTCGATGTCGGGGTAGCCGGAGCTGCGCCGGATCTTGAGGAGCGCGATCCTGCCGTCGTCGAGGACGACGAACTCGATGACGGTCATGCCGCGACGGTCGCCCAGCGTGGCCTGCGACAACATATTGTAGTGCTGCCGGATCAGCGAATGCATATAGGCGAGGTACTCGTCGCGGGTTGCCGCCGGACCGGGGAACCTTCCCCGGCGGGGCGCCATATTGCCCGGCTCTTCAACCCGCCGCGGCACCTGATGAGCCGCCGGCGTCGGCTTTGGCGCCGGTTTCGGAACGGGGTCGGGCTTTGGCGCATCGGGTTTCGCCTGCGGCAGCGGCGGTGGCGCCAGCGCGGCCGTCTGCTGCGGCTTCTCGGGCGGCTTCGTCTCGGCGGGTGGAGTCTCGGTCTTGGCCGGTTTGTCGGCTGCGGGCGGATCGCCCTTCGGCTTGTCGACCTCTTTGGCTTCGGGTTCGCCGAGATCCTCCGATGCCAGGCGGCCGCGTGGGGGTGGCGGTGTGGGTTTTGGTTGCGGTAACGGCGGCACCGGGGCTGCCTTTGGCGGCGGCTCGAACACCAGCTGCATCGGGACCGGCTCGACCTCGGCGGGCTGCGACATCGGCCAGTCGATCAGCAACAACAACGGCAGCAAGTGCAATACGAGCGAGCCGACCGGCCCGCGCAGCCGGCTCCACCAGCGCTCCTTCTTGCTCTCGTCCCGAGGCCGGGGTCGATCGTGAAAAGGGTTGCTGCACGGTTGTGCGTGCTTCGAGACGCACCCTTCGGGTGCTCCTCAGCATGAGGAGAAACCTTACTGGCCTTAAGAAAATTCCTCATCCTGAGGAGGTCGCGAAGCGGCCGTCTCGAAGGACGCACCGTGCCTATCCAGATCGGCCTTTCTGCCGGGATTATGAAACCGATCGGCTCCTGTCCGCGATCGGCACCCCGCGCCACCGCCGGACCGAGCACCGGCTCCAGGCGGTCCTCGTTAGTAAAATCGAGCACCGCCCGCCATCATCCCGCGGCTTCGCCGGCGAGGGCGAGCCACGCGGCCTCGTCGAGCAGCGCGACGCCGAGCGCGGCGGCCTTTGTCGCCTTCGAGCCGGGATCGGCGCCGGCTACGACGTAATCGGTCTTGGCCGAGACCGAGCCCGTCACATTGGCCCCGAGAGCCTCGGCTCTGGCCTTCGCCTCGGAGCGGCTCATCCGCTCCAATGTCCCGGTGAAGACGATCGTCTTGCCGGCGAGCGGCGAGGCGGCGCGCTGCGCCGGGGCTTCGTAATCGAGTACCGTCACCTCGCGTGCAAGATCGTCGAGGACGGCGCGGTTATGCGGCTCGGCAAAAAAGCCGAAAATGTCGGCGGCCATGTCCTCGCCGATGCCGTGGATGTCGAGGAGCCCGGTCCGTGCTTCGCTGTCCGGGTCCTGCGCCGCTTCCATTTCGCGCCGCCACGTCGGCGAGCGACCGGTAGTGGCGGGCGAGCAGTCTTGCGGTCGCCTCGCCGACCTGCGGAATGCCGAGCGCATTGATAAAACGCTCGAGCGAAATTCGCCGGCGCTCGTCGATCGCCGCCATCAAGTTGCGCGCGCTGAGCTCGCCCCAGCCTTCGCGCCTGGCGATCACCTCGGGGTCGAGGCGGAAGATGTCGCCCGGCTGGCGGATCAGCCCGTCCTGCCAAAAGGCAGTGATGTGCTTTTCGCCGAGCCCCTCGATGTCGAAGCAATGGCGCGACACAAAGTGCCGGAGCCGCTCGACCGCTTGCGCGGCGCATATCAATCCGCCGGTGCAGCGCCGCGCGACCTGGCCGGGCTCGCGCACCGCGATGCTGCCGCAGATCGGGCAGTGATCCGGAAATTGATACGGGACCGTGTCCTTCGGGCGGCGGTCGAGCACCACCGAGACGATCTGCGGGATCACATCACCGGCCCGCTGCACGACGACGGTGTCGCCGATGCGCACGTCCTTGCGCTGGATCTCGTCCTCGTTGTGCAACGTGGCGCGCTGCACGACGACACCGCCGACCGTGATCGGCTCGAGCATCGCCACCGGCGTCAAGGAGCCCTGGCGACCGACCTGGATCGAGATGTCGCGCAATACCGTCTGCGCCTGCTGCGCCGGGAATTTCTGCGCAACCGCCCAGCGCGGCGCCCGGCTCACCATGCCGAGCCGCTCTTGCAGCGCCAGGTCGTTGACCTTGTAGACGACGCCGTCGATGTCGTAGGGGAGTTCGGCCCGCTCGGCCGCGATGTCGCGATAATAAGCGAGCGCCTCGTCGACGCCGTGGCATAGCCGCGAGCGCGGGTTGACCGAGAACCCCCAGTCATGAAATCGGGTCAATGCCTCGTCATGCGTGCGGGCGAAAGGTGCGCTCGCCTCGCCCCAGGCATAGGCGAAAAATTTGAGCGGCCGGCGCGCGGTGATCGCCGAATCGAGCTGGCGCAACGAGCCGGCGGCGGCGTTGCGCGGATTGGCGAAAATCGACTCACCGGCCGCCGCTCTTTCCTCGTTCAGCGCGAAAAACCCGGCGCGCTCGAGATAGACCTCACCGCGGATCTCGATCATCGCGGGCCAGCCTTTGTCCGCGAGGGTTTCGGGCACGGTGTCGAGCGTGCGAAGGTTCGCGGTCACGTTCTCGCCGGTGGCGCCGTCGCCGCGCGTCGCTCCCAGGGCGAGGCGGCCGTCCCGGTAGGTGAGCGCGATCGAGAGCCCGTCGATTTTGGGCTCGGCCATGAGCGCGATCCTGTCCTCGGCGACCAGCGCTTCGGTCGCCGTCCGCCGGAAGAAATTGCGGACCCCGGCGAAGAAGTCGCGCACATCCTGTTCTTCGAATGCGTTCTCCAAGGAGAGCATCGGCCGAGAGTGGGTGACCTTGGCGAAGCCGGCGGCGGGGGCGGCGCCGACCCTGCGCGTCGGGCTGTCGGTGCGGATCAGCTCGGGGAAACGGGCTTCAATCTCAGTGTTGCGACGGCGCAGCGCGTCGTAATCGGCGTCGGAGATCTCGGGCGCCGCGTCGGTGTAATATAGCCGGTCGTGGCGCTTGATCTCTTGCCGCCAGCGAGGCGAGCTCGGCCCGAGCCTCGTCGTCGGTGAGCGCATCGACCGGGCGCAAATCGGGCTCGTCACGCCGCCGCCGCGAGGCGGTCGAAGCGCTCATGCGCGGCCTCCGGCGATCAGGCTCGCCGCTGCGGCGCGCGCCTCGGCGGTGACGTTGCGGCCGGACAGCATACGGGCGATCTCCTCCTGCCTCGTATCCTCGTCGAGCTCTTCGACGCGGGTCACGGTCTGGCGCGCGGCGAGGCTCTTGGCAACCCGCCAGTGATAGGCGCCGCGCGCCGCGACCTGCGGCGAATGTGTTACGACGAGAACCTGCAGATTTGTGCCCAGGCGCTGCAGGCGCTCGCCGACCGCCGCCGCGACGGCGCCGCCGATGCCGCTGTCGACCTCGTCGAAGATCAGGGTCGGGACCGAGGAGGTGCCGGCGAGGACCAGTTTCAGCGCCAGCATGAAGCGCGACAGCTCGCCGCCCGAGGCGATGCGTGCCAACGGCCCGAAACCCGCGCCGGGGTTGGTCGCCACCTCGAAATGTACGCGCTCGCAGCCATGCTCGCCCCAATCGTCCTCGGCGAGCGGGGTCAGCACGGTGCGGAACCGCGCCTTGTCGAGGCGCAACGGCTTCAGTTCGGCTGCGACAGCAGCATCGAGCCGTGTAGCGGCGGCAGCACGCCCGCGGGACACCGCTTCGGCAGCGGAAATGAAACGGGCGCGGGCTTCGGCGGCGGCCCGGACCAGATCCTCGACATTTCCGGCGCTCGCTTCGAGCTCGGCGAGCCGGGCCCGAAACTGCTCGCGCAACCCTGGCAGATCGGCGACCGCCACCTGGTGCTTGCGAGCCGCCGCACGCAGCGCGAAGAGCCGCTCCTCGACCTTCTCGAGCTCATTTGGGTCGGCCTCGAGATCGCGTGCTGTCGCCTCCAGGACGGCGAGCGCCTCGGCGGTTTCGGCGGCGGCGCGCTCGGTGGCCGCAAGAGCCGGATCGAGCAGACCCTCGGCGCGCTCGCGAGCCCGTTCCAGCCGGCGTGCCGCGCGGGCCAACGCGGCTTGCGCCCCGGCATTGCCGTCGAGCTCGCCGATCGTCTCTGCCAAGGTTTCGGCCAGCCGCTCGGCGCCCTGCAACATCCTGCGCCGCGCGGCGAGGCGATCCTCCTCGTCTTCTTCGGGCGCCAGCGAATCGAACTCAGCCAAATAATGACGCAGCAGGTCTTCTTCGTCGCGACTCGCCGCGAGCAACCGCGCCGCATCAGCCTCCCGTTGCCGGGCTCCGCGCCAGTCGTGCCAGGCCTTTGCGAGTGCAGTCGGGGTCACGCTGTGCTCGGCGAAGGCGTCGAGGATCATGCGGTGGTTGGCGGGGTCGAGCAGCCCGCGCTGCTCGAACTGGCCCTGGATCTCGACGAGGCTGTCGCCGAGCTCGCGCAACAACCCGACGCTCGCCGGCTCGTCGTTGACAAAGGCTCGACTGCGCCCGTCGGCTCCGACGAGCCGGCGCAATACGAGCGCCTCGCCGTCGGCATCGAGCCCGGCCTCGCGCAGGATCGCATGTGCCGGGTGGTTGCGCCCGACGGAAAATTCCGCCGATACCGCGGCCTGCTGAGCCCCCGGACGCACCAGCCCGCTCTCGGCCCGCTTGCCGAGCGCCAGACCCAGCGCATCGAGCAGGATCGACTTGCCGGCGCCGGTCTCCCCGGTCAGGACGCACAGGCCGGGACGGAGGGCGAGATCGAGGCGGTCGATCAGGACAATGTCGCGAATATTGAGGCCGAGCAGCATTGTAAGCCGCAGTTAGGAGCGCTTAATCATATAGCCGCCTCGGCCGCCAAGCCAGCATCGGCACGGCGCCGTTTGGCGAGGGCCGAAAATGTCCGCCTCAGAGAAGCCCGAGCTCTATCGCGATCTCGCACGGCAGCTCGCGGCCCTGATCGCCGGGGAACCGGATCCGATCGCCAACGCCGCCAATACGGCCGCGCTGATCTATCACGGATTGCCGGACCTCAACTGGGCCGGGTTTTATTTCCGCAATGGCGCGGAGCTGGTCCTCGGCCCGTTCCAGGGCAAGCCTGCCTGCGTGCGGATCCCGATCGGCAAGGGGGTGTGTGGCACCGCCGCCGCCCGAGGCACAACGGTACTGGTCCCCGATGTCCACGATTTCCCCGGTCACATTGCCTGCGACCCGGATTCGCGCTCCGAGCTCGTCGTGCCGCTGATCAAGGACGGCAGCGTCTTGGGCGTACTCGATCTCGACAGCCCGCTGCCCGCGCGTTTCGACGAACTGGATCGCGACGGCTGCGAGCAACTTGTCGCGCTTTTGCTCGTTCACTACCGAAAATATGCCCGCGGCAAAGTGTAGCGCAATTTTGATGACCGCCCCTGGAATCGGCGATAGGCGTCGAAAATGAAAACTCTGCTCGATGATGCCGAACACTGGTGGAGCCGCGCCGAAGAAACTCGGACCATCGCCGAAATCATGACCGACCTCGAGGCGAAGCGGATCATGTTCGATATAGCGGAAGGGTACGACCGGTTGGCGGAGCGCGCCGTCGAGCGCACCGACAGCTGCAAAACCGATACACTGCAGTGAGCTAGCTGGGGCGACCCAATGCCTCGACAAGCGCAGCGGCGCTCGGCTCGCATCCGCCGGTCCGGCACAGGAGCGTCGCCGAGTACGTAGACGACGTTTGCCGATATCAAAATCGCAGTTATAGCGCCTTCGAGAACCACTGATAGGTCAGCGCAAGTTTTGCGGCGCGCCGGTCCCCGAGCAGAATTTGCCGTCAGTGTGAGGCGCCTCACACGTCTTTGACGCTCGGTGCGCTATTTGGAAGACGGGTAGCCCCGAGAAAGAGGATGCCGGAAACATCCGTTCCGGGGCTGGTGCAAACCCGCGACAACGGAGACATCAATGCCGCAAATCGCCGTAATGAACGAGTCGACCGTCATGTCCGACGGCGACGTTCAGAAGATGCTCGCTGCCTTCGACCAGCAGTGGAACAAGGATCTGAGACCGGTCTGGGGCGTCGACGCCGCCAGCTTCACTTTTGTCCCCAAGCACCAGATGCCCGCCGCCGGCAGCTGGTGGCTGGTCTTTCTGGACAATAGCGACCAAGCCGGAGCGCTCGCCTACCATGATCTGACAAATGAGGGTTTGCCGATCTCCAAGGTGTTCGTAAAGACGCTCAACGCCGACAATGCGAGCGTCAGCGTCGGAGCAACGCACGAGCTCTGCGAGATGGCGGTGGATCCTTGGCTGAACAGCGCCTATCAGGATCCCAAAGGCGTCTTCTGGGCGGGCGAGGTCTGCGACCCGGTCGAAAGCGACCAGTACGGCTACAAGATCGGTGACGTCCTCGTAACCGATTTCATCACGCCCAACTGGTTCGCGCACCAGCATGCCAATGGCGGCATCGACCTGAAGGCCCACGCGCATAAAGCATTTGATATTTTGGCCGGCGGATATGCGCAAAAGTTCGACCCCGGCCATGGATGGGTTCAGGTCAACGGTTCGGCAGCAAAGTTGGGGCACCAGGCCCATGCGGCGCGTGGTTCGCGCAGAGAACGCCGTTCTCGAATGAGCGAGGGGTTGCAGCGCAGCGCCGTCCACCGCGGCTAACGCAATTAGATTGAGATGCCCGGGTGCTCTGCCCCGGGCATCTTCCTTTCGACTATCGCGTCTCGACCAATTCCAGGGCTTCGCGGCTCGGGCCTTCGATCATGACGGCGCGGGTATCGCCGAGCGGATAGGGATCTTCGAGGAAGGTGACGCCCTCGCTGCGCAGGTTCTCGATCCAAGCGTCGAGATCGGTGACGCTCAACGCGATGTGGTCCTGCAATTGGCCGCGTGAACCGACGAGCGGCCGGTCTCCCTGGTTGGCGTACCAGATCAGCGCCACATCGCCGAATTCGACGCCGGCTCGGGGCGACCGGAACATTCCTTCGCGATTGAGCGCCGGCCAGGTCCGGTCGGCGCCGCGCGGCACCTTGCAGTCGGTCTCGGTCACCGGCGCGCCGCCCCAGCCGGCCCGCGGCGGCGCGTTCAGATGCTTCTGGTACCATAGCTGCGCGCAGAGCGGATCCTCCTGGTAGAGGTGCACGTGGTTGAAGCGCTCGGCCGGGTGGTCCCCGGCATACTCGACGAGCGCATCGTCAGGCCCCTTCATATAGGCAAACCCGCCGCCTCCGGCCGGCCCGAGGCCCTTCTCCCTGGCCTCGGCGATCTGTGCCTTGGTCAGGCCCAGCACGCCGCCCTGGCCCGGCCAGGTATCGCTGCTGATCAGCACCGAGCCGCCTTCCTCGCTCGTGTAGAGCGGCAGGAGTTCGACTTCCGGCCGGGTCCCGTAGCTTTCGAGACAGCGGCGCGAGTCGGTGACATGCCAGCCGAAATGCCAGATTGCACTCTGCGGCTCGCTCGTCGGCGGCGCCTCCACCTTGTCGAACAGCACCATAACGTCGTTCGGCGATTTCAGCGCCGCAAAGCCGCCCCAGCTCCCCTTCGAGGTGCTGGGGAATTGCTTGGTATAGAACGCTATGGCGGCGTCGGGGTCGGTCGATCTCAGATGCAGGTGGTGGAATTTCGGAGTCGGCAGCATGGCGACGCTTCCTTCGGGGAAATTGACACTATGCGCCATCCAACGCCGGATTGGGATACAGCAAGAGAAACGGCACTGTCTCAGTTTGAATTTTTCGCCGAGCGGCATCGCTCGCCGATACGGCGCCTCACAGCTGCGAGGCTGATGAGTCCCGCACCAAGCAGCGCGATCGAGGCCGGCTCGGGCACCGCGGCGGCGAGTTCGGTGATCATCACCTCGCCGTTGCCGGTTTGGAAATCGGCGAGCAGGATCTGGTCCGTGCCGGCGTCGAAGGAGCCGCCGCCACCACCGGGACCACCCGAGTCGGACGCCGCTGCCACCGCCCCCCCCGCCGCCTCCGCTGTAGCCACCGCCACCACCAGCGCCTATGACGCCGCCCCCGCCGCCGCCGAAACCACCGCCGTTAAGCCCGCCGGTGAGCGCTGGAAACGCACCACCACCGTTGCCGGCGTCAGGACCATTGCCGCCGGCGCTGAAAAACCCACCACCGCCGCCGCCCCCAGCGCCCGGCCCGCCGAGCCCGCCGGTGCCGCCACCGGGGCCCGCCACCGTCAGGCCCGGTGACACCGCCTCCGCCGGGGGTGCCGACGTTGAGCAAGCCGCTTGCCAGCGCCGCCGCCGCCGCCGGCGATGACCAGCGGCGTGTTTCCCGGACCGACCACGAAACTGCCACCGCCACCACCAATGCCCCTGCCCGCGCCGCCGACGGCGATCTCCAGTATCTCGCCTGCGGTCAGGATGAAGTCGCCCCCGATCTCGGCGCCTCGACCGCCTGTGCCGCCGGGAAACCCACTGTCCCCGCCCTGCGCGCCATAGGCGAGGATCTGATAGGTGTCGGCGGTCGGCACGGTGAAGGTGACGAGACTACCGGTATAAGTGAAGTCGATCGGCGTCGCGCTGGCGGCCTGACTCAATGTTGCGAGCGCCAGGGACGACATCGCACCCAGCAGCAGCCCGCTCATGTTATCCTCCCCGATGTGCAAGGCGCGCTTTGTGCGCGTCCGGGGATAATTCTAGCGCAGGCGCTGCGTTCTGTCCAAATCAGTTGTTATGCTTAAATCCAGCAGCTGTGGCGGGTTGGAAATTGGCGCCTCCACGGGACGCTTCGGCCTCAAAGACCAGGTGAGAGCAGTGCCATGACAGATTGATCCGCTTGAACGTTCGAGCTCTCCCGGGTCGTGGTCCGGAATCCGGTTCCCATGGCTCAACGGTGCGGGTGAGCGCTGCAAGCGGAAATCAGCAGTTTACCAATACCAAGCTAACCACCGGCCCACTAACCGTTTACAACCGGTCTCTAAGCCTTCCGCCAAGCTGCTGCCCTTCTTCGCCCTTAGAGCGGTAAAGCTCTACCTCGGGAATGGCGATGCACCCCGGAGCGGAGTTCGATACTATGCCATCGAAATCACGTAAGAAGGGGCGGACGTTTTCATGGGCGAGAGGAAAGGCATTCACCGGGGCTTCGTGCTCGCCCTCGTGCTGATTGCGCTCGGCTTCGCGCACGAGCTGCGGGCTCAGCAGAACCCGGCCCCGACGGTCGAGATCGACGATGACGATATCGGAGGCGTCGTCACCAGCCGCTTCGGCCCGGAAGCCGGCGTGTGGGTGATCGCGCAGACGACCGAGCTCGGCACGCGCTTCGCCAAAATCGCGGTCACCGACGAGCGCGGCCGTTACGTCGTGCCGGACCTACCCAAGGCGCACTACCAGGTTTGGGTGCGTGGCTACGGTCTCGTCGACTCGCCGAAGGTTGATGCACAACCGGGCCAGCGCCTCGACCTGACTGCTGTCGTCGCGCCGAGCCTCGCCGACGCGGCCCAGTATTATCCGGCCGCCTACTGGTACTCGATGGTCAAGATCCCCGACAAAAGCTTGTTCCCCGGCACCGGCGACAAGGGGAACGGCATCCCGCCGGAATTCAAGACGCAAGACCAGTGGCTCAATTTCATCAAGACCAATGGCTGCGGCAATTGCCATCAGATCGGCAATTACGCCACTCGGACGCTATCGGCGGCGCTCGGCAAGTTCGAAACCTCGCAGGACGCCTGGGCTTTTCGCCTATCGGTCGGTCCGGCCGGTCACGACATGGTGCGCTTCATCACGCAGCTGACGACGCCGGATGGCGGCCAGCTTGCCCGGCTCGCCGACTGGACCGACCGGATCGAGGCCGGCGAATTGCCGAGCCGCAGCCCGCAACGCCCGCTCGGCATCGAGCGCAATATCGTCGTGACTGTGCGCGACTGGCTCGACCCGAAGCATTACCTGCACGACCTGACGACGACGGACCGGCGCAACCCGACGATCAACGCCAATGGCCCGATCTACGGCGATACCGAGCTCAGCAGCAATGCGCAGCCGGTGCTCGACCCGGTGCACAATACGAAGACGACATTGACCCCGCCGGTCCGCGAGAGCACGCCGAGCTCGGCCCTCGCCAATGAGGTCGTCGCGCCCTCGCCCTATTTCGGCATGGAGCAGACCTGGGACAGCAAGGTCAATGCGCATACCTCTGCAATGGACCAGGACGGGCGGATCTATTGGGCCGCGCAGAACCGCTCGCCAAAGGACATTCCGGCCTATTGCAAGAAGGGCTCGCCGTTGCGCTCGGCGCAGCTCTACCCGCTCGACGTGCCGCAAGAGGGCTTCTTCCAGAACTCGCGCCAGGTGACAGTCTACGACCCGAAGACGCAGAAATTCACAATGATCGACACCTGCTTCGGCACTCACCACCTGAACTTCGCCGAGGATGCAGACAATACGCTGTGGCTCAGCAACAATACCGGCCTCGGCGGCGCGCCAGTGCCCGAGCTGGCCGTCGCCGGGTGGATCAACACCAAGAAGTTCTGGGAAACCGGCGACGCGGCGGGGTCGCAGGGCTGGACGCCGCTAATCGTCGACACCAACGGAAACGGCAAGCGCGACGAGGGCTACAACGAGCCCGGCCAGGAGCCCGATTACAGCAAGGACACGCGGCTGCCCTACGGCATGTACGCGATGGCTTATTCGCCGGCCGACAAGGTGCTCTGGAGCTCGAGCCTGGCGCATCCCGGCTACATCATCCGGCTCGATCCGGGTCCGAACCCGCCCGACACCGCGCTCGCCGAGATCTACAAAGTGCCATTGCCCGGCTACGGCATCCGCGGCATGGATGTCGACCGTAACGGCGTCGCCTGGCTGCCGCTCGACAGCGGCCATCTTGCCAGTTTTGACCGCCGCAAATGCAAAGGGCCATTGAACGGACCGGGCGCCGAGAAGGGCGAGAAATGCCCCGAAGGCTTTTCGTTCTATCCGCTGTCGGGAGCAGGATTCCAGGGCGATCCAGGGGCGGAGGAGAACCCCTATTACGTCTGGGTCGATTGGTTCAACATCCTGGGGCTCGGCGCCAATGTGCCCTTCGAGACCGGCAACCAGTCGGATTCATTGCACGCGCTCGTCGACGGCCATTTTGTCGAGTTGCGCGTGCCCTATCCTATGGGGTTCTTCTCCAAGGGGCTCGAAGGCCGCATCGACGACCCGAACGCGGGCTGGAAGGGCCGCGAATTATGGGTGACCTCGGGCAACCGCACGCCGCAGCATATCGAAGGCATCGACGCGCCCGCCCCCGGCGCGCCGGGCGCCACACCACAGACATTGTCGAGCCCGCTCGTCGTCGAATTCCAGCTCCGCCCCGACCCGCTCGCGCATTAGACCAAAACGCGAGTCCGTTGTGGGATGGGTTGAGCAGGAGAGGCGGGGCAAGAATTAATGTGAAGGGGTGCAGAACGGTCTTGCGTCCTTCGAGATGCGCCCCTCGGTCGCTCTCACGATGAGGGTACGCCTTTGATCGCATCAAGAAAATTCCTGATCCTGAGGAGGCCGCGACAGCGGCCGTCTCGAAGGACGCACGGCGCCGATCCAGCCGATAGCAATTTCTTGCCCAGCCTCAGGAGCGAAACCCATCGTCGGGAACCGGGGGCTCTCTATTGTTGATAGGTATCGCTTTTCGCTCCACGCATCATACGTTCCGGAAGCTGTTCCTTCTTTAGCGGGGCTTGCCATGACTACCACAGCGGGCGCGCAGACACCTTTGGCCGACCCCGCATTGATCGACGATCTGGTCGCCGCCAATCGCATCCTCTACGACCAGGGTGTGGTCGACGGCTTCGGCCATGTCAGTGCGCGCCACGACAAGAACGCCGAGCATTTTCTGCTGGCGCGGAGCATGGCACCGGGCCTGGTGACCGCGGCCGACATCATGGAATTCGACCGCGACGGCAATGCGATCGACCCCCAGGGTCGCGCCCTCTATCTCGAACGCTTCATCCACAGCGAGATCTATAAGGCCCGTCCCGAGGTCAAGGCGGTGGTGCACAGCCATTCGCCCGCGGTCATCCCGTTCGGCGTGACCAATGTGAAGCTCCGGCCGATCTTCCATCTGAGCTCGTTTCTTGCGGCCGGCGCGCCGGTATTCGAGATCCGGGAGGCGGGCGGGCCCGCTACCGATATGCTGATCCGCACGCCCGAACTGGGCGCGGCATTGGCGCGCTCGATCGGCGCGGCTCCGGTCGCGCTGATGCGGGGCCACGGCGATGTCGTTGTCGCGCCTTCACTCAAGGAGGCCGTCTTTCGCGCGATTTACACTGAGGTCAATGCCCAGCTCGAAGCCGAGGCGCTGAGGCTCGGTCAAGGCCAAGTGGTCTTTCTGAACGATGAGGAGGCCGCGAAGGCGACCGCCACCAACGCCGGTGTTCTCACTCGCGCCTGGGATTTGTGGAAGGCGAAAGCGCTGCCGTCGGCAAGATAAGGTCGGCGTGTTAGGCCAGCTTGTATGCCTGCCGCGCCAGGAGCTTCCAGTTCCCGCCCTGCTTCTGCCAGACCTCGAGAGTGCCGATCCTGATATTGGTGGTTTTGCCGTCCAGTTCGGATTCGGACTCATAAAGATGCCGGGCGATCGCTGCGTCGCCGGCCACCTCGATCTTGAGGTCGGGGAAGGTCAGCGATTTGACCGTGGCCTTCCGGGTCATCACGCCGTCGATGAACTCGGGCTTGTTCTGGACCCTGCCGTCCGAGTGCCCGTAGCTCAGCTGATCGGCGGTCAGCCGCTCCAATTGGGCTTTGTCCGCCTTCAGCAGCGCCTCACGCAGCGCCTCGACATTCTGCCTGACCGCCGCTTCGTCGCCGGCTTCGGCAAACGCAGGAGAGCCGAACAAGAGGCTCGGCACGCCGAGCGCGAGCGCCCCCGCGACGGCCAAGTCACGACGGGTTATCTGCATCGTTTCCTCCCCTCACTCTCTCCGGTGCGGTATCGCTGCAGGGTAATCCTGCTGGGCCGGCGTGTCGAACGGAAATCACCGTCGCCGTTGTCCCGAAAATTGCCTCAATCTAATGATATACATTCCTGACGAGAGGACAGATTAGGGCATCATGGTGAACAATGTCGCAAACCCGTAACAGCGGATTACAGCGGAAATCTGGCTGTTATGGCCGGCTGTTCCTGGCTGTTATTTCGCCAGCCACGCTGCCAAACAACCATAATTGTCGCGGCTGAGACAAACTTGCTGGCTGTTATTTTGCTGTATTATCAGCGAAATCGGCGAGCGCTGGAGTACCTAAATGCAGCCGGTCGAACGCGCCGGGGATTACGTCGCCACGGCCCTCTCCGCCACCGCTCGCGGCCCGGACGCTCTCGCATCGAGGCTGCTGCTGATCTCCTCGATGGAGCGGCCCTTGGTCTCGATGCCGAGAAACGCGAAGACGAGGCCCGCTTGGCCGTACCAGAAGGCGAGGAACAGCAGCGCCGGGAAGATCGCGTCGAGCGTCACCTTGGGGCTGACGTAGTTGGACGAGCCGACGATCAGCGCGAGGCCGAGCGGGCCGATGATCTTGCCGAGATTGCCGATGCCGTAGCTGAACCCCATGCCGCTGGCGCGCAGCCGGTTCGGCCACACCTCCGCGAGGTAAGGCCCGATGATCGCGTAGCTGGCGTCGCCAAAGAAGCGCTGGACCATGATCAGCACGAAGAACACCGACACGGTGCCGAGGTAGGCGTCGTGCCAATACCCGGCGGCGGCCATCGCGAGCGCGCCGCCCATGCCGATCAGGAACCCCGATGCGCGGCGCCCCAGCGCGTCCGACATCCAGGAGGCGACGAGGCGCCCGATAATGCCGAGGATGCCGACATAGATCATCAGATAGGAGGCTTCGGCCGGCGTGATCTTCAGCACCATCACGAAGAGGGTCGTGATCCACATCAGGATGCCGACCCCACCGGTCTGGCTCAGCGCCACCATGCAGGCCGACATCATGCTGCGCGGATATTTGAACAATTCGCGCCACGAGGTCTTCTCCACCTCGGGAATCGTGGGCGGCAGCTCGATCTCGCGGGGGTCGCATTGCAGTGCCCAGGCAAGCGACTTGCGCGCCTCCTCGTGTCGCCCCATCCGCATCAGGAAGCGCGGCGACTCGGGCACCCAATAGCGGATCATCAGCACCAAGAGCGCCGGGACGAGGCCGACCAGGAACAGGCCGCGCCAGCCGATGACCGGCGCGAGAAACGCCCCCGAGACCGCGCCCAGAATGTTGCCCGCGGGAAGCAGCGTGGTGGTCAGCCCGCTGACCCAACCGCGCTTGTAGGCGGGCACGAATTCCTGCACCAGCGGGATGTCGACCGCGATCAGGCCGGCATTGCCAAAGCCGACAAAGAAGCGGAAGAACGACAGGAAGATCCAGCCGGCGATCCAACCGCCCTGACCGGGTGTGAAGTACATAACGCCGGTGGCGAGAGCGACATTGAGCGCGGTCAGGATGAACACCTTGCGCCGGCCGATGCGGTCGCCCATCCAGCCCCAGAAAAAGGCGCCCGGGACGGCGCCGAGACCGGCGGAGACCAGGATCACGGCCGACTGGCCATAGGTCAGTTGCCACTCCTTCAAGATGAAGGCCAGCACATAACCGATGAGAAAGAAGTCAAAGAAATCGAGCATATCGCCGACATTTGCGGTGGCGATAATCTTCCACTGATTGGCCGTCAGTTTTTTCTGTTTTTCTAGGCGCTCCAGCATGACGTGCCCTCCGGCCGGCCGCGCGGGCGCGACACAGCCCCTCTGTTCCTTTTAGGGAGGCATTTTCTGCCTTCCGGTTTGCGTGCTTTGTAATCCAAACGGGTGAAGCTGTCAAAGCCGGATCGCGGCAAGGTAGTGTCTCCAACCGCCCGCCAGTATCGGCTGACCATGTATCGTTCTTAGCCTATAACTCCAGATACTGCGGAACTGAGGTGCTCGGATGCGCGAAACGGTAAAAAAGGTGGTGCTGGCCTATTCGGGAGGGCTCGACACTTCGGTGATCCTGCGCTGGCTGCAGGAAACCTATCGCTGCGAGGTCGTCACCTTCACCGCCGATCTGGGTCAGGGGGAGGAACTGGAACCGGCGCGCCGGAAGGCCGAGATGCTCGGCGTGCGCGAGATCTTCATCGACGATCTGCGCGAAGAGTTCGTCCGCGATTTCGTCTTCCCGATGTTTCGCGCCAACGCGCTCTACGAAGGCGCCTATCTGCTCGGCACCTCGATTGCGCGGCCGCTGATCGCCAAACGCCAGATCGAGATCGCCCGCCAGGTCGGCGCCGATGCCGTCGCCCACGGCGCGACCGGCAAGGGCAACGACCAGGTCCGGTTCGAGCTCAGCTATTATGCGCTCGATCCCGACATCAAGGTCATTGCGCCATGGCGCGAATGGGATCTGAGCTCGCGCACCAAGCTTCTCGAATACGCCGAACAGCACCAGATCCCGATCGCCCGGGACAAGCGCGGCGAGGCCCCGTTCTCGGTCGACGCCAATCTCCTGCACATCTCCGCCGAGGGCAAAGTGCTCGAAGATCCGTGGGTCGAGCCGGAAGAGTTCGTGTTCAGCCGCACCGTCGCCCCGGAACTCGCGCCCGATAAGCCCGAATATCTCGAAATCGCCTTCGAGCGCGGCGACCCCGTCGCGGTGGATGGTGAAAATCTTCCTCCCGCGGCGCTGCTCCAGCGCTTGAACGAGATCGGCGGAAGGCACGGCGTCGGCCGGCTCGATCTCGTCGAGAACCGCTTCGTCGGCATGAAATCGAGGGGCGTCTATGAGACGCCGGGCGGGACGATCCTGCAGGCCGCCCATCGCGGGATCGAGAGCCTGACCCTCGACCGCGGCGCCGCGCATCTGAAGGACGAGCTGATGCCGCGCTATGCCGAGCTGATCTACAACGGCTTCTGGTTCTCCCCGGAGCGCGAGATGCTGCAGGCGCTGATCGACAAGAGCCAGGAGAATGTCGAAGGGGTGGTGCGGCTGAAGCTCTACAAAGGCTCGGCGCGCGTCGTCGGCAGAAAGTCGCCGAGCAGCCTCTACAGCCTCGGCCACGTCACCTTCGAGGAGGACGCTGTCTACGACCAGCGCGACGCCGAAGGGTTCATCAAACTGAACGCGCTCCGCCTCCGCCTCGCCGCCCGCCGAGATGACCGCCGCCCCGCCACCCTTCCATTCCCTCCCCCGCAGGCGGGGGAGGGTTAGGGTGGGGGTTCGGCTTGGTCAATGCGCTCGGCGTTGTTGTTCGAGCCAGCCGATCATGATCCGGTTGAATGCGTCGGGTGCTTCGACATTCGGGAAATGGCGCATGCCCGGGATTTCCTCGTAACGGCCGCCCGGCACGAGACCGGCGAGCCGGCGGTTCTCGCTCGCCGGGGTGCCGGGATCCTCGGCGCCGCACACGACCAATACCGGGATGCGCAACGACGGCAACTGCGCGGCGAAATCGAAATTCATGATCGCCGCCGAGCACCCCAAGTAACCCGCAGGCGTCGTCGCCGCGACCGTCTCGCGGATCTGCTTCCAGCGCCCGGGTTTGCTCGGTTTGAAGGCGTCGGTGAACCAGCGCTCCACCGTGCCGTCGGCGAGCGGCTCGAGCGAGTTCGCCCGGCGCACGGTACTCATGCGCTCCTCCCACATCGCCGCCGCACCGGAGGGGCTCGCCGGCAGAGTGTCGCACCACATTGCCGAAATCAGCTTGGCTGCGTGCTCGATCGCGAAAGCCTGGCCGATCATACCGCCGATCGACAATCCGATATAATGCATGCGCGGGATCGCGAGCGCGTCGAGCGCGGTGGCGACATCGCCGGCGAGCGCCTGCATCGTGTAGTCGCCGGCAACCGGGTCGCTGCCGCCATGGCCGCGCATGTCGAGGCGCAGCACGCGAAACCCGGCCTGCAGCAATGGCGGTACCTGCTCGGCCCAGCTGCCCCCGTCAGAGGCCAGCGAGTGGGTGATGCAGACGACGGGCCCGTTCTCCGGCCCCGTGAGATCGTAGTAAAGGCGGCGCCCTGGAAGCGGCAACAGCATGGCATGTCCTCCTCGTCAGATGTTTCGCGCCAAACCAACCTTGGCCTGGAGACCCTCAAGGGATCACCACCGGCATGCCGGCAATGATGGAGTGACCCTGATAAAGGACCGCGTAGAGCAGCAGACCGGCGACGACCCGCAACAGGCTTATGTCGCGCCAACGCAACCGGGTGCGGCCGGCGATCAGCGCGGCAAACGGCAGGTTCGAGGTGACTTGGGCGAGCCGCGCCCAGTTGCTGCCGAGCGCGAGTTGCTTCTTGCGGTCGATCAGCACCGTGCCGCCGAGCGACAGGGCGGCAAACGCGCCAAAGAACAACAGCGAGCGCAGATCGCCATTGGCGATGATGTGGCTCATCGCCCACAGTCCGATTGCCCACATGACCGGGTGGCGTGTGACCCGCAACACGCCGGGAGCCGGATCGTCGGCCCTGGCAAATTGCTCCATCCCGACAGTGGTCGGATTGGGGGTGGTATAGCCGGCGATCAGCAGGATCGTCGCCAGTGGCATGACCGCGACCGCGAAAAGGGCCATCCACCGTTCCCGAGGCCACAAAGGGATGGTGGGTGCGTGCGAATAGGCCACCACAAGCCACGCGAAGGTCGCCAAAGCGATCAGCGAGTACACAGCGAGGAAGCCCCGTTCGCCGAGCTGATCGCGCAAGGCTCCGCGCAGCCAAGTGCTCGACAACACGATGTGGCTACCGCAGAACGCGATTGCGGCGATGGCCAGCGACAGGAGACCGTGGCTCATCCCCGCAGGCTCCATCACCCGCCGGCGGCAGCGACCGCCACCAAACGATCGGTCCGGGCCCGCGGCAACAGCCGAATCGCTACCCGCAGACCATCGCTAGCCACCTTCAGCGGACTGTCAGACAAGGTACTCGAACATCAGGTTGCGCAGGAACCAGAGGAGCAGAATGAGGATCACCGGCGAAATGTCGATCCCGCCGAGATCGGGGAGCACCCGCCGGATCGGCCGCAGCAGCGGCTCGGTTACGCGCCACAGGAAGTCCCCGATCGTCGCGACGACGCGGTTATACCGGTTGACAATGCCGAAAGCGACGAGCCAGCTCAGCACCGCCTGGGCGATCAGCAGCCAAACGTAGATCGAGATCACCGTGCTGACGAGGTTCAGGAAGGCATACATCTGGCAGGAACCTCGGCGGAAAGTGGAGGCAGACCGTACCGTCAGCCGCGGGGGTCCGCAAGCTGCGGACAGCGCTCGGTCCGGCGCCGCGCTTGACACGCTCGGGCACGATCACGATAGTCCCGCCGCGCCCCGTGGAGGGGCGACGGACGCCATGGGGCCGTAGCTCAGCTGGGAGAGCGTCGCGTTCGCAATGCGAAGGTCAGGGGTTCGATCCCCCTCGGCTCCACCAATAATATCAGAAGATCAACCCAATCGTGTCAGCTTAGCGGAACCTCGAAGCCGCGCTGAACTCCCGGCCGGGCCATCATTGTCTCATACCAGCGCTTGACGTTCGGGAAGTCGGCCAGATCGATCTGATGGCGCTCGTGCCGCCACGCCCAGCCGAGGATGGCGAAATCGGCGATCGAAAGATCGCCGCCGGCGAACTCGGCCTCGCCGAGCCGCTTGTCGAGCACGCCGTAGAGCCGGCGGGTTTCTTTTGAATAGCGTTCGAGGCCATAGCGCCGGTCCTGCTCGTTGGCGACTTGCAGAAAGTGATGCACCTGACCGGGCATCGGGCCAAAGCCGCCCATCTGCCACATCAGCCATTCGAGGACCGGCACTTGGCGGCGCAAATCTGTGGGCCAGAACTTGCCGGTTTTCTCGCCGAGGTAGATCAGGATCGCGCCCGATTCGAAGATGCTGATCGGCTGCCCGCCCGGCCCCTCGGGGTCGACGATCGCGGGGATCTTGCTGTTGGGGCTGATCTTAATGAAAGCGGGGGCGAATTGCTCGCCTTTGGAGATGTTGACCGTCTTCACGGCGTAGGGCAGGCCCATCTCTTCGAGGGCCACACTGATCTTGCGGCCGTTCGGGGTATTCCAGGTGTGGAGTTCGATGCTCATCGCGACCGGCCTTTCCTACGACAATAGTTTTCCGCGTCGCCTTAGGATTGCCGTGATCGCGCCCGGTATCAAGCGCCGATCGTCTGCGTCACGGTCGAACGCAGTCAAAGAACGCGACGTTCTCCTGCGCCTCGAGGAATTGCGGCACCCGCTCGTATTGTGCACAATGCTGTCTTGCGACAAGGGTCGCGCCCTCGATTTCGCCCGAATAACCCACCTGGGCAGAATTGGCGTCGCCCTGGAGCAGAAACGGCTTCGACCCCGTGCAGCCGGAAGCCAGCGCCCCGAAAAGCAATGTTAAGAAGAATAGCCGCGCTACGGGGCGATCAAAGGTGCTCAGTCCGAAGCGGCGTCCATCAATGACTGGATCAACTGAACCGGGTGGAGCAGTGAAGGCGCGTCTTGCTCCTCGGCGTTTGGCGCGAGACTAGCGTCTGGTCGATGGCAAAACTGACCATCGCCACGGTGGCAAAGACGATTGCCATCGTCCACGCCGAAAATGTTCCGCGCCGAGTGCTGCCGTAGGCGAACGGGTCGCGGTGCGGTGATCTCGGGCTCATGACGGTCCCTCTGTGCCGGGCGTCGCAATTTCTCTCCTCTTACGATAGGCGGGCTACCTTCCAAGCGTTCCCTTCCGCTGCTGATGACAGCTATTCCGCACGGGGATACCTGTGGACCTCCTCCGGTGCGGGCAGCCCGGCCTTTGACGCGAAATCGCGCCCGCGCTCGATGTAATCGCGATAATGCCCATAACTCGGCGCGGCCGGCGACAACAGGACAACCCCCCCGGCCGGCGTCACTTGCCGCGCGAAGGCAACGGCGTCTCCCATCGACTGTGCACGGTGGATCTTGCAGGCTACGTCGTCCCGCCGGGTCGCGACCGCCCGCGCCAGCGAATAGATCCGCTCCCCGCTGTCGCCGAGGCAGATGACGGCTTTGGCGGCGCCTGTGACCGCCTTCTCGACGAGCTTGCCGTAGTCGATACCGCGATCGTGTCCGCCGAGGATGACCGTTATGTCGCGCCCGGCATAGACCGCAAGGGCTGCAAGGGTCGATTCCGGTATCGTGGAGATGCTGTCGTCGACAAACAGCACGCCTCCGATCTCACCCAACTCCTGCTGGCGGTGCGGCAATCCGCGGAACCCGCTGGCCGCCTCCAGCGCCGCCGTCGGATCGAGATTGAGCGACTTCGCCACGGTCAACGCCGCACACAGATTGGACCGGTTATGGGGTCGCGCGAGATAGGGATTGCGCACCTGCCCGATTGCCGCCGCGTCATCCAGTATCTCGGTGCTGCAGCAATGAATTCCGCGCTCGTGCTCGAAAAAATCCTGTCGTGCCGGCGGGCCGGTGGCAAAACGCTCGAAGATTTCGGCGGCAGCGCGGTGAATGATGCGGCGGCGGCTGTGGTTCAACAGGTTGATTTTGTCGCGATAATAGTTCTCGACCGAAAGGTGCCAATCAATGTGCTCGGGATAGAGCGAGGTCAGCACCGCGATATCGCATACCCCATCAAAATCTGCGGCTTGATAGCTGGAGACCTCGATCACCGCGATATCCGCGGTCGCGTTGTCGATCGCGGTGATCGGGATGCCGATATTGCCGACCAGCGCCACCCGTCGGCCGAGCCCTGCCAGCATATGCGCGATCAGCGAGGCCGTGGTGCTCTTCCCCTTGGTTCCGGTAACGCAGATCGTCGTGAGATCGAGCCGTTCAGCAAACCACAGGTTCAACAGCGATGTGACCTGGGTACCCGCCGCTCGGGCGGCTTGAATTTCGCGCCGGTAGAGGCTGACGCCGGGGGATTTGACGATGATATCGATATTGGCGAGGGCACCCGCGATGCGGTCCACCCCAAAGGCGTATTCGATGCCAGAGCCGAGCCCGTCCGGCGGGGGCCCATATCCATCGTCCAACACCAATAGAGGCAGGCTCGGATGGCGTTGTCTCAGGAACCGGATCGCCGCCCGGCCCTCGCGGCCGAGCCCCCAAACCGCGACGCGCTGCGTCCCGATATCAGCCGCAACCATCGAGCATGGCCAAATAGGGTGCCGGTACCCGGTGCGGGTGCCTTACCTCCAAGAGCGCCTGAAATTCGGCGGGGCCTTTGTGCCGCAACGAAGGAATTTCCTCGTTCAGCCGGCGCACCACTGTGTCGTCGCGCCAGTCGGGATGATCTGCGAGATAAGACATCACGCCGGCGCTTTCGGAGGTTTCGCCGACGCACTCAAACGGCTTGTTGGCGCGCAAGTCGCACAATTCGGCAAAGCCATCTCGTTGGGTGTCGTCGTCCAGCAGGTTGCAGCCGAAAATTTCGATCAGATCCGATTTTGCGACAGAAGGTGAAAGGGCCAGAAATACAAACCGGCATTTCGGACAATTGCAGCACCAGTGGCGCCCGCGCGCCTCGCGCGCTTGCCGGAATGCCGTATTGCAGCTTCGGAAGACGCCAAAATATTTCCGGTGTTTCGCGAATCTCCGGCCGATCTCGATCTCCGACAATGGCCGCAACAGCGAGAAATAACGGATGTTCGGTGAAATGAAATCTTCGATGTATTGAGCGAAATCTCGCTCGAACTCTAAGGACTTGCTGTATTGGTGATTGATCTCGAAGCCATCACGGCTGAGGTTGGGGGCGCTGGCGGAGTGCTCGTTCGACATCGCAACCGCATTGCACCCGGACATCACGGCGGCGGCCAGGGCAATCGGCGCTCAAGATGCCGGTTATCGGAATGTGGCCGTTCAGCGCACCGGTCTTGTTGAGCTGCAGCAGCCCGGCATCCAGCCGGCGATGGACCCGGATGAAGGGCAGCTTTGCGGCGGCGATGCAGGCAGCGATCGGTTCGGCGTCACCCAGCGAGAAGAGCATCAGCGGTTCGTCGCCGTGCCTCAGGCATTCGATTGTGACGATCGAATCCTTACCGCCACCGACCGGCACACAAATCTTCCTCGCAAGATCGACAGTTATCGGTGCGGCTGCCTGCGCCGCCGAATTCGACTGAAAGCGAAAATGGCCGTGCAGCGAGACGCCATTTCTGAATGCAAATTCGGCCAAGCCTTTATCGTAGAATTTCTGGAGAAATTCTGCGGTCCTTTCATCTAGTGCGAAGGCTCGGCACGTCAGGACCTTTGGTATAAATGCCTTGTAGTAGCTCACCCCCGACAACAACAGGATAAGGCGGAAAATCCGGTCGAGCACTTCTCTCGCAGCCGATGACAGCTGTTGCGGGACAAAATCAAAAAACAGCTGCTCTTCGAACCGCGGGCCGCCGGGGTAGCTGTAGCAGAGCGACAGGCTGGATCGCGCCGGGTCGTAACGGTAGTCTTCAAAGACGAACTCGGTATACGTCATGCCATGCTATACGCCAGACTGGGCCTGGACCAGCGCGCGGATCTGTCGCAGCTTGCCGTGATGTACAGTCATTTCGAGATTGTCGACGGTCATGGCGCGCAAACGCGACACGCCGTCGACCGCGGGCCCGTTTTTGACCGTCGCTTCGAGAACCGCTTGGTCAAGCTTCTCGTCAAGACAGGCGAGCAGCCGCTCCCGCCAATCCGGACGCAACGCGGCGAGCGCACCGAGAAGCCCATAGGCGCCCCAGTTCGAAACCCCGGCCACAATCAGATTTCGCGCCGGGGTTACGCAGGCGATCGTCTCCCCGTGATCGACATATTGCGCGATCAGCTCACGGGGGAGTGAACCCATGCCGATTTCATTGCCGCCATCCCCGATCGCGATCGTCTCCCACGGTCCAGCAATAAAGACATCATCGAGCGGCGCCGTGTAAGAGCTGATATCGAGACCTCTCATATTGCGCGGAGCGCCGTCGGCGCTGCGCCCGCAACGCTCGATCGAGATCGCGTGGGTGATTCCGGCCCGGCGCCAAGCCGCAATCGTCGCGGCGACATCGGTGGCATCGACCGGCACAGCGGCCGCTTCCGCTCCTGCCAACGCGACGGCGCAGGCTCTACGGCATGGCTCGTCCGTGGCGAGCCTGCAGGGGATGCCGATTTCGGCGAGTCCTTTGGCGAGCAATGCCGCGCCGACCGGCCCGTCTGTCTCCGCCGCAGGCGGCGAGCCCAGCGGAACGTAGAAACCGGTAATCAATCCGACCTTGGCGGAAGGCGCCGCTGCCAGGGCCGAGGCGGCGCCCCACAAGCCGCCCCTGGCAGCTTCGAACAGGGCCGTGACATGGCGCCCGACATCGACCTGAATCAGCCGCTCGATCTCATCGACCAGCGAATGTGCAAACGTCAGATCTGCCATCGCTATTGCAAGGTCATCCACCGCCATCCTCTCCCTCTCCGCCCGCTTGCGGGGGGAGAGGGCCGGGGTGAGGTGGGTCGCGCGGTCGTTTCAGAGCCGCCGGGCAGCCACCTCACCCTCCCACGCCTTCGGCGCGAGCCCCTCCGCCGCGACGCGGCGGAGAGGGGCGTTGCGGCCGGACCCGTGCCTGCACTCGGGGCCGACATAGACCCTAGAGACTCGCCAGTTTCGAGTTGGCCAGATCGGTGATCAGCATCGAACCCGGTGCGTGCGTTATGCAGAACTCCGGCTTGACTTGGGCGATGACTGCTTGCGGTGTGACGCCGCAGGCCCAGAACACTGGCAGTTCGTCGCTTTTGACCGGCACGGCGTCGCCGTAATCGGGTTTCGCCAGATCGGCGATGCCGATCGCCGCCGGCAAGCCGATATGTACTGGCGCGCCATGCACTGAGGGAAAGCGCGACGTGATCTGAATCGCGCGAATTGCGTCGCGCGGTTTCAAAGGCCGCATCGAGACGACGAGCGGACCGGCGAACGGCCCTGCTGGCTGGCATTGGATATTGGTTCGGTACATCGGCACATTCGAGCCGCAGGTCATGTGGCGCAGTTCGATCCCGTCCTCGACAAGCGCATGCTCGAATGAAAACGAGCAGCCGAGTGCAAAGCTAACGAGATCGTCGCGCCACACATGCGAAACCTCGGGCGGCTCTTCGATCAGTTCTCCGCGACGCCAGACGCGATAGCGCGGCAGATCGGTGCGGATGTCGAGATCGTCGCCCAAACTCGGCAGGCGCGGGTCGCCCGGTTCGGAGACTGCGAGCACCGGACAGGGTTTCGGGTTTGCCTGAGCGAACCGCAGAAAATCGTGGGCCAGCGCCTGCGGCAGAATGACGAGGTTGGCCTGGACGTTACCCGGCGCCAGTCCCGCCGTCGGTCCCGAGAGGTCCCGCGACCGGATCCGCGCTCGCTCGCGCCTACCGGCTTCGACAGCCCGAGAAGACCCTAGATCCATGGATTATCCCCATCCTGCGGACCCATAATTCTACGGCCGATCCGACGCGCGCGCCAAGCTATGCCGGACCCCCGCTGCGCACCGGTGGGTCGCGAACGGGCGGCGGTGGGGGTTCGACCGGCGGCACCGGGACCGGGTTAGGCGGCTCGATGATCGGCGCCGGCTCGTCAGGGTCGGGCGGCGGCACGGGCGGTGTACCCGGCGGCGGGTGCGGCGTCGGGCCCTGGGCTGAGCGCTCAGGGCGAATCAGCGTCTCAGAAATCGGTGCACCGCCCGTTGTATTCCCAATCGCCGTAGCGGGTCGGCTCCGGCCCCCTCGGGCCGCCAATCTCGCGCGGCTGTTGCGGTTGCGCCGCTTCGGGGAGAGCGGCGGGACGCGGCTCGGTAGTATCGCGAGGTTTTTCCTTCATGTACCGAATATGGGAGGAAATGTCGTAGCCTCAACCGGCGCTTCGTGCGTGCAATTTGGGAGGAGAAAATGGGTCGGCCGCTCGAAGGAGTGCTGGTGGTGTCGGTCGAACAGGCCGTCGCCGCACCGCTGTGCACCTGCCGCCTTGCCGATGCCGGCGCGCGGGTCATCAAGGTCGAGCGGCCGGAGGGAGATTTTGCGCGCGGCTACGACCATGCCGCCCACGGTCAGAGCAGCTATTTCGTATGGCTCAACCGCGGCAAGGAATCCGTCGTTCTCGACATCAAAAACCTCGACGACCGCGAGCTCCTGACGCGGCTGATCTCTCGCGCCGACGTGCTCGTGCAGAACCTGATGCCGGGCGCCATGGCGCGCGCCGGCTTCGACCTCGACGAGCTGCGGCGGCAGCGCATCGCGCGGCTCGTCATCTGCTCGATCTCCGGCTACGGCGAGAGCGGCCCCTACCGCGACATGAAGTCGTACGACATGCTGATCCAGGCGGAAACCGGCCTCGCCTCGCTGACCGGGCCGACGCAGGCGCCGGGTCGGGTCGGCGCTTCGGTGACCGACATCGCCGCCGGGCTCAACGCCTATGCCGCAATCCTCGAAGCGTTGATTGTCCGGCAGCGAACCGGGGACGGGGCGCTGATCCGCGTATCGTTGTTCGACGCGACGGCAGAGTGGATGGCAGTGCCGCTGATCCATTTCGATTATGGCGGCCGCGCGCCGGAGCGGATGGGTCTGGCCCACCCCTCGGTCGCGCCTTACGGCCTGTTTGCGACCGGTGACGGCAAGGAAATCCTGATCGCCATCCAGAACGAGCGGGAATGGCGGCGTTTCTGCGCCGAAATCCTCGGCGATGCCGCCCTCGCCGATGACCCGCGCTTTAGCGACAACAACCGGCGGGTCACGCACCGCACCGAGGTCGACGCGCGGATCGCCGCACAGTTCGCCCGCCATTCGCGCAGCGAACTCGCCGAGCGGCTGAAATCCGCCGAGATTGCTTTTGGCAATTACAACACTATCGAAGATTTTTCCCATCATCCGCATCTCCGGCGGATCACGGTCGAGACCCCGCAGGGCCCGGTTCGGCTGCCGCCTGCCCCGGCGATATTCGAGGACGAGCGGCTCCCCGGGCGGGTGCCGGCTCTCGGCGAGCACACGGCGGCGGTGCGCGCCGAATTTGCGCGATGAGCCGCACTTATCTCGCCGCGGCGATTGTGTTGGAGATCTGCGGAACGACCTCGCTCAAGCTTTCCGACGGGTTCACCCGGATCGGCCCGTCGGGCGCGGTCGTACTCTGCTACCTATTGAGCTTTGCACTATTGGGCCTGGCATTGCGCGGGATCGAGCTGTCGATCGCCTATGCCGTGTGGTCGGGCGTCGGTACGGCAGTAGTGGCGGCGATCGGCATTGTCTGGTTCGGCGAGAGTGCCGGTGGCTGGAAACTGCTGTGTCTGGGCTTGATCGTGCTCGGCGTTGCGGGGCTCCACCTCTCTGAGCATGCTTCGTGATCTTACTGAGCGAGCAGCGCGGCGCAGCCGAGAAATGCAGGCAAGGGATGCGTCACCACAAAGGTCGGGATGGTCTCGAGATAACCTCGCAAGCGGCCTTTAGCCTCGAAATGCTCGCGAAAAGGCGAGTCGAGAAAAATCTGGCCGAGCTTGGGGACGATCCCGCCGCCGATGTAGACGCCGCCGCGCGCGCCGAGCGTCAGCGCCAGGTCGCCCGCCATCGTCCCGAGCATCGCGCAAAACATCGTCGTCGTCTCGACGCACAGCGGGTCCTCGGCGCGAATTGCCAAGTCGGTGATCTGGGCCGCCGAGTAGCCTTTCGCGGGTACGCCGTCGATGACGGCGAGAGTGTTGTAGAGGTTGACGAGCCCGGGGCCGGACAAGGCTCGCTCGGCCGAGACGTGATCGAAATGCCGGCGCATCCGATCGAGGACCGCACCCTCGCGATCGGTGGCCGGCGCCATCGTCGCATGACCGCCTTCGCCGGTCAGCGCGATCCAGCCTTTGCCGGACGGCACCAGTCCGGAAACACCCAGCCCTGATCCCGGGCCGAGCACGCCAAGCGGCGCGCCGACGACCGCAGCGCCACCGCCGACCGCCTGCCGATCCCCCGGCGCGAGGTCGTGGGAGCGCTAGCGCCAGTGCGGTGAAATCGTTGATGACCTCGAGCCGCTCGAAGGCGAACCGGGCCTTCAATTCCCGGACCGAGAAGCTCCAGGGGTGGTTCGTCATCGCGACCCGGTCACCGGTGATCGCCGAGGCGATCGCAATCGCCCCCTGCCGCGGCGTCGGCAACGGCCCGCGCTCCGCGAGATAGGCGGCGAGCGCATCACCTATGGTCGGATAGTCTTCGTCGGCGAGCGTGCGCGAGTGCAGCAGTTTTGCCTCCGGTGAGACCAGGCCGAAGCGGGCGTGGGTGGCGCCGATATCGCCAACCAGCCAGCTCTCGGGCGTGCCCGGCGCGGGCGTCACCATCCCTGGGCTGTCGCAGTCAGGGCGCGCACAAACCTCTCGCGCCACGCAGTGATGTCGTTGCGTTCGAGGACCTGCATCATCGCGGTCCAGCGCTCCTTGCGCTCGCCGAGCGGCATGTCTAGCCCCTGCAGGATGGCCTCGGCCATTCCTTCGATATCGAACGGATTGACGATCACCGCCTCCCCCAGTTCACGTGCCGCACCGGCAAAGCACGACAAGATCAGAACTCCGGGATCATCGGCCGATTGCGAGGCGACATATTCCTTGGCTACCAGGTTCATGCCGTCGCGCAGCGGCGTGACAAGGCCAATCCGGCTCGCCCGGAAGAACCCGGTCAATATCGGGTGGCTGAAGCTCTTGTTGATGTAGCGCAGCGGCGTCCAGTCGAATTCGCCGTAGCGGCTGTTGATTTGGCCGGCCGCCGCTGCGAGGTTTTTGCGTATATCGCGATACTCCGGGACCTCGGAGCGCGAGGGCGGCGCGATTTGTATGAGCACCGTTCGGCCCCGCGTCTCGCGAGAGGTCTCGAGCAGGTGCGAATAAGCCTGAACGCGAGCTTCGAGGCCTTTCGAGTAGTCGAGCCGGTCGACGCCGATCATCAAGACCCGGTCCCCGACGCTTTGGCGCAGGCGCCGCATGTGCCGGCTGCCGTCGGCTGCCTCGGCCTGAGCCGAAACGGTCGCGACGTCAATGCCGATCGGGAAGACCTGCGCGTGCACGACGCGCCCGAAGGCGCGCAAGACGCCGTGTTCCAGTTCCTCTCCGCCGGCCCAACGCAGCAGATAATCCCTGAAACCGTCCAAATCCGATTGCGTTTGAAAGCCGACCAGATCGTAAGCGCACAGTGACCGCATCAGAGACTGATGGTTCGGCAGGACGCGCAGCAATTCGGCGGCAGGAAAGGGTGTATGCAGGAAAAAGCCGATCGGCTCGGTCCGGTCCAGCTTGCGCAGCTCCTCAGCAAGCGGAATTAGATGATAGTCGTGAACCCAGACAAGATCCTGCGGCAACAACATCGGAGCTAGGGCGCGCGCAAACATCCGGTTGACGCGCAAATAACCTGATAGATTACGCCGCGAAAACTGGACGAGCGAGCTGCGATAATGGAACAAAGGCCAGAGCACGCGGTTGGCGTAGCCGATATAATATTCGTCATAATCCTTCCGCGAGAGATCGACGGTGGCAAAGGCCAGCTGCCCGTCGGCGGCGATACTGGGCTCGGTCTGTACCGTTTCCTGAACCTCGCCGCTCCAACCGAACCAGATGCCGCCGCTCTGCTGCAGAGCGGACCGTATCGCGACTGCGAGTCCTCCCGAGTCGGGCTTTGCGGCGACGGTCGGCGTTACGCGATTGGAAACCACCACCAATCGCCGGTTCGCCGCGTTTGCTCGGGAGAATACCGAGTCTGCCAATCGCGGTCTTCTGGCTGCGTCGGCACGACTGGTGAAGGCAAAATCACTTTCGATCATTTCCGCCTCGCCGCAATATGCGTCGGTGAACGCCGGAGGTTCAATTATGTTCCGGTCGCGATCATTTGGCTAGGTCAATTTTAACCTTGACGATGCTTAGCGCAAGCCGCCGCCGACCAGCCAAGCGAGAACCGCTTCGACTGAAGGCAGGCGGTAATTTGCGTCTGTTGCGCGGTCGAAGGAGCCAGCCCGGATCGCGATGCCGCCGCGGCGGCGGATTTCGGCAAAGCCGTCCTCGTCGGTCGTGTCGTCCCCGACAAAGACGGGTCGCCGGCCGGCGAACGGCGGTTCGGCCAGGAAGACGGCGATGGCCCGCCCCTTGTCCGCACCGCGGGCCTGAAATTCGACGACCATCTTGCCCGTGATAAGGCGCAACACCGCGGCCACCTCGCGATGGAGCGCCTCGACAACGGCGCGAATTTCCGATTCTCGTTGCGGCACGGCGCGGTAATGAAGCGCAAGCGTCCCGCCTTTGTCCTCGAGCATGAGGCCGGTCCCATCCGCTGCGAGCGCCGCAAGCCGCGGCCGCAAGCGATCGAGTGCCGCCGCGCTGTCGCCGTCGATGATGCAATCGAGAATTCCGTCGGCGCGGCGTCGTTCGAGCCCGTGCAAACCCGCTGCGGCGCCTTGCCAGGGCTGGAACAGTTGGTCGAGTTGGGCGAGCGGACGACCGCTGATCAGGGCAAGCGCTCCCTCGCGCGCGGCCGAAAGCCGCATGATCAGCGAGGGCAAACCGTCCGGTACTTGAACCAGTTCCGGGCGGGGAGCGATTTCGAGCAGCGTCCCGTCGACATCGAGGAATAACGCCGATTGCGGGTCGAGCGGCGGCACCGATGATTCGGCGGCCGTCAGAGAAGCGTCTTTGTGCGTTGCACATTTCTCTGCCGCACGATGTCCGCTAAATGCCTGATCTGGCCGCAATTCCTCAACCATGCCAAGGCGTTTCGAAAAAGAGGCTTGACTTCACGGCCCAACGCCCTAAATTGTGCAGTGCGGTAACGATCACTGGTTGTGGTTTTGCCGTACGTCTTCTAGGCGTTTCCTCCCTAAACTTGGGCCGCGGTCAATCTGCGGCCCATTTTTTTGCCTCCGTTCAGCCGACTCGGAGAAGCCTGATCGAATTTGCGATCGGAGCTGATCAGAGCATCGGGCTCGATGTCCGGCTGCGAGGCAATTTCGTCGTAAATCGGCGCGAAATCGGGTCGGGTCGCATCGAATAGTTGCTGAAAATCGTCGATCACAAAATAGGTCTGCTGGAAATCGTCAATGCAATAGCGGGTTCGCATCACCCGACGCAAGTCGAAGCGGATCCGGCTTGGCCGGCGGTCCTCGAGACAATAGACCGATTCCCCTGCTGAAGAGAGGATGCCCGAGCCATAGATGCGCAGGCCTTCTTGGGTTGCGATTAGTCCGAACTCGACGGTGTACCAGTACAACCGGGCCAGATGCTGGAGGTGTCCGAGCCCCAATGCCTTCAGCCCGCCCTCCCCGTAGGCCTGCATGTAGTCGGCGAAAACCGGGTTCATCAGTAATGGCACGTGGCCGCAGACGTCGTGGAAAATGTCGGGCTCCTGGAGGTAATCGAGCTGGTCGCGCCGCCGGATGAAGCAGGTCGACGGAAAGCGGCGGTGGGCGAGATAAGCAAAGAAAACATCGTCCGGAACCAGGCCGGGCACCGCCGCGATCCGCCAGCCGGTTGCGGCGTCGAGCACCTGGCCTAATTGGCGGAAATCCGGGATCCCCTCCGCGGCAACCCCAAGCGCACCGAGCCCGTCGAGAAATTCAGGGCAGGCGCGGCCGACCAGCAACCGCTGCTGGCGTTCAAACAGCAACCTCCAGACCGCGTGCTCTTCCTCGCTGTAATCCTGCCAATTCTGCTCGATCGAAAAATCCGAACTAAAATTCTGTCCGATGTTGGCCATCGACCTACCCCGAATTTCGCGCCCTCCCACGCGTGCTCGCGCCACCTCTCAAATGTGAATGCCGGGGTGGCGCATCAATCGGCATGTCAAGCCTCAGGCGGTCTTTGGCAGAGAAGTCCTGCACAGCCTGGCCCAGCCGCTCGATCAGATGGGCGAGGTCCTCGACCAATTGCGCAAAACTCGGCTTTCTGCAATAGCTGCGCTCGTCCATATAGAGCGCCCGGTTGATCTCGATCTGCAGGGCGTGACGATGCGCTCTCGGCCGTCCGTAAAATCCCGTCGTGAAGCCCCCGGCATAGGGCGCATTGATCGCCACCCTGAAACCACGGTCGGCGAGAAGCAGACGAGCCGCCTCGATGATGCAGGGGGCGCAAGCCGCACCGTAGCAATCGCCGAGTACGATATCGGCGCCGCCTTGGCCGCAACCGGAGCTCGATGGCATCGAATGGCAATCGACGAGGAGACAGCCGCCGAACATGGCCGCCGTCTCTTGGACCAGCCGGTGCAGCACCTGGTGGTAGGGGTGGTAGAGGCACTCGATGCGCCTTTCGGCGTCAGCGAAACGCAGCTTCCCGGCGTAGATATTCTCGCCGTTGGCAACGATGCGGGCAATCGTGCCGAGCCCGATGCGAACCCGCGGGGAGCCGGCATTGACATAGCTCGGCAATGCGTCGGAGAACATCGCCGGGTCGAGCTCGTAAGCTTCCCGGTTGACATCGAGATAAGCGCGTGGAAAGCGGGCCGAGAGCAGCGGGGCGCCGAGCTGCGGGGCGGCGGCGAACAATTCGTCGACGAAGCTGTCCTCCGATTGCCGCAGGGCCAATGGATCGAGCCGCGACGCCGCCACGAAATCGGCCGGATATTCGGACCCGCTGTGGGGCGAGGCGAGGACGAGCGGCAGCCTGCGCGCTGCCGGTTCGTGGAGGTCGAGAACCCCGGCCGCGGTTCGCGGGGACAGGAATTCGCCATGCATATCACGACCTTAGTGCGCGGTGGCGAGGTTGTCATTACCCGCTGACGTCGATAGATAGTTCGGAACAATGGAGCCTGCTCGGTACGGCGGCCACAACCTTAGGACAATAGTTCGAATGGAGCGGCGAAAGCTCGGTGCGTTGGAGGTCTCGGCGCTCGGTCTCGGCTGCGCGACAATGACGCCATTTTATGGCGAGCCCGATCCGGCATCGGCGATCGACACGATCCGACGCGCCCGTGAACTCGGCATCGACTTCCTCGATACCTCGGACGCCTATGGCAATGGCCGCAACGAGGAGCTGATCAGCCGGGCGGTCGGCGAGCGCCGGCACGATTACGTCATCGCCAGCAAGTTCGGCAATCTGCGGCGGCCGGACGGAACGCCAACCGCCGACGGCCGGCCGGAATACGTCAGGACGGCGTGCGAGCGCAGCCTGCAACGGCTGCAGACCGAAGTCATCGATCTCTATTACATTCACCGGGTCGATCCGTCGGTGCCGATCGAGGACACGGTCGGCGCGATGAGCGAACTCGTCCGCGCGGGCAAGGCGCGTTTTCTCGGGATCTCGGAAGCGGGCCCGCAGACGATCCGGCGGGCTCACGCGACTTACCCGATGTCGGCGGTGCAGATCGAGTACTCGCTGTGGACCCGGGACGTCGAAGTCGAAATTCTCAGCCTTTCCAGTGAGCTCGGCATCGGCTTTGTCGCCTACAGCCCGCTCGGGCGCGGCTTTCTGACCGGCACCGTGACCCGGCGCGAGGAGTTGCGGCCCGGGGATGCGCGGCTGCGTATGCCGCGCTTCCACCCGGACAATCTGCCGCGCAATCTGGAGCTTGTCGCCGAGTTGCGCCGGCTGGCCGAGGCCGAAGCGTGCACGCCGGCGCAATTGGCGCTCGCCTGGGTTCTGTCCCGCGGCCGCTCGATCGTGCCGATCGCCGGCACCAGCCATCGCCGGTGGCTGGAGGAAAACGCCGCCGCGACCGAAATTCAGCTATCCACGGCCACTGCAGAGGCTCTCGAGCGGCTCTTCCGGCCGGGTGCGGCAGCCGGCGCGCGCTACCCCGATTTGTTCGGGAGGACGCTCGGCATCTGACACGAAGCCCCAGAAGGAAATCGAGGGCGATCCAGCGCATGTATGCCAGAGGGTCTGTCGTGCCAGGCTTCTCGCCGTCACCCGATTCGCTGGGCTATCAAGGCGAATTGCCGTGACCGGTGGCGATCGGGGACGGCCACTAGCAACCGGTCTCCATCGAGGGATCGCTTACGGCTTGCTTGCATAGAAAGACTGGCCGCAAGATGGCTTGCGTCGACCGGGTGCGAGGGGACATGAAGCCTATTGATCGGCGGGCAGTGGCGATCGTGGCCATGGCTATCTCGTTGACGGCGTGCGTGGCGCCGCCGTTGGGGCCAAGCATCCCCGTGGCGCCCGGAGCGAACAAGAGTTTCGACGCCTTCGCGGCAGATCAGGCGTTCTGCCAGCAATATGCTGCGTCACAGACCGCGCCGGCGGCATACGCGGCCAACAACCAAGCAGTGGGAGGAGCTATCCTGACCACAGCGCTCGGAGCGGCGCTTGGCGGTGCCATCGGCGGCGGGCGCGGCGCTGGGATCGGCGCTGCCTCGGGTGCCGCCCTCGGCACGGTGGCCGGCGCCAGCGGCTCGGGCTTTGCGCAAATGTCGCTGCAGCAGCAATACGACGTCATGTATGCCCAGTGCATGAGCGCGCACGGCAATACCGTGCCCGGTTTCTCGCCGCCGCCCGGCGCTCCGCCCTATGGGGCGCCCGGCCAGCAGCCTTATGTGGGTCCGCCGGGCCCGCCGCCTTACGGTCCCGGGGGTTATCCGGGGGGTTATCCGGGGGCCTCTTCCGGAGCGCCGGTTCCGCCGCCAGCGGGATATTATCCGGGCTATTGATGCGTCAGGCCGGGATCATCCACCGGCGGCTTTTTTCTGTTGTCGGTCAGGAACAGTTGCTTTAGCCCGCGGCGATGCGCCAGCAAGCGCCCCCATGCGAGGGCTTGCTCCTCCGAGTCGAACAGCCGGACCCGCGGCTCCATCCTGGCGTTGCGGGCGACTTCGTCCCATTCTTCTATCAAGCTGGCGCGGACGCCGATTGGCGCCGGGTCGAGGATCAGGGTCAGTTTCATCGCTCTTATTATAGCACTATGCAGAGGTCACAGCGGAGGATGCCATGTTGGATTTGAGAATTCGCGGCCGAAAGGCTCTGGTCTGCGCGGCGAGCAAAGGGTTGGGCCGGGCCTGTGCGATGTCGCTGGGGCGAGCCGGTGTGGAGTTGACGATTACCGCGCGCACAGCCGAGACCCTCGAACAGACCGCGCAGGAGATCCGCAACGAAACCGGGGCCAAGGTGACGGCGGTTCCCGGCGACATCTCGACCGAGGCCGGCCGCGTGGCGGCACTGGCCGCATGCCCCAACCCCGACATCCTCGTCAACAATTGCGGTGGGCCGCCGCATGGCGATTTCCGCGAATGGTCGGTCGAGGACTGGCAAAAGGCGGTCAACGCCAACATGCTGACGCCGATCATGCTGATCAAGGCGACTGTTGACGGTATGTGCGAGCGCAAATTCGGCCGCATCGTCAACATCACCTCGGGCTCGGTGAAGTCGCCGATCCCCAACTTGGGCATGAGCAACGGCGCCCGAGCGGGCCTCACCGCCTTCTGCGCCGGCCTCGCGCGCCAGGTCGCGAAATACAACGTGACGATCAACGGGTTGTTGCCAGGCCCGTTTCTGACCGACCGGTTGCGCTCCGGCATCGAATACGACGCACGGCGCCAAAACGTCTCGTTCGACGAAATGCTTGCCAAACGCGGCCAATCGAACCCGACCGGCCGCGTCGGGGATCCGGCGGAATTCGGCGACGCCTGCGCCTTTCTGTGCAGCGCCTCCGCCGGTTTCATCGTCGGCCAGAACCTCCTTCTCGACGGCGGCGCCTTCAATTCCACGATGGGGTAGTCTCTGCTGAGACTGCCTCACTAAGGCGAGAACTCGCAAACGGGAGAGCGGCGGGCTGGCCGAGTGTCCGCGATCCAGCTTGTGGCCGCCGAACGGCTCAGCTTGACCCTTCTCGGCCACTCTGCCTTTGGGCGGGGAATGCAGGCCGATTAGCGCTTAAAAAAAGCCTAACAGGTTCGCCGGACGCGCTAGGATAATTCCGAGATCGAGTATGTCCGGTGATGGCGGCATGTCGGCTGACCGTGTCTCGGGTCTCGCGAATGGGAGTTCGCTCGCTGCCGGGAGCGGCACGTCGATCCTGCGCGATCGCCACCGCCGCGGCCCGCTGGCCCCTTGGCGAGTCGCGATCGCGCTGCCGGTTGCCGCGTGCAGTCGCTCGCCGACAATGGATCTGCTCGGCTCCTACTTCCCGGCCTGGATGCTGTGCGCGGTAATCGGCATCGTTGCCACCGTCATCATCCGGCAGATCCTCGCGGTAGCCGGTATCGCAGAGTACGTCTTCGCCCCGCTGCTGACCTACGCCGGCCTCGCGGTGTCTGCCACGTTGCTCGCCTGGCTGCTCTGGTTCGGTCACTGAGCGATGTTGGCCGTTCGCAAGGCGCTCGGCGTCCTGGTCAGCCTCATCGCGCTGGCCGGCGTCCTGGTGACCGTGGTCCTCGCAACGCGCCGAACTCGATCTACGGCCGCGCACCGACGACGCCTATCTGCAGGCCGACCTCGTCCACATGGCGCCGGACGTCAGCGGCCGGATCGTCGAGCTCGACGTGCGCGACAACCAGGCGGTGCGCAAAGGCGAAGTGCTGTTCCGGATCGATCCGGAGCCATACCGAATGCGCGTGGACCAGGCTCGCGCGGCGGTGCATGGCCTGGAAGCGAAGCTCGCCCTGACCGCCGACCAGGTCGCGGCGCAGACCTCCAAGGCCGGTGCCGCCGAACGCGGCATCGGCAGCGCCGAGGCGCAGCGGGCTCTCGCTGCGAGCACGCTGGGGCGGATGCAGCCGCTGCTCGGGCCCGGCTTCGTCACCGCGCAGCAGGTCGACCAGGCGCGCACGGCGCAGCGCACCGCGCAGATCGCGCTGCAGCAGGCGCAACTGCAGGCGGACGAGGCGCGCCAGGCCATCACCAACACCAAGCCCACCGAGGCGGAGCTGGAAGGCGCGCGCGCGACGCTCGCGCTCGCCGAGCGCGACCTCAACAAGACGGTCGTGCGCGCACCCTGCGATGGCCGGATCACCGCGCTCGACATCGCTGCCGGGGAGTTCGCCGCCACCGGCCACCCGCTGTTCACGATCATCGACACCGAGCACTGGTATGCGATCGGCAATTTCCGCGAGACCGACCTCGCCGGAATGGCGCCGGGGCAGCGCGCGACCGTCTACGTGATGGCGCAACCAAGCCGCCCGCTGCGCGGCCAGGTCGACAGCCTCGGCTGGGGTGTGGCGTCGGATGTCAGCGCCACGATTGGCGGCCTGCCGCATGTCGAGCGCACCCTCAACTGGGTGCGGATCGCGGCACGCTTCCCGGTACGCATCCTGCTCGACGCGCCGCCCGACGACCTGATGCGCTTTGGCGCCACGGCCGTAGTCGTGATCGATAAATGAACGGGCATGCCGCGCATCGCGGCCGGGCGCCGGAGGTGGACGAAGGCGATGCGCGCGACCTCGTTGCACTGCTGCGCCGCGAGCTGCGTCCGACCCCCGGCCGGCTCGGCGACTGTCTGCGCATTGTCGTCGTCCTCCTCGCCCTCGTCGCGATCGCGGAAACGTTTCGCCTCTCCGAAATTGCCCTCTCGGGCTATATTGTTCTGTTCCTATCGGGTCGCGAGGCGGCCTCCACGTCCTGACGGCGCTGCTCGCGGGCATCGCCGTCGTCCTGGCGATTTTCGTGACGATCGCGGTCTTCATGCTCAGCCTGTCGGAGCCGGCGCTGCGGATTCCGCTGATGGCGGCGATGACCTTTGTCGCGATGTTTCTGTCGCGGACCGCGACGCCGGGACCGGTGTTCTTCGTCGCCGGTTTCATCGTTGCCTACGGCCTGACCTTGGGCGACCAGGTGCTCGGCCTCGCGCTGCAGCCGGCAACCGCGGGCAATGCGGAGCAGTTCGCGTTGCCGGAGATCGTCTTCGGCCCGCCGGAAGAAGCGCTGGTGCGTTTTCTCCTCTGGCTGAGCCTGGCCGTTGCCCTCCCCGTCATACTGCTGATCGTCGCCAACCTGCTGACCGGGCGCGACCCGGCGCGCCTGCTGTACCAGGCGCTGGCCGAGCGACTGGCAACGGCAGCACGCTTTTGCGCCGGCGAGAGCGGAGCGGAACGCCGGCTCGAAGCCCAAGCCTTCGAGGGCACAGCACAGCTGCACAAGCTGCACCATCTCGCCGGACTGCTGCACCGTGGCCGGCCCCGCCTCGTCTGGGGCGCGTCGCTGATCGACGAGATCGGCCGGCTCGGCCTCCTGCTGCTCGCCTGGTTCCGCGTCGCGGGCGACGCGCGCAACCCGCTGGTCCCGGCGGCGGGCGCCTGCCGCCGCGGCGGAACGCGCGCTGCAGGACCGAGCGGCCCCGAGCCCCGAACCGGTCACCATCACCGCGACCGGCGCCGCGCAACCGGTGGCAGACGGGATCTCGCGCACGCTGCGAGCGATCGAGGAGACATTGGCGGGAACGGCGGCAGGGCAGGAAGCGCATGGCGCGGCGAAGGCGCCGCGTCGGCTGCTGGCGGCGGATGCGTTCACCAACCCGGAATACGCCCGCTTCGCGCTCAAGGTCACGCTGGCGGTGATGATCTGCTATTTCGCCATGAACCTGGCCGACTGGCCGGGCATCCACACCTGCGTCATCACCTGCTTCTTCGTCGCGCTCGGCACCGTCGGCGAGACGATCCACAAGGCGACGCTGCGCTTCATCGGCTGCCTGATCGGCGCCGGGCTCGGCCTCGGCGCGATCCTGCTGCTGATGCCGCTGATGACCGATCTTGGCGACCTGCTCCTGCTGCTGGCGCCGGTGACCTTGCTCGCCGCCTGGGTCGCCAGCGGCAGCGAGCGCATCGCCTATGCCGGCCTGCAGATCAGCCTCGCCTTCTATCTTGTCGTGCTGCAGGGCTATGGCCCGACGATCGACATGTATACGGCGAGGGACCGCACCATCGGCATCCTGTTCGGCAATATCGTGATCTTCGTGATCTTCACGACGATTTGGCCGGTGAGCGTGGCCAACGTTGTGCGCACGAACCTCGCCAAAGCATTAGAGCAACTGGCGGCGTTGGTGGGATTGGGTGCCCGCCCCGATGGCGAGGCTTCGCAGGCCGCTCGGTCCGCGGCCGAGATGGCGTTCGGGCAGGCGATCGCGCAGGCGCGCGCGGTCCTGGTCAAGGATCCGTTCGAAACGAGCGAGGTGCGGCGCGCCGTCGGGAGGCGGCCGATCGACGCGACTGTGGTAGAGGAGGTCGGTAGGCTGTTCATCCCCGTCTCGGCGATCCTCGATTTGCGCACCGATCTGGCCGGGCACGAGCTTCCCGCAGCCAATGCACGACGCGATTCGCGCGCATCACCAGGCGCTGGCAGCGTGGTTCCGGCAGGCAGCGTCATGGACGCGCAGCGGCGAGGGAGCGGGCGAGGTGGCAGGCGGCCTACCGGAACCGCCGGCCCTATCCGGCCCGGGCGATCACCTCGCGGCGCTCGCGACATGGTACCGCTTGCTGCACGAGGATATTCGCAAGATCCTCGACGAGGTTGGTCCGCAGCCGCAGCTGCCGATCACGCCGTCGTTCGGGGACGCATTCCATGCCACCGGCTAGGTTCGGACCTATCGCCTTCACCGGATTTGTGCTGCTTGGCGCCTGCAATGACACGCGCGACCTCGCGCCTGCTTCGCCCGACACGCCGTGGCAATTCGAGCCGTCCAAAGAAGCGCCGACAGCCCCTGCACCCGCCGCTGGCGGGGCCCGGCGGTTCGCGGTGCCGGAGAACACGGCAGTCCAGTTGCCGTCCCCCGCCGACATCGATCCCAACCATGTCTATTCGCTCGTCGAGCTGATCGATATCGCCCAGCGCCGCAACCCGGCGACGCGCGTCGCCTGGGAACAGGCGCGGCAGGCGGCGATCAATGTCGGCATCGCGCGCGCCGCCTATCTTCCGGCGCTGACGGCGAGCGCGGTCGCCGGCTGGGAGCACTTCGTGACGCCGTTCCCCAGCAACCTCGTCCCCCAAGGCTTCATCATCTTCAACGCTCAGGAAGCAATCCCGCAACTCGCCGTAAACTATCTGCTGCTCGATTTCGGCGGCCGCGCAGCCGCAGTCGAAGCGGCGGGTCAGCTTTCGATCGCCGGGAACGTGGCGTTCACGGCGGCGCATCAGCAACTGATCTTCAACGTGGCCCGCGCGTATTTCACGTTGGACGGCGCCGACGCCGCAGTACGCGCGGCGCGGCAAGGCTTGGCCGATGCGCAGGTGGTGCAGCAATCTGCCGAGGCGCTGTTCGGCCGCGGTCTCGACACCATCGTTGACGTCCAGCTCGCCCGGCGCGCGACGGCGCAGGCGCAGTACGATCTCGCGCAGGCCAATACCGCTCAGCACGACGCGATGTACACGCTGCTTGCGGCGATGGACCTGCCGCCGACCACGAAGCTGCGCGTGGCGGACGCGTCCGCGCGCCCGCTGCCGCAGCGCACCGCACGCGCTGTCGACGACGTGCTCAGCGAGGCGCTGCGGCGGCGGCCCGACCTGCTCGCCGACGTGGCGAAGCTGCGCGCGACGGATGCGGAAATCGCGGCCGCACGCTCCGCTCTGGCCCCGAAAGTTTCGCTGAGCGCGAATGTGCAGGGCAATCTCGGCCGGCTCAACGTGAACAACTCGCCCTATTTCTCGGTCAACAAGCCGCAGGGCGCCGCGTTGCTGAAGTTCGAATGGCCGCTCTACACAGGCGGACTGCTGCAGAACAAGCTGAGCCTCGCCCAGTCGAAGCGCGAAGAGGCGGCGGCCGGGCTGAACGAGCGCGTCGACCAGGCTTTGCGCGAGGTGGCGCTCGCCTACGACCAGGTCGATACGGGGCTACAGCAATACGATGCTGCCATCGCCCTGCAGACCGCATCCGAAGCCGCCTTCCACAGCGCCAGCAATTCCTATGCGCACGGCGTCGGCACACTGACCGACGCGACGTCCGCGCAGACGGGGCTCGCGACGGCGCGCGCCGCGGTGGCCCGAGCACACACGCAGTCGCTGATCAACGCTGCGGCACTCGCCTTTGCGACCGGCGAGCTGACGTCGAGTACGGATTTCTCCACCGTGACACCGCGATAATGCTGCTGCACCGAACGGGTTGGTGCCTCGCCGATCGCAGTTCCGATCGGATACCACGGAACGGCCGCTTTCGGCGCGCCCCGTCGCTGCTGCCAGGCGTTCCAGCAAAAGGTCAGCTTACTGAACTCATAGCCGGCTCTCGATTTTGGCGACGCGAACTACTCTTCCTGCCCCGGACCGGACCTTACCGACGCCAGTGTTTTGAGCGCCCCAGCGTTGGCAGTTAGGCTGACGCAACCACGAATCCGGCGCGCGGAAAATGTATGCAGACCTCGGCGACCACGGGATCGCTGCGCCGGATGACGATCTCATCGGCGCTCGAGGCGACTAATTCACCGACGACCGGATCGCGTCCGGTGTCGTCCGGAGTGACGGTAACCATCTGGCCGGGCTTTCGGCTGCTGGGGTCTTGCGGGTCAGCGGTTGCGCTCATGATCGACGTGGCAGCCCTGGCTGCATCGAGCGCTTCTTGCGAAGTCATTTGACTACGCCTGCCATGGCCGATCGCGGCGACGCGCTCAGCCCAGTTCAGCAGCCTCGGAAAGCCGTCGAGTGGCGCGGGCGCTGATCCGAAATTCTGGCGCAAGTACCAAACCGGATGGTAGGCGGCGAGGTCGGCGAGGCCGGCGGCGGAGCCCTGCAAGAACGACCGGCCGTCGGCTAGCATCTGGTCCAGCCAATCGAAATGCGCGCGCAGCTGGTCGAGCAGGTTCGGCACTGCCGCCATCATTGCAACGGGATCGATATTCCGGCCGGAGAACTTGGCCCGGTCTTCGAGAAACCCCTCAGGCAACGTGTCGGGCCTCTTGGCGAAGACAATGCTTACGGCAGGGCTGAACATTGTCTTCTCCGCCCACCAGGCGAGCGCATCGGCCGCGCCGCGGCCGGCTGGATAAAAGCTCGGGCTGGGGTGTCGGCGCTCAAGCTCGCGCATGATCAATTGGCTGTCGCAATAGAGGTCGGCGCCGATCTGCAGCACGGGTGTCTTGCGATAGCCTCCTGTTAGGGCCGTCAGGTCGGGTTTGGGCATGATGACCGGAATTTCGACCGATGCCCAGGCCAGGCCCTTGAGTCCGAGACCGAGCCGGACTTTCTCCGCATAGGGAGAGGTTTCGTAATGGTGCAGGATAATATCGGTCATGAGGAGGGTCCTCGTTCGTGATGACGCTCGATAGCAGGCCTCGTGTATGCCCGAGGGCGCGGCATTAAGCTGGCCGCTTCCGGACATCGTCATCCGCAGTAAGAGCGGCTTTGCCAATCAGGAACCGCAAAGCTGGTCAAGCTCGGGGCCGGATAAGCGCGTCGTCACACCAAGACGCATCATGACCAGCCTACCCGCCGCTATCGTAACTGCCGCGATCGCGCAGCTCGCACCGACAACGAATTGAACCGCGCCAGAGAGGATTGCTGTCGGCCGATCCGGTGAGTCTGACACCGCTGACATTCGCGAGCCGGTAGATCAGGCTGCGTTTGAGACGCGCCCTACCGCTAGGTCCTCGAAGGCAGCGCCTTCATGAGCGAGTAGCCACCGTTTGCGGTCGACGCCGCCGCCATACCCGGTAAGGCTTGCATCCGCGCCGATGACGCGGTGGCAAGGAACCACGATGGCAATCGGGTTGGCGCCGTTGGCAAGGCCGACGGCGCGAGCGGAGTTCGGGCGTCCGAGCTTTCGCGCCAACGCGCCATAACTGAGCGTCGTCCCCGGCCGAATTCCGCGAAGTGCCGCCCAGACCTCACGCTGAAAGGAAGTGCCGACCGTCGCAACCGGAATGGCATCAATCGCGGTTAGATCGCCCGCGAAATAGCCGGCAAGTGCACGCCGAATTGCCGCCGGCGTCTCGCGGCTCTTTAGGACAAAATCGCCTCCGTCCTTGCCATAATGCAGCCTGAGGAGCTGCCGCATTCGGGTTTCGAAGTCATGAAAGTCGAGAGCCCGTAGACGTTCTTCGGGATCATGGATAAGGAGCATCGTCCCGACCGGGCTCTTGACCGGGTCGATAAAGAACGTTTGAGGCGGCATCAGGTTGGGCATCGAGATTGTCCTTTGAGTTGGTGCGGGCGCCCGCTCTCGCTGTCTCCGGACCGCCCGTCCAGAGGTGTTGAGCCGCATAGGCTCGCCACGGTCGCCATGCCTCCGCTCTGGCAAGGACTTCGCTAGCCGCAGGCCGGGCGCCGCCCGCAGGTGTTAGAGCTCGCATAAGACCGATATCGGCGGCGGGAAAGGCATCCGGCTCACGCAACACGCGCATGGCAATGTATTGCGCTGTCCATTCGCCGATCCCGCGCAGCGAGCGGAGCTTGGCTATTGCGCCCTCCAGCGACTGCGTAGGGCGGAAAAGTCCCGCATCGGCGGCAGCAGCGCGGGCCACGGCTGACAGCGCTTCCGCGCGGACAGCGGGCATTCCGAGCGACCGTAAATCGGCTTGAGCCAATCTTTCGGGTGTCGGGAACGTATGCGTCAGGCTCGCCCCGTCGCTGGGACACAGCTTCTCGCCATAGGCGGCGACCAGCTTCGCCGCAAGTTTCAAGGCACCCGTTACGGTAATTTGCTGGCCGAGCATGGCGCGAACGGCGACTTCGAAGCCGTCCCACGCGCCCGGCACGCGCAGGCCCGGACGCCGGGCGACCAGAGGCGCAAGCAGCGGGTCTCGAGCAAGGTCCTCGCCGATGGCCAGCGGGTCCGCACTGAGGTCGAAAATGCGTCGAACACGCCGAACAATCGTGGCAAGCGATGCGATGCGCGGAAAGCGGATCGTCACGCGCAGGCCGCGCTCCCGCTCGTCCGGTTCAACTCTGATCGCCCCTTGCGCACCATCCAGTGCGATCGAGCGCCGGTAGCGTTTACTCCCGTCAACCGCTTCGATGCCGGTAATTGCCCTTGCCGCGAGGAAGCCGATCATCGCATCCCAATCGTAGGGTGGTGCATAGGCTAGCATGAGCGTGATGCCTTCCGCGCCTGTCTGCTCGCCGACGGCACTGCTCGACCGGCGCAGCTCGCGAGGCGGTCGCCGATACAGCGTGTGGAATGTCGCGTTGAAGCGACGGATGCTGCTGAAGCCAGACGCCAAGGCGACTTCCGTCATCGGCATAGTCGTCTCGACGATGAGCTGCTTCGCAAAGAGCACGCGGCGTGTCTGAGCGACAGCGATGGGCGATGCTCCCAGGTGCTGCCTGAACAGCCGCCGCAATTGCCGCTCACCGACCCCGAGCCGTTCCGCTAGCGCATCAACCGCCTCGCCATCAAGCGCGCCTTCGGCGATCAGCGCCAAGCCGCGCGAAACGGTGTTCGACGTGCCTCGCCAAGCCGCCAGGTCTGGAGAACTCTCCGGGCGGCACCGAAGACACGGGCGAAAACCTGCCTCCTGCGCCGCGCTCGCTGTGGGGTAGAACGTTACGTTCTCCCGTTTTGGCGTACGCGCCGGGCAGATCGGTCGGCAATAAACCCCCGTCGTGCGGACGGCGGTAAACATCCGTCCGTCGAACCGCGCATCACGGGTCGATAACGCTCGATAGCAGGCTTCGTGATCAAGTTCCATGGCATCAGTATGCCCGAGGGCGCGGCATTAAGCTGGCCGCTTTCGGACATCGTCATCCGCAGAAAGAACGGCTTTGACTTCAGATGTCGTGTCCGTGGTTGCTCGCTACTCGACCAACGGCCGGTTTCGGCGCTACCTGGCCGTTTGCGCGCGTGTCGACGAAGGACCGGAATCCACGCTTCTGAGCCGTTCAGAACAAGGTCGGCTAGCGAATGCTTGGGTCGGCCCGAGATGTTGTCGAGCGTTTGCCGGTGTTCGTGGACGAGCGGCGTCGCGATCACGATCGAAAAATCGCCTAATTGTTGGCGCATATTTCCAGCTGGTGGCGGCTCCCCAACGACCGCCTCAGGACGGAGAATGGTGCGGATTGGTTCGTCAGCTTACTTAAAATACCACCGGGGGCCGGGGCACGATGCTTTGGCGAGCCCCGGCAACTTTAAGGCGAGGCTTTGCTGCAGATTTGCTGCAGAAGCAGCTACGGATGATCACCGACACAATTTCAAATTGCGGTTTGCGGCCAGCAAGGCCGTACGCCCGCCATGAGATCACTTGCAACTGAAAGCGAGTCGCAATAACTTTGGGGTCAAAGCTCGAGTTGGAACGTATGCCCGCCGCAAAAGACACGTCGAACGGCGCCGTGGCGCTCGGTGCCGCCCCAGTGGGGTTTGCCGGCCGAATCCACAGGATTAGCGTGGTGGCCGAAGATCACGGGCTGTCGGCCGCGGAGCTCGAACGGCGGCTAATTGAGCTCGGATTTGTCGAAGGCTCGCGGGTCGAACTGTTGCACGAGGGATTGTTCGGCCGCGATCCGATAGCGGTTCGGGTAAATGAAGCGACGGTTGCGCTGCGGCGCCGGGAGGCTGCGTCGATACTGGTCGAGCCGGACCGCTGATGAGTGAACTCGCAGAGCCGACGCGTGTCGCGCTCGTCGGCAACCCGAACAGCGGCAAGACCGCACTCTTCAACGCGCTGACCGGCAGCCGTCAGAAGGTCGCCAACTACCCCGGGGTCACGGTCGAACGCAAGGAAGGTCTGGCGATAACGCCGGGTGGGGTCACCGTGCGGCTAATCGACCTGCCGGGCACGTATTCGTTGCGCGCCCGCAGCCTCGACGAAATTGTCACGCGCGACATCGTGCTCGGGAGGCTCGTCGGCGAGGATGTCCCGAACCTCCTCGTCTGCGTCGCCGACTCGACGAACCTTCGGGTGGCCCTGCGGCTGGCGCTCGAGCTGAAGCGCGTCTGCCGGCCGATGATCCTTGCGCTCAACATGTTCGATATCGCCCGCCACCGCGGCTTCGAGATCGATCTCGACCGGCTCTCCGGCGAACTCGGCATTCCGGTTGTCGCGTCCGTCGCCGTGCGGCGCGGCGGCACCAGCGATCTCCTCGCACGGATCGACAAGGTGATCCGCGAGCGCGGCTTTCCCGCCGCCGAGAGTGCTTGGTCGGAGCCGAACGCGGCGCAACTGCGTGCGACGCAGCGCGAAGCCGACCGTATCCTCGATGCCGCGGTCAAGGCGCCGGGTCGGCCGGACGGCTTCACGCGGCGGCTCGACCGCGTGGTGCTGCACCCGGTCCTCGGCCTCGTCATCCTGCTCGCGATCCTTTTTCTGATGTTCCAGGCGGTTTTTACCTGGGCGCAGGCCCCGATGGACTTGATCAAGAGCGGCTTTGACGGGCTAGCCGCATGGGCCGGAGCGGTGGTGCCGCAGGGCTGGCTGTTGAGCTTCGTCCGCGATGGGGTCATCTCGGGGGTCGGCAGCGTATTGGTTTTCCTGCCGCAGATCCTCACCTTGTTCTTCTTCATTCTGCTGCTCGAAGACTTCGGCTACATGGCGCGGGCCGCCTTTCTGATGGACCGCATCATGGGCGGCGCCGGGCTGCATGGTCGCGCCTTCATCCCGCTGTTGTCGAGCTTTGCGTGCGCGATCCCCGGCATCATGGCAACCCGAGTCATTTCCAGCCGTCGCGGGAGGCTCGCGACGATCCTGGTCGCGCCGCTGATGACCTGCTCGGCGCGCATCCCTGTCTACACCTTGATCATCGCGGCCTTTATCCCCGCGCGCACAATATTTGGCTGGCTCAGCCTGCAGGGCCTCGTGATGTTCGGCCTTTACACGGCCGGCATTGCCAGCGCGCTCGGCATGTCCTGGGTGTTCAACCGCTTTCTATGGCGCCGGGAGCCGAGCGAGCCCTTCATCCTCGAACTCCCCGATTACAAGCGGCCGGTTTTGCGGAACATCGCGCTCGGCCTCGTGCAGCGCGGTCAGATTTTTCTGAAGCGCGCCGGCACGACGATCTTTGCAATGATGGTCGTCATCTGGTTTTTGTGCTCGGTCCCGCCCGCCCCGCCCGATGCTGCCGAGCCGGCCATCAATTACAGCCTCGCTGCCCGGATCGGCCAGGCAATGGAGCCGATACTGCGCCCGGTCGGATTTAATTGGCAAATCGACGTAGCGTTGGTCCCGGGAATGGCGGCCCGCGAAGTCGCCGTCGCCGCGCTCGGCACGGTCTATTCGATCGCGGGCGCCGACGAAAATCCCGGCGAACTCAGCCGCGTCTTGACCGCCCACTGGAGCCTCGGCACCGCTTTGGCCCTGCTCGCGTGGTATGTCTTCGCGCCGCAATGCGCCTCGACATTGAGCGTCGTGCGCCGCGAGACCAACAGCTGGAAGTGGACCGCCTTCCTCTTCAGCTACATGCTGGCACTGGCCTATCTGGCCGCCTTCGTGACCTACCAGGCGGCAGCCGCGCTCGGAGCCGGTTAAACCGTTGCGATCGCGTTGGCCGGCGAGCCGACCGCGCCGGGTAGCCGCAGGGGCGGGGCGGTTAAGAGGAAGCGCGAGCGGCCGTGGGCGCGCAACCAGTCGGCGAGCTCGGAGAGGTTCCAGATCTCGCCGAGATAGACGCCGAGCTTGAAGAGGCAGTGCGCGTGCAATGGCAATGAGGCGCAGTGGTCCTCGCCCTCGCAGGGGCGCGACGGCATCTGCTCCACCGCCCGGTTGTCCGAAATCAGCGCGACGACGCCCGACCGGGTGATCCAGTTGAGGAGCCGCTCGTCGCGCCCGTCGAGGCCGGCGCCGGGGTTGGCGGCGAGCACCGCCGCGTCGGGGTTCTTGTTCATGCCGAGGACGACCCGGTCGTAGCCGGTGCGGAAACAGACGAGGTCGCCCTCTTCGACTTCGACCTTGTCCGCCTCCATGATCCGCATCAGCTGGTCGTAGCCGACAAAGCTCTCGCCGCGGCCGCAATGGTGCTCGAGGTCGATCATCACGCCGCGGCCCTGCATGCCGTGCGCCGCCATGTGGTCGATCGACAGCTTGAGCGCGCCGACATGCTCGCCGCGTTCGACCGCGCGACCGTCGCGGTAGTCCATCGGGCCGATGATGTGCTCGCCGGCACGGTAGCCGTTGTAGAAGACGATCTCGGGCTTGCCGTCGCCGTCGGCATCGAACAATTGCCCGACATGAGCGAGGCTGTCCCACTGCGTCGAGTACTGCAATGTCATCTCGACAATGTCGTCGCAGACCACGTCGATCAGTTTCGGGTCCTCGCGAGCGAGCGGGTAGGCGATGTAGGGCATCCCATTGCGCTTGTTGGCGATCAGGCGCGGCGGGTGGCGGCGCGGGTTGACGACCGTGCCGCCTGGATAATCGAGCGGCAGGCTCAGGCAGAAGGTCCTGCCTTCCTTCACCTCGGCGACGCCTTTGAGCACCTTCTCCGGCGTCAACAGATGGAGCCGGCCAAGTTGATCGTCTGGGCCCCAATCGCCCCAGGTCGACCCCGGTGGACGGCGCTTCCAGCGCGGATTCTCGGGCATGGTCAACTAACCTTGACGAGCTTTTGCAGGCTGCGCAGCCCGGGCGGCAGTTGCTCGCCCTTGGCGCGGACGCGGCGGCCCCAGTTGGTGAACGAGACTTCGCCGACGTAGATATCGCCGCGTGAGTTCGACGGCGAGCCCGTGCGGCGAGATGAACTGGCCGGGGTTGAGCCCGGCATGGGCATGACCGAGCCGAGCCAAGAGCTCGCCTTTGTTGGTATAAATGCTGACCCGCGGGCCGCAATTCGGTAGGTCGATATTGACCGCCATGTCTGGCCCGATCTCGCCGATAAAGAAGCGCGGCGTCCTCGTACCGCTTTCCATGTAGAGGCCGGAGGGCCGATGCAGGTTGTTCCACTGCGCCTCGTACTTGCCGTTGCCGTCGAAGACTTGGACGCGGTGGTTCTCGCGATCGGCGACATAGACCCAGCCGTCGGGGTCGCAGCAGATGTTGTGGGCGATGTTGAACTGACCGGGGTCGGTGCCGGGCTCGCCCCATGAAGTCACCCGCTTGCCGTCAGGCGTGTATTTATGGACGCGGGAATTGCCGTAGCCGTCGGAGATGTAGAGGTGGTCGGCTTGCGGCGACAGCGCGGTGTGGGTGCAGCGGTGGAACGGCTCGCCGCTCATATAGGGCGCGGGCTTGCCGGGGATGCCGATCGTGAGCAACACCTTGCCATCGAGCGCGCATTGGCGAACCGTATGGTCGCCGTCGTCAGTCAGCCAGATCGTATCGTCCGGCGCCATGTGGACGCCGTGCGGCCGCAGGAAGATGCCTTCGCCCCACGAGCGCAGGAAATTTCCGTCCGAAGTCCAACACGCACATCGGGTGCTTGCCCCGGTTGAAGGCGTAAACATTGTCGTTCTTGTCGACGCCGACCGCGGCGACGTCGGCGTTGAACTCCATGCCCGGCGGCAGCTTCGCCCAATTGTCTATGACTTCATAGCGATAGCCGTCCGTTCCAAGTGTTACCGACATGGCGTTCCCCCTTTTCTGCGGGTCCTGGGATGGTTTGCAGTGATTATAGGAGCGCACTCCGGCGGCACAATCCGATCCGGCCTCGCGCGGCTGAGGCGGTACAGCCCATAAAACCCCATGATCCAATGCGGCCGTTGTGTCGGGGTCCCCTTCCGGCTTTGACAGGCGCGTCGCGAACTCCCAAATTTCTGGTGCCAG
>CAVOHI010000025.1:0-20034 GCA_963695605.1 uncultured Alphaproteobacteria bacterium | reverse complement strand
GGCTTAGGGGTATGAAGGCGCAAGTCCCGTGCGGGTCGGTAATCCCGCGGCAAAGCAGTTCCAGCTTGATATCTATGGCGAGTTGCTCGACTCGCTGTATCTTTGCGCTCAGGTCGGTCTCGACGGTCGGCCGTGGGATATCGCAATTGAACAGGCAATCGTCGCGCATCTGGAAAGAGTGTGGCAGCGTCCCGACCAAGGGATTTGGGCCCGGGGGCCCCCGAAACATTTCACCTATTCCAAGGTGATGGCGTGGGTCGGAGTTGACCGGTTCCTGAAGGTCGCCCGTATCGATGTCGCGCGTCGACGCGAGCTGGAGACGCTGCGCGAGGATATCCATCGGCGGATCTGTCGCGACGGGTTCAGCCCGGCGCGCAACAGTTTCGTCCAATCGTTCGGGTCGGAGACGCTCGACGCAAGCTTGCTGCTTTTGCCGCTGGTTGGGTTTTTGCCCATAGATGATCCGCGGATCATCGGCACGATCGCTGCCATCGAAGGCGAGCTCGTCGAGGATTGGCTGGTCCGCCGCTGGTCCAGAACGAACGGCCCCGCCGAAGGCGCCTTCATCGCCTGCACCTGCTGGCTTGCCGATTGTCTCCACATGCAAGGACGCAGCGCGGAGGCGCGGGCATATTTCGAGCGTGTGCTGGCGTTATGCAACGATGTTGGGCTGCTCTCCGAGGAATGGGACACGGCGCGACAGCGGATGCTTGGGAATTTCCCGCAGGCCCTCAGCCACTTAGCTCTGATCAATACTGCGCTGGGGCTTTGCGGGGCGGTGCTGCAACGCGGCGGAGGGTAGCCGGGGAGAGCCGATATGCCGACTCATATCGAGTGGTCCTCAATCGCGCTACGCTTGGCGCTGACCCGTGATTGCGAGCGCCGCAATCGGTTCAATCGCGGGCGACCACAATCAGCCGGTGGGTCTGCGGACAACGATGTTCGTCGCGGTGGCCGCTGCAATCAACAGGATCCGGGCCAATTTGCTGCTGCCAATTGCCGGCAAGTCAGCCGGCTCGTTGGTCACACTCGATCTGATGTGCTTGCCGCTCGGTATCTTATCGGGGATGGGGTTCATTGGCGCCGGCGCTATTGTGCGGCGCAACGACCTTGTGCAGGGAGTCACCTCAGCGGCAATGTTGTGGTTCGTCACCGTGATGGGCCTGCGCTTTGGCGCCGGCCAACTCGGCCTGGGTCTCGCCGCGATGACTCTCGCCTTGTTCGTTCTGTAGTGTCTCAAATGGGTCGAGAAACGCGTCGAGCCGGCGCGCTGCGCCGAATTGCGGGTCGCTTTTGAGAGCGGAGCAACGGTCGAGCACCAGTTGTTGCCACGTCTTTTCGCCGGACTTTCCGTTAACCCTCGCCGCATCTTCTTTGAAGACCGCGGCCAAGTGCGCGCGATGCGTTATGACATCACCTGGCGCACAACGCAGCCGGAACACGCGACGCCGGAGTGGGTGCGTGAGCCCGCCCAGCCGCCGGATCGTCTGGATCTTCCTATTCGGGCGGATCTACTTGCCGGGGGCGGAGCCTGTAGATGAGCCGGCCGCCCGTTCGCCTTGTCGTCGCCGGGCTTACGCCGCTTATGCGTCCTGGCCGTGTTTATGGACGCACCGCGTCGCGTCGCTGTTTTGGGTGTTCGCTGGGGCCGGCTTCTTCTGGCTGTGGATCCGGTTCTTCCTGATCGCGGCCAATCATCTTACACGCTATAGCTACGCGCCGGCTTGACGCGGCCAAACGAGGAACGTCATTAGGCCGACGCCAATCCCGAGAAGGCCGAGCGCTACCGCGCGACGATAGCGGTCCACGACCGCCTGCCATGACACCGCTCGTGCTCGATCATCGAAGCGGCCATGCGCGCCATAATCGCCGTCCGCCGTTGTGAACAGATTGGCTGGCGCATCGGCGGGAACCGGCTCCTCCGTCAACTGGCCGCTATACCCCTTATTGGCGAGATAGCGGTCGAGTAGTCCCGGCGCAAGTTTGTTGGCGACAATCGCTTTGACCGTCGGCAATCCGACCCAGACCTCGCGCCGGTCGGGGTGCAGGGCAGCAGCGACGATCGCGCGTGCCGGCACGCCGGGCTGGTAGATTGGCGGGACCGGCTGCGGCCGCCTTCCGGTCTTATTGAGCGCCCAATCGAACTGTGGCGTGTTGACCGCCGGCAGATGAACCATGACCAGCCGTATCGCACTGCCGTCATGCATCAGTTCTGTCCGGACCGAGTCAGTGAACCCCCGTACCGCGTATTTGGCGCCACAATAGACCGATTGCAGTGGGATCGCTCGATAGGCAAGGGACGAGCCGACATTTATGATCGTACCCCGGTTGCGCTGCCGCATGCACTTCAGCGCCGCCATTGTGCCGTGGACCTGCCCGAGATAGGTCACTGCCGTCCCGCGGCGGAATTCCTCGGAGGTGATGCGGTGGATCGGAGCGAAGATGGTCGCCATCGCGTTGTTGACCCAGACATCGATCGGACCCAGTTCCCTTTCGATACGGCCCGCCGCTCCCTCGACCGCTTCGGCCTCAGCCACATCGGCGACGATCGGGAGAGCCCTGACGCCATAATGACGTATTTCTTCACCCGCTGCCCCGAGCCGAGCCGCGTTGCGCGCAAGGATTGCAACGTGGCAGCCTCGCCGGGCGAACTCCAGCGCCGTGGCGCGTCCCACCCCGGCGCTGGCGCCGGTAACAACGACGATCACTGCTCGTCCCCGTAGCCCGGCTTGTCAGAGCATTTCATCGACCTCGCCGGCATGTAATTCTTCGGCGTGAACCATCTGTCTGGCGTATTCTTCGACGATCACCGAACGCCGTTCTGCGCATTGGAGCAGCTCTAGACCGCGCGCCTTCGCCTCGGGGTCCAGCGACTCCCGCATGATCGCATGGATGTCGTGCTTATGGCTGTCGAGTAAGGGGCCAATCGTCAAGGACGGATATTCCCCGAGCAACGTGATCATTTCACCCGCTTGCTGTGCGTGGGTCAGCGACTCGGCCGCATGATCGTGCATCCACGAGACTATCGGGACCCGATTGCGTCCGAATACCAAAAACGAATAATGAGTGTACCAAACCACTCCCGCCAGCTCCGCCTCAAGAATACGGTTCAGGAGATCCGGCTCTCTGTTTGTCCAATCAGCCATTTTTTCAAACGCCCTCTGCAATTGGCGCCCACGTTCTAAACCCTCTGCGGCATGGGTTCGTTCCAGGCGAGCCATGTCCGGAACGGGCGTGGTGGAATGCGGTTTTCAACTAGGGAACGTCTTCTCGACCGCGGCGTGGGAGTGTCAAGCTTCCTTCGTTTACTGAGGCCTCGACTTCCGATATGGAGGCATCTTGGGCGAGTGCAACGATGCCGGCAGATCCCGGCGCGGGCCTAGCCAGCCTCAAGCTGATCCGATTGCGTCGCTTACGGTTCTATCGCGGCGGCGGTGCCAAGGCTGCCGGGCAGCACAATGACCAAACCGGAGCCACGCATGCTTCTGGAATTTGGCGACTTGGTATTTCGCCATTCCAAACTCGAGTTCGCATTGCATAATTGGCGCGCTCGTCGGCATAGCGATCGGCAATGCGGTGATGTTGGCTCGCGGGCTCGGCAGCGGCGTCGACTGGGGACAGATATGGAAAGTATCGGAGGCCCTCACCGTTTCGCCAGTGCTCGGCTTCGTGCTGGCCGGCGCCCTCTATTTTCTCGGCCGGCATCTAATCCGCGAGCGTCATCTGTACGAGCCGCCGCCGGAGGGGCAGCCGCCGGTGTGGTGGATCCGCTGGCTGTTGATCCTGACCTGCACAGGGGTCAGCTTCGCCCATGGCACCAATGATGGTCAGAAAAGCATCGGCCTGATCATGTTGGCGATCATCGGCCTTTTCCCGGCGACGTATGCACTGAACCCCGCAGCCCCCAAAAGCATCGCGCGGCTCGATCAGGACGCTCGCCCCGCGATCCCGTTGATAGAAAAATTTGGCGATGACGAGAAGAAACCCGCCGTTGAGGCCGCCGAGCATATTCAAGGCTATCTCGGAGGCAGTGGCGAGGCGAAGGGAGCTGACGTCCAGTCGCCCGTTTGGCCGGCACTTTGAGCGTCGCCGACCGTCCGAATAGCGCCGCGGATTGGAAGGACGTATCCATGACTCCTCATACCGGCGCGGAGGCCGCCTCGACTGCCTGAGTTCGCCGCCGCTGAGGCGCCGGAAGGTTTACCAGCGGGGGTCTGTGAGCACCTCTGAGGCCGACTTGAGCCAACCCGCTCACAAGGATTTGGTCGCGCCGGCACCACCTGACAGAGAAGTCGGCTTATCCCAGCGCGCCGAACGTCTTTTCGATCCGGCTGCAGGTTTTCGACACGGACAGCCGCGGCTGCAGGGTTGATTGCGACAATGTTCATCAGCGCGAAGCAGCCGGTCCAGCAAATTCCGTAACGCGGCGGAAACCAACACCGGGTCTTCACGTTTTAAGCCCTGGCGGTCGTTGAGGTCGCCGCGCGGAGGGCGTCGTGGCGATCTTCGGCCCGAGAGCCAATCTGTTTATGAGCATCGCCCTGCTCGCCGCAGCCGGCTGCGTGATGTTTTTGCTGATCCTCATCTGGGTGGTGCCGGTGATGGGCTACAACACTGAGGAAAGGTATATCCCGCCGCAACCGGTGCCGTTCAGCCCCGACCCTGACCGGCCTTTATGGCAGCCTCGTGCAGCTGCAGGACGGCTCGACGATGCGGGCGGACGAGCGCTACATCCGTGATTGCATACTGGTGCCGCGGAGCTTCACGGTAGCCGGCTATCCGCCTGTGATGCCCGACTTCACGGGTCAACTCGGCGAAGACGATCTGGTGAAGCTCGTCGCCTACATCAAATCTCTTGCCAGATAGGAAACGCGCGATATGGCAGCGATCACGGCCGACGTCCCGACGACCTATCTCACTTCGGAGAACACGCTGCGCTCGTGGCTGCTGACCAAAGACCACAAACGGATCGCGCTGTTGTTCTTTGGGTCGATCACCTTCTTTTTCTTTATTAGGGGCTTCGCGGCCACACTCATACGGCTGCATCTGGCGACCCCGGAAGGGCTGCTGCAGCCCGATATGTACAACCGGATGTTCACGATGCATGGCATCATCATGGTGTGGTTTTTTCTCATTCCGTCGATCCCGACGACATTGGGAAATTTTGTGCTGCCCTTGATGATCGGAGCGCGTGACTTGGCGTTTCCCCGGATCAATCTCGGGAGCTGGTACGTCTTCAACCTTTCGGGGCTGGTGCTGCTTTACGCGCTGATCATGGGCGGCGTCGACACCGGCTGGACGTTCTACACCCCTTATTCGACGCTGTTCGCAAACGGCTACGTGTTCGCCGCGGCATTAGCGGTGTTCGTCAATGGGTTTTCGTCGATCATGACGGGACTCAATTTCGTCGTGACGGTACACCGCCTGCGGGCGCCAGGGATGACGTGGATGCGTCTGCCGTTATTTGTGTGGGGGATCTATTCGGTAAGCCTGGTCATGCTGCTGGCAACTCCGGTGTTGGCGATGACCGTGTTCCTGGTGGCGATGGAGCGATTCATGCACATCGGCATCTTCGACCCGACGCATGGCGGCGATCCGCTGTTGTTCCAGCACATGTTCTGGTTCTACTCCCATCCTGGCGTTTACATCATGATCCTGCCGGCGATGGGTGTCGTGAGCGAGCTGATCACTTGCTTCGCTCGGCGTCCGGTATTCGGCTACAGCGGCATGGCTTACGCGCTGATGTCGATCGCGATCATCAGCTTTTTCGTGTGGGGCCATCACATGTTCACGGCCGGAATTCTCGATCTATTCCGCCGTGGTGTTCTCATTGATGACGTTCTTTGTCGCGGTGGCGTCGGCGATCAACGTGTTCAACTGGACCGCGACGCTACACAAGGGCTCGATCACCTTCGATGCACCGATGCTCTATGCCCTCGGCTTTGTCCTTTTATTTACGATCGGCGGCCTCACCGGCCTCATTGTCGCGACAGTAGCGCTCGATGTCCATCTGCAGGATACTTATTTCGTCATTGCGCATTTCCATTACATCATGGTTGGCGGCACGGTCAGCGCGTTCTTTGGCGGCTTGCATTACTGGTGGCCAAAGATCAGTGGGCGCCTCTACCCCGAGATGTGGGCACGGATGGCTGCCATTCTGACCTTTGTTGGCTTCAATCTCACTTTCTTCCCGCAATTCATCTTGGGCTATCTCGGCATGCCGCGGCGCTATTACACATATCCGCCAGAGTGGCAGTCGTGGAACGTACTGTCTTCAGCGGGGGCTTCAATCCTCGCTGTCGCCTATATCCTGCCGCTTGGCTATCTCGCGTGGTCGCTGTTCCGCGGCGAACGGGCGGGGCCCAATCCCTAGCAGGCAACTGGTCTCGAATGGCAGACCTCGTCACCCCCTCCGCAGCACAATTTCGAGCGCACACCGGTCGTGACCGTCGGGCCTTATCTCTACGACCCCGAGGATGGCAGCTTCACGGCGCAGAACGGTGTTGTGAATGCGTAGCCTGCATCCCGAGCTCCAATATGCGACGCTCGACCAGCAGGGCGAGACGGCGCAGCTCGGGATGTGGGTATTTCTCGCGACCGAAACGTTGTTCTTCGGCGCGCTGATCTTCACTTACTACATCTACCGCAACGCCTACCCCAAAGAATTCGCCGAGGCTGGTAAGGATGCAGTGCTGTGGTGCGGCAGCGTCAATACCGGCCTGCTGTTGACCAGCAGCTTGACGATGGTGCTCGCCATCGACGCCGCAGCTGATGGATGCCGCCGCAACTTGCGCAATCGGCTACTCGCTATCGCCGCTCTCGGCATCGCGTTCATCTGCATCAAAGGTTTGAATGGTATTTGGACTTTGTCCATCAGGACGTCCCGGCGATCAATTTCCTGACGAAGCCGGAGAAGGCGCCGGCGGGCGAGCTGTTCTGGGTCTTCTACTTCATCGCGACACCGCTGCATGCATTGCATTTGACAACCGGGGTCGGCCTCATTTTCTACATGCTGTGGCGGTGCGACGTGGCGATCTGACCCCGGCTTATTATGCGCCGCTCGAGGTGGTCGGTCTCTATTGGAGTTTTGTCGACACAGTCTGGATCTTCCTCTTTCCGTGCATCTACCTCGTGGGCCGGTCATGAAGTCGAGCACCGAACGGGAACCAGTACTGCTTTATGTCATCGCTTGGCTCGTCCTGGTGCTGCTCACCGGCTTCAGTCTATGGACAGGCTTTCTTGAGCTTGGCGTTTACGCCCCTATCCTTCAGTTCGGCATTGCAGCAACGCAGGTGGCAATCGTCTTCATCCTGTTCATGCGTCTCAAAGGTCCGCCGTCGCTGAAATGGCTATTTGCTGGTGCAGGCTTCTTGTGGTTGATGTTTCTCTTCGGGCTGAGCATGACAGATTACGCAGCGCGCCACGGTTGGCCCTCGTAACCGCAAGGCGCCCGTGCCTCTACCAAACGTTGCATTTGTGGAGCATTTCGAGTGCGGCTTGGCTATACCAGGAAGCAACCGAAGAATATGTATGACGGGCGCGCCTCGTCCAGGTGAGAACATTGAGGTGCGCAAGCTCCTCCTCGACATCATGCGCGACCTAAAGCGGGTCAACCCTCATCTGGCAGCAACCGCGGTAGGCGTACGTCAGATGATCCACGGTCCCGCGGTCTCCCTACGTGGGTCGCACTGGCGCTGTCCGAATTGCATTCGGACAGCACCAGGCCGAGCCTCTTGACCGCAGTGCTCGCTCAACGGCCGTAGAAGCCGTTTTCCTCCTCATGCCGACGTTGCTCATGCGAGGCCCGGCGGCGGGCGTCGAGATCGCGCTCTTCCGCCTTGAGACGGTGCTGCTCGTGATGATAAGCCCGCTCGCGCTCATGCGCACGCCAATCGTGGTCATGATAAACAGGAGCAGGCACGACCGGCACGACCGGAACCGGTTGCGCGTTCACCGGCACTGTGCTCAGCGCCAGAACCGAAGAAACCGCTAAAATAGTTAATCGGACCATGAGGATCCTCTCCCATCAATTGAGAACTGTGCTACCAACAAGGCACGAAGGATATCCGTTCCAATTAACTATACTATCCCACTTCATGGGTCCTAGACGGTTTGATCGATCTTGCATTAAAAGACAAAACAACGGCGCTGGGATTCGTACGCATATGACGGGGACGGCAGGGCCGACGGTGACGCCCGGAGTCGCTCCGATCTTCCAGTCGCGCCATCTATCCACGGAAATGCGCATTGCAGCGGCGATCCTGTACCTCCTTTCGCGATCGGCGATGTTGACCCATCGGGTTCGTTTATCCATGTGCTCGACGATGGGCCTCTCGACATCGTCTTGCACGAACTGGATACGATTACCGATCTAACCGCTTACCTCAGCAAAAAAGAGAGGCTTAATACGATCAGGTCGACGGATAGTGGCTGGCGGAGAGGAAGATCTTGTCGCGTACTACATGACGCACATGAGCAGTGAGGGTGTACACGACTTTACCAAGCCCGATGGTTCAAATCTCGGCCGATGGATCTCATCAGCGTACAGGCGGACTTTCATTCTCATATGGCGCGGAATCCGCAGTACTTGGCAAAAGAAACAGGCTGAAAAAAATTCCTACGTTTGGGACCGCCTGATTGAAGCTTTCACGACGCACATGCTCGACGGCACAACAATCGTTCCCGATGGGCAACCATTTGTGCTCTCCGAACTTGAGGAGGGCGTGCGGCATATGGCGGTTGTTCCCCGCCATCTTCGGCGTATGCTGGGTGACGGCATACTCGACGCGCTACGAAAAGGAACCAAAGCAGATCGCTTCACCCGGGGGTTTTGCCGCGTCCCAACGATCCAGAGCAAGATACCGGGTTCTTTTTTATGACATTATCGGTTCCTGCCTTCAAGCTAAGCCACGGATATGAGCAGTACCGCTCGGTCCGGCGGGCCATGCTGGAAACCTACGCGTTCTCATTCCTACAAAAGAATCCAAAGCTAAAGCAAGTAGTCGGAATCGCGACCGAGCCTCCGATGCGAGATCGAGGTTCATCGGAAGATATGATTGTCGTTTACACCCCGGAAGAATGGACCCCCGATTTTTTGATGAAGTTGGAGGAACAGAAAAAGATTTGCAACATTGCCCAACCCGGCAATTACACAGAATATGCGATCCAAGGGAACGAGTTTCCGGAAATTCCGAGGCGACCTCCTGAAAGGGACCGGCCACATCTAAATCGACAGCAACGGCGTGCCCGGGCAACAGAAGCGCGCAGACGGAATCAAACACAAAACTGAGGTTGTTGCGTCCCTCACTCCCACTCGATCGTGCCGGGCGGTTTCGAGGTGATGTCGTAGACGACGCGGTTGATGCCGCGGACTTCGTTGATGATGCGGGTCGCGGTGCGGCCGAGGAATTCGTGCGGGAACGGGAAGTAGTCGGCGGTCATGCCGTCGGTCGAGGTTACCGCGCGCAAGGCGCAGACGAAATCGTAGGACCGGCTGTCCCCCATGACGCCGACGCTACGCACTGGCAGCAGTACCGCAAAGGCCTGCCAGATCGCGTTGTAAAGACTGGCGTTGCGAATCTCCTCCAAGAGAACCGCGTCGGCCTTGCGCAGGATGTCGAGCTTCGCGCGGGTGACCTCGCCGGGGATGCGGATCGCCAGACCGGGGCCAGGGAACGGGTGGCGCTCGACAAACCCGTCGGGCAATCCCAGCTCGCGGCCCAATTCGCGCACCTCATCCTTGAACAGCTCGCGCAGGGGCTCGACGAGCTTCAACTTCATACGGGCCGGCAGGCCGCCGACATTGTGATGCGATTTGATCGTGACCGAAGGGCCGCCGAGCGGGCTCACCGAACTCGATCACATCGGGATAGAGGGTTCCTTGCGCGAGGAACTCGACATTGCCGATCTTGTGCGCCTCTTCGTCGAAGACGTCGATGAAGGTGGCGCCGATTGTCTTGCGCTTCTCTTCAGGGTCGGTGATGCCGGCGAGCTTTTCCAGGAACAAATCGCTGGCGTCCCGATGGATCAGCGGGATGTTGTAATGGCCGCGGAAGAGGCTTACGACCTCCTCGGCTTCGCCCGCCCGCAACAGGCCGGTATCGACAAAGATGCATGTCAACTGATCCCCGATCGCCTCGTGCAGCAACGCCGCCGCGACCGCGGAATTGACGCCGCCCGAGAGGCCGCAGACAACCCCGCCTTTACCAACCTGGCGGCGGATCTTGTCGATCGCCTGGCTGCGGAACAGCGCCATGGTCCAGTCACCGCGGCAGCCCGCCACCCTATGCGTGAAATTGCGCAGCAACTGAGCGCCCTGCGGGGTGTGCACGACCTCGGGGTGGAACAGCACCCCGTAAAACCGGCGGCTGTCGTCAGCGATCGCGGCGTAGGGCGCCCCTTCGCTCGACGCCACCGCCCTGAAACCCGATGGCAGCGCATCGACCCGGTCACCGTGGCTCATCCACACCTGCTCGCGCCCGCCTTTCGGCCACAAGCCATCGAACAGGCGGCATTCGCCGAGAATGTCGATAAAGGCGCGGCCGAATTCCTGGTGATCGCTCAATGTGACCCGGCCGCCGAGCTGGGCGCACATTGTCTGCATGCCGTAGCAGATCCCCAACACCGGCACGCCGAGCCGGAAGACGATCTCGGGGGCGCGCGGCGAGGCGGCGTCGGACAGCGACGCCGGGCCGCCGGATAGGATGATTGCGCGCGGCGCAAAATCGCGAACCCGATCTTCGGACATCGTGAAGGGATGGATCTCGCAGTAGACCCCGCTCTCACGCACGCGGCGCGCGATCAGCTGTGTGACTTGGCTGCCGAAATCGAGGATCAGGATGCGGTCGGACATGGGCAACGGCCAAGTAAGCGAGAAAGCCGGCGGGCAGATGCATCGGCATCGTGCGTGCTTCGAGACGCGCCCCAAGAGGCGCTCCTCAGCATGAGGTAAATTCTCTCTGGCATTAACAAATCTCCTCATCCTGAGGAGGCCCCGACGGGGCCGTCTCGAAGGACGCACTGCGCCGGTCCAGCGGGTGGCGCTCGAATATCGCGACAAAGAAGCCGTCGGTGCCGTGCCTCGCGGGAGTGAGCCGCAGATATTGCTCGCCGCCCGGCGAGGCCCCGCCGATCGTCTCGGCCCAAACCTGCGCGACCGGCATCGGCGAAAAATCCGGCTCGGCAGCGAGAAAAGCTTCGGCCTGCGCTTCGTCTTCCTCGCGCAGCAGCGAGCAGGTCGCGTAAATGAGGCGCCCGCCGGGACGGACGAGACGCGCGGCGCTGCGCAGGATCGCCTGCTGGCGTTCGAGGAGCTCGGCGAGATCCTCGGGGCGCATCCGCCATTTGGCGTCGGGGTTGCGGCGCCAAGTGCCGGTGCCGAGGCAGGGGACGTCAGCGAAGACCCGGTCGAAGCCGGCTTTGTGATGCTTTACCCATTTGTCGCGTTCGCCGCTCAATGCGCGGCGCTCTACATTGGTGACGCCGGCTCGGCGCAGCCGGCGCGCTGCGCGATCGAGGCGGCGTTGCGACACCTCGCAGGCGACGAGCTTGCCGCGATTGGCCATGCCCGACGCCAACGCCAACGTCTTGCCGCCCGCTCCAGCGCAGAAATCGACGACCCGCATGCCGGGCCGGGCATCGGCGAGCAGCGCGGCGATCTGCGAGCTTTCGTCCTGCACCTCGATGAGGCCTTGATTGAAGGCAGCAAGGTTGCCGAGTGGGATGCGTTCGCGCAACCGCAGGCCGACCGGCGACAAGGGGGTGGACTTCGCGGCCACACCCTCCGCAGCGAGCGCGCGGCGCGCCTCTTCGCGGTCGGTCTTCAGCAGATTGACCCGCAAATCGATCGGCGCGGACGCATTGAGAGCCGCCATCTCGCGTTCCAGCGCCTTGCCGAAAACCCGATCGAAATAAGGCTCGAGCCAATCGGGGAGATTGTTAGCCACTGCTTGCGGCATCTCCGGATGGCGCAGGGTCCGGGTCGCGAGATCGCGGATGAAGCGTTCTTCGGCGTGACTGAGCCGAGCCGGACGAAACCGGTCGCCGTCGCAGCATGCGAGGATCGCGTCGGGGTCGCCATTCCTCGACCAGAACCAAGCTGGCCAAGATTCGGGCACGGGTTTCGGTACCAACCCCGCACCTGGCGATCCACCAGTCGAGCGCCGCTCTATGCCGGAGCACCGCGTAAACATGGCCGGCGATCTGCGCTCGATCCTTGGAACCGATGTACCGGCGACGGCGGAAGTATTCGGCCGCGACATCGTCGGCTGGACGATATTCGGTATCGATCGCGGCAAGAATGTCGATCGCGGCGGCGACCTGCGCTCCGGGGGTCAATGCGGCGTTGCCTCTCTCCGGCGCAGCACCCACCTTTCCCTCCCCCGCAGGCGGGGGAGGGTCAGGGAGCGGCCGGAAGAGAGGGCAGCTCGCTGGCACAGGGCATTCGATATGGTTCAACGGTCCTGCGGGTAATTGGGGGCTTCGCGGGTGACCGCGACGTCGTGGACGTGGCTCTCGCGCAGCCCCGCCCCGGTGATTCGCACGAAGGTGCAGTTCTTTTGCATTTCGCGGATCGTGCGGTTGCCAGTGTAGCCCATTGCCGCGCGCAGCCCGCCGATCAGCTGGTGCACGATGTTGCCGACCGGCCCCTTGTGCGGCACCCGGCCCTCGACGCCCTCGGGCACGAGCTTCAACGTGCTCGTCACCTCCTGCTGGAAGTAGCGGTCGGCCGAGCCGCGCGCCATCGCCCCGATCGAGCCCATCCCGCGGTAATATTTGTAGCTGCGGCCCTGATAGAGGAAGACCTCGCCCGGGCTCTCGTCGGTGCCGGCGAACAACGAGCCGAGCATCGCGCAATCAGCCCCGGCGGCGATCGCCTTGGCGAGGTCGCCGGAAAACTTGATGCCACCGTCCGAAATTACCGGCACTCCGTTCTTTCGGCATTCGGCGACAGTGTCAACGATCGCGGTGAATTGCGGCACGCCGACCCCCGCCACCATGCGGGTCGTACAAATCGAGCCCGGACCAATGCCGACTTTGATCGCGTCGGCGCCCGCCTCGACCAGGGCCCGCGCCCCCTCGGCCGTCGCGACATTGCCGGCGATGACCTGGGTGTAGTTCGACAGCCGCCGAACTTCACGCAACGTGCGCAATACCCGGTCTGAATGACCGTGCGCGGTGTCGACGACCAAGACGTCGAGACCGGCGGCGAACAACGCTTCAGCACGCTCGATGCCCTCGCTGCCGGTACCGGTCGCCGCAGCCACTCGGAGACGGCCATGCTCGTCCTTGCAGGCCGTCGGATAGCGTTGCGCTTTCTCGATGTCCTTGACGGTTATCAGGCCGACGCAGCGATAAGCCTCATCGACGACTAGCAGCTTCTCGATGCGATGTTGGTGCAGCAGGCGCTTTGCTTCCTCGCGCGCGACATTCTCGCGCACGGTGACGAGCTTGTCCCGGGTCATCAGCTCGGCGACCGGCTGGCGCGGATCGTCGGCGAATCGTACGTCGCGGTTGGTAAGAATGCCGGCGAGCCGACCGGAGCCGCGCTCGACGACCGGGATGCCGGAGATCTTGTGGTCGGCCATCAGCCGCAGCGCGTCGGCCAACGACTCGTCCGGGTGAATCGTGACCGGATTGACGACCATGCCGGCCTCGAATTTCTTGACCTTGCGGACTTCGTCGGCCTGCTGTTCGACGCGTCATATTGCGGTGGATGACGCCAATTCCGCCGGTTTGCGCCATTGCGATCGCGAGCGCGCTTTCGGTCACCGTATCCATCGCCGCCGAGACCAGCGGGATACCGAGCTCGACCTCGCGCGTCAGCCGGGTCCGAGTATCCGTCTCCCCGGGCATGATCTCGGACGCCGCCGGCACCAGCATCACGTCGTCGAAGGTCAGAGCTTGCCGAATTTCCATCGGCGCCTCCCTTTCCGATGGCGACGCACTATACACCACAACGCCGCCGCAAGAAGAAATCGGCGCGATCCCGTCCGGAACGCGCCATCGTAAACATAGGCATTCCGACCCTTCTCGGCGAGGCGGCGCGACGCTAAGAATGGCGACGCAAGCTGCGCTCCGAGAGGACTTCAACAAAAATGCTCACCAAAGCGAAGGTGGCGACACCGGCTGTGGCGCTATTCGCTGTGATCGGCGTAATCGCGGTTGCTCGGGCGGAGCCAATGACGATGCGCATCGGCTGGGTCGTCAGTCCCGGGCACATGCCGCCGGTAATCGAGGCGCTCGGCAAACGCGAGCCCACAATGGTCAAGCACCTCGGGGAGAGCGACATCCTGCAGCCGCTGCGCTTCAACGGCGATTAGGAAGATGGACACAGCGGCGCAGATCGTCATCGACCGGGTAAGCCATGTGTACCGGCCGCCGCGCGGGCGCCCGGTGACTGCGCTCGACAACGTCTCACTCGAAGTGCGCAACCGCGAGTTCGTTGCATTACTCGGTCCAAGCGGCTGCGGTAAGAGCACGCTGCTTTACCTGGTCGGCGGGTTCCTGCCCGTGGAGCAAGGCGCGATCTTCGTCGAAGGCAAGCCGATTGCCGGTCCCGGCCCCGACCGCGGCATCGTCTTTCAACATTTCGCGCTGTTTCCGTGGAAGACGGTAATGCAGAACGTGCTCTATGGGCTCGAAAAGCAGGGCATGGCGCGCGAGGAGCGGCTGCGCCGCGCACGCGCGTTCATCGATCTCGTCGGCCTCAGAGGGTTCGAGGACAACTACCCCTCACAACTCTCCGGAGGCATGAAGCAGCGCGCCGCCATCGCCAGAACCTTAGCGATCGACCCGCACATTCTCTTGATGGACGAGCCCTTTGGCGCGCTTGACGCGCAGACCCGCAGTCTGATGCAGGGAGAACTTCTCAGCATCTGGCAGCGCTCGCGCAAAACCGTCATCTTCGTTACGCACGATGTCCACGAAGCGGTATTCCTCGCCGAGCGCATTGCGGTAATGTCAGCCCGACCGGGGCACATCAAAGAGATCGTCGAGACCCGTTTCGACAAGAGTGATCCAGGGCTCGCCCGCACGCCCGCCTTTGTCGAGATGGTCGATCACGTCTGGAACCTGGTGCGCGGCGAAGCAATTCTCGCCGAACGAGGCGGTACCGCATGACCGTTCTTCTGCCGCACACGTCTCCTCATACCGCCATTCCCGCGAAAGCGGGAACTCAGGAGCGGCTGGCACGTCGCTCTAGTCTCCCGGCCCCCCGCTTCCGCGGGGGTGACGGGGTTAAACGCGGTGGCGCCGCATGACCGCCGTGCTGCCGCGCTACGCGCCGCTGTTGCTGCTCGCCGTCGCATGGGAGGCGATATCGCGGCTCGGCATTGTGTCACCCGCGGCGTTGCCGCCGCTCGACCAGGTCGCCAGTGCCTGGCTCAACCTCGCTGAAGGCGGCGATCTGTGGAGCAACGGCGTCGCATCGATCTCGCGAGCTGCTGCCGGGCTCGGCTTGGCGATCGTCTGCGGCAGCGCCATCGGCGTGCTGATGGCCTGGTACCAGCCGGTCCGCGTCGTTGTCAATCCGATCGTCCAATTCTTCTACCCGATGCCGAAATCGGCGCTGATCCCGGTAATGGTGCTGTGGCTCGGCTTTGGCGACGCTTCGAAAATCGTGCTCATTTATGTCGGCTGCATGCTGCCGGTCACTTTGAGCGCCTTCAACGGTGCACGCGGCACGGAGCAGGTGCTGATATGGTCGGCCCGCAGCCTGGGTGCGAGCCGCCTACGGGTGCTGTGGGAAGTGGTCGTCCCGAGCGCATTGCCGGAGCTGTTGAGCGGCATCCGCACCGCGCTCGCTTTCGCGTTCGTGCTGCTTGTCGCCTCCGAACTGATCGTCGCCCGCAGCGGGTTTGGCTACATGATCGGCTGGCTCGGTGACGGCGGCGTTTACGACGCGATGTTCGCGGTCGTGTTGACCGTGGCACTGCTGGGGTTTGCCGCGGATCGCGGTTTTTTGATGCTGATGCGGCGGGTTCTGGCATGGCGCGAATAGACAGCGGAGAAAGCCTGGCACTGGCGCGTCCGGTAGAAGCCGGGTTGCGGCTTGACCTCTTTGCCGCCGGATTGGGGCGCCGTATCGGTAGCCTCCTGCCGCTGATCGTGCTCGTCCTCGGCTGGGAAGCTCTGTCGCGCAGCGGCGTTGTGAGCACGTTTCTGCTGCCGCCATTATCCGCCGTTCTGCAGCGTGTTTGGGACGATGCGCTGTCGGGCGACCTGACGATCAATCTCGGAATGACGCTGTATCGTGCCCTGACTGGGTTCGCAATTGCCGGTATCGGCGGTGTGGCGCTCGGCATCCTAATGACGCGCAACAAGTTTATCGGCTGGTTTTTCGATCCAATCGTCTCGGTCGGCTTTCCGATGCCGAAGATCGCCTTCCTGCCGATCTTCATGCTCTGGCTCGGCCTTTACGACGTCTCGAAGATTTCGATGGCGACATTCAACGCGATCTTCCCGGTGATCGTCGCGACGATTGCCGCAGCTGAGGGGATCGACCGGCAGCTACTGTGGTCGGCGCGCAGCCTGGGCGCCAGCGAACGTCAGCTGCTGCGCGAGATCATTCTGCCCGCGGCGCTGCCGCAGATCATGACGGGGCTGCAAGTCGCGCTCCCCGTTTCGATGATCGTGACGATCGTCACCGAGATGCTGATGGGCGGCCAGGGGCTGGGCGGCGCTATGATAGCTGCCTCGCGCTTCGCCAATTCACCCGGCGTCTTCGCCGGCATCGTCGAGATTGCAGTCGCCGGGTTGTGCCTGGTCAAGGGCATCGCGCTATTGCGCAGGCGCCTCCTGATCTGGCATCAGGAGGCACAAGCGCCGACTACCGTGTAGTTTTTGGCGCCCCGAACTGCCGTTAGGTCTTCTGTCCGACGAGCGCGAACATCGCGCCCTGCGTGTCCTTGCCCTGGATGATCCAGTCGCCTCCGGGCACCTGCATCGGGCCGTTCAAAATTTGGCCACCACCTGTCTTCACGCGGTCGACGGCCGCATCAAAATCGGCGACATTGATGTAGTAGAGCCAGTTGGGGACCGGCACGATCGGCGGCTTGTTCATCATCCCGCCGGCCGCTTGCCCGCCGACCGAGAAGATCTGGTAGGTGCCCATTGCACCCATATCCATTGCGTCGCCCTTTTGCCATCCGAACAGCTCGCTATAGAAGGCAAACGCCTTCTGCCAGTCGGCAGCGGACAGCTCGTGCCAGCCGATGCGGCCCGGCGTGCCGGGTTCGGGAAGCGGCGCGTCGCAAGTGTTCGGGGAGTTGAACAACGCGAACACCGCATTTTGCGGATCGGCAACGACCGAGAAGCGGCCGACATTTGGAATGTCGGTCGGCGGAACATGCACGGTGCCGCCGAGGCGCTTGATCCGTTCGGCGTTGGCGTCTACGTCATTCACCGCGACGTATCCGATCCAGCTCGGCGGCGCTCCCATTTTTCGGGCGTCCTCCGGCTGAGCCATTAATCCTCCCACGGGCGTCTGGCCGTCGGTGAACATCGTGTAGGCCATCCCGGGCACTGACGCGTCCTGAGTGCTCCAGCCTACCACCTTGGTATAGAACGCCTTCGCGGCCTCCGTGTCGTGCGCCATCAATTCGTACCACACGAAACGACCCTGTTGATCAGTCATGTCTGTCTCCGGTCGGGGGTTTCTCGAATTCAAGGTGCGAGGCTTGCCTCAAGTCACGTTGATATCAACCTTATTGGCCCGTGTCAAAGCCGGAACCATCGCGATCGCGCACTTGTGGCCCCTTAGTGACTGGCTGCCGCTTCGAGGCGCCGGGCGGCTTCCTTCGTGATGCCGAGGTCGGCGTATTTTTTGACCTCGAGCGGCGAGCGCAGGAAGCCAAGCTTGTGCTGCAGATCCACATTTGCTTGCAGCGCCTCAAGGTCCGGCAGCCCGTTGGGGTCGCGGTAGTAGTCTTCCTTCGTGAAGACCCAGTCCTGGTAGAGGGACGGTTTCTGCTTGGTGGCCTCGGCGATGATCTCAAGCGCCTCCTGGCGATGCGCGGGGTCGCTCAGGTAACGGAGCGTGTGCAGATAATCTTCCAGAAAGTCCACCATTTCAGCGCGGTGCTTCTGCAAGAACCCGTCACGCGCCACGCGGATGATCATTTGCGAGCGGCCCATCGCCTCGTCTTGGGTGAACAAGCTGCGGGACATCGCGAGCAGCTCCGGATCGAGACCGAAGGGTAGCACGGCGGTGATCAGATCGACTTTGCCTTCCTTCAGCATCGCCTTCTGGTCCGGGAAACGTACTTCGATGATCGTCAGGTCGCGTTTGTCCTGCAGATGATTTTTCGCCAGCATCGCCCGCAACGCCATGTCGACTGCGCTGCCCGTCTGGTTCGAAGCCAGGATCTTGCCCTTGAGGTCTGCAACAGTCTTGATCGGGCTGTCCTTGCGGACGACGAAGTCATTCGTGTGGTATCCGGGAACTCCGTCCTGGAATTCGTCGGCGATGATCCGCAGATCCGCCATTCCGGCGTTCTCGATCCCGAGCGCAAAGGTCGAATAGGCGAGCGCCGCGCAATCGAGCTCGCCGGTTGCGAGCGCCGTCATCTCGGCGGGAGTCCCGGCGAAATGGGTAAGCTCGGGGATGTAGGTCTTGCCGGCATGCGGCGCGAGCTTCGGCTTTACGAACATCAACGTGACGAGGTCGGCCGGCGCCACAACCCAGCCGATGCGGAGGTGATAGGGTTCTCCTAATGACGGCCGACCGATGACCAGCGTCAGCACCAATGCCGCGGCAATGACGCCGAAGGAGGCGCCGGGCCTACTCACGCGCTGGCTCCGACTGCAAGGGGCAGGTTGACCACATCGCCGTCATAGAGGTGGCAGGCGATGAGGCGGCCGTCGATATCGGCGAGCATCGGTTCCTGTCGGCTGCAACGTGGCATTGCATGCGGGCAGCGGGGATGGAAGCGGCAGCCCGAGGGCGGGTTGAGCGGGCTCGGCACTTCGCCCGGCAGGATGATTTCCTCGCGCCGCTCGTCCGGGTGGCTCGGCAGCGCCGCCGAAAACAATGCCTCGGTATAAGGATGTTTCGGCGCACGCGCGAGCATGCGCGCCTCGCCGCTCTCGACGATCTTGCCGAGGTACATGACCGCAATCGTGTGGCTCATATGCGCCACGGCGGCGAGGTCGTGCGCGATGAAGAGGTAAGAGAGTCCCAGCTCGGCCTGCAAATCGCGCAACAGATTCAGGATCTGCGCCCGGATCGAAACATCGAGCGCCGAGACCGGCTCGTCGAGGACGACAAGCTTTGGCGACAATGCAAGAGCCCGCGCGATCGCGATGCGCTGTCGCTGACCGCCGGAAAATTCGTGCGGGAAGAGGTCCGCGGCACGGTCTGGCAACCCCACAAGATCCAGCAATCGCAGCACACGCTGGCGAACCTCGGTTGCCCGCAGCGTTTCGTTCGTAGTAAGCGGCTCGGCAATGATCGCGCCGACCCGCATGCGGGGGTTGAGCGAGGCGTAGGGATCCTGGAAGACCGCCTGCACCGATTTGCGGTAGTTCCGGCGACCTGCCGCATCGAGCCGCTTCAGGTCCTCGCCTTCGAAAAGGATCGCGCCGCCGGTCGGCTCTTCCAAGCCGAGGACGAGCTTCGCCGTCGTCGTCTTGCCGCAGCCGCTTTCGCCGACGACGCCGAGCGTGCGCCCGCGCTCGATCGCGAACGAGATCCCGTCGACCGCGCGCACCACCCCGCGATTCCCCCCAAAGATCCCCCGCTTCGCCTGAAAATGCTTGCTGAGCCCCGCCGCTTCCACGACCGTCATCGGCCGCTCCACCGGCGATGCCATCCCCTCCCCGCAGGCGGAGGTTGGGGCCGGTGGCAAGCCAGCAACGCGCAGTCCTGCCTGCTACTCCGGTCTGAACTCGGGGGAGCCGCCTCGCGGCACCGATCGAAGGCGCGCGGACAGCGCGGCGCGAAAGGAGCAGCCTGGCGGCAGCGCCGCCAGATCGGGCGGCTGGCCTTCGATCGCGGTCGAGCCGCTGCGCGTTGTCCGTCATCCGCGGGATCGA
>CAVOHI010000024.1:0-100449 GCA_963695605.1 uncultured Alphaproteobacteria bacterium | reverse complement strand
CTCGCGCAGCAGCGAGCAGGTCGCGTAAATGAGGCGCCCGCCGGGACGGACGAGACGCGCGACACTGCGCAGGATCGCCTGCTGGCGTTCGAGGAGCTCGGCGAGATCCTCGGGGCGCATCCGCCATTTGGCGTCGGGGTTGCGGCGCCAAGTGCCGGTGCCGAGGCAGGGGACGTCAGCGAAGACCCGGTCGAAGCCGGCTTTGTGATGCTTTACCCATTTGTCGCGTTCGCCGCTCAATGCGCGGCGCTCTACATTGGTGACGCCGGCTCGGCGCAGCCGGCGCGCTGCGCGATCGAGGCGGCGTTGCGACACCTCGCAGGCGACGAGCTTGCCGCGATTGGCCATGCCCGACGCCAACGCCAACGTCTTGCCGCCCGCTCCAGCGCAGAAATCGACGACCCGCATGCCGGGCCGGGCATCGGCGAGCAGCGCGGCGATCTGCGAGCTTTCGTCCTGCACCTCGATGAGGCCTTGATTGAAGGCAAGCAAGGTTGCCGAGTGGGATCGCGTTCGCGCAACCGCAGGCCGACCGGCGACAAGGGGGTGGACTTCGCGGCCACACCCTCCGCAGCGAGCGCGCGGCGCGCCTCTTCGCGGTCGGTCTTCAGCAGATTGACCCGCAAATCGATCGGCGCGGACGCATTGAGAGCCGCCATCTCGCGTTCCAGCGCCTTGCCGAAAACCCGATCGAAATAAGGCTCGAGCCAATCGGGGAGATTGTTAGCCACTGCTTGCGGCATCTCCGGATGGCGCAGGGTCCGGGTCTCGGTGAGATCGCGGATGAAGCGTTCTGCTCGGCCGTGACTGAGCCCGAGCCGGACGAAACCGGTCGCCGTCGCAGCATGCGAGGATCGGCGTGGGGTCGCCATTCCTCGACCAGAACCAAGCTGGCCAAGATTTGGGCACGAGGTTTCGGTAACCCAACCCCGCAAACCTGGCGATCCACCAGTCGAGCGCCGCTCTATGCCGGAGCACCGCGTAAACATGGCCGGCGATCTGCGCTCGATCCTTGGAACCGATGTACCGGCGACGGCGGAAGTATTCGGCCGCGACATCGTCGGCTGGACGATATTCGGTATCGATCGCGGCAAGAATGTCGATCGCGGCGGCGACCTGCGCTCCGGGGTCAATGCGGCGTTGCCTCTCTCCGGCGCAGCACCCACCCTTCCCTCCCCCGCAGGCGGGGGAGGGTTAGGGAGCGGGCCGGAAGAGAGGGCAGCTCGCTGGCACAGGGCATTCGATATGGTTCAACGGTCCTGCGGGTAATTGGGGGCTTCGCGGGTGACCGCGACGTCGTGGACGTGGCTCTCGCGCAGCCCCGCCCCGGCGATTTGCACGAAGGTGCAGTTCTTTTGCATTTCGCGGATCGTGCGGTTGCCAGTGTAGCCCATCCCCGCGCGCAGGCCGCCGACGAGCTGATGCAGATGAGCCGACCGGCTGCCCTTGTGCGGCACCCGTCCTTCGATGCCTTCGGGCACGAGCTTGTCCGTGCCGGGCGCCTCGAGATCGAACTCGCTGGAAGTAGCGATCCTTGCTCCCGCGCGCATCGCGCCGATCGACCCCATCCCGCGGTACTCCTTGAAGCTGCGGCCCTGGTAGAGAATCATCTCGCCCGGGCTCTCGTCGGTGCCGGCGAACAGGATGCCGATCATGGTGCTGCTGGCCCCGACCGCGATGGCTTTGGTGACGTCGCCGGAGAACCGGATGCCTCCATCGGCGATCACCGGGACGCCGTGCGACGCCGCAGCGCGGGCGCACTCCATGACGGCGGTGATCATCGGCACGCCGATTCCCGCGATGACGCGGGTCGTGCAGATCGAGCCGGCGCCGATGCCGACCTTGACGGCGTCGACGCCGAGAGCGATCAGCGCGCCGGTGGCCTCCGCCGTCGCCACATTTCCCGCCACCAGATCGACGTCGGGGAAGCTCGACGCCGCCGGATGTCCCGCACCATGTCGAGCACACCCTGGGCAATGGCCGTGCGCACTGTCGACGACCAGGACGTCGACGCTGGCCGCCACCAGCGCCTCGGCCCGCTCCATCGTGTTCGCGTGCCACGCCCACCGCCGCCCCACACCGGAGCCGGCCGAGCGAATCCTTCGACGCGTTGGGATACCTGACCGCCTTCTGGATGTCCTTGACCGTGATCAGGCCTACGCAGCGAAAGCCTCATCGACGACGAGCAGCTTCTCGATGCGATGTTGGTGCAGCAGGCGCTTTGCTTCCTCGCGCGCGACATTCTCGCGCACGGTGACGAGCTTGTCCCGGGTCATCAGCTCGGCGACCGGCTCGCGCGGATCGTCGGCGAATCGAACGTCGCGGTTGGTAAGAATGCCGGCGAGCCGACCGGAGCCGCGCTCGACGACTGGGATGCCGGAGATCTTGTGGTCGGCCATCAGCCGCAGCGCGTCGGCCAACGAGCTCGTCCGGGAAATCGTGACCGATTTCACGACGATGCGGCGGCCTCGAATTCTTGACGTTGCGGACTTCGTCGGCCTGCTCGTCGACCGTCATATTGCGGTGGATGACACCGATTTCCGCCGGTCTGCGCCATTGCGATCCGCGAGCGCCCGTAGGTCGCCATATCCATCGCCGCCGAACCACGCGATGCCGAGCTCGACCTCGCGCGTCAGCGGGTCCAATATCCGTCTTCCCGGGCATAATCTCGGACGCCGCCGGCACCAGCATCACGTCGTCGAAGGTCAGAGCTTGCCGAATTTCCATCGGCGCCTCCCTTTCCGATGGCGACGCACTATACACCACAACGCCGCCGCACGAAGAAATCGGCGCGATCCCGTCCGGAACGCGCCATCGTAAACATAGGCATTCCGCCCCTTCTCGGCGAGGCGGCGCGACGCTAAGAATGGCGACGCAAGCTGCGCTCCGAGAGGACTTCAACAAAAATGCTCACCAAAGCGAAGGTGGCGACACCGGCTGTGGCGCTATTCGCTGTGATCGGCGTAATCGCGGTTGCTCGGGCGGAGCCAATGACGATGCGCATCGGCTGGGTCGTCAGTCCCGGGCACATGCCGCCGGTAATCGAGGCGCTCGGCAAACGCGAGCCCACAATGGTCAAGCACCTCGGGGAGAGCGACATCCTGCAGCCGCTGCGCTTCAACGGCGATTAGGAAGATGGACACAGCGGCGCAGATCGTCATCGACCGGGTAAGCCATGTGTACCGGCCGCCGCGCGGCCGCCCGGTGACTGCGCTCGACAACGTCTCACTCGAAGTGCGCAACCGCGAGTTCGTTGCATTGCTCGGTCCAAGCGGCTGCGGTAAGAGCACGCTCCTTTACCTGGTCGGCGGGTTCCTGCCCGTGGAGCAGGGAGCGATCTTCGTCGAAGGCAAGCCGATTGCCGGTCCCGGCCCCGACCGCGGCATCGTCTTTCAGCATTTCGCTCTGTTTCCGTGGAAGACGGTAATGCAGAACGTGCTCTATGGGCTCGAAAAGCAGGGCATGGCGCGCGAGAAGCGGCTGCGCCGCGCACGCGCGTTCATCGATCTCGTCGGCCTCAGAGGGTTCGAGGACAACTACCCCTCGCAACTCTCCGGAGGCATGAAGCAGCGCGCCGCCATCGCCAGAACCTTAGCGATCGACCCGCACATTCTCTTTGATGGACGAGCCCTTTGGCGCGCTTGACGCGCAGACCCGCAGTCTGATGCAGGGAGAACTTCTCAGCATCTGGCAGCGCTCGCGCAAAACCGTCATCTTCGTTACGCACGATGTCCACGAAGCGGTATTCCTCGCCGAGCGCATTGCGGTAATGTCAGCCCGACCGGGGCACATCAAAGAGATCGTCGAGACCCGTTTCGACAAGAGTGATCCAGGGCTCGCCCGCACGCCCGCCTTTGTCGAGATGGTCGACCACGTCTGGAACCTGGTACGCGGCGAAGCGATTCTCGCCGAACGAGGCGGTACCGCATGACCGTTCTTCTGCCGCACACGTCTCCTCATACCGCCATTCCCGCGAAAGCGGGAACTCAGGAGCGGCTGGCACGTCGCTCTAGTCTCCCGGCCCCCCGCTTCCGCGGGGGTGACGGAGTTAAACGCGGTGGTGCCGCATGACCGCCGTGCTGCCGCGCTACGCGCCGCTGTTGCTGCTCGCCGTCGCGTGGGAGGCGATATCGCGGCTCGGCATTGTGTCACCCGCGGCGTTGCCGCCGCTCGACCAGGTCGCCAGTGCCTGGCTCAACCTCGCTGAAGGCGGCGATCTGTGGAGCAACGGCGTCGCATCGATCTCGCGAGCTGCTGCCGGGCTCGGCTTGGCGATCGTCTGCGGCAGCGCCATCGGCGTGCTGATGGCCTGGTACCTGCCGGTCCGCGTCGTTGTCAATCCGATCGTCCAATTCTTCTACCCGATGCCGAAATCGGCGCTGATCCCGGTAATGGTGCTGTGGCTCGGCTTTGGCGACGCTTCGAAAATCGTGCTCATTTACGTCGGCTGCATGCTGCCGGTCACTTTGAGCGCCTTCAACGGTGCACGCGGCACGGAGCAGGTGCTGATATGGTCGGCCCGCAGCCTGGGTGCGAGCCGCCTACGGGTGTTGTGGGAAGTGGTCGTCCCGAGCGCATTGCCGGAGCTGTTGAGCGGCATTCGCACCGCGCTCGCTTTCGCGTTCGTGCTGCTTGTCGCCTCCGAACTGATCGTCGCCCGCAGCGGGTTTGGCTACATGATCGGCTGGCTCGGTGACGGCGGCGTTTACGACGCGATGTTCGCGGTCGTGTTGACCGTGGCACTGCTGGGGTTTGCCGCGGATCGCGGTTTTTTGATGCTGATGCGGCGGGTTCTGGCATGGCGCGAATAGACAGCGGAGAAAGCCTGGCACTGGCGCGTCCGGTAGAAGCCGGGTTGCGGCTTGACCTCCTTGCCGCCGGATTGGGGCGCCGTATCGGTAGCCTCCTGCCGCTGATCGTGCTCGTCCTCGGCTGGGAAGCTCTGTCGCGCAGCGGCGTTGTGAGCACGTTTCTGCTGCCGCCATTATCCGCCGTTCTGCAGCGTGTTTGGGACGATGCGCTGTCGGGCGACCTGACGATCAATCTCGGAATGACGCTGTATCGTGCCCTGACTGGGTTCGCAATTGCCGGTATCGGCGGTGTGGCGCTCGGCATCCTAATGACGCGCAACAAGTTTATCGGCTGGTTTTTCGATCCAATCGTCTCGGTCGGCTTTCCGATGCCGAAGATCGCCTTCCTGCCGATCTTCATGCTCTGGCTCGGCCTTTACGACGTCTCGAAGATTTCGATGGCGACATTCAACGCGATCTTCCCGGTGATCGTCGCGACGATTGCCGCAGCTGAGGGGATCGACCGGCAGCTACTGTGGTCGGCGCGCAGCCTGGGCGCCAGCGAACGTCAGCTGCTGCGCGAGATCATTCTGCCCGCGGCGCTGCCGCAGATCATGACGGGGCTGCAAGTCGCGCTCCCCGTTTCGATGATCGTGACGATCGTCACCGAGATGCTGATGGGCGGCCAGGGGCTGGGCGGCGCTATGATAGCTGCCTCGCGCTTTGCCGATTTACCCGGCGTCTTCGCCGGCATCGTCGAGATTGCAGTCGCCGGGTTGTGCCTGGTCAAGGGCATCGCGCTATTGCGCAGGCGCCTCCTGATCTGGCATCAGGAGGCACAAGCGCCGACTACCGTGTAGTTTTTGGCGCCCCGAACTGCCGTTAGGTCTTCTGTCCGACGAGCGCGAACATCGCGCCCTGCGGGTCCTTGCCCTGGATGATCCAGTCGCCTCCCGGCACCTGCATCGGGCCGTTCAAAATTTGGCCACCACCTGTCTTCACGCGGTCGACGGCCGCATCGAAATCGGCGACGTTGATATAGTAGAGCCAGTTGGGGACCGGCACGATCGGCGGCTTGTTCATCATCCCGCCGGCCGCTTGCCCGCCGACCGAGAAGATCTGGTAGGTGCCCATTGCACCCATATCCATTGCGTCGCCCTTTTGCCATCCGAACAGCTCGCTATAAAAGGCAAACGCCTTCTGCCAGTCGGCAGCGGACAGCTCGTGCCAGCCGATGCGGCCCGGCGTGCCGGGTTCGGGAAGCGGCGCGTCGCAGGTGTTCGGGGAGTTGAACAACGCGAACACCGCATTTTGCGGATCGGCAACGACCGAGAAGCGGCCGACATTTGGAATGTCGGTCGGCGGAACATGCACGGTGCCGCCGAGGCGCTTGATCCGTTCGGCGTTGGCGTCTACGTCATTCACCGCGACGTATCCGATCCAGCTCGGCGGCGCTCCCATTTTTCGGGCGTCCTCCGGCTGAGCCATTAATCCTCCCACGGGCGTCTGGCCGTCGGTGAACATCGTGTAGGCCATCCCGGGCACTGACGCGTCCTGAGTGCTCCAGCCTACCACCTTGGTATAGAACGCCTTCGCGGCCTCCGTGTCGTGCGCCATCAATTCGTACCACACGAAACGACCCTGTTGATCAGTCATGTCTGTCTCCGGTCGGGGGTTTCTCGAATTCAAGGTGCGAGGCTTGCGTCAAGTCACGTTGATATCAACCTTATTGGCCCGTGTCAAAGCCGGAACCATCGCGATCGCGCACTTGTGGCCCCTTAGTGACTGGCTGCCGCTTCGAGACGCCGGGCGGCTTCCTTCGCGATGCCGAGGTCGGCGTATTTTTTGACCTCGAGCGGCGAGCGCAGGAAGCCAAGCTTGTGCTGCAGATCCACATTTGCTTGCAGCGCCTCAAGGTCCGGCAGCCCGTTGGGGTCGCGGTAGTAGTCTTCCTTCGTGAAGACCCAGTCCTGGTAGAGGGACGGTTTCTGCTTGGTGGCCTCGGCGATGATCTCAAGCGCCTCCTGGCGATGCGCGGGGTCGCTCAGGTAACGGAGCGTGTGCAGATAATCTTCCAGAAAGTCCACCATTTCAGCGCGGTGCTTCTGCAAGAACCCGTCACGCGCCACGCGGATGATCATTTGCGAGCGGCCCATCGCCTCGTCTTGCGTGAACAAGCTGCGGGACATCGCGAGCAGCTCCGGATCGAGACCGAAGGGTAGCACGGCGGTGATCAGATCGACTTTGCCTTCCTTCAGCATCGCCTTCTGGTCCGGGAAACGTACTTCGATGATCGTCAGGTCGCGTTTGTCCTGCAGATGATTTTTCGCCAGCATCGCCCGCAACGCCATGTCGACTGCGCTGCCCGTCTGGTTCGAAGCCAGGATCTTGCCCTTGAGGTCTGCAACAGTCTTGATCGGGCTGTCCTTGCGGACGACGAAGTCATTCGTGTGGTATCCGGGAACTCCGTCCTGGAATTCGTCGGCGATGATCCGCAGATCCGCCATCCCGGCGTTCTCGATCCCGAGCGCAAAGGTCGAATAGGCGAGCGCCGCGCAATCGAGCTCGCCGGTTGCGAGCGCCGTCATCTCGGCGGGAGTCCCGGCGAAATGGGTAAGCTCGGGGATGTAGGTCTTGCCGGCATGCGGCGCGAGCTTCGGCTTTACGAACATCAACGTGACGAGGTCGGCCGGCGCCACAACCCAGCCGATGCGGAGGTGATAGGGCTCTCCTAATGACGGCCGACCGATGACCAGCGTCAGCACCAATGCCGCGGCAATGACGCCGAAGGAGGCGCCGGGCCTACTCACGCGCTGGCTCCGACTGCAAGGGGCAGGTTGACCACATCGCCGTCATAGAGGTGGCAGGCGATGAGGCGGCCGTCGATATCGGCGAGCATCGGTTCCTGTCGGCTGCAACGTGGCATTGCATGCGGGCAGCGGGGATGGAAGCGGCAGCCCGAGGGCGGGTTGAGCGGGCTCGGCACTTCGCCCGGCAGGATGATTTCCTCGCGCCGCTCGTCCGGGTGGCTCGGCAGCGCCGCCGAAAACAATGCCTCGGTATAAGGATGTTTCGGCGCACGCGCGAGCATGCGCGCCTCGCCGCTCTCGACGATCTTGCCGAGGTACATGACCGCAATCGTGTGGCTCATATGCGCCACGGCGGCGAGGTCGTGCGCGATGAAGAGGTAAGAGAGTCCGAGCTCGGCCTGCAAATCGCGCAACAGATTGAGGATCTGCGCCCGGATCGAAACATCGAGCGCCGAGACCGGCTCGTCGAGGACGACAAGCTTTGGCGACAATGCAAGAGCCCGCGCGATCGCGATGCGCTGTCGCTGACCGCCGGAAAATTCGTGCGGGAAGAGGTCCGCGGCACGGTCTGGCAACCCCACAAGGTCCAGCAATCGCAGCACACGCTGGCGAACCTCGGTTGCCCGCAGCGTTTCGTTCGTAGTAAGCGGCTCGGCAATGATCGCGCCGACCCGCATGCGGGGGTTGAGCGAGGCGTAGGGATCCTGGAAGACCGCCTGCACCGATTTGCGGTAGTTCCGGCGACCTGCCGCATCGAGCCGCTTCAGGTCCTCGCCTTCGAAAAGGATCGCGCCGCCGGTCGGCTCTTCCAAGCCGAGGACGAGCTTCGCCGTCGTCGTCTTGCCGCAGCCGCTTTCGCCGACGACGCCGAGCGTGCGCCCGCGCTCGATCGCGAACGAGATCCCGTCGACCGCGCGCACCACCCCGCGATTCCCCCCAAAGATCCCCCGCTTCGCCTGGAAATGCTTGCTGAGCCCCGCCGCTTCCACGACCGTCATCAGGCCGCTCCGACCGGGATGGTCGCTCCCTTCCCCGCGAGCGGGGGAGGGTTAGGGTACGGGTGCTCCGCGAGCCAGCAACGCGCGGTCCTCCCTGTACTCGGTCTGAACTCGGGGGGAGCCGCCTCACGGCACCGGTCAAAGGCGCGCGGACAGCGCGGCGCGAAAGAGCAGCCCGGCGGCAGCGCCGCCAAATCGGGCGGCTGGCCTTCGATCGCGGTCAGCCGGTGCGCATTGTCGGTCATCCGCGGGATCGAGTTCAGCAGCGCCTCGGTGTAGGGGTGCGTCGGCGCGTTGAAGATCTGCGACACCGGTCCCGACTCGACGACGCGTCCGGCATACATCACCGCCAGCTGGTCGCACATCTTCGCGACGATGCCGAGATTGTGAGTGATGAAGATCAGCGCGAGATTGTGTTCCCGCTGCAGGTCGCGCAGCAGTTTGAGGTACTGCGCCTGGATCGTCAGGTCGAGGCTGGTGGTCGGCTCATCGGCGATCAACAGGCGCGGCTCGCAGGAGATGCCGATGGCGCCGACGATGCGCTGGCGCATGCCGCCCGACATTTCGTGCGGGTATTGTGTCACGCGGGTTTCTGGCGACGGGATCCGCACGGCTTTCAACAAGTCCTTCGCGCGGCTCCAGGCGGTTGCGCGTGAGGCTCCGTCGTGCACCCGGATCGACTCGCCGACCTGGTCGCCGATCGTGAACAGCGGGTTCAGCGAAGCCATCGGATCCTGCAGGATCATCGCGATCCGCTTGCCGCGGATGTGGCGCATCTCGGAGTCGGATCTTTCGAGCAGATCCTCGCCCTCGAACAGCATCCTGCCGCCGACAATGCGGGCCGCCGGCGGCAGGATGCGCAGGATCGTCAGCGCCAATGTGCTCTTGCCGGAACCCGACTCGCCGACGATCCCCAACGTCTCGCCAGCATGGATGCGCAATGACACATCGTCGACGGCGCGGACCACCCGAGTGCCCTGCGCCGAGACGTAGTGGGTCGAGAGGTTCTGCAGCTCGAGCAGCGGGGCGGCCGATACCGGCATCCCCCGCCGGGTCGGCTCATAACTGACGGAGCTGGGGGTCGAATTTGACACGGAGCCAATCGCCGATAAGGTTTGCCGAGAGCACCATCAGCATGATGCAGCAGCCGGGGAACACGGTCAGCCACCAATAGCCGACCATCAGCCCTTGCTTGCCGTCCGATAGCATCAGCCCCCAGGCCGGTTGCGGCGGCGGCACTCCGACGCCGAGAAAGGACAGGGACGCCTCGGCGATAATCACGACCCCCAGCATCAAGGTGCCCAGGACAATGGCGGTGTTGACGATGTTGGGCAGAATGTGACGCCACATGATCGTCCATTTGGAGCAGCCCGCGACAATCGCGAGACGGACAAATTCGCGCTCCTTCAGCGACAGCACCTCGCCGCGAATGACGCGCGCATAGCGGGTCCAATACGTGACGCCGAGGATGAGGACGATGTTCCACATGCTCGGCCCGACAATGGCAGCCAGGAAAATCGCAAAGGTCAGCGCCGGCAAGGCGAGCCAGGTATCGGTCAGGCGCATGATCACCTGATCCACCCAGCCTCCCAGATAACCCGACACAATGCCGAGCGTCGTACCGACGACCCCGGCAAAGATCACCGCAGTGAAGCCGACTACGACCGACACCCGCGCGCCGAAGATCAGCCGCGAGAGCACGTCACGGCCGAGCTGGTCGGTCCCGAGCAGGTATTTTGTGCTGCCGCCAGTCTGCCAGAACGGCGGTTTGAAGCGTGCGACGAGGCTGCCGATTTCGGGGTTATGCGGCGCAAGCACATTGGCAAAGATCGCGACCAAACCGATGAGGACGAGGATTGCGGCCGGGATCACCGGGAAATCGCCGAGCCGGATCGCGACCGGCCGCGGGCGGATGCGCGGCGGCAGGAGGACAGTTTCTGCTTGCGTGCTCATAGCCCTTAGCTCCCCAGGCGGATGCGCGGGTCGATCACCGCGTAAAGGACGTCCACCATCAAATTGACCATCACGATCATTGCGCCGCCCATGATCACGACACCCTGCACGACCGGGAAGTCGCGAAACGCAATGCCTTCGTAGAGCAGCCGCCCGATGCCGGGCCAGGCGAACACGGTTTCGACGACTACGGCGACATTGACCATGATGACGAGATTGACGCCGGCCAATGTCAGGACCGGGATCAGTGCATTCTTGAAGGCGTGCTTGGCGATGACCAGGGATTGCGGCAAACCCTTGATGCGGGCGAGCTTGACATATTCCGAGCCCAATACTTCCAGCATCGAGGAGCGGGTCAGCCGCATATGGGCTGCGGCGAAATACCAGCCGAGCGCAAAGGCGGGCATGATCAGGTGCAGCGGGGTGCCGGCTCCCGAGGACGGCAGCCATCCCAGATAGACCGAGAAGACCAGGATCATCACCAGCCCGACCCAGAAGGACGGCAACGACAGCCCGAGAAGCGCAAAGACTTTTCCGGCACTGTCCCAAAACCGCCCGACCCGCACCGCCGCCAAAATGCCGCTCGGGATACCGATCAATAGCGACAATCCCATGGCTACGACTGCGAGCATCAGCGAGTTGGGCGAGCCTCGACAAATAAAGATCCATTACCGGCGTTCGGTAATAGAACGACTGGCCGAGATCGCCGTGGAACAGGCTCGACATGAAAATGCCGTACTGCACCCAGAGCGGCCGGTCGAGACCGAACTGATGGTGAATGGCGGCGATGTCCGCCGGGCTGGCGCCCGGCTCGACGAGTAGTGCGGCCGGATCGCCGGTCACGCGGACAAAGAAGAAGATCGTCAGCGACAACAGAAACAGCGAGAGCAGCGAATACCCGACCCGCCTGCCGATAAACTGCTTCATGTCCTACTCGGTCCGCGACCGAAGTAATGGACAGTGCTCATCCTGTGCATCGGAATCCACCTTGCGCACCTCAGTCGCGATATCTTCGAAGGGAGCGGTATAAGGGAAGCCGGGGATCAATCCGAATGCCGACTCCGCGACCCGCGGGCCGACCCCGTTGATGAAAGCGAGCTGCCAGACCGGAGCGAAGATCGCCTTCTCGTAAACGAGCTGCTGCATCCGATCGAGGATCGCGGCTGCGCTTTTTTGATCGAGCTCATCGGCCTGTTGGACGAAAGAGATCGTCGATCTCGGGATAGCTGCCATAAACATAGGCGCCGCCCTTGACGACAAACGAGGCCAACCGCGTTGCGGCGTCGCCGAAAGCGCCGCTCGCGCCGCGCAAGATTCCGCCGGTCAATCTTTTGCCGGCAAAAGACGCAATGAAGCCGGCACGCTCGATCGGCTGCAATCTGGTTCGAATGCCGATCTGCTGCAGGTTGTCGACTGCGGCCTCACACATATTCGCGTAGGCGCTGTCACAGTAGAAAAGACCGCCATCGAACCCACCGGGATAGCCGGCTTCGGTCAGCAACTGCTTGGCCTTCGTGGGATCGTAAACGGCAGGCGGTGGCTGCCAGTAGAACTCGAAGTTGTCGGGTATGATGCTGTTGGTGATCTTGCAATAGCCGAGGAACAACGCCTCGTTCATTCCGTCGCGGTCGAGCGCGAGGTTGGCCGCCTGGCGTACGCGCAGATCGTGCCACGGCGATTTCGGGTCCCATTGGTCGGGGAAGTATAGCCAGTTTGGGTCCTGCGCGACGACCGGCTTTAAGCTGAGCCCAGGTAGTGCGTCTCAACTCCTCGGCGAGCTCGGCGCGGATCGAGTAGGCAATGTCGATCTCGCCGCGCTTCAGCGCCGCCAGCCGCGTCGCCTCATCCGGGATCACCTTCATGACCAGCCGCTTGACGTTGGGGGGCTTGCGCCAATAGCCCTCGAACGCTTCGAGCACCAGCTCGACTCCCGGATCGAACGAGACGAATTTGTATGGTCCCGCACCGACCGGCGCGTTTTTGAACCCCCCGTCGCCGACTTTCTCGACATACTTTTTCGGGACGATCCAACCCGCGCCGCTGGCATTGGAATAAAATGTCAGGAAGTCGGGCCACGGCCCTTTGAGCTTGAACCGCACGTGCTGCGGGTCGGGAGCCTCCACGGCCGCTACACGCTCTTTCATCAGGTCGTGCGAGGCGCCGTGGTAACGCTCGAACGAGAATTTCACATCCTCGGCCGTCACCGGCTCGCCATTGTGGAATTTGGCGCCTTGACGGAGGACAAATTCGTAGGTGAGCCCGTCTTCCGAGGCGGACCACGATTGGGCGAGGCACGGCTCGTGCGAGCTGCCGGGCATCGGCTTTACGACCGCGTCGTGCAGCGCGTACAGCACCATGAATGGGGTGACGATCCCCAGGGTCTCGGCAGGGTCAAACCAGGTCGGCGACAGCGAGACGTGTAGACCCCAGGTCAGCTGATCGCCCGATACGGCGCCCAGAGCTGCAGCGGGCGCGCCGGCGGCAAGGCCGAGGGCGGCGAGCGCAAGCACATCGCGGCGCGTTGGAGCCGCTTCGGTCGCTCCTTTCCCGGGTCTGCCGCCTTCCAATGACGCCATCGCGCCTCCTCAAAGTCCCGGCCGCTTGGGTGGGCCTTGAGCCAAACCTAGACCACGCTTGCGGAAAAGTCTTGTCGTTTCTGACCAAAGCCGATTTCGCCCGAGCGTCGTCGGACCGCGGCCGCCTCGGCTATGCGGCCTTCAGCGTGATGTCCTCGAAAGGCGCGGTATAGGCGAAGCCCGCGATCAGGCCGAAGGCCGACTCGCCCACTCGCGGGCCGACCCCGTTGAGGAAGCCGAGCTGCCAGATCGGCGCATAGATTGATTTCTCGTAGACAAGCTTCTGCATCTTGTCGAGTATCGCCGCGCGCTTTTCACGGTCGGTTTCGTCGGCCTGTTGCGGGTAGAGTTCGTCGATGTCGGGGTAGCTGCCATAGGAATAAGCGCCACCCTTGACGACGAACGAGGCCAGCCGGGTCGCGGCATTGCCGAAGGCGCCACTCGCGCCCTGAACGATGCCCCGAGTGTATTTCTTGTCCGCATAACCGGCAAAGAACGCGGCGCGCTCAATGGGCTGCAATTGCACCCTGATACCGATCTGCTGGAAGTTGTCGATCGACACCTCTGCCATATTGGCGTACGAGCTGTCGCAATACATCTGCCCGGCGTCGAAGCCATTGGGATACCCGGCTTCCGCCAACAATTTTTTCGCCTTGGCCGGGTCGTAAACCGCAGCGGGCGGCTGCCAAAAATAATCGAAGGTGTAAGGAACGATGCTGTTGGTGATTTTGCAATACCCGAGGAACAATGCCTGGCTCATACCCTCGCGGTCGATCGCGAAATTGGCAGCCTGCCGAACCTGCAGTTTGCTCCACGGCGATTTCGGGTCCCATTGCTCAGGGAAGTAGAGCCAGTTCGGCGCCTGGAGCACCACCGGCTTGAGCGCAAGGCCGGGCGTGCGGCGGAGTTCTTCGGCGAGTTCGCTGCGGATCGAGTAGGCAATGTCGACCTCGCCGCGCTTCAGCGCCGCGAGCCGCGTCGCCTCGTCCGGGATCACCTTCATGACGAGGCGCTTCACCGCGGGCGTCTTGCGCCAATATCCGTCGAAGGCTTCGAGCACCAGCTCGACGCCGGGCGTAAACGAGACGAATTTGTAGGGGCCGGCGCCGATCGGCGCCTTTTTGAAGCCGTCGTCGCCGACCTGCTCGACGTATTTCTTCGGCACGATCCAGCCGGAGCCGGAAGCGGTCGAATAAAAGGTGATAAAGTCGGGCCACGGCTTTTTCAGTTTGAAGCGGACATGCTGCGGATCGGGGACCTCGATCGCCGCCACATTGTCCTTCATCAGCTGATGTGCCGCGCCGTGGTAGCGCTCGAACGAGAACTTCACATCCTCGGCGGTTACCGGCTCGCCGTTGTGAAACTTGATCCCCTTGCGCAGAACAAACTCATAACTGAGCCCGTCCGGCGACGCCGTCCACGACTCGGCCAGGCACGGCGTCTGCGTCTTGCCGGGCATCGGCTTCACCATCGCATCGTGCAGCGCGTACAGCACCATGTAAGGAGTGATGATCCCTTCCGTCTCGGCCGGGTCGAACCAAGTCGGTGCCAAAGAGACGTGAATTGCCCAGGTCAGCTGGCCACTCGGTGCGGCCGCCAAGGCCACGCCCGGTGCGCCAGCGACAAGCCCGAGGGCGCTCAGAGCCAACAACTCCCGACGCGACAGGCCGGTTTGGTTCGAGCCGCTGATTGGTACGCCGCGGCTGTTGAAAAGCGAACCCATGAAACTCCTCCGCATCTCGGCTACTTGGGCGAGCCTTGCGTCGAAGGTAGACCACCGATGCGGAAATGTCTCGACTTTTCCAGGGAGATCCTCCGAGGGCCAGTTGGTGAATCGCGCCGCCGCTATGTGCCCTTGATCGTGATGTCTTCGTATGGCCCGGTGTAGGCGAAATCCTTGATCAAATCGAACCCGGACTCTCCGACCCGGCTTCCGACGCCGTTGATAAACGCCAGCTGCCAAATCGGCGCGACAACCGATTTGTCGTGCACGAGCTGCTGCATCTTCTCCAGTATCACCGCCCGTCGCTTGATGGTCGAGCTCCGCGGCCTGCTGCGGAGCCAATGCGTCGATGTCGGGATAGCTGCCATAGACGTAGGTCCCGCCTTTGACAATGAAGGCGTCGAGGCGGGTGGCGGCATTGCCGAAGGCGCCGCTGCCGCACTGGATGAGGTTCTTGTAAGCCTTGTCGCCCCAACCCTTCAGAAACGCCGCGCGCTCGATGGGGCGCAGCTGGGAGCGAATTCCAACCTCCTGGAGATTGTTGAGCACGGCTTCGCCGACATTCGCATAGGACGAGTCGCAGTAATAATCGCCGGCATCGAAGCCGCCGGGATGACCCGCCTCGGCCAGCAATTGCTTGGCCTTGGCCTGATCGTAAACCGCCGGCGGCGGCTGCCAGTAGAAATCGTAGCTGGCGGGAACAATGCTGTTGGTGAGCTTCGAGTAGCCCAGGGTCAGCGCCTCGTTGATCGTCTTGCAGTCGAGGGCGAGATTTGCTGCCTGCCGCACCCGCTCGTCATGCCAAGGCGATTGCGGGTCCCACTGATCGGCGAAGTAGAGCCAGAAGGTGGCCGGCGAAGCCACCGGCTTCAGGGTCAACCCCGGCGTGCTGCGCAGCTCTTCGGCAAGTTCGCCGCGGATCGAATAGACGATGTCGACCTCGCCGCGCTTCAACGCCGCCAGCCGAGTCGACTCTTCCGGGATCACCTTGAACACCAGGCGTTTGACGCTCGGGGTCTTGCGCCAATACTGGTCGAACGCCTCGAACACCAGTTCCACGCCGGGCGTGAACGAGACGAATTTGTAGGGGCCGGCACCAATCGGCGCCTTTTTGAACCCGTCGTCGCCGACCTTCTCGACGTATTTCTTAGGCACGATCCAGCCGGCGCCAGTGGCCGTCGCGTAAAACGTCAAAAAATCGGGCCAAGGCGTTTTGAGATTGAAACGAACGTGCCGCGGATCAGGGGCTTCGATATTCGCCACCCGCTCCTGCATCAACGAGTGGGAGGCGCCCCGGTACCGTTCGAAAGAGAATTTGACGTCCTCGGCAGTGATCGGGTCGCCATTGTGAAATTTTGCTCCCTGGCGCAGTACGAAGTCGTAGGAGCGCCCGTCCTCGGCCGCCGAAAACGAGTCGGCAAGGCACGGCGCGAGCGGTTGGCCCGGCATCGGCTTCACCATCGCATCGTGCAGCGCGTAAAGGATCATGAACGGGGTGATGAGCCCTGGTGTCTCGGCGGGATCGAACCAAGTCGGCGCCAGCGAGACATGGATGCCCCAAATTAGCTGGCCCTGCGGCCCCGCCGGCGTGCGCCACGCCGGGAGCGCCGGCGATCAGGCCTAGGGCGCTCAGCGCGAGAAGCTCCCGCCGGGTCAGCTCAGCGTGTTTCGCATTCGGTCCAGGTTTATCGCGATTGGCGATCATCAAGGCCATTGCCTCCTCTATTCAGCCGGCCCTATTTTCGGGCCTTGCATCTAATGTAGACCAGCAATGCGCCAATGTCACGGCTCTCGCAAAGAGCCGGCGCGTTAAGTCCCCTTCAGGGTGATGTCCTCATTGGGAAGGCCGCCCGGGCCGTCAACAATGGACCGAGGCCTGGCCGCCGGCGACTGGTCCGAGCGCGGCGAGGGCCATCTTATGGGTTTACGCGATTACAGCCTACCGATACCACAACCGTCAAATCAGGTCGAATATAGGTAGTGACTCACTTTGAAATCTGCGGAATTATGCGATGACGTGGAATCCACGGACTTTGAGTACCCTTCTTTCGGAATTTTGCGCTGGTCGTGCATGAAGGACGACAGCGTGGCCTGGACTACGGTTTCCCCGCGAGCATCGAAGCACCGAGCAACGCGCCGCCCCTTGGGGCGGGGGGGTAACCCGCGGCCCGTTGGAGAACCGCGGCGCTCGTTACTATATGGGCAACACTAAAATTGCCACAATGTTCGCGTCTCATGGAGCTTTGGGAAAGCGCCGATGGGTTGCGCTTGGCGATTGGGCGAGCTGGAGCGATGGCTGTTATTTGGGTGCAAATAGCGAAAACAGCGGGGAGAGCTGTGGGGACAACCGAGCCTGATGTGCACCTGATAAAACAGGTGGAACAGGTGACAAAGTCCGCTTTTGAAGGACCGACCTGGCGCTTCGCTCGGATTCCGAGCATGGGGGTCACGGACGCGGTAGAAATCCTTGTATTTCTGATTTGGCAATTACTGCATTGGCTGTTATTTGGCTGCAAAAACAGCCAAAACATCCAGAAGAGGCCGGGCGGCCTGTTTGCGAAGGGGCAGTCTGGCAATGCTGCCGGCCCTAACCGGCGGTTTCACGAACCGGGCCGCATGGGCTGCCGAACCGTTCCTCTGCCAAATTCGGTGAGACTGATCCATAACCGCGGAAATCTGGCTTGCTGCCCAGATTTCAAAGTGAGTCACTACCCGAATACATTGAGGTGGCAGCCCTATCGCTAGGCATCGCCAGTCAGCTGGAGCCGGTGCCTTCAAAGAGGGGGGCGCGGGTTTGGGCGAAGTCTTCGACGGCGTCGGCGAGCTTGTCGTGGTCGGCTTCGTCGAGGGCGATTGACAGGGCGAACATGCCGCGCTTGGCGAACCAAATGCCGCGCGCGACCAGGTCGAAATAAAAGAGGTCGCGCAGTGGGGCATTGCCTTGCTCGGCATCCTCCGCCGACCGAATAGGCCGATTGGTCATGTGCACTGCGATCATCGAGCCGAGCCCGGTGAATTGCATCGCGAGGCCATGCTGCCGTGCTACCGTATTGAGCCGTTCGCGCAGGCGGTCGCCCGCGGCGTTGAGGGCGCGGGCGCGGTCAGGTGTGTAGATCTCGGTCAGTCCGACGAGCCCGGCATTCATCGTCAGCAGGTTGTTGTTGAAGGTGCCGGCGTGCTGGAAGGCATCCGGGCGGCGCGGATCGAAGCGCTCCATCAGGTCGGCGCGCCCGCCGAAGGCGCCAAAGCTCATGCCGCCGCCGACATATTTGCCCAAGGTCGTCAGATCGGGAAGGATGCCGTGCGCCTCCTGCAATCCGCCCGGCGCCAAGCGCGAGGTCATCACCTCGTCGAAGATCAGCAATGCGCCGGTTTCGTTTGCCAAAGCACGCAATCCAGTGAGAAACGAACGATCCGCCGGGATGCAACCGGTGGTACCCTGCATCGGCTCGATCAGGATCGCGGCGAGCTCATTGCGATGCGGCCGCACCAATTCCTCGACCGCAGCGAGATCATTGTATTGCCCGAGCAGAAACTCGAACGGCGCATTGAGCAGGCTGCCGTGGCCGCGGAAATAAAATACGCCGCCATGATACCCGCCCTTGAACACCAGGATTTTCGGCCTGCCGGTGATTGCCCGCGCTGCGCTGACCGCCATCAAATTGGCCTCGGTGCCGGAATTGGTGAAGCGCACCAGCTCGATCGACGGGAAGCGCGAGCAGATTGCCGCGGCAAAGCGCGCCTCGGTCGCATTGTGCGCGCCGAAATTGAGTCCCCCATCGAGCGCCGCCTCGATCGCCTCGCGGATCGCCGGATGCGAATGGCCGAAGATGCCGGCGGTGAACTCACTGAGGAAATCGACATATTCGTGCCCGTCGATGTCCCACAGCCGGGCTCCCTCGCCGCGCACGATCGTCAGCGGGAACGGATCGACATGGATTGCCGACCGGGTGTTGCCGCCAGGCATCGCAGCGCAGGCCTCACGATGCTGCCCGAGACTCTTCGGGTTGCGCTCACGGTAGAGGCCTTCAGCCTCGGCGAGCGCCGCCGCGATATCGATGTTAGCCCTGGTAGGCACGGCGGCCGTAATCGCGGAGCCACAGGCGTACGAGATGGCGCCTGCGGTCGGGGTCCGGGTCATCGATGAAGGCGGTGCGGCTGTGGCCCAGCACTCGGTTGTCGACGAACTGGATCTGCCCCGGCTCGAGGTCGAAATCGACCGACAGTTCCTCTTCGTCGAAGATGTCGAGCACTGCCGCAATCGCGGCCTCACCGTCGCGGTCTATTGGCTCGCCCCGCAACACGTATCCGCCGCCGATCTGGTGGGCGCTGAACCGCGCCTTCAGTTCCCCGGCATGCTCGAATACGGGTGCGGAAAATATCGGGCTCTCGCCCGGCCGAAATTCGCGTTGCCGGTCAAACCAGAAATGCCGGTAAAGTCGTTCCAGCCGGTCCGGATGGCGCTCCCGCACGGCATTGTGTACGGCATGAAAGCTGATGACGCGGCTGTGGCCGCCGCTCTGCGCCTGACGCAGGCACAGCAGACCGACATAGTCGGGCGGGGTGTCGTTGTAGGCGTTGTCGTTGTGAAAGCGGATTTCGGTATTGGTCTTGTCGGGGCGGACACCAGATCCGGGAAGCGCCTGCTGCCCAGTGTCGAGCACGTCGTAGATCATCGTGCCGTCGAGCTTTTGCGCCACCGGACGCGACACCATGCTCGACAGCAGCCAATAGATCGCCGTCGCCTCGGCTGCGTCCATTTCGGCCATCGGCAAGCGGTCGACGATCGCGAAGCGCCGGCCCTTGTCGAGCATGTCGCGCACTCGCGCCATCTCCCGCCGACACATCGGCATCGCGAAATCGCCGGGGGCGCGCAGGATCGCCGGCAACGGATAAGCCCTGATTTCATCGGCTGCCCGGCGGATCTCGTCGAGACAGGCGGCCGAGAGATCGACCCGGTACTCCTCGGGACGGACGTCCCCGCGCGTCCAAACACTTGTCCCATCGATCAATTGCATCATGGTCTCCTCGCGACTCTGGGTCGGCGATCAGCTGTGTTTGTGGATCGGATCGATCCAGCGCACCTCCTGCGGACGCTCGACCGGCTCGATATCGAGGTTGACGACGACCGCCTCGTTGTCGCTGCGCACCAATACGCATTCGAGTGTCTCGTCGGTCAAGGCGTTGATCTCCTGGTGCGGCACGTAGGGCGGCACAAAGATGAAATCGCCGGGGCCGGCTTCGGCGACATATTCGAGATGCTCGCCCCAGCGCATCCGCGCCCGGCCTTTGAGGACATAGATTACGCTTTCGAGGTGCCCGTGGTGATGTGCCCCGGTCTTGGCGTTGGGGTGGATCTTGACCGTGCCCGCCCAGATCTTTTGCGCCCCGACCCGGGCGAGATTGATCGCCGCGGCCCGGTCCATGCCGGGTGTCTGCGCGGTGTTGGGGTCGAGCTGATCGCCCGGGATCACCTTGACGCCGTGCGTCTTCCAATCGACCGGCTCGTGCCGCTGCTGCTCGCTCATATCGTTCGCCCCGTCCGCTTTGGCTCTCGACCTGATATGGTCCCTTCGTAGCGGAAATGGAGTTTGCGATGAAGCTCGCCGTCCCCGATCTGATCTCGAATTCCTATTTCCCCGCCGTGGCGGCGGTTGCGCTCGGGTTCTTCGAAGAAGAGGGGCTCGATGTCTCGCTGGAGCTGATCTTCCCGGTCGACGAAGCCTATCGCGCGATGCGCGACGGCAGGGTCGATTTCGTCGCCGGGTCGGCGCATTCGGCGCTCGCCGCCTTTCCCGAGTGGCAGGGCGCCAAATTGCTCTGCGCCCAGGCGCAGGGCATGTACTGGTTTCTCGTGATGCGCAGCGATCTCGGCGCCGCGCGCGGCGACATCGGCGCCGTCCGCGGCCGCCGCATCGGGGCCGCCCCTTGGGTCGAGATGGGTTTGCGGCGGCTGCTGATAGAGGCCGGGATCGATCTCGAGCGGGATGGCGTGACGATCGCGCCGGTTCCGGGCGCGACCGGGACTACCGTGAATTTCGGCCTGACCGCCGCCAAGGCGCTGGAAGACGGCAAGATCGACGGGTTCTGGGCGAACGGCATGGGCACCGAAGTCGCGGTGCGCCGCGGTGTCGGCACCATCATTTTGGATGTGCGCCGCGGCGACGGGCCAAGACCCTGCTTCAATTATACGATGGCCTCGGTGGCCGCGACCGACCGGCTGATCGACGGCTCTCCTGAAGTGGCGGCTGCCGCGACCCGCGCGATCGTCAAGACCCACGCGGCGCTCAGAGCCGACCCGGAACGCGCCAACGAGGTCGGCCGCAAGCTCTTTCCGCCCGCCGAGGCGGAACTGATCGCGGAGCTGATCCGCCGCGATCTGCCGTTCTACGATGCCACGATCTCGCCGGCGTTTGTTGCCGGCATGACCCAATTCGCCCGCGACCTCGGGATCCTGCACGGCGAGGTTCCCTATGACCGGGTCGTCGCGACCCGCTTCGCGCCGCTCTGGCATGGCTAAACGAAAGTGCTCCATGAGCTGGACAAGCCACATTCCGCCCGGTCTAGCCGTAATGGCAATCGTCCCGACGATTGCCGCTCGCAGTGTCAGTACCACGACGAGAGCCGCCAAGCCTCGCCAGCCATTTCCTCTGAGGTGGTTCCTACCGAGCTTGAAATCATAATCGATTGCCACGAGGTCCCTCTGCTTCGAGCACCAGGAGTTCGTGTTATGTTCCATATTGCGGATAAAATGTCAATTAATATTTAATTGGCAATGCGGCCAATCTGCCCCAAGGCCCGTCGCCTCGCCCAAGCCGCGGCGGATTGACAGGCTCGGCGCGAGGGGGGCCTATGCTGGCGGGACTGCCGCCTGCGAGAGGAAACCATGCCGTCGCGCAATACCGATCCGGCGCTGCTGCCGGCCCATGTCATGTCGGACGAGATTGGCGCTGGCCGGCTCTCGCCGGTCGACATCGTCGATGCCGCGCTCGCCAGGATCGGCGCCCAAGACCAAAAGCTGCACGCCTTTGTCGAGGTCTATGACAAGGAGGCGCGGCTCGCCGCCGAGGCGGCGGACAAGGCGATCCGCTCGGGGCATCGCATCGGCCCGCTGCACGGCATCCCGATTGCGCTCAAAGACCTGATCGAGATCGAAGGGCGGGTCACGACCGGCGGATCGCAGGTATGGCGCGAGCGGCGCTCGGCCTATACGGCGACGTTGGCGCAAAGGCTGATCGCAGCCGGGCTGATCGTGATCGGCAAGACGCATACGGTCGAGTTTGCGATGGGCGGCTGGGGGACCAACCAGCACAGGGGCACGCCGTGGAACCCGTGGGACCCCGAGGTCGCGCGCACCCCCGGCGGGTCGAGCAGCGGCTCGGGCGTGGCAGTCGCCGCCGGGTTTGCGCCCTGGGCAATCGGCACCGACACTGGCGGCTCGGTGCGCCTGCCGGCTTCATGGTGCGGCCTCACCGGGCTCAAGACGACGATCGGCCGGGTCAGCACCTACGGCATATTGCCGCTCGCGCCGACGCTCGACACGCCGGGGCCAATGGCCCGCTCGGTTATCGACGCGGCGCTGCTCTACAATGTCATGCAGGGCCCGGATCCGCTCGATCCGCGCACCCGCGGCGTCATGCCCGACGACCCGATACCAGCAATCAAACGCGGAGTACGCGGTTTGCGGCTCGCCCGCATGCCCGAGGCGGAACGCGCCGGGGTGGCCGCGGAGATGCTCGCCGCCTATGACGCCTCGCTCGACGCCCTGGCGCGGCTCGGCGCCGAGATCGTCACCGTAGAGCTGCCTCGACCGTTTGCCGGTTTCACCGACCTGACCGGCAGGATCATCGGCGCCGAAGGGTACTTCCTGGTCGGCCATCTAATCGACGACATGGCCTTGCCGATCGATGACGCGGTAAGACCGCGCATCGGCTCAGGCAGAGGCATTTCGGCGCGAGATTACCTGCGCGCACTCAGCGAGCGCGACACGGCAAAACGAGAATTCGCAGCGGTGCTCGCCGATGTCGATGCGTTGCTGACGCCGACCACCCAGACGGCCGCCATTCCCATCGACCAGGTCGACCAGGCTTCGACACCCGGCGCATTTCACGCGTTTCGTCAATGCGCTGGAGCTCTGTGCGCTGGCTTTGCCCAATGGGTTCACCGCCACGGGGCTGCCATTGTCGTTGCAGATCGTCTGCCGCGGTTATGACGAGGCGACGGCCTTGCGGATCGGCTGCGCCTATCAGCAGGCGACCGATTGGCACGAACGCCGTCCGCCCAGCGCTTCGACGGACCACGCTTGATGCCAAAATATTATTTGTGAAATTGATAATAACATTGACCTTCATGCTATTGTAGAGATGCGGATCTCTCGAGCGAGCGATGAAGCGCCTCTGTTGGCCTTAGCGGTGAAGATCGATGGCTGGTGCTTCGCTGCAAAGAACGGCAAAAACAGGCCAACGGTAAGATGCCGATGCCGACTCGAACTCTGGGGCGAACCCCCTCCGCCCGTCTGTAGGGCAGGACATAGTGAACAGGCGTTCGGGGATATTTTGACAGGTTGGTACGGACGCAGCTCGCTCCGGTAGTCCAGGGGCGCTGGTAGAGCTATAAGAAAGAGACCCTTCGCTGCCCCTACGAGCGATTGACACGAGTGTGTAGCCAGTGGACGCTAGCAAGCCTTCATCACTGCCTTTAACCTGCGGGAATCCTGATGGATCTCCAAATGAACGGGAAAACGGCGCTTGTCACCGGAGGGAGCGCCGGGATCGGCAAGGCGATAGCCTTTGCGTTGGCTCGGGAGGGTGTCGACGTCGCAATCTGCGCGCGCCGCAAAGAACCGCTGGAGGCAGCAGCGTCCCAGATCGCACGCGAGACAAATCGGAAAATCGTCGCGATACCGGCCGATCTGACCAAGTCGGACGATGCCGAGGCCTTTGTCAAGAAGGCTCACACCGCGCTCGGACGCGTCGATATTCTGGTCAACAACGCCGGATCGTCACCCGGCGGGGTTCTCGAGTTCCTGACCGAAGAGCATTGGGCGCAGTCGTTGCAGCTCAAATTCATGGGTTATGTGCGCTGCCTGAAGCACGTGTTGCCGATCATGCAGAAGCAGGGGCGCGGCCGCGTCGTCAACCTGATTGGCAATGACGGGGTCAAACCGTCTTACTGGGAGATCGCGCCAGGTGCGGCAAATGCTGCCGGGCAAAACCTGACGCTTGCGCTCGCTGCGCAGTACGGCAAGGACAATATCAGCTTTGTCGCGGTCAATCCCGGGCCGGTCCGTACCGAGCGCTGGGCCGGTCTCGTCGATGCGATGGCCCGCGACATGAAGATCCCGCGCGAGGAGGCTGACACGCTCGCCCCGCGCAGCATTCCACTGGGGCGCATTGCCGAATGCGAGGAGGTCGCCAGCCTTGTCACCTACCTCGCTTCTGATTTGGCGCATTTCGTCAACGGCACGATGATCGAGATCGACGGCGGCCAGCAGAAGCCGCTGATGGACCGCCTCCGCGACCGCTAGTCGTCTTCCGCGAGGGCGAGCAGCGCGTGGAGGCGGTTTGGTGTGATCGGCAATTGCCGGACCGCGCCGGGCCGGCCGAGCGCATCATCGACCGCGGCGGCGATCGCGGCGCCCGCCGCGCGATGCCGGCCTCGCCGGCGCCCTTGACGCCGAGCGGGTTGAGCGGCGTCGGTGCATCCTCGAAGAGGATTACCTCGATGGTCGGGATCTCCGCAATGGTCGGCATCAGGTAATCGGCCAGAGTAACCGACTGCGGCTGCCCGGAGGCGTCATACACAAACTCCTCGAGCAGCGAGGCGCCAATGCCTTGCGCGGCGCCGCCGGCGATCTGCCCCTCGACCAGCATCGGGTTGACCGCGCGGCCGACGTCGTAGCCGACAAAGAAGCGCTCGACCGTGACCGCACAACTGTCGCGCTGGATGCGCACCTGGGCGAGATGCACGCCGTAGGGGTAGGTCATGTGTTCGGCGGTGAACGTGGCGTCAGCGGTAAGTTCGCCGCCGGCGCCGCGCGCGATTGCGGCCAGGTCGAGCGAGGGTCCGCCGGGCGCGTCGCAAACCACCACCCGATCACCGGTGACGGCCAGACGGTCGGGCGCGGTCTGCAACAATCGCCCGGCCACTGTCAGCAATTCGCACGCAGCTTCGCCGCGGCGATCGTCACCGCCGCGCCGGTCATCACCGTGACCCGCGAGGCGAAGGTCATGCGAAAGCCGATCGGGGGAATATCGGCGACGTCTTCGGCAGTCCAAACGGCGACGGTGCCGGGGTGCGCCAGTGCCTCCGCGATTTGCAGGCCAGTGAGGCGGCCGAACGCGACCGGCGAGCGCACGACCCGCATGTAGAGCATGTCCGGTACCGTGACATCGGCCGCAAAGCGGCCACTGCCGGTCAGCAGCGGGCGGTCCTCGAGGCGCTTAACCGATCGGCCTATCAGGCTCATCTGCGCATTTCAGCCGCGGCGGCGAGCACAGATTTGAGGATGTTCTGGTAGCCGGTACAGCGGCATAAATTCGACGACAACGCCTCGCGCAATTCGGGTTCGGCGATGTCGGGGTCGCGTTCCAGGATGCCGACGCTCAGCATCAAAAATCCGGGCGTGCAGAAGCCGCATTGCAACCCGTGATGGTCCCAGAACGCCTGTTGCAGCGGGTGCAATTTCTCTCCGTCGGCGAGCCCCTCGACAGTGCGCACTCTCGCGCCCTCGGCTTGCACTGCGAACATCAGGCAGGAGCGCACCGGCTTGTCGTCGACCAGCACGGTGCAGGCGCCGCAAACGCCGTGCTCGCAGCCGAGATGCGTGCCGGTGAGGCCACAATCCTCGCGCAGTGCGTCGGCCAAGCTGCGCCGCGGCTCGACGTGGATCGTACGCTCATCGCCGTTCACTGTGAAGGTGACGTCCTGTCTCTCGCTCATTGCGCTTTACACCCTGCCTCACGCAGCAACTGCCGAATCCGCTGCGGCGTTATCGGCATTTCGAAGATACCGACGCCAAGCGGCGCCAGCGCATCGGAAACCGCGTTGAGCACCGCCGCTGGCGCGCCGATCGTCCCGCCCTCGCCGACACCTTTTGCGCCGGTGACGCTCGCCTCGGTCAGAGTTTCCAGATGATGGATTTCGAGCCGCGGGATTTCCGCCATCGTCGGCACGAGATAGTCGGCAAGCGAGCCGGTCAGTATGTTGCCGCCGTCGTCATAAACCACCCTTTCGTAGAGCGCGTTGGCGATGCCTTGGGCGACGCCGCCATGGATCTGCCCCTCGACGATCATCGGGTTGATCAGACGACCGGCGTCCTCGACGACGACGAACCGCTCGATCTCGACTTGGCCCGTCGCGATGTCGATCGCGACGATCGCCACATGGCAGGCGTTCGAGAACGTGCCGTACGGGTCGTAGGTCGCCACTGCCGTCAGCCCGGTTTCGGCGATCGCCGGAAAACGGTGGCTCTGGTGATAGGCAGCGCGCGCCAGCTGCCGCAGTTCGATGCCTAGATCGGTGCCGCGAACGAAGGCGCGACCGTCGCCAATCTCGATGTCGGATGCAGCTGCCTCCAACATCTGGCCGGCGACCACCTGCAGGCGCTCGCGCAACGTTGCCGCCGCGAGCTTGCAGGCGCCGCCGGCGATCACCAGCGAGCGGCTGGCGAAAGTGCCCCAGCCGTAGGGGCAGCGGTCGGTGTCGCCCGCGACGACCCGGATCGCTTTGGGCGCGACGCCGACCTCGTCGGCGATCAATTGCGCCAATGTCGTCTTCAGCCCCTGACCGTGCGGCGAGCTGCCGATCCGGGCTTCGAGAAAGCCCGAGGGATCCATCGCCAGTTCGACCCGCTCGAACCCCGGGTTGATCACCATGCGCCGCGCTTCGAAGGCGGGAGTGCCCGGGCCGGTGCGCTCTGAGAACACGGACACCCCAAGGCCAAGCCAGCGCCCATCGGCGCGCGCCGCTTGCTGTCGCACGCGGAACTCGGCAATGTCGACGACCCGTGCGGCAGCCTCCATCGCTTGCCGATAGCTGCCGGGGTCCTGCACGACCCCGGTCACCGAGGTGTGGGGGAAATCGGTGATCAGGTTGCGGCGCCGGATTTCGAGCGTGTCGAGCCCGAGCCGGGCGGCCGCGCAATCCATCAGACGCTCCATCGCCGCGGTGATGACGGGCCGCGACACGCCGCGATAGGGCGCCATCGGGCAGGTGTTGCTGGCGACGCCGCGGGCACGGGCCCGGTACTCGGGCACTCGATAGGGCCCCGGCATATCCGCCAGCGCCATCAACGGCTCGACCCCGCAGGTTGCCGGAAAGTTCGAATAGGCACCGACATTGCAGAGGATATCGGCGTCGATCGCCAGCAACCTGCCGTTCGCATCGAATGCGCCGCGCAAATCGAGGCGCTGGTCGCGCGCGTGAAACGAGGCGGTTAGATTTTCGAGCCGGTCCTCGATCCAGGCGACAGTGCAGGCGAAACGCCGAGCCGCCCAGACCGCGACGACATATTCCGGGATCAGCGCCATCTTCTGTCCGAAGCCGCCGCCGACCTCCGGCGCGACGATGCGGAGTTCGGCTTCCGCGATCCCCAAGGCGTCGGCAATGCCGGTGCGCAACAGGTGCGGCATTTGCGTCGACGCCGAGAGGGTGACGCGGCCGGTCGCCCGATCGAAAGCAGCGACGGCACCGCGCGCCTCCAACGGCACCGCCGCCTGCCGGCCTGACGTGAACTGAAATTCGATCACTTGGTGCGCCGCCGCGAAAGCCGCCGCGACCTTTGGGGTTTCGAAGCGCGCGTCAATCAGCGTGTTCTGCGCTGCCATGTCATGGACCAGTGACGCGCCGGGTGCCAGCGCCTGGTCGAGCGTCACGACCGGCGTCTCGGCTTCGATCTCGACCGCGACCTGCTCGGCGAGATCTTCGGCCTCAGCGGCGGTGTCGGCGATCACCGCAGCGATCGGCTCGCCTACATAGGTGACGCGCTCATGGGCGAGGATCGGCTGCGCAACCGCGACATAATCGGGGCGATCGAGGCGCGGACAGATCGGTTTGACGTCGCCGAGAACAGCCGCGGTTATGATTGCCACCTCTGGCGGCGCGTTTACGGCAAGGATGCGGCCGCGCGCGACCGGGCTGCGGACAAAGCGCAATATGCGGGCGCCCTGCGCCAGATCGGCGGTGTAGCGGCCGCGCCCTTGCAGGAGAACCGGGTCTTCGTAGCGCGGCAGTGGGCGCCCGACCCACCTCACCGTGCACACGCCTGGTTCAAGGCCCGCCCGACCATCGCCCGCACCAGGTCCCGGCGATATGCGGCGCTCGCGTGAATGTCCTCCAGCGGATCTATCGTCTCTGCCGCGATGTTGCCGGCGTCATGGAAAATGTCTGGCCCACCTTCGGTGCCCGTCAGCAGCGCCTCGGCTGCGGTAATGCGTGAGGGCCGGTCGGTGGCGCCGCCGACCCCGATGCGCGCTTCCGCGATGCGGCCCTTTTCGAACCGCAGAAACGCGGCGCACATTGCGAGCGCGTAGTCACCCGCCCGCCGGCTGAACTCGGCAAATCCAGTCCGCCAGCCGTCATCGAGCAAGGGTAGGCGGATCTCGGTGAGTAGCTCGTCCGGCTCCAGCGTGGTTGTGAGCGCGGTGACGAAATACTCGTTCGGCCGGACGTTGCGCTGCCCACGAAGACTGACGATGACGAGCTCGACATCGAGGGTGGCGGCCAGCAAGCACCATTCTGAGGCCGGATCGGCATGAGCAATGCTTCCACAGAAGGTGCCGCGAGAGCGGATCGGAAGATGCCCAATGTGCCGCGCTACCCGCGGCAGAAACTCGGACAGCGCACCATCGCTAACGGGTTGCTCGAAACGGGAGTGCCGGGCAAGCGCGCCAATGTGTAACCAGCCTCCCTCCTCGCGCACATAATCGAGCGCATCGATGCGATTGATGTCGATGAGGCTCGTGGGACGGGCGAGCCGAAAATTCATCGCCGGTACGAGGCTCTGTCCGCCCGCAAGGATCTTTCCTTCCTCGCCGTGCGCAGCGAGGAGATCAAGCGCATGGTCAACCGTGCGGGGGGCAAAATACTTGAACGAGACGGGTTTCATCAGTTACGAGCAGGGCCAAGCAACAGCTGCCATTCACGCTAAACGACCTTCCCTGCAAATCAAGCTCCAAGGCGAGGCGATCGCGTGAGCACATCGCAAACCGGCAATGAAGCGCCGCGGCGAGAGCGGACTAAGCTGCGCCCGCACTCCATTTAGGGAGCTTCGCATCGATGAGCCGGAGTATCGGCAGATCAGGAACAAGGCAAGGACCGGGAGGAGCAGGGTCAAGGAACCGGTGCGTAGGACACCGGGGTCCGCAAGAGATTTGGGACTGACTTCTCCTCAAGCATCGCCATGGCTCCCTTTCGGATGCGGGAACGGCATCATTACCGAACTTGCGCGATCGCGTCTGGTATAGTGCGCCGGTGAAGCCTGCGCCCCTTGCCTCTCGGTCGGTGAACCGCCTTCTCGGTGGCTCGGCTGGAGGACCCGCCGTTGCTGACCGGGCGAGGCGCCTTCGTTGGGGATATCGGTTTCCCACACCAGCTCCATATGCGCGTTGTGCGCTCGTCCTATGCCAATGCCGTGTTGCGATCCGTCAGCGTCGGGATGCGCGGTATGGACCGCAGCGGACATCGCCGACCTGCCGCCGATTGATTTTCGCGACCCGGCCGCTGAGGCGCTGCGCCCCTACCGACAACCGCTCCTAGCGCGGGAGCGGTTGCGCTATGTCGGGGAGCCAATCGCAGCAGTCTTGGCGACCGATCCCTATCTGGCCGAAGATGGCGCCGAGCTGATTTCAGTCGAGGCCGAAGTGTTGACGCTGATATTGGACGCCAGCGCGGCTCCCACCAGTTTCGCGCCCGGCCTGTCGCCTCAGCGGCTCAAGGCACTATTACGGGCGGCGGCGCGGCGTGGCCGCCCCGCTGGCCGTCGAGGGACAGAAGAGGGTGCATACGATGAGCAATTTTGATGCCCTGATTCAAGACCTTGTAATCGCCAACCGGATCCTCGCCAGGGAGGAGGTCGTTGACGCCTACGGCCATGTAAGCGTCCGCCACCCTGACAATCCCAACTGCTTTCTGATCGCCCGCTCGCTCGCCCCGGAGCTGGTGGGCCCCGAAGACATCGTCGAACTCGACCTAGACGCTCAGCCGGTGCGTGATGAAGGGCGCAGCCTTTATCTCGAGCGCTTCATTCATGCGGCGATATTCGCGGCGCGGCCGGACGTCATGGCCGTCGTCCATGCCCATGCCGAGGACACACTGCCTTTCGGCATCGCCCAGGGGACAAAGCTGCGACCGGTAATTCATTCGGGAAGCTTTATCGGCACCGAGGTGCCGGTGTGGGACATCGCCGATAATTTCGGCGACACCAACCTGCTCGTCACCAACATGGCGCAGGCGAGCGATCTCGCGAACTGCCTCGGCGGGAATAGCGTTGCACTCATGCGCGGTCACGGGTTTGCCGCCGCCGCGCGTTCGCTGATCGAGGTCGTGCGGCTGTCGGTCTACCTGCCGCGCAATGCGCGGGCGCTGATGCGCGCCAGGCAGCTGGGCGGCAAGCTCAGGTACCTGTCGCAAGGCGAGATCGCGGCCCGCAACCGCGGCTACAGCCCCTATTCGGTCGAGACCTGGCGCACCTGGGAATATTGGGCGAACAAGGCCGGCTGCGGCCACCTGCTGACCCGGCCGGATCAACCCAGTGGCGGCGAGCACGCGCACCCGCCAAAGGGCTGATCCGAAAATCGCCGGATCCCGCTCGCCGCTATTGCTGACCTTGCGGAACACGCCAATGGTTGCCGCCTATACCGCGGTCGGCTTCTCGGGCGATGAGGCGATCTATTATCTGACCGCGCGGCACGCGCGGACGATGCCGCAAGCTTGGTAGCAGCTCCGGCGTTTAAAGTGCCACAGGTGCATTTGTCGGGCCGCGTTTCGACAATCTTCGCTTCTCACCGGCCGCCGGCGCGGTCTGCACCGCAGGGCGTGCTCTCCCCCGCTTTCCGGTTGTGCCCGCTTTCCTGCCAAATCGTTTCAGAATACGCTCGGCGATCTCCAGCTCTTTGAGTTGGGCACCCAGCTTTTCTCGTTCCGCATCGAGGCGCTCGATCCGTTCGGAAATCCGTTTTTGCTCCTGACCCATCAACCTAGTCATCTACTGACTTCTCCTTTGTCCCAAGTCCAGCCCGCGTCCGCACTGCGCCGATGTTTCCACGGAGCAAAAACTAATGTACCGAAAGGGGCCAGAGGCGCCCAAACAGCCATTCGGACGCATTTTTGACGGCGACACCGCGGAGGTGCGTGGCCAGGCCGGCGCCAAGTTTCTGCCGCCCTTTTGCGCCGTCACAGCCCCGGGACGCTCGACTGACGAAGGTCAGGCAATATCGTGTGCATGGCGGATCAAACCAAAACTGAAGACGAGATCAAGAAGGCCGAGCAACACCAGGCTCTCAAACAGACGTTTTTGCGCCTTCTGGACGATCCGCAAGTTCAGCAGAAAATCGTCGCCTTGCTGAGCCGTCGGCTTGGGCAAATCCGGGGTAAATAACGGCCGCCGAACTCGCCGCGACGCATCTCCCCGAACTCTTCGATCGGGACCTCACCATTGCTCCGGATTGTCATTGCGTAACTATGGTAACCCAAATCCGGTGTTTTGGCTGTTTTTGCAGCCAAATAACAGCCAATACAGTAATTGCCAAATCAGAAATAGAAGGATTTCTACCAAGTCCGTGACCCCATACTCGGAATCCTGGGGAAGCGCCACATCGGTCCTCCCAAAGCCGATTTTGTCACCTGTTCCACCTGTTTTATCAGGTGCAGATCAGGCTCGGTTCTCCCCACAGCGCTCCCCACTGTTTTCGCTATTTGCGCCCAAATAACAGCCATCGCTCCAGCTCGTCCAATCGCCCAGCGCAGTCCATCGGCGCTTTCCCGAAGCTCCATGAGACGCGAACATTGTGGCAATTTTAGTGTTGCCCATATAGTATGAGCGCCGAGGTTCTCCAACGGGGCCGGGGGTTATCCCCGCCCCGACCCGAAGGGCGGCGCGTCGCTCGGTGCTTTCATACTCGCGGGGGAACTGTAGTCCAGGCCACGCTGTCGTCCTTCATGCATGAGCAGCGCAAAATTCCGAAAGAAAGGTACTCAAAGTCCGTGGAACTCCACATCATCGCATAACTCCGCAGATTTCAAAGTAAGTCACTACCCGCATCTTCCCTTGCGCGTGCCGTATGGGGCCGCGGGCGAGCGTGACGCAGACCGTCAAATTCTGGCGCGGCAGGCCATCCCCTCAGGCTAATCCCGGCTTCAGCCGGTCCGGGGTCATCGGCACGCGGCGCAGGCGCACGCCGGTGGCGTCGAAGACCGCGTTGGCGAGGGCCGCGGCGACCGGGCGGATCGAGCTCTCGCCGGCGCCGGCGGGCGGCAGTTCGGGGCGGTTGAGCAGCACGATGTCGATCGCCTCGGGCGCCTCGGTGATGTCGAGGATCGGGTAGGTCGACCAATCGACACTCGTTACCTTGGCGCGGTCGAAAGCGACCTCCTCCGACAAGGCACGGCTCGTGCCCTGGACGACATTGCCTTCGATGCAGCGCCTGAGCCCATCGGGGTTGATGATCAACCCGCAATCATGGGCGACGGTAAACTTGCGCGCCCAGATCTTGCCGGTGCGGCGGTCGATCTCGACCTCGGCGACGATCGCGACCACCGCGCCCGAGCGCTGGGCGTAGGCGATGCCGCGCCCGGTCAAGGTATCGCCACCGCGGTCGGGCCGCGGCGACGGGCGCGGCTCCCACTTGGCGCGCTCGGCCGCCGCCTTGACGACGGCGATGTCGCGCGGTGCCTTCAGATAGCGCAGCCGGAAGGCGACCGGGTCGGCGCCCACTGCGGCGGCGATCTCGTCGATAAAGGATTCGCTGGCGAACTGGATCTGCGGACCGACCGGGTCGCGCAGATGCGCGGTGCGCAACGGCGAGGCGCGGTCGAGCAATGGGGCGATCGTCTCCCAGGCCAGCCGCTTGTTGGCGAAACCGTAGGATTCGGCGGGCACGCCGAAGCCCTGCAGCGGCTTCAGCGGCAGTCCCAACAGTTGGCCCGCGAGGCTGTAGCTCGGGTCGCTTTCGTTGGTGTCGATATCGACGCGCGAGAAACCTTTGCTCTCGAAGGCATAACCGATCACCGCGCCGTCCTTGTCAAGCGCAGCGCGGGTCCGGTGGATCGAAGCCGGCCCTTTGGGGTCCCAGCCGTGGCCCTCGTACCGCATGCCCTGGACGCGCACCGGCCGGCCGACCGCCTTCGACAGCAACGCCGCGTCGATCCCGGCGTCGCCCGCGTCGTTGCGCCCGTAGGAGCCCGGGCCCGGGACCCAGATCCCGTGCACCTTGTCCTGCGGCAGCCCGAGCGCGCGGGCGACCCCGTCGCGTGCGAAATGCGGCTTCTGCGACCCGGTCCACAGGGTCGCGCCGTCGGCTCGCGCGTCGACGACGGCGCAGGCCGGACCCATGCTGGCATGCGATTGGAACGGCCACTCGTATTCCGCCTCGACGATCCGCGCGGCACCGGCGAAGGCCGGATCAATCTCGCCGACCGTGACCGGGACCTCGCGCTTGACGACCGGTGCCTGGCGGATGTGGTCGTATAGTGCCGCCACCTCGGGAAAGGGCGCCGCCACATCGGACCAGGTGACCTGCAGCCGCTCAGCCGCCTGCACGGCGTCCCACTCGCGCTCGGCGACGATCCCGATGAAGCCCTTGTCGCGCACGACCCGGATGCCGGGAATGTCATTCACCGGGCCATCGTCGACGGCGACCGGCACCGCGCCCGCGACCGGCGGGCGGATCATGCGGCCGTGCAGCATCCCCGGCACCTTGATGTCGGTGACGTAGTCGAGCCGCCCGAAGACCTTGGCCGGGACATCGAAACGCGGCGGTGATTGGCCGACGATCTTGTAGGCGGCGGGCGGCTTGGGCTTCGCCTGCCCCTCGGCGACGAGGTCGTTGCCGAGCTTGCCGTTCCAGGTCATCGGTACGTCGAAATAGCGGCCGCCGATCAGCTCGCCATAGCTGACCTTGCGCGATGGATCGCCTGACATGGCGACGACGCCCTCATTAACCTCGAGCTGGTCGGCCGGGACGCCGAGCCGCGTCGAAGCCATCTCGACGAGCACGCGGCGAGCCTCGGCCGCAGCGTTGCGCAACGGGATGCCGCCCTTCTGGACTCCAGTGCTGCCGCTGGCGCCACCCTGGTTTACGGTCCAAGCGGTGTCGCCCATCACGACACTGACCCGCTCGAATGGCACGTCAAGCTCTTCGGCGACGATCTGAGCGATCGCGACGTCCACGCCCTGGCCCATGTCCATCTTGCCGAAATAGGCGACGACATCGCCGTCCGCGTTGACGGCGAGCCAGCTGTCGAGATGGTCGGGGGCGAGCAATGGCTTTATGGCGGTGCCGGACTCCGCGGCGCCGGACTCCTCGGCGGTGAAACCGCCGGGGATGCCGATCGATACGACTAGCGCGCCCGTGCCCTTGAAGAGGCTCCGGCGGTCTATCGAGAATTGAGTCAATGCCGCCTCTCCTAAGCCGTCCGTGCCGCGCGCCTGACGGCGCGCAGGATGGCCATATGCGTTCCGCAGCGACATTTGAGACCCGAGAGCCCGTCGCGGATCTGCAGCTCCGAGGGGTGCGGGGTGTCACGCAGCAACGCCGCCGCTGTCATGATCCAGCCGTTGAGGCAATAACCACATTGCGGCACCTGTTCGGCGATGAAGGCGGCCTGCAGCGGATGCGGCTTCTCCGGGGTGCCGAGCCCAGCGAGGGTTGTAATCTTGGCCGCGGCTGCTGCGGATACTGGCACGGAGCAGGATCGCGTCGGCGCACCGTCGACATGGACGGTGCAGGCACCACATTGCGCGAGCCCGCAGCCAAAATGCGGGTTATTGAGCCCGAGATCATTACGCAGCACGTAGAGCAGCGGCGTATCCGGTGCCGCCTCGACGCTTCGCGTCTCCCCGTTCAGCTCAAAGGCGATGCGCTCTGCCATTTAGAACCCCACTTGACATCGGGATGTCGCGATAGGTCGGATGAGATTAACACAGGGATGCCAGCGGTTCACGAGCCGGCCCGGCTCGGCAGCCCATGTGACCCGGTTGTGGAACCGCCGGGTGGAGCCGATAGCATTGTCGGATTGCCCCTTCGCAGACGCGTCGTCCTCGGCTCTCCTGGCTGTTTTTGCAGCCAAATAACAGCCAATGCAGTAGTTGCGAAATCAGAAATACGAGGACTTATACCGCGTCTGCCACCCCCACGCTCAGTATCCCGGCGAAGCGCCGGGCCGGTCCTTCCAAAACCGATATTGTCACTTGTTCCACCTGTTTTATCAGGTCCAGATCAGGCTCGGTTCTCCCAATAGGTTGAAGAACCGCGAGCACAGCTCGGCGAATCCGATAATAACGCAATAATGGGCCATTACTAACTTTCGAACGATTTGCAACCGTCGAGGTTAGCATATTTTTGCTAAAACGTCAATAAAATTGGCGTGGGCACGGCGAAACAAGTGAGAAATACGCCATACACCGCTCGCAGACGCTGCACGCGCCTCATTTGCTCGATGTCGAAGTCGCGCAGGTGATCCGCCGGTATGCGGCGCGTGGCGAAATCGATAATGACCGTGGCCGTGCGGCTCTGGCCAACCTGGCAGACCTTCCCTTGTACCGATATCCGCATGACTTCCTTTTGCCGCGTGTCTGGGACTTGCGGAACAATCTCACGGCCTACGACGCCGTTTACGTCGCTCTTGCTGAAGCGCTCGACGCTCCGCTGCTCACGCGCGACCGTCATCTTGCCGCAGCAGCTGGTCATCGTGCGCGGATAGAACTGACGTGAAAGCTTCGTGATCCCCAGGCCGGCTTGCCAAGCGCGCCGCCGTGCTGGTCGAGCGGAAGGACGCTAGCCTTGATCGGTTCTAACTGCTCACCGCGGTGCCGTCGGCGGTCCGTAATAGTAGCCCGGCGGCGTGTAATAGCCCGGTGCGTAATAACCCGGCGGGGGATAATAGGCAGGCGGCGGCGCGTAATAAGGCGGTCCGACGATTGCCCGCACCGGCGCGGTCGCGATCGCGGCGGCACCGGCGACCACCGCGCCGGCGGCAACGAACGGCAACGCGAGCAGGCCCGGACCGCAACGCCATCCCCATCCGTTATGCCAGCACCGTGCCGATGCCTCGGACGACGGCAGGACTATCGCGCTCGCCACAAAAAGACCGACCGCTGCAACGCGCACATAACGCACTCTTCGACTCCCCAAATTGTTGGCTGTTCCATCTGGAGCACTGCACCCCTTCGAATATATGCAGTGAGCCGGAAAAGTATGCCCGCCCCAGTGAGTTGCGGCCGACGAGCGGGTCGGAGCGCCTGCACGCTTTTCGGTAACGTGCCGGCTTCTTCTTGCTGGATGCCTCGCCACTTGGACTCTCACCGGGTCATTCGAAGCGGCGGGCCAACTGCTCCAGACTGAGGCGCGAGCCGGTCTCGTTGTCCTCCGCCTGCAAATCCGGCGGCAGATTGTTAAACACCAGCGGGACTTCGGTTCCGCCGGACGCCTCTTCGAACGTCGCAATCATCGTCATTTCGCCGAAGAAGGCCGGATCGGTAGTGACGCAACTAACGGCTTCGACGATGCTGCGGGGCGGCGTCAGCTCCAGAAACCTTACGTTGACCATGTCCTCCCCGGACGTGTTGCCGCGGAAAAGTCCACTCATCATCCGGCGGATAGAATAGCGACATCCGAAATGCGCCCCTGACGATTCACGGATCTCGCCCGTGATCTCTGCCGGCGGGAGACAGTCGACGAGAGCGGTCGGGTCCAGGAAGGCCGCGTAGAGCTCCTCGGGCCGGGCCCTGATGACCCTCGATGTGCGGACGGAGGGGCTACATGCTCTTCGGTCACGTAACGACTTTGCTTGGTCCAAGTCAAAAATCTGCCGTGACATCAGGCTGAAGTGTTCCTTGGCTGCCAGGAAATTCGCGGCATTCAGCGGACGGTTGAGGCGGGGGCGCCCCGATCTTGTCTCGCCGCCTCGCCTTCGCTATATCTCGCCCTCGGTCGGCGGAGTGTAGCTCAGCCTGGTAGAGCACTGCTTTCGGGAGGCAGGGGCCGGAGGTTCAAATCCTCTCACTCCGACCAGTACTTCCTTGGGTTGCGACCCGGCGGTTTCGTGATCGCACCTTCCGCAGCACATCCTACGGCATCGGCATGGAGGAGTTGGCTGTGGTTGCGGTCATCGACGGGAAGGAAGAGGCGGGCGGCGCCCGGTACATCGAGTTCAAAGTCTACCGGAGCCCGACCGATGTCCGATCTGGCTCTTGGGAGTTGGCGCTTCCCCGAAAGCGGAAGAGCAATCGACCAGAGCAAGTTCGGCAACACGATAGAGGCGGATTTTCGGTTCGCCGTGGACTGCGCCGATCAGCACGGCATCCCGTTTGTGTGGGTCAACGATCCCGACGAGTTGTTTCCGCCTTGGACCCGCCCGAGATAAGCTGGTCGGCGGGCAGCCGCCCGGCAGCTCAATGGCTGTCGAAGATCGCTTGATACAGGGCGACCCTCTCGCCAATGGCGGCGGCTTCGGCGGAGGTGGGGTGATCCGGGTCGGCCGCCGGCGGCAGGCTGCCGAATTTCATCAGGCAGGCCATCAGCAGCAGCCGGGCCTTTGTCGCGGTCAGGTTCGAGCCGCCGATGAAGCAGCGGTCGTGGAGCGGCACGAAGCCCTCGGTGTTGCCGCGCCCGACGCGGACGACCGGAAGCCCGCTGTACACGGCGCGAAGCATCAGCCGGTGCCGTGCAGTTGAGGCGGGCCTGCCGTAAGGGGTAAATCCCTCGACGACAAAGCCGGCAAGCGGCGCCGATTTCAGCATGTGTCCGATCAACGCGACAAGATCGACTTCCGCCTCGGGATCGGGCCGGTTGTCGTCGTCCCAATAGCTGGCGTCCTTGGCGATCGCCACCTTGGGGATAGCCGTGTCGAGCAAGCGCCCCGTCCGCCCCTTTGATGGCGACGGGAATCGTTGACGATGCGAGAGGCCTCGCGGCGCACCCCGGTAACCTGGGACGGTAACGAGGTGAGGTTCACCTCGGATCGCCAGGTGTGGCGCGCGGTCGGCAGATAGTGCAGGAGGGGCGGGCCGTCATGGCCGGCGGCGCCGAGGATCCCGCCGTGACCGCCGGTCGCCACATAACCGCCCGGTCGCGCATCGGCCTTCTGGACAGCGCGGGCGGCGAACACCCGCTGCTCTTGGATCAGGACCGCGCCGGCCTGGTTGCGGCCTTGTTCGTCCTGCCAAACTCGAGAGGCGATGTATTCGATCGAGTCGACGATGTTCTTCGGCCCGTCATTGCTGACCATACCGTGCGGCCGCTGAGCGGCGTTGCCGCAAATCGGCACGGTCGTGTCTATCAGCAGATTGAGCCAGTAGATCGACTCCTCGATCCGGGGGCTGCCCTCGGTCCAGATCGCGCCGTCATATTTGTGGCTTGCGAGGATCTGTTGGACGGCGTTGGTCGCCCGCGCCAACGCAGAGCGCGGTGCCGAGGCGGCGAGGTGAGGGGGCTTGTAGGGGAAGAAATCGACGCCGCGCCGCTCGGGCGGAATGTCGCCCGCGCCGGCATCGGTGCGGCGGTCGGCCGACAGGCCCTTCGTGTAGCCCGACGGCGGCAGGACGCGATAGAAGTCGATCTCGGCCTTGCCGGAAATCAGGTTTCCGGCGCCGTGCTCACCGATCTGCAGCCGGTCGATCTCCTCGAAGCTGCGCGAGCCGTCGGGGAAGAAGCCCTGCCGTGCCTTTGGCTCGGGAGCATTGGGGAAGGCGCATTCCTCTTCCCATGGTGCGCCGTCGGCCTGCAGTGCCATGTAGGGCAGGGGGTAGAGCCCGTCTTCCGGACGCAGCTCGACTTCGTATACCGGCTTGTCGTCGGCGCTCTGCCGGTCCCGGTGCACTTGCCCGGCGCTGCCGATGTAGCCGTCCGGAGGGCCGTAAAGCTCGGCCGCGTCGGCTTCGAGCGGATGCGCGCTGAACTGCTCGACATACACAGTGACCGGCGCTGCCAAGCGCTGTGCGCGCAGCACATCGAACCGCGCCGGGCTGCCATCCGGGTTCATCCGTGGAGGGAGCTGGTGCTTCGCCCTCGCCTTGTTGGAGGTGACCAGAGGCGGGGTATTCTGGATCGTGGCATTGGGGCCGGCCAAATGGGCGATCCGCGCCTTTCGTGTCATCGGTCGATCTCCCCGATCAGCCGGCCGGCGTCGGCGCGTCGGGGTGGAGCAGCCCGGCGTCGCGAAGATCGGCCCACAGCGCGGCCGGTATCGGATAGCGCAGGAGCCTCACATTGGCGTGGAACTCTTCGACGTTCCGCGGACCCGGAATGACTGCCGCCACCGCCGGATGTGCTAGCGGGAACTGCAACGCTGCGGCCGCCAAGGGCACCCGATGGTTGTCGCAGACCGCCTCGATGGCATTGACCCGAGCGACGATCTCGGGCGGCGCCGCCTTGTAGTTCCAGGTGTCGCGGCCGGCGAGGATGCCGGAATTCAACGGGCCGCCGACGACAATCGATGTGCCGGCGTTCTCGCATTTCGGGATCAAATCCTCCAGCGGCGCCTGCTCGAGCAGGGTGTAGCGGCCGGCGAGCAGGAAGGCGTCCCAATCACCCCATTCCATCGCCTCGAGCAACACCTCCCGCTCGTTGACGCCGATGCCGATCGCCCGCACGGTGCCGGCGGCTCGCAGTTTTTCGAGCGCGCGATAGCCGCCGTCGCGCAAGTTGCGCATCAGCCCGGGATGGGCTTCCTGGCCATGCTGCATCGCGCCGATGTCGTGCACGTAGAGGATGTCGATCCTCGCCAGCCCGAGCCGCTGCAGGCTGTCCTCGAACGAGCGCATGACCCCATCATAGGAGTAGTCGTAGACCGGGTCGAACGGCAGCGGCTGACGGCGTTCGATGCTCTCGGCCGGGGTCCGGCTAGGACGCAGCAGCCGTCCGACCTTTGTCGAGAGCACCCATTCGTCGCGCGGAACCCATCGCATCGCATCGCCGACGCAACGCTCGGCCTGGCCGGCACCGTAGTAGGGGGCGGTATCTATATAGGAAACTCCAGCCGCCCAGGCGGCACCGACGATGGCTTCGGCCTCTTGCCGAGAGACCGCGATGCGGCTGCCGCCGAGGGTGGCGCAGCCGAGCCCTAGCTCCGTCACTTCAACCGAAGTCCGTCCAACCCTTCGCTTCCCGAAATCGGGCATCGCGCTCGCTCCTGCTGTCGATTCGCCTCGCTTCGTTCGAGCGGAGCATACACCGTTCGCACCTTGGTCCGGGAGGCGTCGCGCGGCAGTATGCGCGAGGTACACGGCGTATGGAGATCAATGGTGAGCGGTGTTCTTGCGCAGCTGTTCAATCAAGCGCGAACTTTCTCGTATTGGCAGGAGCAGCCGGTGCCGGAAGGGCTAGTCCAGGCCGCGTTCGAACTGGCCTCGCTCGGCCCGACTAGCGCCAATTGCGAGCCGTTGCGTCTGGTCCTGGTGCGCAGCCCGCAGGCCAAAGAACGTTTGCTGTCCTGCGTCTCGTCGGGCAATTACGAGAAGGTGCGCACGGCGCCGATTACCGCGATCGTCGCGTATGATCGGGAATTCTTCGAGCTGTTGCCGCGACTTTACCCGCACAGCGACGCGCGGGAATGGTTTACGACTGATCCCGCACTCGCCGAAGAGACCGCTCTGCGCAATTCCTCATTGCAGGGTGCCTATTTGATACTGGCATTGCGCGCGCAAGGGCTCGATTGCGGGCCGATGTCGGGCTTCGACGCCGCCAAGGTCGATGCCGCATTCTTCCCCGGCGGAAGATGGCGTACAAACTTTCTGTTGAATATCGGCTATGGCGATCGCGACCGGTTGCACCCCAGGTTGCCGCGCCTCGCCTTTGACGAAGTCGCGCGTTGGGAATAGTCGTCAGCTTGATCACGGTGGGCGCAGAAGAACGCTCAGGCCCCCAGTTCCGCGACGGGGTCGCTGCCAAAAAGCCATTCTTCGGCGATAGTGCCGTCGCCGGTGTCGACGGTCACTTTGGCGGGCTCGTCGGATTCGGCCAGTCGGACGGCCTCGGCGATTGCCTGCTCACGGTCCGGAAATCCACTGCGTGGGTGATTTTCTCCTTCCTTCGTCACTGTCCAACCCTGCTCGGTTGGATGAACCCGATAAACGTGGCGTCCCAACATCATCGATTTCCTTGCTGTTGCGCTGAATCCACCCGCGAACAACCAGCCTCCCCGGCCTGTTCCCGCAGGCGGCGCGGGCGAATTGTCCGCGCAAAAAAGAACCGGCGTCGACGTTAGCCGACACCGGTAAGGTTGCGGGTGGCAAACCCGCGACAGGGAGACTTTGCCAAGCCGGACTGCGAATATGAGGCGAGTGTCCGGCGCCTCGCCTAGCGGGCTAACTCGCTCTCCAGAAAAAGGTTCCAGGTGATGGCTGTTAAATTGTGTACGTCGCGGAGCGAGCCTTCCAGAACTACACCGAGCCTGCCATATGCGCCGCCTTGGCTATGCCGGGGCGCGGCCGCCGCGGGAGACGTGCACTGTCGACCGTGACTTGGGAACGCAGAGCGAGGCCGCGCGAATGCCGGGGCGGGCCGCAGGGAGGCTTCGATTCGCTAATGACAGCTTCGGCATTCCCATCCGGCACAGTGCCGGTGAGCCTGCGCAGGGCTTCTCTCCCGCGCGACAATCGCGAGCGGATCGTCCCGACTGGCACATCCAGAACCGCGGCAACCTCTTCGTAGCGCATCCCCTCCAAACCGACGAGCAAGATGACTGAACGCTGCTCCTCCGGCAGTTGGGTGATCGCGCGCTCCAGGTCACGCAGCTCGAGCCGCTTGCCTTGCTGCGGCGCGCGGCTCAGCATCGGCTCGGTTTCGTTCAACGCCACTGCGGCGCCTTCCCGTACGGCCCGCCTTATATGATTGACATATTGGTTATGTAAGATTGTGAACAGCCAAGCGCGAAGATCGGACCCTTCCTGCCAAAGATGCAACTTGCCAAGGGCGCGGGTTAGGCAGTCCTGTACGAGATCGTCGGCGCTGACAACATCGCGCGTCAGCGCCCGTGCGTAACGTCTCAGCCGCGGAATCTCCGCTTCGATGGCATGGTAAGTGTCGGCCACAGGTGCTCCTCCGGCTTTCACGATCGGCCGGGACAGCCGATCCGAACGCGGCCGAGTTTAGGGGCGGGGCGTAAGCCGATAATGTCATGGCGACTGGTTTTCTGTAAGATTTTGTAACTATATGTATGCTGCTCAAAAGCGAGACCCCGGTTCGCCTGACCGCGCTATTGTCGGCGGGGCGGACCGCGGTGGGAGGTAGTGGAAGCTCGCCGGCATGACTGACAACGGTCACATCCTAATTGTCGACGATCAGCGCGAAATCTGCGATCTCGTCCAGGAGTATCTGTCCGGCGAGGGTTACCGGGTTTCTACCGCTCAGGACGGCGCCGAGATGCGCAGGGTGATGGCGCAATCCCCGGTCGATCTCGTCATTCTGGATCTGATGCTGCCCGGTGAGGACGGACTGACTCTGGCCCGCTCGCTGCGTCAGGAATCGAGTGTCGGGATCATCATCCTAACCGGGCGGGGCGAGATCGTCGACCGCATCATCGGTCTCGAGATGGGTGCGGACGACTACCTGCCAAAGCCGTTCCACTTGCGCGAGCTGCTGGCCCGGGTCAAAAGCGTGCTCCGCCGTGCTTCGTCGCGCACTACCGAAAGGCAGACGGCTGCGGCGCGCTCAAAGGCACGATTTGCCGGCTGGAACCTCGATTTGTCGAGCCGCGAGCTCTACTCGCCTTCGGGCAAGGAAGTCAGGCTTACCACTGGAGAGTTCGATCTGCTCGCCGCGTTTGTCAACAACGCCAATCAAGTGCTGAGCCGGGATCGGCTTTTAGACCTTGCGCGCAATCGTGAGGCGGGACCTTTCGACCGTACGATCGACGTCCAGGTCGGACGGCTGAGGCGCAAGCTGGAGGACGATCCGCAAAGACCGATGATGATCAAGACGGTGCGCGGCACCGGTTATATCTTTACGCCGCCTGTCGAAGTCATCTAGGCGATCAGACGGTCAGATAGCTGCGCACCGCCGCCTCGTCCATTTTTTCGCGGCGGCCCGACAGCACTACCTCGCCGCGCTGCATGACCAGGTATGAAGCGGCAAGGTCGCGGGCGAATTCGAAATACTGCTCGACCAACAAGATCGCCATGTCGCCGCGTTGGGCGAGGGCGCGGATCACCCGCTCGATTTGCTTGATGATCGAGGGTTGGATGCCTTCGGTCGGCTCGTCGAGGATCAAGAGGCGCGGCCGGGTGACTAGGGCGCGGGCAATGGCGAGCTGCTGTTGCTGGCCACCCGACAGGTCACCCCCGCGGCGGTGCAGCATTTCCCTCAACACTGGAAAGAGAGCGAAGATCTCGTCCGGAACATCGCGCATGCTGCGCGTCAGTGGCGCGAAGCCGGTCGCCAGGTTCTCCATGACCGTGAGGCGCGGGAAGATCTCGCGGCCTTGTGGCACCAGTGCCAGGCCCGTGCGCGCACGTTCATGCGGCGGAAGCCCGTTGAGGACGCGGTCCTCCCAACAGATGCGCCCTGAGCGAATCGGCTGGAGCCCGCAGATCGCCCGCAGCAGGCTGGTCTTGCCGACGCCGTTGCGGCCGAGGATGCAGGTCACTTCGCCCTTCCGCGCCGTCAGACTGACGCGCCGCAAGGTGTGGCTCGCGCCGTAATAGAGATCGACGGCTTCGACCGACAACACCGCTCAGCGGCCCAAATAAACTTCGATCACGCGCGGGTCGTCCTGAACATGGTCGATCGAACCTTCGGCCAGGACAGATCCCTCGTGCAGCACGGTCACCCGCGCGCCGAGGCTGCGGACAAACCCCATGTCGTGCTCGACAACGATAATCGTGCGGTCCTTGGCGAGATCGAGGATCAACTCGGCCGTCTCTTCGGTTTCGCGGTCGGTCATGCCGGCGACCGGCTCGTCGAGGAGCAACAGCGTGCGGTCGTGGATCAACAGCATGCCGATCTCCAGCCATTGCTTTTGGCCATGGCTCAAGGCGCCGGCAGACCTATTGCTCTGCTCGGTCAGTCCGATGCGGGAAAGGGTAGCGGCGATGCGATCACTGCGGTCGGGGTTCAGGCGGGCAAACAGGGTTCCCCAGGTGGTGCGGCTGTCTGCCAGTGAGAGTTCGAGGTTTTCAAAGACGGTCAGGTTTTCGAAAACGGTCGGCCGCTGAAATTTGCGGCCGATGCCGAGATTGGCGATTTCCGCCTCGTCGAGGCGGGTCAAATCCGCCGTGCCCTGGAAGAAGATCTCACCGGAATCGGGCCGGGTCTTGCCGGTGACCACATCCATCATCGTCGTCTTGCCCGCGCCATTCGGGCCGATGATCGTGCGCAATTCGCCTTGCTCGACAATCAAGGAGAGCTCGTTCAGTGCCCTGAACCCGTCAAAGCTGACCGTGACGCCGTTTAGGTAGAGAAGAGCATCGGTGGTGCTCGCCATCTTCACGCCTGCTCTCCTGCCGCGACGGGAGCAGGCGCTCGCAGCCGGGTCCAGCGGGCCTGGCGCAAAAGTCCGACGATCCCGCGCGGAAACACCAACGTCGTCGCTACGAACATAGCGCCTAGCACGAACAGCCAGGTTTCGGGGGCCGCGCCGGTCAGCCAGGTTTTCGCAGCGTTGACGAGGAGCGCGCCAACGATCGCCCCCGATAATGTCCCTCGCCCGCCGACCGAGACCCAGATGGCGATCTCGATCGAATTTCCGGGAGAAAATTCGCTTGGGTTGATGATGCCGACTTGCGGGACATAAAGCGCGCCGGCTACGCCCGCAAGAACCGCCGAGACCGTGAAGACGAACAGTTTCGCGTTGGTCACCGAATAGCCGAGAAAGCGGACCCGGCTTTCGGCATCGCGCAGAGCCAACAAGACCCGACCAAGCTTGGACGAGGTGATATATCGGCACAGCAGATAGCCGAGCCCCAGAGCGGCGACCGAGGCGAGGTAAAGGCTCAGCCGGGTCACCGGCTGGTGCACATCCCAGCCGAGGATGTCCTTGTAATCGGTCATCCCATTGTTTCCGCCAAATCCCATGTCGTTGCGGAAAAAGGCGAGCATCAGCGCATAGGTCATCGCCTGGGTGATGATCGACAGGTAGACCCCGGTGACGCGGGAGCGGAAGGCGAGCCATCCGAAAACCAGCGCGAGCAGGCCGGGAACCAGGATCACCATCGCCGCAGCCCAAGCGAAATGGTCGAACCCCCACCAGAACCACGGCAGCTTCTGCCAATTGAGGAAAACCATGAAATCAGGCAGCAGCGGATTGCCGTATACCCCCCGAGTGCCGATCTGCCGCATCAGGTACATGCCCATGCAGTACCCGCCCAGTGCGAAGAACGCACCCTGACCGAGGCTGAGAATCCCCGCATATCCCCAGATCAGATCGAGGCTCAGCGCCAGGAGGGCATAGCAAAGATATTTGCCCAACAAGGGGATCACGTAATCGGGCAACGCGACAGCCGAATTCGGCGGCATCCACAGATTGATGGCTGAAATCGCCGCGGCGAGCAGCAGCCCGCACCCGAGAAAGGCCGCCCAGAAGCCAGGGCTCCACAGTGTCCTGCCCACAGGATGGTACGCCAAAACCAATTAGCCCCCCGCCTCCGCGGTTCGGCCCCTCAGGGCGAAAAGTCCGCGAGGTCGTCCCTGGATGAACAGGATGATCGCCACCAGCACGACGATCTTGCCGAGGATCGCCCCAGCGACCGGTTCGAGAAATTTGTTGACGATGCCGAGCGACAGCGCGCCGACCAGGGTCCCCATCAAATTGCCAACCCCGCCGAACACGACGACGAGAAAGCTGTCGACGATATAAATCGTGCCGAGATTTGGGCTGACATTGCCGACTTGGCTAAGCGCTACCCCGGCCATCCCGGCGATGCCCGAGCCGAGCCCAAAGGTCAGGGCATCGACCCGCGCGGTACGAATGCCCATGACTGAAGCCATCGGACGGTTCTGCGTAACCGCGCGCATCTGCAGGCCAAACCTGGTGCGGTTGAGTATGAGCGCCAGCACCCCTAAGACGACAAAGCAGAAGAGAATGATGACGATGCGGTTCCGGGTAATCGTGAAACCGCCGATCAGGTCGAAGCCCCCGGTCATCCAGCTGGGGTTGGATACCTCCTTGTTCGGCGAACCGAAAATCGACCGCACTGCCTGCTGCAGGATCAGACTGACGCCCCAGGTGGCGAGCAAGGTTTCGAGGGGGCGGCCATAGAGAAAACGAATGACGCTGCGTTCCAGCACGCACGCCGACCGTCGCGGCAAACAGAAACGCCACCGGCACCGCGACGACGAGATAGGCGTCGATCCACCCGGGTGGCAGAAAGGCGCGGAAAAATTGCTGGCAGACATAGGCAGCATAGGCGCCGAGCATAATCATTTCGCCGTGCGCCATGTTGATGACCCCCATGACGCCAAACGTGATCGCAAGACCGATCGCGGCGAGCAGCAAGATGCTGCCGAGGCTGATGCCTTGAAACAAATTGGCGGCAAGGCCAACCAGCCAGAGACGGTTGTTGATCGAGGCAAGCGCAGTATCCGCCGCCTGGCGCACCTCGGGGTCGGTATCCGGTGCGGCGCGGACCTCGGCGAGCAGATTTTTGATTTGCGGGTCGGTGGTTGTGCCGAGCGTACGCGCTGCGGCGAGCCTCTCCCGCTTGGCGCCTGAGACGAGCCGCGCCGCCGCGAGGCTCTGCTCCATCGCCGCGCGGATCTCGGAATCCTTTTCGGCGGCTATGGCCTTTTCAAGCAAGGCCGCCTCGTCGGCCGACGGATATCGCAGCGCATCCCGAGCCGCGCCGAGTCGGGCAGCCGGATCGGCGCTGAAAAGGGTCAGCCCGCCGAGCGCGCCCTCTATAATGCCGCGAAGGCGATTGTTGACCCGGATTCGGTCGAGCGCGTCTGCCTTAAGCTCGGGGACATCGGCCCCGGTCAGCGGGTCGATGAGCTTTGTCGCATCGGAGACCATAACGCGGCCATCCGGTGCTTTGAGCAGGCGGCCGTCGTTCAACGCGGTAAGAACCGCAACGGCCCGCCCGTCACCGAGCTTACCGAGCGCAGTAATCGCCTGCGCTTTCTCGACAAAGCTGTCAGCCCCGAGAGCGGAGACGAGAGTTGCGAACTCATCGGCGCGCGCCGGGAATGCTGCGGCGAGCAATATAAGAGAGATCACGGCGAGCCACGCGAGATGGACCTGCACCCAGCCTATTTCCCTCTCCGCCCACTTACGGGGGGAGAGGGAAAGATTGGCAGGGTTAGGCACCTCAGGACTTCCCCTGCGCCTCAATCCGTGTATTTGGGTGCGGTGCAGTTGCCGCAGACCCAGGGATAGGTCCAGTCGGCGACCTTACCCTTATCCTCGGCGAGGTAGGGGCTCCAGGCGTCTGCCTTGATCGCATCCTTGGTCTGCCAAACGACGTCGAATTGCCCGTTCGCCTGAATCTCGCCGATCATTACCGGCTTTGACAGATGGTGGTTGGTGTTCATCACCTCGACAAAACCGCTCGGGGCCTTGACCTTCTGGCCATACATCGCCTGGCGAACCGCATCGACATCGGTGGTGCCCGCCTGTTCGACGGCCTGCTTCCACATTGTGAACCCGATATAATGGGCTTCCATCGGGTCGTTGGTCACCCGCTTCGGATTCTTGATGTAATCGTGCCACTGCTTGATGAAGGCCTCGTTGGTCGGGTTTTTCACCGATTGGAAATAGTTCCAGGCCGCCAGATGCCCAACCAGGTTTTTCGTGTCGATGCCGGCCAGTTCCTCTTCACCGACCGAGAACGCGACCACCGGAATATCGGACGCTTTGATGCCGGCATTGGCGAGTTCCTTGTAGAAAGGCACATTGGCGTCGCCGTTTATTGTCGAGACCACGGCCGTCTTCTTGCCGGCCGAAGCGAAACTCTTGATCGCGGCCACCTCGGTCTGCCAGTCGGACTGCCCAAAGGGCGTGTAGTTGATCTTGATGTCCTCTGGCGCCACCCCCTTCGATTTGAGGAAAGCCTCGAGGATCTTGTTGGTGGTGCGGGGATAGACGTAGTCGGTGCCCTCTAGAACCCAGCGCTTTACCGAGCCGCCTTCGGGGCTCATCAGATATTCGACCGCGGGGATCGCCTGCTGATTTGGCGCTGCGCCGGTATAAAAGACGTTATTCGAGCTTTCCTCACCTTCGTATTGCACCGGATAAAACAAGAGACCGTTGAGTTCCTCAAATACCGGCAGAACTGATTTCCGCGACACTGAAGTCCAGCATCCGAACACCGCCGCGACTTTGTCTTTGGACAACAGGTCACGCGCCTTCTCGGCGAAAAGCGGCCAGTTGGAAGCCGGATCGACGACGACCGCCTCGACCTTTTTGCCGACCAGCCCGCCCTTCTTGTTCACATCGTCGACCATCATCAGGATGGTGTCTTTCAGGGTCGTCTCGCTGATCGCCATAGTGCCCGACAGCGAATGCAGGACTCCGATCTTGATTGTTCCTCCACTCTGGGCCGTCGCTGCCATCGGCGCACTCGCGATGATGGCTGCCGCGGCTGCGGCGTGCCAAATTCTGCTCAACACCTGGTGCCTCCCTCGTTTGCGTGTCTCGGCCCGGGGGCCGGCCTCGGTGAGGGAAGCAAAATCGAGGCCAATCACCCAGCGCGCCGGTACCCCCCAGCCAAGAGATGGACACGATGCGACGCCTAAACGATAGGCATTCCTGTCGATCGACTGGCGACATGCGCGCCACCATCGTATGGTTTGACGCCAGATTAGGGGATCGCGATGACCGACCAGGATGCCGTGCTTGCGGCCAATCTCGAGTTTTACCGGGCGTTTGCGGCGCGTGATCTCGCGGCCATGGACGCGCTCTGGGCCCAACGGGCGCCGGTCGCCTGCCTTCACCCGGGATGGACGGCGCTCAAAGACCGCGACGCGATCATCGAGAGCTGGGCCGGGATCCTGTCGAACCCCGGGGCGCCACGCATCTCCTGTTTTGACGAGCACGCATTTCTTTATGGCGACGTGGCGTTGGTGCTGTGCGAGGAGGAGCTCGAAGGCGGCACGCTCGCCGCCAGCAACTTCTTTGTGCGCGAAGACGGAGTATGGCGGATTGCCCATCACCAAGCCGGCCAAATTGTCCGGCGGCAGGCCGAAACACGCCGTCCTTCTCGGTTGAATTGAAGCGCATCGTGGATCCTTTCGACGCGCCGTCCGGGCCGCGCGATCGACATTTTAATTCGGTTGCGTGATCCGGTTCACAGCCGGACACCCAAAAAGCAGCGAGAATAGCCGCTCGCCGGGAGGGCACCTGCTGAGACCGGAATCAAGGATTTTACGATATAACCGACGCGGCTTTTTCTGCACTTGTGCGGGGTGTGACAGCTCGATTACTTGCAAGGACTGCAGGACGCCTTGAAGCTCGAACGGTGAGCCGCGCTTCCTGCCGACGCCCTCGATCGCACGAAGGCCTCCCTCACCTCCGAGAGGCGGGCGGCGGTTTCGGCGTCGAGCCGGCCGTCGCAGCAGCTTTGTCGAAAGCGGCGTTGAAAGGCGACGAGCGCAGGCGTTTGCGACTCCAAATTCGCGCAATATCCAATCGATGAGAGGTGGCCGAGTCGACTCGGCAGGATCGATGCTGAACCCTCTAGGTGCAGGCTTTGAAGGTGGCCAGATCCCAATGCCGGCGCGGGCGAGGCTGGCCCAGTCGAACAACTCGCCGGGATCGCTCTTACGCGTCGGGGCAATGTCCGAATGGCCGACCACCCGATGCGGCGGGATCGAATAGCGGCCGATCAGCTCCTGGCACAACCGTTCGACGGATGACATTTGCACCTCGGGGAACGGGCGATATCCGCATTCGTGGCCGGGATTGACGATTTCGATCCCAAGGGAAACGGAATTGAGGTCGCTTTCGCCCTCCCAACAAGAAGCTCCCGCGTGAAAGGCTCGTCGGTTCTCGGGAACGAGCCGCCAGATCGCACCGTTCTCTTCAATTACATAATGCGCGCTGACGCGGGCGTCGGGATCGCACAACCGCTCTAACGCTGCCGCTGCAGAAACCATGCCGGTATAATGGAGCACCAGCATGTCGATCCGCGCCCGTTTGGGACGGGGGCCGTGATTTGGCGAGCAGCGCTCCATTGCCGGCAACTGGATCACTCCGGATGCGCATTGCTCTTGGCAATTTGGTCGTAAGCGGCGTTGATCCGCGCGATCCGGGCCGTCGCCAGCGTGACGCATTCCGGCGGCAGCCCTTGCGCGATCACGAGATCAGGATGGCTCTCACGCACCAGACGATGGTAAGCCTCGCGGATTGTGCCGAGGGGGGTCCCGGGCGACACTCCGAGAATTGCGTAGGGATCTTCGGCGCCATCCGTTCGCGGGCCGACGTGGAGGGCACGAATGCGGGCGTAATCCGTGGCGTCGAAGCCGAAATACCGCGCGACGTCGCGCAGGTAATCGTCCTCGGCGGAGCAGACGCGGCCATCGGCGAGGGCGATGTGAAAGAGGCCGCCGAGAAGGTCTTCGAGCACTGCCCGATCATCCGCAAACAGCCGGCCGACCTGTCGAGCGTAGCTCTCAAACCCAGCGGTGCTCTTCCGGGCGAGATCGAAGACGAGCCGGACATGGTCCTCTTCGCCCGGCGGTACCTGAAAGACCTCGCCGAAGGCGGCGACCTCGTCGCGGGTCACCGCGCCGTCGGCCTTGGCCATCTTGGCGCCGAGCGCAATCACGGCGATCGTGAACGCGATGCGGCGGCGCGGGTCGCCATTTGCGTCCTCGCCGTGGCCGTGCGGCGGCAGCCAGCTCGGGATGAGACGCGCTGCGCCCGTGAGCAGATTGCCGAGCGGGCCGCCAAACGACAGGTCACGGGCGCCGGCGATGATACGGCCAACAAAGCTCATGAGAATCGACGCGCTCGGTGGAAGTTGGTAGACGGAGGCGGATGAAATCCGTTCGACAGTTCTAGCACAGTATCAACCTATGGTACAATCTCGGACCCAAGAACAGACTCACTAGAGGGAGGAATCCGATATGGCATACGCCAGCGCTCCGGCTGCAAGCCGGCCCGCCTCAATCCGTTGGATGCAGCTGTTGGCGGGCATCATCTGCATGGTGATGATCGCCAATCTGCAATATGGCTGGACCTTGTTTGTCGACCCCATCAAACAAACGCATGGATGGGCGGTTGTGGACATCCAGGTCGCCTTCAGCCTGTTTGTCGCGCTGGAAACCTGGCTCACCCCGATCGCGGGCTGGCTGGCAGACTGGCTCGGACCGAAGCTCTTGGTGGCGGTCGGCGGCGTGCTGGTCGCGATCGGCTGGATCCTCAACTCCTACGCCGACGAGTTGTGGATATTGTATCTCGGGGCCTGCATCACCGGAACCGGCGCCGGTGCCGTCTATGCGACGTGCGTCGGCAATTCGGTGAAATGGTTTCCTGACCGCCGCGGTCTCGCGGTGGGCCTCACAGCGGCTGGCTTCGGCGCGGGTGCCGTGCTGACCATCATTCCGATCCGCGCGGTCATCGCCGCCGATGGTTATGCGGCGGCGTTTTTCTGGTTCGGGCTGATCCAGGGCGCGATCGTCTTCGCTTTGGGATGGCTGTTGCGCGCTCCAGCCCCAGGCGAGACCCCGACCAGAGCGCCGGTCAGGGTCATCCAAACATCGCGAAGCTATACGCCACGGGAGGTGCTCGTCTCGCCGGTGTTCTGGGTCCTCTATGTAATGTTCGTGCTGGTTTCCGCGAGCGGGCTCATGGCGACGGCTCAGATTGCGCTGATCGCCCGCGATTACAACGTCGCCAACACCGTGTTGATGTGGGGAGGCACGACTTTGACCATTGCATTGATGGTCGACAGCGTCGCGAACGGCGCAGCGCGTCCGCTCTTCGGCTGGGTCTCCGATCACATCGGCCGTGAATACACGATGGCGATCGCATTCGGGCTCGGCGGGATCAGCTATTGGCTGCTCGGCTCGCTCGGCACCGCGCCCTGGGCGTTCGTGATCTTCTCGGGGTTGATTTTCCTGACGTGGGGCGAGATTTTCAGTCTGTTCCCCTCTACCTGCACGGACAGCTTTGGGCCCAAATACGCGACCGCGAACCTGAGCCTTCTTTATACGGCCAAGGGCGCCTCGGCCTTTCTCGTCCCGGTGGCGAACCTGATCAAGGCATCGACCGGCAGCTGGCACATGGTGTTCGTCATCACTGCCGCGATGAATTTCCTGGTGGTCGCGCTCGCTCTCTTCGTGCTGCGGCCGATGCGGTCGCGGCAACTGGTCGCGCCGGTGCCCGAGTTTGCCGCGGCCCCGCGCCCGACGTGAGGGCACGAGAATGCCGAACCGCTCGAGGGCGCTCCGCAAGCGATCGCTGAGCTGGCTGTTATTACAGCGAAATAACAGCCAGAAGACCGCCCGCCGCGGCAGATATCCTGGCATTTTTGAAGCAGCGGCAGCGGAATAACGGCGACAAACAGCGAACTGGACCTGCTGATCGCCGCGGTAAACGGACAGAGACTCATGCGCCGCGGCGGCATCGCCGGGTCCGAGCTCCATCAGATCGCGGCGGCTCATCTTCATAGATGCTGACGTATCACGCGATCATGGCGATTTTCGGGTTCGTTCGCGCGATGCGGCAGACTTCTGATCGCCGGCCGCAGGTTTTATCATTGCGCGATGCGGCACTCGGGAGCGCCCGATGAAACGGTGTGATGCGATCGTGATCGGCGCCCTGTTTTCACCGCAAGGGCATTGCGGAGCCCCAACTCGCGGTGAGCCGTTTACGTTCCCGCACTGAAGGCGTAGATTATTAACGTCGGGTCGCGGTTCTCTCGTGACCAGAGGCCGCAGAGCGTGCCGCCACGGGTGGCCCGCGGCCCTCGAACCAACGGTTCGGGGTAGAACGGTCATGACCATACGCAATCCAGTCGAGTGGGGCGTCGATCAGTTCAAGCATGCCGCCTCGGCCGTCGAGTCGGCAGGCCGAGTCGGACGCCGCACACGCGACAACCTGCACTCTCCCCCGCCGGCTATCCGGCGTATCGGGGTGCTCGACCTCCGAGAGGTCCTCGCCAGGGGAATCGATGATTTCGCGGCGTATCGGACCGACGTCATCTTTCTTTGCGTGATCTATCCCTTGGTCGGTCTCCTCCTGGCGCGGCTGGCATTCGGCTACGACTTGCTGCCGCTGGTTTTCCCGCTCGCTTCCGGGTTTGCTCTCGTTGGCCCCTTCGCCGCGATCGGCCTCAATGAAATGAGCCGGCGCCGCGAAGCGGGCTTGGCGGTCACCTGGGCGGATGCTTTCGGGGTCTTCCGCTCGCCCTCGTTCGGAGCGATCGTCGTGCTGGGGCTGGTGCTGATGGCGATCTTTCTGCTGTGGTTGCTCGCCGCCGAGGCGATTTACGAGATCACCCTCGGCCCGGCCTCGCCGGCCTCGCTCGCTGGTTTCGTGCACGACGTGCTCGCCACCCCGGCGGGATGGATCATGATCGCTCTAGGCGTCGGAGTTGGCTTCCTCTTTGCCTTACTGGTGCTGGCGATCAGCGTGGTATCGTTTCCGTTGCTGCTCGATCGGGAAGCGGGGGTCGACACGGCCGTCCTGACGTCGCTCCGCGCCGTGTTCATGAACCCGGGGCCCATGGCTGCTTGGGGGCTTATCGTCGCCGGCGGCCTAGTGATCGCGTCGATACCTTTTTTTCTCGGTCTGATCATCGTAATGCCGATGCTCGGGCACGCAACCTGGCACCTCTACCGGCGGATAGTGCCACGCTGATCTGCGTTTTGAACAAAAGGCAGACCCCTCCCGAGAGCGCGGTTTTCCCCCGCTTGAGAAAGGGCAGGACATTCTTGCATAGCTGAGGCTGACCCGCTCGAGCATGCTCGAGGTACCGGCTATGTCGTACTCGCTATGCATGCATTTAAAAACGCTGATACCGGTATTTACCCTGGCCGGCGTTAATCTCCTTGTCATGATCAATGCGGCGGTGATCATCGAGGTGATCTTTGCCTGGCCCGGCATTGGCAGGCTGCTTTACGAAGGGATCTTTCGCGGATCGTTGGCGGCACCGGTTCGCAAAGAGATCGCGCCGCGATGCACGGTCGCGTGCCATCTCAATTGAGAGGAGCTGCCTGGAATCGGTCGCCTTCACAAACCGCTTTTGACACGCAGCTCCTGCAACCGTTCGGCGATCCGGCGGGTGAGGTTCGGGAACGGATCTTGATCCAGCATGCGCGCGACCCTCTCCGCATAGGCGGAGCACAGGAGAAGAGCCGGTCTGGCCAAATCAGGGTCGCCTTGTGCCCGTTCGCAGACTTCAACCAGCAACGCCATCTCCTTTTTCGGGACCCAGCGTGCGAGCTTTTCCAGATCGTTCGGCGCAACCGGCAGGCCGCCATCAACAGCGGCAAGGTTTTGCAGTTCGGACGAAGCGGCCGGTCCATCAGTGGTCGATTGCGACTGCATGGGCACTCTCCGTCAACTCCAGCGAATTCGGCCTCGTCACGCATTCACCACGGCGAGGCCTCCGATACTGGAGCGGCGGTCTTTACGATCGCCGCTGGCGGCGCTCACGAATGGAATTTTGCTAATGCGTTCAGTAATTAACGTCGGCCTCACACCTTGGATCCAGCATAGCTGCGGATTGGAAATTTCTCAACCCTCATGAGCGGCAATCCCGTAGGGTAAGATGATCCCATTAACGGCCGGAATTTGAGTGTCCGATATTGGACGTACGCATAACGTATCAGGTGGGATGTTGGACAATCTTATGACAGAATGGATGATAATAAGAAATTAACAGGTTACCGGGTACCAATTTCGCGCCAGCTCACGATAGACCGGGTTGCAATCTGTGGTTGACGACCCCGAGAAGCTCGGTGTTTACGGTAAATCATCGGCGAGCGGTCGCGCGATGGTGCTTCCTACACCGGCCACTGTCGTGAAGCCATTCGTCAAGCTTCTGGTATCTGCTTTTCGGCGTAGGCGTTGCGCAGAAGCTCGGCTGCTCCAGAGCACGCTTGAGAATATCGGCGAGGGTTTGAGCGTCTTTGACAGCCGGGGGCGGTTGATTGCATGGAACTCTCGTTTCTGCGAACTGCTCGAATTGCCGCCGGACCTCACGGTTGGTGCGCCGCTTCGCGACATTCTGATGCTTCAGGCGGTCCGCGGCGACTTCGGTCGTGACGACCCCTCGGCCGAAGTCACCAAGCGTCTCGAGTTGTTCTACCGCGACGTACCGACAACAAAGGAGCGCGTGACTCCTCGGGGGCGCATCCTGCAGATCAGCCGCCGCGCAATGCCGGACGGGGCGATTGTCTCGGTTTACTCGGATGTAACTGATCTCAAAGCATCCGAGCGGAAATTGATCCAGGCGCGCAGCCAGGCCGAGATGGCAAATCATGCGAAGAGCGAGTTTCTGGCCAATATGAGCCATGAACTGCGGACCCCGCTCAATGCCATCATCGGATTTTCCGAGATTATTGCGCACGAGCTCTTCGGTCCGCTCGGTAACGAGAAATATTTAGATTATATGAAGGACATTCACAAAAGCAGCCTCCATCTATTGGCTATCATCAACGATGTACTCGACATGTCCAAGATTGAGGCGGGAAAACTCGAGCTATCAAAGGAGCCGTTGAACATACGCCATCTGATCGGCGAAGTCATCCGCATGATGCGGGAATGGGCCGAAAGCCGCAGCATCGAGATGGTGACCAAGCTGCCGGTTGAGGAGGTGGAGATATGGGCCGACGAGCGCGCGATGAAACAAATATTTCTAAACCTCATGTCCAATGCGATAAAGTTCTCCCGAGACGGAGGCCAGGTCTGTATTCGCGTCGTGTCGGATGAACCCGGCCTCGCCGTCGTCGAATTTGAGGATCACGGTATCGGCATGACCGAAGAAGAGCTGGAACGCGCTCTGCAGCCTTTCGGACAAGCAAAACCGTCGACGACGCGCAATTATGGCGGCACCGGTCTGGGCCTGCCGATCACCAAAGGCCTGATCGAAGCGCATGGCGGCAAACTCGCGATAGAGAGCCGCGCGGATCAAGGGACCATCGCACGCATCTCTCTGTCCACCGAACGAAAGCCGCTGATGGCGGGCGCTTAACCGCAGCCGTTCATGCTGCCCTTGGCGCTGCGGCTTCCGGCCGAGGCACGCGAAACAGCAGGATACCGGGCAGCGTAACAGCGGTTATGATCGCCATGGTTTGAAAACAACCAGTGTAGGCAGCAAACACCCCCTGGCTCGCAGCCTCGGAGGATGAAGGTATGCCGGCCCCCGGCGCATTAAATTCCGGCAAGGAATTGCCGTGAATTCTCGCCTGCAGCACAGCTGTCATCACAGCAACGCCGGTTGCACAGCCGAGTTGCCGTAACAGGCTGTAGACGCCGGCGGCATCGGTGCGCAGTTCCGCGCCAAGAGTGGAAAAGGCAAGCGTGCTCAGAGGGGTGAATAGAAGCCCGACCCCAACTCCTTGAATCGCGCTCGCAGCAGCCAGCCAGAGTCCGCCGCCATCGGCTGGCACCCGTGACATCAGCATGAGTGCCCCCGCGGTAATGGCGATCCCGGTCCCGAGCAACGCTCGATGATCGACCCTGTCGATCAGGTAATGGACAGCCAGCATCGTCGCCATCGTCGCGATGCCGCGCGGCGACAGCGCCAAGCCCGCCTGGGTCGCATCGTAGCCAAGCGGGCCCTCGCTCAGAGCCGGCAAGAATACGATGGTCGTGAACAACAGCGCCCCGACCAGAAAGTTGTAAGACGCCGCCGCGGAGAAATTCAGACTGCGAAACACCTGAAACCTGAAAAGGGTAAACTGTGACCGGAGACTGCGAATTCCGATACCCGCCAAAGCGAAGATGGCAACCGCGGCTTCTGCCGCCGTCTCGGCGGACGGCGGCCAAGTCTGGCCGATCATCCGCTGAAGTGCCAACTGCAGCGACCCTACGCCGATGATCAGCAGCACGAGGCCGACGCCGTCGATGCGAACCTTGGTGGCGAGCTCGACCGTCGATGGCACCTGGCCTAGACCCAAAATCGCGATCAAGCCGAGAGGAACGTTCAAAACGAAAATCCACCGCCACGAGCTGAGGTCGGCGATGACACCGCCGAGGACGGGCCCGAGGATCGGGCCGGCCATGATGGTTGCGCCCCAGATGGCGAGTATTCGGCCGTGATCGTGCTGCGGATAGATATCGAGGAGGATCGCTTGCGCCAGAGGTTGGATAACGCCGGCTGCGGTACCCTGGACCAGCCGGAATTGGATCAACGCAAAAGAGGATGGTGCAATCGAACAGAGCCCGGAGGCGATGATGAACAGGCCGATCGAACCGATGAATAGTGGCCGCGCGCCGTAACGCCGGCGCAACCAACCGGTGAGAGTGGCCATGATTGCGGAGGCGCAAAGATAGCTCGTCATTACCCAGGAGCCGAGCTCGATCCCGCCGCCGAGACTTTGCTCGAGCTGAGGCAGAGCCACATTGGCGATCGTCGTGTCGAGGGCCTGCATGGCGGTCGCGATCATCAACGCCATTGTCGCCTGCCGCCGGCCCGAACTCGATAGGACGCGTGCCTCGACGCTCATTCGCTCCGCGCTTTGCCAATCCGCTGGAGGGAGTTGCGGGTAGGTGCACGCGCGCTCGCGCGACGCGGCCCGCCAGGCTCGGAGATCAGGGATGTGATGCCTGAATCGGCTCGGATCTACCGCTCCGCCAGTCTCCGCCCCCAATCTTGCCGCGCCCGTTTAGATTAATAATCAGGTATACGCTCGCTCGGAAAGTCGAACAGTTGCTCTGCGAAGTCAATGATGGCGGCAAAAAATCCAATACAATTTAATATATATCGGCGACATTTTATTGTAATCGGCGAGATCACTGTTTGGTGAGCCGGACGGTTCATCTCCTGTTAAGATGCCATAGGATAAAGTCGGTGATCTCCGGAAAATTGTCCGGATATGGCGCTGAGAGGCTTTCGTGAACCGCCTGACGATGCTTGTTTCCGCCGAGGGGACCTGGATGCTCGAGGACAGCGCCGAGTTCCGCGCGGCATTGGGGGATCCGAAACCCGATTACGATGGCGCGGCCTTTGCCGTGAAAAACTTGGGATTCCTCAAATTTCAGATCCTCGACAATTCGATAATCGAAATTGATCTGCATCCGCATAACGTCGAGATTCCCGCGCTGCTTGCGGTTCAGCAACAGCTCTTGAAGTCACAAATCAAGCTGTTTCGGTTGAAATATTTTGATCTTAGTTGGAAGTCGGAAATCATCTGCTCCGCCGAATTGGCCGTGGCGCGGCTTTCTGAATTGTGCGCGCCAAGATTTGCACTGTCAGACGCAGACCGTTTCCTTGTTGAGCCGCAGGACTACCTGAGGCTATACGAATCCGAACAGGGACCACTTCAGTTGATGGCGCAAAAGTGGAGAATGTCGTTCGGCCACTTCGATCCCAGTGTAATCGCGTTTGCAATCAAGAAGGATCTGCTGTCGCGTTTGATCATTGTCGGGGTGAAGCCGCGTGGGGCCGAACCCGTATTCCGCTTTATTGGGGATGGTCACAACAATTGGCTCGATGACAACTACCATTTGCATGCAATCGGCGGAAAAGTGCAAGATCAGCCGGATAAAAACTATGGGCAATGGGTATCGCAATTCTACAAGAGCGTCGCGAGTACCGGCCAGCCTCGTTACGATTATGTGACGGCTTCGATCCAACGACCGCCCGGCACCTTTACGACGCACTACGAGAGACTGCTGCTGCCGTGGAAGACGCCTTCCGACGAGGTGCTTGTAACCTTGTCATCCCGGAGTCTGCGGGCGGACGCCGTCGACAAACCATCGGTCATCGAGCCGGATATTCCCGTGGCGAGGTATTCGGCAATGTCCTCATAAGCTTCGTTCTGGGACAAATAGGCGAGGACGACCTCAAGGTCGCCCCAGGGTGAGGCGGGATAGAAAATGCTGTGACTGGCATGCTTGTAGCCGTAGCCGGCGCTGACGCCCTTTGTTACGAGCATCGGGCTGACCAGCGCGATCGCCCAATCTACCGGCCAACGCGACATTGCATAGGCCCGGCCCAACCTCGCCAACAGATGAGACAGCTGACGCCCGCGAAAATCCGGCCGTATCCAATGCGATCCGGCGCAGAACACGACCCCGCCGATCCGCCCAGCCGCCGGCGCCGTCACACTGCAAAGCTGGCCCTCGTCGTGCCCCGCATAGAACATCGAGTGCGCCTGTTCACTTAAACTCGTTTCCGGCCAGTAATAAATCCGTCCGGCTTGCGTCAACACGATATCGCCTTCCTCGTTTTCTCCGGAAATCCAATAGGAATTTTCGGGCGACAAATCGCAATACGCCGGATTGTACATATTAACCAATTTGAACCAGTTGCCGTGGGCGACTTCCCGCTCGTTCAAATACAGCAGCTCGCCAAAATCATGTCGCAGCCGCAAACGAAGACCCATCTGCCGTGCCGCCTTGTCGCCTTCAAGAACAAATCGGGAGAGGAGACGGGCCGGACCATGCTTGACTGTCAGCGCATCCGGCAGTCGTAAATTGTTTTCCGGGACAATATTGGGGTAGATGAGGGTCATGATCATCTCCTCTCAGCCGGCTGCTAACACAGGGTATCCCAATGCTCTGGAAGTCAGAGCCTGTCATGAATCGCTGCTATCAACAGAGGGTGCTTAACGAAATCTGAAACCTATGCTGGGTTTTACTAATTATTTACTTATTATGTCAATTCAAAACATGGTTAATGGAAACAAAAAGATTGAACATTTTTATCTAAATTTCTTTCTTAATTTGCCTAAAATGGAAGGCGCGTCACCCTTTCTTATCAGACCACCGGGCGGATCGACCCAGCGGCCAATTGAGACGGCGAGGCTCTGGTCTTTTTGGGTCATACGGTTTAACTGGGAGATCGAGGCCGCAAGACGACAGACCGACGAAGAGGCATCCCAATGAGCAGCAGAGATCAGTTGAAGCGCGCGGTCTGCGAGACCATCGACCGCCACGCCGACACGATCATCGATCTCGGCGAGACGATCCTCCGCCATCCGGAGACCGGCTTCAACGAGATGAGGACCGCCGCTCTGGTCGCCGAGCGGATGAATGCTCTAGGCTTGTCGCCGCGTACCGGCCTCGCGCTGACCGGTGTCAAGGGCCGGCTCGTTGGCGGATCACCAGGCCCCCGGCTCGCCTTCATCGGCGAACTCGACAGCCTGCGGACCTCGGAGCACCCCCTGGCTGACCCCATCACCGGGGCAGCCCATAGCTGTGGCCACAACGCCCAGATCGCCGGGATGCTGGGCGCGGCGATCGGATTGACCGAAGCCGGGATCGCCGGTCACCTCGCCGGGGACATCGTTTTCTTCGCCGTGCCGGCCGAAGAATTCATCGACGTCGAAGAGCGGGCGGCCCGTGTCGCGAAAGGCGAAATCGAATTCATGCTCGGCAAGCCCGAGCTCGTCGCCAAGGGCCATTTCGACGATATCGACATGGCCATGATGATCCATACCGGCTCGCGCGATGCCGCCGAAACGCGCGCTTTTCTCGCCAAGTCGTCGAACGGTGCGCTGGTCAAGCGCATCCGCTTCGTCGGTCGCGCAGCGCATGCCGGCAGCTTGCCGCAGCTCGGGGTCAATGCGCTCAACGCGGCGATGATTGCGATGAATGCGATCGCGGCCCAGCGCGAAACGTTCTGGGAGAAGGATACGATCCGGATCCACCCGATCATCACCAAGGGTGGCGATGCGGTCAGCGTCGTGCCGGCCGAGGTCACGATGGAAACCTTTGTCCGCGGCGGCTCCCTCGAGGCGATTGTCGATGCCAATAAAAAGGTCGACCGTTGTCTGCGCGCCGGTGCGATGGCGATGGGCGCGGAGGTCGAGATCCATACGATCCCGGGGTACCTGCCGCAGCGCAACGACGAGCGGTTCGGAGAGATCTTCGGCGCGAATGTCGAGACCTTGTTCGGGCCGGGGCAGTTCCACATCGGCGGCCACCGTACCGGGTCGACCGATATGGGTGATCTCGCGCATTTGATGCCGGTGATCCACCCTTATGTCGTCGCCGCCGAGGGCAAGGCGCACGGCGCCGACTGGCGGATCAACGAGCCCCGGCACGGCTACCTGACGCCGGCCAAGCTATTGGCAATGACCGCGATCGACCTGCTCCATGGCGATGCGGCTTCGGCGAAAGAAATTCTGGCGCAGTTCAGCCCGGCGATGACCAAGGAGGCCTACCTCGAGTTTCAGCGCAGCCTGTTCCGCACCGAGCGGTTCGCGTACACGAAGAATGAGACCGCGGAGGATGAGGCCGGTCGGCCTAAATTCGGTTGAGGCGCCGGGGTGGGGTGTGCTCTATTTGGCAGCATAGCGCGTGGAACAATTTGTTACGCGGCGGCGCTTCACTTTTGCTGCATTCCGGAGAAAAATCCTCCCCTGACTGGAATGGCAGCAAGGGCCGCGAGTTAAAACAGTCAGGACCAACCGCCCCGCTCGCGGTGGGCGAGGGCGGCAGTGAAACATGCGCAGCTCGGAGGTGCGGAGAATGCCTTTCGACGGAATAGACGCTTTTGACAATCAGCCGATCGCCAAACTCGGCGCGGTGGAGCGCATGCTCGCAACAGAGCAGCAGTGGTGCAAAGGCCGGCTACGCGATGCCCATGGCCGCCATTGCCTGGTCGGCGCAATCGAGGCGGTCGGCGGCCGGCAAGTGCTGCAGAAGCCCATTCTGCAAGCCGCTAGAGAAGTCAGCGGCAAGCGCTATTGGCGGATCGAATTCTTTAACGACGACCCGCGCACGACGCATGCCGATGTGCTCCAGGTGCTGCGCCGCACGCGGGAAAACATGATCGACGGGATGATCTGCAGCTTTGCCCGGCAACCGTGGCATCGGAGGTGGATGGGCGCCCTGCGCGCTGCTGGTCTCGCCGGGAGGCTCCGACGCCCAGGCGATTTCGCCGGAGAGCACCACCCGCTTTTCGCCCAAAGAACCTGTTGCCCTGTGCGGCGAACCGCAAGGCAGCGGACAGACCGACCGCGTGCTGGAGTTTCAGCACTAAGCTGCCTTCGGAAGCTCCCGCCGATCAGCATCCGAGGGATATAGCGGATCGCCGCCTCCGGGGCCTTGCTTCTCGGGATCGGGCGCTGCATTGATCGCCCGGCGTTCGTCGGCAGCAAAGGTCAACGAGAATGCGTAGTCTGTGGTCGCATGCGGAAGCCGAGCGGCTGATCGACCACTATGCCGCGGTGGGGGTCGGACGCGATGTAGCGCTGCGCGTCTATACCTCGCGTCTCTTGGGCGGCGAACCGAGGCTGGTGTTGCACGGCGGCGGCAACACCTCGGTCAAGACCGTAATGAAGGACCTTCTGGACGAGGAGGTCGAGTCCCTTTGCGTCAAAGGCAGCGGCTGGGACATGGCGGCGATCGAGCCGGCCGGTCTCCCCGCCGTGCGGCTCGCGCCGCTGCGCAAACTGCGCGGGCGCGAGGCGCTGTCCGACGAGGAGATGGTGCGGGTGCAGCGCGCCAACCTGCTCGATCCCGGGGCCCCCAACCCGTCGGTCGAGACATTGCTGCACGCCTTCCTGCCGCACAAATACATCGATCATACCCATTCGACGGCGGTGCTGAGCCTCGCCGACCAGCCTGACGCGGCGGAGCGGTGCGCGGACTTATATGGCCGGCGGATGGGCCTCGTGCCCTACATCATGCCAGGTTTTCTGCTCGCCAGGAAAGCCGCGGAGGTCTTCGAGGAGGATCCCGCCGTCGAGGGGCTCGTGCTGCTGAAGCACGGGATATTTACCTTCGGCGATACGGCGCAGGAGGCTTACGAGCGGATGATCGCGGCGGTCTCGCTCGCCGAAGAACGGCTTACGCACCACCGCAAGACCATATTTGCCGCGGCACGGCTGCCGGATGCGCTCGCCGGGGCAGCGGAAGTTGCGCCGATCCTGCGCGGTGCCTGTGCAATAGCCGACCCGGCGGGCTCGGGGTCCTATAAGCGCTTCGTCCTCGATTTTCGTTCGAGCGAGGCGGTACTCAACTACGTGAACGGGGCCGAGCTCGGCCGCTACGGCCGGGCCGGTGTGGCAACCCCGGATCATACGATCCGTACCAAGAACTATCCGCTGATCGTGCTGGCCCCGCAGGCGGGTCGGCTCGACGCCTTCAAAGAGGCGGTGCATCAGGCGGTCGGCCGCTTTGTTGCCGAGTACCATGCTTATTTCGCCCGCCACAACGCGCGCCAAGACCCGCCGAAGCGGAAGCTCGACCCGATGCCGCGGGTGATCCTGGTGCCTGGGCTTGGTCTGTTCGGGCTCGGGCGCACTGCCAAGGATGCGCGGATTGCTGCGGACATCGCCGAATCCACCGTCGAGACCATCACCGATGCCGAGGCGGTAGGCCGGTTTGAATCGGTCAGCGACGCCGATCTTTTCGACATCGAATACTGGTCGCTGGAACAGGCCAAGCTAGGCCAGAGCAACGAAAAGGCGCTGGCTGGCCAAATCGCCGTCGTCACCGGCGGCGCCGGTACGATCGGTCTGGCTACGGCGCGTGCGATGAGCAACGCAGGCGCTGAAGTGGCGTTGTTCGACATCGATGCCACAGCGGCTCAAGCGGCAGCAAAAAAGCTCGGTGGCACGGCGCTCGGGGTCGGATGCGACGTGACCGATCGGACGGCGGTGCGCCGGGCGTTCGACAGCCTCGCCACTCATTTCGGCGGTGTCGACATCGTTGTCTCGAACGCCGGCGCCGCTTGGCAAGGCCGCATCGGTGAGGTCGAAGACGCCGTGCTGCGCCGCAGTTTCGAGCTTAACTTTTTTGCCCACCAGACCGTGGCGCAGAACGCGGTCCGCATCATGCTGGCGCAGGGCACCGGTGGGTGCCTGCTATTCAACGTATCGAAACAAGCGGTCAATCCGGGCCCGGATTTCGGGCCCTACGGGCTGCCAAAAGCGGCGACGCTAGCGCTGGTGCGCCAATATGCCCTCGAATACGGAGCGGACGGCATTCGCGCCAACGCGGTAAATGCCGATCGCATCAGGAGCGGGCTGCTGACGCCGGAGCTGGTTGCCGGTCGCGCCAAGGCACGCGGCGTCGACGAGCAGCGCTACATGACAGGCAATCTCCTCGGCCGCGAGGTCACCGCCGAGGATGTCGCTCAGGCCTTCTTGCACCACGCGGTGGCCTTGAAGACCACCGCCGATGTCACGACCGTCGACGGCGGTAACATCGCCGCCATCCTGCGCTGATCCGATCCTGGATGAGGTCGCGGAGCGCAACGAGTGCAGCGGGCGCCGCATCGCAGCTGCTTAATTGCGGCGTTGTCGCTGGTTGTGGCGGCACTGGGTGCCCGTGCGGAGGGAACCATGTGCGTCGAAAACGCAACAATCGGTGAGCTGCGCCAGGCGCTGGCCGCGGGCGATACGACCTCCGCCGGACTGGCGCAGGCTTATCTGACGCGCATCGCGGCCTATGACCGGGCCGGGCCGCGCCTCAATGCGGTGCGCGAGATAAACCCGGACGCGCTCGCGATCGCGGCCCAATCAGACGCGAGAGAGCCCGCAAAACGCCGGCCGCTCGAAGGGATACCGATCCTGATCAAGGACAACATCGCGACCGCCGACGCGCAGCACACCACGGCCGGTTCGTTGGCGCTCGAGGGATTTCGAGCAAAAGACGACGCGACCGTGGTCAAATTGCTGCGGCAGGCGGGGGCGGTGATCCTCGGCAAGGCCAATCTGACCGAGTTCGCCAACATCATCGCAATCGACATGCCGGCGGGCTACAGCTCCTTGGGCGGCCAGGTCAGGAACCCCTACGCCCCCGACCTCGACGACAAGGGCGTGCCGATCGTCCCGCCCGGCGGGTCTAGTTCGGGATCCGCAGTTGCCGTCGCAGCCGGGCTGGCGGCCGCGGCGATCGGCACCGAAACCTCGGGATCGCTGCTGTCGCCGGCCAGCCAGAACGGCGTCGTCACGGTCAAGCCTACGGTCGGGCTGATCAGCCGGGCAGGGATTGTCCCGATCGCCCACAGCCAGGACACCGCCGGCCCACTGGTGCGCACAGTCGAGGACGCGGCGCTGCTGCTGAACGTGCTGGCCGTTGCCGACCCGCTAGACCCGGCGACCGCGGAACTGCGGCGGCCCGCGGATTACACGAGCTTTCTCGACAGGGACGGACTCAAGGGCGCCCGGATCGGCGTGCCAAGCGATCCCTCCGATCCGGCGAACGACTTCTATTACGGCCCGCTGCCGCAGCGCGCCGCCGCGGTGATGCGCGAGGCGATCGCCGTGCTCGAACGCGAAGGGGCGACAGTTGTGCGTGCCAACATCCCGACCGAGGGATGGATCGGCGGCCCGGGCACCGAGATGGCGATCCTCAATCGCAACCCGGAGAGCGCGACGAAGAACCAGCCGGCGCGGCGGCCGATCGTCTTCGTTTACGAATTGAAGCACGACCTGAACCTTTATCTGCGCGATTGGGCCGCCGCGACCGGTATCGGGAGCCTTGCCGAGATCGTTGCGTTCAATAACGGACACGCCGACCGCGCCTTGCGCTTCGGTCAGGACATCTTTCTCGCCGCCGAGGCGACGCGTGGCGATTTGAGCGAGCCCGAGTACATCTCGGCAAGACAGATGGACTTGCGCGCCTCGCGCACCCTGGGGCTTGACGCCTATATGGACGCGCACCGGCTCGACGCAGTGCTGTTTCCCGCCGCGACCGGTGCCGCGATCGCCGCCAGGGCCGGCTATCCGAGCATCCAGGTGCCCGCCGGCTTCGTCTCCGGGATGCGCGACAAGGAGACGCCGGACTACCCCTACGGCGCCGCCTTCACCGGCCGGGCCTGGAGCGAGCCGACCCTGCTGCGCATCGCCTATGCCTTCGAGCAGGCGACCCAAGCCCGCCGCCCGCCGCCCGGACTGCCAACCCTCGACTCGGCCTGCGCGCGGTAACTCCGCAAACTGACACAGACCAAGTTGAAGCCGACGCACCCGTCCGATTGTTCATCGGAAGAGAGCTTCGCGGATGGGCTCGGAAGGAGGCATGAAGCTGCAACGGTTTCGCAATCGCACCGATGCCGGCCGCCAGCTCGCGGAGAAATTGGCGGCTTACGCCAATCGGTCAGATGTTCTCGTCCTGGGGCTGCCGCGCGGCGGGGTACCCGTCGGTTTTGAAGTGGCCCGCGCACTTGGCGCGCCGCTCGAGGTTTTTCTGGTGCGCAAGCTGGGCGTACCCGGGTACGAGGAGCTGGCGATGGGCGCGGTCGCAAGCGGCGGAGGCCGCGTTCTGAACGATGAAATCGTGCACGGTCTCGGAATTTCGGAACACGAAATCGACGCGGCGGTGGCGCGCGAGCTGCAGGAGTTGGCGCGGCGCGAACAGCTCTTTCGCGGCGATCGCCCGCCGCCGGATATCGAAGGTCGGACCGTCATTCTGGTCGACGACGGGCTGGCGACCGGAGCCACGATGCGGGCCGCCGTCGCGGCGCTGAGGCGGCAGCGGCCCGCCGGCATTGTCGTAGCAGTGCCGACCGCATCCCCGGATACCTGCGAAGCGCTGAAGGCGGAGGCCGACGACGTCATTTGCGCTATGACCCCCGACCCGTTTTTTGCCGTGGGTCACTGGTACGACGATTTTACGCAGACGACTGACGAGGAGGTGCGGGACTTCCTGTATCCCAAGGGCGATCCATCGACCAGTTAGGCTGACCGCCTTAGATCGACCGGGCTTCCTCCACGAGACGTCGACATCAGCGATCTCGATCTCTATCACTCGGGCTGGGTCTGTCTCGCGGCCCTTCCGAAGGTGAGATCCGAATGAAAATCGACGAAACACTGGAGATGGCGTATCCTCAAAAGCTGGCGCGAGACATCATCGTTGGTATTGCAGATCCGGTAAACGAACATCTCGTCAAGCTTATCGCGTTCCAATTTGATCCTCAGTTGCGACATCACTTTAGAGCAGAGCTGAGAAGTTGGCTTAACAAAATTCAAAGAATCCGGCTGAAGCCGAATGCCCGAACCGGATCTTTCAAATTCTACTTTGACCCGCTGTTCGATTATCCGTTTGGAGGCGTCGAAATACATAATGCGCGTGCGCTGATGGAGTTCATCTCGAGCGAATACGACGGCATCCGGCCGACCATTTCCCCAGAGGAAATGGCCATTTGGTTGAAGGAATTTCACACTAAGCTTGCGCAGGCGCTGCACAATGGTGAAGCCGTGCTCGACATGGTGCCGGAATGATCTCGGCCCGGAGTACGCGCCGCTCTCAACCGGCCGTGCGCGCTTATTTTCATCGCGCAGCGGCGAAACACCGCTTAGCATAGATAATCCGCTGACCGGCTTCTTGCGGGAGGACAATTATGGCGGAGAAGGATCCGGCGGAGAGCGGTCGACGCCTGCACGTAACGACGCTCCTCGTCGCGTCGCGCCGCGCGCTCGACAACGCATTGTCAGAGCTCGGTTTTCCCGAGGATGACGACCGCATCGTCGAGCACGATGGCCGTCTCGCTTTCCTGACCTGCTCCCATGAAGAGGATTGCGACGACATGTTCGCGCTGATCAGCGAATTGTCGTCGCGCGGCGAAAGTTGGGAATTGCAGTCGCGCATCGACGCCGAGGTAGGACGCGCCATTTATCAATCCTTTGCGCGATATCGCCCGGTAGAAGCGGTCGACGCCGCGGTCGAGGACGAGCCGGAACCGGACACCCCCGAGTCACCCTTGCACGATGTCGAGACCGCCGAGGGCTTGGCGGCGTTGAAACGCATCCTGAAGCGCATCGAGCCCGCCGACGCATTTGCGACGATTCGGGCCGGCCGCGACGGCCGCGCCACGGCCCGTGTGCTGCGCCGCGGTTCGCGACGGCTGCTGGCGACCGCGACAGCCGCCGACGAGTCGACACTGCGCAGCGTGATCCGAGAGATCCTGCCCAATGTGATGCTCGACGTCGCGATGAAGCCGCCCGGCTAGGCTGAAACCGGAGGCGCCACCCTCATCCACCTTGTCGCGAGCGAAGCGCGGAGTGTGGATGATCGGCCGGGACATGCGCGCGCTCGATAAGCTGCCGAGCCTGACGGCGCTGGTCCGTAACGGCACGCTCCGTCTCGCCATTACCGGGCTTAGCCGATCCGGCAAGACCGCGTTTATTACCAGTCTGGTTCAAAATTTGTTGAGTTCCGTCGGCGGGCCGGGGCGTCTGCCGTTCTTGCGGGCTGCAGCGGAACGGCGTGTCCAGAGCGCGCAGCCACTCGCACCCGAAGCCGACGAGGTGCCTCCCTTCCCGCTCAAGGAAACGGTCGCGGCGCTCGCTGCCGACCCGCCGCACTGGCCCGCCAGCACAACCGATTTGCGACGGGTGCGGCTGTTGCTCCGGTTCGCCTCGGCGAGTGTCCTTCGGAGAGCCAGGCTACTCGGCGGAACTGCCGAGCTGACCGTCGAAATTCTCGATTATCCCGGCGAATGGCTGCTCGACCTGCCATTACTCCAGCAGAGCTATGGCGATTGGTCGCGCGCGACCCTCGCTTTGGCGCGCCGCGGGGTGCGCGCCCCCCTTGCGCGCGACTGGCTCGACTTTGTGGCCCGCCATCCGGCAGACCGGGCCGGCGATCCGCAAAGGGCGCTGCAGGCGCACCAGCTGTACCGCGACTTTCTCGCCGCGTGCCGCGAGCGGGAGCAGTTGAGCCTGCTGCAGCCCGGGCGTTTTCTGAACCCCGGTCAGATCGCCGATCTTGCGGTGCTGCAGTTTTGCCCGATGCCGCTGGCGATCGGAGCGCGGGCGCCGCCCGGCAGTCTCGCCACGCTGATGGAGGCGCGGTTCGAGGCCTATAAACGCACGATCGTGCAGCCCTTCTTCGCACAGCTCGCCCGTAACGTGGACCGGCAGATCGTGCTCGTCGACGTGCTGCGCGCGCTCAACGCCGGCGAAGAGGCCTTTGCCGATCAGCGTTTGGCGCTCGACACGATCCTCGCCACGTTCCGCTTCGGCAGGCGCAGCCTGCTGCGCCGGCTGTTCGGCGCCCGCATCGACAGGGTCCTGTTTGCCGCGACCAAGGCCGACCACGTCCCGGCACTGCAGCGCGACCATCTGGAAGCGCTGATGGCCAATCTGGTGGGAGCCGCGACCCTGCGCGCCAAAACCGCCCGTGCTCGCGTCGCGGCGACTGCGCTCGCCTCGATCCGCTGCACCGAGGACGGCACGGATGTGATCGACGGACGCAAGGTCGATATCGTCGCCGGATTGCCCGAAGGCGGCGAGCGGCGCATTCGCTTTTTTCCCGGAATCGTGCCGGTGACGCCGCCCCCGACGGGGTTTTGGGGCGAGCGCTTCACCGAATTCCCGGTCTTCCAGCCGCCGCGGATCACGAGCGCAGGAGGCGACGGCATTCCCCATATAAATCTCGACAAGGCGCTCGACTTTCTGCTGGAGGACGCTCTCGCGTGATCACTGAAACGGAGGCACCGCGAGAGCGGCTGCGGCCACGCATTCTCGAAACCGAGGCAACCGGGCGGCTCGAGCTGAGCCCTCACACGGATCCTGCGAAGGACCTGCCCGCGCCGCGAACCCGGCGGTCCGGGTCGCCCATTCGCGTCGCTGCGACCGGCCTCGGCATCCTCGTCGTCGGCCTGATTGGTATCGACCTCGTCCAATTCATCGACGGCGCCTTTGCGCATGGCACCGGGCTCGGCATCGCCGCGGCGGCGGCAGTAGCGGCCGGTTGCGGCGGCGCGGCATACTGGCTCGTGGCGGAATTGCGCGGGCTGTGGCGGCTGCGCTCCACCGAGCGCCTGAGAAGCCTGATTCCGTTCGCCTTGGCGGACGAGTTGAAGGCGGAGATCGATGCCTCCGCGGCGGTCCTGGCGGCCGACCCACAATTGGGCGAGGCGGTCGCCCGCTATCGCGCCGTCCGCGAGCCGCACCACAGCGGGCATGACGCGCTCGAACTGTTCTCGCGTTTTGTCCTCGCCCCGGCCGACCGGCTCGCCGAGGCCGCGATCCGCCGCGCCGCGACGCAGGCCTTTGCGATAAATGCAATCAGCCCGACCGCCCTGCTCGACACGCTGCTGTTTGCCGCCCGCGCCCTGCGCCTCATTCGCGAGATCGCCGAGGTCTACGGCCAGCGCCCGGGGCTGGCTGGCACGGTGCACCTGCTGCGCCGATTGGCGAGGGGCGCCGGGATGGTCGGCGCCGTCGATCTTGTCGGCGGGATTCTCGTGCAGCAGCTCGGCGGCGCCGTCATGGAGCGCCTCAGCGCCAGCGCCGCGGAAAGCGCTTACGCCGCGCAAAAGATGGCCCGCCTCGGCATCATCGCAATGGCGCTGTGCCGTCCCGTTGACTTCCGCCTCGGCGAAGTCCCGTCGCTGCGCAGCCTCGTCTCTGGCCTTCTCAAGCCCGACCGCCAAGAGTTGGGCTGACGCTTTTGATAAAGCTTGCCGTAACACCCAAAGCGGCATGACATTTGCGTGAGTGAAGCACCCCATCCGGGAGGTCAGTCTCATGTTGTCGCGTCGCTCTTTGCTCGCCTGTCTATCGACCACCGCCCTCGTCGCTGCCTTTGCGGGTTCGGATCTCGCACATGCAGCCGACAAATCGGTCAAGGTGGGCATAAACCTGCCCTTTACCGGGGCCGACGCGCATGACGCCGAATTGATCAAGGACGGCGCCTTGCTGGCGATCGAGGAAGCGAACGCGCAGGGTGGCGTCGCCGGTTACAAGATAGACGTTGTGCTGCTGGACGACGGCACCGCCACCGCCGGGCAGTATGACCCGGCACAGGCGGCGACCAACGCGCGCAAGATGGTGTCCGATAAGGCGGTCGTCGCTGCGATCGGGCCGCAGATGAGCGGCTCGGGCAAGGCGATGTCGCCGATTTTGAGCCAAGGCGAGCTGGCGACGATCACCCCGAGCTCGACCAACCCCGACATCACCGACCCGAAATTCGCCGGGCAATACCGGCCTAAAGGAAAGGCGATCTACTTCCGCACCGTGACGACGGACGCCTTCCAAGGCCCGAACATGGCCAATTATTATGCCGATGTCCTCAAGGTGAAATCGGTCTATGTGCTCGACGACAGCGGCGCCTACGGCGTCGGGATCGCCGACACCTTCCAGGCGCAGGCCGAGAAGCGCGGCATCAAGGTGCTCGGCCGCGACCAGCTCAACCCCAGAGAGGCCGATTACGCGACCACCCTGACGAAAATCAAATCGCTCAATCCCGACGCGCTATATTACGGCGGCGTCGCTCAGGCTGGGGTGAAGGTCGTCAAGCAGGCCTCCGACATTCTGCCCAAGATTATCAAGGGCGGTGGCGACGGCATGTATGGTGCCGAGATCTTGCGCGGCGCCGGCTTTCCTGCGGCCGAAGGGTGGTACGCGACGATTGCGGCGCCGGATATCCTCGAAAACCCGGAGGCAGCGCCCGTCATCGAACGCTTCGCCAAGAAATACGGACAGCAGCCCGAGAATTACTCGATCACCGCCTATGATGCGGCGCTCGTTATTCTCGACGCCGTCAAGCGCGTCGCTGCTTCGGGCAAGGAGGTGACGCGCGAGGCAGTGCGCGACGCGATGCAGACCGCCCACGTCAAGACGCTGCAGGGCGAGATCACCTTTGACGAAAATGGCGACTTGCGGAACCGGGAGATCAGCGTCTTCCGCATTGTCAAGGACGACAAATATCCGCCCGACGACGTCCTTCACCAGTACAAATACCTCGGAGTCGCGCCGCAGAGCTCGTAAAGTCTTAGGAAAAATTGTGCTGGTAATATCGACGCGTTACTCGTCACCCCCGCGAAAGCGGGGGTCCAGGGCGCCCGCTGACATGTTCGGCCCTGGATTCCCGCATTTGCGGGAATGACGAATAACCCAGCGGTACTCTGAGCCGCCCGGCGCGCCCGTGATGTCCGACTACGGGGTGCTTCTCCAGCAGGTGGTCAACGGGCTGAGCCTCGGCGCGATGTATGCCTTGCTGGCGCTGGGATTTACCCTCGTCTACGGCATCCTCGAGCTGATCAATTTCGCGCATTTCAATGTGTTCATGGTCAGCTCGTTTTTTGGCATGTGGGCCCTCGAGTTTCTCGGCATCACGGGTCAGAGCCGGGTCCTCGCAGGCCCGGCATTGGCCGGGGCATTGGTCTTTGCCTTCGCCGTCACGATGCTCGGCGCCGGAATCCTCGGCGTTGCGATCGAGCGCCTGTCGCTGCGGCCGCTACGCGGGGTCCGCGGGACTGCCGCGATGATCACGACGATCGGCGTCTCGTACATCCTGTTCAACATCATCCTGCTGACTGTCGGCGCCGGCTCGGAGAACTACCCCAACCCGCTGCCGGTGGTGCGCTGGCAAATCGGCGAGGTGACCCTCGAACTGAAGGAGCTGCTGATCTGGGGCGTGGCCGTGGCGCTGATGCTGGCGCTCCATTTCTTCGTCAACCGCACCCGCCTCGGTAAGGCGATGCGCGCGACGGCGCAAGATGCCGAGGCGGCCCGGATGATGGGGGTCGATGTCGACCGCGTCATTGTCACAGCGTTCTTTCTGGGGTCCGCGCTGGCCGGCGCGGCGGCGCTGATCTTTGGCCTCTACTACAACTACACGAGCTTCATCATCGGCTATACGGCCGGGCTGCGGGCGTTCACCGCAGCCGTGCTGGGCGGGATCGGCAGCATTCCAGGAGCGATGGTCGGCGGCATTTTGATCGGGTTGATCGAGACTTTGGGCGGGCAATTGATTGCCGTCCGCTGGACCGATGTAATCATCTTCTCGATCTTGGTTCTTGTTCTCGTGTTCGTGCCGACAGGACTGTTCGGCCGCGTCACTCCGACAAAATCGTGAGGAGCAACATTGTAACTTTGCCGCGTGGCTGGACCGCAGATGTCTTGGGTCGAGTCCCCGCACGCACGCGCGCACGCCTTGGAATTGCCTGCGTCACGGCGGCGGCATTGCTGTTCCCGCTGATCAACGGCAACGACGCCGATATCGATTCGGCTGCGAACGCGTTGGCTTTCGCCGCCCTGGCCCTCGGGCTCAATATCGTCGTCGGCTTTGCCGGGCTCTTGGATCTTGGCTACGCCGCGTTTTTTGCGATCGGCGCCTATGCCTACGGAGTTGCGAGCTCATGGCAGCTGCAGCCGCAATGGAGCAATGTTTGGGAGCCCTTCCAGTGGCTCGACCTCGTCAGCCGTTTTCATACGGCGGGTGGTGACGTCGTCCATTTCCAGGTCTCGTTCTGGCTGATGCTGCCGATTGCGGCAGCGATCGCCGCGTTTTTCGGGGTGTTGTTCGGCGCGCCTACGCTGCGGCTCAAAGGCGATTATCTGGCGATCGTAACCCTCGGCTTTGGCGAGATCGTGCCAATTGTCGCGCGCAACACACCGTCGATCACCAATGGCGCTATGGGCCTCAACGGCGTCGCTGCGCCACGGCTCTTCGGCTTCGATTTCGGAGTTGACGCGACGCCCTATTATTATGTCGGGCTCGCACTCGTCGCGTTTTTGATCCTGACAAGCCAGAGGCTGAAGGATTTGCGCATCGGCCGCGCCTGGATGGCGATCCGCGAGGACGAGATCGCCGCCGCCGCGATGGGCGTCGACCGGGTCCGCTTCAAACTCCTCGCCTTTGCGATCGGCGCCGCTTTTGCCGGCGCCACCGGCACGTTCTATGTCGCCAAATTGCAGACTGCGACCCCCGAGATGTTCATGTTCCCGGTCTCGGTCATGGTCTTGGTCATGATCGTCTTTGGCGGGATCGGCAGCGTCTGGGGTGTCGTCGTCGGCGCGCTGCTGTTGCAGATCCTGCAATCCTGGTTTCTCGAAGACCTTTCGCAATGGCTGCACGCCCTCGGACGGCTCGTCAACATCGACTGGCTGCAGCATGTCGAGCTCGCTTCGTCGATCGAGCTGATTTTCGGTTTTATTCTAGTGCTGATGATGCTCTACCGCCGTGAGGGGCTGATCCCGGCGACGCGCCGCGTCGTGCCGCTGAGCCTCGACGAGCAGACGGCCCAAATCGGGCGGGGTGGCTTCGACCGGCTTCCCGCCACAGCGGCGCCTAGTCGCGCGGCGAGCGGGCCACTGCTCGAAGTTTCGGACCTGACCGTGCGCTTTGGGGGGCTGGTCGCATTGCGATCGGTCCAACTGAGCGTCCCGGCGCAAGCGGTCGTCGCCGTGATCGGGCCCAATGGCTCGGGCAAATCGACGTTGTTCAACGTCGTCACCGGCGTCGTTCCGGCCGGTCGCGGCAGTATTCGCTTCGCCGGCGAAGCGATCGGCCGATTGCGGCCGCATGAGATATTGGAGCGCGGCATAGCCCGCACCTTTCAGAACATCCGCCTCTTCCCGAACCTGACCGTGCTCGAGAACGTCATGATCGGCATGCATGCGCGGCTCGACACCGGTCCCGTGGGCGCGCTGTTGCGGCTGCCGGCGAACCGCCGCGAGGAGGCGGCAGCACGCGAGCACGCGCTCGAAATCCTGGCGTTGTTCGGCAACCGGCTGTTGCCGCGCGCCGACCATCTCGCCGCCAGCCTCTCCTACGCCAACCGACGGCGCACCGAGATCGCGCGGGCGCTCGCGACGCAGCCAAAACTGCTGCTGCTCGACGAGCCCACGGCAGGGATGAACCCGGCCGAGACATTGGAGCTGGCCGACCAGATTCAAAGCCTCAACCGCAACGGTCTCACGATCCTGCTGATCGAGCACAAGCTCGACGTCGTCGCGATGCTGGCGGACCGGGTCGTCGTGCTCGATCACGGCGAGAAGATCGCTGAAGGGTCGCCGGAGGCCGTGCGCCGAGACGAAGAGGTGATCCGCGCCTATCTCGGCAGGAGTGCCGCTTTTGCCTGATCTGCTCCAGTTTCAGGCGGTTGATACGCATTACGGCGACCTGCACGTCTTGAAATCGGTCGATTACCGGATCGCGGCGGGCGAGATCGTCTGTCTGTTGGGCGGCAACGCCTCGGGCAAGTCGACGACGATGAAGGCGATTATGGGGAGCGTTGCGCCGACCCGCGGCGAGATCTTTTACGAGGGCCATTCGTTGAAAGGTGTTAGCACCGCCGAGCGGGTGCGCCGCGGCATCGCGCCGGTGCTTGAGGCGCGCCGGCTGTTCCCGCGCATGACGGTCTACGAAAATCTCGAAATGGGCGCCTATACGCGGCGCCGCGGACCCGAATTCGACGAGGATCTGGCGCGCGTCTTCGCGCTGTTTCCGCGCGTCGAGGAGCGCCTCCAACAGCTCGCCGGCACCTTGTCGGGCGGCGAGCAGCAGATGGTCGCGATCGGCCGTGCGCTGATGGCACGACCCAGGCTCTTGTGTATGGACGAGCCGTCGATGGGCCTCTCGCCCGCCTATGTCGAGCAGGTCTTCGACATCATCCGGACGATCAACCGCCAGGGTGTCACGATCTTCATGGTCGAGCAGAACGCCAACATGGCGCTCTCGCTCGCCGACCGCGCCTATGTCCTGCAGACCGGCCAGGTCGTGCTGAGCGGCCCCGCCGCCGAGTTGCGCGAAACCGAGCTGATCCGCCATGCCTATCTGGGCGAACTCAAGGTGGCGTAACCGCCCGTCAGACTCCCAATTCGAGGATCAGCGGCGAGTGATCGGAGATGCCGGCGAGGCGCTCTTCGTGCGAGTAACGGATCGTGCCGGTGCGCGCGACCAGGGCATCCGACAGAAAGGCGTGGTCGATGCGGAACCCGTTCCCCCTGGTGCTGAACCAGGAATATTCGCGAAGTTCCGGATTGCGGCGGCGCCACAGGTCGCAAAACCCGATCTCGGCCATTCTGTCCATGTAGTGCGCGGTTCGGTCGATGGCACCCGCCTCGTCGAGGTAGGGACGGCAGGTGTTGAAGTCGCCGACGGCGAGCGCGTGCCCGCCGGTCTCGCTCAAGGTGGCGATCAGCGTCTCCCAGTAAGGGACTTTGGCAAGGAGGTTCGGCATGTAGATGCCGACCAGCCGGAACGGCAGGGAACTCAACTCCGACCATCCGGTAGGGCTCCGGCAAGCCGCCGTCGACCTCACCGTGGTCGCGGAACGCGCTAGCGGGCGGCGATCAGCACACCGCTGCGGCCTGATGGCGGTGCGAGGGCGGTCGCATGCCGATAGCCGAGGGTCTCGAGCGCCGCGCGTAACCGCACCGCCGCTTCGCCGCCGCGGTATTCCGACAAGCACCAGGATGTCGGCCTTATGGTGCGCCAGGGCATCGGCAATTCGCGCTCAACCGGGAGCCGCCTCCCTGTCGGATATTCCAAGCGAGCAGCCGCATGCCCTAGAACCTCACGGTGTATATTAGCGGCCCTACGGGATTTCTGATCAGGTCTAACATAGAGGCACAGCTTGCAGTTTTTCGACGCCGTGCATTTCTCCGACTGGCTGGAGCGGCTGCGTGATCTCGCCGCCTCGCCGGCAGTCCTCGAAGCTCTGCTTCTGCAGCTCGCCTGCATCATCGCGTCGTTTCTGTCGGCATGGGCCATCCGAGCTGCGACCCGGTCGTTGACCGACCGGCTTGTCGAGCGCGTCACGACGCGGTATCGCGCGCTTCGCCTTCCGGCCGGGCTGCGCGGGCTGGCGATGTTCTGTTACGCCTGGCTCATCCTCGTCTTCGCGGAACAGGCGATCGCGCAGCTCGGCGGCGACTACCGGCTGATCGGCATTGCCGCCAGCCTGACGGGGCTGTGGATCGTGATCAGGGCGTCGGCGCTGCTGCTGCGCGACCCGCTGCTGGCGCGGGCAGTGGCGGCGATCGCCTGGATCGTCGCCGCGTTGGACATCATGGGCCTGCTGCCGGCGACGTCGGCGGCGCTCGACAATCTGGCGATCACGATCGGCACCTTGCGGATCTCCGTTCTGCTCGTCATCAAGGCGGTGCTCGTCGTCGCGATCCTGTTGTGGATCGCGCTCGGCCTCTCTCGGGTGATCGACACCAGGCTCCAGAACTCGGCGGCGCTGAGCCCTTCCGTGCGGGTGCTGACCGGCAATCTCGTGCGGATCGCGCTGATTTCGGTGGCGCTGCTGATCGGCCTCAATGCGGTCGGCATCGACCTCACCGCCTTCGCCGTCTTCAGCGGCGCCGTCGGCGTCGGCATCGGTTTTGGCCTGCAGAAGATCGTCTCGAACTTTGTCAGCGGCATCATCCTGCTGCTCGAGCGCTCGATAAAGCCGGGGGATGTGATCGAGGTCGGCAGCACCTTCGGCTCCGTCACCTATCTCGGGGCACGTTACGCCTCGGTGCGCGGCCGCGACGGCAAGGAATACCTGATCCCGAACGAGAACCTGATCACCAACCAGGTGGTCAATTGGTCGTATTCGAGTTTGCTGGTCCGGCTCGATGTGCCGTTTGGCGTCGCCTATGACAGCGATCTGCACGCGGTGCGCGATCTCGCCGTCGAGGCGGCGAAGCGGACAAACCGCGTGCTCGCCTCACCGACGCCCGTCTGTCACTTGACCGGATTCGGCGACAACGCGGTCAATCTGCTGCTCCGCTTCTGGATCAACGATCCGGCAAACGGTGTGAGCAACATCAAGGGTGCGGTGCTGCTCGGACTTTGGGATGCGTTCAAGGAGCACGGGATCGAGATACCCTTCCCGCAGCGGGATGTGCGCATTCGTGACCTGCCGTCAGCGGCACGCTTCACCGCGTCGCCGAACCGGAGGTGATTGGTGAGGGGGTCCGCTGAATCGGCAGGCTTGGATTGCGAATATTCGGGCGGCGTGGCCGGGGGCGCCCTCTCATTGTCGCCGGCGGTGACCTCGCGCGGCATGGCCTGCAGAAATTCGAGCAATTTTTCCCGTACCTCGCAGCGCAAATTCCAGGCCTGAGCCGGGGTGCGAGCGCTGACCAGAGCACGCAATTCGACCGCATCGATGGCTATGTCGGTCACCTCCAACCTCACCACTTTGCTGTCCCATAGCTGGCTTTGGTGGACGATTTCGTCGAGCTTGCGGCGCAGGCGGTCGACCGACACGGTAGGACTGACCCGGAGTAGGACCGCGCCGATCTGCGCGGCGCCCTCGTAGGTCCAGTTCTGGAACGGCTTTTCGATGAAATAGCTCAACGGCACGACCATCCGCCGCAGATCCCATAGCCGAACTACGACGTAGGTGCTGGTGATTGTTTCGATCCAACCCGTTTCACCCTCGACGACCACCTGGTCCTCGACCCGGATCGGCTGGGTCATCGCGATCTGGATCCCGGCAAGCAGGTTGCTCAGCACCGGCCGGGCTGCCAGGCCGACGACCAGGCCCGCGGCCCCGGCCGAGGCGAAGAGGCTGACGCCATATTGCCGGACCGACTCGAAGCTCATCAGGGCCGCGGCGGCCGTGAAAATCACCAATAAGGTTTTGGCGACCCGCTGCAATATGCGCATCTGCGTGACGTGCTTGCGGGCGAGCAGGTTGTCCTCGCTGTCGGTGCGGAACCGGCGCAGGTAGATCTCGACCCCGATGTCGAGCGCGATGGCCGCGGCCCAGCCGATCGCGACCACGAACGCTACCGCCAGCGCGCGGCCGATCGCAGCCGTCACCTCCCACGGGAAGCGCGCACCGGCCAGCGCGATACCCGAGACGATCGTGACGAGCATCAAGCTCACCGGGCCCTGGCTGCGCGCCAATAACCGCTGCAGGAATGGGCTGTACCGTCCGGCCAGACGCATCAGGCGGCGGATGATCCACCGCGACAGCACAAGGACGATGATTGCGGGCACGATAATCGTGACGGCGCCGACGAGCCAGGCCGGCGCCCAGGATGAAATCGAATGGATCCAGGTCATTTGCACCTGCGCGGTTGTTGAGTCGGCCATCGTCTTTGCCGATGATCGCCCCGACTGTCCCGCAGACCGAAGTCGGAGCAAAGCCATGAGCGTCGAGGCCAAGACCGCCATCATCGAACATCTCGGACGGCAGCATCAGGCGATGGTCACGCTGTTGGCCGAACTCGTGAACATCGATTCCGGCAGCTACAACAAGCGCGGCGTCGATGCCGTCGGCGATCGGCTGCGGACCTGGCTCGATGCGGCGGGGATCGCTTGCGAAACCTTTCCGAACGAGGTTTTTGGCGATTGCATGGCGGCGCGTATCCCCGGTACCGGCGGCGGCAACCGGCCGATCGTGCTGATGGGCCACCGCGACACTGTCTTCCCCGACGGCACCGTGGCCCAGCGGCCATTTCGCATCGATGGCGATCAGGCCTCCGGGCCGGGGGTTGCCGACATGAAAGCGGGCCTCGTCATGAACACCTTTGTGCTCGAAGCGTTGCACCGCTTCGGCGCGCCCTGCCCGCTGACCGGGCTTTATACCTCGGATGAGGAGATTGCCTCGCCCTCCTCCCGCCCGGTCATCGAAGCCGAGGCCAAGGAGGCGCGCGCCGTCTTCAATTCCGAGCCCGGCCGGCCGAGCGGCAATCTCGTGTCGCGGCGCAAGGGTGCGGCCTTCATCGAATTGGAGGTGACCGGACGCGCCGCCCATTCGGGCGCTGCGCATGCGCAAGGGGTCAGCGCGATCGAGGCGCTCTCTCGCAAGATCCAGCGGCTGCACCGGCTGACCGATTACGACCTCGGCACGACGGTCAATGTCGGGCTCGTGCAGGGCGGCACCGCGGTCAACACCGTCGCGGCTCGCGCCACCGCCGCGATCGATGTTCGCTTTCCGACGATGAACATCATGGAGAAGATCCTCGGCGAAGTCCGCGAGATCTGCCGCTGCTGCGAATTGCCCGGGAGCGACGCCCGCATCCTGCGGGAGGGCAATTTCCTGCCGCTCGAACAGGATGAGAAGAGCCGCGAACTCCTTGAGGCTTATGGCCGCTCGGCCGCGGGCCTCGGGTTTGAGGTTGGGGCCGAGGCGACCGGCGGCTCGGCCGACAGCGGGTTCACTGCGGCGCTCGGCACCCCGACCCTGTGCGGCACAGGCCCGGTCGGCGGCAACGCCCACCGCGACGACGAATGGTGCCGGATCGACACGCTGGTCCCACGCGCCCAGGCCCTGGCGCTAACGATTCTCGAAGTCGCGACGGGGTGAGGCATTTCCGTCGTTCACGGGACAGCGACGATAAAAAGGGCTGAGGAGGTTGGGTTGTGACGAATCGGGTGGAATTGTCGATTTCCGAGCGGTCCCCATTTGCGGCTGGCCACGAGTTCGGCGCTGTCGGCGCGTATGAGCGCCTCGTCGGGAGGGCGCATTTTGCGGTCGATCCGGGCGCATCGGCGCAACAGGGTATTACCGACATCAACATGGCACCGACGGATGCCGAGGGGCTCGTCCGGTTTACCGGCGATTTCTCGATCCTGAAACCGGTCGATCCCGGGCGCGGCAACCGGCGGATCTTTTTCGATTACGGCAACCGCGGCAACAAGCGAATGCTGCAATTCTTCAACGACGCGCCTGCCGCGAACGACCCGCGAACATTGGCGCACGCCGGAAATGGCTTTCTGATGCGGCGCGGCTACACCGTCGTATGGCTCGCCTGGCAGGGCGATCTGCTGCCGGGGAACGGGCGGATGGTGCTCGATCTGCCGACGGTGCCGGCGGTAACCGGGTTCGTCCGGGTCGAGTACATCGCAGATCGGCCGGGACTGACGACATTTCCGCTGAGCGGCCACGCCTCGACGCGCAGTCATCCGACCGTATCGCTCGACCCGCGCGAAGCGAGCCTTACACGCCGCCGTTATCCCGACGACCCGCGGATCCCGGTGCCGCCCGAGAGCTGGCGCTTCGCGCGCATCGAAGGCGGGGTCGGCCTCGATAATCAGGGCGTGGAGCACGCCGTGATCCCATCGGACACACATATCCACATCCCCGGCGGCTTCGAGCCGGGCTGGATCTACGAGCTGGTCTATACCGGCCGCGACCCGTTGGTGCTCGGTCTCGGCCATGCGGCAGTCCGCGATTTTGTGAGCTTTCTGCGATATGGAGCCGGCGATCCCGCAGGTCTCGGCGAGATCGAAAAGGCCTACGCTTGGGGCCGGTCGCAAACCGGGCGTTGCATCCGCGACTTCGTCTATCGCGGGTTCAATGCCGACGCCGCCGGCCGCAAGGTGTTCGACGGGGTCCTGCCGCATGTCGCCGGCGCCGGACGCAAATGGCTGAACCATCGTTTTGCGAATGCGGTCGTTTCGGGCGGCCAGCAATACGAGGACCACTTCAATCCGGCCGACACGTTCCCGTTCTCCTACGCCGAGACCACCGATCACCTGACGGGGCGACACGATGCGATTTTGACGCGGCCCGAGACCGACCCGTTGGTCATCCACACACAGACCGCAACCGAGTATTGGCAGCGGCGCGGGTCCCTGGTTCATACCGACACTCGCGGCAACGACTTGCCGCAGCCGCCGACCGTGCGGGTTTATTTCTGGGCCAGCTCGCAACATTTTGCCGACCCGATCCCGAAACCGCTGGAGCGCGGCATCCGGCAGAATTTTCTGAACACGGTCGCGACCTCGATGCTGTTCCGCGCGATGATCGACGCGATGGACCGCTGGGCGACCGATGGCATCCCGCCGCCCGACAGCCACATCCCGCGGCGCGCCGACAGCACGCTGACCTGGTTCGACGAATGGCGCCGGCAATTCCCGGCGATCCCCGGCGTGGCCGTCCCGCACGAGCCGAATTCGCTGCCGCTATTGGATTTCGGCCCCGAGGCGGACCGCGGGGTCCTCAAGGAGCCCCCGGATGTGGTGCCGGGTGAGGGCTACACGGTCCTGGTGCCGGCAGTCGACGCGGACGGCAATGATATCGCCGGCGTCAGGGCGCCGATGGTGCAGGCGCCGCTCGGCACCTATTGCGGTTGGAACCTGCGGGCGCGCGGCTTTGGCCAGGGCGCGATGCACGAATTCTCCGGCAGCTACATCCCGCTGCCCGAAACACGGGAAGAGCGGCGGATGACTGGCGACCCGCGGCAGGCGATTCTCGAGCGCTACTCGAACGCCGAAGCGTACGTCGGGGCGATCACGGCGGCGGCGCGGCAGCTGGTCGAACAGGGCCTGATGCTCGAGGAGGATGTCGAGCGCGCCGTAACGGCCGCGGCGGACTGGTGCCGGCCGCGCCATGATATAAAGCTCCTCTGAGGGACTTCGATGCCCGACGGACCACGCTACGAGGATGATTTCTACGCCTGGACGCAGCACCAAGCCGAGGTATTGCGAACCATGCCCGTCTCGGACAACCGGTTCGACCGCGAGCACGTGGCCGAGGAGATCGAAGATTTGGGCAAAAGCGAGCGCGACGCGGTCCGCAGCCAGATTCGTCGCATCATCGAGCACCTCCTGAAGCTCGCCTGGTCGCCGGTAGAGCGGCCGAGAGTGGGCTGGATGGAGACGATCGACGACGCACGGGAAACCCTCTCTGATAAGCTAACGGAGACGTTACGCCGCGACGTTGAGGCTGGCTTAGAGAAGCTCTACGCCGAAGGTCGGCGACGGGCGGCGCGCGGGCTCCGCAGGCACGGCGAGCCCGATGCCGCCGACGCTTTGCCGCAGACCTGCCCCTACTCGCTCGACGATATCTACCGTGAAGATTGGTACCCCGATCCGCCCGGAGAAAAGTCATGACCCGCGATTTCGTCGGTTACGGCGCCGAGCCGCCGCACGCCGCAATGGCCCGGCGACGCCCGCATCGCCGTCAATTTCGTGATCAATTTTGAGGAAGGCTCGGAGCTTTCCTATCCTGCCGGGGACGGTGTCTCAGAAGGCGGGCTCACCGAGATGCTGGGCACCGATCTCGGCGTGAGGGGCCGCGATCTCGCGGCGGAAAGCATGTTCGAATATGGCGCCCGCGTCGGCTTCTGGCGCCTGCATCGGATCTTCACGCGCTTCGGCCTGCCGGTGACGATTTTCGGCTGTGCCAAGGCATTCGAAGCCAACCCGCCCGCCGCCGCGGCCATTGCTGCGAGCAATTGGGACATCTGCAGCCACGGATATCGCTGGACCAACCATCCCGGCCTCTCGGAGGCCGAAGAGCGGAAGCAGATCGCCGAGGCCATCGAGCTGATCCGGCGGACCACCGGTAAGACACCGGCCGGCTGGTACTGCCGCTACGCACCGTCGGAAAACACACGCCGCCTGTTGGTCGAGCATGGCGGGTTCCTCTACGACAGCGACACCTACAATGACGAGCTGCCCTATTGGGTGCAGGTGAACCATCGCCCGCACCTCGTTGTGCCGTATTCGCTGACCACCAACGATTCGAAATTCGGCCGCGGCGTTTTCGGCTCCGGCGAGGATTTCTTCGCCTTTCTGCGCGACAGCTTCGATGTCCTCTACGAGGAGGGCGCGGAGCGACCGCGCATGATGTCGGTGGGATTGCATATGCGGCTGACGGGCCATCCCGGTAGGGCAAAGGCGCTGATCCGCTTCATCCAGTACATCCGCGGGCACCCCCGGGTGTGGATCTGCCGGCGCGAGGACATCGCCCGGCATTGGATCGATCGTTTTCCGCCGCCGAACTGAGTAGCGTCACTTCTCCGGCAAAAAACCGTCGGTCAGGGTCCGCATGAAAGCAACGACGTCGTCGATCTCGTCATCCGACAATGCCGGCCTGTCGCCGGGATGCCCGCCGAACGGCGGCTCAACGTCGACATTGACCCGATAGGCTGCGGGCAGGTCGTCGAATTTGCGCACATTCCCATTCGCATCGCGCGGATACCATTTCTCAGGGTTCGTGTCGCGCTGCACGTAGAACTCCATGACCTGCCGGAGCGTGTGAAAGATCCCGTTGTGAAGGAATACTCGCCGTGTAGCCACATTGCGCAGCGAGGGTGTCTTGAAGCGCCCGCAATATTCGGCTCTGTCACGCAAATCGCCGCGCAGCGGTCCGCATAAGCCGAGATCGAAAAAACTCGGATCCTGATTGGCCGGAATCGCTGCGTTGCGCGGCGCGCCGATCGCCACGAGTCCGTAATCGGTGAATTGCGGCGGCGTTCCGTCTTTCCCGCGCGCGCTCACGTGGCATCTGGCGCAATTGCCTTTGGCAGGATCCTCGAACAACGACAATCCGCGCCGCTCCTGCGCGGTAAGCTCGGCTTTGCCGGCAAGATAGGAATCGTATTTGCTGCTGTAGGGATAGAATTCGGCAGAGCTTTGCTGGTACACCTCGAGCGCTTCGAGGGCCGCCTCGAACGTCTTCTCCGGATCGGCGAGCACTGTATCGCCGAAAATCGGGCGGAACTCGCCGGCGTATGGCGGTACAGCGCAGCCGGGCGGCGAATTCCGCCGGGTCTCGATTGGCCATTTCAAAAGCCGACAGCAGCGGGATGCGCGCCTGGTCGCGCCCCCGGTCGACCCTGCCGTCCCAGGTGAGCCCGCCGGTAGGACCGTTGTCGACGCTGTCGTCGGCCGCGTCGTCGGAATCGAAAAAATGATCGGTGAACTGCGGCGTCGCCTGCAGGTATTTGAGCGACGGTACGGCTCGTATTCCGGATTGCTGGAGGTCCTTCCCGCCAAGCTGCACCGACAGCGAATTTGTTGGGCCGAACGCGTCGGGCGGGCTGTGGCAAGACGCGCAAGACACCTTGCCCGAGGCCGAGAGGGAGGGATCGACGAACATCCTGCGGCCGAGCGCGGTCAGCGCCTCGACCCGGCGATAAACCTGAGCGCGGGACAGGCCTGCGGGCTCTTGTGCGCCAGCGGCTCCGGCCGCAAGCACGGCGCAGATTACGAGCACGGTCGTCCGCAAGAGACGCGAGGGTTCGCAGAACGGGAACTTCGAGCGATTTGAATTCAGGCCGAGCACCTTCGCCCCGGCGCTCAGCCCGACCCTGAACAGCACCTCTGACGCCAGCCGCGCGATAGGATGACTGGCCGCGCAATCTACCTTCACTAACTCGCCCCGCCTAGGGTTCGAAATGGGTTGTGAGCGCGGCCAAAATTGCGGACTATCGCGCTTACAATTCGGGAATGCGGGGAATGTCGGCTAACATCAAGAACCGCGCCTCGGCACCGTATCTACAGGAATAGTTTCGGATCTCATCGAAAGTCGAGGCCACACGATGTTTCCATTGTGCCCTGGTCAAGAGGGGACATCTATTCGGCGACGCGCGCTCCTGATGGGCGGATTTGCAGGAGCCGTCAGTTGCGCTTTTCCTCCGGTCGCTCATGCCGCAGCAGCAATCGTCTTGCCGACTCCAGCCGGCGATCGACGATTCTCGGTTCTGTACAAAGGTTTCAAGATTGGCGCCCACACGGTCTCATATTCGTCGGCAACGGGCGAGACGCGGGTCGACACCGATATCGATCTCTCGGTCAAGGTAGCCTTCCTTTCCGTCTTTGCGTTCAGTCACCGCTCCAAAGAGACCTGGCGTGCCGGGCGGCTGATGTCACTGAACAGCGAAACGGTGGAGCATGGCGAGACCCTCCACGTCGAGGGTGCGGCTACGCCTCAGGGATTTCGCGTGGTGAGCAAGGCTGGTCCCGTCATCGCGTCCGCCGCCACCTTGACGTCGAACAGCTTGTGGACCCCAGCGATGCTGGAGCAGGCGACCGTGGTCGACGCGCAGCGTGGCGGCATCATCGGTGTCAGCGCGCGCAAGGTCGGGGAGGAGCAAATTGTGATCGCCGGAGGCCAGGTTCGCGCCACGCGCTACACGTTGATTACGCCCTACTTCGCTGGCAGCACCTGGTACGACAAGTCAAACCTTTGGGTGCGCGGCGAGTTCGAGCGTGACGGCTCCAAGGTCCAGTATGAGCTTGAGGCGTGAGGCCCGTTCACCCGGCGGCAAGGGGGCATTCGCCCATGCCGTTTAGGCGAGCGCTATGGCTTGCTGCAGCGATCACGGCAAGCGCCGTTGCAGGCTGCATGGCGGTCTCCGATGCCCTCGCTCCGAACCCGGTTACTCTCACCACCGGGACCCCCGGCGGCGTCTATCACCCCGTCGGAAGCGCGATCTGCCAAATGTTTAATCTGGAGGGCAAGCATCAGGCGATGCCCTGCGTCGCGGTGAGTTCCGATGGTTCGGTGGCGAACATCCGACGCGTCGAAAGCGGCGCCTCGACGTTTGGCCTTTCGCAGACCGACGTCGCCTATGCCGCTTTCCATGGAGAGGGCCCCTTCGCTGCAGCCGGCCCCGACCCGAAGCTGCGCATCCTGATCGCACTCTATCCGGAAGCATTTACCGTTGTCGCTCGGCCCGATACCGGCATACGCGACTTCCAGGATTTGCGCGGCAAGCGCGTCGGTATCGGCACCAGCGGTGTCGGATATAACTTCACCCGCGACGTCATCCTCGGATTTTATGGCTCGACGACACTCGATCCCGAGCGTGTGTTGGAATTCGCGCCCGCCGAACAGAACCAAGCGCTTTGCAGCAACAAAGTCGACGCGATTATTTTTGAAGCGGGGCATCCCAATGGGCTGACCCAGGAGGCTACGACGGACTGCCGTGCGCGGCTGGTGCGCGTCGCTGGCCCGCCGATCGATCGCCTACTTGCAACGCATTCCTACTACATCACCTTCGTCATCCCAGGCGGCATGTACGCCGGCAACCCCAGCGATGTCCCGACAATCGGCACGCGGGCCGTGCTCGTCACATCGAGTAATCAGCCGGATGAGCTGACCTATGCCGTGGTCAAGGCGGTGTTCGAGAACTTCGCCGTTTTCCGGCGGTTGCACCCCGCGCTGTCGACCTTGGAGATCAAGGACATGGTGCCCAGCGAGGCAGTCATGCCGATCCATCCCGGAGCGCTAAAGTATTATCGTGAGGCCGGCCTTCTCACGTAGGTTGGTTGTGCTGGGACAGGGGGAATTCGTCATATGAAAGAACGTGCTCTGTTGCTGGCGATGCTCGCGGCAACGGGGATTGTCGGCCCGGCCATCGGGGTCAAGGCCGCGGGCATCGAGGATATCGCCACAATCGTGGTGATCTATGCCGAGAACCGGTCCTTTGACAATCTCTACGGCTCGTTCCCGGGCGCCAACGGCCTCTCGCAAGTAACTCCGGCGGGCTATACGCAGCTCGACCGCGACGGCTCGGTTCTCAAGGAACTGCCGCCGATATGGGACGGGCTGACGGCAAAAGGCGTCGTTCCGCCCGTGACGCAAGCGCAGACGGAGCACCTGCCGAACGCGCCTTTCGCAATCGACGACCCGAAGGGTTTCAATACCCCGCTCAGCGTCACGACTCATGATCTGTGGCACCGCTTCTATCAGAATCAAATGCAGATCGATGGGGGCAAGAACGACCGTTTCGTTGCCTACGCCGATTCGGGCGCGCTCGTGATGGGCCACTACGACGGCAGCAAATTGCCCTTGTGGGCTGTCGCGAAACAATACACGCTGGCGGACAACTTCTTCATGGGGGCGTTCGGCGGTTCCTTCTTGAACCACTTTTGGCTGATTTGCGCCTGCACACCCAGCTACCCGAATGCCGACCGCAGCCCCGCCAAGGACTCGATCTCGGCCGTTGACGCCGACGGCGCCGCACTGCAAATCGCAGCCAACTCCCCCAAATCGGCGATCGACGGAATCCCGAAATTTGTCAAGGACGGCAACCTGACCCCCGATTTCTTCGCGGTCAACACGATGCAGCCGTCGTACCAGCCCAGCGCCAACCAACCCGCGCCGGGAGGCAACCCTGCGCTTGCAGACCCGACGAAGCCGACCACGCTGCCGCCGCAGACGGAACAGACGATCGGCGATCTGCTGAGCGCCAAGGGCGTCGGCTGGGCCTGGTACGCCGGCGCCTGGCAGGCCGCTCTCGACGGCAAGAACACGGTCCCAGTACCGAATTTTCAGTACCACCATCAGCCGTTCAATTACTTCGCCGATATGGCTCCCGGCACTGCCGCGCGCGCCGAGCACCTGAAGGACGGCGGGCTCGGCGGCAGCGAGTTCATTAAGGCAATCGATGGCGGAGCGCTACCGCAGGTCACGTTCTACAAACCGCAAGGCAATTTGAACGAGCATGCCGGCTACACGGACGTGCTCGACGGCGACCGGCATATCGCCGATGTGATCGAGCATCTGCAGAAGAGCCCGCTATGGGCGCATATGGTCGTCATCGTTACCTACGACGAAAACGGCGGGTTCTGGGACCATGTCGCGCCGCCCAGGGGCGACCGCTGGGGTCCCGGAACGCGCATCCCGGCGTTGATCGTCTCGCCCTTTGCGAAACAGGGGGCTGTCGATCATACCCTCTACGACACGACCTCGATCCTCTCGCTGATCACCAAGCGCTTTTCCTTGCCGACGTTGCCGGGCTTGCAGCGCCGCAATGCTGCGGTTGCCGCCAATGGCAATCCGCCGCTCGGCGATCTAACCAACGCGCTCGACCTGACACGACCTTGAGTTGGCGTCAGCCGGCCAGGCGATCGCGAGGCAGCAGGGCCGCCGCCAGGAGCTCGCCGATCAGCGAGCCCAAGAACAAGCCGGCCAGGCCGTAGACGGCGGCGGCAAAGGACAAATCCAGCTGCGGCGCAAAGCTGTCGAAAACCGTCTCGGCAATCTGACGGCGAGGACCTGTTTCATCACCGGCGACATCCTTGGCCGCCATTATCGGGCGCAACAGATCCGGGCTGCCTTCGATCCGGTCATACGACGCACGCAGGCTGCGCTCTCGGTCGAGCGCGGCGGCGAGGGTTTCCGCATTCGACGGCTCGACCGCGCGCAGTTGGGCGAGAAAACGGCCCTCATCCTCAGCCGGCGCAATGCCGTAAAAACGGTGGGCGGAGTCCTCCCGCTCCGCGATCTCCTGGTCGGAGCTGCGCACCAGCTGCAGCAGCGCGGCCTGGTACTCGCGGGTGACCGCCGGCGCCTGCATCGCCAGCACAGCCAGCCCCAGCGCCGCCGCGAGCCGGATCGAGTGGAGAAGCCAGCCGGCGAGCAAGATCATGGGCAAGCCTATCTCGGAGGTCCCATGCACCAGCTTCAACAGGTTAGAGCAATTTCGACACAGCGCTAAGCGCGCCCGTTGAGAACAGGTAAAATCCGGGAAGTGTCCAGAGCTCGAGCGGCCTTAAATCCGTTCGCAAGGATCGCCAGCTGGTTCCGGCGCTCCTTTGGACTGAGTAATGCCGGCCGGAGGCGGCGTAAGATTTAAGTACCTCCGCCATGTGGAGATAGATATTGTCCATAGTCTCGACGAACCCTTGAAGCGTCGCTCTTGGACCGGACGTGTCGGCGGGGCGCAGTGGATTGAAATCCGCCGTTTTGGCAGCGCAAGAGAAACCAAGAAGCAGACCGGTCACAACAGCAGTGCCAAGGTAAATTGCGCGGCGGCGGACAGGTTTCGTACCGATATTCACCTGAGTCCTCGCGATGCGACAGGCACTCTTAATGGCGAAAATGCGTGGAAGCGGCCTTGGCTCTTGTCAATCGCCGGCCGCGAACCCCGGATCGGCGCGCATCGTCTGACGACGCTCCGCCGCGTCCCACATTAGCCGCGGGTCGAACGTCTCGGCCGCGAACATCGTCAGGATCACGACGGCGCAAAAGGCGAGGGCGCCGGCGCCGGGCTCGATCGTGATCACGGAGCCAAACGCCACCAGCGCGCCGAGCAAGAACTCCATGAAGATGTCGATCATCGACCAGCGCCCGATGAAGCGCACGATGTGATAGAGCCGCGTGCGATCGCGCAGCCATCCCGTGCGGCCGATCTGGATCGTGATCAGCATGATCGAGAGCCCGAAGAGCTTCAGCATCGGCACCGCGATGCTGGCGAAGAAGACCAGCGCGGCGAGCGGATACTGGCGCGCTGTCACCAGCTCCTCGACGCCGCCGAGGATCGTGCTGGGCTGGCCGGCGCCGAGCTGCACTACCGACAGCACGGGATAGTAATTGGCCGGAATGTAGAGGACCGCGGCGGCGATGACCAATGCCCAGGTCCGCGCTACGCTGTTCGGCTTGCGCTCGTGCAGTGTGCTGTCGCAACGCGGGCAGCGCGGTTCATCCGGCCGGGGCACGCTGACCAGGCCACAGGTCTCGCAGCCAATCGCGCCTGCCAGGCCTGGCGAGCCGCCGCGAAGGTTACCGCGGAAGAGCCTCTCCCACACCGCCTCGCGGTCGAGCGCGGAGTCCATCCAGATGAGGACGAAAGTCAAGGCCAGCAGCGCATAGACTCCGGCCGCGAGCCCGATCGTCACCAGATCGCCCAGCTTCACATAGGCGACAAACACGCCGAACACGAAGACCTCGAGCATCGACCAAGGGCGCAGGCGCTCGGCCCAGGCAAAGACGCGGCGCAGGTGGCTAGGCGGCGACGTCGCGTGTAACCGGACCAGCACATACAATGTGCTGACCAGCCTGATAAGCGGCGCAACTACGGTCACGAAGATGATCACCACGGCCAGTTCGCCCATGTTTTGCCGAACCAGCTCCTCGGGCCCCGAGAATAGATCCGCCGTGCGCCTGATGCCGGAGGTTTCAACGCTCATCAACGTCGTGGAACACATGACGACCAGCAATATGAATGCGGTCAACGTCAGCGCGATGATATGATCGATGCGGTGCCTGGTGGTGCGCCGCAAGATCGTCGGGCAGCGCACGCACTGAGCCGTCTCGCCCGGCGTTAAGGCGGGAACGGTCTGGAACAGCCCGCAACCCGGGCACTCCCGCAGCTGTGGCTCGGTCGTGGGCGGGCTCGGCGAGGACCGCTTCACCGACCCACCAGCATTGACGCGACGCCGTCGGCGAGCTGGCCGAGCGCCGTGCTGATCGCCGTGACCTCGCCCTGGATGCCCGCTGCCGGCGGCGTCACGACAAAACGGAAACTGCGCAGCACCGGCCCGGGCCGTCCCTTGAAGCTGACGCTGGCCTGGGCTTGCAGGACAACGTTGCCCGCGGCGTCCTCGTCGAGTCGCTGCACGTTCAGCTCAATGGTAGCGTCCGGTGAGGCCGAGACGGCGCCGGTCTCGCCGATTACCGTGCTCTGCGGCAGGCGCTGGCCCAGTTCCTCGGTCAGCACTCGGCTGAGCATCGCCGACAGCGGCTCGCCCCACCAGTCGTTCGACATGACGTCGAGCCGGTAGTTCTCCGACGAGCGAACGATCTGCGAGCGCTCCAGATAGTGCGCGGTGGCAATCTGCTGCAATACGATAACTTTGGGCCCGCCGGGCTGGACCGGACCCTGAACCGGCGCGATCGTGTAGAGCACCGGGCTCGGCGAGGAGCAGGCTGCGAGCACTGCCGCCAGCACCAACGCGGCGAGCCTTGCGGCGCTCACTCCAGCGGCCCTTCGGGGCGGCCCTTGATCAATGCCTCTGGATGGCGCGCCAACAGATCGCTCAGCGCTCGGATCGAGCGAAGCGCATCATTGGCCTGCGCCAGCAACCGATCCATATCCCGGTTGAACTTGGTGTTGTCGCCATAACCGTTGTCGAGCGACAGCACCAGCTTGTTGGCGTTCGCCAATGTCTTCTGCAGCCCGGCGGTCACCTCTGGCAGCTGCTTTGCCGCGGGGCTGAGGCCGCTGTTGAGGTTCTGGACCATGTTCTGGGCCGAAGCGATCATCCCGGCGAGCTCGGTCAGAGCCTTTTTCATCTGCGGGCCCTGGGTGAGGTCGTTCACCGATTTGAGGATGCCGTCGAGGTTCTTGCCGATCTGGTCGAACGGCATCGTGTTGACTTTGTTGAGCAGCTCGGTCGCCGACGCAGTCAGCCCGGCGAACCCGCCGCCTTCACCCGCTGGCACCACGAAATCCGGCCCATCCATCGAGACCTCCGCCGCCGGCGCATCGGTAACGAAGTCGAGCGCCACATTCTGCTGCCCGGTGATCAGGCTGGCGCTCTGCAAGCTCGCCCGCAATCCCTGCTTGAGGAGCGCCTGCACCGACTCCGCGTCGGTCTTGAACACGCGTTTCCCGACACCCACGACGCGTTCCGGCTCGATCTCGTACCGCACGGGCGCCAAGACCGCGTCTTTGGCTGGCATCGTAGGTGAGGCGCACATCGGTCACCTCTCCGACCTTCAGCCCGTGCACCGTGACCGCAGCCCCCGGTGCCAGCCCGCTGACTGAGCTCGAGAAATAAGTTATGGCCGGGATTTTCCGAGTATAGGAGGCGGCATTCGCAGTCTCCCGGTCGGCGAAGAGAGGAAAGACGTGGTCTTCGGATGTCTCCGCAGTGTGGATCTCGGCCACCGGCGTTTCGAACGCGACCCCGCCGAGGAGCAGCGCCTTCAGCGACTCCATCTGCACGTCGACCCCGGTGCCGCCGAGCTTGATCGAGACCCCCGAGGCGTTCCAGAACCGCGTCTGGTCATGCACGTAGCTGTCATAGGGCGCCCGGACAAAGGCATGGATCGTCACGTATTCCGCCATATCGGCGATGTCCCAGCCGAGCACTTCGCCGACGGCCAGGTCGCGGAAAAAGATCGGCGAGCCGACCGAGACCGCGCCGATGCGCTTCGATTTCAAGAAAAACGTGCGCCCCGCGACATGCGCGCCGAGCACCGGCGGATCCTCGCGTCCGACAAATTCCCGCTGGCTCTTGCCGGCCGTCGCGGCCGGCAACATGCCGATATACGACCCCGAAAGCAGGGTCTCGATGCCGGAAACATTGCCGGCGAAGAGCCGCGGCTTGACGACCCAGAATACGGTTCCCTCGGTCAGCAGCGGGCCGGCCTCGCGGGTCGTGGCGACGGTGACGACGACGTGCGTCTGGTCGGGCGAAAGCGCCAGGCTCTTAACCGTGCCGAACACGATGTCCTTGTACTTGAGCTGCGACTGGCCGGCCTGCAGCCCTTCCCCGCCGTCGAACGAGATCTTGATCGTCGGCCCTTCCTTGGACAGCGTGTCCCAGGCGAGCCAAGCGCCGATTGCGACGGCGACGAGCGGGACGATCCAGATGATGGACAGCCGGCGCGAGCGGCGCGTTGCGGCCTGCGGAAGCGTCCGCGACTCGGCAAAGTTGGTCATGGCCAGTCTCCAATTGGACCGGTGCGGGGTTCTTAACGGGGCTGCTTCCGGCTCCCGGAATGTCGCGCGGCTTACCCCGCGGGGTCAAGCCATGCGCGGGAAATAGACGGATCTTGCCGCCGCCGGCTATGCAAAAATGGCAAACGCGGGGCAATTACGCCGCGGGTCCCGGCGAGTTGCCCTGGGGTGTTAGCCTAAATCAAACGGTGCGGCGCTTCGGCGAAGGTCATTGAACGAAAGTCACTGCCGCAACCCGCGCAGGCGCGGTTCATCGCGGCCGGGGGATGCCTCCGGCTCGAAACCGAAGCGCTCCGCCACGGCGACGATGTCCGCGAGGAAGGCTTCGTACCCCGCTCGCGGATCGGGGTCGGCCGACACGGTCGTCGGACTGTCGCGTCCCGCGTCTTGGATCCTTTCCTCCCGGCGGTGCGGGGCAAGAAAGCTGGCCGAGGCCGCCTCTCCGATCTGCTGGGTTGCCCGCTCGAAATCGAAGTCGCCGGCGGCGTCGGGGGCCGACAGGATACGAACGCCGCTCAGCACTGTGCTCGGCACGCGGCCGTTCTGCGCCGCATCGCTGGCGAAAACATCCGGCGGATAGATCTCTTCGAGCGTGCTGCGGCGGTGGATGTTGGCTTTGGCCATGGCATCCCGCTAACACGGCTGCGCATCGGCTGTTCCCTAGGGCCACGCCACCAAAGGCGGCAACGACATCAGGATCGCATCGGGGTTGCCCCCGGTCTTCAAACCGAACACGGTGCCCCGGTCGTAGAGCAGGTTGAACTCGACGTAGCGGCCGCGGCGGACCAGCTGATGGCGGCGTTGCTCGTCGGTCCAAGTGAGCCGCATCCGCAGCCGCACAATGGCCGCGAACACGCCGAGGAAGGCCTCGCCGACCGAGCGGACGAAGGCGAAGTCGCGCTCCTGGTCGCCGCTGTCGAGATAATCGAAGAAGATCCCGCCGACGCCGCGCGGCTCGCCGCGATGCTTGAGAAAGAAGTATTCGTCGCACCAGGTCTTGAAACGCTCGTAGCAGTCGCGGTCGTAGGATGCGCAGGCGGCCGCGAGCGCCAGCGTGGAATTCCGTTGCCGCTGCCTCGTCGGGGTATATCGGGGTGAGATCGGCGCCGCCGCCGAACCAGGCTTTGCTGGTGACGATGTGGCGCGTGTTCATATGCGCCGCCGGGACGAGCGGCGAGCACATATGGGCGACCAGCGAGATGCCGCTCGCCCAGAAGCGCGGATCCTGCGACGCCCCCGGGATCTCGTTGCGAAACTCGGGCGAGAACTCGCCCGACACGGTCGAGATGTTGACCCCGACCTTTTCGAAAACCTGCCCTCGCATGACCGAAATAGTCCCGCCTCCACCTCCCGGCCGCTGCCACTCGTTGCGCTCGAAGCGGCCCGGCGGCCGCCCCTCGGGGCATGCACCGGCGAATTCCGCCTCGATCGCCTCGAACTCGGCGCAGATACGGTCGCGGAGCTCGGAAAACCACGCCTCGGCTGGGGCGCACCGGACGGCATCGGGCGAAAAGGAAGGCTGTTCGGTCATGGGTCAGGAAACAATCCGGTTTGACGCAATCCCTCGGCGAGCGCAATCGCGCCCGCGAGCGCGACGTTGAGCGAGCGCGCGCCAGGGCGCAACGGGATGACGACGCGGGCCGCCGCGGCGCGATGCACCTCCTCGGGGACGCCGGCGCTCTCCCGGCCGAGGAGGATCGTGTCGTCCGCTGCAAACGTGAAACGATGCAGCGGGGTGGTCCCGGTCGTCGTCATCAGGATCAGCCGCGATTGCGATGCCCGGCGTGCGAGGAACGCCGGCCACGAAACATGACGGCAGACAACGAGATCAGCCGCGTAATCGAGGACGGCGCGCTTGAGCCGCCGGTCATCGAGCAGAAAACCGCACGGCTCGATCAGATCGACGGCCACCCCAAAGCACGCCGCGAGCCGCAGCAAGGCTCCGGTATTCTGCGGAATGTCCGGTTCGAACAAGGCGAGACGCACACGATCTCCGCTGACTGTTGGAGACAGTATAAGTGTGATGGTCTATACTCGAATCGCTGCCCATTTATGCGGCAGTCTGTCACATAGTTCGCTCTCCTCAACAGTATAGCTTGCGAGGGTAGCGGCGCCTGACCGGCGGTCGCGAAATAATGAGGGTTGGATGGCCGATCTGGCGCAGCACAATGTCACCGGAGCACATGCCGGCGAGACGCGGCGCGATTTTCTGATTTTGACCGCGACGGCCATCGGTGCTGTCGGGGTCGCCGCGACGATTTGGCCGTTCATCGACAGCCTCAACCCGGCACGCGACACCTTGGCTCTGTCCACCACGGAGGTCGATCTCGCCCCCGTGCAGGTCGGCCAGCGTCTGACCGTCGCGTGGCGCGGAAAGCCCGTCTTCATCGACCATCGCACCCCGGAGGAGATCAAGGCCGCCCAAGACGTGAACCTCTCCGACTTGCGCGATCCGCAGCCGGATTCGGCCCGCGTCAAGAAACCGGAATGGCTCGTCGTAATCGGCGTTTGCACCCATCTCGGCTGCATCCCGCTCGGTCAGAAGGCCGGCGATCCCCGTGGCCCGTACGGCGGTTGGTTTTGCCCCTGCCACGGCTCGATCTATGATACCTCGGGCCGGATTCGCCAAGGGCCCGCTCCGCTGAACCTGTTCCTGCCGCCTTACGAATTCACGCACGACACGACGATCAAGATCGGGTAGGAACCCGCCATGGCCCAGACCCGCCTCAGCGCAACGAGCCGCGTCATCCGCTGGATCGATTATCGCCTGCCGTTTGTCGCGATGCTGCAGCACGAGCTGTACGAGTATCCGACACCGCGCAACCTCAGCTATTGGTGGAATTTCGGCTCGCTGTCCGGGATCATGCTGGTGGTGATGATCGTCACCGGCATCTTTCTGGCGATGCAGTACACCCCGCATGCCGACCTTGCCTTCGACTCGGTCGAGCGGATCATGCGCGACGTCGATTACGGCTGGATGCTGCGCTACGCCCATATGAACGGGGCGTCGATGTTTTTCGCGCTACTCTACATCCACATGTTCCGCGGGCTCTACTATGGTTCCTACAAGCAGCCGCGCGAATTGCTGTGGATACTCGGGGTCATCATTCTGATACTGGCGATCATGACGGCCTTTATGGGCTATGTGCTGCCCTGGGGCCAGATGAGCTACTGGGCCGCCACGGTGATTACCAACCTGTTCTCGGCGATACCGTTGATCGGGCAGAACATCGTCACGTTCCTGTGGGGCGGCTTTACCGTCGGCAATCCGACCTTGAACCGGTTTTACGCGCTGCACTACCTGCTCCCCTTTGTGATCCTGGCCGTGGTGCTGCTCCATCTGATCGCATTGCACCGCTTCGGCTCCAACAACCCGCTGGGGATCGAAATGAAGGGGCCGCAGGATACGCTGCCGTTCCACCCCTATTTCACGATCAAGGATCTGTTCGGGCTGGCCGTATTCCTGCTGATCTATTCGCTTCTTCGTCTTCTATGCGCCGAATTTCCTGGGAAGCTCGGACAATTACATCCCGGCAAACCCGATGCAGACGCCGAACCACATCGTGCCGGAATGGTACCTGTTGCCGTATTACGCGATTTTGCGCTCGGTGCCGAACAAGCTGCTCGGCGTCATCATGGCGTTCGGGTCGATTTTCCTGTTGTTCTTGGTACCGTGGCTCGACAGCTCGCCGGTGCGCAGCGCGCGGTTCCGCCCCGTCTATAAATGGGTTTTCTGGCTGCTGGTCATCGACGTCATCGCTCTCGGCTGGGTCGGCGCCAACCCGCCCGAAGGCCTGGTGGTGATGGTCGGGCAGATCGCGACATTCTACTACTTCGTCCATTTCCTGATCCTGTTCCCGGTCATCGGCAAGCTCGAGCGACCCAAACCGCTGCCCGCCAGCATCGCCACGGCGGTGTTGCAAGGCGGCGGTGCCGCTCGACTTGGCGGCGCCGGCGTGCCGCTGGCGAAATCCTGAGATGCTGAAGCCCGTCCTTGCCGCGCTGGCGCTGCTGGTCTTGGCGCTCTCGCCGCTCGCCGCGCGTGCCCAAGAAACCCCTTCGCTGCCGCACCAGCAATGGTCGTTCGACGGCATCTTCGGCACCTACGACCGGGCGGCGGAGCAGCGCGGCTTTCAGGTCTACAAGGAGGTCTGCTCCGCCTGCCACCCGGTCAAGCATCTTTATTTCCGCGACCTGACCGATATCGGCTACACCGAAGACGAGGTGAAGGCGATCGCTTCGACCTATCAAGTCACCAACGAGCAGCCGAACGACGAGGGCCAGATGTTCCAGCGCCCGGCCCGGCCCTCCGACCCGATCCCCGGCCCGTTTCCCAACGACCAGGCGGCTCGCGCAGCGAATAACGGCGCATTGCCGCCGGATCTGTCGATGATCGTCAAGGCGCGCGAGGGCGGGCCCGATTACGTTTACGGCATCCTGACCGGCTACAAGGATCCGCCGCCCGGGTTCAACCTGCTGTCGGGGATGTACTACAACGAATATTTCCCCGGTCATCAGATCGCGATGCCGCCGCCGCTCAGCGACAACGCCGTGACTTTTGCCGACGGCACTTCCGCCACGGTGCCGCAGATGGCGCATGACGTGGTGACCTTCCTGACCTGGGCGGCCGAGCCCAATCTCGAGCCTCGGCACCGCACCGGGTTCAAGGTCATGCTGTTTCTGATTATCATGGCGGGCATATTCTACGCGGCCAAGCGCAAGATCTGGGCCACCGCACACTAGGCCAGTTGGATGACCGGGCCCGTCATCGGCATCATCGGGGGGAGCGGGCTCTATCAGATCGACGGGCTTACCGATGTCGAATGGCGGCGGGTCGAAAGCCCGTTCGGCTCGACATCGGACGAATTCTGTTTCGGAACGCTGGACGGCCAGCCGGTCGTGTTTGTTCCCCGCCACGGCCGCGGCCACGTGCTGCCGCCTTCGGAGATCAATTACCGGGCGAATATCGATGCGCTGAAGCGCTGCGGGGTCACCGACATCGTCTCCTTGTCGGCCGTCGGCAGCCTGCGCGAGGATCTGGTTCCCGGCGACTTTGTCGTGATCGACCAGTTCATCGACCGGACCTTTGCGCGGGCCAAGAGCTTCTTCGGCAAGGGCTGCGTCGCGCACGTCTCGATGGCGCACCCGGTCTGCGGCCGAATTGGCGACGCGCTGGCCGCAGCCGGGCCCGAAGCGGGCATGGCGCTGAAGCGCGGCGGCACCTACATGGTCATGGAAGGACCGCAATTCTCGAGCCTTGCCGAAAGCGAGCTCTATCGGTCGTGGAACTGCGATGTGATCGGCATGACCAACATGCCCGAGGCCAAGCTCGCGCGCGAGGCTGAGATCTGCTACGCGACGGTAGCGATGGTCACCGACTACGATTGCTGGCATCCCGGCCACGACGCCGTCACGGTCGACATGATCGTCGGGGTGCTGCTCGCCAACGCGGAACGGGCGAAGGCGCTCGTCAGGAGCGTCGTGCCGGCGCTGTCGATGCATGCCGGGCCGTGCCGGCAGGGGTGCCAGCAGGCCCTCGATCACGCGCTGATCACCGCGCCCGAGCGGCGCGATCCCGAGATGCTCGCGCGTCTCGACGCGGTGGCGGGCCGCGTGCTGCGCGACAGGAGGCGCCCGTGAACGTTCGCGGCCGGCGCGATGCGCACGATCTGGCCCGCTGCCGACGGGCGCACGGTCGAGATCATCGATCAGACGCGATTGCCGCACGAGCTGGTGATCGTCGGGCTGCAGACGCTCGACGACGCGGCGCGGGCCATAGCCACGATGCAGGTTCGCGGCGCGCCGCTGATCGGCGCTGCCGCGGCCTACGGCATGGCTCTCGCAGCCGCCGAGGACCCGTCGGATCGCGGGCTCGAGGCGGCGGTGTCAAAGCTCGCTGCGACCCGCCCGACCGCGGTCAACCTGCGCTGGGCGCTCGCCGAGATGAAGCGGGCGCTGTCCGAGGTGCCGGAAAACCGCCGATTTGCCGCGGCCATGGCGCGGGCCGGCGAGATCGCCGATGCCGATGTCGCGATCAATCGCGCGATCGGGGAGCACGGCGCCGCGCTGATCGCCGAAGCGTGGCGGCGCAAGGACGCGACCGGTCGTGTCGAGGTGCTGACGCATTGCAATGCCGGGTGGCTCGCCACGGTCGACTGGGGCACCGCGCTCGCCCCGATCTACCGTGCCCACAACGAGGGCATCCCGATCCATGTCTGGGTCGACGAGACCCGCCCGCGCAACCAGGGCGCCAGCCTCACCGCCTGGGAGCTCGGCGAGCACGGCGTCCCGCATACGGTCATCGTCGACAATGCCGGCGGTCACCTGATGCGCGAGGGCCTCGTCGATCTCTGCATCGTCGGCACCGACCGCACGACGGCCGGCGGCGACGTCGCGAACAAGATCGGCACCTACCTGAAGGCGCTGGCGGCGCGCGACAACGACATCCCGTTCTACGTCGCGCTGCCCTCGCCGACGATCGACTGGGAGATCGAGAGCGGCGCGGCGATCCCGATCGAGCGCCGCGACGCGCGCGAGGTCACCCACATCGAAGGCTGGACCGAGGACGGCCGGCGCGTCGCCGTCCGCCTGACGCCGGCCGACAGCCCCGCCGCCAATTACGCCTTCGACGTAACCCCGGCCCGCCTCGTCACCGCGCTCATCACCGAGCGCGGCATCTGCCCCGCCTCCCGCGAGGGACTGCTCGAGCTGTTCCCGGAGCGGGGGCGGCGGGTCGCTGGAGAGTAGCGCCGCCACGGACGAGTTTGGCTATCTCCTAAGGGACCGGCGGCTGGATCGGGACCTGATTGGCAGCGCGCTCGAGGCTCAGCGCGGGCGCAGTCGCCACAAAGCAGCGAGGCTTGCAAGAGCGCCAGCGAGCAGCCCAATCGAGGCCGGCTCCGGCACCGCTGCCGCGAGTTCAATGATAGCCACCTCTCCATTGCCGGTCCGGAAATCGGCGACCAAGATTTGATCGGTGCCCGCGTCAAAGGAGCCGCCGCCACCGCCGGGACCGTGAGCGCCTGCGGAACGGCTGCCGCCACCGCCGCCGCTATAGCCGCCACCGCCCCCAGAGCCGTCCAAACCGATGCTCCCAGCGCCCCCGCCGCCGCCGAAGCCGCCGCCAGACGAGCCTCCTGTGAGATCCGGAAATGCGCCGCCGCCGGTGCCGCCGCCCGGCAAGGGGTCGGTACCGCCGGCGCTGAAAAACCCGCCGCCACCGCCGCCACCACCCACGGTCATGCTGGCGCCACCCCCGTTGCCGCCGGTTCCGCCATTACCGTTCTCAGCGGCGCCGCCGTCCGGGCCAGTGAGACCGCCTTGGCCGGGAAGCCCCATGCCGGAAGAAAAGAGGCCGCCGCCGCCGCCACCACCAGCTATGACCAGCGGCGTGTTGCCTGGGCCGACCACAAAACTCCCACCGCCACCGCCGCCGTTATCGCCGCCCGCACCGCCGACGGCGATCTGTAGGATTTCGCCTACGGTCAGGCGGAAGTCGCCGCCGATCTCGGCGCCTAGACCGCCTACGCCGATCAAACTGCCCGAGATGGCG
>CAVOHI010000023.1:0-33847 GCA_963695605.1 uncultured Alphaproteobacteria bacterium | reverse complement strand
GTAGAACGTGTCGTCGACATGGGCGACCGAGTCGCGCAACGCCTCGTTCATCGCGTCCTTCAGGGTCGCGGTCCCCGATGCACCGGCACCACCTCTGCGCCGAGCAATTTCATGCGGAAGACATTGGGCTTTTGCCGCTCGATGTCGGTCGCGCCCATATAGACGACACAAGGAACGTCGAAGAGCGCGCAGGCGGTCGCCGTCGCGACGCCGTGCTGGCCAGCACCGGTCTCGGCGATGATTCGGCGCTTTTTCATGCGGCGCGCCAACAGCACTTGCCCCAGGCAATTGTTGATCTTGTGCGCGCCGGTATGGTTGAGCTCGTCGCGCTTCAGATAGAGCTTGGCACCACCGAAATGGCGGGTCAGCCGTTCGGCGAAATAGAGGGGGCTCGGCCGTCCGACATAATGCTCGAAGGTAAGAATTGAGCTCGGCCTGGAAACCGGGGTCTCGGCGTGCCTCAGATAAGCCTCGTCGACGGCGAGAACCAGCGGCATCAAAGTCTCGGCGACGAAGCGCCCACCATAAATGCCGAAATCGCCCCGTTCGTCCGGCCCGCCACGAAACGTATTCGGTACCTGCAACCTTACCCCTCAGTCCGGCCGGCCGGTGTCCAATTGACGGCCGATTTCTCCCAACTCTAGCACCGCCGTCCGACAAGGGGGCATCAAACATGGCAAGCCTGCTTCCCTACACCGGCAAGGAATTTCTCGAAGTTCCTGAACGACGGGCGGGAAATGTGGATCTACGGCGAGCGCGTCAACAACATCGCCGAGCACCCGGCCTTCCGCAACACGGCGCGGATGATCGCCCGGCTCTACGACGCACTGCATCGCGATCATGCGGAAAAGAAAACTCGGCTGACCTGCCCGACCGAATGGGGCGGGTTCACCCACCGATATTTTGTCGCGCCGCGTTCTGCCGAGGAGCTGGTCGCCGGCCGCGACGCGATCGCGGCCTGGGCGCGGCTGACCTATGGATCGGGCGGTCGCCCCATTACAAGGCCGCTTTCTGCGACCTTGGGGGCCAACGCCGAATTTTATGCCCCGTACCAGGACAATGCGCGCCGCTGGTACCGTTACAGCCAGGAGCGGGTGCCGTTTCGTCGACGCGCCCGCTGACCCCCGGTCGACCAAATATCGCGCCGGGGGCGCCGGTCGGTCCCGAAGATGTCTATGCCCACGTCACCAAAGAGACCGATTTGCAAATCCGCGTGACCGGCGCCAAGGTCGTCGCGACCGATCGGCGCTGACCCATTTCACCTTTGTCGGGCATGTCGGGCTGCTGCCGGTCCAGGACAAGAATTACGCCGTGGTCTTCTCTCGTCCCGACGCTGGAATGCGCCGAGATCAAGTTCATTTGCCGCGTCTCGAACGAGCAGCGCGCTGCGGTCCTCGGCACGCCGTTCGACTATCCAGTTATCGAGCCGCCTCGACGAAAACGACGCGATCTTCGTGATGGACGACGTATTCGTCCCGTGGGAGAACATTTTCGTCTATGGCGATATCGACAAGGCCAACAGCTTTTTTCCGAAGAGCGGGTTTGTGCCGCGGTTCCAATTGCATGGCTGCACGCGGCTGGCGGTCAAGCTCGACTTCATCACCGGACTCTTGATCAAGGCGACCGAGACCGCCGGGACGCGCGGCTTCCGCGGCGTCGAAGCCAATATCGGCGAGGTGATCACCTGGCGCAACGCGATGTGGGCGTTGTCGGACGCGATGGCCAAGAGCCCCGAGCCGTGGACCGATGGCTTCGTGCTGCCGGGCTCCGAGCCGGGCGCCGCCTATCACGTGCTGGGGCCGGAGGCCTATGTCCAGGTCAAGCATCAGATCGAGAAGACAGTCGCCAGCAGCCTCATTTACCTCAATTCGCACGCCAACGATTTCAAAGTCCCCGAGCTGCGAAAGTACGCTCGACCGCTATGTCCGCGGTTCGGGCGGTGTGACCGCGGGTGGAGCGCGTCAAACTGATGAAGCTATTATGGGACTTGATCGGCACGGAATTCGGCGCCCGCCACGAGCTCTACGAGATCAATTACTCCGGCAGCCACGAGGAAATCCGGCGCTTCGCACTGTTGTCCGCGGTCGCGTCGGGCCAATACGAGCGCTGGAAGAGCTTCGCGGACAGTTGCATGGCAGAGTACGACCTCGATGGCTGGACGGCGCCCGACCTCGTCAACCCGGACGATGTCAGTTCGCTGCGCTAGGCGCGGATCGCGACTGAAGGCGGGCGAAGAATGATGCTGGAATTAGCAATTAGTCGCCGATCATTACCGTCATTCCCGCGACAGCGGGAATCTAGGGGCGGCAAGGCCGTAGCACGTGGCTCCTGGATCCCCGCTTTCGCGGGGGCGGCAGTCGCCATCGCACGGACCACACCTCACGTCCGTCCGAGATCTCGGCCGGCTGCTCGCAGTATTGAAGCAGATTGCTGCCCCGGGTCGTTGCCAGCGGAGATCCGGCTCCTGCATTGACGAATTTTGCCGAGGCGAGCATAGTGCCGTCCGCACCCATCTATTCGCTGCGCTCGCCTGCTTCGTGCTTGCTTGTCGCACTGCTGTTGCCAATAGGAAATTATATTTCTGCGGCTTCACTTTCGAACTCAACTACAACGAAGGGTGGAACGTTTACAACGCAGACAGGCTGATCCACGGTGCAATCGTTTATGACGACAATTACTGGAGGATAAACAACTACCCGAATCGGGTCATTTCTGATTAATGCGGGCGCCAACGTTATCTGATCCATGATCTCTTGCTGAGCGGACGACTGGTCGCGCTGGTCTCCTTTGCTGCAATCGCGGTGTTCGGCGGCAATAGCAGTCCGGCGCTTCCGGCGGCGGACGAACCGACGCAGTGTTTGGGGCCGGCTGCGCAGCGGGTTTTTGCTATCTGATGGCGCCCGCCTGGATCATCGCCGATGACCCGCAGTCTCTGGGCGAAGCCGTCATGCTCGGCGCCCTGGTCAGTTACATCGGCCGTCCGCCCGATCGCCTCAAACTACTGCGCACCGCCTTCCTCGTCGTGCTCGGCGGCTTCATCAAGCACAACCGCTTGGCGATCCCGATCGCGATCACCCTCGACTTGGCCTTTCGCTCGCCGCGGCGGGCGGTGTTCTGGCTCGCTTCGTGCACCGGTTTCGCGACATGCTTTCTCGGCCTGACGCAAATCGTCGCCGGCGGCGATTTCATCAATCATCTGATGTCGCCGCGGCGCTTCGGCTGGTATGGCGCTCGGTACCACCTGATGAAGTATCTGCGGCTTTTTAAATTCCCGCTGGCTGCGATGGCCTTGAGCTCATCGTTGGTTCTGGCTGCCGATCGAATGATCCTAGCGGGCTGGGAACGATCTCGATCATCGGCGCGGCTATCGTGTCGGGCTTCGAAGGGACGTCTTACAACATGTTTCAGGATGCCGCTGTGTTCCTAGGGGTCGCGGCGGGCCTCATCATGTCCGAGGTGCGCAAGGCCGAGTTTCGCGGCCGGTTGGCAAGGGTGCTGGCGAGCGCTCTGCCTTTTCTCGTCGCGCAGCCGATTTTCGGCGAGAGCCCCCGACATTGCCGTACAAGTATATCATGCCCCAGTTCTTTTAGATGCGGACCGAAGAAGGCAAGAGACGTTCTTGGCTGACGCTAAATTTGTTGCCGACAAGCAAGGACCGGCCATTTGCGAAAGTCTGCTGCTCTGTTATATGGCCGGCCAGCCTTTCATTCTGGATCCGTTCAACTCGCGGCAATCCATGTTGTCGGGCAGGCTCGATCAAGGCGAGTTGATCCGGCGCATTGCCGCCCGCGAATTTGCCGTCATTCAGCTTCATGCCGATATTTGTGACGATCCGACGACGCAATCCTGTCATATCCTGCATTATCGGCAAAAGGTCGATCGTTTCACCGACGAAGTGCTCTACGCCATCGATCAATACTATGACGTCACGCGGCGCTCCGCCTTCGGCTCCTTTTATGTCCCGAAATAACAACGTGTTCTTAGTGATTTTCTGCGGTTGCGAACGCCGCAATGCGGCGATAGGCTCCGGGCACACTGACAGGATCCGGTATGGTGGTGCGTTATCTCAGCACCCGCGACCCTCGCGCTGCGCCGTCGACCCGCTCGTTTGCGGAGGTGCTGCTTGCCGGTCTCGCGGAGGACGGGGGGCTACGTGCCGGACCGGATGCCCGGGCTGGCGGCCGACATTCCCGGCTTTGCCGAACTCCCTTATGCCGAGATCGTCGCCCGCATCGTCGCCTTGTTCGTCGGCGACGCCTTCCCGCCGGGCGAATTGCGGCAGCTCAGCGCCACGGCCTACGGCCGGTTCCGCCATGCGGCGGTGGCCCCGTTGGTGCAGATCGACGAGAGGCTCTGGCTCCTCGAGCTCTTTCATGGGCCGACCCTCGCCTTCAAGGATCTGGCCTTACAATTGGTCGGGCCGATGTTCGATGCGGTCTTGGCGCGGCGCCGCGAACACGTCACGGTGATCGGCGCGACTTCGGGCGATACCGGTTCCGCCGCGATCGAAGCATGCCGCGAGCGGGAGGCGATCGACATTTTCATCCTCTACCCGCATCAGCGCGTCTCCGAGGTGCAGCGCCGGCAGATGACGACGCTCGAAGCGGCGAACGCACATGCGGTCGCGATCGAGGGCACGTTCGACGACTGCCAGGATCTCGTCAAAGCGCTGTTCGCCGATACAGAGCTGCGCCATGAGCTGAACCTGTCGGCGGTGAACTCGATCAACTGGGCCCGAATCGCCGCGCAAACAGTCTATTACGTGGTGGCCGCAGTTGCGCTGGGAGCGCCGGAGCGATCGGTTTCGTTCAGCGTGCCGACCGGCAATTTCGGCAACGTCTATGCCGGGCACGTTGCCCGCCAGATGGGTCTGCCGATCGATCAGCTGGTAATCGGCACCAACCGCAACGATATTCTCGCCCGTTATTTTGCGAGCGGGCGGATGGCGCTCGCCGCAGTAGAGCCGAGCCTCAGCCCGAGCATGGACATCCAGGTGTCGAGCAATTTCGAGCGACTGCTGTTCGAGCTGAAAGGCCGCAGTGGTGCCGCGGTCGGCGACGCTATGCAAAATTTCCGGCGCACCGGCTCGCTTCCCGAAGATGACCATGCGTGGCGCGCCGCGCGCCGCTTGTTTTCTGCCCACAAAGTCGATGACACTGAGACCATGGAAACCATTGCTCAAACTTACGCCAGATCCGGAGCGCTGATTGACCCGCATACGGCGGTCGCCGTTGCCGCCGCGCGAGCCGAGATCGCCGCCGATGAGAGTGGCACACCGGTGATCGCCCTGGGTTGCGCCCATCCGGCCAAATTTCCCGATGCGGTCGAGCGCGCCACCGGCCTGCGCCCCGGTTTGCCGCCGCCGCTGGCCGATCTCCTCGACCGGCACGAGCGGATTGTCGTTCTGCCCAACGAGATCGGCGCGGTGAGCCGCTTCATCCGCGCTCGTGCCCGGCGGACCGGGGCTGCGGCATGAGCGCCCCGGTTTCGCGACTGGCGAACGGATTGCGGATCGCCACTGACGCGATCCAAACCGTGGATACGGTATCGCTCGGCATCTGGGTCGATGTCGGCACACGGCACGAACCGGCGGCGACCAACGGCGCCGCGCATTTTCTCGAGCACATGGCCTTCAAGGGCACCGAACGGCGCAGCGCCCGCGCGATCGCCGAGGAGATCGAGGCGGTCGGCGGTCATCTCAATGCGTATACCTCCCGCGAGAGCACCGCTTACTACGCCAAGGTATTGAAGGAAGATTTGCCGCTCGCTCTCGATATCCTCGCGGATATCCTGCAGCACTCCACCTTCGACCCGGAGGAGCTCGAGCGCGAGCGCACAGTGATCCTGCAAGAGATCGGCCAGGCTAACGACACGCCCGACGACATCATCTTCGATCACTTTCAGGAATGTGCCTATCCCGAGCAGGCGATGGGGCGGCCCGTGCTCGGAAGACCGGAGATTATCCGCGAATTGCCCCGCGACGCGGTGGTCGCGTATCTGCGCGATCATTACGGCGCGCGCCGGATGGTGCTGGCGGCGGCCGGAAATCTCGAGCACGAGCGGCTTGTCGATCTTGCCGACAAGCTGCTTTCCGAGCTTCCCGCCGAACGCTCGGTCAGCACAGAGCCGGCACGCTATGCAGGAGGCGACCGGCGCGAGGACCGGGACCTCGAGCAGCTCCACCTCGTGCTCGGCTTCCCCGGGGTGACGCTCGGAGATCCCGATTATTACGCCGCCTCGGTCTTGTCGACCGCATTTGGTGGCGGCATGTCCTCCCGGCTGTTTCAAGAAATTCGCGAGAAGCGCGGGCTGGTCTACGCGATCCACTCCTTTGTCCACGGTTATCGCGACGGCGGCTTGTTTGGGATCTATGCCGGGACCGGCGAAGACGCCGCCGCCGAGCTAGCGCCGGTGCTGTGCGAAGAGGCGTTGAAATTGCAGGACGGGTTGACGCCGATCGAGCTGAGCCGCGCCAAGGCCCAGATGAAGGCGGGGCTGCTGATGTCGCTCGAGAGCACTTCCGCCCGCTGTGAACAGCTGGCCCAGCACCTGTTGATTTACGGGACGCCGTTCGATCCGCCCGAGGTCGTGCGGCGCATCGAGGCGGTCGACGATGCTGCTATCCGGCGGGTCGTGTCACGCTGGCGTTCGGCGCCGCCCACCGTCGCCGCGCTGGGGCCGTTGAGCCGATTGGAAGATTACGACAAATTGCAGGGCCGCCTCGTCGCCTAGCAGGCACTTGGAATAGATGGCGCCGCAACGGAAAACCTTCCCGCGTCTATTTCTGTCCCGGGCCGATCCGTATCGGCTGACGGGCGATCGGGTCTTTCTTCGCCCGCCGGAACGCGGCGATTACGAGGCATGGGCGAGCCTGCGCGCCGGCTCCCGGGATTTCCTTTCGCCGTGGGAGCCGAATTGGCCGCCCGATGCACTCAGCCGAGCGAATTTTCGAGCGCGAGTGGTGCGTTATGCCGAAGATTGGCGCACCGACCAGGCGTATAATTTTTTTATCTTCGCGCATGACGAGACCCTGATCGGCGGCATAGGCCTGTCTAATATTCGGCGCGGCGTTTCGGAGACCGCGAGCCTGGGCTACTGGGTCGGCGAGCCCTTTGCACGGCAGCGCTACATGACGTCGGCGCTGCCTCTCGTCGTCGACTTTGCTTTCGAGCGCCTCGGACTGCATCGGCTCGAAGCTGCTTGTCTACCGACCAACACCCCCAGCCGCTCGCTGCTCGCCAAGGCCGGGTTTCAGCAGGAAGGTTACGCGCGCGAATACCTCTGCATCGCCGGGAAATGGCAGGACCATCTGCTGTTCGCGATCCTGCGCGGCGATCATAGCGCAGCCGCCAACTAACACTGGCACTAGACTAATGCCGCGTCCGCGGTCGCATCAGGCGTGTCCCGCCTCGCTCGACAGCATCGTCAGGTCGACGCCGAGTTTAGCCATCGCCCGCTGCCATTTTTGGTCGTGGTCGGAATCGAAAATGATCGCGTCGTCGGCCGGGACTGAAAGCCAGCCATTGGCTTGGATCTCTGCATCGAGCTGACCCGGGGCCCAGCCGGCATAGCCGAGGGCAAACAGGCTCCGGCGCGGGCCCCGGCCTTGCCCAATTGCCCGCAGGACATCGAGAGTGCCGGTCAGGGCGATATTGTCGTTGACGACCAGGGTCGCGTCCTCGTTGTAGTCGGCGGTGTGCAGGACAAAGCCGCGGCCCGCCTCTACGGGACCACCGTAATGCACTGGCCGCGAACCGGCGGCGTCGCTCGGCGAAATGTCGAGCTGGGCGAACAGTTCGCCCATTGTCAACGACCCGAGCGGCTTGTTGATGACGAGGCCCATTGCTCCAGCCTCGCCGCTGTGCGCGCAAACATAGACGACCGAACGCGCGAAACGCTCGTCCAGCATCTGCGGCATCGCCAATAATAGCTGGCCCGTCAGTGACATCACCCTGCCTCGCAACGCAAGCGACCGCCGATCATGTGCTTCGTCCCGCGGTAGGTATACATCTTTGCAGGTCCCTTTGTTTGCCGATTTGCGCTCAAAAATCCGGTCCAGGCGAACGGCCAGCGCAGTTTGCCCAGCCGGGCTTCATGTGTTATCGCTCCGCCCCCCGAACACCACCCGAGGGATTCTCCAATGACCATCCAGGTTGGCGACAAGATACCATCGGCAACGCTCAAACAGATGACCGCGGAGGGACCGAAGGACATCACTACGGACGAACTCTTCCACGGCAAGAAGGTTGCCCTCTTCGCCGTGCCCGGGGCATTCACCCCGGCCTGCTCGCAGCGCCACCTGCCCGGTTACGTCGAGAAAGCGGCCGACATCAAAGCCAAGGGCGTGGATGAAATCGCCTGCGTCGCGGTCAACGATGTCTTTGTCATGACGGCATGGGGCAAGGAGCAGAGGGCCGAGGGCAAGGTGCGAATGCTGGCCGACGGCAGCGGCGATTTCGTCCGCGCGCTCGGGCTCGAGCTCGACCTCTCCAAGATGGGGCTCGGCACCCGCTCGAAACGGTATTCGATGCTGGTGGACGACGGTGTAGTCAAGTCGCTCAATGTCGAGCAGTCACCGGGCCAGGTCGAAGGCTCCGGCGCCGAGGCGATGCTGCGGGCCCTCTAGGCCAGGTTCGGCAGTCGTTCTACCCGCGGGTTAGCGCGGGGCGCTGCTTTCCCCAGCTCTCTTCGGCGATGCGGGCCCGCGCGATAGCGTCGGCCCGCTCGTTTTCGGGGTGGCCGGAATGGCCGCGCACCCATTCCCAAGTGACGACGTGCCGCGCCGCCGCGGCGTCGAGCCGCTGCCACAGATCGACATTCTTGACCGGCTGCTTGTCGGCGGTCCGCCAGTCCCGCCGCTTCCAGCCGTGTATCCATTTGGTGATGCCGTCGCGCAGATACTGGCTGTCGCTGTAGAGCCGGACGCGGCACGGCCGCTTGAGCGCTTCGAGCCCAGCGATCGCGGCCATCATCTCCATCCGGTTGTTGGTCGTCTGGGGCTCGTAGCCGCTCAATTCCTTTTCGACCTCGCGATAGCGCAATATCGCGGCCCAGCCGCCCGGGCCCGGGTTGCCGCGGCAAGCGCCGTCGGTGAAGATCTCGACATCGGCCAGCTCAGACATGGGGCAGCTCAGGCATCCAGCCCATAGCCTGCGATATCGGTGATCCCTCGATGGAAGCGCAGCTTGCGCAGATATTCGATGGGATCCTTCGGGCGGACCAACGCGCCCGCCGGCTGGTTCAGCCAATCGAACAGACGCGTCAAGAGAAAGCGCAACGCGCTGCCGCGCGCCAGCAACGGCAGGGCCGCGAGTTCGGCCGATGAGAGCGGCCGCGCCCGCCGATAGCTTTCGAGCAACAGCCGCGTCTTTGTCACGTTGAGACTGCCGTCGGCTTCGAAACACCAAGCGTTGAGGCAGATCGCCAGATCATAGGCGAGAAAGTCGGTACAGGCGAAATAGAAGTCAATCAGGCCGGAAGCCTCGCGATCTCGGAAGAAGACATTGTCCGGAAAAAGGTCGGCGTGAATCACCCCGGCCGGCAAGTCGTGCGGCCATTCCGCCTCGACCAGCGCAAGTTCGGCCTCCAGCTCGCCGGCGAGCTCGGGCTGCACTTCGGCGGCACGGGAGCGGCAAGCTTCGTATAAGCGCCGCCACCCGGCAACCGAGAGATCGTTCGCCCGGGTCATCCCGAAGGACGCGCCGGCGCGATGCAGCCCGGCGAGAGCGGTGCCGACCGCCGCGCAATGAAAGGGCTGGATACGGCGCGGCCACATTCCGGCGAGGAAGGTCACCAATGCCGCCGGGCGGCCGCACAGTTCGCGCAAGGCAGCGCCGTCCCGGCCCTTGATCGGGGTCGGGCAGGCGACGTTCTGTGCCGCGAGATGCTCCATCAAAGCGATGAAAAACGGCAAATCCTCGGCCGCTACCCGCTTTTCATAGAGCGTCAGGATGAAATTGCCGCACTCGGTGGTGACGAGAAAGTTCGAGTTCTCGACACCCTCGGCGATGCCCTTGCACGCCAGCACCTCGCCGATGTCGTAAAGCGCGATAAAGGCTCTGAGCTCGTCATCGGCAACATCGGTATATACAGCCATCGGTTTTTTTGTCGCGTCATTTATCTGGAGTTGGCGCCCGGCCGGCTTGTCTGCTCGGCGCGGCTCGCATACAGTCCGGGCAGCGGCGAACCGCCGCCGAGCACTATGACACTAGCAAGGGCTGAGCCAGGGGAGAAAGTATGGAAAGTCCGATACCCGCGCAAAAGGAGCCCTACGGCGTCAACGTCGAGGCCGGGCAAAGGTACTTCTGGTGCGCATGCGGCCGCAGCGCATCGCAGCCATTCTGCGACGGCTCGCATAAAGGCACCGGGTTGACCCCGATCCCGTTTACCGCCGAGGCGAGCGAGGAGGTTTGGCTCTGCGGGTGCAAGGCGACCGGCGGCAAGCCGTTCTGCGACGGTACGCACAACACCCTGTGAGTCGCTTGCGGCCTGCCCAGGGGGCTGCGCTCCTCGGCATTCTCGCTCTGTCGGGTTGTGGTTCGTTCTCGTCCTCTTCTTCGAAGCAGGCCGAGGCTTGCCCCAGCGCGGTCGTGTTGCGGCCGCTCTCCAACACGGCCGTGTTCGGATCCGCCCCGGAGCGTCGCCCCGACAATGTCGCATTTTATGGGCTCCTCAGCGAAGCCGACCTCAAATGCGATTACAGCGGCGGCAATGTGAAGATCGCTCTCGACGCGGTGATCGTCGGTGAACGCGGCCCGGCGGCGAAGGGAGACGTCGTGGATCTCCCGTATTTCGTCGCCGTCACGGGACCCGATCAATCGATAATCAGCAAGCGGCCATTCGCGATCCGCATTGTTTTCGACGGCGCCCAGAAACGCGCCGGCGTCACCGACCACATCGAGGAAACCATCCCTCTCGACGGCCGCAAGGCCTCCGATCTCAACGTCCTGCTCGGCTTTCAACAGAGCCCCGAGGTCGTCGACTTCTACAAGCACTTCCGCGGCCGCTGATGGCAAGAACCCTAAGAGACCCCCTTGGGGGTCCGCTTCGGCATGAGCGGTGCTGCGGGTCGGAACCGACAGACCACGATAGGAGAGGTGCGTTCCGATGCAGGCAAGCGAAGCGTTCCGGCGCCTCGCGCACTTCAACTGCCTGAGTTAAGCTCGTGCCGTGCACGCGGTAAATCGATTTTACCATTGCCCCAGACGGCCCGAAGCCGTGATCGCAGCTCCACAACCCACCCGGATCGGGGGAATGTCGGATGAGATCGAGTCTCGTCCGCGAGAAAATCAGGTGGCCGGCCCGGGAGCTGGAAGACGGCATCTCGCGCGATTATTGTACTGGCGAGCTCGCCTCCTCAGAAAAGACTGGAAACCACTCCGGGCGTCCAATGCACCGAGCCGAGCGCGATTACCCGAGGGGCAAGTGTCGCTTACATCGGCGGCACGATGGCCGTGGTGTCACTATCGGCGCAACTCTAACGTGCTGACCGGAGCGACGAATTATCTTGAAGACATAAACTCGATCCTGTCGACGATGCTTCAGACGAGAACCTTTCTGCGCCCTGGCTCTAATGTCCGTCTGAGCGGAAATGTCCTCTTGAATGACCGGGACGGGTGGAGTGATGGCATCTTTGCTCAGAACTTTGCTTACGACGTGCTGTCATTGGCGGGCGTGGATAGAAGCGGAGTATTCAAGGCGGCTTTTATCAACACTGCGCAGTCGATTATCAACCAGCGCACCCCGGATGGCTTCTATGGCGCAGACTGGAGCGGTCCTGAATGGGACGCCAAACATCGTTGGATGAGTTGGGCCAGTCAGGGCCTCGCTGCTCCAGCGCGGCTCACGGCCTCAATTTCGGGCACGACCATGACGGTCGCGTCCGTGTCGTCAGGGAGGGTAATTGTCGGACAGATTGTTCAAGGTGCCGGGGTCAGCGAGGGAACACGAGTCACCGCTCTGGGATCGGGAACCGGGAAAACGGGAACTTATACGGTTTCGATCTCGCAAACCGTGCCGAAAGAAACCATGGAAACCGGGGGGACTATCAGCGACACTTGCTGCAACAGCTTTAGTGAAGCCAATCAGATCATGACCATCTCGAACAGCGGGTCGATGATTTAGGCTGCTGCGATGGTCGCAGTTTTGGGGGGCCGATGAACCATTTCGACTTCGCCGGCTGCCGCATTGCGGTGGTCGGGGATTTGATGCTCGACAAATATCTGTCGGGCTCGGTTGAGCGATTGTCCCCGGAAGCGCCCGTGCCGGTGCTCGTCCGAGAGACGGAGCGAGCTGTATTAGGTGGGGCGGCTAACGTCTGTGCCAACCTGACCGCGCTCGGGGCCGAGGTCATCGTGATCGGAGTGATCGGCCGGGACGAAGCCGGATCGGTGCTGGTCGACCAGCTCAAGGCCTATCCGAAGGTGAACACGGAACACCTTGTCACCGACGTTGATCGGCCGACGACCTGCAAGATCCGGGTCATGAGCGGCGGCCACCAGATGGTTCGGATCGATGCGGAATCAAAAGCAGATATTGCCGCGAATATCGAAAAGGCCATCATCGCGGCGATCAAGGACAACTCGCATTGGGCTGACGTCGTGGTCCTTTCCGACTACGCCAAGGGCCTGTGCAATGACCGCGTCATTCGCGCGGTTATCGATGCGGCGGTGAAGGCCGGCAAGGCTTCGATCATCGACCCGAAGCGCCGCGATTTTTCGATCTATCGTGACGCTACGCTGATCAAGCCAAACAGGCGCGAACTGACCGATGCGACCCACCTGCCGTGCGAGACCGATCAGCAGGCTGAAACGGCCGCGCTTGCCGCGATCGCGGAAACAAACTCGGCCATTCTGCTGACGCGTTCGGAACACGGGATGTCTTATTTTGAGCGCGACAAGAAGCCGCTGCATTTGAAAACGGCGGCGCAGGACGTCTTCGATGTATCGGGCGCGGGTGACACGGTGCTGGCCTTAGCCGCGCTGGGCACAGCGGGAAAGCTGCCGGTGGGCGAGTTGATGCGCCTGGCAAATGCCGCGGCCGGCATCGTCGTCAGCAAAATAGGCACGGCCGTCGTTTCCGCGAGGGAACTTGACAAGGCACTCGAAACAGAATCTCTCCGATCTGACCCAAATAAAGGCGCGATTCTGAGCCTCGATGAAGCGGTGCGGCGGCGCGAGGAATGGCGGAAACGCGGGCTCAGAGTCGGGTTTACCAACGGATGCTACGATTTGCTGCATCCAGGCCACGTGTCCTTATTGAAAAGCGCGACCGCCGAATGCGATAGGCTTATCGTCGCGATCAACAGCGATGCTTCGGTCAGGCGCCTCAAGGGACCGACCCGTCCGGTGCAGGACGAAAGCTCGAGGGCTTATGTTCTGGGTGCGCTCAGCGCCGTCGATCTCGTCCTGGTTTTCGATGAAGACACGCCGGCCGAGACGATTGCCGCCCTCAAGCCTGACCTGCTCGTGAAGGGGGCTGACCATACAATGGAACAGGTCGTCGGCGCCGAGACTGTTCGCGCCGCAGGCGGTCGCGTTCTCCTGCTGCCGCTCATGAGAGGCCATTCCACCACATCGCTGATCCACCGAGCAGCCGAGCTCGAAGGGAGCCGGCATCGAATGAGGTTCCAGGCGGCAGATAGTTAAATGCCTGAGATTTGACCTGCGTGAGCGGTTTCCGCTACGGGCTTTCGGCGTCGGGAACACAAAGACCAAAAACCCCGCATCGTTCACATCTTCGACCCAGCGGAAGCGGCTGCGCGAGCCGACATATCCGTCATCGTGATTGAGCACCCCGTCACGATCCAGGAATGCTGCCGGACGCCGGATCATCCCGGCCGACTGGCACGCGGGAACAGCCGCTCCTCGACAAGCCCGCAGATAATATGACCTGCCGTGATATGGATCTGCTGGATGAGTGGCGTCGAATCCGACGGGGCATGTAGGCACAAATCGCAGAGCGCGGCCATCTCTCCGCCGGTTCTACCTGTAAACCCTACCACCGTGAGGTGTTTCTCGCGGGCGGCGCCGATCGCCCGCAAGATGTTCGGCGAACATCCCGAGGTGGAGATCGCGATCAGCACGTCACCGGGACAGCCGAGACCGAGAATTTGCCGTTCGAATACCCGGTCGTAGCCATAATCGTTGCCGATTGCGGTCAATACAGAGCTGTCCGTCGTCAATGCGATCGCCGCGCATGGCGCACGATCATAATAGAGCCGCGATAGCATCTCGCCGGCCAGGTGCTGTGCATCGCCCGCACTGCCGCCGTTGCCCGCCAGAAGAAGCTTGCCGCCGTTGCGCAAGGCATTCTCCGTAACCTCGGCGATGTCCCGGATTGCGCCGGTAAAGGCGTCGTCGTCGATCGCCGCCTGAACGGCATCGCGCGATCGAACGAGGTAGTCGATGATCGGATTCACTGATGCACCCGGCATTTGCCATACGATTGCGGTAAGCAGTTCCCTGGTGCGGGGGTCTCTGTCAAGCCACAGGCTTTCGCGGCGCTTCCCGCGCGGCCACTCCCATCAGAGTAGTCAAGCGCTGCGGCTCCTCGAGCAATTCGCGGCTGGCGCCGGCAAAAACGACCAGTCCGCGATCGAGAACGATCGCCTCGGGGGCGAGCTCGAGCGCGAGGCGCGCATGCTGCTCGACGAGCAGCATGGCAAGCTCGTCCTCGCGCTTCAGCCGGTCGAACCCGGCCAGCAAAGCATCGACGATGACCGGGGCCAAGCCCTCGAGCGGCTCGTCCATCAGCAGCAATGTCGGGTTGCCGATCAATGCGCGGCCGATCGCGAGCATCTGCTGCTCGCCGCCCGAGAGCTGGTTGCCGTGATTGCGGCGGCGCTCGGCGAGCGAGGGGAAAAAGTCGTAGACCTTGCCGAGCGACCATTGCCCTGGCCGCTCGGCGACCGTCAGATTCTCCTCGACCGTCAGCGAGGGGAAGATTTCGCGCTCCTGCGGCACAAAGCCGATGCCGAGCCGGGCGCGTCGATACGGGGCCAGCCCTGAGATGTCCCGGCCGGCAAAGCGTATGTTGCCGCCACGCAATTGCGTATGGCCCATGACCGTGGCGAGCAACGTCGTCTTGCCGACGCCGTTGCGACCGAGGACCGCCAATGTCCGCCCCGGCGGCAACGCCAGCGAGATGTCCTCGATGATTATAGTCTCGCCGTATCCGGCAGAGACATGTTCGAGCACCAGGTCGTTCACGTCGGCACTCGTTCGCCGAGATAGACCCTGCGGACCTCGGGATCGGCGGCGATCGCCTCCGGTGGGCCTTCGACGAGGATGCTGCCCCGGACCAGGACGGTGATCCGCTGCGCCAGGCGAAAGACCAGATCCATGTCGTGCTCGATGATGAGCACCGCGATGTCGGACGGCAGGCGCTCGATGACCCCGATGATCGTCCCGCTTTCGCCCGACGGGACCCCGGCCGCCGGCTCGTCGAGCAGCAGGACCTTGGGCGACAACGCGAGCGATACGGCAATCTCGATCAGCCTCTGGCGGCCGTAAGCGAGCATGTTTACCGGGCGCAACGCGTCATCTTCGAGCCCCAATCGTTCGAGCAAGGCGTGGGCTTCCTCGATCGCCGTGCGATGATAGCCGGCCGGGCGAAACAGGCCGCCCGCGATCCCCTGCCGCTCGCAGACCGCCAGGGTGACATTTTCGAGAGCGCTGAGGCGGGGGAACAGCGCGGTGATTTGGAAGGTGCGGACGAGCCCGCGCTTGACCCGCGCGGCTTGCGGCAGGTGGGTGATGTCGGCGCCGTCGAGACGGATTTGCCCGGCGCTCGGCTGCAATGCGCCCGTTACCAGTTCGACAAAGGTCGTCTTGCCGGCCCCATTCGGCCCGATCAGTGCGTGCCGCGCGCCGCCCTCCAGGCGGAAATCGACGGCGTTGGCGACAGTCAGCGCCCCGAAGCTCTTGTGCAATCCTTGGGTCTCGAGCGCCGGCGTATTCATTGCCGCAACCGGTCGAAGAGGCCGAGCACGCCGCCGCGAGCGAAAACGACAACCAGAACCATCAACAGCCCGATCCAGAAATACCAGTAAACCGGGTCGATCTCGGAGAAGCGGTTCTGCGCGACCATGTAAAGCGGCACGCCGATGAACGCGCCATAAAGCCGCCCGACTCCACCGATGATCAGCATGATCAGAACGGTCCCGGAGCGTTCGAGAGACAGAAAGCTGAGGCTGACGAATTGCGTCGTTTGCGCGATCAGCGCCCCGGAGACGCCGGCCAGCGCCGCCGATATCGTGTAGATGGTGAGGCGCCGGCGGGCGACCGGGGCGCCGATCGCATGCATGCGCCGGACATTCTCACGGATGCCGGTCAGCGAGCGCCCGAACGGCGAATGGACGATCTGCCGTGCCGCCAGCCAACACAGGAAGAGCGCGATCAGGCAATAGGCATAACTGGTGCGCCCAAACAGATCGAAGCGAAACCAGCCGAAGATCGGCCAGACCTCCATGCCCTGCAGCCCGTCGTCGCCGCCGGTAATGAACGAGGCTTTGTTGGCCGCTTCGGCCACTATCGTCGCTACGACCAAGGTCTGCATCAGCAAGGCTAATCCCGTCGTGCGAAGCACCACGAGGCCGGATAAGAACCCCAACAGAGCCGCCACGGCCGCGCCGGCAAAAAGGCCGGTGATCGGTTCGCCCCAGCCATGCGCAGCGAGGATTCCGGCGATATACGCGCCGGTGCCGAAAAACGCGGCGTGGCCCAGAGTCACGATGCCGGCGTAGCCGAGCACCAGATCAGCGGACAGCGCAAACAGGATTGTCGCCAGGATCTGCGCGCCCAATGCCAGATAGTCGGGAAAGACGAAATAGGCCGCGACCGCCGCCAGCCAAGGCAGTGCTTCAAATGGATGGTAACGGTGCCTGCGGGCAAACGCCTCGACGGCGCGGCTCGGCGTCATGCTCGACCGAATAGGCCGTGCGGCCGCCACAAGAGAATCGCCATTGTCAGCGTATAAATGAAAAATGCGCCGAATTCCGGCAGCAGGTATTTGAAACCGCTGTCGGCAATGCCGAGCAGCAATGCCGCGACAAACGGCCCGCGAATGCTGCCGAGCCCGCCGACCGCCACGACAATCAGGAAATAGGCGAGGTTCTGCAACGCGTAGCTCGGATTGATGGCCAACAGGTCGGCACCGAGCCCGCCGCCCAAACCGGCGAGTCCGCTGCCCAAGGCAAACGTCATCATGAACAGGCGGGAGGTGTCGATGCCGACCGATTGCGCCATTCGCAGATTGTCGACCGAGGCGCGCACCCGCGCGCCAAAGCGGGTCCGCTCGATCCCCAGCCACAATGCCGTCACCAGCGCCGCTCCGCAGAGGATCAGAAAACTTCGATAGGCGGGGAAACTGCGAACGCCGAGATCGACCGCGCCGCTCAGCCATTGGGGAGGCTGCAATGGTTGCTGCAACGGGCCCCAGACATAGGTGGCGCCCGCCACCGACATGAAGACGAGCCCCATTGTCAGCAGCACCTGGTCCAGTTCCTCGCCGCCGTAAAGACGGCGGTACAGCACTCGCTCGATCGGAATGCTCGCCAGCGAGACCGCCACCGCCGCGCCGAGCAGAGCCGGCAAAAACGGCACGCCCCACCGGCTCATCAGGCTCGTCACGACATACCCGCCGGCCATCGCGAAGACGCCGTGCGCCAGATTGACAAAGCCCATCAGCCCCATCGTGACCGACAGCCCGACCGAGATCAGGTAAAGCACCATCGCAAAAGCGAGGCCGTGAAACCCGATGCTGACGGCGGCTGACAGGGTGTCTGCCATATTCGTAGGCGTAGGATAGAGGCCTGACCGGCCAACTACATCCGCCACCCCCGCGCAAGCGGAGGTCCAGGGGATCTAGTTCCGCTGCGGCGGCCCTGGGTTGCAGCTTTCGAGCTTGTGAAAGAATTGACGCTTGGCTGGATCAACGCCGCGCGTCCTTCGCGACGGCCGCTTCGCGACCTCCTCAGGATGAGGATTTTTCTCAATTCCATCAATCATGTACCTCATGGTGAGGAGCGCCGAAGGCGCACCTCGAACCACGCACGGCGGGTATGCCTTCTAAACGGCGGGTATGCCTTCTAAGAAACAATAGGGTGTTTCATGATTATCTTGGCAAAGAACCCGCCATTTACTTTACCGGGTTCAGCTCCTTCCACGGGTCCTTGACCATTGGGATCGTCGCGATTTCGACGTCGACGAGCTTGTCACCCTGCTTTTCGACGCGCCTGATGTAGACATTCTGCACGATGTCGCGCGTCTCCGGATCGATCATGATCGGGCCGCGCGGGCTGTCCGGGTCCTTCCAGTGGGACAGGAACGCCATTGCCTGGTCGGCGGTGAAACTCCCCTTCGTCTCCTTGACCAGACCGTAGATCGCCGCCATGCCGTCCCAGGCATCGACCGAGAAAAAGTCGGGAATGGATTTGTCGCCGTATTCGCGCTTCCACGCCGCTACAAAGGCTTCGTTTGCCGGGCGTTTCGCATCGGCTGAATAAGTCCCCGAAGTGATCAGGCCCAATGGCGTGTCGCCCATCCGCGGCAATTCCTCATCCGGCAGCAGGTCCTGCGGCGCGACGACGTTGATCCCGGCTTCGCGCAAGCCGAGGTCCTGCATTGCCTTGATCATAGCGGTAGCCTGCGTGCCGGCGGGCACGAAGATGAAGACGACGTCAGGCTTGGCGTCTTTGATCCGCTGCACGAACGGCGAGAAATCGGGGTTGCTCGGCGGAAACCGCACCGAGCCGATCATTTTCCCGCCCCCATCGGTAAAGGCCTTGGTGAAGGCGGCTTCGGCATCATGGCCGGGGATGAAATCGCTGACCGCGGTATAGCCTGTCTTCCAGCCCTGCTCGGCTGCCCATTTGCCGATCGGATAGAACTCCTGCCACAAGGTGAAGGAGATGCGCACGACATAAGGCGAAATCCGCGGGATGGTGACGCCGGCCGAGGCGATGTCCAGAAGCAGCGGCACCTTCGCTTCGGCGGTCATCGGCGCCACCGCGGCAGCTACCGGCGAGAGCACGACACCGGTCAAGAGCTGCACGTGGTCACGGGTGATCAGTTCCTGCGCCAGCCGCTTGCCAACCTCCGGGTTGGAGGTGTCGTCGCGCCGCAACACCTCGATCTTGACGCCGGGCGGCAGGTCCTTCTCGTGCAATTTGACGTAGAGATCGAACCCCTTCTGGCCTTGGTCGGCGGGTTGCGCGACAAACCCGGTGTAGCTGTTGATCAGCCCGACCTTGACGGTCTGCGCCGCGAGCGGCAACGGCAAGCTCGCGCCGGCAGCAGCCAGCATGACAATCACCCTTCGGAACACTCTCGCCTCCCTGTCGATCGCGTGCCGACCTTACTACGCCATCGTGACCACGCCATCGGGAAATCCTTCGCGCTAGTAATTCCGATTCAGCCCCCAGCGTAATGTCGAGATGAGAGCGTAAATGACCGCGACCGAAAAGATGCCGATCGCGCCCCACCTCGCCCATTTCGCAAAAGGATATCGGCCGCGCGCCAATGGCAGCACGCCGGCACTGACGAACAACAGGATAGTCAAATATAGAAGTGCCTGGAGTAAGCGATCGCCGGACACGGCACCTTTTCATCGTAACCCGTCCGAACAGGACCGCTTACGCCGTCACTCTAACGACCACGAATAGCCGACTTTGGGCGCCGGCTTCCCCGAGGTCACGCCGACAATTGGACCGGTGTAGGGCGCCGGCGCGGTCGGCTCGGTCGCCGACTTACCCTGTTTGGCGCTGATCGGTTCTTCGTTGACGATTTTGCTCGCGATGTCCGGTACGGAGTTCAGATTGACCGGCGAGCCGGTATCGACACACCGGTGGGAGCTTCCCACGGCACACGCACCTTTTGCGCCCACGCCCGGCAACGTGGCCGCAACCGCCATCGCAATGATGGCCGCGATCCGAGCGCTCATTCGAACCTCCCCCAAGAGTGGATGACCGCCTTGGGATTAATCTTTGCCGATCGCAGGCCCCGTGTCCATACGTGCCCGCTCGGCACAATGTAAGCCTTGCTCCACCGAGCCGCGATCGCACCCCGGGAAATGCACCCCGAGCTAGCGAAGTGCGCCTGCCGGGGCGTCTAAGTGTTTGTCCTTACGGGGTTGCACCAATGATAAGTAAGGCTTACTATTATAACAGCTTACCAGAATCGTTTCGATGTCGTGCTCGCAGCAGAGTTGTTCGCCAATGCCTGATGACGGGAGACCAGTCGCCCTAAAGCCGGATCTGAGACCGGAAGCCCCGGAGATCGACGATCGGTCGTTTGCCGATCATCCGAGTGCCGGCGATATCGGAGCGGTGAGGCGGCGCCGGCGGCTCCTCCGCTGGGGCCTGTTCTTGCTGTTGCCGATCGTGCTGATCGTTGGCGCCTATTTCTACGTCACCGGCGGCGCCTACATGACGACCGACGATGCTTACGTCGAGGCCGACCAGGTCGGTCTTTCGACCGATGTGTCCGGGTTGGTCAAGGAGGTCGACGTCGCGGACAACCAGCACGTAAAGGCTGGTCAGGTTCTGTTCCGCCTCGACTCCGAGCCGTTCCAGTACAAATTGGATCAGGCCGAGGCCCAGCTCGGCATGGTTCGTGACAATTTGAATGCGCTCAAGGCGAATTACCGGCAGGTTCAGGCGCAAATCAAACAGGCGCAGGACCAGGTCGCATTTGACGAGCTTCAATTGCGCCGTCAGCAAGTCCTCGCGCGGGAGCAATTCGCGCCGCAGACCGCCCTAGACCAGGCGCGGCTCAATCTCCAGACCGCCCAGCAGCACCTGGATCAACTGAACCAGCAGGCCACTTCGATCGCGGCCCAACTCGACGGCAACCCCAACATCGCGATCGACAAGCATCCGCAATATATCCAGGCCGTGGCGCAACGCGACGAAGCCGCCCGCGAACTGCGGGACAGCGTCGTCCGGGCTCCCTACGACGGGGTCGTCACCAACGTCCCGCAACTGGAGCCCGGGATGTATCTGACCGCCTCAACAACAGCCTTTTACCTCGTCGATACGGATCACGTCTGGGTTGAAGCCCAGCCAAAGGAAACCGAGCTCACCTATCTGCGGCCCGGCGAACGGGCGACGGTCACGATCGACACCTATCCCGGGCGGAAATGGCACGGCAACGTCGCCAGCATCGGCCCGGCATCGCAGTCGCAGTTCTCATTGCTGCCGGCAGAGAATACCAGCGGCAACTGGGTCAAGGTCGTGCAGCGCATCCCGCTGCGCGTCGAGATCGACACGAGCGACAAGACCAAGCCGCCGTTGCGCTCGGGCATGAGCGCCGAGGTCTCGGTCTACACCGGACACGAGCGCGGTCTGCCGCATTTTCTGACGTAACTGGTCTAATGGCTAACAGCACCAAACCTCAGGCTGCGGCGCCGGCGCCCAACCGCTTGGCGATCACCGCCGTCGTCGGGCTCGCGACGATCATGCAGGCGCTCGACACGACGATCGCCAATGTGTCGCTGCCCTACATCCAAGGAAGCGTGTCGGCGAACCAGGACGAGATCGAGTGGGTGCTGACCTCGTACATCGTCGCCGCGGCGATCATGACGCCGCCCACCGGCTTTCTCGCCGGCCGCTTCGGCGTCAAGCGCCTGTTCCTGACCTCCATCGTCGGGTTCACGATCGCTTCGATGCTGTGCGGGATGGCCAGCTCGCTGTACGAGATCGTACTCTTCCGGCTGATCCAAGGCGGGTTTGGCGCCGCCCTGGTGCCGCTGTCGCAGTCGGTGCTGCTCGACATCTACCCGCGGGAACGCCAGGGCCAAGCTACGGCATATTGGGGTATGGCGATCATGGTCGGACCGATCATCGGCCCGGTTCTCGGCGGCTGGCTCACCTTTAACTACAGCTGGCGGTGGGTGTTCTATATCAATGTCCCGATCGGCATTCTCGCGTTTGTCGGAATGACGGTGTTTTTGCACGAAACAAAAACACATCGCGGAAGGCTCGACTGGTTTGGCTTCGCCACATTGAGCGTGGCGATCGGCGCATTACAAATTCTGCTCGATCGCGGCGAGGAGCTCGACTGGTTCGGCTCCCGGGAGATTCTCGTCGAGGCGGTCATCAGCGGTTCGGCTTTTTGGCTATTCCTCGTTCATACCTTTACGGCGAGAGCACCGTTTGTGAAGCCACGCCTGTTTTGTGACCGGAACTTCGCCGCCGGCATGGTTTTCGTCTTCCTCGTCGGGGTCGTCTTTTTCGCGCCGCTGGCCCTCTTGCCGTTGTATCTGCAGGATCTGATGGGGTACCCGATCCTGACGGCCGGGTTCGCCTTAGCCCCGCGCGGGGTCGGCACTCTCCTTGCGATGATGGTCGTGGGCCAACTGATCGGGCGGCTCGATACACGGCTGCTGCTGGCGATTGGACTTGGTTTCATCGCCTCGGCGATGTGGGACATGACGGGGTGGACCCCCGATGTCTCGGAGTGGACCGTCGCCATCAACGGCATCATTCAGGGCGCGGGTATGGGCTTTTTGTTCGTGCCGCTCAGCGTGATCACCCTCGCGACACTGGCGCCGGAGCAGCGGACCGAGGGTGCCGGTTTCTACAACCTGTCCCGTAATATCGGTTCGAGCATCGGCACTTCGATCGTCTCGGCCTTGCTCGTCACGAACACCCAGGCAAACCACGCCGACATCAGCTACTACGTCACCGCGGTCAACCGCTTGTTCGAGAACCCGAAGATCGCGCATTTCTGGAGCCCAATCACAGCGGCGGGGCGCGCGGCGCTCGATGCCGCGATCACGAACCAGGCGCAGATCATCGCCTATATCGACGATTTCAAGCTGCTGATGATCCTGACGCTTCTCGCGCTCCCGCTGGTGTTGTTCTTCCGCAAGCCGCCGCGCGGCTCCGGCTCCAAGCCGGCAGTGCCGGCGCATTGACCGAGGCGACCGCAGTCGCCGCCGGCGCGATCACCCCAGAAGCGCCGCATCATGCTGTGGACGACCGCCTAGCAGAACTAAACCGGGCTCCTCGAAGCCCAGACCCCTCCCATTCCCTCCCCCGCGAGCGACCGCCTCCGGGGGAGGGTAGGGTGGGGGGCAACCCCTCGAAGTGCGAACTCGGCTTGGCTGAGACCGAGTTGCTTGCGCAAGGCAGTCAGCGCCTTCGGCCGAAAGCCGCGAAGGGCTCCCGACAGCCGCGCTGCTCGGCCCATTTCGCAATGCGACAATTCCCGGCACGCTGCCAAGATCCTGGCGCTCCGCCCATTGCACCATGTCGGCGATTTGCTTGCCCGCAGTCTTTTTCCAGCATTTTTTGGCGAGTCCCGGTCAGAGCTTAGCCAGTGGTCGGGCGCACTATCAAAATGTCGGCGCAAGATAGAAATGACACCCGGCGCGCAAAGTAGAGATGACCCTCGCGTTGGCGGCGGACACGGCCAGCGCGACATTGAAGCACAGCTACACACTGGATCGGGATTGTGCTAATATTGTCGGTGACTGGTGAAGCGGAAGCGGACTCTGCTGGGGAGCAACCCGCCGAGGAATAACCGGTTGGAGACTCACTCCGATGGATTGGGAGCCGATCGGAACTGGCCGGCTCCCGCCAGTCGGCGTTGCCGAGCCACCACTTCCGCGAGCCATCGGGGTAGATCTCCTGATACCTGAAAGACCCACCCCGACCACGGCGCGATGGTGGCCGGCTTGGCCGGCGGCATCTCCGTTAAACGGAATACAAGGGAAGGCCGCCGTGGCAATCAGCAGCGTGCTAGGCTTATTTTCCGACCTTCCGGCCCACGATGAAGGAAACTGTTCCGCTCAGAATGGCCGCCAGAAGGGATTGTGACCACCTCTGAGTTTCGGGCGGCACTGTTGCTGAGAACAAGATCAAATAGACGCAGATCACGACCATCCCAATGAGGAAGAGGTACAGGGCTGTAAAGGAGGCTACGTCTTGGCAGTCTTTTATCAATGCAGCCCTGCCCTCCTGCTTCAGTCGGGCGGTTGTTTCGTTGGCTTCTTTCTTGAGCCGGGCGGCCCTTTCGTCGGGGTGTTCCTCACGCGTAAGAGCTAATTCGCCGCGTGGGACAACCCCATCCAAATTGATCTGGGTCGGCATTGCACCCGTTACAGGATGCCGACTAGTTCCGTGTCTAATTTGGAGGGGTCGGATACCAGCCCGAGATGCCGCCCTTCCTGCCTTGCCTTATGGGCGATTTTCATCAGCGCCAGTGCCTGCCGGATTACCTCCGTCCGGTTACTGCCAGTGCTTTCCGCCATATCTTCCAAGTCGGAGTTGAGCTGCTCCGAAACCTGTAGATTGAGCCGAATCTTTTGGGTCATTGCACGTCACTCCCTTTTTCTGTATCTGCTGAGTCCTCGTGCGCCGCTGTTCCCCCAAGCGCACAGAGGGGCAGAATGGTGGCTGCGGACGTCCTGAGACAGGGCCGCGCCAAGAAGGAACTTATTTGTTTCACCGCCAGTAAAGAGGACATCGGCACAGGGCGGCGGTTCGGGACATGGTTCACTCCTCGTCATGTGTGTCACGTTTTCCCCAACTTGCACAGGTGGGGTGGTGATAATGTGTCGCCGTCGACACGTTTTCAAGGGACAAAATTCACCTGAAGAACGCATTCTAGAGTTGATGTTTTGTCATCTGTCGCACATAAACGACGCAAACCCGTGGTGGACACGGTGTCGCGTGACCCCGACATATGGGTACCGGGCTGCTCGGAGGGGGCCGGGAGGGAGATTTTTTCCATGATTAGGTTTCAAGATCTTCTGATGACCGACACAGCGGCGCAAAAATGAGAAGTCCTCCACGTGATCCGTACTCGCCACTTCCGGCACGTCGCACCCGCGAATTTGCGGCTAACGGCATCCGACGCGATCACCGCAAAACGTTAGTCGAGCCACTCTTCTCGTCTGCCAAGTAGTAGCCCCCTCCCTTCCCACTCTCCCCTTGCGGGGGCTCGCGGGGAAGGGTTGGGGTGCCTGCGCCGTGCCTCTGTCAGGCTCGCAGTGCCGGCGCATTGACCCCACCCCCGGCAGAGGCTATGCCGGTGATCCGAGCCGTGCTCGCCGACTGCCGGGATCTCAATATGCCCTTCGCTCGCCTCGTCTTCTCCCTGGCGCTTCCGGCCGCGGTCGCAGCCGTTCCCGCTGTCGCACAGGAGGTCGTCACCGAAAAGGCGCTGTCGCTCGACATGGCGCACGCCATCGCTCAAGGGGCTCTGGAGAAATGCCGGGCCGACGGGTACCACGTCAGCGTGACGATGCTCGATCGCGACGGCCTCGTCAAAGCAGCGTTCCGCGACGATGGCGCGGGTCCGCACACGATCGTCACCAGCCGCCGCAAGGCGTTTACCTCGGTCACCTTCAGGCAGCCTTCCGCCGACTGGGCCAAACGCGTTCTGACGGATCCGGCAGTGGCCGGCCTCAAGGACACCGAGGGGACTATCGCTCTCGGCGGCGGGGTGCCGATCAAGGCCGGCAACGAGGTCATCGGCGCGATCGGCGTAAGCGGTGCTCCCGGCGGCGAGAAGGACGAGGCTTGCGCCAATGCCGGCATCCAAAAGGTCGCCGACAAGCTGAAGTAGGATTGCCGCATTATGGAGCGCATCGACCTTCGTTCCGACACGGTCACCCTTCCATCGCCGGCCATGCGCCAGGCGATGGCGGCGGCGCCGGTCGGCGACGACCAGTACGGCGAGGACCCGTCGGTCAACCGGCTGCAGGAGCGGCTCGCCGAATTGCTCGGCAAGGAGGCGGCGCTTTTTGTGCCGAGCGGCACGATGGCGAACCAGATCGCCCTCAAAATCCTGACGCGTCCGGGCGACGACGTCGTCGTCGGCGACGAGGCGCATATCGTGTGGCACGAATCCGGCGCTGCCGCGGCAAACTCCGGCGTCCAGTTCACGGTTGTCGGCCAGGGCGGGCTGTTCACCGCCGCCGATCTGCGCGCGGCCTACAAGCCTCCCGGCCATATCGTATTCCCGCCGACGACCTTGGTGGCGATCGAGAACACCCACAATCGCGGCGGCGGCGTCGTGTTCCCGCAAGCCGAAGCCGTCGCGATCTGCGAAACGGCGCGGGAACTCGGCCTTGCCAGCTACCTCGACGGCGCGCGCTTGTTCAACGCCGCCGCGGCGTCGGGTCACAGTTTGGCCGAGCTCGCGGCGCCGTTCGACTTCGTCTCGGTCGCGCTATCGAAAGGGCTCGGATGTCCGGTCGGGAGCCTGATCGCCGGCCGTTACGCCGGGATCGTGCGGGCCCGGCGGGCGCGGCGCATGTTCGGCGGCGCCATGCGCCAATCCGGCATTCTCGCCGCCGCCGGCCTCTATGCGCTCGACCACAATTTCTCCCGGCTGGTCGACGACCACGCAAATGCGCGCCTGTTGGCGGAACGGCTGGCGGGTTTGCGGGGTGTCCGCCTCGATCTCGCGACAGTGCAGAGCAACATCGTCATTTTCCGTATGGAGGAAGGCGCGCCGGACGCCGCAACGATCGTCGCGCGCGCCGAGCAGGCGGGAGTGCGGGTTTCCGCTTTTGGCGAGCGCACCGTGCGCGCCGTCACCCATCTCGATGTCAGCCGCGAGCAGTGCCGGCGCGCCGCAGATCTGCTGGCCGCGGTGATTGAGCGCCACTGACTTCGCTGCCGCGCTTGCGCAGCAATATTTTCTGCTCGCCGGAGAGCACGAGTTCGCCTCGCTGATTGTGCACCGTAGCCCCAAGGGTGACGACGCCGGTCGAGCGCTGAGGCGTCAGCGCCGTAATCTCGAGCATCGGGTAGAGCGTGTCTCCGGGGTAGACCGGCTTCAGGAACTTCGACGATTGCTCAGTGAAAGCGATCAGCGCGTCGCCGATCGCAAGCGCAAAGCTGCTGGCCCCCGCGGCGGTGAAACAAAGGATCTGGAAGCCATGCGCCAGCAGCCCCGGGTGGCCCCGCTCGCGGCAATATTCGACATCGTAGTGAATTGGGTGATTGTCGCCCGAGAGAGTTCTGGAAGGCGGCGAAGTGCGCCTCGGTCATCGTCCGGCTCGGGATGTAGAAGCGCTCGCCGACCGCGAGATCCTCGAAATAGCGGCGTTCGGGATAGTGGTGCTGACGCGGCTCGAAACTTTCGGTCATGTCGCCCCCGGTTATGATGCCTTTGGGATGAGCAGGATTTTCTCAGTGCAAAGGCTCGCGCTCACCGGCACCCCTTATGCTATCAGGTCCCGCGCGTCCGGCGCGCCTGTCTCGGTATGTGACCGATCCGTTGGCACGGTCCGTGGAAATGTTCTAAACTCCGCCAATAGTTCCTTTTGGGAGGATTTCATGCCTGCGATCAAAGCCTTCGACCTCGCTTATGGGCGCCTGCGCTCGCCCGATCTCGACAAGCAAGAGGAGTTCCTGACGGATTTCGGCATGGTCCGCGCCGACCGGACGAGGAACGCCCTCTACATGCGCGGCACCGATGCGCCGCATCACATCCATGTCACCGAACTGGGCGAGCCGCGCTATGTCGGCATCGCCGTCCATGCGGCGAGCCTGGAGGACCTCGAGAAGATCTCGCGGGTCGACGGCGCCTCGCGGATCGAGGACATCGACGAGCCGGGCGGCGGCAAGCGCGTGCGCTTGACCGACCCCGACGGCTACCAGGTCGAGGTCGTCCATGGCATGGAAATGCTCGATCCGATCCCGGTCAAGCGTCCGGCGGTTAATTCCGGGAACGACAAATACCGCCGCAAGGGAGAGTTGTTCCGGGTCGAGCGCGGTCCGTCGCACGTCAAGCGGTTCGGTCATTTTGTCATTATGAGCAAGAACTTCGAGAAGACGCTGGGGTGGTATCGCGAGATGCTCGGCTTCCGCTGCTCGGACGAGTTCTACGCCGGGGAAAAGTCCAACGTCGTCGGCTCCTTTAATCGGCTCGACCGCGGTGACGACTATGTCGACCACCACGCCTTCTTCTGCATCCGCGGCGACAAGAGCGGCCTCAACCACCTGTCCTATGAGGCCGCGGACATCGACGATGTAATGGTCGGCAACGAGCACCTGCAGACGAAGGGCTACCAGCACATGTGGGGCATCGGCCGCCACCTGATCGGCAGCCAGCTGTTCGATTACTGGGCCGATCCGTGGGGCCGCGTGCACGAGCACTGGGCCGACACCGACGTGCTGAACGCCCACACCCCGCCCAACCTGTTGGAGCGCGGCGAAGGCACCGGCGGCCCCTGGGGCCAGCCGATCCCCCAGATCTTCATGGGCCACGCCTCGCCCTAAGTTGCGCAGAAAGACCTGACTCAGCTCTCTCCCGGTCGTAGCCGGTCGCGGGAGAGGGCGAGTCTCCGCAATAAGGAAATTCGTTCCTGAGCTAAGCGCGCGCCGGCTGCTCGGTGAGTTCGCGGCCTAGCGCCGACAACGCCATTGCTACAATGTGGCGGGCGTTGAGCCCGGCCTGGTCGTACTGCGCTTGCGGGGAATCGTGGTCGAGAAAGACATCGGGCAGCACCATCGTGCGGATCTTCAGCCCGTGGTCCAGCATCCCGGTCATCGCGAGGTGGTGCAACACCTGGCTGCCGAAGCCGCCGATCGCTCCCTCCTCGACCGTGATCACGACCTCGTGCTCGCGGGCCAGGCGATTGATCAGCCCGGTGTCGAGCGGTTTGGCAAAACGCGCATCCGCGACCGTCGTCGACAGCCCGTATGTGCCGAGTTCCTGCGCCGCCTTCATGCATTCCGTCAGGCGGCCGCCCAGGCTCAGCAGCGCTATTTTGGTGCCCTCGCGCATGATGCGGCCACGGCCAATTTCGAGCGGCACACCCCGCTCCGGCAGCGGCACGCCGATGCCGTCGCCGCGCGGATAGCGCACCGCCGACGGTGCGTCGTCGATCGCTGCGCAGGTCGCCACCATATGGAAAAGGTCCGCTTCGTCGCCGGCCGCCATGATGATGAAACCGGGCAGGCAGCCGAGATAGGTTACGTCGAACGAGCCTGCATGGGTCTGGCCGTCATTACCAACCAGACCAGCGCGGTCGATCGCAAAGCGCACCGGCAATTTCTGGATCGCGACATCGTGGACCACCTGGTCGTAGGCGCGCTGCAGGAAGGTGGAATAGATCGCGGCGAACGGCTTCATGCCCTCGGCGGCGAGGCCGGCGGCAAAGGTCACCGCGTGCTGCTCGGCGATGCCGACATCGAAGCACCGCTTCGGGAATTTGTCGCCAAACAGGTTGAGCCCGGTGCCCGACGGCATCGCCGCGGTGATCGCGACGATCCGGTCGTCAGCCTCGGCCTCCTTGATCAATGATTTGGCGAACACGCTGGTGTAGGAGGGCGCGGTCGATTTCGATTTTACCTGGGTGCCGGTTACGACATCGAACTTGGCGACGCTGTGCCACTTGTCCTCGGCCTGCTCGGCCGACAGATAGCCGTGGCCCTTCTCGGTCACTGCGTGGATTAAGACCGGTCCCGGTTCCTTGCTGTCGCGGACGTTCTTCAACACCGGCAGCAAGTGATCGATGTTGTGACCGTCGATCGGGCCGACATAGTAAAAGCCGAGCTCCTCGAACAACGTCCCGCCGGTGACAAAGCCGCGGGCGTATTCCTCGGCTCGGCGCGCCGCATCCTCGAGCGGCTTCGGGAAGTGGCGCACCACCTCCTTGGCGATGTGGCGCAGCGACATGAAGGATTTCGAGGAGAGCAGGCGCGACAGATAGGCGCTCATCGCGCCGACCGCCGGTGCGATCGACATGTCGTTGTCGTTGAGAATTACGATCAGCCGCGAATCGATCGCGCCAGCGTTGTTCATCGCCTCGTAGGCCATCCCGCCGCTCATCGCGCTGTCGCCGATCACCGCGATGACGTTGCGAAGCTCGCCACGGAAGTCGCGGGCGACGGCCATGCCGAGCGCCGAGGAGATCGAGGTCGAGGCGTGCGCGGCGCCGAACGGGTCGTATTCGCTTTCCGAGCGTTTCGTGAAACCCGAAAGCCCGCCGCCTTGCCGGATCGTGCGGATCCGGCCGCGCCGGCCCGTCAGGATCTTGTGCGGATACGCCTGATGACCGACATCCCAGATCAGCCGGTCATGCGGCGTGTCGAAGACGTAGTGCAGAGCCACGGTCAGCTCGACGACGCCGAGGCTGGCGCCGAAATGACCTCCGGTGATCGAAACCGCATCGATCAGCTCGGCGCGCAACTCGTCGGCGAGCTGCCGCAGATCTTCTTCCGGCAGCTTGCGCAGATCGGCGGGAATATCGATCTGGTCGAGCAACGGCGTCCGATTGGAAATCTGCCGTGTTGGTTTTGAATCCAATTCTGCGCTCCTCACGTACGGCGGGTGATCACGAATTGCGCCGCCTCTCGTAAAAGTTCCGCTCTTTGTTCGAACAAATCAAGGTGCGCCACTGCTTGGTTAACCAGCAGCTTGGCCTGCGCTCGGGCGCGCTCTGCCCCGAGTATCGAGACGAAGGTGGCTTTTCCAGCCGCGGCGTCCGCGCCGACGGGCTTTCCCGCCTCGGCCGCGGAGCCTTCGACATCGAGGAGATCGTCGGCGATTTGGAAGGCGAGCCCCAGATCGTGGGCATAGCCGCGCAGCGCTATTCTGGCTTCACCTGGCGCCTTGGCGAGAATTGCTCCGGCTTCGCACGAAAAGGCGATCAGCGCGCCGGTCTTCATCCGCTGCAACCGGGTAATCGCGCCGATGTCCAAACTCTGGTGCTCGGCAATCAGGTCGATCATCTGACCTCCGACCATACCGGCCGCACCGGCGGCGGCGGCGAGTTCCGAAACCAGCTCGCACCGAACCGCGGGATCGCCGTGGGTGTCCGGGTGCGCCAGCACCCAGAAGGCTGCGGTCAACAGACCGTCTCCGGCAAGTACCGCCGTCGCCTCGTCGAATTGCTTGTGGCAAGTCGTGCGGCCGCGGCGCAGATCGCTATTGTCCATCGCCGGCAGGTCGTCGTGGACGAGGGAGTAGGTATGCACCATCTCGATCGCTGACGCTACCTGCAGGGCGCAGCGCCGGGCGACCCCGAAAAGCCCGGCGCTCGCCAGGACGAGAAAAGGCCGCAACCGTTTCCCCGGCGCCAGGGCAGAGTAGCGCATCGCGTCATAAACCCTCGCCTCGAGACCCGGGGGCACGACCAGCAGCCGCTCCAAAGCGGCGTCTGTGAGCTTCGCGGCCTCGTCCAGAGCGCCCGAAAAAGAAATCCGTTCAGACCACGTCGTTTCAGTCAAGCTTGGCGGGCTCCACTCCGATGGCGCCCTCGGGACCAATAACGATCCGGTCCACCCTTTGCTGCGCCTCGTTAAGCTTTCTTTCGCAATGGCGCTTCAGTTGAGCTCCGCGCTCATAAGACATTATCGCTTCGTCCAGCTTGGCCTGGCCGCCTTCGAGCCGGCGCACGATCTGCTCGAGTTCCGCGAGCGCATCCTCGAAATTCATCGCGGCGATATCGGAGGGAACGCCATCGGGGGGAACGTCTCGGGTCGACCATCTGCTTTCTTCTTAACAAAAAACGCGAGGATCGTTCTGCGGTTTAGCGGATGACGAGAGCGCGAAATAAGGTGGTTGTGGCTGAATTACAACAGCGGGAAGGGGCGATCCGTCACGCCGACATCAGCACTCGGATATGCGCCGCGGCGCTTGCCGCCAGCGCCGAGAGGTCGTAACCGCCTTCGAGGGTGGCGACCAAGCGGCCCGTCGGCATGGCGATAGGCGATTTCGAGCAGCTTCTCGGTGACCCAGGTATAGTCTGCCTCCTCCAGCATCAGCTGGGCCAGCGGGATCGCTCCGGTGGGCGTCGAAACCCGCCGAAACCATGACCAGTTCGGGCCGGAAGGCATCGAGCGCCGGCAGGATCCGCTGGTGTCACGCCGAGGCGGAACTGGCTCGAGCCGGACATCGGGCGCAGCGGCACGTTCACGACATTGCCGACCCCGGTCTCGCTCGCCGCGCCGGTTCCGGGATATAGCGGATATTGATGCGTCGAGGCGTAGAACAGACGGTCGTCCGCCTCGAAGGCCGCCTGCGTGCCGTTGCCGTGATGGACGTCGAAATCGACGACGGCCACGCGCGCGAGCCCATGCACCTCGCGCGCCCGCAGCGCGCCGATCGCGGCATTGTTAAAGAGACAGAACCCCATTGCCCGTTGCGGCTCGGCGTGATGGCCGGGCGGCCGGACCGCGCAAAATGCGTTCTCGGCCTCTTTTGCGACGACCGCATCGACCGCGGCGACGACCGCGCCGGCGGCGCGCAATGCCGCTTCGCCCGAGGCCGGTGACAGCACGGTATCGGCATCGATCCCGACATGGCCGGTTTTGGGGACCGCACCGAGAATACCCTCGACATGCCGCCGGGGGTGGACACGCAACAAGTCCTCGCGCGCTGCTTCCGGCGCTTCGCGGCGCTCCAGACGCGCGAATTCCGGATCGTCGAGCGCCGCCAGCACCGCCCGCAACCGGGCCGGCGATTCCGGGTGACGCCGCCCGGGGTCGTGGTCGAGACAGGCCGGGTGAGTATAGAGGAATGTTGTCATTGCAGAAACCTCGCAGCCGGGTCGAGTATCGCACACCCGCTTTGAATGATAACTACAGACCTGGCACGCCCAACTCCCTAGCGGCGGCTCAAAGCACGCGCGGCGAGCGCGGCCCAACCGACGAGCAAACCCGCGCCGCCGAACGGCGTGACCATACCGAACCACTCGCTCCCGCTCAGCGCCAGCGCAAAGAGGCTGAGGCTGAACAGGACAGCATGCCAGCAGCAAAGCTCCAGCCAGCGGCTCAACGCCGAGCCCGAGATGGCTGCGGGATTGCGCCGATCGCCGTTACGGCAATCAACGCCGCGGCGTGCACCATCCCGTAGAGGGCGCCCGTCCGCAGCAGTTCGGTGGTTCTCTCGCCAGCGGGGAGGTGCGCGGCTGTGGCGCCTGGCCGCAACAGACAAGAAACCCGCCGATCGCCGCCGTGATGAGCCAGGCCAGGATCATTGCTGCGCCGCCCTTTGGCGCAGCGCGGCGTCAAATAAATTGCGAGAGCGTCTCGCGGGCGACTATATCCTCGCCAAAGTCGCGCTCGACCAACGCGCGCCCCGCGCGCCCCATCGCTTTGCGGCGCATCCGGATCGCCGGCAAGCGCGGCGATGGCGTCCGCCAGTCCCTGGATATCGCGCGGAGGCACCAGAAGGCCCGTGTCGCCGGGACGAACGATTTCGCGGCAGCCGGGAACGTCGCTGGCGATAATGGGACGCGCGCAAGCGGCCGCCTCGAGGAAAATGCCTTCGGCAACGCCTTCGCCATAGGTCGAGGGCAAGCACGGCGATCGCCGCCCGGCGCCACACTGCGCGGACATCGGCAATCGGGCCGAGCCACTCGACGCCGAGGTCGGTGGTCAGCGAAGCCTTAGTGTTTCCGCCGCTCAATCGAGCCACGGTTGTCAGGATCGGTCGGTCCTGCGAGCAGCAGTTCGACTGTAGGCTGCGCCCGCGGAGGAGTTGGATTGCGGCGACGGCGTCGAGCACCCCCTTGTCGCGCAGCATGCGCGAGACGAGCGCAACCGCGACGGTCACAGCCTCGGGATCGGGCAGCGGACGAAAATGGTTACAGTCAACACCCGACCCTCTGATCATCCTAATGCGCCGCGGAGGTATCCCGAGTGTCGTCAAGGCGTCGCGGTCCTCCGGGTTTTGAACAATGACCCAACCTCGATCTCTACCCGCCGAAACGCGCAGCGCGATACCAAGCGACGGCCACCGCAACCTCGCGGCAAAGCTCGCTGCTGAAAAGCGGGAACCCAGACCCATTATTGAATCGATCGCCACTGGAGCACCTTCTGAGCCAGGGAAGGCGCGGCGCAGGGCGATACCGCCGAGCAGCACCGATTTCAGCGCAA
>CAVOHI010000022.1:0-23964 GCA_963695605.1 uncultured Alphaproteobacteria bacterium | reverse complement strand
CTGCGCCTCCGGGCACGGCCCTATCCGAGGAGTTTGCGGGCTTCCCCTAGCTGCGTCTCCAAGGATTGCAGGAGGCGGGCTTCCGGCGTCGGGGCGCAATTGGTGTAGCCGGCTCCCAGATTCCGGAGCTGAGCCGCATTGCGCGGGAAGGCGGCGTGATTGAGCGGCAAGGCCAATCGGGCGCCGGCACCCTTCTTGACCGCCTCGCGCACGCGGTCGATCGCGGCAACCAGCCTCGGGTGATCGGGCTGTCCGCTGACTCCGAGCGAACGCGACAAATCCGACGGGCCGACCGCCAGCAGATCGACACCGTCGACCGCCGCGATCTCGTCGATCCGCTCGACCGCCGCCGTGTCCTCGATCATGCAGGCAAGGAGGATCTCGCCGTTGGACTGCGCCATGTGCTCGACGAGCGGGATCCGTCCATAATCGGCCGCCCGGCTGCCGGCCGCCATGCCGCGCTCGCCCAGCGGCGGATAGCGCACCGCCTTCACCGCCTCGCGGGCAGTCTCGGCACTGCTGACATGCGGCACCTGGATGCCCTGCACGCCCATGTCCAACAGCCGCAGGATGAAAGCCGGGTCGAAGCCGGGCGTCCGGACAATCGGGGTGATGCCGACGCGCTCAGCCGCCATAACCGCGAGCTGTACATCGTGCAGATCGTAGGTGGTGTGCTCCATGTCGATAAAGGCGGCATCGAAGCCGGCCAGCCCGATGATCTCCACGATCTGCGGGTCGGCGATCCCGCCGACATGTGTGCCCAGCGCCAGGCCGCCTTCGCTCAGTATCCGTTTTACCCGATTCTCTTTCATGCTTCCCTCCCGTGGTTGGGAACCATATTGGGATCGGGCGTCGCGCTTCCGCAAGAACGATCGTGAGGTCTCGCTCGTACGGCAGGCAGCAGATGCGGCAGGGCGGAGGCTGCAAATCGACCCGGCTAACATTTATCGACGAACCGCTCCGCGTTTTCGTTGTGGCGTTTTACCTCTTCAGCCAATTCCTCGATCGCTTCGGATCGATTTGCTACTTTGTCGATCAACTGTTCGCCGGTCTCGGTGTCGCCCTCAATGAGCTTGTCCAAACCTTCTTCGGCAATGTCGTGCGCGCGCGCTCTTGTCCTCCATAGGCTCTTCGCCTGGGTAAAGCCGGTTCCTTCTGGCTGACGCCCGTTCGAAGGCGGTTCCACATTCGCCTTTCGGCCGCGGGCCTAGGCGTTCGGCGCGAAACGGGTTATCAGCCTGTCGGCGACAATGACGAGGGGCCAATGGCGAATCTGGTCAGCGAAAATACCGTAGCTTTGGTGAAAGGCGTGGCGGCCGAAGCCCGACGGGTCGAGACGCCTTGCGGAGACGGTCACATGGTTTGGCATGTATGGGGAGACGGGCCGCCGCTCGCATTGCTGCACGGCGGCTACGGCTCGTGGACCCACTGGATTCGCAACGTCATTCCGTTGTCACGGAGTTTCACCGTAGCGGCGCCAGATCTGCCCGGTCTGGGCGAGTCGGCAACGCCGCCCGAGCCGCACACCGCGGAGGGGTTGGCCAGTATCGTCGTCGAAGGACTGGAGTTTGTGTTTCCGGAGCTCGGCGGTCTGCACATTGCCGGGTTTTCCTTCGGCGGCGTCCTCGGCGGCCATGTCGCCGCTCAGCTCGGCGATCGCGTGCGCGGCTTTACGATCGTCGGGTCTAACGGCCTCGGGCTGGTTCGACAGCCGACCGCGCTACGGCGGCTCCCGGATAACGCCGCGGAGGCTGAGGCGCTCGCCGTCGCTCGTCATAATCTTGCGGCGTTGATGATCGCCGACCCGGCAAAAATCGACGAGCTCGCGGTCTACATCCAAGCGCAGAACGCGCCGCGGGGTCGCGTCAAGAGCCGGAGGTTCTCGCGGGCAGACACGCTCGCCCGGGCGCTACCGCTCATCAAGGCGCGCATCGACGGGATTTGGGGCGAGCGCGACGCCACCGCCTATCCCCATCTCGAGGATCGCGCCCGCGCATTGCGCAATATCCAACCCGGCGCCCGGTTCGAAGTGATCTACGGAGCGGGGCATTGGGTTCAATACGAAGCAGCCGACCGGTTCAACCTGCTTCTAGCGGACATTTCCAGGCCGGGCAGCGCGGCCTGAGGAGAGCAATCATACCGAAAATACTCTCGCCGTAATGGCTTGCATTACCCATCTCAAGCACACGATCGGTCGGTCATCACCGTCGATACCGGCGGAAGCCTTTAGCGCCGGAGAGAGTTCCGGACGAAGGGAATCGTCATGGGCAGCATCACCCGGCAACGCGACATTATCGATCGCAGAGCATTGACCGAGCGATTGTCCGTTGTCGCCGGCTCCGTCCAGATTCCCGCACTCGATCGCAGTGCGTTCGTGGTGCCCTTGAAGGTGGCTCTGACGGAGGGCCGCGCAGAGATCCATCGCCGCTTCGAGGCGACCGGTGACGGCGCCGCAACAATCCGCGAGCAATGCTTCTTGATGGACCAGTTTATCCGCGCGCTGTTCGATTTGGTGACCCAGGTAATCTACCCTCTCCCCAACCCGACTTCAGGCGAGCGGCTGGCAATCGTTGCAGTGGGCGGCTATGGGCGCGGCGAACTGGCGCCCTATTCCGATGTCGACCTCCTGTTCCTGCTTCCGTACAAGCGGACTCCCCATACCGAGCAAGTCGTCGAGTATCTCCTTTATCTGCTGTGGGACCTTGGCCTCAAGATCGGGCAATCGACCCGGTCCGTCGATGAATGCCTTCGTCACGCCAGCTCCGATCTGACGATCCGCACCGGACTGCTGGAGGCGCGCTATCTATGGGGCGAACAAGCACTCTTCGATGAACTCAAAAGACGCTTTGATTCGGAGATCGTAAAGGGCAGTGCGGCGCAGTTCGTGGCTAGCAAACTCGCCGAGCGGGATGCGCGGCACAAGCGCGTCGGCGACAGCCGTTACCAGCTCGAGCCCAACATCAAGGAGGGTAAGGGCGGGCTGAGAGACCTGCACACATTGTTCTGGATAACTAAATACATCTACCGCATCGACGATGTCGGAAAGCTCGTCGAGTTGGGCGTGTTGTCGTTGGAAGAGTCGCAGCGCTTCGATCGTGCCCAGAAATTCCTTTGGACGGTTCGTTGCCACATTCACTACCTCGCCGGGCGTGCCGAGGAGCGGCTGACCTTCGACCTGCAGACCGAGATCGGCCGACAGATGGGCTATACCGATCACGCCGGCAGCCGCGGGGTCGAGCGCTTCATGAAGCACTATTTTCTGGTGGCCAAGGATGTCGGTGATCTGACACGGATCTTCTGCGCCATTCTGGAAGCCGACCAAAAGCACAAACGCCGGCTGTCATGGGTTCGCTGGGGCAGTGCGCGTCGGGCCCTCGGGGGTTTTGTTGTCGATGGTGAACGACTGACTATTCCCTCGGAGGATCATTTCAAAAAAGATTCGCTGGCGTTGCTCCGGCTCTTTCATGTGGCGCAGCAGCACGAGCTCGACATCCACCCGCGAGCCCTCCGGGCGGCCAGTCAGTCTCTGAGGTTGATCAACCAAAAGCTGCGCGAGGATCCGGAGGCGAACCGCCTTTTCCTTGAGATCCTGACCTCACGCAAGGATCCGGAAACCGCGTTGCGGCGGATGAACGAGGCGGGAGTGTTTGGCCGCTTTATTCCCGATTTTGGTCGTGTCGTGGCCCAGATGCAGTATGACATGTACCACGTCTACACGGTCGACGAGCACACCCTCTTCGCGATCGGCATCCTGCACAAGATCGAGCGCGGGCTCCTCGAAGAGGAGCTTCCATTGGCCACCCAGCTGATGCCGACGATTGTTTCCCGCCGTGCTCTTTACCTCGCAGTGCTGCTACATGACATCGCCAAGGGCCGGGGCGGCGATCACTCCGAAATCGGCGAGCAGATCGCTCTGAAGCTCGGGCCCCGGCTCGGCCTCTCGGCGGAGGAGACCGAGACCGTCGCCTGGCTGGTGCGCTGGCATTTGCTGATGAGTAGCACCGCCTTCAAGCTCGACATTGGCGATCCGCAAACAATCGGCAATTTCGTCGAGCGCGTGCAGTCTCCGGAGCGGTTGAAGCTGTTCTTGGTATTGACAGTGGCCGACATCCGCGCTGTCGGTCCGAAAGTCTGGAACGGCTGGAAGGCGGCGTTGTTGCGCGAGCTCTATCACCGGGCAATCGAAGTGATCTCAGGCGGGCTCAGTGACGAAGGGCAGGATTCTCGTGCAGCGGCAGCTCAGACCGAGCCCGCCGGCTGCTGCCCGATTTCAGCGAACCAGAATTCGCGACGTTTGTCAGTCGCGGTTACCCGTTTTACTGGCTGTCCTTCGATCCTGCCACGCATGCACGCCATGCGCGCTTGATGCGTGAGGCAGAGGCGAGCGGCGCACCTCTGACCGTCGAGAAACGGGTCGATCTCCATCGATCGGTAACCGAAATAACCCTCTATACAGCGGACCACCCCGGCTTATTTTCGCGCATCGCCGGCGCGCTGGCGATCAGCGGCGCCAATATCGTCGACGCCAAGATCATGACAATGTCGAACGGCATGGCGCTCGATACTTTCTGGGTACAGGATTTGGCTGGCGGCCCGTTCGACCGTCCAGACAAACTCGCCAAACTCGCAGTGGTTTTCGAGAACGTGCTGACCGGCGATCTTAAGCCCCACCGCGAACTCGCTCGCCCGATCGCCATTCCGAGCCGAACTCGGGTCTTCACCGTGACACCTCGCGTTCTCCTCGACAACAAGGTGAGCGGCTCGCACACGGTCGTCGAGGTCAATGGCCGGGATCGACCCGGGCTCTTATTTGAGCTGACCCGCGCGCTGACCCGCCTCAACCTGCAGGTCTCGAGCGCCAAAATCTCAACTTACGGCGAGAAGGTCGTGGACGTCTTCTACGTCAAAAATCTATTCGGCCATAAAGTCGAACATCCGGCGAAGCTCGCAGAAATCCAAAGGGTGCTCGAGGCAGTTCTCGTCAAGGCCAACGAGCCTGTCGACAGGCCGGCCATGAAGAGGCCGCGGCCGAATAAGCTACTCCCGCAGGTCTTCGAAGAACTCCTTAACCCGGGCGAAAAAGCCTTCGCTCTCGGGGTGAGTCCCGGCATTGTCGCCGGCTTTTTCGAGTTCGCGCAACAGCTCCTGCTGCCGCTTGTTCAGATTGACCGGGGTTTCGACGATCGCCTCGATAAACATGTCGCCACGCGCGGGCGAGCGCAAAACGCTCATGCCCTTTCCTCTGAGCCGGAACTGGTGACCCGATTGGGTACCTGGGGGCACCGTGACGCGGGCCCGGCCGCCGTCCACGCTCGGGACCTCGATAGAGCCGCCGAGGGCTGCTGTCGTGATTGAGATTGGAACACGACAAAAAATGTTGGCGCCGTCGCGCTGAAAGATCCGATGCGCCGTTATCGTGATGAAGATGTACAGGTCGCCCGTCGGGGCGCCGCGCACCCCCGCCTCTCCCTCGCCCGCGAGCCGGATGCGAGTGCCGTCTTCGACGCCAGGTGGAATGTTGACCGATAAAGTCTTTTCGCGGCGGGTCCGGCCCTGGCCTGCGCAGGTCTTGCAAGGACTGTCGATGACCCGCCCCGCTCCCTGACACGTGGCGCAGGGTCGCTCGATCGTGAAGAAGCCCTGTTGCGCGCGCACCCGCCCTCGGCCATGACACGTTGGGCAAGTGATCGGCCTTGATCCCGGTTCGGCCCCACTACCTTTACATTGGTCACACGCGACCAAAGTTTGCACCCGAACCGTCGTTTGCTTGCCGCGGAAGCTTTCCTCAAGTGAAATTTCCAGGTTGTAGCGGAGATCGCTGCCACGGCTCGGGCCGCCTTGGTTGCGGCGTCCACCGCCCATGAACTCGCCGAACATCTCGTCGAAGATATCGGCAAACCCTCCGGAAAAGCCGAAATCGCCTGGGCCGCGCCCACCGCTCTGCTCAAAGGCGGCATGACCAAAGCGGTCATAGGCGGCGCGCTTTTGATCATCCTTAAGGATGTCATAGGCCTCATTGATTTCCTTGAATTTTTGTTCGGCGCTCTTGTCACTCGGGTTTCGGTCCGGGTGATGTTTCATCGCGAGTTTGCGATAGGCCCTCTTCAGCTCGTCCGGGCTGGCCGATTTTGAGACGCCGAGGACCTCGTAAAAATCTTGCTTAGCCATTGTCGACGGGTGTTCGAGAGAGAGTTTCCCCACCACGCGTCATCCCGGCGGATATTCCGCCGGGACGTTCGCAATCTTCCGGCACCTCCGACGCGCCGATTAGCCCGAGCCGCGCTTCTTCTGATCGTCGACTTCCTCGAAATCGGCGTCGACAACTTTGTCATTGCCGCCCGCGGCCCCTTGGGACGCCCCGCCTTGTGACGCGCCGCCGTCACCGGAGCCGGCCTGCTCGGCCTGCTGGGCCTTGTAGAGTGCCTCCCCGAGCTTCATCGAGACCTGGGCCAGCGCCTCGGTCTTGGCCTTGATTTGCCCGGCGTCTTCGCTGGCGAGGGTATCCTTTAGGGCTTGGACCGCCTGCTGCACCGCATCTCGGTCAGCCTGAGGAACCTTGTCGCCACTCTCGTTCAACGTCCGTTCGGTCGTGTGGAGCAATGAGTCGGCGTTGTTCTTAGCCTCGACCAGCTCACGGCGCCGCTTGTCTTCATCGGCATGCGCTTCTGCATCCTTGACCATGCGGTCGATGTCGGTCTCGGAGAGGCCGCCCGAGGCCTGGATGCGGATCTGCTGTTCCTTGCCGGTCGCCTTGTCCTTCGCCGAGACCTGCACGATACCGTTGGCATCGATATCGAAAGTCACCTCGATCTGCGGCATGCCGCGTGGTGCCGAAGGGATTCCGACCAAGTCGAACTGGCCAAGCAGCTTGTTGTCTGCCGCCATCTCGCGCTCGCCCTGAAATACGCGGATGGTGACTGCCGTCTGGTTGTCCTCGGCAGTGGAGAAGGTCTGGCTCTTTTTCGTCGGTATCGTGGTGTTGCGGTCTATCAGCCGAGTGAAAACACCGCCCAAGGTCTCGATGCCGAGCGACAGCGGGGTCACGTCCAGGAGAAGGACGTCCTTGACCTCGCCCTTCAGAACACCCGCTTGGATCGCCGCGCCGACAGCGACGACCTCGTCCGGATTGACGCTACGATTTGGCTCCTTACCGAAGAATTGCTTGACGGTCTCGATGACCTTGGGCATCCGGGTCATGCCGCCGACCAGGATGACCTCGTTGATCTCCGACGCCTTCAGCCCCGCATCCTTGAGCGCGCTACGGCAAGGCCCGATTGTCCGCTGGATCAGATCGTCGACCAACGCCTCCAGCTTTGCCCGGGTCAGCTTGATGTTGAGATGCTTTGGCCCATGCTGATCGGCGGTAATGAAGGGCAGATTGACGTCCGTCTGCATCGACGACGACAATTCAATCTTGGCCTTTTCCGCTGCCTCCTTTAGTCGCTGGAGAGCAAGCCGATCATTGCGCAGATCGATTCCCTGCTCCTTGCGGAATTCATCGGCGAGGTAGTCGATGATGTTCTTGTCAAAGTCTTCGCCGCCGAGGAAGGTATCGCCATTCGTCGACTTCACCTCGAACACGCCGTCACCGATCTCCAGCACAGAGATATCAAAGGTGCCGCCGCCAAGATCGTAAACCGCAATCGTGCCAGTGCCCTTCTTATCCATGCCGTAGGCGAGTGCCGCCGCGGTTGGCTCATTAATGATCCGCAACACCTCGAGCCCGGCAATTCTGCCGGCGTCTTTGGTCGCCTGACGCTGGCTGTCGTTGAAATAGGCGGGAACCGTAATGACAGCTTCCGAGACCGTCTCGCCGAGATAGGCCTCGGCCGTTTCCTTCATCTTCTGCAAAATGAACGCGCTGATCTGCGAGGGCGCATATTTCTTGCCGCGGCTCTCGACCCAAGCGTCGCCATTGTCGCCGGGAATGATCTTGTACGGGACAAGATCCATGTCCTTCTTCACCATCGGATCGGTGAAGCGGCGGCCGATCAGGCGCTTGATCGCAAAAAACGTGTTCTCGGGATTGGTCACCGCCTGGCGCTTCGCCGACTGGCCGACCAGGCGCTCGCCCGATTCGGTGAATGCAACCATCGAGGGCGTTGTGCGCATACCCTCGCTATTCTCGATCACCTTGGCATTCTTGCCTTCCATCACGGCAACGCAGGAGTTCGTCGTGCCGAGATCGATACCGATGACCTTGCTCATGTACACCTCGTTCTAAAGCAGGACCGGGCGGCCCGGGGAAGCACCGTCCCGATCCCCCGGGAAGTGATTACAGCCATCCCCTCACTGTGGCTGGGGTCTATATATGTGTCGGGTCGTGCCGCTACAACCACGCTGACTGTGGCTTGCAAGGCCAAAAAATCCACCGGGTTCAAGCGCGTTCCGACGGTTTCGGGCCACCCTTGGCGACGCCGACCATCGCCGGCCGCAACAGGCGGTCATGAAGCACATAGCCGGGCTGCAACACCTCGACAACGGAGCCGCTCGGCTGGTCGGGCCGCTCGGCCTCAAAGATTGCCTGGTGGAAATTGTGGTCGAAAGCTTCGCCCCTCGGATCGATGCGCTTGATCCCGTAGCGCTCGAAGACGCCCAACAGTTCGCGCTCAGTCGCCGCGACCCCGGCAAGGAGACTGCGCGTACGTTCGTCCTTCGCTTCTGATTCGGGCAGGCTCTCCAGCGCCCTGCGCAGGTTGTCCGCCGCCGAGAGCAAATCCTTGGCGAAACCGGCGATCGCATATTTCGATGCATCCTCGCGCTCGCGCTGTGCGCGGCGTCGCACATTCTCGGTCTCGGCGAGCGCGCGCAGCAAGCGATCCTTATACTCGGCCAGTTCAGCCTCGAGCTCGGTGGATCGAGTCTCCGGCGACGATTTATTGGCTTCCGATTCGCTTGGCGTCTCGGCGAGGCCGTCGATGTTGTTATTGGCGGCCTCCTCCGCAGCGGAAAACTTCTCCTGCTCCTTGGTCGTCGTGTCGTCCATGGTCTGTCCTATCCAATTAATCGCCCGATCATCTTGGCGGTGTAGTCCACCATCGGGATGATCCGGGCATAGTTGATTTCGAGTCGGGCCGATGACGCCGATCGCTCCGACGATCTGCTCGCGGCTGTTCTGGTACGGGGCGATCACCATCGAACAGCCGGCCACTCCGAAAAGGCGGTTCTCTGCGCCGATAAATATTTGGACGCCCTCGCCCTGTTTGCTGGCGTCCAACAGACGCAGCATGGTCTCTCTGGTTTCGAGCATCTCGAAAAGAGTACGCAGCCTTTCGAGATCGGCGAGCGCGGTGACGTCTTCGAGCAGATTGGCCTGACCGCGCACGATCAGCGCGCTGCCTTCGTCGCCGCCGGCCCAGTTGGCAAGGCCTGCCGCGACGAGCTTGGAGGTCAACTCGTCGAGCTGGATTTTATTGGACGCGATTTCCTGCTCGATTTCCGCCTTTGCCTCCTCAACCGTCCGGCCGATGAGCCTCGCGTTGAGATAGTTCCCGGCCGAGATCAGCGCGGCCGGAGGCAGGCCGGCCGGAACCTCGATAACCCGGTTCTCGACAAGCCCGTCCTCGGTTACCAGCACTACGAGGGCGCGCCCAGGACCGAGACTGACGAATTCGATGTGTTTTAAGGGACGGTCTTGGTTGGGCACCACGACGATGCCCGCGCAATGGGACAGGCCAGACAGCGCGGTCGTCGCTTCCTCGAGCGCTTGCGGCAGGCTCTTCCCGCGGGCAACGCACAAACTCTCGATGCTGCGGCGTTCGTCTTCGGCCAGCCCGCCGATCTCCAGCAAACCGTGGACAAAAAGGCGCAGCCCGAGCTCGGTCGGCAGCCGCCCAGCCGAAGTATGTGGCGCGTAGAGCAGCCCCGCTTCCTCCAGATCCGCCATCACATTGCGGATCGTCGCGGGTGACAAGTTCTGGCCCAGGCGTCGTGACAGGGTGCGCGAGCCGATCGGCTCGCCGGTTGCGACATACCCGTCGACAATTAGGCGGAAGATCTCGCGGCTGCGTTCGTTGAGCTCGTTTATCGGGGAAGGTACGAGGGGTCGGGGCATGCGGAACCACGTCTGATGATCCGTCTTACAGGCGGTCTCGCCCGTAGCTGCGGTCGATCCACGATTGATAGTCTGTGGATGTGGTCACCCGCTGTTCGTCAGCCAAGCGGGGCCGACCGGAGTACCGGCGAGTCGACCACCCGGCGATCGACCCAGCGACCGCGAATTTAGGAATGCCTCTTGTGGGCGTCAACTCGTAGATAACTGACGGGCGTAAGGTATCAAATAGGGTCGGGTTCACAAGGTCTTCTTGAAGGCAGACTGGTATGATTGGCCGCTCGGGGTCGTCATCTGCCCGATCAGATCGGCGATTCCGGGGCGAAAAGCGAACTGCGTGCCGTCGGAGTTCTGAAATTTGAGCTCTCCGTCGCGGATGATTCCGGTGCCGTGCAGTGTTCCGCCGGTGACCCGTGCGCTCGATCCGAGCGGCCCATAGGCGTAGATGATTGAAGCAGTGCCGTCCGGATCGATATTCTCGACGATCAGCGCCGCGCAGGTACTGGCATCCCAGGCCGCATCGCTCCAGGCCCCGAGAAAGCTCCGGTACGGCTCCGGGACCGTCGCAGACCCGGCAATCCGGTAGGTGACGCTCTGGTCACAAAAAACCCGGCCCGGTTGCGGCTCGCCGGTGATCGGTGGCGCTTGAGCCCAGGCCGCCGCGACCGAGAAGGTGAGGTACGCGAGCGCGAGAACAGGACGGATCATAGGGGGCCCGGTCGACGTACGGTGTGGCTTTAGGCTCTACGACAAGGCGCGCTCGGCCGCCCTGTTACTGCACAGAAAGAACAGGGGACTGCGGGCCTTCGCCGGCAAATCGCCCCTGTGATTCCCAAGTCGTTCATGGCTACGCAAATAGCAATGCATTATGGCTATTTTCCGGTGCAGTTAGGGTCAGCTCACAGGGAAGTCGTGTTGGGATCGGCGGCGTTCGCGAGGACCTCGACTCCGGGACTTGGCTCTTACAGCTCGGGGTCGATGTAGACCCCAGGTCAGCACCAGATCGCTCATCATCACTCCAAGCGCCAAACCTCGGCGGTGCTTTAGAGTCTTCATGATGACGCCTTCTGGTAATCACCGCGGTCAAGCGTTTTGAGAATAGTGGCAGTTTCATTCTACTGCGTCGGAATCCCGTATGAGGAGCCATGCGCGGTCGAGCCCGAGTCTTATCGCTCAAGCCGAGGGCACCACAAGCCGATGGCTCGTGAAACTAACTATGACTTATGGGTTTGATTTGGCATAGCCCAGAGCGTTATCCGCCTTCGCGAGCACCGCCGGGGTGACAGCTTGCCGAGGCACAGGCAAGCGCCGCGATCCGGCGCCCGCGAAGGCGCCGGCCGAAGTTATTTCTTTGGCAAGCAGTCGCCGTGCAGCCTCGAAAATAAAGATGATGCACCAATACTCATCTAAGTAAGCCTGAGACGCAAAGGCACCTGCAGTCGCATAGCCCACAAGTACCGCTTGCCCCATTCTTCCCAACAGATTTGCCCAGACGAGATCGGGCCTGTTGCGCGAATGACGTATCAACCACGCGCAGTTCACCCAAGAGTAGCCAAAAATCATCAAGAACAAGAAGAGACCTACCCAGCCATGCTCAGAGAGTGCGTCGAAATAGATACTGTGCGCCGCGCGAGGTTTTGTCAGCTTCCCCAAGTCGGTGCCGCGCAGCATGTTGTTCGTGACAGTCGGCCAGAATGTCACCCTAAAGCCGCCCCCGGTGATCGGATGAAGCTCGGCAATCCGAAGCGAGACCTGCCAGAGATGGATCCGGCTCATTGCCGAGCCATCGTCCTGATAGGTTTCTATCGTTCCCATCCGCTTAAACCACTGTTCGGGTGCGACGCTATAGATGGAAACTGCGAGCGCAGCAATCAGCAACGCCGTCGTGAATTTTGCACGCGATCTAAGCCAGAAAACCGCTCCCATCGCGCATACCCCCACCAATGCACCTCGGGAATAGGTAAAGAACACCGCCAGAGTGACCAGAAACCCCATCAACATCAGCCCGCGGCGAACATGCCGATTAGTGGCGAGATGCCACTGATAAAAAACTAACGGTAACATAACTACCAGTCCGAGGCCGAAATCGTTGTTGTCCGCGAGCATGCCGCCGTCGGGCCCATGAATTTCGCTGCCGCCATGCAGCATGCTGGAGAGCGCGCCCTTCACTCCCCAAAGCCCGATAGTCAGTACGACGGCCCAGATCAGCTGGTTTAGCCGCTCGCGCGTCGTCGTCAGGGCGTAGCCGACGAGGCACATAAAAAGAATCTTCTGGACAGTGATCCATTTGTTCCAGACGTCCTCACCCGGAGCCAATGCGAACCATGAGGTAATCGTAATCCATATGGAAAACAGCAGCGTCAAGGTGACCAGGGAGGTGATGGGCAACCGTTTCTGGTCTGTTCGAGAGAAGCACCAGGAAAGGCAGGTAAGGACGGCAATGACGTAGGCGTAATTGAGACCGGCAAACGGTCCGCCCCAAATCAGGGTGTGGAAATTCCCGAGAGAAAAAACGTACCACGCCAACACGCCGTTGAACGGCGACACGAAAATGAACGGCAGGCACGCGACGAAAACCATAAAAAATCCGATGCCGCGCATCTAATGTCGACCTTCGTTGGGGGGCAAGGGCGGCCGACCTTCTTCGTCACGGTAAACGTGCTTTCCAGCCATCATGGCTCGGCCGGCACGCAACCGGCGTCGCAACGAGCGCACGATTTCCATAAAGCCGGTCATCTCGGCGGCAAATTCGATGTCCGACACAGGCCCGCCATCGACTAGGCGACGCAGCGCGAAGCGGGAGGTGTGGCGGTAGTTCAATCCCGGTTCGATCGTAGTGGCACTCTTCACCCCCAATTCCGCCAGCCATTCTGCCTGGTGGAGACCATACACGCCGCTCGGATAGCAAAAATGCTCCAGCGGGTACGAGACGGCGCGCTGAAGAAGTCGGCGGTTTTCGGCAATTTCGGATTCCACCGTCTCCTTGTCATAAAGTGGCCATTGATGCCGGTGTGAATGGAGCTGGATGTCGACCCCGGCAGCCGCGAGGCCGCGTAGCTGCTGTTCATCCATGACCTCGAAAAGGTGCTGTCTTTCTATCTCATCAAAGCAGACACCGAGCACCGCCGCCAGCTCCCTCAAGAATTCGAGGCGCTCATCGGGCGGCAACTCCGCACCGAATTTCTGCGCCACCTCCTCGGCCTTTGCCGCCTCGCATTCCAGGTCGAAACTTCCGATCCCGCGCGGCAAATCGACCACTCGCGGAGTGGCTCGCCAGAACAAGTAAGAAACGGTTACAGTATAGACCGGCATCCGGTTCTGGACATAATACGTCGTTACGTAGACCGTAACTGGAATCTCCAGTTCTTGGATGATCGGCAAACCGACCGTATAAACTCCGCGCCAACCATCGTCCATGGTTATGACCGTCGAGCACGGCGGAAGCTGGCCCGCCGCCAGCGCGTCCAGCGCATCTCGTAAAGGTAAAATCGGATAGCGTTCCCGCCGCAAATATTCCACTCGCTTGCGGAAGAAATCGTCTCTGATGAAAAGTGTACTTCTGTACTTGTACTCTTCAGCAACGGCAAAGCCGTGGTAACATATGATACGCAACCCATGGCGCGTAACGTGGCGTGCGAGCCGGAAAAGCCCTAAAAACTTCATCAAGTATAGAGCGAACCTGATGATAGGGCGCGGAATTGGAGCCGCGGTTGCGAAAAGTCCGATGGGTACTGCGAGCCGCAGCCCAAGGTGCTTCATGCCCGTCTCGGGTATTGCCTCACGATACTATGTCTGCTCGATCGAAATACACACCGGCTCGCATCATTCGTATGTCGGAGGGTACGAATTGATACACGATTCTGATCCGGCATCCAAGGTGATCCGAAGGAAGTTAAGCATTGGTATACCGCAATTGGATGGATCATCGTTGCCCGCTTCTGCGTCCTGGCGGGCCAAACCGGGCTAATTGATAGCCCTGGCCTCGCCGAGTGGCAGCCGGTCAGCGGTGCTGACCTGTCTTTCGACAATCTCCTCGAAAAGATGTTCCAGTTTGGCGTATTGATCGTCGCGGCCAAGACCCAAACTGACCGACGGGTCGAGCCTTTCGAGGCGGCCGGCGCGTTTGTCCTCGAACCATCTCTTTAACTGATCGTGAATTTGGGCCGGACTGTTGGAAACCAACCCGGCCCTTCGCTCGATCACGAGCCGAGCTGCGACACCGCGCTCGTAGCCGATGAACAGAATCGGCCGGCGCGCGTACAAATATTCGAATAGCTTGGCGGGCAGGTTGCCCTCGTCCCGCTGATCACTCGATTGCAGCAACAGCAGCACATCGGCCTCCATCTGCAGTGCAAGCGCCCGTCGATAAGGAACGCGTGGCTTGACGGCCACCACATTCTCGACCCGATGTGCTGCTGCCGCATCGAGAACAGCATCGCCTGCGTCGCTGAAGAACTCGACGTTTATGCGAGTTCGTAGCTGATCGGGCAGCAAAGCGATGGCAGAGAATAGCGCAGCGGGGTCGCGAAAGCCGCGGTAGATCGAGCCCATGTACCGGATGGTAAGAATTTCCCCGGGGTCCGCCCGCAGCGCAGGGGGAGGGAAATCTTCCTCCGCATACCCGTTATATACCACTGCGACATCTTTTCCGTGGCGTCGACGTAGCTGTTCCGCCCAAATCGGCGAAACCGTCACCAATCCCGCGGCGCTTCGTAAAATCCGCGGTTCCAGGATCGCATCGAACCGCTTGCGCCAACCAGGCTCGCTGTAATACGGATTATCGACCCACAGATCGCGAAAATCGGCCACCCAGGGAAGCTTGTGGGTGCGGGCGAGCCGGCTGGCGACCATCAAGCCGGTGTTCGGCGGCGCACTGGCGAAAATGATCTCGGGCTTCCATTCGCTGATCAATCGCCGGCCTGCGGGAATGGCAGTCCTGAGCCAATCGGCCCGCATGTCGGGAATGTGCATCAGCCCGAAATAGTGACGCCGAAAGGTCTGCCGAAGCGACCTAGCCGGAGCGCCATCTTGCGGGGGCACGTCCTCACGCCGACCTTCCGCCGCGACGGCTGTGCGGCCGCGCAGCATACGAACCATCCGATCGATCCAATGCCGGCGCTGACGATACTCGGTATAAAATACCCGTTCCCGCGAAATCTCGAGCGGCAGGCTACGGTCTTCGACGAGGTCGGTTGTCAGGACACGCACGTCATGCCCACGACGATCGAGATAGCGCGCGAGTTTGCCTACCCGTACCGCTCCGATGACATTCGAAGGCGGGAACGCAAAGCTGACGATCAAGATTTTCATTTGGCGCGGCGGCCCGGCCCGGATCTCAATCTTCAGTCAATGAACGCGCCTGAACACCAGCTGATGGCAGCCGTATGACCTGTTCTCGCGGACCTTGACGGGCTCGAAACCGTCACGACAGTAAAACTCGGTGATATCGCTGACGGATGCGTACTCGTAGGGGTAGCCGCCGACCCAATCGACAACATCATGCAGCCAGCTCATCCCACGCCCGCTGCTGGCGCCGGTCAGCTCCTGAATGTACTTGCTTAAATCTCCCGAACGCATAGAGCCAACGAGTGATCTGAGCTCCTGTGGCATCCAGACGTAAATGGCGTAAAATGGGCGAAGCACTTGTGGCAACGCGTTGTACCGGCGTTTCCGCTTCAGCCACCACTGGCTAACTTGGCCACAGTCGTTGTAGATGGCGATGAACAACAACCCGCCCTGCTTTACCATCGGTTTTAAATTGCCCATCGCCTGCCACATCGCACCCGTGTGGTGCAAGACGCCCCAAGAGTAAATGATGTCGAATTGGCCGAGCCCGGCGAGATACTGCGTGTCGAGCACCGAACCCTGCTCGATTATCCAAGACGGGTCGTCCGGCATATAGCGGCGGCGCAGCTCTTCGGTGCAGGCGACGCTCTGACTGTCGTAGTCGAATGAGGTAACCGTGGCTCCAAGGCGGCGGGCCGCGAGCGAGGAGAGCCCCGAGCCGCTCCCGACATCCAAAAAGGATCCGCCGGCGAGTGTTTTTTCTCCAAGAAATTCTATCAGATTCTTTTCTGCCGCGGCGATCCGAGCCTGATTTAGCCGTTTCAAAAAACTCGCCCAGTTCCGGCCGAAACTAAAACGCCTGCCAGCGGTTACCTCCCGCTCATGCTGTGTAGCAATGTTATTAACGGCCAACATGCCGGTCCACCCGCTCCTGCTGCAATCGAATCAAGGTCGAGTCCCGTTGATGGCTATCATCGCACCTCTATCTTCATCGTCGATTAACGAGCGACCACGTTATTTCCGTTATCAAAGCGGATGTGCCTTCGCATTGAAGCTCCGGAGGTATGCGAAAATCGTGGAAGTCTGCTCAATTAGATACTGGGATCGTGACGGGGACGGTCTGCGCCTGCCGCCCTTCAGATGCCATCCTCTTCGTTCCAGCTTGTCCGCTATCCGGAACGCCTCAGCCGAAGTCTACACAAGGTTAGCACGGCGCTAAACGCAAGGCAAAGTTTCCAACCTTGCGCTGTTTCTGGCCGCTATGGAGGCTTCGGAATGAGGGAGAGTGTGACCCCCGTGTCCATCTATAAGATCGTGGTACCAGATCGGTTCGTTTTAGCCCTCTCTCGCTCGGCGTGCGCGCCATCTGTGCACAGGCCTATCAGGAGCGACATCCGGGTATGCCAGCTAACCTGGATTTAACGCGTATACCTATCTAGCGTGTGTCGCTAAAGGATATTTTAAACAATAGACGAGATCCGATCTGGATGTCCCGTGCGCCTTACCGTCAATACTGGAAGGCCGCCAGGGCTGGGGACACATCGTGCGAGGCGCGAACAGCAGTAGAGTGTCGATGAACCATGAAACCGAACGGGACCTTCCGTCGCGCACGGTGCCGCTGTGGGAATTGGGATCCCGTGGGAGTGCGGTCAACCTTTGGCACTTACCGCGGGCTCATACGCCTGGCGCTGGCGTGGCTCGAAAACCTGACTGGACGATATCGTGAGTTCAAGCAAATCCGCTGGGAGCGGGTGGCGCGCGTCGTCTTCGTATGCCACGGCAATATCTGCCGCAGCCCCTACGCCGAAGGGCGGGCCGTGAGTTTCGGTCTGTCCGCTGCCTCTTTCGGGCTTTCCGCCGATTCCGGCGCACCTGCCGACCCGAGCGCGTGCAGAATTGCCGCCCGCCGGGAGATCGAACTAGTGCGGCACTACGCCCGCGATGCTGCGGATTTCGAACTCCAAATGGGCGACCTGCTGGTCGTAATGGAACCGCGGCAAGCGCGAAGAATTTCGGGACTCTTGCCACCCGGAAGCTGCCAGTTGACCTTGCTCGGCCTGTGGAGCCGGCCTCCCCGTCCGCATATTCACGACCCTCACAGACTGAGTGAAGCGTATTGGGAGAGATGCTTCGACGTCATCGATTCTGCCGTGCAGACCATCGCCGATCGGATGCGTGCGAACTCACCAGATGACGTATGAAACGAAGTTACCGCCTGCCATCTTGCTGGGCGCAGATACGCCGGTGGGTCTGACGGTCATACGCGAACTCGGGGAGCATGGGGTCTCGGTCCATGCCGTCGCTCGATCGCGGGAGGGGATCGGCCTTTACTCGAAATGGGTCACGCGAGGTTACCTCCGTCCTCGCGATGAGGACTCGACGATTGAACTTCTGAACCGGATCGCTTCCGAGCACGGCGCCCAATTTCTGCTCGCGATCGCCGAACGAGATCTGCTGGTAATTCGCGCAGCGGCGGACGCGGGTCGGTTGGTGGGTCTGCAAGCCCTGGTACCAGCTGCGGCCCAGCTTGCCATAGTGCTCGACAAATCGGCTACCTACACCGCCGCCAGAGAGGTCGGGGTTCCAGTCCCGGCGACATGGCAGCCCCGGGACGGTCCGACAATCGAGACCCCCCCGGACGAGCTGACGTTTCCGTGCGTCCTCAAATGGCGCGATCCAGAAAACCTCGGCAATGCGCTCGCTGCGCTCGGCATCCCCTCTCTGAAGGCGGAGTATTGTCACGATCGTACGGAGCTGAAGCGCGCGCTGGCGCGCTACGAACCCTATGAGCGGTACCCGCTCGTCCAGGCATTCTGTCCGGGCCGCGGTCTCGGTCACATGATCTTCTTTCATCGCGGTGAAGCGCTGTTGCGCCTGCAGCATCGCCGTGTGGCTGAGTGGCCGCCGGAAGGCGGAGTCTCGACCGTATGCGAAAGCCTGCCGCTCTCGCTGAATGCGGAGTTGTTTGTCAAATCCGAAGCACTGCTGAAGCGGATCGGTTGGGAGGGAGCTGCGATGGTAGAATATCGATTGGATGCGCGCACAGGAACAGTCGGCCTGATGGAGATCAATGGGCGGTTCTGGGGAAGTTTACCATTGGCTTATCACGCGGGAGTTCCGTTTGCCTGGTATACTTACGCGGTTTTGGGTCTCGGGATCCGTCCGTACCCGCCACGCTATCGTGCTCGGATAAGGTGCCGTTATATGATCCCCGAAACACGACGCATTCTGACCCTCCTGCGATGCCGCGGCCGCCTCAAAAGCCGCGAAGTGGCTTTCGTCCCCGGCGAGATCTACGAATATGTCCGGCAGTTTTTTAGTCCGAGGAGCCGATACTACGTACTCACCGTTCGCGACCCAGTTCCTTTTTTCGCCGATATGATTTTCGTTATCGTGCGGATGTGGCGCTATCTTCGATCGTGGGGTGTTCGATCGCGGCGCGATCTTAATTGAGAGGCGGGACGGCTCAGTACCACCAGATCCGGTCGTTTATTCCATTCTCGAGCATCCGCGCCATCGCCATCCCACGAGAGACCGAGACCAGGGGGCGCTCGATCTCGATGTCCACGCCATCGTCGCCTATCGCCGAAATCGGTGTGGTGGTGAATTCATTCTCATGCTGTTTTAGGAATTTGAGCACGGCTCTTAGACGGCCCTGGTTGGCCCGATTCCGCCGCAGGATGGCATACCGGAAATCCGTCTTCTTGATGTACTCCTGGGGGTGCGTCAGGATGAGTACGGGCGAGAGTTGATGGGCATATGCCTGACGCAGAACGGATATAATCTCCGCAGCGGAACACGCGGTAATACAGAGGGCGCGAAGCCGGGCGCTGCCGCCAACCCGGTAACTGTAGCAAAATACCGGGAGCTCCAATATCCGGCCGACCCGACGCTTGCCGCCGAGGAGCACGAAGCCGTCACTTTGCGGGCGATAGATCGGCACCGCAATGCTCGAACTCAGGCGCAGACCGGACTCGGCGGCTACCTGAAAGACCCTTTCGTCAACCTGAAAGTTGCCGGTCCGCACGGCAATCGGGGCCGGCACCCCCCAACGCGAGAACACGGACAGGCCGAATTCGAAAAAATGGCAGAGTTCGGCGTCGGTTCGGCCGGCGCAAGAGTCATTCGGCGCGGGCTTGGGCCCTCGGGTCTTTTCGTAATGCAGCCAACATGGATGCAAATGCAGCTGCACATCGTGTCCGGCAGCCGCGATCCGGCGGGCGATCCCCCCCATCGGCTCGTCGCCAAAAAAGGCTGTTTGCAGCGTTTCCACAAAGAAAGTCGCGCGTACCCCGAACTCGGCAAAGCTATCCAGCAGAAAACCCAGACCTTGTTCCTTTCCGCCGACGGAACCCAGCACCATGGGCTCGGCGACCGGGGTCAGTGCGGGATCGTCAAAATTACCGCCGATGCTGAATTCGGTGTCGATCGTGATGCAGACTTCGATAGGTTTTCGGGTATTCATGCGCTTTAGCTGGTATAGTTCGCGGGCGGTTCTGCCGAGGCAACCGGCGTCAAAGTTCTGGCGCTGATTTGCCTTGTGCCTCGTGCGCGCATTCGCGGGTAACCACATAAACTTGCGCCGGTGAAACCTGCCAAAAAGAATCTGTGGCTCTCAGAGTCGCAGCCGCATAGGGCGCCGGCAAGACGGCAAGGATGTCTCGTAGCGCGGCGACCACCGACCGGCCGAGGCCAAGGTCGCCGTGCTCGAGCGGGCCCAACGGGACCAGGCATCGGCGCAATGTTTCCGAAAGAGGCACTTCCTTCGTAGCGTCCGGCCAAATCCGCATTTGTGGATCGTCGACGAGATAGGCGACGACATCGCCGGCCGGGCCTTCTCCCGCAGACACGTCGCTCAAATCCGCCCACGGCCGGATATCGCTGCTGGTGTCGAGCGATCCCCGGAAGAGGCGCTCTACTATGCTCTGGCGTTGGGCAGTAAGTGGGCCAAATACCGGCGTACCAGCGTGGGCCTCGGCAAAGGCAGCAGCTGCCTGACCGTTCACCGCCACGACTCGGACGACCTGCTGCTCCAAAGCCGAGAGCAGGATGCCGGATGCGACCATGACCCCGCCGAGTACAAACGCAACCGCACGCCGCTGCTGAGCCAGGAACCAGCCCGCGAGCAAAGCCAGGGGCGTCACAAAAATTTCCATGTAAGTCGCCGTTTTGCGAATGAATTCCGGCGGCGACAGGGAAACCGGGAACAGCGAAAAAATCAGCAATAGTCCAATCCCCCAAATCAACACAAAGCGGGTTCCGGGCTCCGCCGGCCGGCGCAGCGCGAGGACGCACCCTGCCAGAGCCAACCAGCCGAGCAGGCCAGTATGGTAGACCTTGACGAACAAAAAGCCGGTATAAGCCCACGGTGATGTTTCGCCAAAGCTTTGGGCAGCGAGCTGGTCGTCAACTGCTCGATGGACTACGCTGTAGTGATAGAAGGGGTCGCCATATGCTACCCAGAAAAAAATGAGGTCAGCCACACAGCAAAGAAAGCCTCCCAATAGGAACCAAAGCCATCCTGGGCGCCAGCGTCCCTGGAACGCTGCAAAAATTACGAAGACCAGGCCGAAAACGATCACTTCTTCTTTGATCCAAAAGACCCATCCCGCCAACAGCCCAGCCACAAAATATAGCGGATGGCTGTCGTGGCTCTCCGCAAAAAAGAAAACCACCATAGCGCCCGAGATAAACAGGGCGAGATAGGGATCCGGATTGAGGCTGGTGACGAGGGCGGCGTCGAGGGGCAACACCGCAAGGGCAAGCCCTGTCCAGATTGCAGCGCGGCAGCCCCATAATCGATATGCAAACCAATAGGCGAGAAGCGCGTTGCCGAGCCAGCAAAGAAAGTAGAGGCCGCCGGCACCCGCCACTCCATTGCCGAAGAGGCGGATAGACAGCGCTTGAAAACCGTTGATGCCGTACCGGACCGCGCCGATATAGACGGCGTGACCGATATCTCCGTTGAGTAGCCGCTGCGCCTGGGTCAGGTAAACGATTTCGTCGGTCCCCAGCGCCCCACGAAAAAAAGCCAACCGTAATAGCGCTGCAAGCAATAAAATCAGAACGCCGTAGAGCCAGAAGATTTTCACCCCGACTGCAACGTCGCTCCGACTGAGCTCGGTCATCTCGGAACAAGCTCGAGGTTAGGGCAGGGCTTGTCTGTAGCGACAGCCATCATCATGTACTCACGTGCAACTTTCCGTAGTAAAGGTGAGCAGTGGGTTGAACTACAAGCTTCTCCTGCCAACGTACCGCGCCCGCCAGCGCTGGGTGATGCGAACACTGGATCGTGTAGGACGCACTGCCGAGATCGGGCGCATGATCAACGTCGGTTGCGGCGAAGGCGACATCGACTGCAACTTCCGCCAGTCTTCGGGCGATCTTGTCGCATGCGACCTCAACGAGGGCGACGTTGCGCACGCGCGTGCTCTCAACGCGGACGTGGCGGGGATAGGGTACCTCGTCTCCGACGCCCAGCAGCTGCCGTTCGACGATGAAAGTTTCGATGTCGTTTGCTGTCTGGAGGTGATCGAGCACGTTGCCGAGCCCCGTGCGTGTCTGCGGGAGCTGGCGCGTATTGTGCGAACCAGCGGTCATGTCGTCCTCACTTGCCCGAGTGCGCGCTTTCCGCCGACATACGATCCTCTCAATTGGGTGCTTTCGCGCGTCGGGACGCATGTAGGCATCGGCGCGTTCGGGTACGGACATGACTGGCTTGTGCGTGAAGAAGAACTTGTAGATTGGGCTCGGGATGCGGGCCTCCGCCTCGTCGATAGTGCCCACCTTTGCAAGGCGCTCGCGGGGTTGGCAGAAGCTTATTGGCCGGGGTTCATCCAGAGTGCAATCAAGGCGAACGCCAAGAACCGCAGGAGCGCGACCAAGCGGCCCGTGGAGGCAGCAGGCGAGCGGGCGCGCGTAGTGCCGGTTGCACGCCCTTCTCGGGACAACCCGCCATTGCTCGGGGCTGTCGACGCCTTTATCGACGCAGACAGCCGCCTCTTTTCGTTTAGCCGGGCGTCGCTCGACCTGGGATTTTTGTTTCAAAGGCTGCATCGAGACTGAGTGTGCCGCCCCTTTCCGGCTGATCTTTTGGCCAGGGCGCGTCCCTCTGTGTGTCAGGGATGCGACCGCGCCGAGGGTGTCCCGAAATTCCTGTAATACCCGGCTCGATGGACTAGAACGCCCAATCTTCCTGAAGACGGCATGCTTTAGTTACTCTGAAACAGCGGATGCGAACCTGGCAGACCGAATGTGTGGTCTGGTCTCCGGGCCTGGTGAACCATCTCCGCAATCGCGCCAAATCTCAGCAATCAAAAAGGGCGGCTGTCCGCGAGCGTATCGTTGGGTTTGCATCACCTCCCGCCAGATCACCGCCAACAGCATCACCAGAAACGAGGTAAACGCGATGGTGATTGGCGCCGTAATCGCGCGCGCCGGCTCGGCGAAACCCGACAAGCTCGATATGTACAAAGCCACTCCGATGAACATCCCGAGCACGCCGATGGTGAGCAGCACTTGAGTGATCTTCTTGGAATGGATGAGAAAATCGAGGTTGTACTGAATTAACGAAATCAGGTTCCACTTGCTGGCGCCGTAGCGGCGACGGTATTGGGTAATCGGCAGTTCGACGCCGAATCGTGCGTTGATGTAGAGCGCCGGGGTATTGTAATGCACATAGCCGAAGCCGTCGGTCATCATATCGAGGAGACGGGCGCTGAACAAACGGTAGGCGCTTCCGAAATCGCGGATCGGCTGGCCGGTCAAATAGCGGTTGACGCGGTTGCCGACCCAAGTCACGGCGAGGCGAAAATTGGTTTCTTCGCGGCGGTCGCGATAGGTCGCCACAAGGTCGTGGCCATGGGCGATCTCGGCGACGAGCCGGCGGATGTCTTGCGGGTCATGCTGGAGATCGCCATCCAGCATCACAATCCAATCCCCGCGCGCGACGCTCATCCCCGCACCGAGAGCGGCCACTTGCCCGTAATTGCGGTAGAGCTCGACAATTCGTAGACCGGGCGCGTGGCCAACCATGCTCTTCAAGCGGGCGAGCGTGCGGTCGGTCGAGCCATCGTCGACCATGACGATCTCGGAGCTGAGATCGAGGCCGGAGAGCACCAGGACCAGCTTGTCTATCAGCTCGGGAATGACCTCTTCTTCATTGTACACCGTGCACACGACGCTCAGCACAGGTCGCATCGGCGCTGGCGGGGTGGTTGCGCGAGTGACCGTTGTGCCGACCGCCAGATCCTGCATCGCCTCGATCATCATCCTCGCCTACAGGATGCGGCCACGCAAGGTCAGATCCTTGATCCGCCGGTCCCACTCCAGGAGCGACCGGTACCACTGGAGCGTGTAGCAAGTCGGATCCTCGCCGGCGATGTCGCCGCGCTCCAGCGCCTGCTTGATCTCGACGATTCCCTCGTGAACGCGGATCGACGGCTCGAAGCCGAGGCGCTGCTTGATCTTCGCGAATGACAAATTGTAAGTGCGTTTGTCCGGATCGTCGGGGATCCGGTGGACCGTCACATGTGGGATCACATCGAGAACGAACTGGGCGAGATGGCGGATCTGATAATTCATCTCGTCGCTGCCGACATTGAAAACCTCGCCGGCGATCCGCTCTG
>CAVOHI010000021.1:0-9470 GCA_963695605.1 uncultured Alphaproteobacteria bacterium | reverse complement strand
CAATCTGGATGAGGCCAGCGACAGTCAGGATGGGAATCTGGCACCGCGGCAATGGCATGATTGTCGCTGCATAACTGTCGCGCAAGGGGGGAGAGACGGTTTTGATTGTCGCGGCGCGACGATCAGGCGTTAGCTGCGATTGTCGCGTGGATCGGCGGGCGGCCGCGGCCTCGCTTGCGTTCGAGTGCGGCGCGGCGGCGGTAGCTTTCGACGTTCATCTCGAAGATGGTGGCGTGATGAACGAGGCGGTCGACGACAGCGACCGTCATTGCCTGGTCCGGGAAGATTTTGCCCCATTCGCCGAAGGGCTGGTTGGCGGTGATGAGGAGCGAGCGCCGCTCGTAGCGGGCGCTGATGAGCTCAAAGAGCACGCTGGTTTCGGCCTGGTCTTTGGTGACGTAGGCGATGTCATCGAGGATCAGCAGGTGGAATTTGTCGAGCTTGGCGATGGCGGCTTCGAGAGCGAGCTCGCGACGCGCGATTTGCAGCCGCTGGACGAGATCGGTGGTGCGGGTGAACAGCACGCGCCAGCCGTTTTCGACGAGAGCGAAGCCGAGAGCCGCCGCAAGGTGGCTCTTGCCGCCGCCCGGAGGGCCGAACAACAGTAAATTGGCGCCGTTGGTCAACCAGGCGTCACCAGCGGCGAGCGCCATGACTTGTGCCTTGCTAACCACCGGGACGGCCTCGAAGTCGAAGCTGTCGAGGGTCTTGCCGGGTGGCAACCGTGCTTCGGCGAGGTGGCGTTCGAGCCGGCGTCGACTGCGCTCGGCAATCTCGTGTTCGGCCAATGCTGCCAGGAAGCGTCCGGCCGGCCAGCCTTCCTTGTCGGCCTGAGCGGCCAGCGAAGCCCACACCAGTTTTATGGCGGGCAACCGGAGCTCGGCGAGGAGCAGCTCGATGCGGGCAGCGTCGCCGGGATCGGTCGTTCTCATGCCACACCCACCAGCTGGACAGTGCTGAGCTCGTCATAAAGATGCAGGGACGCCACCTCGACGGTGACGTCGGGAATAGCGGTCGGATGTGGCGCGAAGCGTCGGCTGAGCGTTTCGAGATCGGGCAGTCTTCCGGCGTCGAGCTCGGCATCGATGCCTTCGGCGAGTTCGGCTTCGCAGGCGCGATCATGAGCGAGCGCCAACAGCCCGACCATAGTGCGGCACGCCTGCTTCTCGCTGTCGCCGGCCAGCAACGCTTCGAAGGCGCGTTGATAGGCGCGGCGCGGGAAGAGCTGCTCACGATAGACCAGATTGAGCAGGGCCATTGGCTTGCGGCGTAAGGCATGGATGACGTGCCGGTAATCGACGACATGGCCGTGTTTTCCGCTGGAATGAGGTTGCCCGCGGCGCAGTGTCATAAGCGGCGTTGCGCCGAGAAAACATTCGAGCCGATCATCGTACAGCCGCACGCGCAGCCGGTGGCCGATCAGACGCGAGGGCACCGAATAGAACACCTTCTTGAGGATGAACCCGCTGGTCGAGGTGACGGTGACGATCGTCTCCTCGTAATCCGTCGTCCGGTGCGCCGGCAGCGCTTGCAGGGCCGGGCGCTCGAGATCCAGCCGCTTGCGGTTGCGAGCATTGCGCCGGCCGACGATCTCGTCGACAAAGCGGCGATAGGCTTCGAGGGTGTCGAAATCGCGCGAGCCGCGCAGCAGCAGCGCGTCCTCGATCGCCCGCTTCAGATGGCCATGCGGGCTTTCGATCGAACCGTTCTCGTGCGCCAAGCCCCGATTGTTGCGGGTCGGCTGCATTCGGTAATGGGTGCACAAGTGCCTCGTAGCGCCGGGTCTGATCCTGCCGTGTGTCGGCGTCGAGATTGCAGAACGCCGCCGAGAGGCTATCGCTGCGATGCTCCAACGGGGCTCGGCCGAGCGCCCACAATGCGTTCTGCAGACCCTCCGCCAGTGCCACAAAGCTCTCACCACCGAGCACGACGTGAGCATGCTCCCACCCTGAGAAGGCCAGACGGAAATGATAGAGCCGGTGATCCAGCGGCACACCGGAGATATTGACGCCGTGATCGCCCATGTCGGTGAAATCGGAAAGCCCCAGCCGTCCTGGCGGATGCTCCTGCCGGAAGATGACGTCCTGCTCGGCCCCGTTCAGCGCCCGCCAGGCACGGATGCGCCGCTCCAGGGTGCGGCGAACACCGGCGTCGATCTCGGGATGGCGACGCCGGATCTCGTCGAAAATGGCCACCGGCCGCAGGCCTGGGGCGCTCTTCAACAAAGGCACTACCTCGCTGTCCCAAACCTCAGCCAGCGGATCGCGACGTCGGCGGCCACGCGGCGCTTTCTTTTGCGACGGCAGCCGTGGATCCTGTTCGATACGATAGGCGGTGGCGGCGCTGAACCCGGCTTTGGCCGCGGCAACGCTCGGCGTCTCGGTTCGGCGGAAACTCATATATAGCCTCATCTGGCAATCGGTGATGTGGCGGCCGGGCAAGCTGCGGTTCCTCATTGGCGTGAAGAACCCGCTTCCTATCGACCGACCGCGATCGCCAGAAAACACGGCCCCTTGCGGGGCCCCGCCGGTCGCCAGATTCGCAACTCCGGTCGGGCTACGCCCTCCCTTCGTCACGCATCCGGCGACACTTTCTCATCCTGGTTGACGGGCTGTGCTCATCCTGTTTGTCGCGCAGCAGCCTGCGGGCTGTTGGCACAGATGATGTCGATGTTCAGCGCCAACAGCGCGCGACCGAACTGGGTCACTCCGTCGCCGCCGGCAGTCTCCTTGCTGTTCACCCGGAAGACGCCATGCTTGTCACTGTACAACGCCACCGGCTTGCCGTGCTTCTCCAGATAGGCGCGGGTCGTCCGGAAGTAGTCAAACGCCGATTCCGAGGTGACGAACCGCAGCTGCATCAACCGGCTCGTCGCGTCATCCACAAAAGCCAGCAGCGTGCACGGCGGGCCGCGATCCTCGAACCAGGCGTGCTCCGAGCCGTCGATCTGCACCAGTTCGCCCAGACAATCGCGCCGCCGACGCGGCTGATGCGGCGGGGGCAAACGATGCCGACGGTCCTGCCACAGCCCATCGCCGATCATCCAACCGCGCAAGGTCTCGCGCGAGACCGAACAGCCGTGATGCTCCGACAGTTTCTCCGCCGCCATGGTCGGGCCGAAGTCGGGATACCGCTCCCGCACGATCGACAGCGCCAGAGTGCGAACCTCAGCGGGGAGCCGATGATTGCTGGGTTTGCCTCGGTGCTTGGAAAGCAGGCTCGCGGCACCGTCCTGCTTGAGGCCGCGCAGCAGACGAAACACCTGACGCCGCTGTATGCCGATCAGCACACAGGCGTCACTGACACGCAGGCGACCCGACTGAACCCGCAACAGCACGTCAAGACGGCTGAACTCCTGCTTGCTCATCGACACCACCGCCACGGCGCACCTCCCGGGACCCCAGAACCCGGGGGAGTGTCACCTCTACTTTGCAGAGGGGTGTCATCTCTATATTGCGCTTACACGTCAAAGTCGCGAAATGGCGCTTATGGAAAATCAGCTTAGAGCGGCCCCGGACTGTACTTCTTGCTCTGCCTGTTTTGCGGCTTTTTCGACCATCTCCATAATTCGGGCCGCTTGTTCTACGCTGGCTTGATCCTGCTCGTCCCCACGGATCATTTTTTGAAGCTCAGCTATAAGATGCTTTTCAAGATCATCAAGCAAGAAGTGATATGCGGAGACGGGTTGTTCATCAATGAACTTAGAATAATGCGGCAGTGCGGCTTTAAGTACGTCTTTGATCGGCTCATCGTTTATTAGCTTATGGGCATCTTTCAAGCCGATTTCGAGAACCCTTGCCCGGATGTACGCTCCGAAAACAACGGTCGAATACGCAGAAAAATAGGCCCATGCTAACGGCGAGACAAAAGGCTGATGGCTCCTTCCAGAGTTCTGAGCAACCTTGGCTAGGTTTTCCTTTTGATCTCCACCAGATATCATTCGGAAGAACTGTTGCGTATTGGGGTACTGATGAGCCTCTCTTGCCGCCACATCGAAATTGATCGTTACCATCATCCTAGAAACCAAGGTAAACGGGGTTAGGGTCATAAATGCGGCCCAGAGACCGTCAATAGCTTCAAGGCGACGCTTATCGACCAGACCTTGGCGCTGAGTTCTTCCGCTCAAGATTCCATCTCTCAGAGCAGCGATTTGCGCTTCCTTGGAACGGAGTTCGCTTTTTAACTCTTCCTCGTTTCGACGCAAATCACTCCGCAGAGCTTCAAGCTTTGCCTCAAAGCCAGAACGAACACTCTGCTCTATCCTCGCTTTGATCCAATTTCGGCCGATAAAAATCAGGGCACCGATAGCGAGGTTCAGGAGTAGAAGAAACCAAAACTGCCAGCCTTGCATCGCAACCCCACTGTGACTGACCCCCTGCCTTGGTGTTGGTCATCAGCTTAGTTAGGACCTGTCCGAAAATTACTGAATCGACTTTTGAGAGAGTCAAATATGGGTTTACAACCGAACAGTCATACCATATGTTGTGGTGGTGATCGATATTGAACCCATCCGGGAGCGGTTTTCTACGGTAGCGCCGTTTCTCGACGAACGGGGCCGTCGTCTGGTCGCGGCGGCGGAGGCGTTTGCTGCAGGTTATGGTGGCATTGCCGCGGTGGCGATGGCAACCGGCATGGCGCCGAGCACGATCGGACGAGGGTTGAAGGAATTGGCGCAGGACGGGAAATTGCACGAATGTCTTGAATTATGAAATACGGGAGTGGGCGGTCGTCCACGCCAGTTAGGGCGATGGCGGCGGCATCTCCTTGCGGTAAATATAACCATGCAGATCGCAGATAAGATGTCTGAATAAATTGACATTTTCTACAATGTCATCCAGCGATTTTCGAACACTTTTGGGTTTTCTCGAAAGCACAAACCAGTCCACTACGAAATCATCATTGAATGTCATACTATATCGTCCATGTGCATATTTATTACGTACGGTGGTACACGCTGTAATGCGCGGCAACAGTCGTGACAATGCTTGAGTCTCTTCGGCTTTTGTCTTCTGTTTTTCGTGCATTTGGACCAGCGCTTTAAGCAGCTCGGTTTTGTCCGAGAACGTGTCGAAGCTGCTCATAATTACAAAGGCTTCAGCGCTTTCTATATTCAGCAGGCGTTGAAGTAATTCTGGGGCATAGCCTTCAATTAGGGCAAAGCAGCTAATCAAAACGCCGACTTCAGCCGAGAAGTTCGGCTCAGCATCTAATGCGACAATATATTTATCAAACTCTGATGGCTCAGACCCTTCTAAGAATGGTCTCCGGATGCCATGATCCTTATGACAATGGTTACAATGGACTTTGGTTTTCGCGTATCCTGTAAGCTTTGACCCAATCGGAACATCAATTCCGGTGTAAAGTGGCTGCCCGTTTCGCGGGCACCTAATCATGAGACGCGGCAAAGGCCATCTCCCCCAAAACCGCTACATGGTGTGGCATCACCTATTTCTACAATGGTCATTTGACCGTGCTGCTTCGCCATCGCTGCAACACGCGGCTGCGTCGACCGTTTCCCCTTGTCACGCTGGAGCCTCCAACAATCGAGGTCGACGACCCACACAACTACGAAGGCTTCGTTCCTATCGAACCAATGGCCGCATAGGAGCGTGATGCAAGCAAAGTCAGGATCTTGGCGTCCCATGAGCAAGAAGAAAGACCGTGGTTGGTTTATTTGCCCCCAGTGGGCGGAATTGATTTCGCGACATTATGCGAGCGATATCGAGGCAGGCCGGGCGCTGAAAGCGGATCCGAAGGTCTTGTCTAAGCTGCGGTCGGGGACACCCGTCGCAAAGTCCACAGCACTCAAGATGCTCCGCCATACACCAGTCGGCATGGTCTCGGATCGGCAACGGCCGACCTGGTCGTCGACACGAGAACGCGCTGACCGGCGACAATCGGCGGAGCCACCAATTGCGGAATTCAATGGGCGGGTCCCGCAGCGGGGTAGGCGGTCTGCAGATCTAGGTTGAGCTTCAAGACATTCACGCGGGGTTCGCCGAGGAATGCCGAAGGTGCGCCAGACGGATCCGCTGGAGGGAACGAGATTCGAACCCTGGGTCCCTCTCTGGGACTGGGAAGCCATAGAGGCCGTCGGACGGCTCTTTCGCGGGGACCGAGAGTTCAATCTCGCTCCCTCCGCCACAATTCAATTTATATATCGAGCCGCTATCCGGCGATCATCGGCGGCGGGATGTCGCCGCCAGCCGATGGAGGCGCCGAGGTAGTCGGTGACGCCAATGGACTTCCGGACCGACCTCGGCCAGGCCGAGGGTAGCTAACGCCCGAGCAACTTCTTCCGCCGCAACGTCGTGCTGAGCTTCCAGGAGGACGCCATCGGCATTCGCCTGCGAGACGTCATCGGCTTTACTCCGAGGTTAGTTTCTTTACCCCCGGTGCTGCAAACCTCATCGGAGTCGGGCCGGCGGTCTTTTTATTCCGCTATTACACCGCGGAGCGCTGCACCGTCTCCGTCGCCTGCGTGGCGTAGAGCTTCCCGTCGCGCTCTTCGATGCGGCCAGCCCGCTTGTAGCGGGCAATGGCGGCGCCGACATGGTTCGGGCGAGCTCCCTTGCATGCAGCGGCAATTTCTCGCTGCGTCCTGCCATGTGCCAAAGCAAGCACTTGATCGCTAAGGGTGGATGGGGTGCGCTTGCCGCCAGCGGGTTCTTTGGCCCTTGTGCGCGGGCGCCTTGGTCGCGGTGCAGCAGCTGCCTTCGTCGCCGTAGTCGGCGTCTTGGCTGAGGCGATCTTTCTAACCGGCGTGCCTTTGCTGTAGCGCGCAAGCACCCGCTCAGCCGCCTCCAGTTCGCCGAGCTGGCCAGTGAGCTTTTCGCGCTGTGCCTCGGCACGCGCGAGCGCCTCTGCGATCCGCTGCTTCTCCTTGGTGATCTCGTCCAATGTCGACATTCTCTACCTTTTGAGACAGAGTATAGGCTGATCAGGATCGATCAATCTACTCGGCGTCTATCACTGCGATGCACACAGTGCAATGGCAGAATGCCGTCATTCAGCAATCTATCGTCTCTAAACGACGTTTCCCGCGTCAGCGGAGCACGATCGGGCTGATTGCCGAAAATTCACTATCGCGGAACACGGTTTCGGCTGAGCAATCTCATGCTCAGCTGTGGCCGAACAACGCCAGAAGATTATCCGGAAAGGAGTGGCTTTGGTCGGCGAAGAGAGCGTGAGTGGGGTCACGGCGGAACCGCCGCCGGGTCTATCAGGAGCACCCACTCATGCGCGTCTATATCATCGGCAACGACGGGATCACGCTGTGCCGCAAGGCGCCGGCGACAGTCAATGACGGCGAGATTGCCGTTGCATCGAACGAGGAGCTGCGCGCGGCCCCGCTCAGCGCCAAGCGGTTGCTGGCGCTGTGGAACGCTCTGCCCGGTGTCGAAAAGCGAAAGAAAGTTGGCGACCGCGATGCGCTGATCGATCAGCTGTGGTCGGCAATCGAGGCCTTGCCGGACCCCGAGCCGCAACCCGACCCGAAGCCCCCCTCCAAGCAGGAGGTGGTGATTGCGATGCTGCGTCTGCCCGAGGGGGCAACGGTCGACGAGGTGGCGAGCGTGACCGGCTGGCAGCGTCATACTGTGCGCGGCGTCTTCTCGGGAACCTTGAAGAAAAAGCTCGGGCTCACTCTTGCCTCGGCCAAAGAAGAGCGCGGCCGGGTCTACCGCATCGCCGATCCGGCGAACCTATGAAAACCCCACTCCACGACGCTTCGGCTCGCCAGCACTCTGGCGAGCCGTCCTCTGGTCTCGCCGCCAACGATGGCCGAAAAGACCGACCTCGAAATCGGGACCTGGCTAAGCTTGATGGCGAAATCGCCGGGTTGGCCGGTCAGCCGACACAGGAACTGCGGCGTGTCTGGCGGACATTTTATCACACCGGACCGCCTCTGGGGCTCAGTCGCGATCTGATCATCAGGGGGGTCGCCGATAAGCTGCAACTGCGCGCCCATGGCGGCCCGAGCCGCGCTTTGCAGCGCCGCGTTCGGATTTTGGCGGACGAGTTCGAGAAAGGCGTTTGTTCTTTCGACCCCGGCGGAATGCTGAAGACCGGCGCGACCTTGGTGCGCCAGTGGCGCGGACACACCCATACCGTCCTCGTGCGCGAGGAGGGGTTCGAATACGAGGGCCAGCGCTATCGGTCTCTGACCGTGATTGCCGAGCGGATCACCGGGGCACATTGGTCGGGTCCCCGGTTCTTTGGTCTCGGCAAGCGAGCGCGTGCATCCTAGTCGCCGAGCCCGGCCAATGAAGATACCAGGAACCAGGCGGCGGAACGGAACAATCCGCTGTGCGATCTACACTCGCAAATCGTCCGAGGAAGGGCTCGAGCAGGAATTCAATTCGCTGCAGGCGCAGCGCGAAGCCTGCGAGGCCTTCATCGACAGCCAGCGGCACGAAGGCTGGGTGTGCCTGCGCGCGGCTTATGACGACGGCGGGTTCTCCGGCGCGACGATGGACCGGCCGGCTCTGCAGCAGCTGCTCGCGGACATCACGGCGGGGCGGGTCGATACCGTCGTCGTCTACAAGATCGACCGGCTGACCCGCTCGCTCGCCGATTTTGCCAAGATCGTCGAGATCCTCGATGCGAGGGGAGCGTCCTTCGTATCGGTGACGCAGCAGTTCAACACGACGACCTCGATGGGGCGCTTGACCCTGAACGTTCTGTTGTCCTTCGCGCAGTTCGAGCGCGAGGTCATCGGCGAGCGCATCCGCGACAAGATCGCCGCCTCGAAAAAGAAGGGGATGTGGATGGGCGGCGTGCCGCCGCTCGGGTATGGAGTGCAGGACCACAAGCTCGTCATGATCGACAGCGAGGCGGATACCGTTCGTTTGATATTCCGCCGCTATGCCGAACTCGGCTCAGTTCGCTTGTTACAGGCGGAGCTCGAAGCGCGCGGGATCAAAAGTAAGTCGTGGACGAGCGCTTCCGGGCGCCTCGTCGGCGGCAAGTCGTTCTCGCGCGGCGCGCTCTACCTGATGCTGCAGAACCGCACCTATCTCGGCGAGATCGTTCACAAGGGCCAATTCCATCCTGGCGAACACACGCCGATCATCGATCAGCCACTGTGGGATGCCGTTCAGGAGCAGCTCGCCGGCAATACTGCCCGGCGCCAATGCGGCAGACGAACGCGCCAACCCAGCCTCCTTGCCGGCATGCTGTTTGATGGCGACGGCAACCGCATGACGCCGAGCCATGCCGGCAAGAATGGCACGCACTACCGCTACTATGTCTCCGGCTCGCTGATCACGAAAGATCGGACCGAGACCTCCGCCGGGTTGCGGATTCCGGCGGTGGAGATCGAGCAGCTCGTCAGCGGCCGAGTGCACCGATGGCTTCTCGATCCCGGCAGCATCTACAAATCGACTTCCGGACGGCTCGTCGGACGCATCAATCCAGCAGCGGCTTCTCGCGCGGGCCGCAGACATCGGCAAGCACTGGCCCGAGTTGCC
>CAVOHI010000020.1:0-28866 GCA_963695605.1 uncultured Alphaproteobacteria bacterium | reverse complement strand
CGGCGGCACATGGCCGGCAAGAACCGCCCCGGAATCCGCGAGCAGGGCAGGGTCGTTGATGCGGCGGGCCAGGTCGGCGAGCGGCCGGCCGATGTCGGTTGCGATGACGCGGAACAGCGACTTGGCCGCCGGCGTGAAAAAGCGGATGTTGAGGTCGCTGTCCAGGAACAGGGTCGCGACGCCTGAGCTGTCCAGGATGTTCTGCAGGTCGTTCGACGTGTTGCGCTGGCTTTCGAGCGTTTCCTGAAGCTGACTGTTGAGTGCAGTGAGCTCTTCGTTCAGCGACTGCAGCTCCTCCCGCGAGGTCATCAGCTCTTCGTTGGTCGACTGGAACTCCTCATTCGCCGACATGGCTTCTTGGTTGATCGCCCTTTGCTCCTCGTTTGCGATCTCGAGTTCGTGGATAGCGCTCTGCAGCTCCTTCCGGGTAGCGTCGAGCTCCCCCTCGAGCTCGGCAGTCCGCGAGAGGTCACCGGGCGGCTCGACCGAGCGGCCCGACCTCGGCTCGCGTCCGGGTTCGTCGAAGAAGCTGACCAACAGCAACTCCTCGCCCGCGCTCTGCACCGGATGGACCTCAATGCGAACCGTGACGTCATTGCCGCCGTCGCTGGCCTGCGCTCGCGTGGCGATCGTCGGCGTGCGCTCCCGGCTCGCCTGTTGGATCGCCGCCCTGAGTTTGCTGCGCAGCCCCTCGCGCGCCATGGCGAGCAGATCGCGGCTGGGCTCGCCCGAGGCCACCCGCAAATAGCGGTCGGCTGATCCCGAGTAATACAGGCACTCGTGCTTGCGGTTGATCAGGACCGAAGCGGGCGCATAGGTCTCGAGCAGCACCCGCTGCGTGAGGTCGCGAGCGCTGATCGCTTGCGCCGACGCCGCGCTCGTCCGGCCTGGCCAAAGCGTTCGCGCGGCCCCTCCCGGGCCGATTGGAAAATCGACTTCGCCAGGCCGGCTGCGGCCGATCTGCCGATAGATCCGTTGCGCCCTGGAGATCGGCTCGAACCGGTCGTCCAGCCTGCCCACCGTCTCGGAGCCGCCGAGCATCAGAACGCCGCCCTCGCGGAGCGCGAAATGGAATAGCAGAAGGACCTTTTCCTGCGCTTCGGGGCGCAAATAGATCAGGAGGTTACGACACGAGATCAGGTCGAGGCGCGAGAACGGCGGATCGGCCAACACATCCTGCGTCGTGAAGACCACCGTCCCGCGCAACTCTGGCACCACCCGGTAGCTGTGGTCCTCCTGTACAAAGAAGCGGGCGAGCCGCGCCGGCGACACATCGGCTGCAATCGCTCCCGAATAGCGTCCCTCGCGGGCGAGAGCGACCGCCTCCTCGTCGACATCGGAGGCGAAAACCTGCAGCTTGATGTTCCGTTTCGCCGCCGCGATCTCCTCGAGAAAGAGCATGGCGAGCGAATAGGTCTCCTCGCCGGTGCTGCAGCCGGCAACCCAGACCCGCAGCGGCCGGTCCAAGGAGTGCCGGTGGACGAGATCGGGTATGACCTCGTTGACCAAGAATTCGAAGGCATTCGAGTCGCGAAAGAAGCTGGTGACGTTGATCAGCAGGTCCTTGGCGAGGAGCTCGAGCTCACCTGGATCCTGCCGCAGCCTGTCGAGATACCCACCACTGTCATCGGCACCGGCCAGCGCCATGCGCCGCTCGATCCGGCGCAACAATGTGCCTGGCTTGTAGAGCGAGAAATCGTGCGAGTTCTTGGTGCGCAGAAGATCGACAATCTCAGTCAACCGATCTGGGGGATGATCGTCCGGCGCCAGTCCCTTTCGCTGACCGTATTTGGCGAGAGTTTCGGAAATCTTGCCGACGGGGAGCACCAGGTCCACGGCCCCCGTCAAGATCGCGCTCCGCGGCATGCCGTCATACTCAGCCTCATCGGGATCCTGCGCAATGACGAGCCCACCCTTCTTCTTCACCGCCTTCAGCCCTAGGCTGCCGTCGCCGCCGGTTCCCGAGAGGATCACGCAGATCGCGCGTTCGCCGAGCTCTTCCGCCAAGGAGCGCAGAAAGAAGTCGTAGGGCAGGCGGGCACCGTGACGCTCGAGTGGTTCAGAGAGGCGCAGGGCACCGTCGCGGATCGAGAGATAACTGCCCGGCGGAATGAGATAGACATGCTCGCGCTCGAGCGGCATCCCGTCTGCTGCCTGCTGCACCGTCATCGGCGTATGGCCGGCCAGCAAATCGACCATCATGCTCGCGTGCGTGGGATCGAGATGCTGGATCAAAACGAATGCCATGCCGGTGCGGGGAGGGAGGGCAGTGAGTAGTCGGCGAAAGGCATCGAGGCCGCCAGCCGAGGCGCCGAGACCGACAACCGGGAAGCTGCCATGCCCCAGCGGCGAGCGACGCCTTGGCGATGAACGCCGAGCCGGCGGCGAGTGAGCTGCACCAGGCTTTTGCGGACCCTTTTCTATCATGTGTCAATTCTACCACAACGCTCGGCATCGCCGCACGGCTGACCGATACATTTTTGCTGTACATAGCGCACGCCATTGATCCCACTGGGCCGGGATTGTTGGGGAACGATCCGGACACGAGCGGGGGGTCAATGCCATACGGCATACAATAGCGTTTTTCATCAGCTGCTGAAGCACCTCCCGCGGGAGGAGTTCGACGCGTTGGTGAAAGAGCACCGGGCCGATGCTCGGGTTCGCCGGTTGACGATGATCAGCAAAAGCATAAGCAAACGAACCTGCGGGAGGGATAGGCAAAAATGACCTGTCGTAGTGCGATCGCATGATCCCCATGTGTATCGCGACACCATTTTCCAAGCATCCGCAGCTGAGAAGCCCCAAGGGACTGTCTCGCCGCTTCGAGGGCACCTCTGCGTCCTTGAAGCCATCGCGCGCACGCGACGTTCGCGTGAGCGATCGAATGCGAAGACTGGGAGAACGGGGGAGCCGGCGACACGGCGGTCGGGTCAAGGCCACAACGGCGATGGTGCGAACGAGGGTCAGACAAACAATGTAAAGGTTGCATCTACTTGGCAAGACCAAGGAACACTTACCGTACACCGCTTGCGCAAGACGGCTACCCCTCATCCGCTCCCGCCACGCACGAATTCGCTGCGAAGGCAGCTGCGGTGTACTTCGTCAAGCACAGGCGAGAAAGCAGCACTCGGCTTTGCGGTCGGCAAGTTCTGCTTTCCAAAAAATGAGTTGCGCGCCGACAGCGAACTTTGCAAGAGAGCAGATACCGTTGCAATGAAGCCGCATCGATAAATTCGGCGTATGCATCAGCCTCTAACCTAGGCGTAGCAATGGCCAGGTGGATAAAATGTACTCACCAAAATTGCTGAGGGTCGAAGCAGCTGAGTGTCGCCGCGGGGCGATCGGCAAGAGCGCTCGTGTCGAAAGAACTTTGCTTGCGTTAGCAGAGAGGCTCGAATCCCAGGCGACGGTTCTCGAAGCGAGGAAGCCGGCTGAGCTGCCACGGCGCCAGGAAATAATGCGTATTCTCCCTCGATCATAGCAGCACCAGTAAGATAGGCGAGACACGGCCGGCAGCGACGACAGGGCCAATTGCCCTTCCAACAAACTCCTTCCTGATTACGCATGATCCTCAGCCCAATTTGAGGAGGCGGTATGGCATCGGCGGGGTTCGGACTGCGACATAGCCGAGGCGTGGCATCATGGCGGCGAGATCGTATCGGCGGTTGAAGCGGTACTCGAATTCGGCGAGGTAGCGTGGTACATGCTTGTCGCGGATGGTGCGGTAAGTGCCAGTGATGGCGCTCTTGATGTTGCCGAGGGTGGTGTTGACCCACTTGAAGGCAGGGTTCAGGGCGGCCTTGCGACCGGATCCAGTGATGATCGGCTGGTGGACGCAGCCGGCGTTGCCGACCCCGGTGAAGCAGCGCAGACCGTCACTGACAACGATGCTGGCGGGCTGGAAATTGCGCTGCGCCAAGGTCGCGATTTCGGCACGGCGGAAACCCCTGACGCGGCGCAACTTCAAGCGGATTGGCTTGCCCTCTGGTGTGGTTTCGACCGCCGCCACGATCGGCGTCTTGCCAGGCGAGCCGCGGCCCCGCTTGCCGCCGTTGCGCTCCCCGCCGAGATAGGCGTCGTCGATCTCGATCCGTCCCGTCAGGCGCTTTGTGGCGTCCCGCTCCATCATCGCCTGCATGAGCTTGTGCTTGATCTTCCAGGCGGTGGTCTGGGTGACGCCAAGCCGGCGGCCCAACTCAATGCTGGAGATGCCGCCCTTGCTCTGAGTGAGGTGGTACATGGCGCGAAACCAAGTGCACAGCGGCACCTTGGTTGCCGCGAAAATCGTTCCGGCGATCACGGATGTCTGCCGTCGACAGGCGGTACACTGGTAAAGCGCCCGGGTCTTGACGACGCTGTGATGCTGCCCTGCGCAAACCGGACAGACAAAGCCGGATGGCCAACGCCAGCGCATCACCGCCTCCCGGCACTGATCCTCTGTTCCGTAAAGAACAGCAAACTGGGCCTCGCTGAGCCCCTTTTGAAATTGCACCGTGTTGCGCGCCATCGTTCAAACCCGCAGAAACAGCCGTATGTTCCTGTTTTGTACCAAGCCTTGATGGCTGAGGATAGTGCGTAATCAGGAACTCCTTTATGCAGCAGCTTCCTCGGCATAGGTAGATTCCGAACCTATTCGTCATCCGCCGCCTGCCAGTAGGCTCAGGAGGGATTGAAGCCGGCAGCGGTTGTCCTCCGAGTGAGTTCGCTGATGCACGTGCTTCGGACCTAATGGTGGATGGAGAGCTGGCATGGCAGATGCGAGACAATTGCGGCTGGATTCCGAAAGAGCCTTCCGGCTGGCGCGAGCAGGCTGCCGCAAGTTTTTCGATGAACTGAACGACCTGGGATGGAATCTTCAGCTGCAGGCGCAGAAAGTCGAGCGCGAGGCTCAGGAAGGTGAAATCAAGAGCTGAAAAGACAATTTGGGTCTACATATTCCTGGGAGATAGCTGCCGTGACCGGCTTCACGAGTGGGTCTGTTAGCGATAATTCGAAAAGGACTGTCCGATGTATATTTCCCTGAAAGATAGCTGCGCCAACGGCTTCAGGAAATGGGCCGACGCTCATCAGCCAGAGATGAAGAATGATCTTCGCGCGAGCGGGAGCCGGTTGGTCTCCGCAAGTCCTGATCAAGACAGCCCGGTGTTGACATCACTCGAGCGACCGCATCATCCATGGCTCGTGCCGGGCGCGGGGACGCTATAAAGCAAATTCCGCCGATCCCCCTGGACCATCTCGCGTTGCAGTCGCCAGAAAGGTGACGGCAACGAACATCAAGCTTCCGCCGGGGGCACGCCGGTGTCCCTAGTCGAAAGGCCTTTCATGACACCCCAGGAAAAAGACCTGACTACGATCCTTCTCGATCGCCTGAACAAGACCGAGGGGCAAAAGGACCCAGAGGCCGAGGCTCTGATCCGCCAGGCGACCGCCGAGCGGCACGGTGCGCCCTATTATCTGGTGCAAACCGTGCTGATCCAGGATCTGAGCCTGCACAATGCGCAGCGGAGGATCACTGATTTGGAGACGCAGCTAACCGAGATAAAGTCCACGTCGCCTGGCGCTCCAAGCTTTCTCGGCGCTCGGAGACAGGTGCCTCGGCCGCCGGATCCACCTCAGACCACAAATATGGGATCAGCCGGGTTCAGAGTGACGGCAAGTCCGATGATAAGGTGATGCCGGCCGGTAAGGGCACTGAGTAGATTCCGAGGCTTACCGTCCAGCGTGATGGTCTCTAAGGAGAAGGTGCGCGCTAACGGAGACTTCGATGATCTGCCCCCACGACCACCAAGAATGCGACAATCGCGGTTGCCGCTACGGCGGCTGCCAAGGCCGCCCGTCAGGGGAGTTGATAGCTCACAAGGACCCCCGCTTTAGGAAAAACATCGCCGTCAAGAGCCAGAATGGCGGAACCGCGTCAGCTCCGGCCGCTGATCCGCCAGCAGTTTTCGGGTCGAGCGCCGGGAGCGAATTACACGACTGAAGGTTGTCCCAACACGTGTCGAATTTCGACACTTCGGGAGGCGGAGGTTCCTTGTCCCTACTGCGGGCGTGTTTGGCTTCGATCCTCGATTGACACCGCCTACCTCCCCGGTTAACTCGTCGTTATGCCATCAGTCGACGAGGGTTCCAAAATGGTCGCAAGAATTATCTGACGGATTGATTTAATACGACCTCTGAGGATATCTCGTCGTTTTGCGAAAAACTTGTGAAGCTCAGAGTGATTTTTTGGTTGTATTGGAGAACCAGCCACCCAATGTGGTGATACGCGCGTTGTCACTCTCCATCCGATAGTGCCAACGCCCTCATTAAATTCTGGTCCGAGGAGACCATCAATGAAACTGCGCCCATTGCAGGACCGCGTCCTGATTCGCCGTGTCGAGCCGGAGGCGAAAACCGCTGGCGGCATCTTCATCCCTGACACGGCGCAGGAAAAGCCCATGGAAGGCGAAGTCGTCGCCGTCGGCCCCGGCGCGCGCGACGCGGACGGTAAGCTGCACCCGCTGGACGTCAAGACGGGCGACCGCGTGCTATTCGGCAAGTGGTCCGGCACCGAGGTCAAGCTCGATGGCGAGGACCTCATGATCATGAAGGAATCCGACATCATGGGCGTGGTTGATCACGCTGCCGCGAATACGAAAGCTGCTTAACAATTGGAGAGCAAACATGGCTGCTAAAGATATTCGCCTGGGCACCGATGCACGCGAGCGGATGCTCCACGGCATCGACATACTCACCAATGCCGTCAGGGTGACGTTAGGGCCCAAGGGCCGCAACGTGGTCCTCGACAAGAGCTACGGCGCGCCGCGGATCACCAAGGACGGGGTCACGGTAGCCAAGGAGATCGAGCTCTCCGACAAGTTCGAGAACATGGGCGCACAGATGGTCCGCGAGGTGGCCAGCAAAACGAGCACGGTCGCAGGCGACGGGACGACAACCGCGACCATTCTCGCCCACGCTATGGTGCGCGAAGGAGTGAAGGCGGTGGCGGCCGGGATGAACCCGATGGATCTAAAGCGCGGTGTCGACATGGCGGTCGATGCTGTCGTCAAGGACATCCAAAAACGCTCGAAGAAGGTGTCGACCAACGACGAGATCGCACAGGTCGGAACCATCTCAGCAAATGGCGACACCGAGATCGGCCGGATGCTCGCCGAGGCCATGAAGAAGGTCGGCAACGAGGGTGTCATCACCGTCGAGGAGGCGAAATCGCTCGAAACCGAGCTCGACGTCGTCGAGGGGATGCAATTCGACCGCGGCTATCTGAGCCCGTATTTCATCACCAATGCGGAGAAGATGGTCGCTGAGCTCGAAGATCCGTACATCCTCTTGCACGAGAAGAAGCTGTCCAGTCTGCAATCTCTGCTGCCGATCCTCGAAGCCGTCGTGCAGAGTGCCCGGCCGCTGCTGATCGTCGCCGAGGACATCGAAGGCGAGGCGCTTGCCACCCTCGTCGTCAACAAGCTGCGCGGCGGCCTCAAGGTAGCGGCGGTCAAGGCGCCGGGCTTTGGCGACCGACGCAAGGCCATGCTCGAGGACGTCGCTGCCCTGACCGGGGCTCAGGTGATCTCGGAAGACCTCGGCATCAAGCTCGAAAACGTGACCCTCGACATGCTCGGTCGCGCCAAGCGGGTGCGGATCGAGAAGGAGAACACGACGATCATCGACGGCGCCGGCAAGAAGGAGGACATCGCCGCCCGTATCACCCAGCTCAAGGCGCAGATCGAGGAGACGACCTCCGATTACGACCGCGAGAAGCTGCAGGAGCGGCTGGCCAAGCTTGCAGGTGGTGTCGCGATCATCCGCGTCGGCGGCAGCACCGAGGTCGAGGTGAAGGAGCGCAAGGACCGCGTCGACGACGCTATGCACGCGACCAAGGCTGCGGTCGAGGAAGGTATCGTGGCCGGTGGCGGTGTTGCGCTGCTTTTTGCGAGCAAGGTTCTGCCCGGCCTAAATGCCGCGAACAACGACCAGAAAGTCGGCATCGAGATCGTCCGCAAGGCCATCCAGGCGCCGGTACGTCAGATCGCCGAGAACTCCGGGGTCGAGGGCTCGATCGTGGTCGGCAAGCTGACCGACAAGAACGACCCGAATTTCGGCTTTGACGCACAGTCGGGCGAGTACAAGGACATGGTGAAGGCCGGGATTATCGATCCGACCAAGGTCGTGCGGGTAGCGCTGCAGGATGCCGGCTCGGTTGCGGGACTATTGATCACCACCGAGGCGATGGTAGCCGACAGGCCGGAACCTAAGGGCGCGGCTGGAATGCCTACGGGCGGTGGCATGGGGGGCATGGATTACTAAACTCCACTGCACTGGCCCCCCCCGCCGCGGAAAGGGCATCGCCTCTCCTTGAAGACGGGAGAGGCGATGGGCCCTACCCACTTTCTAGTTCGATCCCTCAGTAGGGACGACTTCCCGATTGAACTTCAAAATCGACAAACCTCAGGGACATTATCACCTAATGAAAGACTCTCAAAATGCTCACTGCCACACAACAGCACGCCGTTGATGAATTCGCCAAAAGTCTTTCAGTGCTCGGAGACGATGCTTTGATCGATACCTATCATCAGGCTTGGGAAGATCACACAGAAGCCAGTGCCGAGGGCAGCGACAATCTCAGCAAGGCCTATGCAAAGGGTCTTGCGACCGAAAAGGCGATGCAGGATCGGTTCCCTGATTATCAAACCCGCTACCAGCTACGCTATCCGTGAACCAGTTTGTTCCCCGGTGCCCATCGTCCCAATCGCGCATATCGCGCCGCTACCTGGAGCTGGCGAACGTGCTTCAGATGTTGCCGCACCATTATCCATCGGTAACGGAAGCCGCAGGAGCCTCTGATTGTAGGGAACGCGGGAGCGGTAGCGCCGCCCCCCGCCCCGTTCATTGCCGCGCTCGCCATCAGGCGCGCAAGGGCCTAGCGGCATAGTTCTTCGAATGCTCCCGGCGCCTCGGCCGGTTGCGGGGGATCCAGAAGGTTGGGATGCAGAGACGTTTCAAGGCCGCCGAGCCGCATACCTTCTTCGCTCGCCGGGGGGCGTCGGGCGACAACTGACAATGAGGACAACATGTTCATCGAAACCAACCCGACCCGTAATATGGGCAGCGGACTGTCTAGATCCCCACCGGTCACAACGGCCTCAATCGATGTCGGGCAGCGGCTATCCAAGTTCAGGAACGACCGCGGCGTCCCGGAAATCCGGATCGGTGTGAGCGAATTCAAGTGCATTGGCATATCGCCTCCGCAAGACCATCCGCACGTCTATATCAATATGGGCCAGGCGGACACGATCCTTTGTCCATACTGCGCGACGCGGTTCCGCTTCGATCCTCGATTGACAGCGTCCGATGCCGACCCGCCGGATAGTTTCTTTGCTGACCATAACGCAGCCTGAGCAGAGCGGCGGCATGGGACAGGCCCAATCGCTCTCACGAGATTCGGCCGGATTACGTCAGGAACACTAAACAGTCGGCATTCTGGTATTGGATCAGGAGAAGGGCGCCGCCGCTGGCGGCGAAAAGTCAAGAATGAACCCGTGCAATCTTACGCGGTTTGACTTCTGCGTGCACCAGCTCTGCGCGTAGCCTGATCTATCTTTTGTTGCAGTCCGGGGTGAGCTGACCAGAACACCACCAACGGGTGGACTGCCATCGTCTTTGCTCCAGGTGACCTGTCGCCTACCGCGATCGTAATCGGCTGCGGTGCGCGCGCTGCAGAGTTGTTGATGCTGGGCCGAGTTTGTCGACGGCGGACCGAGGGCGGGTAATCGGCTGGCATGAGGACACCCCACCCCCTCTTGCTACTCTGGCTGCCATTTTTCGACCGAGATCGTCAGTGATGCGGTCTGGACGTCGGAGCTTGTGATCGCGCCTGGTCCCGTCAACGGCGAGGACTCTTGTCACCAAATTTGCTCCTCTACTAATGGAAAAGCTTCCCGGCAATCAAATCGAGCACAAACTGTTCGGCTTTTTGGCGAACCAGCTCCATCGTCATTTCGTCTAAGTTATGACGTTCATCATCGAATACTATTTGGTTAGTTGACGAGGTTTTTGCCATCGTAGATTTGCCAAATTCGCATCTATATTTATCGAGATCAAACCGTATTTGGAAGGTGCCTTGTCGGCTGAATCCTTCATCTTCCGATAAGTTCACATTGAGGGAAATTGGGTCAGAGGCATCGCTTTGTTCGTCCACCATTTCCCCGAAGAAACCTTCGGCCACTAAGTGCGCGACGATCTCATTGAAAATAGGCCCGATCACCGCGGACTTGATTTGCACGAACCGCATCCTGGCTTCTTCGCCCTCCCTTTTTTGTTGTTTTTCGGCCGCCTCCTCACGCTCGCGATCTGTTTTCAACTGGCGAAGTGCTTCGTCGAGCCTTTCGTATGCCATTTCAGCCTCTTGATAATCGGGATTTCCGCGGGCTGTAAGTCATCAGGCCGCCATGGGTTGCCTCTTCATAGCTTAACACGGGTTGTACAGTGAGGTGGATCCGGATCGTGCGACAGCCGGAGCCTTTCTTTTAAGGTATAGCCCGGCCGATTTCGATCACAACTCGGATCGGGGGAGGGACCGAAAACCACCCTCCTGAGCTATTCAGATCGAGGACAGCGCAGGACAGCTTTGGGGTCATTTCCGGCTGTGCCGGCTGGTCAGCGGCGCGGCAGGTCAACCTCAATAAGCGGACCCGCCACCCCGCGAACCCGAGCGAGCGACCTAGCGATCCATCACCCGCCGGCCGCATGACAACGAGTTAGAATTGCAGAGTTGAAGCTTTCAGACCTGCCGTGCGGCGAACAACCTACCGCAGATCGTGCGGTCTCTCGGCCGAGCAATTCCATGCTCGGATCCGGCCCAACAACGCCACAACATTATCGGGAATAGACTGGCTTTGGTCGGCGAAGAGAGCGTGAGTGGGGTCACGGCGGCGGCGCCGCCGGGTTGATCAGGAGCACCCACCATGCGCATTTACATTATTGGGAATGACGGAATCACGCTGTGCCGCAAGGCGCCCGCGACAGTCAGTGACAGCGAGATTGCCGTTGCCTCGAACGAGGAGCTGCACGCTGCCCCGCTCAGCGCCAAGCGGTTGCTGGCGCTGTGGAACGCTCTGCCCGGTGTCGAAAAGCGCAAGAAGGTGGGCGACCGCGATGCGCTGCTCGATCAGCTGTGGTCGGCAATCGAGGCCTTGCCGGACCCGGAGCCGCAACCCGACCCGAAGCGGCCCTCCAAGCAGGACGTGGTGATTGCGATGCTGCGTCAGCCCGAGGGTGCAACGGTCGACGAGGTGGCGAGCGTGACCGGCTGGCAGCGTCATACCGTTCGCGGCGTCTTCTCGGGAACCTTAAAGAAAAAGCTCGGGCTCAGTCTTGCCTCGGCCAAAGAGGAGCGCGGCCGGGTCTACCGCATCGCCGAGGCGACGAGCCTATGAAAACCCCAGTCCACGACGCTTCGGCTCGCCAGCACTCTGGCGAGCCGTCTTCCGGTCTAGGTGCAAACGGCGGCCGCCGGCTGCAAAACCCGGACCTGGCCGGGCCTGAGTGCGAAATCGCTGGGTTCGTCGATCGGTCGACAGAGGAGCTGCGGCCTGCGTGGCGGACATTGCACCACACTGGACCACCCCTCGGCCTCAGTCGTGATCTGATCATCAGGGGGCTCGCCGATCACCTACAACAGAGCGCGCGTGGCGGCCCGAGCCGCGCCCTGCAACGCCGCCTGTGGATTCTGGCGGCAGAGTTCGAGAAAGGCGCTCGTTCCTTCGATCCCGACATTGTGCTGAAGACCGGCGCGACGTTGATGCGGCAATGGCGTGGACACACCCATACCGTCCTCGTGCGCGAGGACGGGTTCGAATACGAGGGCCAGTGCTATCGATCGCTGACCGTGATTGCCGAGCGGATCACCGGGGCCCATTGGTCGGGTCCCCGGTTCTTTGGCTTGAGCAAACAAGCGCGCCCATCCTAATCGCCAAGGCCAGGGAATAATGAAGAAACCAGGAACCACAATGCCGCGGAACGGAACCGTCCGCTGCGCGATCTACACCCGCAAATCGTCCGAGGAGGGGCTCGAACAGGAATTCAATTCGCTGCAGGCGCAGCGCGAAGCCTGCGAGGCCTTCATCGTCAGCCAGCGGCACGAAGGTTGGGTGTGCCTGCGCGCGGCTTATGATGACGGCGGGTTCTCCGGAGCGACGATGGATCGGCCGGCTCTGCAGCAGCTGCTCGCCGATCTCACCGCGGGGCGAGTCGATACCGTGGTTGTCTACAAGATCGACCGGCTCACCCGCTCGCTCGCCGATTTTGCCAAGATCGTCGAGATCCTCGACAAGGGGAGCGCCTCCTTTGTTTCGGTGACGCAGCAGTTTAACACGACGACCTCGATGGGACGCTTGACCCTGAATGTCTTGTTGTCCTTCGCGCAGTTCGAGCGCGAGGTCATCGGCGAGCGCATCCGCGACAAGATCGCCGCCTCAAAACAGAAGGGGATGTGGATGGGCGGGGTGCCGCCGCTCGGTTATCGGGCGCAGGACCGCAAGCTCGTCATCGTCGAAAGCGAGGCGGAAATCGTGCGCTTTATATTTCGCCGCTACGCCGAACTCGGCTCTGTCCGGTTGTTGAAGGACGAGCTGGAAGCTCAGAGTGTGCGGAGCAAATTACGGACGACCGCCTCGGGCCGCATCTCGGGTGGCAAGCCATTCGCCCGCGGTGCGCTCTACCTGATGCTGCAGAACCGCATCTATCGGGGCGAGATCGTTCACAACCAACAATCCTATCTTGGCGAACATAAGCCGATCATCGATCAGCCGCTCTGGGATGCAGTCCAGGCCCTGCTTGCGAGAAATGCCGCCGAACGGAGCTCAGGCGCACGAAATCATCAGCCGAGCCTCCTCGCCGGCATGCTGGTTGATGGCGACGGCAACCGGATGACGCCGAGCCACGCAGTCAAGAGGGGCACGCGCTACCGCTACTATGTCTCCGGCTCGCTGATCACGAAAGATCGTACTGAGGTCTCCGCTGGGCTGCGGATTCCGGCGGCGGAGATCGAGCATCTCGTGAGCAGCCGAGTGCACCGATGGCTTCTCGATCCCGGCAGCATCTACAAATCGACTTCGGCACGGCTCGCGGACGCATCAATTCAGCAGCGGCTTGTCGCGCGGGCCGCAGAGATCGGTAAGCGCTGGCCCGAGTTGCCAGTGGCACGCAAGCGCGTTGTCCTCACTGCCCTGATCGAACGGATCGAGGTGAGCGTCGGCCAGATCGACATTCGTTTCCGCCCGTCTCGGCTCAGCGCGCTACTCGATGCTGCTGCAACACCATTACAGGGCGCGACCGACGACGAAACCGAGATCCTGCCCGTGCCAATACGGCTACGCCGCGCCGGGCGGGAGATCAGAATGGTGGTCGACGGAACGGATCCGTTTGCCGTGACGAAACCCGACGCGCGATTGATCAGGCTGCTCCTCAGGGCGCGCCGGTTCAACGCGACACTCGCCCAGGGCGAAGGCGCTCCCTTTGCCGCGCTCGCCCAGCGGGAAGGGGTCAGCCGGTCCTATTTCACCCGGCTCGTCCGCCTCAGCTATCTCGCGCCGGATATCACCCAGGCGATCCTCGATGGGCGGCAGCCATCCGACTTGACGGCAGAGAAGCTCCTCGAGCACTCCCGTCTGCCGCTTGCCTGGCACGATCAGCGGACCCTGCTCGGCTTTGGTTGAGCCCGATCCGAATTCAAAGATCTACCGCACCCTAAGCCCCCAGAAGGCCCAGACTTCGCTGGGACCGGCTTGGCATTCTCGACTGACCACATCAGCGGCACTGCGGTACTGGAATATGGCCCGACAGAGATATTGCCGCTGGTTGGCGCGATATCGAAACACCTTGCGCGTCTCTGCCGACCCGGTCGCCAAGCCAGCCGCGCACACCCGCGCGGAGAGCCGGATTTCTCGACCTTCGAAAGCGGGTGCGGGAGAGAGACTGACTCTTTGCTGGAGGAAGCAGGATTCGAACCCTCGGTCCGCCGGCCCACGGGGAGCTCAGAGCATCTGGGCGCGCGCGACGCGACCCACGCCGCCAGCACGAAGCCCCGGATGGGCGCGTGGCCCTGGCAACCCTTGGCGGTCTGGCCGAATGGTGAGCGGGCCTCAGGCGTCAAGCTGATACTGGACCTTCGAGCCGTCGCGTTCGAACTCGCCGCGCACCCAGAGGTTTGCTTTGTCGTACCAGATGCTGCCGCCGAAATGCGGCGTGATGAACGTATAGCGCGTGGCGCGAACCTGGCCTCCGGCAATCGCGATTTGCTCGTCGCCAAACTTGCGCGCGCTGACACGGATGATGCCACCACGCTGTGCGTCGACCACCGTCGCCTGCGCCAGCATCGACGGGGTCCACAGGCTGTTTGATGTCAAGGTCCCGGCAGATGCGATAACGGGACCGCCCTCGCTCACCACGCGAAATCCCTGAGGCACCGCCGCGCCCTCGACGTGGAGGGTATCGCCATGCTCCCTTGTTTCGCTATTCAGGGCCATCAGCCGCCCCGCGCGCCAGGTCTCTTCGGAGCGGTGACTGAACGCAAAGACGGTAAAGAACGCTACCTTGACGGCAGTTGTGCTCTTCCTCGGGCCGCTCATGCCGCAATCGTCTGCCGACCGCAACCGGCGATCACGGCCCCGGCAAATCCGCCTATCAGAAGTGCTCGTCGCGGAATAGACTTCTTTTTTTCTCAGCGCAAAATGGAGACATAATCAGGCCTCGGCTTTCGATGAGACCGCGAGCTATTCCTAACATAGACACTTTTCGCCCGAATGAGTTCAATCCGGGTGCGTGGCTGAAGGACCAATAGTGAAACATGCAAGGCCGGCCCAACACCTCAGAAGATGTGTTCGATTGTTATGATTGACTCGTCTCTGAGGAATCATTGTTGGTTCCGAACAAGTAAAGGTTCTTCGTCGGTTACTTAGGCTACATGTCCCCCCACTTCGACTACGGAAAAGCAGGGCAAGTACGAGGACAACGCCGAGGAGATCGATGGCTTTTTCGCTGCGATCGTTATGCCCGGCGTTTGGCGGTCCTAGTTGGGAGGAACCGAGGGTTCGAATCCATCTCCCTCCAGCGCAGAGTTGGCCGCGAACTCGCGTTTCCGGTTTTGGAGCCAACGCTCAAAAGGATTGAGGCGCATAACTGCCAGGTGCAGGGCGAGGCCGGGCAGTGGCGGCACAAGGCAGCGCTCGCCGGTGGCGGGCGGAGGAGTTTGCTGGAGAAATGCGGTTACCGCAGCGTGATCGCGTGTTCCGCCCGAGGCTACTTCTGCTCGATAGTCGTTAATTTGACGATGCGGGCCGCGAGGCCAAATTCGGTGTCGTTGGCGACTTCCCGATTTTTGCTTGCCTGAAGTCAGCGCATTTCATCGAGTTTGTTGTAGCGATAGACAATAACTGACCCGACCCAAGCTGCGATAAAAACACCGATGACGGCGACGCCGAGTGCCGTAAAGTTGCCGTTCAGCGCCTCGACGCTATCCCAGAATGCCCCTTTCAGTGCGAACTGATCACCCATCAATCCCAGTATCGCAATGCCGCCAATTAGAACAGCGACCACCACAGACACGAATGTGATAGCCAGGTTGTAGAAGAGCTTGCGGATCGGCTTGATAAACGCCCATTGATAGGCGCCCAACATCAAAATGCCGTCGGTGGTGTCGATCAGCGACATCCCGGCGGCGAACAGCGCGGGAAACACCATTATGGCCCAGATCGACACCCCTTTGGCGGCCGCGGTCGCCGAAACGGCGAGCAGCGCAACCTCGGTCGCGGTATCGAACCCCAGCCCGAAGAGGAAGCCGAGCAGATACATGTGCCAGCTCTCGCTGATGAGCCGGAACAGCGGGCGAAAAAAGCGCGCGAGCACGCCCCGGCTGTTGAGCAGCAGATCGAAATCCGCCTCCACCCAGCGGCCGCCCTTGCGCACATACCGATAGGTCCGCCAGACGCCGGAGAGGATGATCAGGTTGGCAATGGCGATGGCGAACAGGAACAACGCGGACCCACCGGTGCCGACGACGCCGCCGACCGCCTTGAACCGGTCAAAGGACCCGGCCAGCGCCCGTTGCCGTGCCGGCTACACCCGCCGCGGCGAGGATCACGACGCTCGAATGGCCCATCGCAAAGAATAAGCCGACTCCGACTGGCCGCTTGCCCTCTTGCATCAGTTTGCGAGTGAAGTTGTCGATGGCCGCGATATGGTCGGCGTCGACGGCATGACGCAGGCCGAACCCATAGGCCAACAACGCGGTGCCGAGCAGGACCGACTGGTCCCGAAAGACCAGCACCGCCCACGCCCACGCGGCCAGATTGGTGAAGAATCAGCGAGGCGTAGATGCCGGTAATCCGCTGCCGGAGGCCGCCAGGCCGTCGAGAAGTTCGGCTCACCAGCCGGAGCATGTCGGTCTGCTCGCTCTCGGCCCCGAACGGAGGCTCCTTGAGTAAGATTAACGCCAGTCGACCGTCGCAACCTCGCCCCCGACGATAGTAACCGTGCCGCTGGGCTTGGGGAAGTTTTCCCAGATGTCGTAGTCGCCTGCGCGGAGCCCCGGAAAGACGGCGGCAAAGACCGACCGACCATTATTCTTCGTTCCAGGACCTCGACATGGATCCGCGTCGCGCTCCCCCGCGGGCTCACTTCGATTTTCCCGACCGCGCAACTCAGCCTTGGTATAGATGATATCCAGTACGACAGTTTCGGGATGGACCCGGTCAGAGTGTGCTTCAGCCATTTGCCGGGTCCTCGCTGATGTTGTCGCCGATGCCGTTGTGGAAATGTTCCGCGCCGGCCAAGGATTGGCGCGCGTGAGAAGCCCGGGTAGGGGCACTCCAACGAGCTCTTCCGGGTGTCACAAAGCGAAAGTCGCACCGACTAACTCGGGACGTCAAAACCGGAGTAGGGTATTCCAAGATAGGGGAAACTCGCCAGGAAGGGAGAAGCGATGTCGCTAGGTGTGACGCCATCCGTCACTACAGACGCAGCCGCGTCCGGGGTGAAAGAAGGATCGACCAGAGGGATCGTGACCCCCGCAAGGGCGCGCAGCTCGATCGTAAAAACATCGTCGACCACCCGGCGCCCGTTGGGGAAACCGGCGAGGTCGCCTCCCAGGATCCCGAGAATGTTCGGAGCTGCAGTCGGTGGAATGGCCATGTTCAGTCGCAGCAGATCAGCGAGCGTTTGACCGGTGAAATTCTGGAATCCGGGAATGATGCCTGCCGGTATGCCGGTGAGAAGAATGGCGACCAGGTCGGTTCGGGGTTTGCTGTAGGCGGCGAGTTGGGGGAAAACTCCGGGATAGACATCTACCAGCCGTTGTGGGACCTCGGGGTGTTGGACATAGTTCAGGAACTGCGCATCGCCATCCGGGTTCCTGGAGTTCCACGAGTCCTTTAGCCCGAGCGGGATGATCACTTCGTTGAACAGGGGATCGCCGAGCCGCGACACCTGGACCCACGGTCCATATTCTTGGACATCACCGTTGGGCCCCAAGACGATTGCCTTCCGGCGACTGGCCGAAGCGTAGACGCCGATGACCGAGCGCGAGTCGCTTGGATTGGTCGGATTGGAGCCATCGCGGGTCAGCATGCTTTTGGGCAGCTGGATCGCCATCGTATGGACATTGAGGTTGTTGAGCCCATTGACGCCGGGGGCGGGGGGCATGGGATTGATGTGCAGGTTCTGGAACGGCCGCAGATCAAGGAGGTCGAAGACCGCGCCCAAATCGACATAGAACCCCTCCGCCCGCTGCCCAGCAAACACAGTTTCCCCACTGGGCAAAACGTGGATGGCTTCTTGCGCGAGTGCCGCATAGTTGGGCGTGGAAAAGGGGCCGATGTTGCAGGGCGGAGAGGCTAAATCCTCGGCAAGGACGGTCGAGCGGCCGTTTTTCACCCGGATCGGTGAATATAATTGGCGTTTATTCCAGTTCGGATCGGTTAGGGAGCTGATCGGCCCGGTATTGTAGAGAAAGGTGTTGGGGTTTTTTACGGTGGTCTCGAACTGGAATTGGTAGGTGATGTCGGGGTGCCCATCGCCGTCATTGTCGATGTGGATCTCATACAGCACGTCATCGCCGAACTCGTAAAAAGTTCGGTCCCCGTCCGGCGCTTCTGCGGGAATGTAGTTGGCGATCAGGGTGACTGTGTTTGGCTTGTCGGGGCTCACAAAGCCGTAGACATCGGTGTTGTCTACTACCGGGTCCTTGGAAATCTCTGGGGCTTCACGATGGGATGACATGTATCCACCTCTCCTGTCAGTTTTGCCAACGAACGGCTGCTCTATGATCGGTGAGCTTTATTGGCCGCCTCCGCCCCTAGCGGGCAGCTTCCATGAAGTAGGCGACGAGCCCGGGATCGCGGAGGGAGACCTCCCGCGCGCCGACGAGGAAAGTCATCTCGCCAGTGGAGACATCGTTGACGTGGATGACCATAGAGCCGGCACCCGTGGCGGACGAGCTGGGCGCGGCTGCTTCCCGCGGGAGGCGCGAGCCCGCCAGGGCGGGCATCGCTGGTAACACGCTCAGGGTTGCCGCGGTTGCCGGGGCGTGCTGCAGAAACGAGAGTCGGGTCAGGTTTGTCACTGTGCTCTCCTTCCCTCGTGAAGTGAATCAGTCAAGATGTCTTGGGTTCGATGATTCCCGAGTGAGACAGAGGTCGAATCTCGCGCAGCGGGCCGCAAGCGCAGTCGGAGAGTAATCGTTCCCCTGCTGAGCTGCAATTTTCTTAAGGTTAACACTAAACCCCGATGCATCGCCATTGTTTGATCGCTTCGATACAAAGAGCTGACGGCTTTCCGTCAGTAATGAGGGGCGGCCCAGCCAAAGACCGCCTCCCAGTCCAAAGGGCCGCCGCAGACCAGCAGCAATCGCGTTACGGCATCAGAACTTTGTCGATGACCATGATGACGCCATTGCTCTGATACATATCGGGGATCGTGACCCGGGCGGTGTCGCCCTTTTGGTCGGTAATCGCAAGGTTGTTGCCGCTTTCGGCCGCGATCAGCAGTTCGCCTTCTGCGGTCTTCAGCGAGACTTTGCCGCCCGGCGTCGTCTTGATCGCGTGATCGAGCGACACCGCAGTGTACCGGCCGGGGACCACGTGATAGGTCAGGATCTCGGTGAGCTGCGCCTTGTTCTCGGGCTCCAGCAATGTGTCTAAGGTGCCCGCCGGCAGTGCTGCGAAGGCTTCGTTGGTCGGCGCAAATACCGTGAAGGGGCCGGAGCCTTCGAGCGTCGGCACGAGGCCCGCGGCCTTCACCGCCACCACCAGGTTGGTGTGGTCTCTCGAGTTGACGGCGTTCTGGATGATGTTCTTTGTGTCATACATCGGCGCGCCGCCGACCATCGGGTCCATTGCCGCCATGGCGCCGGCGCCAAGAGTCAACGCGAGCACGGCGCACTGATGAGCTTGAGTGTCATGTCAAATTCCTGGCTGCTATTGGCTCTGCGACTGCGGCAAGCGAGCGCTGCCGACCTGTCGTCTTTCTCACTACGCAGCCGAGGCGGGTTCGGATGCGGCCGGAGATGATTTTTTAAAAGCAGCCGTCACGGCGGTCTCAACAGAACCTTGCCGTGAGAGAGGATCGGGCCGGTCGGAAGCCTGGTGGGAGATCCTCCGGACGGCTCGAGGCTGACCGCGAGCAGATCGCCCGGCGGCGGCAGCTGCGTGGCGCGTAATATTCGCACGCTGCCGGATTGCGTCTGCAAGAGGCCGAGCGGATGGGGCGTCCCGCCCGCGATGCTCCATAGCTCGAAGGAGTGATGGGTGTCCTCGGCTTGCGGCCGGACAGGGGAGACAGAGACCTCGCTGCGTTGCGGCCCGGTGATTGCTATCCAGTTCGGATCGCCGCTCTGATCGGCCAGCACGGCAACCACGGTCGGTATTGGCGGCGCGGTGCGACCCAAGAACGCCGCAACATAAATGATCAGTCCCGCCGTCGCTGCGCTGGCGGCGATCCCCAAAGCGCGCCAGAACGCAAGCGAGCCGAACCAGCCCTGTGCCGGAGCCGACGCCGGAGCATCAAGGGGCAGGCCCTTCGTGATCCCGCGCCAAACTCGCGCGGGCGGCTCCTCAGGCGCCGCCGCCGCGTCGATCGGGGCCAATCGGTCGGCCCATGCCCCCACCACTCGCGCAAGGGCCGGATCACTGGCGATCAGCCGCTCGAAGCGTCGCCGCGACCGGCTCGGCATCGTGCCGAGGACGTATTCGGCGGCCAAACTCTCGCGGAGGTCCGGGTCATCGTACCTCATGCGTCAAGGCACCGCTTCAAGCGTTCGAGGCTGCGCCGGATCCAGCTCTTGACCGTCCCGACTCGGTTGCTGCTTCAGACGCGCTGCGCGGAAAACAAACCTACGGCAGATCGTGCAGTCTCGGCCGAGTGATGCCGTGCTCCGGCAAATCGGTAATTGGGTGCGCTACGGGATGCCTGGACCCAGCCATTCTGCCCGAAGCGATCGCGTGGCGGGCCCTGTTCGCGGTCGGCATCTTGCCCGCCTTGCTGGTGCTGTGGATCCGCCCTGCTGCGAAAGTTCCGCACCAGCGCCATCCAATCCGAGCAAGCGATCAATGCGGCATGGCGCGCCGCCGATCTCGCCGGTCTGGCCGCTGCCGCGCATCGGCTCAAAGGGGCAGCGCAAGCGGTCGGCGCTGCTCGCCTTGGCGCTGCGGCCGGCGCTCTGGAGCAGGCCGGCAAGGCCGGTGACCGTGACGGCTGCCGCGACCGGCTGGGACCGCTCGCAGCCGAATTGCGCCGCGCCATCGCCGAGATCCAGAAGTAATGCAACGAAATTAGAATACCGCGACGTGGTACGCGAAATCGGAATAGCAGTGCGGTGGGTTCCAAACACGAAGGCGCCGTTTGGGTCGGGTCGAACTCTTGGCGGTGGCTAACGCGGTCCGCTTTTGGCACTGAGCGGCAGTGCTGGCGACCGGCCAGTCGGTCCGCTTACTGGTGTAGTGCGGCCTTTCTCCCGGCCAGCACATCACGCGGGACGGTTAGGCGGCGAGTGGCGCAAGGGGCCGCGCCGCGACCCGGTCGAGCCGGTAGCGGCGCCGGTCAGCTCACGCTCAGCAGACAGATGAGCGTCGAGCTTGCGGCTGGCTTCTCGATGCATCACCGATGGTTCCGGTTTTAAATCGGGTGGCCGAGCCGCACCGTTTCACTTGCGACGAATGCCAGTTTCCACGCAATATCGGGTGAGATGCCAAGCGCGTCGGCAGCAGAGGCACGGTGGCGATGATCGGCCGGGTCGAACTCCGCGAGGAGCGACTCGGGGTTCACCTGCGTAATCTCATAGAACAGAACCAGGGCACTCAGATAGGCGCCATAGATGCTGGGGTGATAGCCGATCGGTGTCGTGCAGCAGGCGTCGAGCGGGTCGCTGTCCCAGAGGTCTACTTCGAAGCTTGGGTTGTTGGCGAGGTACGGGTCGCGAACCGCGACACGGGTATTTATGGCGCTTACCCAGGCGTCGCCCGCCAGAGCTACATCGACTTTGCTCCCGGTCGGGTTGCTTGCCATATAGTCGCTGGCCGCCTGCTCATAGGCGTCGTGCAAGTCCGTGGCCATCGCACCGATTGGGTCGGGGGCGCCGGCATACGGCGCATTGAGCCCGTCGGGCGGGCTTGTGCTGCTGCCAAAGGGGTTGATGCTGGTATAGCCGTATGAGGCGAGCGGCTGGGTCTCATACAGCGTAATCAAAGGGCTCGGCTTGCCGGCAGCGCTAGCTGTAGCATCGACGGCATTGATCAGGCCAGTCACACCGCTTTCGAAGCCTGCGAAATCGCCACGTGTTGGGACGCTTTGCCCATTGACCGTGATCGTCGCGGGCAGCGGCCGGAAGCTCTGATCCTGCAGCACCACCACGTCCCAGGCCGTACCCTCAATCAGCGGCAGGTACCTTTCTCGTTGCCAGTATTGTTGAGATACCCGGTCAGCGTTGCGCTGCTCACCGCAACCACGGAGACTGAATAATGGAGGTGTGCCTCGCGTGTGAACTGTAGGAAAATTCCTGGTATCCCGCCATAGGGGCCGGGCTCGTTGTATTGCAGGGAAGGATTGGCCTGCAGATAGGCCAGTTGTGCCGGCAGGGTGGTGCCGGGCGCGGGCGTCTCGGCCGGATCGATCTGGCTACCCTGTTCGGCGCTACTGCAGGCGGCAAGCGACGGGCACAGCAGATCATGCACGGTATCGGTGCCGAACCCGGCGTTGTAGGTGCGCACTGGTTCGTAGCGCCCATGCGTAAAGCTGTTGCCGACGAATAGGATATTGACGGGAGCTTTAGCGGCGGTGGCTAAAGTCGGCGTGAAGGCGCACAGAGTGGCAAGCCATATGAGCGCAATCTGCGCCCGTGCGATAACATAGCCGCGCATCGACGTGCTCCTCCCCTTTGAGCGGCTCGGCCGCTGCCATTGCAGGTTGGTGAAATCCCGGACGTCATCGACGGAATGCGCCCCCGAAATGACCGCCGCCAGGAGCCAAGGCTGTTGAGCGCGCGACAGTTCTGGGAATTATTGGCTGAGCGAGGTGCCGCGGCATCGTTGAGGGCATTATCCAACGACTGCCGAGACTAAGGCGCCATTCACTGCGAGCCTGCAATCCTCTCCCAGCGAATGCGAATGATCGCGGTGCCGAGCGAAGCACGCCGTCGGCGCTCGCCCGACTGGTGTGAATTCGGGGGGCACCCAGCTCCGCCTGTCCGCCGGCACGGAAGCTGCCGTGCTCGGCACTCCTCGCGGAATCATCGCGGCCGAAATCGCAGAGCCGCGGAGCACCTGGATCGGCGCGCGCGAGGCGAAATCGCGCAAGGGCAAGCTGAGCCGCGATGGATCGCGGTGCCAGGTACTGGTTGCTGTTCCAGGCATGTGACGATTGAAGGCGTTAAATTTGGCGACATCCAGTCGAATCCGACCCTGGGCCCAATCGAAGGAGCACCAGCCCCACAGCGGTCGCACAACAACAAATCCCACACCGAACCCGAGGCCAAAAGGTCCCGCAAGACCGAAGTCGGTATCGAGCGGGGTTATATCGAACGGTGGATAGTCCGGATATGGCCAGGGACCGTAAACGCCGGCTGGATGTAGGTTGGCGGATACACGAATTCGGGATTGGCTGGCTCGATGACGATGCCTTGGCGTTCGGTCGTCACCCTCTGTTGGGCGTTGGACCAGAGTGTTCCCGCGGCTGCGGCCTCGTGCCGGAGACGTTGGATCGCATCCATGACGTCCGGCTGCTGCGCTACGACGGCATTGCCCAGCTGCTCAGTCCAGTCGAGTTGTTGGTCCATCATCCGCAAGATCTGCGGAAAGGCACCAAGGACTTGACGCTGGGGTCCCACGTCTCGGCCTCGATGGCTTCGGCCAACTGGTCTTCTCGAAGATAGGCGTGACTGGGATCTTGCAGCCAACGATCCGCTTTGACGACTTCCAGAGGATAAGCCGCGGCCATTAGAATCTGTGCGAGCAGCGCATCCGGATAGAGCGCGATCGGCGCGAGCAGCTGATCGAGCTGGTCGGCTTTGAAGATCGGCGGGGCTTCGGGTTGGGGTGCCGATGCTTCCGCTGGAGGGGTTGGTAGTGGATTCTCGGCCACGGACGTGGGTGCTGGTTCTTGGGTTACCGGTGCGGACATGGAAGCTTCGGGTGCAGGCAGCGATCCTCCGACCCCAGACACCGCCGCGTGGTCTGGTTGCGCGCCAACCACCGCGGACACGAATAACGCGACTGCAAGGACGCTAGTTGCTGGTACGACCAAGTTAACATTCATGACGGCCGCTCTCCGCATCCGCTCCCTCGTCTCGGCAATCGACAATTTCTTACCACGCAATTCAGTCCGGTGCAGGTCCTTCAGCAAAACAATCTTCAAATTATTTGACGGCAGCAACCTCCCTTGAAGGCGTCCGCGAAATCAACTGTCCGTGATCCGGAATCACGACCGGAGGACTTGGCAGGCTGATTGAAATGACCACCTCATGGCGGTCGTAGGGACGACACTTCGCAGGAAGCTGATGCGCTGGCGGAGACGATTTGTCGGGCTCGTCGTTGTCTCGGCGTTCACCGGGTGCGGGATGGCGACAGGCTCGCAAACCTTGACGCCGGTCACCGCCCCCTACGACGCCGGTTCGACCAACTCGCCGCAAATCGGCGGCCTGGCTGCTAGTGGTAATACTAACCTCGGCGGCCCTCGTGTTATCGGCGCGGGCAGCTTTCCGCGCTCTTTCTTGATCCCGGGGACCGATACCTCTATCCGCATCGGCGGTTCCTAATATCAACCGGATATCAGCGGTCGGAAGCCACCCAGCGTGAGATGGTATTAGCGTGTTGGGGGTGGCCGCGGCAGCGAGACGAGAAGGAGATCAGTCATTGATGTGTTCGCTGCTAAACAAGCCCAGACCCAATACCGGCATAATCATCCCGGTCAATAGCATCGGTAAGAGCTCCGGTACTTGCGAGGCGGAAACACCGGCTCTCACAGGTCCTTCTCGGCGAGTTTGCGAAACTCGTCGGGCACGGAACGGGAAATCCCCAGCGCCACCGACGCATATCCGATAGCATCCCATCCGAAGCGATCGCGGATCCTATCGACAGCACAGTCGGCCGCCCAGCGCCCCATCCCTTTCTTGGTGCCGGGGCGGCGCGCTTCATCTTTGAGCCCAAACGGGAGTTCCAGCTGAACATCCCAATGCTCCTCGAGATGCGACACGGAGATCGCCAGGAACGAGATAGTCTTCTCATCAGGGTGATCCGCGAGGACCGCGCGCACCAGCTGCTCGGCGATCTCGGCAAGGATCACGGTCGCGGAGATTGGCGCGTCGAGCGTAACCGAGCGAGTGGCTAAGTCCAGGTTGGCGAAGCGAACGCGGACCGTCACGGTTCGGGTCGTCCCCATACACGGTCAGATAGCAAGGCCCGTATCCTCAGTGGCAGGGTAATAGCCGCCATAGTAGCCGGGATAAAAGCCTCCGAAAAAGTCAGCAAGCCGAAATCTGTCGCCTCGGAAGCCCCGGTCACCAAAGCCTACGCGACCGAAACCGCCGCCATGAGAACCGCCGCCATGAAAACCGCCGCCATGAAAACCGCCGCCATGAAAACCGCCGCCATGCTCCTCGGCACTTGTTCGCACACCGAATTCACTGTAGCGCAGGAATAAAAGGCGGCGCGCGCCGGTCTCTATCGGCATGGCGCGACAAGCTCGCCGACCCACCTCGAAAGGCGATCCGCTCCAGCGGGGTCTACAGGCCCGCACTACGCTCGCATCACTGAATGAGGTCCGAAATGAAAACCTTATCCGTCGCCAACGCTGCTCTGGTGCTAGCGGTCGCTGCAAGCCTCGCACCGGCGATCGCGCAGGAGCCGAAACTGCCGGATGACAACGTCTGGCCCGGCATCTCGCAGCGTGTCGACAGCGGCTTGCCAAATGCCGTCACAACAACCTCGCATTACGAGTACCAATATGGTTACGACCATCATGCAAGGTGGCGAGGCCATTGGGTCTTGGTCCGGTAATTCATAACCAATCGAACGATTTCAGTGGGCCCACCGGGATCGAACGGAAGTGGCGGACCCACCGAACTCCTGTCGGTCATCGGCCGAAATCATTCCGGTAAAGCCTGACCTAAGACGGCGTGAAAGAGCTTCGCGTCGGCTGCCAATAGTGATCGAGACGGCATTCGGCAGGGTCGCCCTCCTTACGTAGAACATGACGCTCGGCAGATGGAGGAGCTTTTGCAACCCAGCGATCGCGGCGATGCTTGTCTACGCCGATCCAGACAAAGGAATCGGGGCGCCGGTAACTACAAACTCGCAATTCGACGGCACCTTCAGAAGGTGCTCCGATGATCCGGCGGTTGCGGCTCTTTTCCGGCTTGGTGATGCTCGCATACGTGACGATGCATCTCCTCAACCACGCTGTCGGCCTGATCTCGCTGGAAGCAATGGAGAATGTGCTTTGGTACATCTTCCGAATCTGGACGAACCGATTGGCGCAGCTGCTGCTCTATGGCAGCTTCCTCGTTCATTACGCATTGGCGCTTTACGCGCTATGGCAGCGGCGGACATTACGGCTGCGCGCATCCGAGCTGAGCCAGGTGGTGCTGGGCTTCGCCATCCCATTCCTGCTCGTCCGGCACGTAGTCACGACGCGCATCTCCGACAGTTTTCTCCACACCGATGTCGGCTACTACACCTATTTGCTGTGGGTCTATTTCGTTCGCTCGCCCGAATATGGCTTCGTGCAGATGCTAGTCTTGGTTGTCGCCTGGGGCCACGCTATGATCGGCCTGCATTTCTGGCTAAAAGCACGCCCCTGGTACGCGCGCCTACAACCCACCGGTCTAGTCGTCGCAGTGCTCGTCCCCGTTCTATCGCTGCTCGGCGCGATCGAAGCGGGTCGGCAAGTTACGGATCTAGCCGCCGACGCAAACTGGATCCACGAGCGAATAACCCTGCCGTCGCCGGAGGCCCAGAGTACCCTCGAGACCATCACGGAACTGCTCAGTTGGTTTTTTTGCGGCCATGGTTGGGGCGGTATTGCTGGCGCGCGTCGCCCGTCGCATCTGGCGGCGTCGGCATGGCCTCGTGCGCATCGGCTATCCTGACGGTCGGATTGTCGAGGTCACACCCGGCACCAGCGTGCTCGAGGCGAGCCGCCTAGCTGGCATCCCGCATGCCTCGGTATGCGGCGGCCGTGGCCGCTGCTCGACTTGTCGCATTCGGGTGCGCGGCGAGATGCACAGCATGGGCCCTCCTACCGAAGACGAGCAGCTCGTACTGCGCCGCATTGGCGCAACATCCAATGTTCGCCTCGCCTGCCAGTTGCGGACCAGTGCTTGGCGATGTCTGCGCCGCGCCCGTGCCGCCGACCCCGCTGTAGTGCCGACCTTCAGGGGTCGGCTCCAGCAAACTCAGATACTTAGGTGCCCGAGAATGCTCGAAATCGGCGAAGTTAGGCTAGCTGGGAAAATACAGGGAATTTCAGCGATTCGGGGCTTGGAGGCGCGTTAATGGTAGCAAAAACGAGCATAAAATCAGTGCCTTATGGGCCAATTCCCTACGCGTTGGAACAGGGAATTTTTTGCGGTATTGCAGGGAATTTAAATCGCCGATCAGGGAAATTTCCGCCGTGATCAGGGGAATCATCCGTGCGGGGGTGCGCGCAACACTGTTGGCAGCACAGCGCGCAAATCGAATTCGCAGATCACATCGCCGGCGTCATCATCCCCGCGGCCACCGAACTCGGGCACGAAGGCCCGCGCGCTATTGCTGTCCTGGGGTCTTACCAGCCAACCCCGCTCGCCGAAACGCCTCGGCCATCGCATCGCCGCTGGCGGGCCCGGAATTGCTTCGGCCTGCACGCGTCTCGGCGGGTCGGAGACGCTTCTCCGATCCCGTTGGGCTGGATTCGGTGCGTGCCGCCGTCGGCCTCGTTCGCGGGGATTCCTCGAGCCGCATCGTCAACGAGATCCGCCGGCGTTTCGGCTCGACTTCCAAAACCTTGACACGGACGACATCGCCGGGCTTCGCGATCTTGCGTGGATCCTTGACGTAAGTATTGGCCATCGCGGAGATGTGCACCAACCCGTCCTGGTGGACCCCGACATCGACAAAGGCGCCGAACGCGGCGACGTTCGTCACGATACCTTCGAGAACCATGCCGGGCCTCAGATCCTCGAGCTTTTGCGGCGCACGACGGGGTAGGCTTCCGGATGTACGCCCGACGCATCGAGCGGATCGTCGCCGTTGCGGATGCGCAGGAACCCTGCCGAAAGCTCGAAAGCCTTGCGACCGAGCCGCGGCACCTTCTTGAGAACCGCGCGGGTGCGAAAAGGACCGTGCTCTTCACGGTAACTGACAATGCTGCGGACGGCGATGGCGAGGGCAGTCGTCGTGGCGACGTACGGTGGGTCGGAACGGCGCAGGGAGCCAAATCGACTGTCGCCGAATCCCGTTTGGGTCAAACAGAGACTCGTCGCACGGCTTGGCCTTGAGTAGGAATCGTATCGATAGCAGACCCTTTGGCTGGCGAACCGTGCTGCTGATCCCGTCCAGTACAAGGCCCCAGTGCGGGGTCAGCAATGCCATGCTCGCATGGCGCCCAACAACGCCAGAAGATTATCCACAATAGAGTGGCTTCGGTCGGCGAAGAGAGCGTGAATGGGCTACCGGCGGCAGCGGGCCGCAGCACCAACAGGAGAACCCACCCATGCGCATCTACATCATCGGCAATGACGGCATCGCTCTTTGCCGCGAGGCGCCGCCGACCGCGAATGACGGCGAGATTGTCGTTGCGTCGAAGGAGGAACTGCAGGCCGCCCCGCTCAACGGCAAGCGGCTTTTGGCCTTGTGGAACGCGCTGCCCGGTGTCGATAAGAGGCGTAAGGTTGGCGACCGCGAGGCGCTGATCGATCAGCTGTGGTCGGCGATCGAAAGGCTGCCGGATCCCGAGCCGCGACCCGACCCGAAGCGCCCCTCGAAGCAGGACGTGGCACCTCGACCTCGCTGCGGGCAAAGCGGTGAGGCACGCTACTACGCCTGGTGAAAAGTCGATTCAAGGGAAGTTCGCACTGGATACTCTGCCCTGGAGGGAACAGGATTCGAACCCTCGGTCCCCCGAGAGAAGCCTGGACTTGTTCCCCGGTCGGAACACGCTCGCCGGAAACCGCCTCGCGGCGGGGCGGGCTATCGGCTCCAACGGGCAAAGGTCAGTGCGTTCAGCAACGTCAGCAATGGCACCGAGCGGAAGCCACCCATTTTTGCGGATCAGCCTTTTTGGCGGGTGCGCGTGCCGCCGTCGGGCCGGGTCAGCAGGTGGCCGCAGCCGGCCTTTTTTGCCCAATATTCC
>CAVOHI010000019.1:0-96126 GCA_963695605.1 uncultured Alphaproteobacteria bacterium | reverse complement strand
TTCGATCATCGTCGGGAACCCCAAACTCCGCCGATAGCTCAGCCAAGGTCTTCTCCCCCGAAAGCGCCGTCATCGCCACCCGCGCCTTGAATTCTGCGCTGTGCTGCTTCCTCTTTATGCCCACGTCTCACGCCCCTTTGGACCGGTTAGCCTTTTAGCTTATCCCACTGTCCACAAATCCGGAGCCGCCGCACTATAGGCCGGCGCCAGTCGGCGCGTCGGCCTTGGCGTATGCTGAGCGAGAGGCGAATGGGGTCCGGGCGCCCCATTGCGGCATTGTGGTTGGTTAGCGTTTTCTAATTCCCTGCGCCTGAAGCTAATGGATTTAGCCTGGTTTTATCGTGGCCCATCCTTCATTAAGTCAATCCGCTGGCGCGCCCGGAACACGATCCTCTCGCCGGCCTTAATATCTCCCGATACCGTCCACAAGCGCAATGCCACGTTGAGCGGATCAATGCGTAAGACGCTCCAGAATGTCAGTTCACCGAACTGGTGTTGCAGCGCATGACAATTGGTGCAAAGAGACACGGAATAGCGGTCCGACGGCTTCATTCCGGCGCCGCCGTCGGATCCCGAGCGCACATGCGCGGCCTCTGAAGGGGCCGCTTTGCCACAGACAACGCAAGGAAGCTGTCTGACAAAGGCTAAGTGCTGTGTGCGCCTGCGGAGGTCCGGCTTGGGCTTGCCGTGCGACACGTGTGCGGGGGATACGGGGCGCGGGCATAAGTTACGGCACGAATTCAATAGCTTGCGGTCGCTGGGCGATCTAGCTTGCCGCGAAACGCGAAAACAGGCATCATTGCTGGACTTGTAACAGCTCTCATGACTGGATGTTCGTCGCGCACTCGGTTCTTTACGTGCTGCATCAGACCACGGCGATGACAAAGACCCAGCGGATCATGGAACCGCATCGAGGCTTGCGCGCAGCGCTGCCCTCAGTGCCAATCTGCTCGGCGGGATCGGCAGTTCATGCGTCGCGCGGATCTTCTCCATGACGCTCTCGATAAAGAAATTGAAGATCTGCAGTTCTCGGTCGAGGGCTTTGATAAACTTCTCATCCGGCTCAACCCGCATCGACAAGTTTTGGCAGCACGTCATGCCAGCAGAGGATATCGACCCAGCTTCGCTGGGAGACGTAGAGCTGACCCTGCAACTGAGGCCGGAAGCGTTCACCGAGCTTCTCCCGAAATCCAGTATTCGACCTGGGTCTGCGGTAGCGGGCGCCTTGATTTCCAGTAAGCCGTCATCGCCGACGAGGCGATCGGGACTGCATCCCATCGTGTGCTCGTCGTCGGTGATGAAGCCGATCCTCTGAACGGTTACGTCTTGATCGAATTCATACCAATCGGCCGCCTCGGCCTCGACGATCAAGCCGCGCTCCATCGCCGGCGAATTATAAAATTCGATCCTCTGCTGCAGGATCCGCTCGGCGATCAGGACGCAGGCGTATTCACGCCACTGCTTCGACGGCTTGCCCTGGGGTGTGATGATCTTGTGGAAGTTGGAGCTCGTTGGGATCCCAATCTTGAGGCGGTCATACTCCTCCGAGTATTGCGCCACGTCATGAAAGACTGGCATGACTGGCCTCCGCCTTGGCGATCTGCTCCTCTAGAGTGGTAATCGCCTTGCGATAATCCCGGGCATGCGATCGTCGCGACCGCGGCTTCGAGAGAACCGGCTTCCTCGATGCTCTGCGCCCGCATGTATTTCAGAAACTTCGGCCCGACTTTTGCCTTTTTGATCAAATCGAGAAGCGTGGCGGTCTGGGCCTCGTCGATTGTGCCTCCGTTTCCGTCGTCATCGTCGCCGACAACCACGATATTGAAGATATTGCAGGCGATATAGCGGCGCAGGTAAGAATTGGTGCTTCCCACACCCTGCACGGTCGACTTGCCACCCGAGGTGTCCAGCGGGGCGGGCATAAATGAATCTTCGAAATGGCCGCTCGGCAGGTGCTTCAGGCGGCCGCGGATCAGGATCCAGCCGTGCTCCCGCGGTTCGTCGGAATAGGAGAGATCCATCTCCTCCTCCAACAAGAGCGGACGCAGATGTTTGTCGATCTCCTCCAGCGGGGCGTATTTGAAGGCTTCGTAGGTGCCTTTCTGAGGCTTTCCCTTCTCGATTTCATAGAGGGCGGGCCTGTTCTTCACGAGCTTGATGCCGGCGAGCTTTTTCAGGATCCGGCCCTTCGCCGCGTTGAATGCAAGCTCGGCCTCTTTCGCCTTAAGCTCGCTCGTACATTGCGACGATGCGTTCGAGCTTTGCGACGTCGGCGCCGGGATCAAGCGCCACCCTTTCAATCAAGGCCAAAACCGCAGCAGCGCCGTCCGATGGTGGCGCGGCGAGATGCTCAACCTGCTCCTCCATCGGAATTCCTCCTCGTCCTGCTTGAACTCAGCTCCGGGTGAGTCCCTTTTGGCTCCGTAGCCGCCGTCATTGCGCGGCCTCGACGATGCGGTAGACCCGGCCACGCTCCTCCTGGGCCGAGGCGAGGGTGAGCCCGAGCTTCTTTTTCAGGGTTCCCGAAAAGACGCCGCGCACGGTGTGGCGCTGCCAGCCCGTCACACTCGCCACCTCATCGACCGTCACACCTTCGGGTCGACGCAGCATCGCGATGACCTCGTCCTGCTTCGATGGGCGCTTCGCCTCGGATTGTGGCTCCGGGTCGGGCAACATCTCGATCGCCGACCACAGTTCATTGATAAGCGCGTCGCGATCGCCGACCTTCCTGCGCTTCTCGACACTGGGCAGAGCATTCCACAGTGCCAGAAGCCGCTTGCCGCTAAGCGCGGCTGCGTGCAGTTCCTCCTTCGAGGCGACGACAATTTCGCCCTCATTGACTGCCGCCGGAGGGTCGCTGCAGAGCGTGATTCCGTCATTGCCGATGATATAGATTCGCATGGGGGTTTCTCCTGTTCAGGCTGCAGCGCCGCCGCTGGTGACCCCCACTTCCGCTCCATTGGGCGACCAAAGCCACTCTTTTCTGGATAATGCCATTGCGTTGTTCGACCACTTTCGAGCATGGAATTGCTCAGATGAAACGGCGCCATCCGCAGTCTGGAGCCGTTGGAGATCGCCCGAGCAGAGCAAATGCGGCCAATGCGAGAGCACGCATTCGAGCCGGATGTTCGATAGTGGCGCTTTCGCGCAAGCGCTTCAAAAGAGGGCTGATATGATCTTCCCGACCAGCAGGCAGGTGGCCCTCAGGATAACCCGTGTAGCGCCGATGATGATTGACCTTGACCGGGATGACGCCGCGCAAAGCCGCGGCAGCGCGTCGAGCGCTAGGTGCCGGCGCTGATGCCGAACCCTTCGCCGCATAACTGGCCGCGGCCGAATCCGTCAGCGTCCGCACGAGTGATGGGTTTGCCGCGCAGGGCAGGAGAATCAGCGATCGACGGATGCCGGCCGGAAGAGAAGTGCTGATTCAAGCAGGCCGGCATATGCCCGAAAGCCGCCGATGATCTGAAAGCCGCCGCGGCGCACGCCGTAACCTGCTATAGCGGCCGTCCCTCAGGGATTCGACCGTCAACCATCAAATCGGCCGCAAAAAGCGGCGCCGAGCAAGAGCCCGACGCCGAGGGAATATAGCTTGGCCCAGGGAGACTGTACGAGGACCAAGCTCAACTTACATTACCCCTTCGGGCCCGGCCTGCAAGTGAGGCAAGACTTGTCTGGCGCCTATTGCGCGGTGGTTGATTCATCGGTCGCAGGATTGGTCCACGCTATTGCCCGAGATGCAGCCGGCACAGCGCGACTAAGTGGACCCGGCAGGAGAAGGAAATCCGCAAGATCATCGACAGCACCCAAGGTAAGTACGGCGACTTGCAGGCCGTGACCGGTCGGTCGCTGGCTGCGATTCCCGCCTTGGAGGCGCCCCCAAATCCACATGCCGATGCCGGCGCGCATCTTCCTGAAGCGTTCACATCGTCTTGATCTTACAATGCAAAGGCTCGAGCGGGCCGCTGCCTAATTGACCGGTGCCTCCAAATATCTGCAAAGTTGCCCCTCCAGGTCCTCCTGGTTATTACCATCGAAAAACCGCAGTGAATCTTCTTCTGTCTCCTAACTAAGCAGCCGAATCTAAGTCAGTATTCTGTCAATACGAGCTTTTAAGTCCATAACGCTGGTGGTTCGCCTCGCTGCTGCTACTTTCGTTCTTCGATCTCGGCGAGGGTACGCCGCAGCATCCCGATCGGCTCGGATATTTGACGCCGGCGAGCAATGGCTTCTGCGGTATAATGCCCATGAGGGAATGCGTTCATGTTGCCAATCGGGGCGCCGCTTCCAGCCGCGCCACCGTGCATTCTACACCGGCGCTTTCCGCGCACCGGTGGCGATTGGCATTGTCCCCCGCTCTGCGTCCGGGCTCCGCATCGGGGTGCCCGGTTCACTTACCCCCCGCCCAATTCCCGGCGGTAAGACAAAATCAGCAACCCCGCCCAGCTGTCAACCTCCACGACCGGTCGGGCCCGCTTCCCTCTTTGTCGCAGTGACGTAGAATTGCCGTAATCTCATCCTATGCTGCCTGAGATGGTGCCGTGCAGCGGACACGGGCGCCGCGATGGAGAGCGCGATGCCTGTAAATTTTGTGCAGAAACAGGCGGGTGGCGATCGCGGCGGTAGATCTGCCCGTCTTTACCTGGTTTCGCTGTGTTTCCTATTATATGGCTGGCGCTGGCCGTCGAACGAAGTCACGCGCGCTGGTCATGCATCACGGGCGGGATAACCTCTTCGACAACATCGATTGGGCACTGCAGGATACAACGATCTTTAGGGTCGGTGGCAATGCCGCCACGCTGAGCAGGGAAAGGATCTTGAGCGCGCTCGGGCGAAGCCAGAGCTGTATAATCACTTGAGCATCCGTGTGCTGAGAGGACCGGCCGTGCTTGCCAATATCCCCGCGACCCAGACCGTCATCGAGATCAAGGCGCCCGGCGGGCCGGAGATGCTGGTGCCCGCGACCCGGCCCGTGCCCGAGCCGAAGACCGGCGAGGTCTTGATCCGGATCGCCGCCGCCGGGGTCAACCGTGCCGATTGTCTGCAGCGCATGGGACGGTATCCGATGCCGCCCGGCGCTCCGGACATCCCTGGCCTCGAATGTTCGGGCACGGTGGTGAAGACGGGCGAGGGCGTCTCCCAATGGCAGGTCGGCGACCGCGTGTGCGCGCTGATGATCGGCGACGGGTACGGCGAATACGCCGCGGCGCCGGCGGTGCAATGTCTGCCGGTGCCCACTGGGGTAGACCTCGTCGATGCCGGCGGTCTGCCCGAAACCTTCGCCACCGTCTGGACCAATGTCTTCGAGCGCATGCATTTGCAGGCGGGGGAGGTCTTCCTCGTGCAGGGCGGGACGAGCGGGATCGGGATCACCGCGATCCAGCTTGCCAAGGCGTTCGGCGCCAAGGTATTGGCGACCGCCGGCACCGATGAGAAATGCCGGGCGTGCCTCGATTACGGCGCCGACGTCGCGATCAATTACCGCACCCAGGACTTTGTGCAAGTCGGCAAGGAGTTCACCGGCGGCCGCGGCGTCGATGCAATTCTCGACATGGTCGGCGGCAATTACATCCCGGCGCAGCTCGATCTCTTGGCGCGCGAGGGCCGGCTGTGCTTTGTCGCGCTGATGCAGGGAACTCGGGTCGAGGCCGATTTCGGGCTGATTCAGCGCAAACATCTGATGGTCACCGGCTCGACATTGCGCTCGCGCACCGTCGAAGAGAAGGCCACGATCATCGCCGCATTGAAGGAGAAGGTCTGGCCGCTCTGGGTGGCCGGCAAGCTGCGCGTGTTCACCTATAAGCAGTTCCCCCTCCTCGAAGCCGCCGAGGCGCATCGCCTGATGGAATCCAGCCGCCACATTGGCAAGATTCTGCTCGTTCCGTGAGGGCTATAGCCGAGGGCGAGGTTCCGTGTTAAAAAATTATGACAACGGCTGAAACATACGCGCTTCGGAGTGTTTACCTGAAGCAGCGGCGTAAGCAGGGGGCTGCCGGCAACCGACGAACGGAGACGAGAATGGCTCTGATTGAGGACATGTTCAAAGGAAATGCGCTCACGGGCGTGGCGGTCGGTGCCGCGGCGTTGTTCCTCGGCCCGACAATTCTGCCGACTATCGGCCGGGCGCTGCGTCCGGTGGCCAAGACCATGATCAAGGGCGGGATCGTGCTCTATCGCGAAACCGTCGCCGGAATTGGCGAATTGACGACCGACCTCGTCGCCGAGGCAAAGAGCGAACTCGAACACGATGGCCACGCCGGTATCGACGGGCCGACGGCGAGAGCCGGTGCCGTCAATCGCGAAAGCCCGCGCGAAAAGCATTGAGCATGGCGCAGGAGGAACCGGTCGCGAACCGGCGCCGTTCAGGGCGCCTTGGGACGATCGTTACCGCGATGCTGGCCGGTGTCGCGGGGGGCTTGATGGCGCCGCTGATCCTGCCGCGACTGGAGCGCAATCTCCGGCCGGCGACCAAGAGCCTGTTCAAGACCGGGATCGCCCTCTACGAGCGGGGCCGCGAGCGAGCGGCCGAGATGGGCGAGTTCGCCAGCGATATGATGGCCGAAGCTCGCGCCGAGTACGACGCCGAACAGAGCGTGGGCGTAGCCGAGGACAACACGGTTGCGGTGAATGAAGTCGTGAGGCTGGGCAACGGGCATGCCAAGGAGGCTGGCTCGCCGAATGCCTAGCCCGCCGGCGGCCCGCATCAGCCATTTCACGCCTCGGCGATTGCGGATCAAGGTTTCGGAGAAACGGCGGGACAGGGGTTTCTTCGATACCGTCGCCGAACGGCTGGTGGCATGGGAGAGCGTGGAGCGTGTCGAAACCAACCCGCTCACCGGCAGTGTTCTGATCCATTTCTCGGATCCGGAGAGACTATTCCTCGAGGCGGCCGTCAAAAACGACTTGTTTGACATCGATTTCGAATCCGCGTTCGGGGACTCGGCAGCACCAGCGGTCACCGAAGCGGCCGTGCGGTCATTCGAGACGGCCGACCATGCGCTGCGCCGCTGGACGCAGAACCAGATAGACATGCGGGGCGTGCTGTTCGTCCTGCTGCTCGCCGGCGGCGTATTCCAGCTATTGCGACGCAGGCTCGACGCTCCCGCTCCGACACTTCTGTGGTACGCGGGGGATCTGATCGGGTTGTGGAGTAATCGCGGACCAGGCCCGGCAATGGCAGCTTCGCCTGGACCGGTCTCAGGCCAGGCCGGTGAACAGATTTGAGCCAACCTGCCGTCCTGCCGGTCCATACGGCGGTCCCAGGCCGTGCCCGCTTCAGTGTACCCGGCCTCAAACGCAATGACCGGGTAAAGCGCGCGCTCGAGGCGGGTCTTGCCGGCCGCGGCATCCGCTCGGTCAGCGCCAGCACCTCGACGGGAACGGTGCTGGTCCTATTCGAAACCGGGCACGATCTCGTAGAGATTACGCGGCGGTTGGGTGAATCCGCAGAGCGCGCGCTAGACCCGGAAGCGCCGGATGATATTTCCGCCCGCCCAGCCTGGCACGCGATGGATGCCGACAATGTCATCGGGGCGGTCAACGGCCATCCATCGGGATTGTCCGACGCAGAAGCAAAGACACGGCTTGCGGAAATCGGCGCCAACGCAATAGCGCCGGTATCCGGCCGCACCCAGCTCGAAATATTGCTCTCTCAGTTTCACAGTCTGCCGATCGCGCTGTTGGCAGCCGGCGCGGTATTGTCGATCGCCACCGGCGGAATCCTCGATGCGGCCATCATTCTCGCCGTCATCGGGCTCAACGGCGCAATTGGCTTCATCGCCGAGGCACGCGCCGAGGAGACGATCGGTAGCCTCAGCGAGAGCCGCGCCCCGGTCTCGCGGGTATTGCGCGCCGGCAAGGAATGGGAGATCCCGGCCGAGGAGCTCGTGCCGGGCGACCTGATCGAATTGCGCCGGGACGAGCTCGTCCCGGCCGACGCACGGGTCATCGCCGCCAATCGCCTGACCGTGAACGAGGCGATGCTGACCGGCGAGAGCGTTCCGGTGGCCAAAGCGGCCAATGTCGTGGCAGCGCACTCCGCATCGATTGGCGACCGTCACAACATGGTGTTCCGCGGAACAGTGGTGACGGGTGGGGCCGGGCGTGCGGTCGTTACCGCCACGGGCCCCGAAACCGAACTCGGCCGGATCCAATCTCTTTTAGGTTCCGAGGATCAGCCGGCGACACCTTTGCAACGCCAGCTCGACGCGCTGGGCAGACAACTGGTGTTCGGATCAGTGGCGGCATGCGGGCTCTTCGCTGCGATCGGGCTGATCCGCGGATTTGGGCTGTTCTCACTGCTGAAGACCGTGACCTCGCTCGCGGTCGCAGCGGTCCCCGAGGGTTTGCCGACCCTCGCCACGACGACGCTCGCGCTGGCAATCCAGGATCTGCGCCGGCGTCGGATCATCATCCGCCGGCTGAGCGCGGTCGAGGGGCTCGCCGGGGTTGAAATTGCGTGCTTCGACAAGACCGGCACATTGACCCTCAACGATATGAGCGTCGTTCGCTTGTACTGGAACCAGACGCGGGCGCGCCTCACCGACGAGCAGTTCCGCACCGAGACCGGAACGGTCGCCGACCGCACGACCGATCGCGAGCTGGTCCGACTATTGGAGCTCGCAATCCTTTGCAACGATGTCGAACTGCTCGATGCAGCAGCTGGCCATGCCAATGGATCAGCCACCGAGATGGCGCTCGTTCGGGCGGCGATCCGCGCGGGGCTCGATGTAGAGGCGATCCGCGTCCGACACCCGCGCCGTGCGACGATCGAACGTGCCGAAGACCGGCGCTTCATGGTCACAGTGCACGATGCTGCCGCGGATCAGAAGCTCGTGATCGTAAAGGGCGATCCCAGTCAGGTGCTGGCGCTTTGCCGGTGGCAATCTGCACAACGGCATCGTTGCGCCCCTAGAGGTCGAGGATCGAAACGTCGTCGAGGCAGAAAACCTCGCAATGGCAGAGGATGCCCTACGGGTCCTCGGCATTGCCTACCGGTCGGCCGGCGTCGAGGATCGCGGCACGCGGATCGAGCAGCAGGATTTCATCTGGGCCGGTCTCGTCGGCATGGCCGACCCGATCCGGAAAGGCGCGCCAGACCTGATCGACGCATTCCGCCGCGCCGGCATTACGAGCATCATGCTGACCGGCGACCAACGGGCGACGGCAGCCGCAATCGCCGCCGAGCTGGGGCTTTCGAACGGCAGCCGGGCGGAGATTGTCGAGGCCGCCCAGCTCGAGGAATTCGAGGCGGCGACCGGCGATGGCGATCTGCCCCGGGTATTCGCACGGGTCGCGCCGGGGCAGAAGCTGCAATTGGTGAAAAAGCTTCAGCGCAGCGGGCTGATCGTCGCAATGATCGGCGACGGCGTCAACGATACGCCGCCGCTGCGCGCGGCGGATATCGGCATCGCTCTCGGACGCTCCGGCGTGGACGCCGCGCGCGGCATCGCCGACGTCGTATTGCTCGAAGACGATCTCGCCTCTCTGACCGATGCCGTCGAGCGCGGCCGCACAGTCGCGATCAATATTCGCAAAGCCATTCGCTATCTCGTGGCGACCAATCTCAGCGAGATCATCTTCATGCTGGTTGCCGCGGCAGCCGGCCGCGCGCATCCGCTGAGCCCGATCCAGCTGCTGTGGATCAACCTGCTGACCGATGTCCTGCCGGCGCTGGGGCTCGCTATGGAGCCGGCCGCCCCCGATTTGATGACGCGGCCGCCTCGGGATCCGCAGGAACCGGTCATTTCGGCGGCGGAGTTCGGCACGCTCGCCCGCGACGCCGGCCTGATCGCCGCCAGCGCTTTTGCCGCTCAGGCCTGCGCGGCTCGGCTCGGCGGCTCCGCGAACTCCGGTCAGACCGTCGGGTTTAACAGCCTCGTCTCGGCGCAGCTCTTTTATGCCTTCGCCTGCCGCTCCAGGCGCGGATCCCTCCTCTCCGGTCGAACGCACCCGCCCAACCCGTTCTTTTTCGGCGCCCTTGGCTGCGCCTTTGCGGCGCAGGGCGCGGCATTGTTCATCCCCGGCTTCCGCAACCTGTTCGGGCCGGCGCTCGGCATCGCCGATTTCGGGATATCGCTGGCGGCCGGCGCGGCCCCGGTGCTGGCGATCGAAGCATTGCGGAAGGCGCAATCGGACCCGAACTAGCCGGCCATCGTCACACGGCCTCGTCGAGGCTCTCGCCAAGATCGTCGAGAATGTTGCGCTGCCAATCCACATGCTGGTCCGTTGCCCGGTTCACCGCCGCGCGCAATTTCGCCAGATGCCGCCGGTAGCGGCGCTGCCGGTCGTGCTCGTCGGCTCCCCATCGGTGCGCACGGCGCCGCGCCCGGTGCTTGAAATGCTCCACGGTACGTTCGACCGCCTGGCGGGATTGCTGCAGGTCTGAACGCGCGACCTCTTTGGTTATTTCGGCCATCGTGCTCGATACCAGGGCATCGATCAGCTCTTCCGCCGCTTCCGCCTCGGACTCTGTCAGCAGGTCGATCGCAATCTTGACCACGGTCCCGACCGCCGGACCCATCTGGGGAAGCAATTTCGGCAATACCGCCGAGACGAGCCCAAGAGTGAGCAACGTGGCCAGATTTGGTTTTCCGATATCCTCGAACATCTCCGCCTCGGAACGATGTCTAGCGCCGGAAAGTTTAGCAGAGAGGTACCAGCGCGAATACGGCAACTCGGGGAGGTAGTGCGATGGCGGAGCTTGATAAGGATAGAGCGGTAGAGCTGTTGAACCGCATTCTCGAGGCCGAGCTGGCCGGGGTGGTGCGCTACACCCATTATTCATTCCTCGTTTTCGGGCATAACCGGATTCCGATCGTGTCGTGGCTGCGGGAACAGGCGGCCGAGTCGCTCACTCACGCCCAGCAGGCCGGTGAGATGATCACATTGCTCGGCGAATATCCGTCACTGGCGATCGGCCCGCTCCTCGACAGTCATCAAACCGATATCGGCGCGGTGATGCGCGAGTCACTTGAAACCGAAGCAAAGGCGCTCGCCCTTTATCGCGAGCTGCTGAAATGCGCCGAAGGGCGGTCGGTCATCATCGAGGAATACGCCCGGCAGATGGTCTATGCCGAGGAGCTTCACGCAAGCGAAGTCGACAAGATGCTGCGCAAACCCGGCGAAGTTGCCGCGTTCCGCCCGACCCGGCAGTCCAGGTAGAACGGCCCACCGCTAGTCTCGGCGAGGGGACGAGGCGAACCGCGCCGCCCAATTGTGGCGAAGAGCCGCCGTATTTTCGCGGCTCGCCGCCTGGTGTTCCTCCAGTTCCCGCAACCGGTTTTCGAAATCGCTCGCATCGATGGCGCGTAGAACGGCACGGCGCAACGGTACGGTCGAGACAGAGCCGCAATGCCGCCTGATCGCCGGCAAGCGCCAGCTAGACGGCCTTGGGCGTCAATTCCGTGGCTCGCCATCGAGCAACATCTCGGCAGCCCGCGTCGCCCGGCTCGAAGAGCCGCGCGGCCGCCCTGCAGGATTGCCGGACCGGCCCTTGGCGAACCGCCGGCGCCGGTCCCGCGCTTCCTGTTCCCCCTGTTTTTTCTCGTCGAGATCAGGCACCCCTTCATCTCGTTCGCTCACCCGGCGCCGCCATCAGCCCTTCCTGAACGACATGAAGCACGAACATTATGGCAATTTTGGTGTCGTTGCCGATACGGCAATGATGATGGGCATCGCCGTGCCTGGTCTTGTGCCCGAGCCCCATATTTTTAGTCTCAGCTTGACAATGGTTCTAGGGGCACGATGAAAAGTTTCGAACGATGCACCTTGCACCCGAGCGTCACCAGGAACGGGCAGCCATTGTATAGCATAGGCTCCACACTGGTGCCTATGTGAAGCTTCACAGGATGAGCAACCCCTCTCAGGGTCTGATACTCAGAAATCGGGGACCTTGACTGGCAAGTCGGCCGTGAGAGAGAGTTCTAGCATTAATCAGTTAACTGATTAACGAAACAAATCTAATTGACAAGCATGAAGGAAGATGTCGTGATCCCGTTGTAAAAGTGCGGCGATAAGAAATTTCAGAAACTTACTGGAGCGGAGGGTTGGTGGATCCTGGTTTTTCAGCTTAACGTCATGTCGGACGGTTAGATCGAGGCGAAATCGACGCCTTTCCACCGTTGCGCTGGCTCGCAAAGGCGGCGTGAGTGGGAGGTGCAGACGATCGAGAACAGGCGGACACTGGAAGGTGGGTGACGATGAGTAATTACTCAGATGTCTGGCTCAAAGATAATCTTGATGAGACAAAACTAGCAATATTGGAGGCAGAGTACGCTTTAGAGATGTTGCCTTATACAGTTCAAAACCGACCACTTTACGCTTTTATTGGATGGATTTTCGTGCGCCCGATTGTGTTTATTTTAAAGCGTGGGGTGGAGAGGGTGGAAAAGCGGATTGAGAGGGAACGCGGCGGCAGCGCGATTGTCCCTGTTTCAATCGAGAAAGGGCGATACATGTCATAAATCGGTTGACCGCCGGCGCTTCATCGGGGGGAGAGTGTTGCGCCTGGCAGGGAAGGGGTGAATTCAATCGGCTTTGGCCGTTGGTTAGGACGGTCAGGCTTGTTTCCGATCATCCGCGGGACGGGGTGGCATTGAGAGCCACGGTATTTCGCAACTAGCCATGGCGCATCAGCACGGGCATCAAGGCGGGGGCAACACGCCAGTGCACCACCACGACTGCGGCGGGTTGTTCGGCGGTGGCGACGAGAAGGGCGTCGAGGTAGTCCGCGAGGACGATAGAAGCGGACGTAAAGCGGTCAAGCCTCCCCGGCGTCAGCTTTCGCGATTTTGACGGGCATCAAATCCAATCGGAGCTTTCCAGGACGAGCACGCTCACTGCCCGCGAGATTTGTACCAGGGATGCGGATTGCCCGGCACCTCAACTCGGAGCATGTAAACGGAGGTATGGGCGCAGCACAGCAACGTTCGTAAATCAGGTCCGCCAAAGGCAAAATTTACGGCTTGCTCCGGCCACTCTATGATACCCAAGCGTTTGCCGTCGGGCGCAATCACCCAGATGCCGCCCGTTCCGGTGCAATACACCCGCCCCACGCTATCGACCTTCGAGCCATCAGGTGTGCCCGGCTCCGAGCCTTCATTCAGATCGGCGAAGATGCTGCGTCCGACCATGTTCCCGGCCGCATCGAGCTTTGTCGCCTGGATGTATTGGGATGAGCGGGTGTTTGCGACGTACATAATTCGCTCGTCGGGGGACAGCGCAAGCCCATTCGGGTACTCGCAATGCGCGAGCACGCTCAAGCCGCCGTCGGGGAGCCAGACGATAGATGCGTGTGCCATCCCAAAGATTTCAGCCACCCACAGGTTCTGGATGCTCGACGACCGCCATTGGATCGCCGTCCGGTCCCATCTTACAGGTTCCCGATACGTGCCTGGCCGTCCCTACGGTTTGGCGGATCCAGAAACCCAAAGCATCGTTGTTGGCGAGAATGTCATCCGCAGGGTGGATCCGCTGATCGGCCACCTCTTGGAATGCGTTGGACTCCAACAGTTTCGCTGCCATTCGCACGCCTTCGCGCACCCGGCGAATGTCATTTCGATGCTGGAGATAACAGTAATGAAAGGACGGCTGGACATTTAGGATCGGCCGAGGCCAACCGTACATATCCTGAGCCGTCCGGCAACCCCAGCGTGCACGAGATCCGTGCCGCCTGCTCTGGGGAACATCACCAGTGAGGTATCTCGTCCGTACACCGGGGACGTGCTCCTGCCGTTCGTCGATGACTGGGGTGGTTCTCAGCACCATGTCGTTCACGGCGCTCGAGCCTGGGGCAGTGTAGTGCAATGAAAAGTGCACTGCATCGCGATGAGCAGCGAGGGAGATGCCGTCTTTGACCTTGAAGGTCACCTGCGCGCTGACGTGGTTACAGAGGTTCTGGCCGACGCCCAGAAGATGACGAAGGGTGGGTATGCCAAATTGCTGCAATTGGTCCTCGGGGCCGATCCCCGAAAGCATCAGCAGATGGGGCGACCTGATCGCCCTGGCGCTCAGCACTACCCGGTCGGCCTCGACGTGGAAAACCTTCCCGCCGCTTTCGGCTTGGGCGCCGACGGCCTTGCCGTCCTTGACCACAATATTCCGGACGAACACCCCGCCCCGCACCGCCAGGTTCAAATAAGGGCGCATCGGATTGAGATGCGTCAGCGCAGTGCTCATTCTAATGCCATCCAGATTATTCGACGGTGTCACACCAACCCCGGCGGGGTGTAGCCCAATTCCTATCGCTTGTCGTGCCGAACCCCGCCTGCAGGCACGCGGTATGGAAAGCCCGTTGGATCGCGGGCCAAGGACCTGATTGACGGCGCCTGACGGGCATCGGTCCGTCCGAGCCATGGCAATAATTATCCTGAATGTCGAGATCACGCTCCGATTTGCCAAAGAACGGCAGGACCTTGTCATACGACCATTCGTCATTGCCGAGCGCCGCGCAGGAGTCGAAATCCTCGGGGAAACCCCGTTGCATAGCCTGACCGTTGATGGACGATCCGCCGCCGATCACCTTACCCCGCGCGACGTGGATCTCGCCCTGCTCCTCGGTGATGGTGCCCCGCAATGCCCGATTGTGTTTTGAGTTTTGGCCTTCGGCAAAGCGGTGTGGCCGAACTTGATTTCGTCCGGAATATGGGCCGGATCAAGATAATCCGGCTCCGCTTCCAGCAGCAGCACAAAAGTCTGCGGGTTTGCCGCCAATCGGCTGGCCAACACACATCCAGCCGCGCCACCGCCGACGATTACCACGTCATACCGCATGGGGCCGATCCTTTACTAAGCAGTCCCCCGGTCTCTCCGTGGGCGATGGCTATCGTCTTGCTTTTCGCCGTAATCGCAACTTGCGCAGCCGCACAGGCAGGAATGCGGTATCGTAATGAGTCGCCCTCGCGGCATGGGTCAGAGCCTCGTGAGGGCAGACCTTAATAGCGCTTCGAGCCCATTAGCGGGCCGCGAGCGCGGTTTATGAGTACGCCTTGGCTGTAGCCGGCTCGACAACACCGCGCCGGCCGGTGCCGATGAACAGCACCATGAGCGCGGCGGCCATACATAAAAGGCCCGCCAGGATAAAGGCTTCGAAATAGGTTCCGAAACCGATGCGCAGCACGCCAGCCAGATAGGCGACGGATGCCCCGCCGATTTGGTGGATCACCGTAATCCAAGCCACCATGATGCCGATCCGCTCCACGCCGACTGCATGACTGAGGAGCCGCACTGTCGGGGCTGCGGTGGCGATCCAGTCGAGACCGTAAAATACGCTAAACAACGACAGGCCGTAGAACGACATGTTGAAGGCAAAGGGCAGGTACAACAGCGATAGGCCGCGCAGTCCATAATACGAAAACAACAGATAGCGGTTATCAAACCGGTCACTGAGCCAACCAGAAGCAGTGCCGCCGATTACGGCGAATATGCCGGTGGCGGCGAGCAGGCCCGCGGCGGTGACTTCGGTCAGCCCATGATCGACGCAGGCGGGGATCAGATGGGTGCCGATCAGTCCCATTGTCGAGGCACCACAAACGAAATACCCACCCGAGATCAGCCAAAAATCCCGCACCCGTGCCCCATCCCATAGCGCCAGGAATGCCACCGCCACAGGATTGCCACTGTGCCGCGAAGCGAGGTCCTGGCCGGTCGTGTCGCCATATGCGAAGAGACCGAGATCCTGCGGTTTGTCGCGCATCAGGAGGAGGAGGGGCAGCACGACGAGGAGAACGACGCCCGCCAAAATCAGCACCATTGCACGCCAACCAGCATAGGTGATCAGGGCTGCGTTGGTAGGAAGGAAGATGAGCTGGCCAGCGGCATTGGCCGCGGTCAGAAGGCCAACCACCATCCCCTGCCGAGCGTGAAACCAGCGGGCGGCGATATAGGCTGCCAGGTACGCGCCGACAAAGCCGGTGGATAGCCCAACCGCCAGGCCCCACAACAAGACGAGCTGCCAGGGATCGGACATCAGCGGGCTCAGCGCGACGCCGGCCGCCGCCACGACCAGCGACAAGGCCATTGTGCGGCGCACGCCGAAGCGGTCCATCGCCGCCGCAGCGAATGGCCCGACCAAGCCATAAACGAGCAGGTTGATGCCGATCGCGAAGGATATCGTCGTCCGCGACCAATGAAACTCATTCTCGAAGGGCACGATCAGCACGCCCGGGGTCGCCCGCACGCCAGCAGTGACCACGATTACCACAAAGGTCAGGGCGATAATGACCCAACCATAATGCAGCCGCCTCGCGGCGAGCCGGGCAGAAATCGCGATCATCGGCCCCTCGAATTTTTCGAAATCATCATAGCTGCCGCCGCAAATTTTGCGACCCGGACCTTTCGAAGGACGAGACTGCCCCACTCAGCGCTTGAGGGGACGGCAGTCCTCGTCGAGCTCGAGCCGCGGCCGGGAGTGTCTCAGCTTGATTGTATGGGGATTGGCTCGCGCGGAGCTCTCGGTCCTCGCAGAAAATCGAGTGATCTAGACTCCCATTCTGAGTAAGACACACCGGTTCTCAAGCGCCGGTATATTCTGGGGAGGACGAGATGGATTGCTGCGGTCACGGATACGCCGTCACTCCGCGAGCTTGGATGTGGGGCATGGCGTTGACTTCAATCGACGCGATGCTCGCCGGCGAGGTTGGAAAGCGCGGCTCGACAGCAGTCGCCCAGGCGGCCGAGACCGCCTCTGGTGCGCTCGCTGTGCTGCGTAAATCCATCTCCGTCGATGTTCATACGCATGGCGGCAAGACCGGGATCACGTCGAAAGCACCGCCAAACGACGATCTCGCGCACGCTATGCGGGCGGGATCGCTTGCTGTCGCATGCCTGGCCGACGTGCCCGACGGCCCGGTCCTGGGCAGGAATGCGCAGGGCGTCCTGGCCGCGGTGCGCACCCCCGAGCCGGGCCAGCTCTATCGGCACCATCTCGAGCGCCTCGCATGGATGGATGAGATGGTCGCCAAACATGGCCTGCGCCGCGCGCTTTCCGCCGCCGATCTCGAAGCGGCCCATAAGGCGGGTGAGCCCGCGATTATCGCCGACGTGGAAGGGCTCGACTTTCTCGAGATGAAGCTCGAACGGCTCGAGGAAGCGCATCAACGCGGCATCCGGCACGTCCAGCTCGTGCACTACACGCCCAACGACATCGGCGACTTCCAGACCGGCGCCATCATGCACCAGGGGCTCACCTCGTTCGGGGCCGAAGTGATCCGCGCGTGTCACCGTCTGGGCTTCGTATGCGATCTCGCGCACGCGACCGAGGACATGGTGAACCAGGCCGTCAAAGTCGCGACCAAACCCGTTCTGTTGTCGCATACGGCTCTCTCCAGGTCGCGGGCAATGGGCCCAACCCCGCTGAGCGGGCGCCAGATCAGCCCCGACCATGCGCGGGCAATTGCCGAGACCGGCGGCTCGATCGGCATCTGGCACTTCTTCCCGAGCCTTGACAAATACGTCGACGGTTTGAAGGAAATGGCTGAAATCGTCGGTGTCGATCATGTCAGCATCGGCACCGACCAGCATGTTTCGCCGGGAAGCTTGCCGGACTACACGCAATGGGTGCATCTCGTTGCGGCGATGATGCGCGGGGGGTTCACGCCCGAGGAAGCCGGAAAGATCGCCGGCGGGAACTATATGCGCATCCTTCGCGCCGCGGTCGGCTGACTCCTTGAGACCATCACGGAGAAGGACCATCGTCATCGACCAAACTCAGGCGACGCCTGATCGGGGGGCAGTAGACGCGACGCTCGCGGTACTCGACCATTTTATGGCGGCGCTGAATTCAGGGATGAACCGGCCTTGTTCGCGACCCTGCATTTCCCGCATTAGCATTTGACGTACAGTTCGCCCGATATCGCCTCGACAATTCGGTCAGTCTGGCGGACGTTGGGCAGTGGCGCCGCGATCGAGCGGATCTGTGTAGACGAGCGTTCCGGGGCGATCACAGGCGCTCACCCTGGTGAAACCGGCGACGCGATGGACCACTGCTGGTGCAGTGAGCATCGGCGAGCCTCTAGGGCTTGGACTGAGTCGTCGTAGCCGGCCTTTGGGACGACGGCAGGACTGCCGATGCCGTGACACGGTAAATCTGTTGTCGTATCTCTCATCAGGCTAAGGGGAAGCCCCCTCCGACATCCCGTTTCCGCGTGCCCCTGCCGAGGTCATCGCCGGAAGGTTGCTGCGAGCTCGAGGTGCGGGGTCCACACGAACTGATCGACCGGCGTCACACGCTCGAGGCGGTATCCGCCGCTGACCAGCGTGGCAGCGTCGCGTGCAAAGCTGGCCGGGTTGCAGGATATCGCGATGACCGTTGCTACCGCCGAGGCGGCGAGCGCTTCCGCCTGGCGGGCGGCGCCGGCGCGCGGCGGATCGAAGACCGCAGCCGCGTAGCGGGAGAGCGCATCGGCTGGAAGCGGGTTGCGCGCGAGATCGCGGCGCTCGACGGTAGCCCTTGGCTGGTCTGCGGCGGCGCGGGCGAGCGCAGCGGCAGTGCCCACGTCGCCCTCGACGGCGTGGACCGGACCATCACAGGCCAAGGCAAAGGCGAAGGCGCCGAGCCCGGCGAAGAGATCGACCGCCGGGCGCGCGGGACCGACAGCGGAAAGAACCTCTTCGACGAGGATCATCTCGGCCGACGGGCTGGCCTGCAGAAAAGCCCCGGGCGGAAAAGGAACGGCAACCCCGGACAGCAGCACCCGAACCGGCCGGCGCTCGACGACGACAAGCTCGTCGGGGCCCGAGCGCCAGACGATGCGGGCGAGGTCGCACTCCTCGGCGAACCGCGCGAGCACCTCGCATGTGCTGAGCTCCGGCCGCTCCGCCGCCTCCATCAAGAGATCGATGCCGCTGTCGGTGCGGGTGAGCGTCGCCTCTGCCGATCCGCCGGGTGGGATCAGGTCGCGGGCGACTTGCGGCAGCCTGCCGATCAGCGCAAAGAGCGCCGGTTCGAGCACCGGGCATTCGCGCAGGTCGACCAGGTTATGGCGGAACCGTTCACGGTACCCGACCCTCGCCGGGAGGCGAGGATCGCGCGGCCTGCTGATCCCGAGCCGCGCCCGGCGCCGTTCCGGCGGAACGAGCCGCATCGGCCCGACGACACCGGGATCGATCCCGACCCGTTCGAGGGCAGAATGCAACACCTCGAGCTTGATCCGCTGATATGATTCGTGATCAAGGTGCTGCAGTGCACAGCCGCCGCATGTTCCGAAATGCCGGCAACGCGGAGCGCCGCGCCCCGGGCCGGAGGCAAGCCAGTCAACGACGAAGCCCTCCCGGCCGCCATGTCGGCGGGCCCCGAGTCGAGCGCGGACGTGATCACCCGGCACCGTGAAGGGCACAAAAACTGGGTCACCCCGGTATTGCGCAATACCGTCCCCGCGCGCGCCGACCCGCTCGATCGCAAGCTCGACAAGCTCCTCGCGGTGTGCCTCCGGGCGGCTAGGGCGCATTGGTTAGAAGTCGGGTTTCGGCAGCGGCCGGGCCGGAGCGCGGATCGGCACGGCCATCGGCGTCTCGCCGTCGACCACCGCCCAGCCCCATTCGAGCAGCGGCAGGGCCGTGTGGGCGAAGCCGACGATGCGATCGACCAAGGCCGGCGACTGCATTTCGGCATCGCTCAATGGGGCGTGGGCGGTAAACGATTTCCAGGCGAGATACCCCTCCGCCCTTGTGCCTTTCGCCGCCTCGAACCCGCGCGGCGGCCGGCTCAGCCGATCGTCGCTGGAAAGCGGGCTTCCCATAGCGGCCAAGCCGTCGACGATCGCGAGGAACGCTTCGGGATCATCGAGAATGGCCCGCCGCAGCCGGAGCAAAAGATCAGGCTCGGGATGCCAGAACCCGGCCGCCACCATCGATTCCCCCGGCGCGACGTGGAGATAGAGCAAGCCCGGATCACGTTTCCGGCCGGAGCGCGTCAGCACCGCCCCGGCATGCGTCTTGTACAACCGCTTGTCCGGCGAGAAACGTACGTCGCGATAGATGCGGAAGATGCCGTGCCTGGCATCGCCGACCAGCGGCAACCCGGCTTCGCGCAGCGCCGCGCCGACCGCGGCGATCAACTCGCGGAAGGGGCTCAGCACTTCGGCCTCGTAGACCGCCTTGCGCGGCTTGAACCAGGCCGGGTCGTTGTTGTCGCGCAGTTCGCTGAAGAACGCGAACGCGGCGGGTCGGAAGCCGGCAAACCGGGTCGGGGCTTGCGTCATTGCCTTTCCTTCTCATCTGCGCCTTTCCGGCGGGCGTAGAGCAGGAATTCCCGGTTGCCTTCGGGGCCTAGCACCGGGCTCTCGACGACGCCAACCACCGTCCAACCCGGCTGGGCCGCGACCCAGGCGGCGGCGCGCTCGCAGACCTCGTGATGGATGGTGGGATCGCGCACCACCCCGCCTTTGCCGACATGCTCGCGGCCGGCCTCGAATTGCGGCTTGACGAGCGCGACAAGCTCCGCCTCTTCGGCGGCGAGCGCCAGCGGTGCCGGCAATACCGTCGCGAGACCGATGAAGCTTGCATCACAAGTGATCACGTCGACCGGCTCGGGAACATGGGCTCGAGTCAGGTGGCGGGCGTTCAGTCGCTCGTGGACGACGACCCGCGGATCCTGCCGCAGTCTCCAGGCGAGCTGACCGTGTCCGACGTCGACGGCGTAGACGCGCCCGGCGCCGCGCGACAGCAACACGTCGGTAAAGCCGCCGGTCGAGGCGCCAATATCGAGCGCCGTCTTGCCGTCGATGACGATCCCGAAATGGCCGAAGGCGTGGGCGAGCTTGACGCCCCCGCGCGAGACCCAGGGATGAGCGGCCCCCTTGACGGAGAGCGCCGCATCGGCGGCGAGTTGTTCGCCCGGCTTGTCGATCCGCCGACCGGCGCAGCTGACGACCCCGGCGAGGACCAACGCTTGAGCCTTGGCCCGGCTTTCTGCGAGACCCCGCTCGACTAGCAGCTGGTCGGCCCGGTGCTTTGCGATTTTGGGAATAGACACGGGGTCGCTGAGCCTTCGATATACGCCGGGAGACGAGTTAACGAGATCCTGCGTCTGCGGAGGAAATTGGGGGCGACGGCGGATCATCGCAATTTTGTTTGCGGAGCTGGCAGCCAAGATCGCACCCGACGAGCGGCAATTCTACCTGATGGAGCGGGTCCGCGGGATGCCGATGGACGCCCCGGCGGTGCGCCCGTGAGTCGATAACTCGCCTATTTCTCTTCCTGCTCGGTCAGTGGAGGGATTTCGGCGCTGATCTTGGCGATCGGGTAATGCTTGACCTTGAGCGTCCAAGGCGAATCGATCGCCGGCTCCGGAACTCCCGCAAAAGGCAGGAACAAAGCAAGGTTCGACGTATAGATGTATTTCCTGTCAGGGCTGAACGCCGGGCTCGCCGGGAAGAGCAGCCCTTGCACCGTGCCGTCCTCGCTGATGCCCTGGAAGTCGCCGCGCTTCGCGATGACCTTTGCGAGCGTGCCTTGCGAGGTGACGACGTTGGGGTTGATCACGTCGATCTCGTCCTGCTGATTGGCCACGACCCAGAGATTGTCGTGTCTGTCGACCGCGATGCCGTCGGGTGCGTTGATGCCGGTCGTCAGCACCTGTGCCTGGCCGGCCACCGATACGGACCCGTCCGGGTTTAAGGTCACGGGTACCTCGACGATCGAGTGATAGGCGGTGTTCGCGACGTACATCTCAGTATATTCGTTGTTGAACTCGACACCGTTGGCGCCGAATGGCGGCACCAGGATCACCCCCGTGGCGGCCTGCGGCGACAATGTCTGAGAATCGATGAAAATCGATGGGGACCCGCCGTTAGGGCCAGTCTTCCAGATCACGCCTAAAAACGAATCCGATACGTAGACGTTGCCCGCCTTGTCGAAGGTCAGAGCGTTGAGGCCGGAATTAGGACCCTGTGCGGTGTTCATGAACACGGTCGCTTTGCCCGTCTTCGGATCGGCCTGCCAGACAATGCCGTTGGAAAGATCGCAGATCAGCAATGTCTGGGAAGATTTCTGAAATACCAGGCCGAGCAGGAGGGTACTGGGCTGGGGGCTCCCGGGATTGACCAGCGCAGCATCGTGGAGCAACTGGCCGTTCGAATTGAAGGAGAACAGATGCGGCGGGCCAGGGACCGCGCCCTGACTGTTGATGCCAAAGGTCGGCGTGTAAACCGTGCCGTCCGGGCCGACCGTCAGCCCTTCGCTCGGCACCGCCCCGCCCGGCAAGTGTGGCAGAATCGCGAAGATCTCGGTTTCGCCGCGATCCCAGGCGCCGGCCGGCATTATGCCGCCAGCCATCAGCAACGCCGCCAGCGCTGTACTGATCAATGCTCTTTTCATCGCGTCCTCCCACACTAATTCTGGTTAATTCGGACCTTATCTGAAGATAATACTGCGTTTAACGGTAACAGTGTCAAGCATCGCGACAGAAGTTACTTCGTACCCGCCAAGCCCCTCGGATCGCGATGCGCAAGCCAGATTTCCGCGGTTATGGATCAGTCTCACCGAATTTGGCAGAGCAACGGCTCGGCAGCCCATGTGGCCCGGTTCGTGGAACCGCCGGTTAGGGCCGGCAGCATTGCCACAGGTCGCCCTCGGCCTCTTCTGGCTGTTTTTGCAGCCAAATAACAGCCAATGCAGTAATTGCCAAATCAGAAATAGAAGGATTTCTACCGAGTCCGTGACCCTATGCTCGGAATCCTGGGGAAGCGCCACATCGGTCCTCCCAAAGCCGACGTTGTCACCTGTTCCATCTGTTTTATCAGGTGCACATCAGGCTCGGTTCTCCCCACAGCTCTCCCCGCTGTTTTCGCTATTTGCACCCAAATAACAGCCATCCAGCTCGCCCGATCGCCCAGCGCAGCCCATCGGCGCTTTCCCGAAGCTCCATGAGACGCGAACATTGTGGCAATTTTAGCGTTGCCTATATAGTAATGAGCGCCGAGGCTCTCCAACTGGCGGGGGTTACCCCGCCCCGAAGGCGGCGCGTTGCTCGGTGCTTTCATCCTTCGCGAAAACGATATTTTGAGCCCTGGCAACATCACGCACACGCCGGCCTACGGCAATCTGATCGCGCTCGGCGTGCTGACCGCCGTGCAGTCCCGCAACGCCTCGCAACAGCGGGTCGCCGAGGCTGTGGCCTACCGCGAGATGATCGCGCGAACCGGCCGGTTTCTCACCTGTTGCGGCGGCGCCCCGATCATTGGTCAGCGAATGCATCCGGACCCGCGCGACCGGGTCGCGTTGATGCCGGCGGGGCTCGGGTCCTACGCTTGCCTCAATGATGATGCGAGGCGAAGAACGAGAGGTCGATTGCTTCGCCCATGGCCGTGTAGCCGGCATGATTGGGGTGGAGATAATCCCAGGGCAGCTCGGTGAACTGGCTGTTGGGCAGATATTCCGCCTTCATGTTGCCGGTCGAGGGATCGAGCGTCGCCGCGTCGAAATCGGCCACGCCGTCATAGAGCCCGGAGGTCCGGATATAGGTGTTGAGGATCATTCGATTGGCGTCCACCACTGGGCCGTTGTCCCCGCCGCCGGTATAGCCGGGGTACCAGCCCTCGGCGGGATTGAGCATGCCCAAGGCCGAGGTCATGGTGGCGCCCATGACCTTGATGCCGTTCGCATGGAGCGTGGCGACGATACTCTGGTAGCCCGCTTCGATGGACATCCACGGTGTGGCCGCCGCCCAGATCGTTGATGCCTTCGAGCCAGACCACATGGGTGAGGCCGGAAAGCCCGAGCACGTCGCGGTTGAGCCGGTCGGTCGCGGCTTGGCCCGAGGTCGCGGGGAAGACCACCGGGTTGACCACGCGGTTGCCGCCGATCGCCTCGTTGACCACGCTCACCTTGTTGCCATAGGCGTTGTGCAGCCGGCGCGACAGCACGTTTGACCAGCGGTCGTTGATGTTGAACGTGGTGTGCGTGCCATCGGTGATCGAATCGCCAAAGGCGCAGACCACGATGGTGTCGGCGGGCGCCATGACGTCGGCCGCGTCGATGAAGAACCACGAGGCCGTGGTGAACTCATAGGCAAAGACGTCGAGGTCGGCGGTGTGGTCGCCGCTGCCCGCGGCGGTGATGAAGGAGGTCTGGTTGGCGCCGCTGTGGAAGGTCATGGGCCCGCTATCGCCGGCAATGGCATAGGAGACGGCGAGGTTCCGCCCTTGCAGGTTGGGATCGTCGCCGTCGCCATCGACCCATGTGAGCTTGGTAGCGTCGCTCCAGATTTCCTGGCCGACGGGGATGGTCACCGACCGGCGGCCGCCGAAGGTCACCCGCGCCATCGTGCCATCGACGACATTGCCCGAATATTCCTGCAGGCCCACGGTGACGGCGCTGAAGGTCACGGGCTGACTGCCGAAGGTGTTGGAGAAGCGGAAGCGCATGGTGTTGCCCCAGAGATCGGGCTTGATGATCGAGCGGAAGGTCTGGTTGTTGGCAGTGGCGCCGGTGGTGGCGGCATCGGGGAAGGGGAAGACGAGGTCGGGCTGAATGTTGGCCGGGGCAAAGGTGGTGGGAGCGCCCGGCGGATAGACCGGCGGCACCGGCGCGGTATAGACGAAGAAGGTCGCGGGCGAGGTGGCCCAGGTCGCGACCCAGTGCTTCCCGCCATCGGCGAAAGATGGGACGGCCAGCGTCGTCCCCAGGACGACGACCGAAGCGAGCGCAAAACTTCGAGACATAGCGATCCTCCCAATGGTTAAGGCGTCGGATGTAAAGCCCATGATGCCTCAACTCAAGGTAAAATTTCGCCCCACCCATGTCAATTTTCTGCTCACGGCGCGCGACGAGGCGCGAATGTTGATGAGGCGCTAACCGCCGCGCGGCCATCATCGGGCGCCAGTGCGGGTGGGCCAGGTCGTGCCGCCAATTGTCTGTTCCAATTCCGGCCCGGTGGTGATTGAGGGTATTGGACTTTCTCAAAGTCGAGTTGAATTCGACGCCGACCCAATCGAAGGCGCACCAGCGCCACAGCGGTCGGACGACTGCAGACCCCCCGCCGGCAGGCAGCGGGAAACTAAAGCCATAATCCGGTGGAGAAATATTGAGTGGCCAACTCGGCGATGCCGTTGATCGCTCTGCGTCCTGCGCAAGGAATCCAGCATTCGAGCTTGAAGCGGCGAACGGGGCCTATACGGCAGCGGCGGCGCGGTTTATTGAGATGAGATGAGAACCGGCGCCGAATACCGCGAGGCCCTGCGCGATGGACGCAGGGTGTGGGTTATGGGTGAGGGCTGGGCCGCGGACGTCACGGCGCACCCCGCCACGCGGCCGATGGTCGAGGAATACGCCGCCTGGTACGACCGCCATCTCGACCCCGCTTGGGAGGAGGTGCTGCTGGCGCCGGCGGATGCCGACGGGAAGCGGGTGCCGTGGGCCTATGTGGTGCCGAAAGGCGTGACGGATCTGATCGGCATGGGCCGGTCCTTCGCGAAAACGATATTTTTGAGCGCCGGCAACATCACGCACACGCCGGCCTACGGCAATCTGATCGCGCTCGGCGTGCTGACCGCCGTGCAGTCCCGCAACGCCTCGCGACAGCAGGTCGCCGAGGCTGTGGCCTACCGCGAGATGATCGCGCGAACCGGCCGGTTTCTCACCTATTGCGGCGGCGCCCCGATCATTGGTCAGCGAATGCGTCCGGACCCGCGCGACCGGGTCGCGTTGAAGCTGGTGCGCGAGAGCGATGCCGGGGTCGTCATCCGCGGCAAGGTCGGCATGCATACGAGCCCGGCCTATGCCGAGGACGTTTATATCGGCGCTCTCTGCGGCATCGATATCGGCGAGCATCGCGCAAGCTTTATCGTGCCGGTCAATGCAGCCGGCGTCACCACGCTGTGCCGCAAGATCGCGGCGCGCGACAGCAACCCGTTCGTTTCACCACTCAGCAGCCGCTATGACGAGCTCGACGGCCAGATGTGGCTCGATGACGTGTTCGTCCCCTGGGAGCGTGTGTTTCTTGTCGATCCTGCTCCGGAGGCGATCCCGCGCTGGCTGCGCTGGCATCACCTCTATGGCTGGCTGTCGAAGGCGGAGTTCACGCTGGGTCTGGCACTGGCCTTGACCCATGCCATGGGTCTCAAGGAGCATGAGCAGACCATCGAGTACCTGGTCGATGTGATCGTCGAGGTGCAGGCTGTGCGCAGCTGTCTGACGGCGGCCGAGCGCGATCCCGATTTCACGCCGGCAGGCTATTGCTTCCCCAGTCACGCCCATCTCGCGGCGGGCGGCATTTCGCTCCTCAAGTCCCGCCAGCGGATCTCCGAGATCCTACGGATCGTTCCTGGCTCCTCACTCGTCGTCGCCCCGTCCGACCGCGATCTCGCGGCGCCCGAAATGGCTGCGGGCCTCGAAGAATCGTTTGGCGGCGGCGGTTACACCGCGTTGCAGCGTTCGGCTCTGCTGCAATTGGCCTGGGACCACGTCTCGTCGGCGCTCGACGGCCGTGAATCGGCCTTCGAGCTGCATGCCAGCGGCGGCATGGCCAATTGGCGCAGCTGGCTGCGCCGCAGCTTCAAGGACTACAACGAGCTGGCCAACGCGGTGCTTGGCGCACTCGATTTGCCGATGCCGCAAATCGACCTGAGCAATATTCCGGCAGCACCGCCGGCGATGCGGCGCACGGCCGCCACACCAGGATCGACCGAACTTGCCGAGCCAAGGAGAGGCTGAATGCGATCAATTGTCGGGACATGGCGGTTGGTGGCCGCCGCCGCACATGACGGGGATGGTCAGCCACTGCCACCACCCTATGGCGCCAGGGGCATGGGCCGGGTTACGTTCAGCGCGGATGGGCGAATGATGTCGGTCGTGTGCGATGGACGCCCGGAGCTCCCGCACGGCGTACAGCGAGACTACTCTTCGTATTGTGGCAACTACAAGTTTGATGGCGCGCGGCTGGTCACCAAGGTCGACGCCGCATCAGATCCGTCCCGGATCGGCAGCGAGCAGGTGCGCGAGGTTCGATTTGACGGGGATCGGATGATCTTGCGTCCCCCGCCGCGTCGATCCGGCGACAGAACCGAACAGCGCGAACTGACGTGGGAGCTGATCGCGGCCGACTAGTCGGCCCCGATCCCTGCTCCCTAATGAGCGCCATGCGCTTTCCCCTCGACGGCGAACTCAGCGCAAATGTGGCGCGCGGCGTTGCGATCACAGCGGGCCATGACCATCACTTTGTGCTGAACCAACGCCCCGGCGACAGCGTGATGTTTGCCGCGCACCTATGACCCGCGAACCGACCGGGGGATCGATTGTTTCACCACCGAGCCGGGTGTGCAGGTCTATACCAGCAACGGCATGAACGGCTCGGTCGTCGGCTCATCGGGCACGACGTATCGCCAGACCGAGGCATTCACGCTCGAGACGCAGCATTTCCCCGACAGCCCCAACAAGCCCAACCTTCCGACCGCGGAGTTGAAGCGGGGGCAGGATTTCCATTCGACGACGATATTCCGCTTCGCGACGGATGCACCCCTGCCGCCACTGCCGCACTAACTCGAGGAAGCCAGAGGCATATCAGTACCGATATTTTCCTTCTTATGAAGGGCAAAATTGAACCGATTTGCGCGGTTTAAGACCAATCGCGGCCTCGGCCCGCGCTCTGGGAGGGTCCAAAAACATTACCGAAATAACAAAGAAAACTGCCAGCGATATGGCGAGATAACGGAGTTTCGTCGCATCTTCGCCAAGAACGCCGATGATGCCTTGCAGCAAGAGCTCGGCGACGCCTACACCGAGCGCCGCATAAAGCATACTGATGAATACGCTCATGGTTCTCGTCGAGCGTCATCTCGGCGAAAGACCGGCTCAGACTCGTCGCACGCCATAGAATTGCGGCCAGCCATCTCGCACATCCTGCAGATAGGAGTGGTACGCGACCGGCTGGTCATACATGCCGAGCGGTACGTAGGTGGGGTTCTGCCAGAATTCCTGCTGCATCTCGCGGCAGATTTTTTGCTGCGCCTCGAGGTCCGGCGCATCGAACCAGGCCTCCCGCAACGCCTCCATTTTCGGATCGCTCGGCCAGCCGAACCAGGCATCGGCGCCGCTCGCGCGGATCGCGATATCGGGGCCGGGCGAGATATTCCCCATGCCGCCGAGATAGGTGTAGAAGATGTTCCACCCGCCCTTGTCGATCGGCTCGCGGCTGGCGCGCCGTGCGACCACACTGCCCCACTCCATCGTCTGCAAATCGATGTTCATGCCGATGCGCTGCAGCACGTCGGTGGCGACCTGCGCCTCGGCGAAGATCACCGGAATGGTCGAGGCGGCGAGCACAACGACGCGCTCGCCTTTGTACCCCGCAGCGGCCAGGTCCTTTTTCAACTTGTCGAGATCCTTTGGCCCTCGCGTGATCTCGACGCCGACAGTGCTCGCCATCGGCGTACCCGGCACAAAGAGCCCGACATCGGTCTTGATCAAACTCGGCTCCGCCCCGGCGACCGCGGTCATCACCTCCTTCTGGTCGATCGCGGACAGCACGACGCGGCGAACGGCGGGATTGTCGAACGGCGGATATAGATGGTTGAACCGGAGGCAGCCGATCTCGCCGGTGCGGTCCTTGACCGTGATTACCAGATCCTTGTTGCGTTTGAGTTGAGGGATAAGGTCGATCGTCGGGTTTTCCCACCAATCGATCTCGCCCTGCGCGAGCGCCGCCGAGGCGGTAGAGGGATCCTGCACGAAATTCCACACTACGCGGTCGACATAGACCACCTTGGGACCGGCGCTGAAGCTCGGTTTTCCGTCGGCGCGCGGGACATAATCCGGGTTCTTCTCGAAAACGACGCGCTGACCGGGTATGCGCTCGGACGCCACGAATTTGAATGGCCCGGAGCCGATTGCCTCCTTGATCTGCTCAAAAGGGTCGGTCTTGGCCAACTGCTCCGGCATGATCGAGCAATAGGGCTCCGCCAATGCCTCCGGTAATAATGGAAACGGCCTTTTGAGGCGGAAGCGGATTACACGGTCGGACACGGCGGAGAGCTCGTCGGTGCGGGCCATCATTGCCTGACCCAATGGATAGCGCTTGGCCCATCGCCGGATCGTGGCGACGCAGTCGCGCGCCAGGACTGCCGTGCCGTCGTGAAATTTCAAGCCGTCGCGCAGTGTGAGGTCCCATTGCTTGCCGCCATCTTCGGTCGTGTGGGCTTGGACCATCTGCGGCTGGGCTTTAAATTCCGCATCATAGCCGTAAAGCGTGTCGTAGACGGCCAATGAAAAATTACGGGTGATATCGGCGGTGGTCCAGACCGGATCGAGCGAGGCGAGATCGGCGTGCGGTACGAAGTTGATCGTCGTCCGAGCATCGGCGCGCACGATTTGCGGGGCCGCCAGGGCTGCCGCTCCGGCCAAGCTGGTTTTCACGAATTCGCGTCGATTTATCGGCGGTCAGACCCATGCCATAGTTTGGACAGATCATCATACGCCCGCGCCCGGCCGGCAAGCGGGTCTCCACCGGTCAGAGCACCTTCCGAACATTGAACGAGCTGCGACGCCCCCAAATTTGAGCATGTCTCTTCAGCTTACGGCGCAGGCGATGGCTCAGAACATCTACGACAACCCGGAGTTCTTCGAGGGCTACAGTCGATTGGGCCGCTCGGTCGAGGGGCTGGACGGCGCTGCCGAATGGCCCGCGCTCAAGGCGCTGCTTCCGGAGTTGCGGGGCCTCCGAGTGGTGGATCTCGGCTGCGGCTTTGGCTGGTTCTGCCGTTGGGCGCGGCAGCACGGAGCGGCGGCGGTCCTCGGCATCGATGTGTCGGAGAAGATGCTGGCGCGGGCCCGGGCCACCACTACGGATGCGGCGATAACCTACCTCAGGGCGGACATGGACGGTGCCGAACTGCCCCAGGCGGCATTTGACCTCGCCTACAGTTCCCTCGCCTTCCACTACGTCGAAGATCTGAGCGAGTTGCTGTCGAAGGTTCACCGCACCCTCACCCTAGGCGGGCATCTCGTCTTTTCCGTCGAGCACCCGATCTTCACCGCACCGATGCAGCCGGGCTGGTCAGTCGGCGTGGATGGCCATAAGACATGGCCCGTCGACAGCTACCTTTGCGAAGGACCGCGCAGCACGGACTGGCTCGCCAAGGGCGTGATCAAGCAGCACCGCACGCTGACGACGTACCTAAATTTGTTGCTGCGGCTGGGTTTCACGCTTTCGCATATCGAAGAATGGGGTCCAACGGACGAGCAGATCGCGGCACGGCCGGCTCTCGAGGATGAACGGCAGCGGCCGATGTTTCTCCTGGTCTCGGCTCGACGTTAGCCGCCCCGTGCTCCGAGCGCGGCTGGAACCTTCCCCACAACTGTGGCCTTTACCCGGCAGAGCAACACCTCGGCTCTCGTCCCATAGTCCGGGCGACAGCCAAGCGCAGCTCCGACCCGCTTAACGGAGACAAGGCGGCACTGACACCAAAGGCGCCTTCTAGAGGCGCGCCCGGCCGAGTTGACGGCGGGGTCAGTCGCCGCCGCGCCGAGCGCTACACCTCCAACCGTAGAAGCTGAATTTGACGGAAGAGGAACCGGCATTGATCACGCCGATCAGCGGCTCTGGCGAGGTTTTGCTCATGCAAGAGAGTCCTTCAGCCGAGGATGTGATAGCCGCCGTCGATATAGATCGTGTCGCCCGTCATCGCCCCGGCGTAGTTGCTCGCGAGAAAGACGCAAGCGGCGCCCACCTCCTCGATCGTCACCAGCCGTCGCGCCGGCGCGCGCTCAGCCACACGTTCCATCAGTGCGTCGAAGTCGGGAATCCCGGACGCGGCTCTGGTCGCCAATGGGCCGGGGCTGACGGCGTGCACGCGAATGCCCTTGGGTCCAAGCTCGGCTGCGAGATAACGGACCGCCGAACTCGAGCGCCGCCTTGACCGGCCCCATGATCCCGTAATTCTCGATCACCTCGTTGGCGCCATGATAACTCATCGCGAAGATGTTTTCTCGGCACGGCGCGTCAGATCCAGCAGCGACCAGCATGAAACGTCCATCGCGGTCAGGAAGTCGTCGCGGGGACAGTCGGTGACTCGTCCTTCAAGGGCCCTCCGCGGCGCGAAGGCGATCGAGTGCACGAGAATATCGAGGCGTCCCCATCTCGCTGTGATGGCCTCGAACAGTGCATCTAGCTGCGCCGGGTCGCGAACTTCCAACGGAAGCAGCAGCGGCGCCTCTACCGCCGAGGCCAGCGGCTCGACATAGTGTCGAGCTTTGTCATTGAGATAAGTCATTGCGATCTCGGCGCCGGCGCGATGCATCTGCTCGGCGCATCCCCAGGCAATCGATCGGTCATTGGCAACGCCGACGATCAGCGCCTTCTTTCCGTTGAGGATGGAGGGGTGCGGCTTCCCCGGGGGTGATTGCGGCACGTGCGTGCTCTCGCTCATCTGACCGCTGCTGCGGCACTCTTGCGCCGCGCATCTGCCACGAGGCTTGCGACGGCGCAAGAAGCAAGGCGGGTGATGACGCTATCGGCGCGGCTGGTCAGGATGATCGGCACGCGCGCGCCGAGCACGATGCCGGCGGCAGCCGCACCGCCGAGGAAAGAAAGGCTTTTGGCGAGCATGTTGCCGGCTTCGAGATCCGGCACGACCAACACGTTGGCGCGGCCGGCCACCAGCGAAACGATGTGCTTGATCGCTGCCGCCTCTTCATTGATCGCATTGTCGAGCGCCAGCGGGCCGTCGAGAAATCCCGCCCGTGATCTGACCGCGTTCTGCCATTTTGCACAGCGCCGCCGCTTCGATAGTCGATGGGACGGCGGGATTGACGGTCTCCATCGCCGACATGATCGCGACCCGCACCTCTTGAAATCCCAATGCATGGCCGAGATCGATCGCGTTCTGCACGATATCGACTTTGTCGGCGAGGTCGGGCAATATTCACTGCGGCGTCGCTGATGATCAGCGGGTCCTTGTGGCCGGGGACATCCATCACAAAGCAATGGCTGATCCGCCGCGCCGTGCGGATTCCGGTCTCCCGGGCGACAACTGCACCCATCAGCTCGTCGGTGTGGAGACTGCCCTTCATCAGCGCCTCGGCCTCCCCTTGCCGGACGAGCTCGACCGCCTTCGCGGCCGAGTCGTGACTGTGCGCCGAGGCCTCGATTGGGAAGGCGGATATATCGGACTCCGCCTTCTGTGCCGCGTCGCGAATGCGGGTCGGGGGCCCAACCAGGATGGGCGCAATCAGCCCCAACCTCGCCGCCTCAACCACTCCTTCAATCGAGATCTGGTCGCACGGATGCGCGACCGCCGTCGTCACCGGCGGCAGGGTTTGGGCCGCGCGCACAAGCCGGTCGTATCGTTCGCGCGGCTCGGTCGGCCTTGTTGTTTCCATGGCTCGCCCTTCTTCGGCCGATCAGGCCGCTTTGTCCGCTTTGTCCCTGCCCCTCTCCGGCGGTGGACCGAGCAAGATAGTCTCGATGCGTTCGAGGCGCCGGCTGCCCTCCTTCGGCAAAGCCCCGCGGGACGCCAGTACCCGACACACTAGCGCAAGCGCTTCCTCGCATTGCCGGCGATCGTCGGGCAGCAGCTTCGGTAGCGCAGCAATCGCCCGCTCTGTATCCAAGAGCAAGATCAGATATTGCTCCCTCACCAGGTCTTTGAACCGGGCAAAGCCGATGCGTTTGGCGGATGGCAATTCAGCGCCGATTTGCTTGAGGGCGGCAAATCCGCGCTCGTCAACTTTGCCTTCCGGAAGGCGCACATAGATCAGTGCGCGCACTGCCGCTTCGAGCAAGCCGCCCTCATCGATGCGCTGCTCCAGGTACGCGGCGGTCTGCTTGGCGATTGCCTCTCGCGCCAGGTCGCGCTCGGCCCGCCGTGTCGGCGATGACCCGTCGGCGCGCAGGCCGACCAACGCCTGCAGCCAAGGCGAGGCATAAGTGTTCAGGAAGATTTCTTCCTGCATCAGATCGCGTGTCTTCCCCCAGGCTTCGAGCCCATCGGAAATGATGCCCGATAACATTCGCTCGCAAGCGAGGAAGGGGTTATCCGGGCTGACGGGGCGGCGATCGGCGCGGACGGCCTCTGCCCAGGCTGCAACCGGCGCGATTAACGGGTTTTCGTCCGCGAACATCTGGAAGCGCAAGCGGTTAGGGTGCAATCGGCGGAGAGATTTGGCGCTTTGCTCGGTAACCGCCGTTCGCACTGCCGGGCTCAGAAGGGTGCGGTAGAGTCCCCGGTTGATTTCCGACACTCTCGCCGCTGTGGCAAACCGCAGGTCGTCTTCGGGCTGTTGCCCCCAAGGGCACGGACATCTTCTAGCGTGCGGGTCTCGAGGCTGAACAGGTAATTTCCCTGTACCCACTCCGGGTGTTCGACGGTGTCGTCCACTCCGGTAATCACCGCCTCGTAAAGACCGGGCGGCATCAGATCGATCATGTCCATCGATTGCGCGAACTCGCCGTGCTCCTTTGTCGCCACCTTGCCGGACACGAAGATGCCCAGATGGCCAATGCTCTGGTGAAGGCAATAGACGATCGTCTGGCCGGCCTTGACGATCTCATCCTCGTGGTCATAGAGGTCGAGGATCCAGTCCAGCGCCTGCTGCGGCGGCGTGATGTCGTCGCCCCAGGAACAGAACACGACGATCGGCGATTTGATATTGCGCAGGTCGATCCTCAGGCCCTCGGAGCTGCGCAGTTCGCCAGCGGCGAGCTTGTTGCCGACGAACAGCTGGTCGGCAATCGCCTGCATCTCCGGTGCGTTCAGCAGCACGGGGCTGCCCCACCATTTCTCGAATTCGAGAAAACGGGATGCCTCGGTATCGATCTTTGAATACAGGTTATAGATCTTTTTCCAATAAGTATTGTCGGGGTGCAGGGCTTCGAAGTTTGCGACGAGATTGGCGCCGTCGAAAATGCCCTTGCCGAGGTCCCCGGCGAGCGAAGTCAGCCAGGTCCCGCCCAACAGACCACCGAGATAGCGCATCGGGTTTTTGCCGTGCACGCCGGCCCAATAGGAGAGCGGCGATCCCGCGAGCATGATCGGTCCGACGATATCGGGGTGAGCCGCGCTCATCATCATGATTTGCCAGCCGGCCTGGCAATTACCTATCAGGCAAGGCTTGCCCTGGGCGTCCGGATGTCGAGCCACGACCTCTTCAACAAACCGAGCTTCTGCCTCGCAAACGGCTTCGACTGTCTGACCGGGCATCGGATCGGGCAGAAAACCGACGAAATAGCAGGGATGACCTGCCGAAAGCGCGACGCCGATCTCGCTGTCGTGCTTCATGCCTCCGATCCCAGGGCCGTGGCCGGCGCGCGGGTCGAAAACGATAAACGGTCGTTTGTTCCGTTCGACCGCGGTCCTTTTGGGCGGGACGATGCGCACCAGCGCGTAGTTGACGGGGCGCGGCAGCGAGCGCCCGTCGAGCACCAGCTCGACGTCGAAGCTGAGCACGTGCGGCGCCTTGCGCGCATTATGCTCGAGATAATTGTTGCCGCGCTGACGCAGTACATCGAGCAGCAGAATCGAGCGCTGCCACGCATCGACCCAATACTCGACCGCGCTGTTTGCCGTGAAAAACGGCCACGGCGAAAACGCAGCCGCAGATTTGTTCGAGCCTTGTCCGGATCGTTGTTGCATCATTGCCTCTTGATTGAGGAGAGATCAAATGGCGGCGCATTGTCACGCCCGACCTTGATCTGCATCAGCGGACGGGCGTCGCGAGCGGCGGCGCAAAAGCGCACGGCCTCCATATCGCGCGTGTCGTTCGAAAGAAAATCACCCGCGGGCCGGCGCGCCTATGCATTTTTTAAGAATTTGTAGCTCGCAGTTTCGTGACCAGCAAGGCCTGGAAATTTCATTTGACATGAATAAGGATCAATCGTTCGCTGTGCGGGCGCGCTTATTTTCGGCATACGAGTCTGGCTCGTCGAGGTGGGGGGATGCCCTCGAGCGCTGTCCGCACATTTACCGACCCCGATGCGTATTTTGCGGGTATACGAAATCTGTCCATCGACGGTCTCGTCACCGAGCGGGGAAAGTTTCGTGCCGAGGCGACGCTTATCGACCTGCACCGGTTGCAGATGGGCCGCTTTGACGAAGACCTGGCCCGGATCATGAGGGTTACACCGAGCGGGGCCCGGTCCTTAATCCTTTTCGCGACCGACTCCAGCCATCCAGCCATGTTGGCCAATGGCATCGAAACGTCGCAAGATCAAATTGCCATGTTTGGGCTCCATTGGCCGTACTACCTTCGATCCTCGACGGTCAGCGGATGGGGCACGATGTCGCTGCTGCCCGAAGATCTCGCCGCCGCGGGCAGAGCGATCATTGGACGCAAATTGACGCCGCCGAGCTTCATGCTTCCGATCAGGCCTGCCTCGCCGTCGTTGCCGCGGCTGCGACAGCTGCACGAAGCAACTGGTCATCTCGCAAAAACCGCCCCGGATATTCTTGCCAAGCCCGAAGTGGCGCGGGCGATCGAAGAGGCCTTGATGGAGGCTATGGTTTTTTGCCTGGCGGCCGGCCATTCAGGGAAGGTGCGCAATGTCCATCGCCAACGCGCGAGTGTGTTACGCCGCCTCGAAGATGCACTAGAAGCGAAATCCGGCGAAACTTTGTACATGGCCGAACGGGTCGGCGCCACCTATTGGACGCTCCGCGACTGTTGCGTGGAGTACCTGGGCATGAGCCCGATCCGGTACGTACTGTTGCGCCGATTGAGAGAAGTACACAGCGCGCTGCGGGATGCAGATCCCGATACCGTGAATGTTGCAGAGGTCGCCCACCGTTTCGGTTTTGCGCAACTCGGACGCTTCGCCGGAACCTACCGCGCGATATTCGGCGAGACCCCATCGACCACACTCCAACGTACGCCGGGAACGCGTTTCAGCGCCTTCTGAATTTTTCCAATTTCTGCATAGTCGGTGAAGAAATCGGGAGATTTAGGCTCGCATCGGTGGGCAAGCTTTGGTCCTTCGACATAAACCGCACCGATGATTTAGATCAACGCCAGGGCTTCGCGCGGCCCCACTATTTCAGAACTGACCTGGACCGGGTGACGTGCCGATCATGAGCGAAACAGACTTGGTAAAGCGGCGTTGTCCCGATGCGTCCCGTTTAAGTTGGGCAAGATCGGTGCTCTCGTTCTGTTGCTGGTTTTGGCGTCCTGTCAGAAAGAGGAAAAAGCCGCTGCGACACCTATCCGGCCGGTGCGCACCGTGACCGTGGAATTGCACGAAGGGGGGGAGAAGGTGTCGCTAACCGGCGAGATCCAACCCCGCTATCAGGCCGATCTCGGCTTTCGGGTCAACGGCAAGATCCTCGAACGGCCCGTCGATGTCGGGACCGAGGTTAAGAAGGACCAGCTCCTAGCGCGCCTCGATCCGCAGCAATACCGACAAGAGTTTGAAGTCGCCAAGGCCGAGGTTGTCAAGGCCGAGGCCGAGGTAGCACGGAGCCAGGCTCAGGAATCCCGCCAGCGCGAACTGCTGAAGAATGGCCACACCACTCAAGTCGCGTATGATCAAGCGCTGAAGACATCCAAAACCGCGCAAGCCCAGCTCGACGCGGCGCGCGCCCGGCAGACCCAAGCCAGCGAGAACCTCGGCTACACAGACCTCAAGGCCGACGCCGCCGGGGTCATTTCCGCCATCGGCGCAGATCCAGGGCAGGTCGTCAGCGCCGGACAAATGGTGGTTCGTCTTGCGCAACCCGGCGAACGCGAGGCAGTCTTCAACATCGCCGAGGGTGCCTTCAAAAACCGCCCGAAGGACCCGACGGTCACGGTCCACCTCGTCAGCAACCCCGAAATCGAGACGGCGGGCACGGTCCGCTATATCTCGCCGCAAGCTGACCCCGCCACTCGCACCTATACGGTGCGCGTCTCATTGCCGGAGGCGCCGCTGCAGATGCGGCTCGGGGCCAATGTCGTCGGCACGGTGACCCTGGATGAGGGCGAGACCGTCGCGATACCGGGAAGCGCGCTGTTCCAGAAGGACGGAAAGCCCACCGTCTGGCTCGTCGAGAAGGACAATACGGTGCAGTTGAACCGATCACGGTCCAGCGCTACCAAGGCGACTGCTGTCATCGTCGGCGACGGCCTGGCGCAAGGCGATGTGGTCGTTACCGCTGGAGTGCAGAAATTGCTGCCGGGCCAGAAGGTCGCCCTGATGGACGCGGGGGCCGTGCAGTGAAGGGCTTCAATCTCTCCGAATGGGCCATCAATCACCGCTCCTTCGTATGGTTTTTGATGATCCTGTTTGTCGTTGCCGGCGTGCTCTCCTACCGGGAGCTCGGGCGAGAGGAGGATCCGTCCTTCTCGATCAAGACAATGCTCGTGCGGACCTATTGGCCGGGCGCGACGATCGACGACACGCTGCTACAGGTCACCGACCGCATCGAGAAGAAACTGCAGGAGACGCCGTCGCTCTATTATCTCAAGAGCGAAACCAAGGCTGGGGTCTCGACAATCTACGTCAATGTTCTCGACAATACCCCGAAGGAGGCGATCCCGGACATCTGGTACCAAGTCCGCAAGAAAGTCGCCGACGTAAAGTCGACATTGCCGCAGGGCATTGTTGGACCGAGCTTCAATGACGAGTTCGGCGACGTCTTCGGCATTATCTACGCGTTCACCGCCGACGGCTTTACGCACCGCGAATTGCGCGACTATGTCGAACGAATTCGCACACAAATATTGACGGTCAAGAATGCAGCGAAAGCGCAGCTGATCGGGGCGCAGGACCAGAAATTCTATCTCGAATTCGACACCCACCAGCTGGCGGGACTTGGCGTCAGCCGCGACGAGGTGATCCAGAGCCTACAGGAACAGAACGCGGTGACGCCGTCCGGCGTCATTCAAACCGATCTCGAGAGATACGCGATTCGCGTCTCCGGCGCGTTCAATTCGGTCGATGACCTGAAGCGCATCAATCTTTACGCCAACGGCAAATTCTTCCGGCTCGCGGACGTCGCTTCGATCAGCAAAGGCTATTCGGACCCGCCGCAGCCGATGTTCCGGTTCAACGGCGAGCCGGCGATCGGGCTTGCGATCTCGATGGCCCAGGGCGGCAACAACCTCGCCTTCGGTGAGGCCGTGTCGCACAAGATGGAGCAGATCGTCGCGAAATTGCCGATCGGCATCGAGGCGCACCTTGTTGCCGACCAGCCGGTCGTTGTCGAAGAAGCGGTCGGCGGTTTTACAAAGGCGTTGTGGGAAGCGATCGCGATTGTCCTCGGCGTCAGCTTCTTAAGCCTCGGCCTGCGCGCCGGGGTGGTCGTCGCCTGCTCGATCCCGCTCGTGCTCGGGATGGTCTTCGTCTACATGGAATATTCCGGGATCAGCCTACAGCGCATCTCGTTGGGCGCGCTGATCATTGCGCTCGGCCTCTTGGTCGACGACGCGATGATCACGATCGAGATGATGGTCAGCCAATTGGAGGCGGGGATCGACCGCGAGCATGCGGCCACCCATGCCTGGGTGACGACGGCCTTTCCGATGCTGACCGGAACGCTTGTCACCGTCGCCGGCTTTGTGCCGATCGGCTTCGCGAAGAGCGGCGCCGGTGAATACTGCTATTCGCTGTTTGCTGTCATCGCGGTTGCTCTCTTGGCCTCGTGGATTGTCGCAGTGCTCTTCGCGCCGGTGATTGGGGTCACGATATTGCCAAAGACAATGAAACCGCATGGCGGCGGGCATGGCGAACCCGGCCGCTTCATGCGGCTGTTTCGCGCCGCCCTCCTGTTCTGCATGCGCGCCCGCTGGGTTGTCATCGCCGCGACAATCGCGCTCTTTGCCGCCTCACTCTATGGTTACGGCTTCATTCAGCAGCAATTTTTCCCGGCTTCGGACCGGCCGGAGCTGGTCGTCGACCTTAGCCTGCCGCAGGATTCCTCGATTTACGCGACCGAGCACGAAGTCCAACGCTTCGAGGCCTTGCTGAAGGACGATGCAAACATCGACCGCTACAGCCTTTATGTCGGGCAGGGGGCCGTCCGTTTTTACCTGCCCTTGAACGTGCAGTTGTCCAACGACTACTTCGCGCAGGCCGTCATCGTCACGAAGGGCATCGCCGAGCGCGAGGTTGTGCGGGCGCGGCTGCAAAAGGCGCTAGAAACGCAATTCGCAAGCCTGAACACGAGGATCTATCCGCTGGAGCTGGGGCCGCCCGTCGGTTGGCCGCTGCAATACCGCGTCAGCGGCCAGACCGCGCAAGGTACCCGCGACGCCGCATTCCTCGTTGCGCAGACGATCGGGCAGAACCCGAACACACGGCTCATTAATTTCGACTGGAACGAGCCGATGAAGAGCCTGCATCTGCAGGTCGACCAGGACCGCGTCCGCCAGCTCGGCGTCAGCTCCAAGTCGCTCGCGGAAGCGCTCAACGCGGTCACCAGCGGCATGGTCATCACGCAGGTCCGCGATTCGATTTACCTGACTGACCTAACGGCGCGCGCCGCCGAACAGCAACGCGCCTCAGTGCAGACGTTACGAAACCTGCAGGTCGCGCTCGACAATGGTCAGACTATCCCGCTGAGCCAGGTCGCTAGCATCCAATACGAGTTGGAGCCGCCGGTAATCTGGCGACGCAACCTGCTGCCCACGATCACTGTGCAGGCGGATGTCATGCCGGGGATCGAGGCGAAGACGGTGAACAAGCAGCTGGCGCCGGCGATCGCCCAATTAGCGGAGAAATTGCCGGAGGGCTATACGATCGAAGCCGGCGGCACGATCGAGGAGAGCGCGAAGGGCCTCAGCTCGATTGTCGCCGTCTTTCCGCTGATGGTCATGCTCATGCTGATTATCTTGATGGTGCAATTGCAGAGCTTCCAGAAGGTGTTCTTGGTGATCAGCGTCGCGCCATTGGGTCTCATCGGCGTCGTCGCGGCATTGCTGCCGACAGGCACGCCGATGGGCTTTGTCGCGATCCTCGGCATCATTGCGCTGAGCGGGATGATCATCAGGAATTCAGTGATCCTGATCGACCAGATCGACATGGATATCGCCAAGGGTTTGCACCCCTGGGAAGCGGTCGTCGACGCGACGACCCACCGGTTGCGACCGATCGTGCTGACCGCCGCGGCAGCCTCGCTCGGTATGATCCCAATCGCGCCCGAAGTGTTCTGGGGGCCGATGGCCTACGCGATCATCGGCGGCCTGATCGTCGCGACATTGCTGACTTTGCTGTTTCTGCCGGCCCTCTACGTCGCCTGGTTCCGCATCGGGGAACCGGCTAGGGAACGGCAGTCGGAAGTCACCGAACCGGCTGTCGCTCGGGCGCTTTGAACCGATGGCGATCGAGATTTGATGGGGAGAGGAGGCGGTAATGGCGAACGCGTTGTCTGATAGTGAGCGGAGACTGATGGATGCCTATTGGCGGGCAGCGAACTATCTGTCCGTCGGCCAGATCTATCTCTATGACAATCCGCTGCTGAAGCAGCCGCTCACAAAGGAGCACATCAAGCCGCGGCTGCTCGGCCATTGGGGAACGACACCCGGTTTGAACTTCATTTACGTCCATCTCAACAGGTTAATCAAAAAACACGACCTCAACATGATCTACATCACCGGTCCCGGACATGGCGGGCCCGGCCTTGTCGCGAACGCCTATCTCGAGGGGACGTACAGCGAGGTCTATCCGAACATCTCTCCCAATGAAGAGGGCATGAAGCGCCTCTTCACGCAATTCTCGTTCCCGGGCGGTATTCCCAGCCACGTCGCGCCGGAGACGCCGGGCTCATTCACGAGGGCGGCGAGCTCGGATATTCGATATCGCATTCCTACGGGGCCGCCTTCGACAACCCGAACCTGATCGTCGCCTGCGTCGTCGGCGACGGCGAGTCGGAGACCGGGGCGCTCGCGACGAGCTGGCACTCCAACAAGTTTCTGAACCCGGCGACTGACGGCGTGGTCCTGCCAATCCTTCACCTCAACGGCTACAAGATCGCCAATCCGACGGTGCTGGCGCGGATCAGCCACGAGGAGCTGGACCACCTCTTCCGCGGTTACGGGTACACGCCCCATTTCGTCGAAGGGGACGACCCGGAAAAGATGCACGAGCTGATGGCCTCCACACTCGATACGATCATCGGAGAAATTCAGCGCATCAAATCCGACGCGCGGGCCAACGGTTCGATCAGGCGCCCGCGTTGGCCAATGATCGTACTGCGCACACCCAAGGGCTGGACATGCCCGAAAGAGATCGACGGCCGGCGCACCGAGGGCTACTGGCGGGCGCACCAGGTGCCTATGGGGGAGATGCACGAGAACCCGGAGCATGTGCATATCCTCGAAGGGTGGATGAAGAGCTACCGGCCCGAGGAGCTGTTCGACGGCAGCGGCCGGCTCCGGCCCGAACTCATCGAGCTCCCGCCGCAGGGCGACCGCCGGATGAGCGCCAACCCGCGCACGAATGGCGGCTTGCTGCTGCGCGAATTGCATTTGCCGAATTTTCGCGATTACGCCGTCCAGGTGAGCGCGCCGGGCGCTGCTGTGGCGGAGGCGACCCGTGAAATGGGCAGGTTCCTGCGCGATGTCATGAAGATGAACATGGAGTCGCGGAACTTCCGGCTGTTCAGCCCGGACGAGAACAACTCGAACCGCTGGCAGGATGTGCTCGACGTCACCAACCGCGTCTGGGTCGCCGAGACCGAGTCCTATGACGACCACCTGGCGCCCGACGGGCGGGTCATGGAGATCCTCAGCGAGCACCAGTGCCAGGGCTGGCTCGAGGGCTACCTGCTGACCGGCCGTCACGGGTTTTTCTCGTGCTACGAGGCGTTTATCCACATCATCGATTCGATGTTCAACCAGCACGCCAAATGGCTGAAGGTGTGCAACGACATTCCCTGGCGGCGGCCCATCGGCTCGCTCAATTACCTGCTGTCCAGTCATGTCTGGCGACAGGACCACAACGGCTTCAGCCATCAGGACCCCGGCTTCATCGATCACGTCGTCAACAAGAAGGCCGAGGTCGTCCGCGTCTATCTGCCGCCCGACGCCAATTGTCTGCTGTCGGTCACCGACCATTGCCTCCGCAGCCGCAACTACGTCAACGTCGTCGTCGCCGGCAAGCAGCCGGCCCCGCAGTGGCTGACGATGGATGAGGCGATCAAGCACTGCACTGCCGGCCTCGGCATTTGGGAGTGGGCCAGTAACGATCGGGGCGGCGAGCCCGATGTCGTTATGGCCTGCTGCGGCGATGTGCCGACTTTGGAGACGCTGGCCGCGGTCGACCTGCTGCGCCGCCACGCGCCGGAGCTAAAGGTCCGCGTCATCAACATCGTCGATCTGATGAAGCTGCAGCCGGCGAGCGAGCACCCGCATGGCCTCACGGACCACGATTTCGATGCGCTGTTTACGACGGACAAGCCGATCATCTTTGCCTTCCACGGTTACCCGTGGCTCATCCACCGGATGACCTACCGGCGGAAACGGCCATCACAACATCCACGTGCGCGGCTACAAGGAAGAGGGCACCACGACGACGCCGTTCGACATGTGTGTGTTGAACGATCTCGATCGCTTCCACCTGGTCGGCGACGTGATCGACCGCGTTCCGAAGCTCGGGGCGCGGGCCGCCTACGCAAAACAGGCGATCCGCGACAAACTGATTGAGCACAAGCAGTACATTTCACACTACGGCGACGACATGCCGGAAATCACCGGCTGGAGGTGGGGTCAGGAGGCGGCGGCGTCAGTCGGGACCCGTTCGACCGAGGCTGACAACGTGTGACCTTCAGGGCGCACATGCCCGAGCGCGCACTGCAGAGGGCGATATCGCGCGTTCGCGCACGGGCATGTGCTGCGTGTGCTAGTAGCGCGCTGGATTCGATTGCCCGCAACGTCCGGGCAGCATTTCCTATTGGATACAGGCACGCTGTGCGTACTCGGCTATTACCGGGACATACCCGCCCTGAGGGTCTGAAACGGGCCTCTCTTTGATTAGCGGCAAACAGTAGAGACAGGGAGGACGACACTGTGAGCGAGAAAAATGAAGCACGATCGATGCAGCAGCCCGAGAGCAAGCGTGCGATCACCCGCGAGCGGTACGATGCCGTCCTGCTCGACCTTGACGGTGTGATCACCGACACTGCAAGCGTGCACGCGGCGTGCTGGAAACAGATGTTCGACGAGTACCTTCAGAAGCGCGCGGCGCAGAGGGGCGAAGCATTTCGTCCCTTCGATATTGCCACCGACTATCGCCTTTATGTGGATGGTAAACCACGCTACGACGGGGTTCGCGACTTTCTCACATCACGCGGTATCTCGCTCCCCGAGGGAGGTCCGGACGACCCCTCGCAGGTCGAGACCGTAGACGGTCTTGGAAACCGCAAGAACGACCTGGTCAACAAAATTATAGAAGAAAAAGGGGTGGAGCCTTACGAGGGAAGCGTTGAACTTATCCATGAGCTGCGCCGTCGCGGGTTCAAAATCGCCGTCGTCACCTCGAGTCAGAATTGCACGGCTGTGTTAAAGGCCGTCAAACTGGCTGACTTCTTCGACGTACAAGTCGATGGCAACGTGATCCACGCCCAGCATTTGGCGGGGAAACCTGCCCCGGACACCTATTTGATGGCAGCAAAACTGCTCGGGGTTGAGCCAGCGCGAGCGGTTGTTATCGAGGACGCCCTCTCGGGAGTGGAGGCCGGGTCTAACGGGAAGTTCGGGCTTGTGATCGGGGTCGCGCGCAAGGGGAATGCCGATGAGCTTCGGCGCCATGGCGCGAATCTGGTGGTGAATGATCTAGGCGAACTGGCCGACTAGCCAACGCCCCACACTGCCCTGGGAGACACAGCCAGATGCTAGAAGCGCTGCAACCCACGCAAGATCCAAGCTGGGTCCTCAGCCATGAGGGTTACAACGTGCTGACCGAGAGCGCTGTCGAATTCGCGCTTCGCGTTCGGCAACGGGTTCTTGGGCATGCGTGCCGCGCGCTCGATCAGCCGGGGCCCGACCTGGGTAGCCTGGCTGGGATATAGCAGATGGGCATCCTGGCCGCGCTGCTACGTCGCCGGCCTCTTTGATGTACCCAATATCGAGCCGCCGGTGCCTGCGCTGGTGCCGGTCGCCGACTGGTCCCGCGTGCGCATCCTGCTTGACGGAGAGACCGTTGCTGGCGCGCGAGGGCGAAGTGCGCGTCGGCATCCGCCAGCTCGACATCCGCCGCGGCGTGCTGCTGTCGACCTGGACGCATCGCACTCCCGCGGGCATCACCTTCGAGGGGCATGAACTGCGCCTCTTGTCACTGGCAGACCGCGCGGCGGGCCTCCAGCTGCTTCGGTTCTCGCTGGACCGCGACGGCGTCGAGGTGATGCTGGAGGCCAGCTTCGCGATGGCCGGCCTCGGCATGGAACCGGTGCGGCTGGAGCATGACCTCGGCGCTTGGCACCTGGAGGGCACCGGCAAGGGCGTGGCAATGACCGGCGCTGCGGCGTTGCGACTGGGTGACGGTCCGCTCGCCCCCGAGCGTCCGTTTTCGCTGCGCTGGTCCTGGCGCTGGCGCTCTGTAGCCGGGCAGGCGGCCGAATTCGACCGACTCGTCGCGGTGGCGCGCACCAATTCTCTGGAGGACGATCCGGCGCCGCACGCCGTCGCCGCGCTGGCGCGCAGCCGTGCGCTAGGCTGGCGCGCCGTGCTCGCCGAGCACGAGGCCGCCTGGGATGCGCGTTGGGCCGCCAGCGACATAGTCATCGACGGTGACGACATAATACAGCGAGCGGTGCGCTTCGCCGTGTACCATCTGACCAGCACCGCCAATCCCGAGGACGACCGCGTATCGATAGGCGCGCGCGCCCTCACCGGCGACGCCTATATCGGCCACGTCTTCTGGGACACCGAGATCTACCTGCTGCCCTTCTATACCGCGGTCTGGCCAGAGGCGGCGCGGGCACTGCTGATGTACCGCTTCCACACGCTGCCCGGCGCGCGCGCAAAGGCAGCGCATTTCGGCTTCAAAGGCGCGCTCTACGCCTGGGAATCGGCCGACACCGGCGTAGAGACGACGCCGGAGCGCGTGATTGGGGCCGACGGCAAGCCGGTCGAGATATCTGACCGGCCAGATGGAGCACCACATCAGCGCCGACGTCGCCTATGCGGTGTGGCAGTACTGGCGCTTCACCGGTGACGACGATTTCTTCCTTCGCGCCGGTGCGGAGATCCTGCTCGAGACGGCGCGTTTCTGGGCATCCCGAGCGGTGCCGGAGGCGGATGGCAAGCGGCACATCCGCCACGTGATCGGGCCGGACGAGTACCACGAGGACGTGGACGACAACGCCTTCACCAACGTGATGGCGCGCTGGAACATCGCCCGCGGGCTCGAGACGATGGACGTGCTGCGCGAGCGCTGGCCCGACCACGCCGCCGCGTTGCGGGAGAAGCTAACGCTGGGCGACGAGGAGCTTGCCGACTGGCGCGACGCGATCGCGCGCATCGTGACCGGCCTCGATCCTGCGACCGGCATCTATGAGCAGTTCGCCGGTTTCCACGCGCTGCAACCGCTCGAACTCGCCGCCTACGCCGACCGCAAGGTGCCGATCGACGTCGTGATCGGCCGCGAGCTGCACTCAGCGCTCGCAGGTGGTGAAGCAGGCCGACGTGGTGGCGCTGATCGCGCTGCTGCCGGAGGAATTCCCCGGCGACGACGGCGGAGACGAATTTCCGCTACTACGAGCCGCGCTGTGCGCACGGCAGTTCGCTGAGCACGGGAATGCACGCGCTGGTCGCGGCGCGCCTGGGCGATGCCGAGATGGCGCTGCGTTACCTGCGCGCGACCGCCGCCGCTGACCTCGACCCAGACCCCAACACCGCCGGCGGCGTGCATATCGCCGGGCTGGGCGCGCTGTGGCAGGCGGTCATACTTGGGTTCGCCGGCCTCGACCTGAAAGGCGACACGCTTGGCGTCGACCCGAGGCTTCCGCCCCAGTGGCGCAGCCTTTCATTCCGCGTGTGCTGGAGGGGCCGTTCCGTGGCAATCGGCATTGCTGGCAACACTGTGCAGGCTACGCTGGTCGAGGGCGAAGGGATGGAGATGCGGATCGGAGCGACCACGGCGAAACTGGCATCGGGCGCGATGCTGCAGATGTCGATCTAGGCTGCTGCCACTCCAATCCCTCTCTCTTGGGAAGAACAGTCCGATGATCCATCATGTACCCCTCAGGCCGCCAGCCCGCGATTTCCTGGCCGACGAGTGGAACATCATCGAAAAGAGGTTTCGCCCCGAATTCCTGGCCCAACTCGAGACGATAATGGCTCTCGGCAACGGGTATCTCGGGATGCGCGGGTGCCCGGAGGAAGGTGGTCCCAATGTCGAAAACGCCACTCTCCTCAACGGGTTCTATGAAATCAGACCGATCTTATACGCGGAAGAAGCCTATGGCTTTGCGAAGACCGGGCAGACCATCGTCAACGTGACGGACAGCAAGATCATCAAGCTCTTCGTCGATGACGAGCCCTTCTGGCTGCCCAATGCGAACCTCCTGAGCTACGACCGGCGGCTCAATATGAAGTCCGGGACGCTCGACCGGGAAATCCTCTGGGAGACACCTGCCGGCAAACAGGTTCTGATCGCCTCCCGGCGGTTGGTCTCTTTCGCCAACAGGCACGTGGCCGCCATCTCCTACCGCGTGACGCTCCTCAATGCGCCGGCCTCCGTCGTGATCTCTTCGGAGATGAAAGCCGACGAACCAAGCGTTTTCACCAATGCGAACGATCCGCGCCAGACGAGGGTCTTTGCGGGCCGGGTGCTCCATCCCCGAACCAGCTACGCCAAAGACCGTCGGATCGTGCTGTGCCACGCGACCGAGAAAAGCCGCTTGACGCTGGCGTGCGCGACTGACCACGCGCTGGAGACTCCATGCCCGCATGCCCACAGGGTTTCCTACACTGAGGATTTTGGCCAGGTCGCCTTTACGATCGACGCCCGTGCCGGCTGTTCGATCGATCTCGCCAAATTCATGGTCTACCACACGTCGGGGACGGCCTCGGTTGAAGAGCTCTGCGGCCGCGCCGAGTGGACTATGGATCGCGTGACCACCCAGGGGTTCCAGCAGTTGCTCCTTTCCCAAGAGCAGTTCATGGAAGATTATTGGCGCCGCGGCGATGTCCGCGTCAGGGATGTCAGAGAAGAACGTACAAAGCGTAGCACCGTAGAGATCCAGCAAGCGATCCGCTTCAACCTGTTCCACATCCTGCAGGCCTCGGCGCGCGCGGAAGACGCGGGTGTGCCGGCCAAGGGCCTCACCGGGCAGGCGTATGAGGGTCATTATTTCTGGGACACCGAGATCTACCTGCTGCCGTTTCTTATCTATACCTCTCCTCAGATCGCCAAGAACCTACTGACCTTCCGCTACAAGATGCTGCCGCAGGCGCGGGCGCGCGCTAGGGAACTCGGCCATCGCGGCGCGATGTTCCCGTGGCGCACCATCAGCGGCGAAGAAGCATCCGCGTACTACGCCGCCGGGACCGCGCAGTACCACATCAACGCGGACATCATGTATGCGCTGCGCAAATACGTACAGGCGACCGGCGACGAAGCGTTCCTGCGGGACTGCGGCGCCGAGATGCTCGTGGAAACGGCACGCCTATGGCTAAGCCTAGGCTTCTATTCAGAAGCCAAAGGGGGCAAATTCTGCATAAACTCCGTCACCGGACCGGACGAATATAATACGGTCGTAAACAACAACGCCTACACGAACTTGTTGGCCCGTGAAAATCTGCGCTACGCGGCCCAGACTGTCGACGCCCTGCAGGCGACAGCCCCGGACGCGTACAATGCGCTCGTCCACAAAACCGCGCTCGAGCTTTTCGAGGTGGAAGCCTGGATTTGCGCGGCCGATAGGATGTACGTGCCGTATGATGAAAGACTTAAGATCATCCCGCAGGATGATAGCTTTCTGGACCGAGAGCCGTGGGACTTCCGGAGCACACCGCGCGACCATTACCCGCTGCTGTTGTTTTACCACCCGCTCAATATATATCGGAAGCAGGTGATTAAACAGGCCGACGTAGTATTGGCCATGTTCTTGCTGGGTGATACGTTTTCCCTAGAGTCGAAGAAACGCAACTTTGAATTCTACGACGCCTTGACTACGGGAGATTCATCGCTGTCGTCCTGCGTAGAGGCGATCATTGCTGCGCAGGTCGGTGATACTCACAAGGCTATTGAATACGGGATGGCGGCGCTGCTGATGGACTTGGCCGACGTGGGTGGCAACGTGAAGGACGGCTGCCACATCGCCTCGATGGGTGGCACTTGGATGATGCTGACCTATGGGCTTGGCGGCATGCGCGACAATGACGGGACATTGTCATTCTGGCCACGTCGCGCGCCGGAGGACAACGCCATACTTCGGTTTCCCGTAAAGTACCGGGGCCAGATGCTGGAAGTCGAAATCGGCGTTGAGAAAGTGGAATACACTCTACGTGAGGGTGAATCGCTTGTGATCCGCCATGAATCGGAAAAAATTCAGCTGACGCGCCAAAGTCCGGTGGCACTTCGACCAGTCAGCAAAAGGGTAGAGAAGAGCAGACGAGCGCGGACCCGCGATCGAATGCGACAGGACGACTTGGATAGCGGAGCGAAACATATTCCTCCTAAGGGGCCTGAGAGTCAGCCTTGCATTGTTGCTGGTGGGTGGTCTCGTCGGTCTATCCCTACTTTCCCTCTCCACGGCTCGATCGGAAAAGCGCACGAGAGACAGCAATCGGCCCCGATGCAGCTGACGCGCTGGCGCGGATGGGCAAAACCCTTTCTGCAAAGGATTCTCGTTTCAGTCACGGACATTCCGCGCTCATACGCAGGACCGAACGGCGAGCTGCTTCATATCGCTCACACGACAAAGACCATTTCCCGTCGACCCGATCGGGCGAACACTACCAAGCACTGACGGCGGAGTTCGGCGCTGCGTATTACACGCGCATCGACGCGCCGGTTACGCCAGAACAAAACGCAAGGCTCGAAAGACTGCTGCTCGAGACACAATTTCGACCATTCTGTCGTACCGTCTGACGTTTACGCCAGGTCTGAGACCTCCGTTCGATACCCGTCGTCGTCAGACGACCACACGCCACATCGGTTACGATTGAACGTAAAATCACGGACTTTGAACCGCCCAAACGATGATATTACGTCGTAAGATCGTCTCGTTAACCCTTCTGCTGCTATTTGTGGCAAACGGCGGCGGCATCGCTTCTGCTGCAGAGCAAAATCAGTGAGCAATTCTCAGGAGTGGTGGCCGCCGAAGAGAGCGTGAGTGCAGGGTCACCGGCGCCAGCGCGCCGGGTCAAATCGGCAAGACCCACCGATGCGGATCTACATCATTGGCAACGACGGGATCACGCTCTGCCGCAAGCCACCGTCGAGCATCGACAAGGGTGAGATTGCCGTTGCCTCGATGGAAGAATTATAGGCCGCCCGGCTCAGCAGCAAGCGCCTGCTGGGGCTGTGGAACGCGCTTCCCGGTATCGAGCAGCGGAAGAAGGTCGGTGATCGGGACATGCTGATCGATCGCATTTGGACTGCGTGTGATACAATTTAATATCAATCGCTTACGAGGTAGTATCCCGGAAATTGTCCCGTCCATCTGCGTCTGCCGCTGTCTGCCACCTGCGACAACCTGCCTCAGTCCAGCCAAAGTCTTTGGGCGCTGGTGCTCTGATCCCCTCGTCGTGCCGGGAGGGGTTTGTTACTTTACGATGCCGTATGCCTTCGCGCGACTAGGGCGCAGCTCCTGCTTAGTTCACCTCTACGCTTGCGAAGCTGGTTTTCGCTGATTGCGGGATTTGGCTCCCAGATGCCACCGTGGTGAGGATTGCCTTTTACAGGCTCGGGGCCAACGCGCATGCCCAACTCACGGGCCTTTCGGGCAGTAATACGCACAACGCCCTTGCCAGCGAGGAAAGCGTAGTGAGTAGGAGCAAGCCCAGCGGCGAGCATGGGGGGCTCAACGTCAACCGACATGCTATGACTTCCCGTGCTGCTGAAGCTAAATGCAATCGACTGAGGTCGTCCATCTGACCATTGCTCGGGATGGATATGGCGTAAGAGCGTCCATTCACCCGGTATCGTGATGGGATCATCGTGGGGTAGCACATTCCCAGCAGCATCACGCGCTGGATTTGGTGCCCAGACCATTCAAAAACTAGTCGGCAGCCAGTCGCGCGATGGCAGTTTGTAGTTGGGGCGACGTTAGCGACAACTCCGACTCCTCACCGGAGCTATGCTCGTAAAGCCACGCGCTCGGATTTCCAGAACGCGGAATATCTATTTCAAGATCGAATTCAGGGACATACCAAGCCAGTTGTAGGCTTCCGTCTGGGCCGGGAGCGATGGACGGCGGTCGTGTGTTTTCGGCTGTAACAGCGAAGAGAGCCCCGAATGTCCTCTCGACAACCTGGGGATCAACTCTGAGCGTTCCGGGGCCGTCCCAGCCATCTGGAAGCGCCAACAGATGTAAAAGCCTATCGACCACTGGCTGAAACCAATTTGGGAAAGGCATCACTTTTGGCGAATCGGCTTCCTCAGTGCTAGCGGCGGCCGAAGGTGGCGGCGCTTCAATAATCGACCATGTAGCAGTCTGAGTGGGACGAGTCCGCCTTAGCCAAGCAAGTTCCCTCGACCCCGGGAAGAAACCCGTGTCCCGAAGCGCAAGTACTGTCATTTTCGTTTACCCCATTCGGCGTGCATTTTTGGCGTCGTGAGGGTGTCAAAAGCTGTCACGATCTGACGGCGAGCCTCAAAAAGCCGAGCATGCGTTGTTTCCCAGATATCCTCACCTTCAGGTGCCCCCCTTACAGTGAGCTCAAACGCGATAAGGGGAACTTGGTCCGGACGAATCGCGCTCGTGATACTGACATACATACGCGCCCAAGGTGAATTATTTGCAGTTAGGATTTTTTGAGCCTCAATCCGACCGGTGTCCGCTGGTCCCCCAAGAGCCTGATCTAGTTGTCCACTCCAACAGGACAGGGCATCCGCTAGGGTGGGTTGACCGCCAGGCGTGAGGATATGATTAATATAGGTCACTTCCCACTGAGTTAATCTCAGGTTTTGTGCTTCCTCTTTGAGGAAATTAGCCCAGTTATCCGCGATACTCCAAAACTTTTCCTGTAAAGCCTCGAAATGAGGGTAAGGGGCGTTATGCGGACCGCGGCGCCAATTATAAAATAGACGGTCAGCCTGTATCTGAATTAGCTGAACATCATCTCCCGATATTAGCCAATGTCGCGATCCATGAAAAGACGCAAATGGAAAGGTCGGGGCTGAGAAGCGCGGCGGCTGTAAGACTTCTATTTTCGGTTCAAGTGGGGGCTGCTCCAATGCTTTCGGAAATTCATCGCGCAGATCTTCCCAAAACAGCCCGATATGCGCGCCTGTAAGGGTTGTGGGCTCAAACTGGATACCGATTACAACCTCGTTCACCGGGGGATTGTCGTAATCGGCAAGATCCGCTGGACGTACCGCGGTTGGAGGCCCTTGCGTCATCATTCGTCCTCACAGGCTGATTATATGGGAAGCGCTCACGAAAGTGTCTTCGCGTCCCCGCCGGTGATGGCACACCTCCTTTAATAGATGAAACTCAGCACCACGCATCTTAAAGGGGAAACGCAGAGTTCACAAAGGAATTCATAATTATCCGTCGGGGGTCTCGCGAGAACGACGTTCATGATATGTACACCTAGAAAGCGGCGGTTTGATGGCAACCCACAACACCCCGGCGCTCGCCTAAACCATTGGTTCGGATAACGAGGTACCTCATTCACGGTCGTCGAATAGGGGTGACATCCAGTCCGGTCGGGGCGGCCTAGGCCCAATCCACTCTCGCACTGGCGGCCGATCGTTATCAAACGGCTTTCCGGTGAACACGTCAAAATCCGAGCTGACGTTGTGGTGGACCTTCCAGTTATTCCGTGAGAGCTCCGGGAGATCTCCCAAGGGTAGGACCTTCGCGAACCGGCGCGCCATGACCGCGATTCTGAGGGCAGAGAGCAAATCGTCACGGACCTTCACCACAAGGCCGTTCTCGCGGTGCAGATCGCGGTACTCGTCGAACAGCTCGGTCAGGTGCGCGGCAACCTTCAGCCGGCCCGTCTCGAATTGGTCAACCAGTTCGGCCAAGCCTGTCTCCAAGCTATAGCCGCCGTCCTCGAACGTCCCATGCTCGGGCAGCATGTTGAGCCCGGGCATCTCCGGCATCGGCTTGCGGTACTGCTCCGCGAGCTCCTCCCCCGAGCCTTTGTCGCGCGCGTGACCATCATGCGGCCACGCAACCGGCGCTCGAGACGCAGACCTGGCCCACCGCTCTCATGTTCCGGCAAGGATCAGGCCAGCCAGAGAGGAGGACAGCAATGCCGCGGGCTGACGCGACCCGTAGAGGCTGCGCGATCTACACCTGCAAATCCTCGGAGGAGGGACACCGTGCCCTCCAAGATCGATTTCCTTGTCGCAAATTTGGGACATAAAAACCGCACCCGACCAACCGCTCGGAGCCCCGATCCGATGGTCGCAAGTGCTGTTTTCTTTCGCAATAATGTTGCACGGAGTTCTCCGGAAACCGTTTGGAAACCTACGGAAATCCTCGGTTTCTGTTAGCGAAATGCTGCGACATGAAAAAGGCCGCTTAGTGGTGCCCAGGGGCGGAATTGAACCACCGACACACGGATTTTCAGTCCGTTGCTCTACCAACTGAGCTACCTGGGCGCCCTGCGAGCGGTGCTTATAGAAGATGTACTGTGATCCTGTCCAGTCGAGCGTTGCTGCGCCGGCGTCTTGCCCGAGGTCTGCTCAACCTTGCCGCCGGTGGGTCACATTGCTTCCCGTCACAGAAGCTGACGCCCAGACCGACCAGATCCCAGGTCTACGACACCGAGATCAACAATCCGGGAGTGTTCAGCCCCAGCTGCACAACAACTACACCCCGATCGGCCGCGAGCGGCCCGACTTCATGGTCGGCATCGCGCCGAACCACACCTCGAACGGTGTCCCCGAATGGGCCTGGGGCATCACCGATTGGCTGGAACTCGGCGCCTATGCAGCGGTGATACTCGTGGACCGGCGACGGGCGCTTTCTGATAGACGCTGCCGAATTCGTCGTACCGCACGCCGCGGAACGAAGCTTCTTTTATGTGGTCGACTTCGAGCTCGGCTGCAACGCCCGGTACTGGGGAACCGACCCGCCCTCCGGCGAGATCCGGCCGATTATCGGCGGGCGCCTCGGGCCCGTCGATCCGATCCTCGGTACTTCATTCCAAGGTCTGGGTGCGCTTGACTTCGCACCGGCGTCGCGGGTCGCCTATCACTTTTCCGAAACTCGGGCAGCAGCGCTGGAACACTATGCCGATTACGGTCGCCTCAACAAGCTTGAGCCTCTGGGCCGGCAGCAGCAGCTCCTCTTCGCGGTCGTCGACTATAAGAGCGCTCCGCTACACGTCGAATTGGGGATCGGCCACAGCTTCACGACGGCTTCAGACCCTTTGGTGCTCAAACTGATCCTGTCGCACCATTTTTTGAGGCGGCGCAGTGTTTACTCAATCGAAGACGATCACGCCCCGCGCGACCTCGCCGGCCAGCATCAGCGCAAAGCCTTCGTTGATCTCGTCGAACCGGTAGGTGCGGCTGATCAGATCGTCGAGGTTGATTTTATTTTCGAGGTCGAGGTCGGCGAGCATCGGGAAATCGATATTGGGCCGCACCGAGCCGTAATAGGTGCCGCTGATCACCTTTTCGCCGTAGACGATCTGCGATGGGTTGATCGGCGCCCGGGTGGCGAAAGCCGGGATGCCGACGAGCACCGCCCGCCCGCCGGGGGCGACGGCCTCGATTACCTGCAGCGCGGTCTGCTCGCTGCCGATTGCGTCGAAGGCGGTGTCGACGCCGAGCCCTCCCGTCATTTCCCGCACTCGTTCGACGACGTTGTCTGCGGTGGCATTTATCGTGTGCGTCGCGCCAAAATTCCTCGCGTAGCCGAGCTTGTTGTCGCGCAGATCGCAGGCGATGATCGGAGTTGCCCCGGCGAGCCGGGCGCCCTGGACGACGTTGAGCCCGACGCCGCCGCACCCGACCACCAGCACGCTGGAGCCCGCCGGGACCCGGGCGTGGCGGATCACCGCACCGATCCCGGTCGCGACGCTGCAGCCGATGATCGCCGCGTGCGTGAACGGCAGGTCGTCGCGGATCTTGACGACCTGCTCGGCGGGGCAGACGACCTCTTCCGAGAACGTCCCTATCCGCGCCATCTGGTTGACCGGCTCACCGTTCAGCTTGACGCGGGCCGTCCCGTCATGCATGCGCCAGCGCGGCGTGTCATTGTGTCCGATGCATAGCACGGTCTGCCCGGAAGAGCAGTAGCGGCAGCGGCCGCAATGCGGCCGGAACGAGAAGATGACGTGGTCGCCGGGTCTGACATTGTCGACATCCGGGCCGTTCTCGACGACGACGCCGGCGGCCTCGTGCCCGAGCACCATCGGCAACGGTAACGGCCAATCCCCGTTCATGATGTGCCAATCGCTCATGCAGACGCCTGCTGCCTTGACCCGGACGCGAACTTCTTTGGACTTTGGCGGCTCCTGCTCGAGATCGAGGATCTCCAGGGGTTTGTTGATCTCAGTCAGAACCGCCGCGCGCATATCGTCCTCCCTACGCTGGACCAGTCCGACCAACCGGCACGCGACACTACTTCCGCATACCGCCGGGTTCGCGTCAACAGGCCAAGGGGGCCGTCAGCCGGTCGCGCTCGGATTCCTAAATCGGTCGGATTTTACTTGACTTAGTTCCTGATTTGTTCTAGTGTCCAAAACGTAAACACGCACTCCACATTTCAGCTATTAGAGGCTTTTTAACTACTCTGGTCGAGGCCGCTTACACAAGCGCGCCAGATGTATTGGCATGTTGAGCCATTCTATAATTAATTTTTGTATTCTGGAGTACGATGGTAATGTCACACATTTCAAATGTCGACTTGACGGAGTGCGAGCAGAGCGCGCCGTGCTCCGGCGCAGTCGATGAATTTTCGGTGGCGATAAGAATCCTTGCCGAGCAACATCGCCCGTCACGGATGCCATTTTTCCGCAATCTGGCGGCCCTCGACCACGCGGCGGCGCGCGATCCGTCATTTCTCGGTCGGATACACCTTATCTATCAGGCAGCGATGCACGCCACACGTGCCGCCGTTTATTATCTGCCGCATCTCGACAGCCCAGCGCTGCGCAAGCGCAAGCTTCGGATATTTGTTGACGACGACGGGCTGCCCGGCGGCGATACGCACCATTATCAACTGACGCGAGCGTTTCGCAATATCGGCGCCAAATGCGTGCTCGATGACGAGGCGTTCGCAGAGCCAGAGGAATTGTGCCGGCATCTCGATGGCGAAACGGCCCAATTCGTCCGCCTCGCCAAAACGCTCTATTCACGCTCGCTTGGCCCATGGTGCGCGATCGAGGTGTTGTCGGTTGATTGGATGCGCGCCCTTGCCGATGCCTTGTCGGTCCATTTCCCGCAGTTCGCCGATGAGCCGTATTTTGCGGAGTGCTTTTCCGACTTGGTCGAAGAGCGTCACGCCGAGGAGTCGCTGTCGGTGACCCAGACGGTGCTGAGCGCCCAGCCGGCCTTGCTGCCCACGACGATCGAGGACGCCAAGATCATGGCCGAGGCGCTCGACGGGGTATGGACCCACCTCGACCGGATTGTCGAGATCGCCCGACAACAGGCGGCGGAACCGTCTTCGGCCTTGACCTGACCTGTCGGCACGGTCGCAGCGCACACGCGCGCGAGGTCTCGACTTCACATCGTCAAGGACTCGATTTCGATGCGAATTAACGCACCGGCCAAATTGGCCGTGGCCTGGCTGACCATGTTCCTGGTCGGAACCGAGCTGTTCGTCTTCTCTCCTTTGCTGCCGGTGCTGGCTTCCGATTACCACGTAACCCCGGCATTGGCGGGACTGTCGGTGACGATGTTTTCATTGGCCTATATGACGAGCGCTCCACTCTTCGGATACATCTCGGATCGGATCGGGCGCCGGCGGGTTTTGATCTGCTCCCTCCTGGCCTTCGCCCTCGCCAACATCCTCACCGCCGGCGCCGCAAATCTGCCGTCCCTGCTCGCAGTCAGGCTTTTTGCCGGCGCCGCGGCGGCGGGTGTCTCGCCATCGATCTACGCTCTCGTCGGCAGCGCTGCCCCACCAGAGCGCCGCGCCACCTGGCTGGCGCTGATAGTCTCCGGTCTCTTGGTCTCGCTTGCCATCGGGGCATCGGCGGGCGCCTTGGTGGGTGTCATCTTCGGCGGTCCACCGGTATTCCTTGCGCTTGCAGGCCTAGGTCTGGTGCTGGTCTGGCTGAACCGGTGGGTCTGGCCATGCGATCACGGCGGCGCCCCAGCCGGTCCCGACGCCGCGGTTCGCGACCAGCTTGCCTTTCTCGTTCTGGTGCGCCGCTTGATCCCGACGGTGATGTGGAGCACTGGCCTCTACAGTGTCTACACTTACCTCGGGGCCGGCCTCACTGCGGTGGGCTTCTCGATCGGGCGGACCGCCGCGGCCATCCTCTTTTATGGCTGCGGCGCGATTATCGGCGTTCTGGTCGGCGGCCGTGTGGCCGATCAATTCGGTGTCGGACTCACCGCGACCGCGAGCTTTGCCGGCCTCTGCGCTTGCCTGCTGCTGCTGCGGTTGGCGCTCGACGCGGGCAGGTTGGTCGAACCCGCCCTCGGCGTGAGCTCGGCTGTCGCGCAGCTGTTCTTTCCAGCCCAGCAAGCCGGTCTGGCGAATGATTTCCCTCGCCAACGCGCTGCTGTGCTCGCCTGGAACAACAGCGCGCTGTTCTTGGGCATTTCGCTCGGCTCTCTCGTCGGCGGGGAAGCCATCGCACTGGGGAGCTTCGGGGCTGACTTGGTCATCTCTGCCGGCATCTCATTAGCAGGATGCATCATCAATGCGATCCTGGTCCCGGGTCGGGCGCGGATGCGCCGGTGATGCGCTGCACCCAGACGGCTTTTTGACGCCGCGCTGACACCGAATTGACGGATATACGATTAAATTTGCATCGAACCGGCTGCGATAGCGGTCTGCCCGCTGCGCCCCGGCGGCGACGGAGCTCTCGCCGGGGCATCAGTGGGCAATAAGGATAGGCAAATCAGTCACCGAGGGCAAAACCGCAGTGCAGCAATCTGCACTGCGGTGCAAACGGCGCTGCGCCAGAACCGGCTGCTTTTCGCATTCCAACCCGTGGTTTGCGCGGCAACGGGAGAGACGGATTATTTCGAGTGCCTGCTTCGCATGCGCGATGTGAGGGGCAGCATCATCGCCGGCGGCGAATTCATCACGCCGATCGAACAACTTGGTCTCATTGGATTCATTGATGACTACGTCCTCGAACTCACCGTCCGGGAACTCGCGAGACATCCCACGGTAAGGCTTGGCCTTAACATATCCGCGCTGACTGCATGCATCGGGCCGTGGCTGCAATCTTTGGTTTCGGCCTTGCAGTATCGGCCCGATGTCGCCCGCCGGTTGGTCGTGGAGATCACGGAAACTGCGGCACTGTCCGACGTCGAAGAATCGGCGCGCTTTGTCGACACGCTCCGCCGCGCGGGATGCCGGGTTGCGCTCGATGATTTCGGCGTCGGTCACACCTCATGGCGGCACCTGGAGACTTTGCCGGTCGATACAGTCAAGATAGATGGTTCGTTTGTGCGAAATTTGGCAGAGAGTCACGAGAGACGCGTTCTTTTGCGGAATCTACTCCGACGGATCACCGGTCTCGGGTGCATGACCGTGGCCGAAGGAGTGGAGAACGCCGCTGACGAGGCGGTCGCGCGGGCTGAGGGTTTCGGCTATCTGCAGGGTTACCATCTGGGCCCACCGACCATAGAGCGCACTTGGCTCGCCCAAACATCAACCGGTATTGCGTAAGGGGACTGGGAATCCCTCGAGCCCAAGCGCCAGCGATCGGGGCTGTCAGTCGAGTGGCTCGCCGCGATCCTGACCGGGGAGCTGAAGAAGCGCAACCTTTCAGGCCTCGGTGCGGGGTGCGGATCGGTTTGACCGGAAGGATCCTGATTCTGGTGATCTTTGCCGTCGTTCCGGCGCTCGTGATCCAGGCCTGGAACGAATACGACCTGCGGATAAATGGATGATCAGCGCGCCGATCCCGTCGTGTTGCTCGTCGATGACGACGAGTTGACGCCAATCGGCGGGCGTTCGCGCAGATGCTGCGAAAGCTGCTGTCCAATGCCGCGAAATTCAACCCTGCAGGAACGGCGATCGAGGTATCGATCGGCAGCCTTAGAGACGGCTCTCTTCAGTTGAGTGTGGCCGATATCGGGATCGGCATGACCCCCCGAAGAAGTTGCACTGGCGGTTCAGCCATTCGGCCAGATCGCCGGCGGGCTGCTCGACCCTACGAGGGGCTTGGGCCTCGGCTTGACTATTGTAAGCAGGCTGATCCGCCGTCATGGCGGGCGCCTCACAATCGCCAGCGCGCCGCATAAAGGGACAAAGGTCTCTCTCGATTTTCCGGTACCGGCGCCAAGAGGCCGGAGCGAGATCCTGGCGAAGGACGTTTTTTTGACGGATCTCGGCGTAGCCCCGGCATGAACCTGCAGACGGGGCGACAGTTTTCGTGCTCGAGACGGCGCCAGGCCCTGCCGGGAAAAGATGGGCGAACCAGAGGTTTGCAATGAACAACTTCTATCTCGAAGTGATTTCGCTGGTCGAGCGCCTTCATCGTCAATTCCTGGAGGTCGTCAAGCTGGAGCTAGAGGGGCTCCGCGTTCACGACATCAACAACGTCCAGGCAATGATGCTGTTCAATATCGGGGATGCGGAGATGACGGTGGGCGAGCTCACCTTGCGCGGCTGTTATCTCGGGTCCAACGTCTCCTATAACGTCAAGAAGATGGTCGAGAACGGCTATCTGGCGCATGAGCGCTCAGTGCACGACCGGCGCTCCATCCATGTTCGATTGACCGAGAAAGGGGGCAAATTGCGCGACCGCTTGGGCGCCATGCATCAGCGCCACGGCCAGATGCTTTCGCAGGCGACGCTTACCGCCGACGATCTGCAGAATACCAGCGTTACGCTGCGCAGACTGGAACGCTTCTGGATCCGCGCTGCCGACTTGGTTCAGCGAGCACCGCCACAGTTCGAGGCGGACGCGGCCGAGCCGCCGCCCCCTTCCGGCGCGAACCCCAACCGCGATGATTTCGGCCGGAGAATCTCCTCCGGAAACTAAAATCGTCTCCAGAATTGACTGGTTATTCTTCGGCTGCAGCTTCTCCCGGGACGGCCATCATCGCTTCGGCGACAAGGCCGGCATTGCCGCGTATCGCGTGCTCTATCGCCTCGCCGATCTCGGCATGCTCCTTTAGATGAGCCTTGGCGTTTTCACGTCCTTGGCCAATGCGTTGGCCGTCATAGGAAAACCAAGAGCCTGACTTCTCGACGACGCCCGCCTGAACGCCCAGATCGATCAATTCGCCGCGCTTCGATATCCCCTCGCCATACATGATATCGAAATCGACAACCTTGAAAGGCGGCGCCATCTTGTTCTTGACGACCTTGACGCGCGTCTGATTGCCGATGACCTGGTCACGCTCCTTAATCGCGCCGATGCGCCGGATGTCGAGACGGACAGAGGCGTAGAATTTGAGTGCGTTGCCGCCCGTCGTGGTCTCCGGATTGCCGAACATCACGCCGATCTTGTGGCGGATCTGATTGATGAAGATCACCATTGCGCGGGAACGGGAGATCGAGCCCGTCAGCTTGCGCAAGGCCTGGCTCATCAGCCGGGCGTGCAGACCCATATGGCTGTCGCCCATTTCGCCTTCGAGTTCGGCGCGCGGCACGAGGGCCGCCACCGAATTCGATGACGAGGACGTCGATGGCGCCCGAGCGGACCAGCGTGTCCGCGATCTCGAGCGCCTGCTCGCCGGCATCGGGCTGGGAAATCAGCAAATCGTCGACATTGACGCCGAGCTTGCGGGCATAGGCCGGGTCGAGCGCGTGCTCGGCGTCGATGAAGGCGCAGGTGCCGCCGCCGCACTGCGCTTCAGCAATGACATGCAGAGCAAGCGTCGTCTTGCCGGAGCTCTCCGGCCCGTAAATCTCGATAACCCGCCCGCGCGGTAGCCCGCCGATGCCGAGCGCGATGTCGAGACCCAAAGATCCGGTCGATATTACCTCGGTGTCGGCGGCCGCCTCGCGCGATCCGAGCTTCATGATCGAACCCTTGCCGAAAGCGCGTTCTATTTGCCCGAGCGCCGCGTCCAAAGCCCGCTGCTTGTCCATTGCTTCCTTATCCAAGAGACGCAATGCGGTCTGCATTGGTCCGTCCTCCTTATTCCACACCCGATGATGCCGTGCAACGCGGCCCGGGAACGCCGAAGCTACCGTGTGTACACTTTTTGTTCGAATGATGCAATACTGAAGTACGCGCTCTACGCGACCCCCGCGGCGAGCACGTCTCTCACCTTGGCCGCGAGCTCCTTCAAACTGAACGGCTTGGGCAGAAACTCGATGCCTACGTCGCTGTCGAGGCGCTGACGGAACGCATCCTCGGTATACCCCGAAATGAAGATCACTTTCATTTCGGGATTTATCTCCCGCACTTCGCGGACGAGCCCGGGCCCATCCATATGCGGCATAACGACATCGGTGATCAGAAGGTCGATCGCCTCTGCGGCGTCGCGGATCAAATCGAGCGCCGCTTCGCCGCTTCTCGCCTCTATTACCTTGTAGCCTTTGTTGCGCAGGGCGCGGGCGCCGAAGATCCGGACCGGATCGTCATCCTCGACCAGGATGATGGTACCGTGCCCTGTCAGATCCTTTACGGCTGCGACTTCGGGCATATCTGAGCGGGCGGGCTGTGCTGCATCCGCCGGCTCGCAGCGCGGCAGATAAATCTGAAAAACCGCGCCCTGGCCCGGCGTGCTGCTCACGAAAACAAACCCCCCTGTTTGCTTGACGATGCCGTAGACCGTCGACAAACCGAGGCCAGTTCCGGAGCCGAGCTGTTTGGTCGAAAAAAAGGGGTCGAAAATGCGAGCCAGGTTCTCCTTCGGGATACCGACACCGGTGTCCGTCATCTCGATCAGCACGTAGTCGCCGGCCGGCATTGACTCGTGCCCGCGTCGCAATTGACGCTCCTGATGAACATTTGCCGTGCGAATGGTGAGCGTGCCGCCGCGGGGCATCGCGTCGCGTGCGTTCACCGCGAGATTGATGATCACCTGTTCGAACTGGCCTTGGTCGACCTTCACAAGGCCGAGATCGCGCCCATGCACGACCTCGAGGTCGATGTGTTCCCCGATCAGCCGTTCAATCAAATGCCGCAATTCGTAGAGGATATCGGTAATGTTGAGGATCCGCGGCTGCAGCGTTTGCTGTCGTGAGAAGGCCAGCAGTTGACGCACCAGATTGGCGGCCCGGTTCGCATTCTGCTTGATCTGCATGATATCGGCGAAGGATGGGTCACTCGGCGGCGAGCGCAGCAGCAGCAGATCGCAAAACCCGATCATGGCTGTCAGCAGGTTATTGAAATCATGGGCGACGCCGCCGGCGAGCTGCCCAATGGCCTGCATCTTTTGCGATTGCGCGAATTGGATCTCGAGATTCTTCTGCTCGGTGACATCGATGAAATGGAGGGTAAGCCCCTCCCCTGGTTCATCCCCAGCGACGGCATCGGAGCGAAGCGCCCCATCCCCGGGATCGTCGAGGCGGCCGAGGAACAGGACGAGAAGTCTTATCGCCCGGCCGCATCGGCCGGACCTCGACCGGCTCGGGATCTACCGGCCCATCGGCAGCCGCGGCAAGCTTGGCGGCAATGCGGTCGCGGTCCTTCGCGTTCAACAACTCGATTAGCTGCCGTCCCTTCAGATATTGCGGAGTGGTACCGAACAGTTCACCGACAGCGCGGTTCGCCTCTTCGAAGCGCCCGGTGTGGTCGAGCAACCCAATACCCACAGGGGCGTTGGCGAAACAACGCCGAAAGCGTTCGAACGATCTGAGGGCAGATTTCCACTCGCGCTCGGGCGTCAAATCGCACACGACTGACCGTGTACGCAGCTCGGTGCCCGATCCGACGATGTTCTGCCCGATCCAGGCCGGCACAATCCGGCCCTGACGGGTCTTGAGAACGACCTCGCCCCGTTGCGCCCCAACCTTCTGTCCACGAAACGGGCTCCAGGCTGGTGTCCCGGCAGCTGGCGGGCAGACCAGAAAATCACTCAACCGAACGCCGCCGGTCAAGAGTTCAGAGGGAGTGCTGCCGAGCCACAACGCCAGTGTCCGATTTACAAAGCGGAAGTGTCCAGCGTCATCGACGGAATAGAATCCGACCGGCGCATTGTCCAGAAGGTTGGCGAGAATGTTCCGCTCCTCCCGGAGCGCGTCCTGGGATCGATGAGATGCACTGACATCCTGAACGCTCCAGTAGCTAAAACCCGGATAACCCGCGATCGGCTCTATCCTGATCTTCAAATGACCGGTGTCGGCAGTCGATGTCTCGCTCCAGGAGAGGGTTGCGGTAGCCGGGACGCCGGCGGCGGCACGGCCGCGGAGCCGGCGAAATTGCGCCTCGGATTCTGCGTCCGAGCATAGGGTTTGCCTGACGCGATCCAGCGGCGACTCGCCCGGGCCGGGGAAAAGTTCGCGGTAAGCACGGTTGGCATAGTGGATACGACCGTCCGCCGCCACGATCAGGTGTGCCTCGGGTGCCGAGTTCGAGCGCCCAACTCAACATCTCGAGGCGAGCCGCGAGCGTCATTATTGACTTGTGGCCGGCTAGAGCTGCGAGCCCGGCGAAGCCGAGCATTATAATTGCCGCCGTCTCGGCAGGCCCAGCCGCAATAAGCCGACCCATCCGGGAAATTTCGAGGGCGATCGCTACAGCGACCAGGGCCAAGCTTGCTAACGCCAGACAGCGGATCCACGACCCCTTTGAGCGCTCGCCCATCCGACTCGCCCACCCATCGGCCCGCACCCCTTTGGCGATCATCGGCTGCATCCGAGTGACAGCGGCAATCGAGTGACAGGGATTGTCACGCAATCTGCTGCCGCAAATGGGGAAGCGGTGCGCGATCTCAATCGATTTCGACCGCAATGCCAGCGAATTACTCGGATGATGCCCCGGCGTTTGCCGCGATGCGCCGCGCGGCGTTGAACTCCCTTGAGCCGAACAGAAGGGATCGGCCCGTCAGTCGTCGCGGTGAGTGCGTTCCATCCGCTCGTGCCGCTCCTGGGCTTCTATGCTGAGGGTGGCGATGGGCCGGGCTTCGAGACGGCGGATACCGATTGGTTCGTCCGTCTCTTCGCAATAACCATAGGTGCCGTCATCTATCCGATGGAGCGCCGCTTCGATCTTGGAGATCAGTTTACGCTCGCGCGCGCGGGTGCGCAGTTCGATCGCGCGCTCTGTTTCGAGCGAAGCGCGGTCCGTGAGATCGGGTTTGAGCAAACTCTCTTCCTTCAGGTGCTGCAGCGTATCCGACGACTCGGCCAGCAGCTGGGCTCGCCAGCGCAACAGCTTTTGCCGAAAATATTCGATCTGAAGAGGGTTCATGAATTCTTCAGTATCGGAGGGATGGTAACCCGGCGGTAGTGACGGACGCATCGGTCTCCCCCGAAACTCCGTGAACGAAGCGGCGCGGAGTATATGAATTGGGTCTCACCGCATCAAGCCGAAGAATCGAATGGAGATGCTTGATTCGGCTGAGCTTTCGGTGATGGCCGCACAACCCGGCCGAGGCCGGCCTGCGCCCACCGCCAGGAATCGCCGACGCCGGATTTGGCTTTGAGGCAGCGGGGTTCGGATTACGAATATCGAGTGCGCCTACAACGCTTTCCACTTAGGGCTTCTTTAAGAGTCCTCGCTCTACTATACCGCCATGGACGACAATTTTGAGTTGTATCCCGTGTTTGGAAGTGAAATTTTAGCGCACACCAGCGCTACTACGATTGATTTGCCGCCTCCCGACACGAAGCGCTGGGTAGCCCGGCGCAAGGCAGTGGTGGTCAATGCGGTGCGCAGCGGCGCCATCAGTCTGGAAGAAGTTTGCCGCCGCTATGAGCTCTCCGTAGAAGAATTCCTCGCTTGGCAGCGCGCGATCGACACCCACGGGGTCGCGGGGCTGCGGGTGACCCGACTGCAGATCTATCGTGATACGCCCCCCGCGCGGCTGGCCAAACCGCGTTTTTGACCTCTTCTCTGCGCCGCATGCGGTGGGTGGTCGCGCATACGGTACCGATCGTGACAGGCGCTCGATCAGTCCAGCAACTGCGTCCTTCATCAGAAATCGAAAATCATTATCGCAAAGGGCTGAGACACTCGACACGCCCCTTGCGCGCGTTTTCGAGACTCGCACCAGCTTGGTCTGCACCGAGATGGCTGCGATCCAAAAACGTCATTGATGGCCGGTCTGGCGGCAATAGAAGAAGTGCGTCCGCACCCGACGAGACACGGCAAGCACAGCGACCACCAAGACCGCTTATTACCTACTCAGCGCTGTGCTGTCGCCCGAACCCCCGGGTCAAGTCCCTGGTTCGCATTGGGGTGTCGAAAACCGGCTTCACTGGGTTCTCAACACGCTCCTGCACGAGGACAAGACGAGAAATCGCGACGATAATACCGCCTACAACCTCGCCGTCCTGCGCCATATGGCGTTCAACCTGATGCAACGGGATCGGTCTCGGGTGTCGCTGCGCAGCAAATTCAACCTGGCCGCTTGGAAGGGAGGCGTTCTTGGCCGAGCTGCTTTCATCAATTTGAAAAGGCCGCATTAATACAAAATCTAGGTTAATTTTGATACATTTTGTTACCAAGTGACAACAAGGGGCTTGACCCGGCCTCAGTTCCGCCGCATGTGATGGCGGCGGTTGTTAAGTACGGTCGGGGTCGCGCTTCAGATCGCAGGGTCGGTTCGGCAGCCGCAATGCCTCGGTCAGAGGGATTCGATTGCCTTCAGATAGACGCCGATCTTTTCGGTTTGTCGAGGCCGGTGGACCGGACCTGAAATTCGTGGAAACCGCGGTCGTGCGGTTCAACGCGAGGCACCCTTATCTGTTATTCGACGAGCACGCCATCCCCTGGGTTCGCGGGCGTGCCAACAGCCAATCGAAGCTTATAACGCGGCTGAAAACGTCATTAAGCGAGGTGGGTTCGAACTCGACCAAGCAAGAGCTGCGCGCCAGGATCAAGCGCCAGGCTCGCTGCCTGATACACACGGCGTTTTTGGCGTTGATCAGCGACGGCGAGACTAAAGCCGATGCGCTGTACGCCACGCGCACGGCATTAGCGCAGTTGAGTGCCGAGCGGAGCTGGAAAGCCCGCCCGGTGATCAAGTCCTTTCTGGATTGCGCCGAGATCGCTGTCGCCGTTTCTCTCGCTTATGATTGGCTGTACCATGAATTTTCGGACCAGGAGCGCCGGATGTTCGAGAATTCGCTTTTCCGCCATGTCCTCGCGCCGGCCCTTGCCGCATACGAGGACCGCTTCGCGCAATGGCCGAGGCGGCGCGACAACTGCACGCTGGTGTCGAATTCGGGCATTCTGGTTTCGGCACTCGCAGTTCTCGATCGATACCCGGATATTTCACGGCAGCTGATCCAGAAGGCCCTCGTCTCGTCCTGGAACGCTTTCGACGGTCTGGCGCCGGATGGCGCTTGGCCGGAAGGACCGAGCTATTGGTCGCTCGCCATGCGCTATGCCGGTCTAATGGTCGCGGCACTCGAGAGCACGCTCCACTACAGCTTTGGCCTGGCAGATCGGCCGGGGTTTGCGCAAACGGGAGACTTTGCCTTGCATGCCGTCGGGCCCTTCGGCGCCGCGTTCAATTTCGGGGATTCCGAACCTCGCTTCGATATGGCACCGCTCGCGTGGTTTGCGTATCGCTTTAGGCGGCCGATCGATGCTTGGCTCGTAGACCGGTATGATGGCTGGTACCTCCCGTTCACCGTAATATGGGCTGACCGACCGAAGCCCAAGCCGTCGGGGATCAAGGTGCCCACGGGAAAGGTATTTCACAGCAACAATCTGGCATGCTTTCGCAATACGTGGTCGAGCGACCCAGCGGCATATCCGGTCTATCTGGCCATCAAGGGTGGAAATGGCTCTGGTCCCGGAGCGCGCTCACCGCCGCTTCCCGAAGACGTCTTTTTGCACAACCAGGCGGATGCCGGGAGTTTCATCCTCGATGGCGCGCGACAACGGTGGATCATCGATCTCGGGGCTGACGATTACGACCTGCCGGGTTATTTTGATCATGGGCTCGATAACAGATCAGGATCTCGTTGGCGTTACTACCGCACGCAGACTGCCGGCCACAACACCCTGGTCATCGATGGTGGCAACCAAATACCCGACGCACCCGCGCCGATCATCGGCAATTGCGTCGACGGGGACTGCAAATGGGCAGTTTTCGATTTGTCGGCGGCTTATGGAAAACCGGCGGGCTCCATTTGGCGTGGAGCTGCACTGATCGGTCGGCAGGTGATCATCCAGGACGAGGTTCGCGCCGAATTGTCCGGCAAGATTGTATGGGCCGTGCATACCAGTGCTGAGCCAATTTCGGTGGCCGGTTCCGTTGCACGGTTCCGCTCGGGCGATGATCGGTTTGTCTTGCGCATCCTGGAGCCGGCGGCGGCGTGCTTCGAGATCGGCTTCCCACCGGAGCCGCAAGTCTTTCCGATTGCAGACGTTCGACAACTGCACGGTCGGCCGCTGCTCGATAGCAATGCCGCTCAGGTCGCGGAGTTGCCCCGGCGCGTCGATGACGAAGACAGGCGCGCCGCGGGGGCCTTGATCAGGCGATTACAGATTGTCTGGCCAAACGGGACGCGGCGGTTGAGCGTCGCATTGTTGCCGGATTGCGATGACGATGATCTAGTGCTGCCCGTCACTTCACTCGACGAGTGGCTTGCCAGACGACCTGTGCGACTGGCGTCCTATCCCCGGCGCGCCTCCCGGATCAACGCCGCCCGGCATGCCGCGGGGCGCGCTTCGACCGTTGCGCCATTCCATACGCGCCTTGTTCGGAAGCCCGCTCCCGAGAGAGCGGTTCGTCGGTGATGGACGCGAACCCGGGGTCGGTTGGACCGCAATGTGCACCGCAACTCATGCTGTTTCGGCCCCGGCGCCTTTCGGGTGGAACCCGCGAACAGCAATCGCAATGCGCTTTCCGGAGATCGTCGAACTGTCCCGGTCAGCAGATCACGAAATCCGAACCATCGGAGCTGAGCTCGATCGGCGCGAGGCACGCGGGGGCGATACTTCCTGCCCGCGGCAAGTCCTGCGGGAGCTGCGTTGGCGGCTCGAATACACCGCCAACACCGACGCCATCCGCGCGACGCTCGCGCGCCTCCGCAACCGAGAGGCACCGTCGCTGTCGCCCGCCGCCGCCTGCACCGATGTATGGTTTTTGAAACTCGACGCCAGCGTCGATCATATGCTCGCTGCGGATTTCGACGAACGGGGCAGACCGCCGCGTTTTCTCGATCGCATTAACGATCCCGGGCGGCTGAAGGATTACTTGGAAAGTCTGCTTGTCTCACGGCTCGACGATGACGGGATCGACCGCCGCAAAGAGCTCAACTTCGCAACCGCCGATCTCATTCGGCTGATCCTATGGCGGCGTCCTCGGAATTACATTTGGGATCCGCGGCTCGAAACCGTCATTCGACGCTTCGTTGCCGAATGGCAGGACCCGGCGACCGGGTTCTTTGGTGCCGATTACCTGATCGATGGACGGCGGCTGCGAACCGTCGATCTCAGCCTCACCTTTCACATGGCGCGCTATCTCGAAGGCGGGATCGGGTACTGGCCGCAACTGATCGACACGCTGCTGAGCATCCGTGACTGCCGTTATCCCAATGGGTGGCTCGACGAGATCGGCATGACGAACCACAACAACTATGATGTCGCGGTTCTGTTGCAGTTTGGCTGGCCACACATGCGTCCTGATCAGCGCCGGCGAGCCGAGGAGGAACTCACCCGGCTGCTCGACTGGTGCTTGACCGCCGCGATTACCCCGGCTGGCGAAATTGCGGCCCGTGCGATCGGCGAATCTTGGCCCGAAAGTTATTATTTCATGATCGCCTTTCTCGACACCGTCGGCTATTTCGATCGAGCAAAAAGGTTCTGGACGGAGATGGACTTTCCGGAGGCGCCGGCTCTGCGCGCACGCTTCGAAGACCGCCTTCTGATGTTGCCCGAAGGCGATCCGATGACCCGCATGGCACGCGCACGACTCCATCCCTCTCCGCCCGCCGGCCCACCCGCATAGAGAGAGCGGCAATGCGGCTCACCACGGAACATCAGGACGAGATCGCCCGCCAGCGCTGCGAGGCGCACCCGACCCGGCGCGCCACAGTCCCGGCGCTCGAAGCGATCCTTTACGAGCCGCTGCCTGTTCTCGATCACGGATTTGTCCGCGTCGTCGATTACATGGGCGACGACGCGGCGATCGTGCAGGCGGCCCGCGTCTCCTACGGCCGCGGCACCCGCAAGGTCAGCGAGGACCAGGGGCTCATCAACTATCTGATGCGCCATCGCCATACGACGCCGTTCGAGATGTGCGAGATCAAGTATCACGTTAAGTTGCCGATCTTCGTGGCGCGGCAGTGGATCCGGCATCGCACGGCGAATGTGAACGAGTATTCGGCGCGCTACTCGATCCTCGACAAGGAATTCTATATCCCGCAGCCCGAGCACCTGGCGGTGCAGGCAACGACGAACCGCCAGGGCCGCGGCGCGGTGCTCGAAGGGGAAGCGGCGCAGCGCGTCCTCGACCTGCTGCGCCGTGATGCCGAAAGCGCCTATGCGGGATATTCCGAACTCCTCAACGAAGACCCATCCGGCGCACCGATCGACCCCGAGCGGCCCGGCCTCGCCCGCGAGCTCGCCCGCGTCAACCTCTCGCTCGGCTTCTACACCCAGTGGTACTGGAAGACCGACCTGCACAACCTGATGCACTTCCTGTCGTTGCGCGCTGATCCCCACGCGCAATACGAGATCCGCGCCTATGCCGAAGTGATGCTGGAGACGCTCGCGCGCTGGGTCCCAATGGCCCACGCCGCCTTTCGCGAATACCGGATGAATGCGGCAACGATCTCGGCTACCGGTCTCACCGTCATTCGCCGGATGATCGAAGGCGAGCAGGTGGACCAGCCATCGAGCGGACTTTCGCCGCGGGAATGGCGCGAGCTGATGGCGGTACTGGGCCGCGCGCCGCAGCGCTGAACGGCACGGGGCTGAAGGAGCCTCTCCCGCACCGTTCACCTGTTTCTGCAAGAAATTTACAGGCACCAGCATCCTCCCTCGGCAAGGCGCAACGCTGTCGGATCGCCCGGCGTAATGAAAGATAAGATGCGAATGTGGCAATTTTATAGTTGCTGAGGTGCCAAGAGCCCCATGCCACCCCGTAAGAAACGAATTCATCCATTCGGGGACGATGCGCGGCGGCGGGTGGCGATCAGCGGCTTGGCAGGCGACTTGTCCCAAGCGCGGGATGCCATATGGCAGAAAACCGGCGCGTGCGGGTTGTCGGCTCGGCGACGGCACGTTCGGCTACGCCCCGACCGAGCCAATGCGGGCCGCGGCGAGAAACCGCTTTGCTTCCGAGATAAAGAGAATCAAGCGAGAGGCCCGAACTCAACATCGACCGGCGTCGGCGTGTTGACGAGCGTGCTGAATTTCAGCCTGCCAGTGACTGGGTGCATACGGAATACCGCGATGTTGTCCGTATTCTGGTTGGCGGCATAGAGGAACGTTCCAGACGGATCGATGTTCATCCCGCGAGGCCATTGCCCGCGGGTGGACTCCCAACCGATCATTTCGAGTTCGCCGGTTTCCGGCTCGATCTCGAACATCGCGACGCTGTCATGACCACGGTTCGTCGTGTAGAGGAAACGCCCGCTCGGGTGGATGCGTATCTCAGCCGCAGTGTTTGTGCCGGTGAAGTCGGGGGCAATGCCGAAATCGTCTGCTGCCAGATGAACGCAGCGCGTACCGGATCATAGGTGAAGACGGTGACCGAAGAGACCAATTCCGACAGCACATATGCGTGTTGGCGATCGGGGTGAAAGGCCATGTGCCGTGGCCCGGAACCGGACGCGATCCCTGCGAACGGTACGGTGTTGGGGTTGAGCACGCCGGCGCTCGGATCGAGGTTCCAGATATTGACCTTGTCAGCGCCGAGATCGACGCCGAACACGTGATTACCATCGAGATCGGTGAGGATTTGGTGCGCGTGCGAGCCTTCCTGGCGGGCGGGATTGGGCCCGGTCCCGTTGCCGACACTCTGAAAGTTGTCGGTTATATTGCCGATCGAACCGTCGCCGTTAATGGGAAAGACCTGAAAATTGCCGCTGGTATAGCTGGCCGAGAATAGGTACTGCCCAGATGGCTGCACGCTGAGATGCGTCGTGTCTTGGCCGTTCGTCGGCTGCATGTTGATGAGGCTCAGTGTACCGTTCGCCTGGCTTATGGAAAACGCGCTCACCCCGCCGTCGGTCATCTCATTGACGGAATAGAGGTGCTGCAGAGTTGGATCGAGTGCGAGGTATGATGGGTTCGGAATTTGTTCGGTTTGAAGCGGGGTCAATCCACCATTGCTCGGGTTCATCCTGAACACATAGATACCCAGCGCCTGGCTCTGGTGCGTACCGCCCGGCGCTGTTCCTGGAAACGTGTAGGTGCCGACATAAACGAACCGCGCTTTCAACACGGGCGGCTTGCCGAGCGACGCCAATGAGTTCCGCCGCCGCTGAACCCGGCGCCACGGTCGCGATTGCGACCGCCCCGCCAACCAACGGAAAAAGCTGACGGCGAGATAGGATATTGGTCTTCATCTTGGGCTCTCCTCCCCTTGGCGCAGCCAACTACTGCGGCAGGTTCTTTCGTTGACGTGATACCATAGCGCGATAAGCGAGCATTTACCAGTTGTGATCAGAGACGGCTGACTTGGCGACGACAGCTTTACGATCGCCGGAGTGGTGAAGTAGAGCACTCCACAAGGTTGAACGGATCGCGATCTAGCCGGCCGTCTTCTTTGGGCGAAATAGCCGACTGCTGTTCGGTCCGGCGGCAGCGGCAGGGTTCGACCCTTTGCCGACATTCACACCGGAGTTCTACATCCTCTAACCTGTTGAACCCTCGGGGGCTGCTGGGAGCGTCACCTTGACGGGCGCGATGCATGATGCAGTATGATCGGCAGTGCAGGGGAGCAACAAGACATGAAGCAATGTTCCAATCTCGCGCTTGCCGTGGATCTACTCGCCGGATTGCTGTTGTGGCCGGCGGTTGTTCATGCTGATCCCAGCATCTATCCCACTGGCGTAACCCGCTACGATCCAGGCAAGGCGTACAATGTCTTTGTCTTGTTCAGCGGCCCTGATCAGAGGACTCACCTCATCGACATGAACGGCAACGAAGTCCATGTCTGGGATCACCCTGGCTTCCCTAGCGGGCTGCTCGACCCGGCTCTTATCGGCGGCAAGAGGGGTCACGTGATTCTTCGGCTTTCAATGATGACCGGTAGCCAGCCTGAGGCGATCCCTGGTTTACCATTGTTTTACAAGAATAAGGTGCTTGGAGAACTTGACTGGGACGGCTCGGTCGTTTGGCAATGGGGCGACGCCGCGCCCGTCGGCGGGGCGCAACAACACCATGACTGGAGTTGTCTCCCAATGGCAACACGCTGGTGTTGTCCGGGTTGAGCCGTTCGCTCCCAGGCTTCGCGTTACCGAAGCAACTCGACGAGGTGATTTACGAGATCACGCCGAATGGCGACATAGCCTGGAAATGGGCCGCCGGGGATCATCTCGACCAATTCGGCTTTACCCCCGAGGCGCTGGAATTGGTCCGGAAGTCGGATCACCCTGACTATCTCCATGTCAATAACATGCGCCCAGTAGGCCCGAACCACTGGTTCCGCGAAGGCGACTTGCGCTTCGATCCAGAGAACATCCTGATCAGCTCGCGAGACGCGAACCTCACGATCATCATCGACAAGAAGACGGGACACGTAGTCTGGCACTTGGGCCCGACTTACATGCCGAGACCGCTCCCCTCAGTAGGCTGGCCGGACGCACCGCGCCAATTGCCAGCCGAAATCGACCAGATCAGCGGACAGCACGACGCACATATCATCCCGGAGGGCCTGCCTGGAGCGGGCAACCTTCTGCTATTCGACAATCAGGGCGAGGGGGGCTATCCCGCCGTCACGCTGAGGGTGCTACCAGGCTCCCGCGTCCTGGAAATCGACCCGGTGAAAACCAGGGTTGTCTGGGAGTACGCCGGCACCGATAATGATCGCCCGCAATGGACCTTCTACAGTTCGTTTATCAGCAGTGCCCGCCGGTTGCCCAACGGCAACACACTCATCGACGAGGGCATGAACGGCCGCCTGTTTCAGGTTACCCGAGATGGCGAGATCGTCTGGGAGTATGTAAGCCCCTATTTCGGACCGGCTCCGATAGGCCCAGCCGGAAAGAAGCTGGTGACGAATTGGATCTACCGGGCGCAGCCTGTAGCCTATGACTGGGCTCCTTCTGGCACGCCCCACAGCGAACGCGCCGTCGCAGTCCCCGACCTTGCCACCTTCCGGGTGCCTGCCGAACGTTGAGCCGCCGGTGAGAAAAAAGCAGGCTTACGTTGTCAAGCGCCAGGAACAATCTATTCTTTGACACGAACAGCAGCGTCCCATCACCCCCCAGCGTCACCGTCTCCCGCGAAGGACCGCTTTCCACCCATTTCGGCCGTTCGCTGCGATCGTCGCGGAAAGGCAGCTTGGGGTCATAGAGCACATCACGAAGGGTCTCAAATATTCCCCGAGGAATTTTACATGAAGCCGGGCAGTGGCAGGTCCCGCTCGCGAATGTCGAGCTCTGCTCGCCTATTCGATGACGATGCGCGGCGGTGTTCGGCGCCCGGCGCCCGCGCCGGCGACCTTCTCCCAGATCCGGGCGGCGATATGGCGGAAGACGAGCGCGTGCGGGTTGGCGCGGTCGGAGACGGTGAGCGGGGCGCCGCCGTCGGAGGTTTCGCGGATGTTGAGGTCGAGCGGCACCTCGCCGAGAAACTCGGTGCCGAGGCGCTCGGCTTCATGGCGGGCGCCGCCATGCGGAAAGATCTCGCTGCGGCCGCCGTAGTCCCGAGCATGCGCGGTATCGAGGGGCTGTAGATGTCTGCGTCGAGCACCCCGACGCGCGGGGCCACCTTAAAAAGGCGTGGGCCTTTGCTCACGACCAAGGCCTGCCTCAAGCACATGTATTCGTATCGGAGGCGGTTCTCAGCTGCGCGACTTTGGACGCGATATCGCAGTGTTCTACCAGTTTGGGGTCACCCTTGGTCACCTCGAAGGCGGTTTCCTCCCCCTCGCGCCAGAAGCGGATGTCGAGCTTGTGGCGGCCGATACGGAGATCGTGAACGGACAGATCCGGCAGCCATTTCGGGAGCGAGGGGTCGATGTAGAGCTTGTTGCGCGGGGCATCCGGCAGAAAGCCCAATAGCGCCTGGGTCAACGTAAAGGCCGACCCGGCGGCCCAGGCCTGCGGGACATTTGCACCGATGTATTGCACGGGGAAGTTGGTCTCTTCGCGTTCGAACGCAGTGTAGAGTTCCGGCAACTGGTTCAGTCGGAAATATTCCGCTGCGACGCTGATGTCGTGCGCGATCCGCGCCGCCTCGGCGTGCGAAGCCATAGAATTTGAAGCCCAATGCGATGATCGCATTGTCGTGCGGCCAGACCGAGCCGGTCTGATAATTGTACGGATTGAACGCCGGATTGTTGGCGGAAAGCGTGCGGATGCCCCACCCGGTCCACATGTCCGGGGCCATCAGTCGTTCGACGACCCTTTTGGCGCGCTCGGGAGGCACGATGCCGGACCACAGGCAATGTCCGGCGTTGGACGCGACGGTCAGCACCTTCTTTTTGTCGCCGTCGAGCGCGTAGGCATAGAAGCCGAGTTCTTCGTCCCAGAAGGCTTCGTCAAAGCGCTCGAACAGGGAACGTGCTTTGGCGCGCAATTCCTGCGCCCGCTCCGGCCTGCCGAGCGCGTCGAATATCTCGGCCATGCGCACCCAGGCGGCGTAGACGTAGCCTTGCAGCTCACACAGCGCCTTCGGGCCTTTCACCAATGAGCCGTCCGGGTAGACGACAGAATTCCCCGAATCCTTCCACCCCATGTTCTCGTAACCGACCGGCGAGCGGGTCTGGTACTCCTGAAACCCGTCGCTGTCGCGATCGCCATACTCGTCAATCCACGAGAGACACCCTTCGGCCGTCTCGAGATGCCGCTCCAAGAGCGCCCGGTCACCGATCGCCCGCCAAGCGGCGTGCAGGGCGATCAGATAAAGCGGTGTAGCGTCGGCAGTGCCGTAATAGGGCGTGTGTGGGATCAGTTTGAAATGGGCGAGTTCGCCATAGCGAATTTCGTGCAGTATCTTGCCTGGCTCGGCATCTCGGTAATCATCCTGCTCCGTTGCCTGCAATGAGCCGAGAACCTCCAGTGTACCGTGGGCAAACTCGGGATAGACGAGAGTGTTCTGGAGCGAGACGATCAGGCTGTCGCGCCCGAACGGCGCGACGAACCAAGGAAGTCCGGCGGCCGGCAAGAAGACCATGTGATCCGTGCCAGCCATGGGCAGGCGGAGGGCCGCCATATCCTCGAGCGCCTGGCGAAATAATCGATAAAATTCCTCATTGCTGGTGCGTATCTTGACGACGTTTTTCAGCCAATCCGCCAATGTTTCGGCGTGGCGCAACTTGTGGCTGTGGCCGATGCAGTGCGGCGGCGAAGCATGATGGCGGTCGCCATCTGCCAGCGCGTAGAGAAGGCAGCAGTGCCAAGGCTGACCCGGCTCGAGGGCCACCTCGAAACTGAGCCGTCCGTTGGCGTATACCGCTTTGCTGGACGACCGCGAGGGAGAGATTATGACTGCTCGGGTGAAATCGCCGTTCCGGTAGGTGACGCGCAGATGCTGGCGCGCAGGGGACCACTCCGTAGCGATCCGGCCGCGGCGCACAATCCGGCCCGCCTTGACCTCGAAAACATCGGCAAAATCACAGCGCACCGCGATCTCGAGCTGAAAAGTCACCGGCTTCATGCCGTGGTTGATGACGTCGAGATCCTCATGCATGCCGCCGCCGATCGACCGGCTGAGGGTGAGGCCCAAGGTGCGCGGAGGAAGCGGGCCGTCTTCCGTGAGGAAAGAGCGATTGGTGAGGTAAATGCGGGACGCGTAATAGCTCGTCGCGCCACCGTTCAGCAGCTCCCAGGGTTCGCCGTTGGCATAAATCCTCCAGCTGCTGACAATGCGGGTATCTAAGAAGTAGAGGCCCTTGTCGCTGGGCCAATTGATCTGGCCATCCTCCTCGCTGATGAGGACCGTCTGACCTTGGTGAATGGCAATCTGCGGTGGACCGACCTGGACTTTGACCGTCATAGGGTCCTCAGTTGCTTGGCTGTGTCGAAGGGAGCTGCGCTGGGGTCATTAAACGATCGCCATGGAGGCGCCGAGCAGCCGGCTGATCTCATCGGCGAGCTGGCCCGCGGGTGACCCGATGTCGATGATCAAGGGATCTTCGTCCGGCCCGTACGACCACAGCCAATCGGTCGCCACCGCCATCCGGTTGCGGAATCCGATCAGGCGGACCGGCCCCGATCAGAACGATGCGCGCGGTGGTCGGGTCGATATGGCGGAAGTCGCAGGCGAGGGCCGCCTTCTCAAGCTCGGCGAGCGTGCCGGCGAGTTCGACACCCGTCGGCCCACCGCCGATGATCACTAAAGTGAGCTGCCGCTGCCGCTCGATCTCATCGGCGCAGCTTTCGGCGCGTTCGAATGTGATGAGAATAGGGCGTCGCATCGTCGTCGCATCCTCGATGGTTTTGAGCCCTGACGTCACGGCTGCCCACTCATTGTGACCGAAATAGGATTCGCGTGCGCCGGTAGCGATCACGAGTTGGTTGTCGGGAATGCGTCGCTCGCCGATCAGCACGGCGCGCCCTGCGACACCGATGCCGGTGCCGGTGCGGAGGATCACTCCGGTATTCGCCCGCTGCGAGAATTCGAATAGCTCTCATTATTCGTCCCCTGGTGTGGGAGCCCGACTGAGCGACAGCGCGCGGATCGTAGTTGATCGGCAGTCGATCGAGCTCTTGCTTGGTCATTCACTCGACTCCGTACCTCTCGCGTCAGCTATGACCCGGCCGGTTTCTCGAGATGCCCGCCGAACTCGTAGCACATCGCGGAGAGCAGCTTGTCGGCGAAATCCGCGTCGCCGCGCGAGCTCAAGCGTTCATAGGGGGCAGATGACAGAACATGCGCCGGCACGCCTTCGTCGATGGTGGCTTTGATGGTCCACCGGCCTTCGCCGGAATCCGATACCCGGCCCGCGAAGCCCGACAGCGCCGGATCGTTGATCAGCGCTGCTGCCGAAAGGTCGAGCAGCCAGGAGGCGATCACGCTGCCGCGGCGCCAGACTTCCGTGATGTCGGGCAGGTTCAGATCGTATTGATAATGTTCGGGATCGCGCAGCGCGCTTGCCGACCGGGATGGACTGTGCCTGGGCCCAAAAGCGACTGCGCGCCGGCCGGCGACAAGGTGTAAATCGGCGGCGCGCCGGCCAAGCTGTCGACGAATTCCCGGGTATGGAGTTCCAGGGTCGGCTGGGCCGTGGCCATCGACATCTCCGGTAATCGTAACTCGTCAGGAGGATCTCGCGGTGGTGCCAGTCAGGATGTCGGCCTTGCGGTTGAGTGCCGCGATGAGCCCATCGATTCCCTGCGTTTTGAGGATGGCGGCGAATTCCGAGCGGCGGGTCGCCACTTCGCTGATTGCACTATCCAGATAAATGTCCGCGATGAGCCAGCTCTCGCCATTTTGGCGCATTACATAGTCGACCTCGACCAGCTCACCGTTGCTCTTGATGATGCGGCTCTTCACCATGAGCCCGAACGGAGCGGGCTGCTCGCCCGTCACCTCAAGCTTCTGTCCGCTATAGCTGTCGAAGCGGTCGGCATAGATCGCCGAGATGTAACGGCCGTAGCTCTCGGCCACTTCCTGGCGCTGCGCCTCGCTTAGGCCGCTCCAGGAAGGGCCCACCGATAAACGAGCCATCAAAGCGACGTCGAAGCTGCGGCGGATCACTGGCGCCAGTTGCGCGAAACGGCCGCTTTGACCAAGCGTTCTGCCGTTCTTCATCGTATCAAGCAGAGTGTCGTACAGGCCTTGTACGGTACCGCTGCCGCCGGTCGGCGCGGCATGGGCTGTGTAGGATAACGCGCTCAGGCCGAGGCCAGTCGCAAAAGCCAGCGCTTTGAACAATCGGGATTTGGGTATGGTCGATGGGCGCGCTTCTCGTTGAGAACACTCCGGGAAGGATCGGGCCGTCACCCATCGCGACACCGGTCTTTGAGCTGGCCGCTGCCGTCGTCGTGCCGCGTGCCGAAAAGCGCTTCCGGCGGCAATCGACTTGACTTCGGCCGTGAACCGGTAGCCGCGGCCGGTCTCGGTCCGGATCAAGTCGCGGTCTTCGCCAAGCGCTTTGCGCAGCGCGGATATTTGGACCTTCAAGTTCTCGTCTGAGACATGAATCCCTGGCCACACGCGGGCAAGCAGATTCTCCTTGGTGACCAGCGAACCGTCGGCCTCGATGAGGATCAAGAGAACATCGAGTGCCCGCGTACCCAGTTGTACGGGCACGCCATCGGCGATCAGTAGCCTCCGGCGCAGGAGCATTTGGAAACGACCGAATTCGAGCGCAGCTCCTTCCGCTGCCCAGCGCGATTGGCTTGGGCTGTGGCGCACCACGGTCACATGATCCGGCGCGAACTCGGTATCGCTATTCGTCGTCATCACGGCCCCTCCGCTTGGTTTGCGGTTAGTAACTTGGCGCTGTCCGCGGCGTCGGTCGCGTTAACGATTGTGAAGTTGTGCAAAGGCGTCTTTGCATCTGTTTGCAGGTGCCACCTCGGCATGGCCGACCGCCTGCGGGTCGATCCCCGCGGGCTTGCGAAAATCCTCCACGGTCGGTACCAATTGCGGAAGCCTCTGGGAGCGATTGGCCGATGGATGAAGAAGCCTTCACCTTCGGATCGTTCCGTTTGATCCCCGCGCAGCGCATGCTGTCCGAGGACGGGAACCCTGTGCACCTCGGCAGCCGCGCGCTCGATATTTTGGCTGCGCTGACCGAGCGCGCCGGCGAGACGGTTACGAAAGAACAGCTGATCGCCCGGGCTTGGCCCGACATGGTCGTCGACGAGGGCGCTCTGCGGGTCCATGTTGCCGCGCTGCGCAGGGCATTGCGCGACGGCCGGGGCGGTAACCGCTTTATCACCAACATCCCTGGCCGCGGGTACAGCTTCGTCGCGCCGGTGAGGCGTGAACCGGGGCGGGAGACCGCTGTGCGGCTGAACCCGCAGGCGCTTGGTAATAATCTCCCCGCGCAGTTGACGCGCGTCATCGGCCGCACCGAAATCATCGCGACCATAGTGGCGCGTGCTGTTCAGCAACGCTTCCTGACGATCGTCGGCCCGGGCGGTGTAGGAAAGACAACCGTGGCGGTCGCAGCCGCCGGGGCTCTAGGCGACTCCTATAGTGACGGCGTTTGGTTTGTCGGCCTGGGATCGCTGCAAGATCCCGCGCTCGTGACGAGCGCGATCAGCGCGGCCATGGGCGGCACTCCGGGTGTCGGTGATCCGCTGAGCAGTCTTCTGGCCTGGCTGCGCGATAAACACGCCTTGATAATCCTCGACAACTGCGAGCACGTTATCAATGCCGTGGCGGCCGCTGCCGAGGCGATGCTGAAGGCAGCGCCGCAAGTCACCATTCTGGCAACCAGTCGGGAGGCGTTGCGGGCCGAGGGCGAATGGTTGTTGCGCCTGCCGTCGCTAGAGGTTCCGCCGGAGGGGAGCGGCCTCACGGCGGCCGAAGCCTTGAGCTTTCCAGCGGTCGAGTTGTTCAGCGAACGAGCGACCGCGGCGCTTGGCGGTCTCGGCCTTGCCGATGCCGACATTCCCGCGGCGCTCGAGATATGCCGCCACCTCGATGGCGTGCCGCTCGCGATCGAGCTGGCGGCGGCGCAGGTCGATGTGTTCGGTGTCAGGGGCCTTGCCGCGCGGCTCGACGACCGCTTTGCGGTGCTGACCAAGGGGCGTCGCACGGCGCTGCCGCGGCAACAAACTCTGCGCGCTACGATCGATTGGAGCTATGAACTAGTGCCGGAGTCCGAGCGGCGCTTGCTGTGTCGTTTGTCCGTTTTCCCGGCAGGTTTCACGCTAGAGGCGGCCGGGGCTGTCATGAGCGAGAGCGACGATGCCCCGGCGGTTGTCGACGAGGGCATCGCCAACCTCGTCGCCAAGTCGCTGGTGAGCCGGGACGGGTCGAACTCCAGCGGGTCGATGGCGGCTTCTCGAGACGATCCGGGCGTATGCACTCGAGAAACTCGCCGAAATCGGCGAGGTCAGTATCGCCGCGCGCCGACATGCGGAGTTCTTCCGAGACCTCATCGTACCCGCTGGGACAAACGAAGTGTTGCGGTTGTCGATCGACGATGTGGCCCGCTATGGCCGGGAGATCGACAATGTTCGCGCGGCGCTCGATTGGTCGTTCTCCCAGGGTGGAGATGCGGCGATTGGCGTTGCCTTGACGGCCGCGTTTGCACCGGTGTGGCTGCACTTATCGCTCGTCATCGAATGTCGTGAGCGGGCTGAGCGTGCGGTGGAGATCCTTGCGCCCGGTTTCAATCTCGGTGCGCCGCTCGAGCGAAGACTGCACATCGCCCTTGCGGTTGCGCTGATTTTGACAATGGGGCCGGTCGATAGGACCAGGGCGGTTGTCGCGAAGGCGCGGGAACTCGCGGAGAGCGTGGATGATGTCGAGGCTCAACTGCGGACGCTCTGGGCGCAATGGTCCGTGGAATTTACCACCGGGGAATGCGGTGCGGCCCGAGCGACAGTGCGGCGGTTCTCCGAGGTCGCTCGACGCACTGGCGACGAGGGCCTTGTACTCGTCGCGGATCGGCTCATCGGCAACATGCGGCGTATCGCCGGTCGTCCGAGCGAGGCTCGGATGCTCCTCGAACGCGTGCTTGAACGTTATGCGGCGCCGAAAAACCAGCGCCATAGGATCTTGTTCCACTACGACCAGCACGCGCTTGCCCGAGCGATGCTCGCACACGTGCTCTGTCTGCAAGGCTATGTGGATCAGGCCAAAGAGCAGGCCCGGATCAGTTTCGAAGAGGCCGGAACCTCCGATGACGGGTTCTCACGCTGCTGGGCTTTGCAATATGCCGTGTGTCCCATCGCCTTGATGACGGGTGATATGGTTGTCGCCGATCATGCTGTGGCAAGCATGAACGATCTCGCAGCTAGACTTGATGCGACCCTTTGGAAAATCCTGGGAAGTTTCTGGGAAGGAAAGTTACTCGTCGAGCGTCGTGAATTCGCGAGGGGATCAGCTCTGCTGCAAAAAGCCCTCGATAAGTGCGATCAAACCGGCTGGCGGATTTGCAATGCCGAGTTCCTGGGTGTTCTCGCGCAAGGACTGGCCGGCCTTGGACAACTCGACACGGCGCTCGTCACAGTCGACAAGGCGCTGGCGAGAGCCGAACAGAGTGGAGAGCGTTACTCTATTCCCGAACTCCTTCGCATCAAGGGCGAGGTGCTGCTCCAGCAAGCCGCGAACGCCGGTCAATCGGCGGGTGAAGACTGTCTCCTCGGTGCGATCGCTGCTGCCCGAGAACAGGGGGCCCTGTTTTGGGAATTGCGGGCTGCCCTCAGTCTTGCGCGCTTGCGCACAAATCAGAATCGGCAAGACGAAGCGAACCAAATTCTGGGGCCGGTCTATGATCAGTTCACCGAGGGCTTCGAGGCCGCAGATCTAAAACAGGCGAAAAGCCTTTTGGAGCAATTGGCCTTGGCCGATTAGCCGAGCAGGCATCCAGCTCCTTCCTGTCTCGCGCTGGAGTGCGCGATTGCGTGAGCGAGGGCCTATAGATCTCTATCGTGTTGCGAAGATGCGGGCGTTCTGCATCAATAGGCGCTCTTAAGGACGATGTCCCGGTGGATGACGAGACCTTCGTCTTCGGGTCGTTCCGGCTGATCCCCGCGCAGCGATTGCTGCTCGATGACGGGAAGCTGCTGCGCCTCGGCAGCCGCGCTCTTGATATTCTGATTACGCTCGTCGAAGACGCCGGTGAGACGATCAACAAGGATCGGCTCATCGCCCGCGCTTGGCCCGATACGGTCGTCGACGAAGCCGCCCTGCGGGTCCATGTCGCGGCGTTGCGCAAGGCGCTTGGCGACGGCCGAGCGGGCAGGCGTTACATCGCCAACAACCCCGGCCGGGGTTACACCTTTGTCGCACCGGTGACGCGCGAGCATCAACACTCGGCACCGGCCACACCGGATGGAGGGACCGCAGCCCACAATCTCCCTGTGCCGCTCACTCGCATCGTCGGCCGGGACGATATCATCGCCGCTCTGGCGGCGCAGCTGGCCCAGAGCCGTCTTTTGACCATCGTGGGTCCGGGTGGGATCGGCAAGACCACGGTGGCCGTGGCGGTCGTCGAGGCCGTGACCTCGGCCTATGCAGATGGCGTATGGTTCGTCGGACTCGCTCCGCTACCCGATCCCGAGCTGGTGCCGAGCGCCGTCAGCACCGTGCTGGGGATCTCTCAGTCAGGCCCCAACCCGGTATCCGGATTGGCCGCATGGCTGCGCGACAAGCATGCCTTGATCGTGCTCGACAGCTGCGAGCACGTCATCGGTGCGGCGGCGGCGCTGGCCGAAGCGGTCCTGAAGACGGCACCGCGCGTCCACATTCTCGCCACCAGCCGAGAGCCGTTGCGGGCCGAAGGCGAATGGCTACACCGCCTGGCCTCGCTTGGAACTTCCGCCGGAACCAGTCGATCATCGGCCGCCGAGGCGCTGCGTTATTCGGCCGTCCAGCTGTTCGACGACCGGGCCAGGGCGACCGTCGACGGGTTCGTCCTTCGACGATTCCGATGTCCCGGCGGTTCTGGAGATTTGTCGCAGGCTCGATGGCGTGCCGCTGGCGCTCGAACTGGCGGCAGCCCGCGTCGACGCGTTTGGCCTCAGGGGCCTGGCCGTGCGGCTCGACGATCGGTTCGCCGTTCTGACAAACGGCCTGCGCACCGCGCTGCCGCGGCACCAAACCCTGCGCGCCGCCATGGATTGGAGCTACGACCTGCTACCGGAAATCGAGCAGGTCGTATTTCGGCGCCTTGCCGTGTTCCGGGGCTGCTTTACGATGGAGGCAGCCACCGCCGTTGCCGTAGATGAGAGGATCAAGGCCGCCGATGTGATCGAAAGCGTCGCAAATCTGGCGGGGAAGTCGCTAGTTACGACAGACATCAGCGGCGATATCACCTATCACCGGCTGCTCGACACGACCCGCTCCTATGCGCTCGATAAGCTAACGGAAAGCGGTGAAGCCGAACACGCCGCGCGACGCCACGCGGAGTTTTTTCGGGATCTCTATGCATCAGCCGTCCCCGGCTCACAGCTACAGCCCTCCATCGAGGACATGGCCCACTATGGCCGAGAGGTCGACAATGTGTGCGCGGCGCTCGACTGGTCTTTCTCCCCGGTCGGAGACCCGTTGATCGGCGTCGTCCTGACGGCCGTGTACGTGCCGGCGTGGCTGCATTCTGCGTCGTTGGTCGAGTGCCGAGAGCGTACCGAGCGCGCCCTGGAACGTCTTGAGCCCTCTATGAATCTGAGTGCACCGCTCGAAATGCAGCTGCAGCTCGCACTTGGGCTTACGCTAACATTGACGATGGGCTTGGTCGAAAATGCCAGGATGGCCTTGGCCAGTGCGCTTGAAATCGCTGAGAGCCTGGATGACGTGGACGCCCAGCTACGGACTCTCTGGGCCCAATGGGTCTTGCACTTCAACATCGGCGAATGTCGTGACGACACGATCCATTGCGGAACAGTTCTCCCACGTTGCAGGTCGCACCGGCGACCCGACCGTCGCGCTTGTTGCGGATCGACTAATGGGCTACACGCTGCAACACGGAGGCGAACAGCGCGAGGCCCAGCATTACTTTGAACGTGTGCTAGAGTTCTATGTCGCGCCGCAGGATCAACGATACACGATCTTGCTCCAATTAGATCAGCGCGTGTTGGCCCGAGCGATGCTGGCACGAGTGCTCTGGCTGCGAATTACAAACTCTCAGTTTGTGAAGTCCCTTCGCTTGGCGGTCTGTCAAGTGGCACTCATGACCGGTGACCTTGTGGCTGCGGAGCGCGCGGTGGCGATGTTGATCGACCTCGCCACGCGCCTTGGCGCGACGTTGTGGAAACTATGGGGGAGTTGCCTGGAGGGAAAATTGTTGATTATGCGTGGCGAGTTCCGGGCGGGCTCAGACCTCCTGCGCACTACGCTCGACACCTACGAAAGAATCGGGTGGGCGGTCTGGTACCCGGAGTTCCTGGGCGTTCTGGCGGAAGGATTGGCCGGGCTTGAACGGCTCACCGAAGCGCTCGCTACGGTCGACCAGGCGTCTAGAGAGGGCGGATCGCGGCGGAGAGCGCTACTACGTCGCCGAGCTCCTGCGCATCAAGGGCGAAGTTCTGCTCCAGCTAGCAGGAGATCAGTCCATCCCAGCGGCCGAAGGCTGCTTTCATGAAGCGCTAGAGATAGCCCAGGAACAGGGAGCCTTGTTCTGGGAATTGCGGGCCGCACTAGAGTCTCGCCCGTTTGAGGAAAAGGCAGGATCGGCGCACCGATGGGAGACAAATTCTTGCTCCGGTCTACGATCGATTTACAGAGGGCTTCGAGACTACAGATCTAAAACAGGCGAAAACGCTGTTAGAGCAATTGCCGGCATCGGGTTTGTTGGCGCGAGGGAGATAGCCGATTGATAAATCGGCTTGCCATGCGTTTGGCAGCGCCGCCTTGCCCACGGAACGGGTTCGAACGCAAGCTGGCCGCCATTCTCGCCGCCGATGTGGCCGGCTATTCGCGTCTCACGGGCGCGGACCCTCAAGGCGCATCTCCGTCAGATGGCCGATCCGAAGATCAAGGAGTATCGAGGGCGCATCGTGAAAAACACCGGCGATGGCATGCTGGTGGAGTTTCCGCGTGTCGTGGATGCGGTGTCCTTTTGCAGCGTCCTGACCGGCGATGCGAGGTTCTTGCCGCGCTTCCTGCTTTTGCTCGGCGAGCTGGCGATGTGTCTCGGCGAAGCCGGTGAGGTCGCGCCGGGGCTGGCTACTGTCGTGGAACTCGACCGGGCCGGCCGACAGCAGGCGCTCTCCTGGGAGTTGCGAACCGCCACCAGCCTCGCGCGGCCGTGGCGAGATCAAAATCGAGCTGCGGAGGCGCGCGAGCTTCTAGGCTCGGTTTACGACCGTTTCACCGAAGGTTTCGACACGGCAGATTTGCGACAGGCAAAAAGCCTGTTGGAGCATTTAAGGTAGCCCGAGCTCGCGCAGCGGCGCGCTTACCCCTTGGTCAGCGCGGCGATTACCCCATCCGTCGTCAGAATGGCGTGGGCGAAAGTTGGCCCGTTGATTTCGTGCGCAGCATGCATCGCCTCGGAACTGAACGCCGCTGTCGCATCGCGCACCAATGTCACATGATAGCCGAGTTCCGCGCCGCAGCGGGCGGTCGCCTCGATGCAGGTGTTCGCCACCATTCCCACCACGATGATCTTTTCGATGCCGCGCTGCTTCAGTTGGAGGTCGAGGTCGGTATTGGCAAATCCGTTCTGGCCCCAATGCTGATGGATCACAACATCGCCCGGCTGCGGCACGAATTCGGGATGCCAGTCGCCGCCCCACATGCCCTCCCCGAAGATGGATTCGCGATCGGTCGAAGTCTGCCAAGGGCCAGGATGACGCCATCCGTCATAATTGCCCTCGCGCCACCGCACGTGGGGAACGTAGAACACCACGATACCGGCGCGGCGCGCCGCCTCGACGAGCACGCGCAGATGCGTCAGCAGCTCGACGGCCTCGGCGACCGCCTTGGCTTGAGGCCACAGCTTGCCCCCGTCGCTCAGCAGGTCATTGTATGGATCGACGAACAGCAATCCGGTCCGCTGCGCGGTATAATTACCCAGTGCCAAGATCCTCTCCCAAAATCACGTCGCATAAAGGCCGGTGGAAAAGTCCCACTGATATGCGGCGGGTCGCGCGGTCGAGAGAAATTAAGAGTTGTGAATATTTGTCATGCGCGCTTAAAGCAGGCGCGGATGGTGTGGGCGGTCGAGCCGTGGCCTCCGGCGATCGGTGCCGAGGGTGGTTTAGACCGCCGCGACTGGCATTTCTTTGAGAGAGCAGCAGGCGTGCGATTTAGTGTACGTGATGCTGGCGCGGGTCGGGAGGGAGACCCCTCTGTTGCGCTGCACCACTATGTGCCGAGCGTACTGACGGCCTCCCGTCAGCTGCTACCGCCGGGTGCGGCACAAGCCAATCGTCGCGGCCCTCTGGCGTCGCCCGCCGCTCGTCCCACGCCTCGATCGCCGTCGCCGCCATCTGCGCCCGCATGTCCTGCCGTCGGCTGCTCCGGCCGTCATCATGAGTGGGAAGCGCAGATGCGCGAGCCCGAAATCGTCTGCTCCGGAACCAGCGCCGTTCCGCATAGCGGCGGCCTGCGCTGTTGGCGGCTATACCAATGGCGCTCGCCGTGGGCGAGGTTGGGCCGAACCCCGCCGTTGAGATGTCCGTGAGTTAACGGGGCAGATCGACCTGACTGGGTCATTGCCGCCCCGGCGGCGAACGGCTGCACAGCGCCGATCCGGACCTTCCCCCCGTTCGACCGGGGTGGTCTGGTAGTCCCGGCAACTCAGCCTAAATACTCGGCGATGGCGGCACGATCTCTTGTCTTGGCGCTGCTGCTTCTGCTCTGCGTGACGCCTGTCGGGTGGGGCGCCGAGCCCGCTGGTGCGACCGTCGTGCTGCAATTGCCGCCGTCGATGTCGCCCGAACAGGTCAAAGGTCTGATTGCCGATCTCGCGCCAAGGGTGCCGAGCCCGCAGCAACCCACGTCGATTCCCCCGCGGCGGAGCCTCCGCCGTTAATGACTGGCATGAAGTTGACAGTACGAATATGGGAGGAGACAAAAAAGGCGATGCGCGCGGTGCCGGTGCTGTTTCAGGCGCCGCAGGTCTGGGTCCGGCAGGTCGAGGCGGAAGGCAGCACGCGCGATGCCGCGCTCCGGTTTTGGGCTATCGCGCTCGCTGGCCTTGTGGCGGCGCCGCTGATTGGGTCGGCGGCCCGCGCGTTGTTCGATCGCCGGACGGTCGTCGAGCCGGGGTTAGGACCGCGCCTGCGCGCGGCTTTCATCAAATTTCTTATCGCGGCCAGCGGTGTCACCGTTTTCGCTTTTCTTTTCTGCGCCGCCCTGATGGCAATGTCGATGGGCCGGCCGATCATCGGAGAGACCGCCGACCGGCTGGTCTGGGCCGCATTGCAATGGCGGCTTTCGATCGTTCTGCTGTCGATCGTCCTGTCGCCGCACCGGTCGGACCTCCGGCTGCTGGCAATCGACGATGTCGATGCACGGATCTGTTCGCGTTGGTTCTCGGTCTATCTGACGGTCGCCCCGTTCAACTTCTTTGTCGTTTGGCTCATCGAACGGCTCGGCTTCGGACAGGAAGCCGTGTTCGGCGCGGCGCTAACCTTGGGGCTCGCAATAACGGGCTATAAAGTCGTCATGTTCTGGGTGACCCGCCGCCCGATCGCTCGAGCGATCCTGGCCGCGACCGGCGGCGAGCCCGGCCCGATCCGGCGAGCGGTGGCAGCCTCCTGGCACTGGGTGTTCATCGCTCTATCCGTCGGCATATTCGTCGGGGCGGGAATCGAGTTCGCCCTAGGTAAGGGCGCCTGGGTGGCACGCGCCTCGACAGCGACGCAAGGGATCGTCGTCGCCCTGGCGGTGGTAGGGCAGGCGAGCCACAATTTGATCGCGCGGTTCTGCGCCTGCGACGCGACGGACATCAGAAGGACCCTGCGCCGTGCGCGGCTTCACCGGGCGCTCAGCCGACTTGCCGATGCGTTTTTGTGGATTCTGGGGGCGGCTTGGCTCGGCGAGACCTGGGGCCTAAACCTTGTCGATCCTGCGCCCGGCAGCATCGAACGGATGTTTGTGCGGCCGGCCCTCGAAGCCGCGGCGACGGTCGTCGCCGCCTGGATCCTGTGGACGGCCCTCAGCGCGGTCATCGACGAGAAGATGCCGCCGCCTGCGGCACCCGGCGACGAGGACGAGCTCGCGGGCTCCGCCTCACGGCTCGACACCTTGCTGCCGCTGGTGCGCAATACCCTGCTGATCGGGCTCGCGGTTATTGCGGTCATCGGCGCCCTTGCGACCCTCGGTCTCAACATCGGCCCGCTGCTTGCCGGGCTAGGTGTCGTCGGTATCGCTATCGGCTTTGGTGCGCAGAGCCTGGTGCGCGACGTAATCTCGGGCATTTTCTTTCTGATGGAGGACGCCTTCCGGGTCGGCGAATACATCGACACCGGCCGGCTGCGCGGCACCGTCGAAGGGATGTCTTTGCGCTCGGTGCGGCTGCGCCACCAGAACGGCCAAGTGCACACAATCCCGTTCGGCCAGGTCCAGTCGGTCACCAATTACAGCCGCGACTGGTCGGTGGTGAAGTTCAACCTTCACCTCGAACCCACCGCCGACATCGAGACGGTACGCAAGACCATCAAGCGCGTCGGCGAGGAGTTGCTCGAGGATCCCGAGGTCGGCGGCCAATTTATCCAGCCACTCAAAATGCAGGGGGTCGTCGACGTATTACAGACGACCCTCGTCGTCCGCTGCAAGTTCACCGCGACGCCCTCGCGCCCGACCTATCTGCAGCGTCAGGCATTGCGTCGCCTGATTGACGCCTTTGCCGAGGTCCAGATCCGATTTGCTGCACCGAACGTCACGGTGCAATTGACGAGCGCCGCCGTCGGTTGATCCGGCCGGCCCGGCGGACCCTTTTATTCCCGCCGTTTTCCGCTAGGCTGGGCGACCATTTCGCTCTGAGGCGCGCATCACTGATACCGGCCCCCTCGGCGTGCACACGCCGCGGCCATTCCAGCCCGCATCGGGGTTGTCGATGTGGCCCTCCAGGGCCTTTGCGTAGAAGTTCATCGGCAAGGGGATGCGCAGCGCGACCCATTTGCCGCCTACCAGCGCCAATAGCGCGTCGTTTCATTGCCGGTGGAGACCGACGTCTGACGCTATTCGCGGGGTCCCGGTCCGGGCGGGAGGTCTAAAACTTCATCGCAATCCGGGCAAATGTCCGCTAAGGGGCGATGAAGATCCGTTCTTGCGGCAAGGCTGAACGGCCGGCGTCGGTTCGGTTAAGCAACCTCCGACGGGGCGCACAGGAACTGGCGAGACGCGCCGAAAGGGGTCATCCGGCCGAACCCGCTTCCCGAGGCATGTCGGTGATGATGTGCAGACAGGATTGCGTTCAGCCGGGCGGAGAAAGGCTCGCCAGCCACCTTGAGCTTGGCGACGCGTTGGAACGGATCAGCCCTTCATTGCGCCGGCAGAGAGGCCCTCGACCACGAAGCGTCGCAGCAGCAAGACCAGGATCACCGACGGCGCGAGCGCGATCAGGCAGATCGCCATCATGAGGTTGTGGAAGACGAAGAGATCGCTGACCAGGCTCGCGATCACGACCGGTAAGGTCATGAATTCCGCCCGGTTGTTGAGGATCAGGGGGATCAGCAGATCGTTCCACGCGACGATGAAGACGATCGTCCCATACGACGCCAGCGCAGGGGTCGACAGCGGCAACGTGACACGCAGAAAGGCGCCGAAGCGCGAGCAGCCGTCGATGCGCGCCGCCTCCTCGAGCTCGCGCGGCACGGTGGCGAAATAGGGCGCGAGGATCACCACGCCATAGGGTAGCAGGAAACCGGTCAGTGCGATGATGACGCCCCAGACCGAGTTGAGCAGACCCAGCTGCCGAAACGTGACGTAGAGCGGGATCATCACGCACGATGACAGGCACAAAGCGGGCGACGAGGTTGAGGTTCATCAGCCACATCACCCAGCGCAGCCGCAGGCGCGCCACGGTATAGGCCGACAGCGAGCCGAACGCCAAGGTGAGCAGGGTGACGGTGGTCGCGATCAAGACGCTGTTGGTGAGCGCGTAGTGGATCTTCTTGACGTTGTCCGGCAGGTAGGTCGCCTGCTCGAAGATCGCGCCCTTCTGGGCGCCGCCGGACAGGATCACGCGGAAATTGTCGAGCGTCCATTCGGGTGGCAGCACGCTGCGGGTCGAGGCCTGCAGGCTCTTCGCCGACTGCAGCGCGCCGATCGTCGCCGCCGCCAACGGCAGCAGCAGGAAAGCAATCACCAGCAGGTTGGCGGCGTGCAGCGCAAGGCGGGTGACCAGGGATTGACGCATCCGCCCTCCTACTCGATCCGCCGATAGATCATCGTGACATAGGCGAGCGCGAGCGCGCCGATGATCAGGGCCAGGACGTAGGCCGACGCGGCCCCGATGCCGATATCGAACGGCGGCGCGAAACTGCGCTTGTAGCTGTACCAGACGGCGACCCAGGTGGCGTCGCCCGGGCCGCCCTGCGTGATCGCCAGTACCTCCTCGAACACGACGAAGGCGAACGATGTACGCAGCACGAGTATGACGACCAGGATCGGCACGAGCAGCGGCAGGGTGATGTGGCGGAACCGCGTGAAGGCCCCTGCCCCGTCGACCGACGCGGCCTCGTAAAGCTCCGGGTTGATGCCCTGGAGCGCGGCGTGCACGAGCAGCACCGCGAACGGCAGGGTGCGCCAGATGTACGGCACCGTGAGCGCGAACAGCGCGGTGTTGGGATCGCCGATCCAGTTGACCGGCTTGGAAATCAGCCCGGCGCTGAACAGCAAGCGGTTGAGAAAGCCAAAATCGAAATTGTACATGAACGACCAGATCAAGCCGTTGGCGATCGGCGGCACGGCGTAGGGCAACAGGATCAGGAACCTGGTCACGCGCGACGGTCCAGACTTGGCGCTGATCGATCAGCAGCGCGATCGCGATCGCCAGCGCGAGCTCGACCACCACCGTGACCGCGGTGAAGACCAGCGTGTTCTTCAGCGCCAGGAGGAACAGCGGATCCGACAGGATGCGCTGGTAATTGCCGAGCCCGACCGAAGGGAACACGCCACGACGCAGCTCCGCCGGAGTGACCTTGTGGAACGACAGGTAGGCGGCGTAGCCGATTGGATAGGCCAGCACGAGCGCCAGAGTCGCCAAGGTCGGGAGGTTCATCGACCACACCGAGCTTGCCCGCCGACAGCTCGGCGCGACCGCGCCGTTTCGGCACAGCCGGCACCGCGCCGCCGGAGTCGTGATCCGCCTCGAGCGCGCTCAGCTTTTCTGCACTTCCTTGATCGCCGCGATCAGTGTGTCGCAGCACTGGTCGGCCGTGATCTGCCCGGTCAGCGCCTTCTGCACCTCGATGTTGATCCGGTCGCGTCCACGGGAAGTGCCACGGCTTGTAGATCGAGTTGCACATCTCGCCGACATAGATCGCCTTGTCCCAGATCTCGAGGATCTTCTCGGGCTCGCCCCATGGCTTCCAGCCCTCGGTGACCGCCGCGCTCTTCATCACCGACGCGTAGCCCGAGCCGAGCATGGCGTCGCGCGCCAAATTGTTGGCCTGGGTGTAGTCGCCGTCCTTGGTGCGGCCGCCGAGATACTGCAGCAGCTTCCAGGCCCATTCCTTGTCGCGGTTGGCCGAGCACAGGAAATAGACGCTGGTGGCGCCGATCGTCTTGCCGTCGCCCGGCGAGCCCATGACCTTGACCTTGCCGGCGATCGGCGACTGCTTCGGATCGTTGATGATGTTGAGCCCGTAATGATGGTTGGGCCCGCGATAGATGTTCTTGCCGGCACCGAAGGCCTTGGCCGAGGTGGTGAACTGGACCTTGAGCGATTCCGGATCGACGAGCTGCTCGGTGAAGGTCTGGATCCACCATTTGAGCGTCTCGCGCGCGATCGAGCCCGGGCCGAGCTGGTGGTTGCCCGCCTTGTCGAAGAACACGCCGCCGCGGTTCCACGTCAACTGGTACCACGTGCCGGGCAGCTGCTCGAGGCCGACGCCCGCGACCCACTGGATCGGGTAGTCGCAGATACCGTCCTTCTTCGCCTTGCGGCACTGCTCGAGCAGTTCGTCGTAGGTCTTGAACGGCTCGAACTGCGCCTTCTCCATCAGGTCGGTGTAGTAGTTCCAGACCCACACGGTGGAGAAGTACGGCAGCCCCATCAGCTTGCCGTCGACCACCGCGACCTGCTTTGCCAACTCGGTGAAGTCCTTCTGGTATTCGTCGGCGCCGGGCAGGCCGTCGAGCGGCTCGACCAGCCCCTGGGTGATGAAATTCGGGAACGAAAACGGTGAGGATTGCGAGACATCGATCGGTCTCGCCGCCGGCATACATTGTCATCAGCTTGGTCGGGTGGTCGTTGAAGGACGAGATAGTCGCGTCGACCGGCACTCCCCAATCGTCGGCGAATTTCTTTGAGATCTTGGTGTAGATGTCGCCGTAAGTCCACACGACGAAATTGAGCCTGTCGACCCTGGTGGCCGGCCGATCCGCCCAGGGTGTGCCGGCGGCATGTGTGCGGCGGCCAACCAGAGCCGCCAACGCCAACGCCGCAGTCGATGATTTGAGCAGCGCCCGGCGCCCGAGCGTGCCGGTTCCGGTAGGCGGTCCCATCATGGCGGAACTCCTTCGCTGGTGCCGCGGGCCCCTGCTCCCGGGGCCTTCCCACGCGATAGACGTTCCTACGGGCCGAGCGAGACGTCAATTCCCGCAGAGTCCGCGACGGGATACGAAGCCTTCCGCAAAGCGTTGCCGTACATGGAAATGTGCATAGGTGAGGCCGGCGGGGGAGAGGGTGAGAAACAACGTGATTGCTCACGCTTCTGGCCGGGCGCGCCGATCATGCCGTCGCTTCCCAGCGCAAGTTGAGGGGCGCGAGGGCGCGGGCATGGCCGAGACTTCTGACATCCCGGGCGAGACCCTCAGAGAATGGGCGCGCGACTACCGCGTCACCCTGGCCATCGTCTTCACCGACATCGTCGGCGCGGCGGCGTTGGGCAGAGCACTTGGGGACGAGCAGATGAACGGTGTGCGGCGTGCCCATTTCGGCCACAGCCGGGCACTGCTCGCCCAGCACGCGGGGCGCGAAATCAAGACAATCGGCGACAGCGTGATGGCGGTGTTCCGCTCGATTGGGGCTGCGCTCGACTATGCCCATGGGTTATATCTCGACCCGGGGCATAGGGCGCTCCAAGCGCGCGGGGTGCGCGCCGGGATTCATATCGGTTCGGTCGATGTGGTCGGGGAAGACATCTTCGGGACGGAAGTGGATGTCGCTGCGCGTGTTGTCGGCGGGATCGAGGGCGCGGAAATATGGCTCAGCGATCAGGCGAAAAGGGATCTCGAACGCGCCGGCGCGCGCCGTCATAGCGGCCTGCAATGGCTGTCACACGACGGTGTTGAATTGAAGGGGATCGGCACGGAGAGGTTGTGGTCGATGGTGCCGGGGGCAGAGTCCGCGGGCGCGGCTCCGCCCGTGCCCGAAACCGGTGCAAGCGATGGTCCCGCACGGGTGGAGGGTCCCGCAAGAGATGCACGCGAGATGACGCGCGACGCGAGGCGTCCGCGCCAATTCGCGTTCGGTCCATTTCGCCTGTTCCCGGCGCGGCAGCTCCTGCTCGAAGGCGAAGCGCCGGTGCGGCTCGGCGGCCGAGCGCGGGATTTGCTTATCGCGCTCGTCGAGCAAGCTGGTCAGGTGATCGCCAAAGAGGCCCTCAGTGCGCGGCTGTGGCCCAATATCGTCGTAGAGGAAGGGACCCTGCGCGTGCATGTCGCCGCGCTGCGGAAAGCGCTGCGCGATGGCCAGGAGGGGCGGCGCTATATCGCCAATATCGCCGGACGCGGCTATGCCTTTGTCGGCGAGGTAGTCGCAACTGACGAGCCCGACCCTACCGCGATCGCGCCACCGGAGCCGATGCCGCCACTGTCCATGGCGCGGTTGTTCGGTCGAGCCGAAGTCGTAGAAACGTTGTCGACCGACTTGCGCAACAACGTCTGATCACCATCACGGGCCCGGGAGGGATCGGCAAGACCTCGGTCGCATTGGCCGTCGCCGATCGGATGCGCCCGGGGCTGCCAGACGGCGTATGCGCTCGTCGATTTCGCGCCCCTCGCCGACAGCAAATTGGTACCGACAGCCCTCGCATCCGCACTTGGGATCGGTGTCGTGTCTGAAAACCCGCTCCCAAACCTCGTGGCGCTGCTGCGTAACCGCGACATGCTGATAGTGCTCGACAATTGCGAGCATGTCATCGACGCTGCTGCTCTACTCGCCGAGTCGCTCCTCCAACGTAGCGCACGACTGCGTATTCTCGCGACGAGCCGCGAGCCGATCAGAGTTCCCGGCGAGATCCTGTTTCGCTCTGGCGCCGTTGGCGATGCCGGAAGTCTCCGACTGCCTGACCGCGCCGATTGCGATGACCTATTCCGCCGTGCAGCTCTTCGTCGAACGCACCGCGATGTGCCTGGGCGAATTCTCGCTGACCGACGCGCACGCGCCCGCAGTCGCCAATATCTGTCGCCGACTCGACGGGATCCCGCTCGCTATCGAGATGGCCGCAGGACGCGTGGACGTGTTCGGCATCGCCGGCTTGGCGGGCGTCCTCGACGACCGTTTCCGCTTGGCCATGCGCGGCCGACGCACCGCGCTGCCGCGTCACCAGACACTCAGCACCACGCTGGACTGGAGCTACCAGCTCTTGCCGGAGAGCGAGCGCCTCGTCCTGCGCCGGCTCGCCGTATTCGCAGGGTTCTTTACGATCACAGAAGCAACCGGTGTCCTCGTTGAACGTGTAGCACCGATAACACGCTGGAAAGCATCGCAAATCTCGTTGCCAAATCGCTCCTGGTCGTCAATCTCGAAACGCCCGTGCCCACTTACCGCCTGCTCGAAACGACACGCGCCTACGCATTGCAAAAGCTGGACGAGAGCGGAGAGCGTACGGCATACGCGCGCCGGCATGCGCGACAATGTCTTGCTGCGATGGAGGCGGCCAACGCTTGCGTGGGACGCCTCGCCTGCGGACGCGTGGCTTGCAAGACATCGCCATTTGATCGACGACGTGCGCGCCGCACTGGACTTGAGCCTCCGCATTGAGGAAGAGGCGGCGACCGCAGTCGCGCTGACCGTTGCAGCACTGCCGCTGTGGTACCAGCTCTCGCTGCTGAGCGAATGCTACCAGCGAGCCTGTCAAGCGCTGGGTTTGCCGGCGGCGGCGCGTAGCGCGACACAGGAAATGCGCCTCTACGCCGCGATCGCGTGGTTGCTGATGCAGACCAAAGGCTCCGTCCAGGAAGCGCTGGACACCTGGACGACCCTGCTTGCGTTGTCGCGCGGCAACAACGATCCGGATCATCAATTGCGCGCGCTGTGGGGGCTGTGGGCGGCGCAGGTCAGCGAAGGGGCGCTTCGAACGTCGCTGGCACTGGCGGAGGAGTTCTCATCCCTTGCCCGGCAGACCTCCGAGCTTGATCGCTGTGTCGGCGACCGCATGCTGGGCCACACGCTCCACCTGCTTGGCGAGCAGACAACTGCGCGTGAGCATCTCGAGCGCATGCTTGCCAACTACGCGCCGCCTGCCACTGGCGCACAGGCGATGCGTTATATCTTCGATCAAAAAGCGCTGGCGCGCTGCTTCCTTGCGCGCATCAGGTGGTTACAAGGGTATGCCGACCAGGCGATGGAGATTGCGTGCGATGTCACCAACGACGAACGCGCGCGGGGCGATGCGCTCTCGCTGTGCCAGGTGCTCGTGCAAGCGGCCTGCCCGATCGGACTGATGGTCGGCGATCTGGCCGCCGTTGAGGAATTCGTCTCGGATCTCATCGAGCTGTCTGTGCGTCACGATTGGCACTTCTGGCACGCTTTTGGCGATTGCTTCCGCGGCGTTCTGACCGTCCATCGTGGCGATCTCGCGGCCGGCCTCCACTTGCTGGAAGAAGCACTGCGCGGCCTGCGCAGCATCGATTTTGGCGTCCATTATTTATACTTTCTCTGCGAATATGCCAGCGCACTTGGTCTCGCCGGACGCACTGATCGCGGGCTCGACGCCATCGAGCAGGCGATTGCACGCTCCGATCGCAACGACGAGCGTTGGTGCATCGCGGAGGTGCTGCGGATCAAGGGCCAGTTGCTGCATCGCCAGGGAAAATTCGAGGGCGCGGACGCCGCATTCGCGACCGCCCGAGTATGGGCGGAGCGGCAGGGCGTACTATCTTTGTCGCTGCGGATCGCCACCTGCGCGGCCCGTCTGTGGCAGGACACGGGACGCGACGCAGCGGCGCGTGCGGAACTGACAGCCGTTTGCAGCCGCTTTACCGAGGGGTTCGGTACTGCCGACTATCGAAATGCCCGCGCCGTCCTCGATGGTCTGAATCTGGAAATAGCAAGGTGCTAGCCAACAGATCGAGCTTGTGGCCGCCGAGGGCCGGCGTCGGCTAATGTGCAGGTTTTCGGACGCCGGCAGTGACGACCCCTCCACGCGTTCGGGCGGCCGGCGTCTGAAAAGCGCCAAGGCACGAAATCGCGGGAAGTGGGGCACCGTCGGTGCCGCGGGCTCTATGGGGATTTAGCCGCGGCGTCAGGTTGGGCGAGGTTGGATCAAAGCGCCCGCTCTATCGGTTTGCCTCGCAGGATGGGTATGGGTGACGGGCTGAACGAGCGCAGTGGGCGTTTCTTGACCTGGTTGGCGGGGCGACTGCGGGCCGATTTATCGACCTGCAGTAAGCGAGGGCTGTGCTGGCCGAGAGCCAGCCGGAATGGCGAGCGTCACTAGGCTGGTGGATCAGTGGCGACGGCGTCATGAGGTGTCGATCCTGATCGCTGCCGTAGCGGGCGCCGGGTGGTGTTTGGGTTGGCAGCCGCGCGCGAAAGTCTCGATGATGATCATGCGGCCACCGCAGGAGCGACACGGACGCGGCAGCACGCGGGGTTCGCCGGCAGCTGCGGTTGCGGACGGCTCGGGCTGTTTCGCCCGGGACGGCACGGCGAGCAACTCACGCGCCCGTGCGATGTTGGCGGCGCGGTTGCCGTTGGCGAACAATCCATAGTGGCGGATGCGGTGCAAGCCCTTGGGCAGCACGTGCGTCAGAAAGCGCCGAATGAACTCGTCGGTTGGCAGTGTCATGGTCGAC
>CAVOHI010000018.1:0-5397 GCA_963695605.1 uncultured Alphaproteobacteria bacterium | reverse complement strand
CGAAATATCCGCGGGAAACGGGCTGCTGAACTCAGCTTCCACGCGGCGACGGGGGCCTAGACTTTCGAATACACGATCACGGTGAAAATCAGCATGCCGAGAATCGTGATAAAAGAACCCGAGATCACGATAAATGCTAGCGAGGGCATATCCGCCATCTGGGTATAGATCCCCACCGTCAGTAGCACAGCGCCGACATTGGCGATCCAAAAATGTAGCATCGCAAACCGACTTTGGGCCGCCGCGGGGTATTGGCGATAGACCAAAGCATACAGCGCCATTGACACCCATCCAACCAGATTGAGATGGGCGTGGGTCGACGCCTGCGTGAAATCCTCCCTTATTCCCATGGTGATGCCCAGAAACATGGCCACGAGAGCGTAAATAACAGCGATGCGCAGAAACCATCGATCGATATTCGCCATATTCCTGCATTCCCCTTTACGAATCGAGATTCGGCCGAATTTAATTTAGCCCGATGCTCGCCTTTGAACGTTTCGCTACCAAGATCGATATCGTCTCTTGCGGCTGTATCCCGAGCCCCTTCCGGATCATGATCACTATCGGGTGGAGAGTCCGGTTGCGCGTCGGATCTCGGCGAGAGGGCACTTTGTCATAAGCGGGGGTAAACCGTCGTTGTGAACCATTGACGGTACTGATCCACAGCCGGACCGGCCGCCTTGCTCAATGCATTTCCTCTTGCGTACAGACGATGGTCCCGTGGCGGAGGCGTGCTCATCATTCCAAGCGCGCCGGAGGGCGAGGTGCCGGCGGTTCCCGTCGCCGCCACCGCGACCCGGTTCCGCCTTTTCGGATCCAGCGCTCGCGGCACCTGCCGGCAGCGTCGGCATCTCGGCCGCCGTGGTCGTCGCGACATGGCGGGCCGCGATGCTCGACGATCCACGGATCGACCAACTGCGCCGGATCGCTTTCGGCGCCGCAAGCGTGCCTTCTGCGTCTGCGCCCATCAGCCGCGAATAGCCGGCGACATCAGCGGCCAGGAGCGCCGTCAGCCGCCGCTCGACCCGCTCTCCGCTCAATGTTCCCTCCCACCCCCGCTCACCCTCGGTAGCCGGCGATGGCATGAGCTTAACTCTGCGCCTCGGGCGGAAACCGATCAACGGCGTAGCAGGCAGGCTCGGGCCGCCCGCCGTCCGCAGTTGCCACATGCGCTGAGGCGTCCCGAATGGCCGCTCCCTGGTCGACGCCAGTCGGCTGCCGGTCAGGCCATGAAGGGCCGCTCAGGGGTCGAGTTGAGCCGTTCGCGGACAACGCGATTAGTTGGCCGCCCTTGGCACCACCCTAAAACTGCTGCCTGCCGCGAGCCCGTAGCCGTTTAAAGGTCCAAAGCTGCCCCGCGACAGGCGCCAAAACACCTGAACCCCGATCACCAGCCCACGCGGTTTCGGCGTCCGACGGAATTGCCCTCGGTAACGCCCCACGATCGTCGCCGCCGGCTCAAGCCGGATGCCGCCCGGGCCGCGCTCGGCGATATAGGACCGCCGCTCGCGAATGAGGATGGCGCGCCCCTGAGCCCCGGCGCCTCGCCCCGGTGACCGAGACCGCGGAGTTCGGAGCCCGCGGCGTCGCCGGGACCTCCTCCGGCGTCTGCATCGCCTCCCGCCGCGGCGAATTCCGACACCGGCGTGCCGAATTTCATGATGGCACTGCTGCGCCGCAATCGGCGATGATGATCTCCCGGGAAAGGGAGCTGCGATGCAGGCCGAGGAGCTTACTGCCGAATTCGGCATTGCCGGCATTCTCGATTTCGTCGAAACGGAACACGGGCTGGTCAAGGCCGCGATCTCGCTCGACGGTGTGGCGGGCGAGCTATACCTGCAGGGAGCGCAGCTGACCTCCTGGCAGCCGCCCGGCGAGCGGCCGGTCCTCTTCACCAGTCCCAACAGCGCGTTTGCGCCGGGCAGGGCAATCCGCGGAGGCATCCCGATCATCTTCCCGTGGTTCGGCGCCAGTCGCCACGCGCCAACGGCGCCGCAGCACGGCTTTGCGCGTACCGCGATATGGCATCTCGACGGGGTTGAAACCGCCGGTCGCGGGTCGCTTACTCTGACCCTCAGTCTCGGCGACGGCGATGTCGGCTCGCCGTTCTGGCCGGAGCCGTTTCGCGCGATCTACACCGTGACCTTCGCGCAGACCCTTTCATTGCGCCTCACCGTGCAAAACCGCGCGACGCATCCGATTACCTTTGAGGAGGCGTTGCACGCCTACTTCGCGATCTCCGATATCAGCACCATCGCGATCTCTGGGCTCGCCGGCACCACCTACATCGACAAGACCGAAGCGGCGCGGCGCAGCCCGCAGACCGCGACGCTCGTCACCATCACGGCAGAGACCGACAGGGTCTACCTCGATACGCCGGGGCGATGCGCCATTGAAGATCGCGGGTGGCGCCGCCGCGTCGTCATCGAGAAGGACGGCGCCGCCTCGAGCGTGGTGTGGAATCCCTGGGCCGAAAAAGCCGCCGCCATGGTCGATCTCGGCGACCCCGCCTGGCGCGGCATGGTCTGCGTCGAGACCGGGAATATCGCCGACAACGAGGTGCGGCTCGCCGCAGATGACGAACACCAGATGTCGACGTTAATTTCCGTAGATGCCGAGCCGTGACATTCTCGGAAATGACGCGATGGTCGCGCCAGCGGCTTTGGCCCGCTCCGTTTGTGTTTTTTCTGGGCAGTGATCGCCGCTTCGTCCAAGAATTGCGGGATCAATCTATCTTGTCTTTAAAGGGCCGGCGTCAAAGTGCCACTTCAAGGCGGTGAAGAGCGAAAGCGTGGCTCGTCTGTGAAGGAACTCGGTGACAGGCGCGACGCAGGCAACTGCAGCGAATGGCCGCCATGGGTGGGAACGCGACATTCCGGATTTGCCCGGCCGGTGATGCCCATACCTCGAAAGCGGTCGTCGGTCATAGCGGGTGCCTGAACGTGCTCAGGAGCTGGTTGGCCTGCATGAAATCGGAAGATCCACCTCCCGATCGTGACTCAGGTTGAACTTGCCCCCTTGGCACGGCGCGGACTGACTGGCTGGCTCTCGGCTATCACGTGGTCATATGCTAACCGGAAGGCGGTCTGCCAGGGACCGACCACCTGCGAGGACCTGGAGCGAGCGCGGCTCCTGAAAGACCCAGAGACGAAGAGCGACCCCGAGACATGATTGAGCAGCGACGTAGACAGTACGGGCAAAACCGGAGCCAATGAACCGGGAGCATGAGCATGCGGCAGGTCGGCGTACTGGTCTTTGGACTTGTCTTCGTGCTGATCGCGGTGGCGGCGATGGCGGCGGATTGTCCGAAGCCGACCGATTTCCACGACGGTTGGACGGTAGCCGCGCCCGAGCAGGAGGGTCTTGATCCCGCATTGATCTGCGGTATCGGCCCGCGCCTCGAAGCCTTGAAAGAAGCGAACGCTCATGGGATCGTCATCGCCCGCCACGGACGACTGGTCTACGAGCGCTATTTTGCCGGGAACGACTGGCGTCTGAGCATGCCGCTCGGCGATGTGAACTTCGAGGCCGCGACGAAGCACGACGTTCGCTCGATCAGCAAAAGTGTGACCTCACTGCTCGTCGGTATCGCGTTCGATCGAGGATTGCTGACCGATCTCGATGCGCGGGCGTTCTCGTTCTTCCCGGAATACGAGGCGCTGCGAACGCCCGAAAAGGATCGCATCACACTTCGCCATCTGCTGACGATGTCGTCCGGCCTCGCCTGGGACGAGACGACCGTGCCGTTCACCGATCCATCCAACACCTACTCGCAGATGGAGGTAGCACCCCGCGCCGACCACTACGTCCTGGCGCAGCCACTCGCGGCGCGGCCCGGCGAGGTCTTCAACTACAACAGCGGCAGCGCCGAGTTGCTTGGCCTCATACTTCGTAAAGTCTCTGGCAAGCGCCTCGACGCCTTCGCCAAGGAGGCGCTCTTCGATCCTCTCGACATCAAGGATTGGGATTGGGAGGGCACTGCTGCGTTCAACCCGTCTGCCGCCTCTGGTCTGCGATTGCGACCACGCGATCTGGCGAAGATCGGCCAACTCGTGCTCGAACGCGGAAAATGGCACGGACGGCAGATTGTCTCATCCTCCTGGATCGAGGATTCGATCACTCCGCGCCTGAGCGGCAAGGACGCGGCGATGATGTTCTATAGACCCGAGGGCATTACCTCCTACGGCTATCTATGGTGGCTTGGGCGCTCCCCGCCGGAACACCCGGAACGCGATATGATCGCTGGTGGCGGTTATGGTGGTCAGCGCGTGTTGATCTTGCCGAACTTGGGCGCGGTGGTCGTGACCACCGCCGGTCTTTATGGCGACAAGGCATCAGGGCTGACCGCCTTGACGACCCTCAACGAATTCGTCTTCCCGGCGGCGGTCCCGCATTAAAGCAACCTCTACGTGTGGGACGGGATCTGGTTGGCTCGTGGATGTGGAGGGGGCACCTCGTTCTGGGCCTTCTCGTCGGCGCAGATGCACACCGCTGTCTCGATTGGAGAACCTGGCTGAGCCGGCGATTGCCGCAGAGGAATAGGCGACCACAGCTCAACGGCTCCATGAGGATATCCGGCTTCGCTTGGTCGTGCCTACGTTTGGGCTCGATACGCAGAAGTGCAGCGCGAACGTCCGCTTGTCTGCCAACCCGACCATCCGATGGCGTGACTGGGAATGGCAGTTGAGGGTCGAATTGAGCCGTTCGACGATCGCGATCCAAATGGCTGCTCTTGGTACCACCCGGAAGAGCGGAAATAGCTGCTGATTTCTGCACTTGGGGTGAAGGAGGGCATGGCAGAGCACAGGCCGTGCCCATTTATGAGCTCACGTCTTTTCAAGGTGGCCCGCGCGTCGGGGTGCTCGACGACGACATCTGCAGCCCCTCGATACCGCGCATGCTCTGGATTGCGGCGGCCGCAGCGAGATCTTTCCGCATGGCGGCGCCCGCTTGGAAGCCGAACGTGCCGTCGGCGAGCCGACAACCCGCACGCGTCGGTTTTCTGCCATATGGCATCCCGCGCTTGGGACAAGTCGCCGCCAAGCCGCTGATCGCCACCCGCCGGCGCGCATCGTCCCCGAATGGATGAATTCGTGTCTTACGGGGTGGCATGGGGCGCTTGGCACCTCAGCAACTATAAAATTGCCACATTCGCATCTTATCTTTCATTACGCCGGGCGATCCGACAGCGTTGCGCCTTGCCGAGGGAGGAGCTGGTGCCTGTAAATTTCTTGCAGAAACAGGTGAACGGTGCGGGAGAGGCTCCTTCAGCCCCGTGCCGTTCAGCGCTGGGGCGCGCGGCCCAGTACCGCCATCAGCTCGCGCGATTCCCGCGGCGAAAGTCCGCTCGATGGCTGGTCGACCTGCTCGCCTTCGATCATCCTGATGATGGTGGGT
>CAVOHI010000017.1:0-33827 GCA_963695605.1 uncultured Alphaproteobacteria bacterium | reverse complement strand
CGGCGCCTTGATGCCGATGGACGGCGTCGCCACACCGCGTGCGGCCCGCGCATAGGTGGCCTCGAGCCGCTCGATTGCGGCCTCGACCGCGAGCTTCAGCCCGGCTTCGTTGAAGAACGAGCCGGGGATCAGGCAGCGGGCCGCGAGCACCCGCCGGAACGCGTCGAACAACGCGGCATCGGGCGGCATTGGCGCTGTCCAAAAATCATCGAGCTCGCCCTGAAAGGTCAGCCCGGCAATGTCGTAAACCGCCTTACCGAGCGCCACTACCGGCAATCCGCAGGCAAGCGCCATAGTGCCGACCGTGCTGTTGACGGTGACAACAGCCGGCTTGCGCGCCAAGAGTGCGCCCAAATCGCCGCCGTCGAGGATCACGAGCCGCTCGGCAATCCCGAGCTCGACCGCGAGGTAGCCTGTGATAGCGATCCAGTCGACCAATCCGCTGTCGAGCGGATGGAGCTTAACGATCAGCCGGGCCGCCGAGGGGGCGTGACGGGCGAAGGAGGTGAGGACGTGCTCGATCGCCAGATGCATCGCGCGAAACGGCGAGTGCACCCGCACTTGGTAGTCGCAATCCAGCTGCAACGGGAAAAAGAAACAGGAGGCCGGGGCTGCTGCAGACACCTTCGATCGCCGCCGCCGCGCGCCGCTCGGCGCGGCGCATCAGCGCCAGGCGCCGCAGCCAACCGGCGTACTCGATCAGCTGATAATAGGGACGGTGCGTCGCGTAATGCGGGAACCGCCACATTCCGGCGATCGAGGCCGTTGTGTACAACACGTCCTCGACCGCCCTGCGGCGGAAGCTCCCCGGTACCGGCGGCGGGTCGCGCCAGGCCGGCAACGCGCGGGCGCGTTCGCGATACCAGTCCGGGTCCCGCGGCAGCGCGGAATGACCGTTGACCCCGCCTTCCTCGAAGGTGATCCAATCGGGCCGCAGATAGCCCTCCTCGACCACGTGAATTCGCAATGCGCGTCCCTCGGCGACGCGGATGGCAGCTCGGTGCAACGGCCGGCAATCGCCGAACAGGATGATGTCGCTGATCGCCCGCTCGACGATCAGCCGATCGAGAAACTCCGGCCATTCTTCCGGACGGCCGCAAAAATCCACGGCTCCCGGGCAGCCGCCAGAATGCTCGATCGCCGCCGTTGAAATTAACCCGGTAAACCGCGTGGCCGCGCTCGATGAGCGCCTGCCCGAGACGCTCGAAAAATCGCGTCGCCATCCCCTGCAGGAAAAGAAAGCCCCGGCCGGGGTTGACCAATGACCCGCCTGGCCGCTCCGCCGCGTTTACGGAACTTTCGCCCACCGATAGCAGATTCCCCAAACCAGACCTCGTCGCGCTCGAAGCGAGCTTTGAGGCGGTTCAACCGTGATCTGGTTAATCTCGTCAGCTTGCCGGCTAATGTCCACGACTTTTTGCATCGCGAGATGAGCCGTCCGTCAGGAATCGGACAAATCGTCCCGCGAAATGCCTATTTTCGCTCGTAGTGTTAATTCTAAAACTATGTCTATTGACCCGATGACCGATCCGCGACCGACCATCGAAGCCCCTGACGACGACCCCTATCTCTGGCTCGAAGAGATCGACGGCGAGCGGGCGCTCGCCTGGGTAGAGGCAGCAAAACGCCGCGACCCTGGCGCGGTTCGGCGATCGCCGTTTCGAAGCCGATCGCGACACGCTCGCGGCGATCTTCGACCGGCCCGACAACATCCCGGTAATTGCCAGGCGCGGTGCCAAGGTCTTCAATTTTTGGAAGGACGCGGAGCACCCGCGCGGCCTGTGGCGCGCGACTACGCTCGACAGCTTCCGCCGCGAGCAGCCGGACTGGGAAATTCTCCTCGACCTCGACGCGCTCGCCGCAACGGAAGCCGAGGATTGGACGTGGAGCGGGGCCGCGACGATCCCGGGCAGCCACGACCGTGCCATCCTGATGCTGTCGCGCGGCGGCGCCGATGCGGTAGTGATGCGCGAATTCGACCTTGTTGCTCGCGATTTCGTAACCGGCGGTTTCGCGCTGCCCGAGGCGAAGGGCGGCGCCGCTTGGCTCGATCGTGACACGCTGTTGCTGTCCTCCGCGCTGGGTGAGGACATGGCCACGAGCTCGGGCTATGCGCGCACGGTGCGGCTGTGGCGGCGCGGCGCCGACCCGCTGACCGCCCCCATCATCTTCGAGACGAGCGCCGACCAAATGGCGGTCTGGGCGGATGTCGATCGCGAGACCGAGGAGGAGCTGCTGGTATTTGTCGAGAGGGTCGGCTTTTTCGACGCGATCGTCTGGATCGGCGACCGAAACGGACCCAAGACCCGTATCGACCTGCCGACCGACGCTTCGGTCGCGTGGCACCGTGGCTGGCTCGCTGTCAAGCGGCGGACAGCCTGGACGATTGGCGGCGAAACCCACCCGCCGGACACTGTGCTCGGTATTTCCTTCCCGGCCTTCCTGGCCGGCGAGCGCCACTTCACAAAATTGTTCGAGCCGGCCGAGCGCCGTGCCTTGCAGGGGTTCTTCTGGTCCGGCGGCCGGCTTCATCTGTCGATCCTCGATGATTTGAGGCCGGTTTTCGAGGCGTTGACACCGTCCGAGACCGGGTGGTCGCGTGAGCTTATTGCCGGTTTGCCCGATCTTGGCGTGGCGAATGTCTGGCCACTCGACGTCCAGACGGAAGAATCGAATGGCGACCTCCTCGCCAGCGCGCAGGACCCGCTGAACCCGCCATCTCTGTTCCTAATGCGTCCCGCCGCTGTTCCGGAGCTGCTGAAGCGGGCGCCGCGGGCGTTCGATCCGGCTGGCCTTGTCGTCACTCGCCACGAGGCAACTTCGCCGGACGGCACCCGCATCCCCTATGTCCAGGTCGGTCCGCCCGGTGAGACCGGCGATGCACCGGTTCATCTCTCGGGTTATGGCGGCTTTCGCATATCGCAATTGCCTTACTACAATTCCGCCGTTGGAAAGCTCTGGCTCGAACGCGGCGGCACCAGCGTCGTCGCCAACATCAGGGGCGGCGGCGAGTTCGGCACAGCTTGGCACGAGGCCGGACGGCGAGAGGGCAAGCGGCTCTCGCACGACGATTTCGCCACCGTCGCCGCCGACCTCGTGCGGCGCGGCGTCACTCGCCCCGGGCGCATCGCCGCCGAGGGCGGTTCCAACGGCGGGATACTGATTACGAATATGCTGACCCGCTATCCGGAGCGTTTTGGCGCGCTGTTCTGCACGATCCCGCTGATCGACATGCGGCGCTATTCGAAATTGCATGCCGGCGCGAGCTGGATCGCCGAATATGGCGACCCCGACAATCCTGAGGATTGGGAATTCCTCAAGGAGATTTCTGCGTACCACGCCGCGGTCCCCGGCCGTCCCTACCCGCCGATCCTGATCGCGACAAGCCGGCGCGACGATCGCGTCCATCCCGGCCACGCTCGCAAAATGGCCGCGAAACTGCAGGCGATGGGTTACGAGGCATATTTTTACGAGCCGGCCGCCGGCGGGCACGGCTACGGCAAGGACAACAGGGAGCGCGCTTCTTTTACCGCGCTCGGCTACAATTTCCTGCGCCGCGGCATTGGCTGGGAACCGGGAGGAGAGGTGCAATGACGACAGCGCGCACGCGCAAGCCGTTCCACTTCGCGCGGTGGATTGACGAGCACAGCCATCTGCTGAGGCCGCCGGTCGGTAACAAATTGGTGTTCGAGGACGCCGGCATGGTCGTAATGGTCGTCGGCGGGCCGAACCAGCGCGTCGACTTTCACGACGACCCCGCCGAGGAGTTCTTTTATCAGCTGCGCGGCGACATGGTTCTGAAGCTCGCCGAAGCGGGCCGGACTTACGATGTGCCGATCCGCGAAGGCGAGGTCTTTATGCTGCCGCCGCATCTGCGCCACTCGCCGCAGCGCCCGATCGCAGGCTCCGTCGGGCTCGTCGTCGAGGGCGCGCGCGGGCCGGGCGACACGGATGGGTTCGAATGGTTCTGCTTCGATTGCGGGGCGCTCGTCCACCGCGTCGAGATCGCTGTCGCCGACGTCGTCAAGGACTTGCCCCCGCTATTCGCCGCCTTTTACGCCGATCCGAGCGCGCGCAGGTGCTTGGAATGCGGCAGCGTGCATCCGGGAAGAGAGCCGCCGCCGGGATGGGCGATGATCCCGGCCTGAGGAGCAAGCGATGAAATTCGGGATCTTTTACGAGCTACAATTGCCGCGGCCCTGGGGACCAAACAGTGAGCTGACCCTTTACCACAATGCACTCGACCAGCTCGAACTGGCTGACCGCCTCGGCTACGACTTCGCCTGGGAAGTCGAGCACCATTTCCTCGAGGAATATTCGCACTCGCCGGCGCCGGAGGTGTTCCTCGCGGCGGCGAGCCAGCGCACGCGGCAGATCCGGCTGGCGCACGGCATCATGCAACTGACGACGGCTCATCCGGCGCGGGTCGCCGAGCGCATCGCGGCGCTCGATCTGGTGAGCCGCGGCCGGGTCGAATTCGGCATGGGCGAGAGCGCCAGCATCACCGAGCTCGAACCCTTCGACCGCAGCTTCGACGAAAAACGCGCGGTCTGGGAGGACGCCGTGCGCGCCGTCATCCCGATGTTCAAGGATGGCGGCTGCGAATACCACGGGACCTATTTCGATTTCCCGCTGCGCAACGTCGTGCCCAAGCCGTTGCAGAAACCGCATCCGCCGTTATGGGTCGCGTGCTCGGCTCTCGACACGATTGAGATGGCCGGGCGCCGCGGCCTCGGTGCGCTCGCGTTCCAGTTCTTGAGCGCGGATGCGGCGCATGCCTGGGTCCACGCCTACTACAATTCCTTCACCAAGCGGCTCGACAAACTGGCGGATTACGTCACCAACCCGAATATCGCTCTGACCAGCTATTTCATGTGCGCCGAGACCGACGAGGAAGCGCGCCGCCGCGCCGACGGCATACCGTTCTTCCAGTTCGCGCTGCGTTTTTACGGGCTGAGCCCCAACCGCAAACGGCCCGAACCCGGCACGGTCGATTTGTGGGACGAGTACGAGAAGTGGAAGCGCGCCAACCCCGAAGGCCTCGCCCGCGCATTGTCCGGAGGCCTGATCGGCTCGCCCGAGACGTTGCGCCGCAAATTGCGGCGGTTCGAGAGCTCGCATATCGACCAGGTCATCCTGCTGAACCAGGCCGGCAAGAACACGCACGAGCATATCTGCGAGAGCCTCGAACTGTTCGCCCGCGAGGTGATGCCCGAGTTCCACGCCCGCATCCCCGAGCAGGAAGCCTGGAAAGCCAAGGTGCTCAACCGCGAAATCGAGCTGGAGGAGATCGACACCGCCCCGTTCCGCGACCGCTATGGCCCCAATTCGGTGCAAGTCACCCCGCAAGCGGCCGAGTGACGCCAATGCCGTCCCAGAACCTGCCCGCGATCAGCCTCGTTGCCGTGCCGGGGAGGCGGCGTCAGACCCTCGACATCGCGCGCGAGATCGAGCGGCGCGGTTTCGCCGGCATCTACATCCCGAGCCGGTTCGGCAACATGGCGCAGTGCACGGCGCTGGCGCTCGCCACGGAGCATATCCTATTCGGCACCGCGATCGCCCCGATCTACGCCCGCACCGCCGAGGATTTTGCGCACAGCGCCGCCTATCTGCACGAGGTCTCGGGCGGCCGCTTCCGCTTTGGCATCGGCATTGCGCACGGCCCCACCTACCAGCGTCTCGGCGTGACGCCGGGCAAGCCGCTCTCGGACATCCGCACCTTTGTCGAGAAGGTCAGGTCCTATGAAGGGATCGGCCCGTTGCCGCCGATCGTCCTCGCGGCTCTGCGCAAGAAGATGGTTGCGCTCGCCGCCGAGATCGCCGAAGGCGTCGTGTTCGCAAACGCCAGTCTTTCGCACATGCCCCATTCGCTCGCCGTGGTGCCGTCGCGCAAGCGCAGCGACCCGAATTTTCTGATCGGCAACATGCTGCCGGTCTGCATCTCGGAAGATTTGGACGCGGCAAAGGCGCTGCTGCGCCGCCGCCTCGTGCATTACGCCTTCCTGCCGAATTATCGCGCCTACTGGAAGGAAGCCGGCTACGTCGACGAGATGTCGGCCGTCGAGAAGGCAATCGCCGACAACTGCCCCGACGACATCCCGAAATACCTGACCGACCGCTGGCTCGCCGACAACACCCTCTTCGGCCCGCCCGCCAAGGTGCAGGACGGCATCGAGGCCTGGCGCGCCGCCGGCGTCAACACGCCGATCCTCGTGCCCAATTCGGTTGCCGGCAACCAGATCACGGCGCTCAAGGAGCTGTTCGCCGCATTCAGCTGATAGCGACGAGGATGTGCGGATGCTCTCCTCAGCTATTGCTCTAGGCTGATGATGTGTCCAGCTTCGCCTCTTTATGAGCACTTTTAAGATGAGTTCGTCTGTGATTCCCAGCGTATGATCCCCGGGCCCTTCGCCTACATCCTGTGCAAAGCGGCATCAAGTAATTGTGAATATCTCTAAGTACTAATAGCAGGAAAATCGCACTCCCAAGGCCGGTCATCACATGGCTCGGCGGCAGAAGTTCTGGAAGATTAACGCCGCAACTATAGAAATACCTGAAAAGATTTTACATAATGGAGTTTATGCACCGACACAGACGGCCAACTTTCCAAACTCAACTGAGGATTGCCCTTTACTGCACCTAATTGTTTTAAATCCATTCTGTGCTACAATGCGCGGGATGATTGACGAACCGCAAAACGAACCTGTGTTGAAGCGCTTCCGTGCCGCCGTCGCCGAAGTCTACGGCGACCGTCTGGAGCGTGTTGTCTTGTACGGCTCGCGCGCGCGAGGCGATCATCAGCCGGATTCCGACTATGATATTGCGGTCTTTATCAAAGAACCCGGCAGTTTCTACGACGAGAGCGGGCGGCTTGCCGCCATAACTACAGATATCCTTGAGGACACCGGGGCCGTCATTTCCGCCACCCCGTTTGCGGCCGGAGCCCACCGGGAGCGCACCGGCTTCATGCATGAGTTACGCAAAGATGGCCTCGATCTATGAAGCCCGAAACTGCCGATTATCTGGCGAAGGCCCGCACGACGCTTGCCGACGCTCAGCAGATTGCAACCTTGCCCCTGCCACATGTCGCCGCGCGCGAGGCGTACTACGCGGCGTTTCATGCCGCTGAGGCGTACATCTTTGAACACACCGGCAAGGTGGCAACCACTCATAAAGGCGTGCGCATCGAGTTCGCGCGGCTGGCCCGCCGCGAACCACGCATCGACCGCGAGCTTACTCGCTTCCTAGCAACCGCCTACCAGCTTAAGGCGACAGCAGATTACGGCATTGGCCCAACCGCTGCCCAGATCACCGCCGCCGAAGCGGCAGCAGCCATCACGACAGCGAGCCGCTTCATCGACACCATTACCCAAGTGCTACCGCCGGGTTTGACCCCGCCACGCGGCCCGGACGCGCAACCCTGACGGCTCCCTTGCCCGACCGCGCGTTCCACAATTCGCAGAAAGAGGCGATCAAGCGCCGCGACCGAGGCGAGGAATCGCTTAAGATGAGTTCGTCTGTGATTCCCAGCGTATGATCCCCCGGGCCCTTCGCCTACATCTTGTCCAAAGCGGCATCAAGTAATTGTGAGTATCTCTAAGTACTAAATAGCAGGAAAATCCCTCTCCTAAGCTCAGTCATCACATGGCCGGTCCCCAGAAATGCTGGAGATTAACACCGCGACTAAAGAATTAGCTGAAAAGATTTCACAAATGGGGCTTATGCGACTTCCGTGAGATCGCGGCACGGCAGCGGAAACACGAGACATAGAGAACCCGCCGCCTCGCCACCCGATCCGCAGGTGTCGGTTTACTCATACTCCCGAAGCAAATGTAGAACCTTATAATCAACCTTGTTGTGATCACCCTCATCTCGACACGATTGGAATGCTGCACAGTAAGTTGGCCTCAGCGAGCCGTCACCATATCTGTCAGGGAATGAGGAACCGGCTAAGCTAATTCGAGTACTGTAGGCGATTGCGACGAATCCCAATGTTGCAAACGCACTCTTGTAGACGATGGCAACGCTGTGTGGCACTTTGAGGCTCCTACCAGCCAATACTGAATAGGCGATAACGAGAGGGATGACTGGCAACCAGAATCTCGAATCATAATACGGCCACATGAATAAAATTCCTATATAACAAGCCATATATACCTCCGTTGGACTAATTCTGTTTCGCTTCGTCGCCACGCCCACGAGCATGAGTATAAACAGCACAATGCCGATCCACGGTATTATAAAGTGGATCCCTGCAGGTGCTTCCGATATAGGAAAATTAAGAAATGCCTCTCCCAATTCTGTAAACCTATAAGATATAACCTCTACCACCATAGTAGTAATTCTGGAATTTCCTACGACTATGATGAAATCAGACAGCGTCGATGTCTTCGTAACCGCGTATATAGTTCCACCGCCTCCGACGGTGACCACCACACCGATAATTAGTTTAGAGCGGCGAGAGAGAGATTGTACGAGTGTCTTGAAATGAGGAGTACATACAATCATAAAAACCAACGGCGGAACTAGCGCAATCCCCACTCTACGCACTGTTATTGCCGCCACTGCCAAGAGCCACGCTAACAGCACAAGGACTACAAATCGCCAGTTCCACTCCATCACCGTTACTTGACTCATAACGGCAAGACAACACATAGAACAACAAAAATAGGGTACATCAGTTAATGGAATTGTGACGTGTTTTACCATAATAAACGACAACAAAACAAATGCACATACAATAATGACTGTGGTCTTGTTGGTAAAAAAATCACAAGTTAGTAACAAAGACGTTGCAAATATTCCTACACTTAGCAACACAATATTTAATCCTATTATGGCCCATGAATGGGCTAGACCTAACTTCAGCATGACAGCCAGTAATGCGGGATATCCCGGCGGGAATACGGTCGTTTGTCCGCTGTCGCCGACAAACCCGTTGCCGTGAGCAGCGGACTCACCCATTGACAACAGAACAATGGCGTCAGTGTTAAGCCGGAGCGGACTGAATACTTGAATGACAAAGCAGAATGCTAAAAGTATCAAGAGGCCCTGTGAAAACCGATACCTTACTCTGAATAATCCGCTATTGTCTTCATGTTGCTTCCCGTCGCTGCCGGTAAATGCCTTGACGGTCATCCCCATCCCTCGCTGTTACCATGGCGCTACATTCTACCATTCCATATACCCGAGTTTATGGGCATTAACCTCGTGCGGCGGCCCCTGCGGGCCGTGGATCGTCCGCAGCATGTTTCTCCTCCCGTATTGCGGGTTTTACCGCAATCGAAGCCCAACCCGCCACGTCCACGCCGATTTTTCCAGAAGACGCCTTATCGGTCTTTTGCCCGGTGATTTTCCAGAACTCCACTTCCCTGACATTCATAAAGCACATTACCCAACGCGGCTTTGACGACGCCATGCGGAGTGCAGGACTTAATGGCACGGTCGCCATTCCGAAATTCTCGTCACGGTTCTACTGAGACGAGGCGCTGAACCCGCGCTCTTCGTCCGAGGTGCCCGCAGACGCCGGCCACAGCGGAACTCACCGCCCCGGCCGACCGTTTGTTGCGTATTAGGCATCCACAAAATTGCCTTATTGGCATAATATAGTCGGGCGATTGCGGCGTCCGTGGGGAGGCGCTGCCAACGCACGGAGGTGCATATGAGTGATGAGGTGGAGGTGGCGCCGGCGGCGCAGGTGCGCGGGCGGCCGTTTCCGAAAGGGCGGTCGGGAAACCCGGCCGGCCGCCGGCTCGGCTCGCGCAACAAGGCAACCTTGGCCGCGCAAAAGCTGCTCGCGGGCGAAGCCGAGGCATTGACCCGCAAGGCCGTCGAGGCAGCCTTCGCCGGCGACTCGACCGCGATGCGGCTGTGCCTCGAACGCATTTTGCCGCGCGACCGCGCCGTCGAGTTCGCGTTGCCGCCGATCAAGAGCGCCGCCGACATCGCCGGCGCGATGGGGGCGGTCACCGCGGCGCTCGCCGGCGGCCTGATCACGCCGGGCGAGGCGCAAGCCATCGCCAGGGTGTTTACGACTTTTGTGCAAACCATCGAAACCAGCGACTTCGACCAACGTCTGCAGGTGCTCGAAACCCGCCAGGCCGAAGACCGGCCGACCCAGCCGAGGCCTTGGCCGCTTTCGAGCCTTGCAACCTGAAGAGGAGCCCCCGCTGCAGACCCGCTGCAGCTGCAGCGGGCTGTCATACTACGATCAACCGTGAGTGGCGACGCCCCGAACCTAAGAACGCCGTGCCAAAATGCCAGCCGGTTTGTGCCCCGCGAGATTGCCGCGCTGCGCTCGCAATGACCGGGTCATTGCGAGGAGCGGAGCGACGAAGCAAATCTCGCGACCGCAAGTCCGGTCAAGGGACCGACAGGCCACGGGTCAAGCCGGTGATGACGATTTTTGCCGGAGGCGATTACATTATGTCCGTGACTTGTTTGCCGCAGGAGGTTTGACGTGCCGCAGCCGGACCACATCTCGGTGCTGCCAGTGCCCGATCCCGAGGCGCTCGACGAGGATCTGCGAGAGCTCTTCGCGCTGTGCACCGAAAAGCTCGGCATCGTCCCGAATGTGCTGCGCGCCTACAGCCTGCGCCCGCAGAAGCTGCGCAACTTCGTCGCGATGTACAACGAGCTGATGCTGGCGCCGTCGGGCCTCTCTAAGCTCGAGCGGGAGATGGTCGCGGTCGTCGTGTCGAGCGCCAACCGGTGCTATTACTGCCTTGTTGCGCACGGTCAGGCGGTGCGGCGCCTGTCCGGCGACCCCGAACTCGGCGAGATGCTGGTCATGAACTATCGGGTGGCCCCGCTCGACCCGCGCCGGCGCGCGATGCTCGATTTCGCGTGGAAGCTGACCACGGCCCCCGCGACGATCGGCGAGGAGGACCGGGCGGGGCTGCGCCGGGTGGGTCTCGGCGACGAGGACATCTTCGACCTCGCCGAAACGGCCGCCTTCTTCAACATGTCGAACCGGATGGCGAGCGGTCTGGATATCATTCCGAACCGCGAGTATCACCGGTGGGACCGGTGACCCGCGCAGCCGGGGAAAGCTGACGGACCAGGCATGCGGCGTTTCTTTGTAGGCTTTTTTGCGGTCATCGGCTTCGCGACCGTGCTGTTCGTCGTCGGCGTCATGCGCTGGTCGGCGGGCTGAAGCCGTCGGTGACGCCGCTTCCCGGCAACATTCTGCTGACCGTCGATCTGACCCGGGATCTGCCGGAAGGCGCCAGCGAAGAGCCGATCCTGCGGCTCCTGGTCGGCGCGAAGCCGACCTTGCGCGATTTCCTCGATGCGATCGAGACCGCCGGCAACGATCCCCGCGTCAAGGTATTGCTCGCCCGGGTCGGCGACGACGAGATGGGCCTCGCCAGGGTCCAGGAAGTGCGCGACGCGATCGCCGCGTTCCGCAGCAAGGGCAAGCTCGCGCTCGCTTTCGCGGACAGCTTCGGCGAGTTCGGCCCAGGGACCCGGCCGTATTATCTGGCAACCGCGTTCGACGAGATCTGGCTGCAGCCGATGGGGAATGTCGGGCTGACCGGCCTCTATGCCGATTCCCCGTTCTTGAAGGGCACCCTCGATCTTGTCGGGATCGTCCCGGAGTTCGACCATCGCGAAGAATTCAAGACTGCGATGAACGTGCTGACCGAAACCAAGATGACCCCGGCGCATCGCGAGGAGGTCGAGGCGCTGCTCAGCTCGGTTGCGGGACAGATCGTCCACGGGATCGCGCAGGGCCGCAAATTGTCGGATTCCGAGGTGCGCGGCCTGATCGACCGCGGCCCGCTCCTGGCGCAAGAGGCGGTCGAGGCAAAGCTGGTCGATCGGCTCGGCTACCGCGACGAGGTGCTGGGCCATGCCCGGGCGCGCGCCGGGTCCGGCGCCGAGGTGGTGAGCCTTGCGAACTATCTCGATCGCGCCGGGCATCCGCATCGCGAGGGCTCGACGATCGCGCTGATCTACGGCTCGGGCCTCGTGGTGCGCGGCGGCGGCGCGGCCAACCCGCTGACCGGGTCGAACCTCATGGCGGCGACCGAGCTCACCCGCGCGTTTCGCGCTGCGGTCCGTGACCCCGCGGTTCGCGCCATTCTCTTCCGCATCGACAGCCCCGGCGGCTCGGCGGTCGCCTCGGAGTCGATCTGGCGCGAGGTCGTCTTTGCCCGCGAGCGCGGCAAGCCGGTGATCGTGTCGATGAGCGACGTTGCCGGCTCCGGCGGCTATTATGTCGCGGCGGCGGCCGACAAGATCGTCGCCGAGCCGGCGACCCTGACCGGCTCGATCGGCGTTCTCGCCGGCAAGCTTGTCGTCGCCGACCTGCTGAAAAAGATCGGCATCTCGACCGACAGCGCCCAGATCGGCACGAATGCGGCGATGTACAGCGTGACCACGGATTTTTCAGCTTACGCGCACAACCGTCTCGAAGCCTTCCTCGACGAGACCTACAAGGGCTTCAAGGACCATGTCGCGACCGGCCGCCATATGACCCAGGATGAGGTCGAGGCGGTCGCCAAGGGCCGCGTGTGGTCCGGCGAGGACGCCAAGGCGCACGGTCTCGTCGACGAGCTCGGCGGCTATTCGGTGGCGCTGCGCCTCGCCAAGGAAGCCGCCAACCTGCCGCCCGAGGCGCCGTTCACTCTCACCGTGTTTCCCCGCGAAGAAACCTTACCCGAACTCCTCTACAACCGCCTCACCGGCGCGGACCGCGAGCGCGACGCCGGCGGCATCAGCTCAACTTCGATCGAACACTCTTTGAAGGCGGTGCAGCCGCTACTGCAGCGCCTCGAGGCGGTGCTCGACAGCCCCGGCGTGCTGACCATGCCGCCACTCGGCCCGATCCGGTAAGCCCGGAACGCGAGCGGCGCCTCCCTCGTTGTCCTTCGGGGGAATAATCAGCAACCGGTTTCGGGAAGATGGGTGGACGGGTCGCCTCGGAACGAGAGCGGGCGGAGGACGACAGTGGGTGCGGACGGCAGCGGTCTTCCGGATCGCCGGAGCAACTCGCTTCGCTGACCCCGCTGCGCGGCATCGCCGCGCTGTGGGTCGTGATATTTCATTTTTGCTGGTATTTCCCGGCTGTTCACCCCGAGCGCTACACCGGAGCCGTGTACAAGGGCTATCTGGCGGTGGACATGTTTTTTGTGCTGAGCGGCTTTGTCATCACGCATGTCTACAAGGAGGGGTTCGCGCGACGGGTGACCGGCCGGCGCTACCGCGATTTTCTAAAGGCCAGGGTGGCGCGCATCTATCCTCTGCACATCACCGTGCTGTTGCTGTTCGTCGCCACTGCGACCGCGGAACGGGCCGCGAGCTATGCGCTCAGAGGCTCGTTCGAGCCGATACCGCTGCTTGGTGAGCGTTCGATCGGCGGGTTCTTTGCCAATCTCGTGATGCTCCAGGGCCTGTGGGCGCGCGAGCTCAGCTGGAACGACCCGTCGTGGTCGATCAGCTTGGAGTTCCTGGCCTACCTCCTGTTTCCGTTGTTGTTTCCGGTGTTGTGGCGCGCCGGCCCGGCCGCCAAGGCCGGGCTCGGCGGCCTGCTGGTGGTGGCGCTGGGATGGCTGGCTTACCGCACCGGCGGTTATTTCAACCAATGGAACGGCACCTATGCGATCCTTCGCTGCCTGCCGGAGTTCCTCGCCGGAATGCTGCTGTACAGCGGCTATCAGAGCGGCATTTTCGCTTCCGTGCTGGCTACCGACGCGGCGCTCGCGGCAGTAGTGCTGCTGCTCGCAGCGCTGCTTCACCTCGGCGCGCCGGATCTCGCCATCATCCCGCTTTTTCCGCTGTTGATATTGGCCGCCGTCCGCAACACGGGCCGGTTCTCGCCGCTACTGAATTCGCCGCCGCTGGTGTGGCTGGGCGACATCTCCTATTCCCTCTACCTGCTGCATTGGTTCGTGCTGTTCGTCACGACCGAAATCGCGCGGCGGCTGCCGGGTCTCGACTTCGCGAATCTGCCGCTCGCACCCTCGCTCGCCCTGATCACGGTGTTGATCGCCGTCAGCCTTGCTCTCGCGACGCTCAGCTTTCGATTTATCGAGGTCACCGGCCGCCGCTGGCTGCGCCAGCGCCTCGATGTCGGCCGCCCAGCGGCGGTAGTGGGCTTCATCGGGAGCGTGAGGGCGCTCTAATCTCTGGAGGCGGCGAGGATCGCCATCGCGCGCCCATCGACGCGTGAAAGCCGGGCCGGCATCGGGACAGGCGGTCCAATCGGGCAGCCCGCAGAAATCATCGCCGCGCGGCAGCCAGGAACGGGCGAGCACCTTCCACGGCCGGGACGACCAGTCGCCGAGGTTGGTGACCGAGAACGGCAACCAGCTCTCGTTGTAGATCACCATCAGATCGGGCTCGCCCGGCCGCCCCCAGCGAATGACCGCGAGCTGGCTCGGCGAACCGGCCGCAGGGCCCTCCCAACTGTAGCTCAGACGGCCGTCATTGGCCGGGTCGCCGGGGGCGGTGCGCGGGGCGGGAGCATATTCGGGGAAATCGGCTTGGCGAAACTGTGTCCAGCGTCGCCGCAACGCAATCAGGCCGCGCGTCCACTCCGACAATTCGCGCCCATAGCTTGGACCATTGGGAGAACCGCTGGCATTGCCGTCCTTGAGCCCCCAGTCGACCCAATTGACGCCATTCACCGTTGCGTCGCCAGAGGTGGATTCCCAGTCCCAGCTGTTCTTCGCCCCTTCCTGCCCAGCACCTGATTTCGTGCGGCCGAACTCGTCCCCTTGCTGCAGCAAGGGGACGCCATTGGACGTGAGCAGCAAGCCCAGCAAAAGTTTCTCACGTCGGCGGCGGAGGTCCTCGTCGCCGCCGCTGTCCCAGCAGTTTTGCGAGCCGTCTGAATCATTGAAGAACATACAGTCCCGCAACGTGTATCCGTCGTGGATCGCGATGAAATTGATCGAGCGCCACGGCTTGCTCGAAGCGGGAGCGTCCGTTCCGGGAACGGCACCGCGGCCCTCGATGAGCCGTTTCAAAATGGCGGGGTCACGCAGATCGCTTTTGGAGAACAGCCGGGCTCCGTCGCGGTATTTGCCGATCCACTTGGCCCAGCGGTTGTTCGTCCAGTCCCAGGGCGGGCTGTCCATGAAGTCCCACCATTGCCCCTCCAGGTCCCACGGCTCGGCGTGCAAATGCGCCCGGGCGAAGCGGGGATCGGCACTGACCCAGGCGGCGGCATCTGTCGAACCGTCGGCCAATATGCGGGCGAGATCGAAGCGAAACCCGTCCACGCCATAGGCGGTGTGCCACAGGGCCAGGGAATCGAGGACGAGTTGCTTGGTGAAACGGGCGCCATCCGAAAAGTCGATATCGTTGCCGGTGCCGCTGGCGTTGGCGAAGAACCCGTTCCCGGTGCCGCGATAGATCTCGGGGATGTCGTCGCACAGATTGTAGCACTTGTCGGCGAGGCGTCCACCCTGGACCCAATCGCCTTCGGCGGTGTGGTTGTAGACCGCATCCATGAACACCGCGATGCCGCGGTCGTGGAATGCTTGGACGAGCCGCTTCAGCTCGATGACCTCGTCGCCGGATCGCGACGCATAGCGCGTTTCGGGCGCGAAGAAGTTTGTGGTCATGTACCCCCAGTGATTCACCCGGCCCGCCGCTGTCGTCGTCTCCTTGTCGTATTGCATGACCGGCATCAGCTCGACCGCGGTGACGCCGAGCTCGGCGAGGTGATCGATCCCGGCGGTCAGGCCGCCCGGTGTTTTCAACTCGCCCTGCGTCAGACCGGGATAGGTGCCGCGCAGCGCCGGCGCCAGGCCCTGGAGTTGCGCCGTGTAGTCCTGCACGTGCAACTCGTAAACGATAAGATCTTCGGGCCGCACCTCCACATGGCTCGGAGCAGGATCGGCGCTGTGATCGTAGACCATGCTTTTGCCGCCTCCGGCATAGATGGAGTGGTCGCTGTCGACGAAGGGCGGAGAGAGGTAGAATTTCGAATAGCCGACCTCCTCCGTACGGTAGGCGTACGGGTCGTTGAGCACAAAATTGCCGTTCAGCACGGTGCCAAAGGGCGCATTCGTTGTGGCCGTGCCGTGACCATTCAGGCGGTACATGTAAAACGTGCCGGCACCCACCCCGGGGCCGCGGATTCGGACGCCCCAGTCTCCGGCACCGTCGCGTATCATCGGCACGACCTTCGCCGCTGTCGTGGCGTCTCCTGTGTCGTAGATCAGCAGCTCCGAGGTATCGGCCGCGGGCGCGCGCAATCCGAAATCGACCCAGCCATCCGTTCTCTTGTGAGCGCCGAATTCAAAGGTTGGCGGCGCTGCCGTTTCGATATCGGCTGCCGGTGCCGAGCTCCATGAGAGCAGCGCCGCACCAAAGGTTAGAGATGCGCAGCGTGGCCGAACTGTCTGCATGGCGATCTCCGTTGAAATCCGCCCAACCTGTGGCGAACCGCTCGCCATTATTATAGTTAACCGGAAATAGCGTCTGGGGTCGGTTTCAAACGAGTGGTACTTTCCGATCACCGGTGCGGCCAAAACCGTGATAGCTTCGGCTCTTCCGAGCGGCCGAGGAGGGAGCCGATGCCCGACGCGCTGACCGTCATTCGCCATGCCGACCGGCCCAGTGTGACATTAGCGGGTGGCGCCGCATATCAGCCGATCATCGGAGACGACACCGGTGATGGCTTGCCGATCCGCACCGGCATCCAGACCTCACAGCCGGGATACGCAACCCCGCTGCACTCGCATCCTTACGCCGAGATCTTGACCGTCATCGAGGGGCGTGGTGAGGCTTGGCTGGATGGCGACGAAGGTGTGGTAATGATGGAACCCGGGGTGACGATCGCCATACCTGCCAACCGGGTGCATGCCTTCCGGGTAGTGGGCGACCAGCCACTCGTTACCTTCGGCGTCCACACCAACGGCAAGCGGATCGTCGACTACGTCTTACCGCCGCAGAGCGCCGGCTGACTGTTTTTCTTCAGGATCACCTTTAGGGGAGACTTAACGATGGCCATCACCCGTTTCGACCGGACCCAGCCGCCCGGTCCGCGCATGAGCCGCTGCGTCGTGCGCGGCGACACCGTCTATCTCGCCGGACTGACCGCCAGCGATACGAGCCAGGACATCAAGGGGCAGACCAAGCAGATCCTAGACAAGATCGACGGCTACCTCGCCCAGGCCGGGACCACCAAATCCAACCTGCTCTCGGCCAATCTGTGGATCAAGGACATGGCGCTGTTCGCCGACATGAACTCGGTGTGGAACGCCTGGGTCGATCCCGAGAACCCGCCGGCGCGCGCCTGCGTAAAAGCCGATCTGGCGCGCCCGGAGCTGCTCGTCGAAATCATGGTGACCGCCGCGAAATAGCGAAGCGGCGAGGGGCGAAGGCGGGCTGGTTAGGACAACCCGATCTCGCCGTCGACGACGTGCTCTATCCCGAGCTCCGGGATCGACAGGGTCACGCGCGGCTTCAATAGTGCGCTTTGGCTGAGCTTGCCCGTGGCGAGCGCATCCCGGACCGCGGTCTCGATTTCGCGCTGCGAGGTCACGCCGACCACTTTTAAGAATTTCCGGATATCCATGTTGAAACGGTCTTCGTTCATCGCTTTCTCCTTCGCCCGCTCCTCGAGGGAAATTAACCCCGGAACACCTGTCCGTCGATCGCAGTGAATTTAGTCAGCTCATTGTGATGGCACCCGATGCGGGGGCAGCCGCGGCGCCGACCGCAGAACCGATGGTGGTATACCGGGCGCTGCGCCAGCGCGGGCTGCTGCAGCCCGACCCGGCACAGCAGCTGGCCATCGAGCGGCTGCAGAGCCTCTATCGCGCCTTACTGCACTACCGGCCGGAAACCGGCCTGCGCGGCTGGCTCGCCCGCTTCGGCCTTGCCGAGAACGGCGGCAGTCACGTACCGGTCGGGCTTTACCTGTGCGGTCCGGTCGGCCGCGGCAAATCGATGCTGATGGACTTGTTTTTCCGCTCGGTGCCGAGCCTTCGCAAGCGGCGCGTGCATTTCCACGCGTTCATGCTCGAGGTGCACGACCGCATCGAGCGGGAGCGGCGCGCCCAGACCCACCGGCCGATCGCAAAAGTCGCGCACGATCTCGCCGGCGAGGCCGCGCTATTGTGCTTCGACGAGTTTCAGGTTGAGGACATCGCTGATGCGATGATCCTCGAACGTCTGTTCCGGGCACTGTTCGATGCCGGGGTCGTGGTCGTCGCAACCTCTAACCGCGCGCCGGACGAACTCTACGAGCACGGATTGCAGCGCGAGCGGTTTCTGCCGTTCATCGCGCTGCTCAAGCAAAAGCTCTTTGTGCTTGAGCTGGACAGCGGACGCGACTATCGGCTTGTCCGGTTGCACGGCAAGCCGGTCTATCACCACCCGCTCGGCGACGCGGCGCACGACGCGCTCGAAAACGCCTTTGCCGAGCTGACCGATGGGGCATCCGGCGCCGATGCGACCCTTACTGTGAAGGGGCGCCCGCTCGTCATCCCGCGGGTGGCGCGCGGCGTCGCTTGGTTCAGCTTCGCGGATCTCTGCGCCAACCCGCTCGGCACCGCCGATTACCTGGCGATCGCCGGGCGCTTCGCTGCGGTCATCGTCGAAGGCATCCCGCGCCTCTCCCCGCAGGAGCGCAACGAGGCGCGGCGCTTCAACATCCTGATCGACACGCTTTACGAGGCGCGCACCCTGCTGATTGCCTCGGCCGAAGTGCCGCCGGAAAAAATTTATCCCGCCGGCGACGGCACCTTCGAGTTCCGGCGCACGGTCTCGCGGCTGATCGAAATGCAGAGCGAGGAGTACATCGCCAACCGTCCGCGCCGTTAACGCCTTCTCTTTATCGGGTGAGAAGACCCTGATATTGATCACCGTGGTCGCCAGTATGGTTCGGCATGCCCGGTCGGGTGATGTATCCGCGAGGCCGGATAAAGCTGTAGATCTCTCGCTTCGGGTACTGTCGGCGATCGCGCCAATGCCCCTCGCGCATCGCGGCGGTCCCAGGAACTCCTCACAGAGGCGCCGACCCGCCGCAATCCCCAAATCCGGATCGGCGGGTAGGTTGGCAATGCCGTGCAAGTTCGAGATATCGCTGTAAAGAAAGTCGCGCATGAAAAACCAGCGCGACAGCCTTACCCGAGTAACGTCTTCCGACCTGGAGCTCGAACGCGGCGCCATCCCGCAGGGTGCCCACTAGGATTGTAGAACTACGGATTTACGCAACCTTTGAAGGCATTATGGGGACAGTGGGACCCGCCCCCTGATCTGGTCCGAGGTTGGCATTCCCGCCCCCTGGTCCACACCCGGCGAGCAGCGCCGTCAGAACAATCGCGATCGAAGCAAATCTCGGCGTCCTCATTGGCGAGAGGACCGCGTCGGGCTCACAGAGGTCTAGATCACCGCGATCGCTTCGATCTCGATAAGAAACTCGGGCTGTGCCAGGGCGGCGATGGCGACTAAGGTCGAGGCCGGCATTTTCTTGCCGAAGAATTCCTCGCGAATGGCCGCGTAATCGGCGCGATGACGAATGTCGGTCAGATAGGTATTGACCTTGACGATGTTTGCCATCGTGCCGCCGCCGGCCTCGACCTGGGCCTTGACCGCCTGGAGGGCGGCCCGCGCCTGCGCCTTGAAATCGCCGGCATGCGCCGCACTCCCGTTGTCGCCATAGGCGACCTGGCCCGCGATATAGAGAATTATCTCGGCGCCGGTCACCTTGACAGCCTGCGAATAGGTCGGCGGATCCCAAACCCCGCGGGCGGCATATTGCTCGATCTTGGCCATCCCTCACTCCTCCTGTGAATGGAATGAGCCCAAGCTAAAAGCCGACCGGCACAACCGTCAATTCCGATCCGCCAACCGGCATGAGCCGCCTATCAAGGTTGCTTGTCGGCCGGGCGGGCGCGATCGGCGGATTGTTGGCGATAATATTCCCGCTGCTTCTCGCGCCATGCGGCCCGTTCCTCCGGATCGAGCTTGCCGTCGTGGTTGCTGTCGATCTGGTCGAACCGCTCGCGATAGAGCTGGTCACGCTCCTCGGCCGGCATCGCCGCCAACCGATCGTAATAGGCCTTGCGGCGCTCGACGCTCGCCTTCTCCGCAGCGGAAGCGCCGGGGTCGGCCAGCTGACGCGCAAGCCGCGCCTGGCGCTGCTGCAGGTCACGCGCGCGGAAATCGCGATACTGGTCAAATGTGATCATGTCGCCCGCCGCGGCGGGTTGGGGGGCTCGTTGCGCAACGGCCGGCCAGTGCGACCAGGCCATTGCGAGCAGGACCGCCGCGGCGGTCGGGAGAGTCCATTTCCTCATCGTCATCTCCTCGGGTTTATGCCCCCGCTCAATATAGAACAAAACATGATCAAAAATTGCAAGCCAAATTTGGCGGGTTGCTCCTCGATAAAGCATCGCCTTCCGTCAGACGAACAGCCGCTCCTTCTCAAGCCCGTCATAAAGATGGGCCACAAACTCGCCGTAGCCGTTCCATTTGAGCGTCGGCACGCGCTCGTTGGTGCCGAGCACGCGCTCTGTGGCCTGGCTCCAGCGCGGGTGCGGAACTTCAGGGTTGACGTTCGCCCAGAACCCGTACTCGCTGCCCTGCACGGTTTCCCAAAAGGATACCGGCCGCTTCTCGGTGAACGAGAAGTGGACGATCGACTTGACCGATTTGAAACCGTATTTCCACGGCAATGCCAGCCGCAGCGGCGCCCCGTCCTGCTTTGGAACCGGCTTGCCGTACATGCCGGTGACGAGAAAGGTGAGCTCGTTTCCCGCCTCGGCTATCGTGACGCCCTCGACATAGGGCCACGGGTACCAGAATTCCTTCTGCCCCGGTGCCGTCTTGGGGTCTAGAAACGTCTCCATCTGAACGTATTTGGCCGAGCCCAGCGGCTTGGCGAATTCGACCAGAGCCGCCATCGGGAAGCCGCTCCACGGCACCGCCATCGACCAAGCCTCGACGCAGCGATGCCGATAGAGCCGCTCCTCTATCGGCATCTTTTTCAGTAGGTCGTCGACATCTACGGTGAGCGGTTTCTCGACCAGCCCGTCGATCTTGACCGTCCACGGACGGATCTTCAGCGCTTGGGCTTCGGATGCGATCGATTTTTGCGAGCCGAACTCGTAAAAATTGTTGTACGTCGTGGCCAGCTTTTCGTCGGTCAGCGGCCGGTCGAGCGTGTATCGCGGGTTTTGCTTGGCGGGATAGAGACCGGCCGACGGATCGTTCTCGGCTGCGAAGGCCGAGCGCATTGCGGGCACGAGGATGGGCCCGGCGGCGATGGCTTTGATCACCGCCCTGCGCCCGAGGAATACCGCCTCGGGCGTCGCCGTGCTCTCACGTAATTCCCAGCCTCTTCTTCGCCGGATCACCACGACCGCACCTCGCGATGTTTGCGAGCGAGAATCTGGGTCGGTATCCGGCAGCGCCAAGTCACGCTTTCGCGATCAACCTCATTGAGCCGCGTCGGCCGTGCGCGAGGCGAGCACCTTCTCTGCCGGTCTGCCGGTCAACTCTTGCATATGGTCGAACTGATGCGCGAAGCTGCCGACGCCCATCGTCAGCGACCTCAGCTCGACGATCAAGTCATGCAATTCGCTTTGCGGCAGATGCGCACTGACGATGTCCCAGCCGGGCCAGTCGGGCTTGGCGTCGTAGCCGAGGATCTGGCCGCGCCGTCCCGAGACCAATCGCTGAACCCGCGCGGTGAACGCATTTGGCACGGAGATCTCGACCGAGTCGATCGGCTCGAGCAGGATCGGCTCGCATTTCGGCAATGCTTCTTGGACCGCCTGCCGTCCCGCTGTTTTGAAAGCCTGGTCCGAGCTGTCCACCGTATGGAATTGGCCGGTGATCAGATTGACCGCGGCATCGACGACCGGAAATCCCAGCGGGCCGTGGCGCAGCGCTTCGATCACCCCTTCTTCGACCGCCGGGATGTAATTGCGCGGGATCGCGCCGCCGACCACGCTGTCGGTAAAAGTGAAGCCCGAGCCGCGCGGTAGTGCCTTTACCTCGATCGTGACATCAGCGAACTGTCCATGCCCGCCGCTCTGACGCTTGAAGCGAGAATGCTGTTGTGTGCCGCGCCGGATCGTCTCCTTGTACGGGACCGCAGCGCGCCTGCCGGTGACCGCGAGGTTGTGCCGGTTACGCAATCGGTCGATCGCGATCTGCAGGTGAATGTCGCCCTGGCCCCACAGCACCATCTCCTGGGTGTCGGCATTCTGCTCGAGCTCGAGGGTGGGGTCTTCCTCGATCAGCTTGCCGATCGCGCCGGTCAGCTTGACGTCGTCCTGACGCCGCTCGGAGGTGATCGCGAGGCCGTAGGCCGGCTGCGGACGTTCCGGCTGCGGCAATGGCGAGGCCTTGCCGGACGGGGTCAGGACGGTGCCGGTGGCGATCTCCTCCATTCGCGTCAGCCCGACAATTTCGCCCGCCTGAGCAGCGGGAACCTTCTCCTGCTGAGCGCCGACCAGGCGCAACAAGCCGGCGACGCGGCTGCCGTTCAGCACCATGCCTTCGGAGATTGTGCCGCGCCAGACCCGAACCAGCGACAGCTTGCCGGTGTGCGGCAGGTGATAGGTCTTGAACACCTGCGCCAAGGGCTCGCCTTCCGGAGCGATCCCCAGCCGCTCGGCGGTCTCCTGGGAAGACGGCGCCTCATGGCGCAGCGCCTTCCACAGCCGCCGTATGCCAAAGTCCGCCTGCCCCGAGCCGAGAAACACCGGCACGACTTGCGCGCCTTTCAGGGTCCGGGTCAGGTGCTTGTAGATCTCCTCCTTGGGCGGTTCGACCTCTTCGAGCAATTGCTCGAGCAAGGTGTCGTCGAAATCGGCGAGCTTTTCGATCAGCCCGCTGCGCGTAGCCCGTTCCTGTTCCCAGAACCCGTCGGGCAGCGGGATAAGGTCCGACGGCTGGCCCGGCCGGTAACGGTAGGCGCGCTCACTGACCAGGTCGACATAGCCGGTAATTTCCGAATCCGGCCCGCGCAGCGGCACCTGGCGCAGCACCAGTGGACGCTCGGAGACCGATTGCAAGGCCGCCAGCAGATCCCGCACCCGCGCGCTCGCGTTATCCATCTTGTTGATGAATATCATGTGCGGGATGTTGTGCCGGTCGAGAAACCGCAAGAGAGCGCTGATCGTCAGCGCGCGCTCGACCTCTGGCTCGACAACGACGACGGCGACGTCGCTGACCAGCAACGCCCCTTGCGCCTCGTAGAGCAGCTCGACCGAACCCGGACAGTCGAGGATCGTCCAGCGGTCGCCGAGAAAACTCGCACCGGCGACATTGAGCTCCGTCGACATCTGCCGGGCGCGCGCTTCCGGCGAATGGTCCCCGACCGAGTTGCCGTCGCGCACACTGCCGCGCCGGCTGGTGCTGCCGCTGGCGTGCAGTAAAGCTTCGAGCAGGGTGGTCTTGCCCGAAAGATACGGGCCGATCAGCGCGGCACAACGCGGAGCTTCAGTCGTATTCGCCATGGGGCGCCTCCATCATCCTGAGAAGCTGCCGCCGAAGACCGGGACCGCGGGTCCGGCGGCGCCTTTATCTGGTCTCGAAATTGCGCGCCGGCCGGCGCGATGGCAATCGAAATTTCGCGGTCCAATCCCGCCGATCGCGGCGGTTTCGGCAGCGTCAGCTACGCCATCAGCGCGCGGCAGGCGCGGTCGATGCGCCCGCAGGCGTCGCGCAACACATCGGTCGAGGTCGCGTATGAGATGCGGAAGTGCGGCGACAGCCCGAACGCGGCGCCATGCACCACCGCGACCCCGGTTTCCTCGAGCAGATAGCGGACGAAATCCTCGTCATTGCTTATCACCTGGCCGGCTGGGGTTCGCTTGCCGATCACGCCGGCGCAGGACGGATAGACATAGAACGCCCCCTCGGGTCGGGGGCAGAACAGGCCCGAGACCCGGTTCAGCATGTCGACGACGAGGTCCCGTCGTTCCTTGAAGCTCCGATTATGGACCGGGATGAAATCCTGTGGGCCGGTCAGGGCCTCGATCGCTGCCGCCTGGCTGATAGAGCACGGGTTCGCGGTCGAGTTCGACTGGATCGCGCCCATCGCCTTGATCAGCGCCTTGGGGCCGCCACCATAGCCGATCCGCCACCCGGTCATGCAATAGGTCTTGGAGACGCCGTTCACCGTCAACGTTCGCTCGTAGAGACGCGGCTCGACCTGCGCGATCGTCCGGTATTCGAAATCGTCATAGACAAGGTGCTCGTACATGTCGTCGGTCATCACCCAGACATGCGGGTGACGCCGTAGAACCTCGGCAACACCCTCCAGTTCCGCCTCGGTGTAGGCCGCCCCGGTCGGGTTCGACGGCGAGTTCAGGATCAGCCATTTGGTCCGGGGCGTGATCGCCGCGTCGAGATCCTCGGGCCGGATTTTGAACCCGTTGTTCTGCGGGCACGGCACCGGCACGGGAGTGCCCTCGCACAGCAGAACCATCTCCGGGTAAGACACCCAGAACGGCGCCGGAATGACGACCTCGTCCCCGGGATTGATCGTGGCGACCATCGCATTGTACAGCACCTGCTTGCCGCCGGCGCTGATCGTGATCTGCGAGGTCTCGTAATCGAGCTCGTTCTCGCGCTTGAACTTGCCGGCGACCGCGCGCTTCAGCTCGATCGAGCCGTCAAAGGTGGTGTAGCGGGTCTCGCCGCGCCGCATCGCCGCGATCGCCGCTTCTTGAATATTCGGCGGCGTGTCGAAATCGGGCTCACCCACAGATAGGCTGATGATGTCGCGCCCAGCCGCCTTCAATTCGGTGGCGAACGCGGTCATCGCCATCGTCGGCGATGGTTTGACGCGGGCGAGACGGTCGGCAAGAAAAGGCATGATCTCGCTGCAGGAAATTGATGTGGGCGGAGCATTGTAATGTGCCCCCCTCGTCCTGTGAAGCCGATCATCGGGTTGGTCTGCCAAGCCGCCATCCCCTCTGCAACCAATATTCGAACCATTTATTACAATCTGCTGCACCTACAGCAAATTTACAGCGGTGGCTCTCCTAATGGTTGCAATCCCCGATCAACTCCTGCCTCGGCGTGCCGCTTTGCGAGCCCCATCAGCGCTGGGGATATGCCATAAGAATGAGGCTATTTTTTCGCTCGCCTCCCGGCGTCGGAAAATTTGTATCGAAGCGATAGGTCCGTTGCTACTCTCCGCCTCCGCGCCGATATCGCTGTTCGGAGGATGGCATGAAATCGGCTGACACCCTGGATTTGATCACTATGCTCCCGCTGATGGCTGCCGAGCGCCCGCAGAGCGATATCGGCAGGCCGTTTGCAATTCAGTCGGAATTCGAGCCTGCCGGCGACCAGCCGCAGGCGATCGAGGAGTTGTGCGAGGGAATCGAAACCGGTGAGCGCGAGCAGGTGCTGCTCGGCGTCACCGGCTCGGGCAAAACCTTTACGATGGCGCATGTCATCCAACGCATCCAGCGCCCGGCAATCATCCTCGCCCCGAACAAAACCCTTGCCGCGCAGCTCTACGGCGAAATGAAGAGCTTCTTTCCGGAGAACGCGGTCGAATACTTCGTCTCGTATTACGATTATTACCAGCCCGAGGCCTATGTCCCGCGCACCGATACCTATGTCGAGAAGGAATCGTCGCTGAACGAGCAGATCGACCGCATGCGCCACTCGGCGACGCGGGCGATCCTCGAGCGGCGCGACGTCGTCGTCGTCGCCTCGGTCTCATGCATTTACGGCATCGGCTCGGTCGAGACCTATTCGCAGATGACCCTGTCGCTCGCCAAGGGCGACCGGATCAACCGCACCCAATTGCTCGCACGCTTTGTCGAATTGCAGTACCGGCGCAACGACCACAATTTTTTCCGCGGCTCGTTTCGGGTGCGCGGCGACACGATCGAATTGTTTCCGGCGCATTACGAGGACCGCGCCTGGCGCATCTCGTTGTTTGGCGACGAGATCGAGGCGATCCACGAGATCGACCCTTTGACCGGCGAGAAGACTGCGTCGTTGCACTCGGTCAAGATCTACGCGAATAGCCATTACGTGACGCCGCGCCCGACCCTCCTGCAGGCAATCGAGCAGATCAAGCGCGACCTCAAGATCCGCCTCGACGAGCTGCACACGGAAGGGAAATTGCTTGAGGCGCAGCGGCTCGAGCAGCGCACGACCTATGACGTCGAGATGATCGAGGCTACCGGGAGCTGCGCCGGCATCGAGAACTATTCCCGTTATTTGACCGGCCGCAAGCCAGGCGAGCCGCCGCCGACCTTCTTCGAGTATATGCCGCGCGACGCGCTCGTCTTCGTCGACGAGTCGCATGTTACGGTGCCGCAACTCGGCGGCATGTTCGGCGGCGACTGGACGCGCAAAACGTGCCTTGCCGAATACGGTTTCCGGCTGCCTTCCTGCACCGACAATCGGCCGCTCAAATTCGCGGAATGGGATGGGCTGCGGGGCCAGACGATTTTTGTCTCCGCCACCCCAGGCCCTTGGGAGATGCAGCGCACCGGCGGCGTCTTTGTCGAGCAGATTGTGCGGCCCACGGGTCTGGTCGACCCTCCATGCCTCATCCGGCCGGTCGACAATCAGGTCGACGACTTGATGGCGGAGTGCCGCGACGAAGCGTTGCGCGGGCACCGGGTCATGGTCACGACCCTGACCAAGAAAATGGCCGAGGCGTTGACCGAATATCTGCACGAGGCTGGCCTGCGCGTGCGCTATATGCATTCCGACATCGACACGATCGAGCGCATCGAGATCATCCGCGATCTACGCCTCGGCATGTTCGACGTGCTGATCGGGATCAACCTGCTGCGTGAAGGTCTCGACATTCCGGAATGCGCGCTGATGGCCGTGCTCGACGCCGACAAGGAGGGTTACCTGCGCTCGCGCACCTCGTTGATCCAGACGATCGGTAGGGCCGCTCGCCACATCGACGGCCGGGCGATCCTCTATGCCGACCGGATGACCGACAGTCTCAAGGCCGCGATCGAAGAGACCAACCGCAGGCGCGAAAAGCAGCAGGCCTACAACGCCGCGCACGGGATCACGCCGGAAAGCGTGCGCCGCGGGATCTCCGACATTCTGGAAAGCGTGTACGAGCGCGATCACGTGACCTTTGGGCTGTCGGAGGGCGAAGCGGCGCACTACCAGGGCGCCGATCTGAAGACGGTCATCGCCGATCTCGAAAAGCGCATGCGCGAGGCCGCCGCCGACCTCGAATTTGAGGAGGCGGCCCGGTTGCGTGATGAGATTCGCCGCCTCGAGCAGGCCGATCTCGGACTCCCTGCCGCGCTGAACGGGGCCGGAGCCGGATCCCGGCGCACCGAGGGTCAGCGGGGCCGGTCGATCGCGGGACGCGCCGGCGTCTCGGCGCGCGATGTGGTCCGCGCCAAGATGCGGGCTCGCAAGGAACGCCGTGCCCGTCGGTGATGCTGAGCCCGGCAACCAGCCGACCGGGGCGCTGCCGGTTCTCCCGATACCTCGGACCGCGCTGGTAACCGGCGGCGCACAGCGGATCGGCCGCGCTCTCTCGCTGGCGCTCGCCGAGGAGGGTTTCGCTGTCGCGATTCATTATCACGGCTCGCGCGATGCCGCTGAAAGGCTGGCTGAGCTGATCCGCGGTAAAGGCGGCGCGGCGGTTGCGCTCGCTGCCGACCTCGCCGATGAAGGAGCCGTTTCTGCGCTGCTGCCGCGCGCCGAGCGCGAGCTCGGGCCAATTGGCTGCCTGGTCAACAATGCCGCGGTCTTTGCCAACGACACGGTCGAGACGGTGACGCGCGAGAGTTGGGATTCGCATCTCGCTGTGGATCTGCGCGCCCCATTTGTCCTTATTCAAAATTTCGCGACCCGGCTGCCGGCACATGCCGGCGGCCTAGTCGTCAATCTATTGGATCAGCGGGTGTGGTCGCTGACGCCGTATTTCGTATCCTACACCTTGGCGAAAGCAGGGTTGTGGACTTTGACCCAGACCATGGCGCTCGCGCTGGCGCCGCGCATTCGGGTGAACGGCATCGGCCCCGGTCCGACGGTGCCGAGCCCGCGGCAGACACCGGACCAGTTCGCCCGGCAATGCGAACTGATGCCGCTGCGCCGCGGCACCAGCCCCGCGGAGATCGCGGCGGCGATGCGGTTCATCTTGGCGGCGCCGGCGATGACCGGTCAGATGATCGCACTCGATGGAGGGCAGCACCTCGGTTGGGCTCAACCACAACGGGAGTCTCCGGTTGAGTAGGGGGCTTAGACCGGGAGAAAAAGGGCGACCTCGACTGATGTGGCGCGGATTTGTTCACAGGCGATGGTGCGGCGATGGTGCGGTGCGTGAAACGGCACGATCGTTACATTCTGTCATAGATATTAACCATTTCAGAGCGAAATCCAAGCATTTCAATGAGTTAATCAGTTGCCCAAAATTTAATCAAATGCCGCAAATGCCCGGCATACCTGCCATCCGAGTTTGCTCGCCTCAGGTTTTCCACACAGTTATCCACCGGTTTCGTGGATACCCCAAATCAGTGTGTACCCTCAATTAGTTGACGATACCATGACGGGAATTACGGACGGCAAAGTGACGGAATTCGGGACGCCCGTTGGGACGCGACGGCGTAATGCGCGCCGTACCGCACTGCCCCCGATCGATCCCCGACGGGCTCCGGGCAGCGTCGCCGAACCGCCGTCGAGAGCTGAGGAGAGCGTTCCACAGGTCGATGCTGTCCCTCCCGATCCCGTCGCGCGCCCTGCCGCCACCACGGGTGTCGCTGTGGGTATAGCTACGATCCGCGAGGCGCTGAGGAGCATGCCGGCCAGCCCGGGTGTTTATCGCATGCTCGATCGCAGGGGCGACGCGCTCTATGTGGGCAAGGCGCGCAGCCTGAAGAGCCGAGTGCAGAATTATGCGCATCCTGCCGGGTTGTCGAACCGGCTGCGCCGCATGATTGCCGAGACTGCCGCGATGGACATCGTGGTCACCCACACCGAGGCGGAAGCGCTGCTGCTCGAATGCAATCTGATCAAGCGGCTGATGCCCCGCTACAATGTGCTGTTGCGGGATGACAAGTCGTTCCCGTTTATCCATCTCACGGCCGGTCACGAGTTTCCGCAACTTACAAAATACCGCGGCGCGCGGACCAAAGAAGGCAGCTATTTCGGTCCCTTTGCCTCCGCCGGGTCTGTCAATCGCACCCTGGTGACCCTACAAAAGGCGTTCTTGCTGCGGTCGTGCAGCGACAGCGTCTTTGCAACCCGCGCTCGCCCTTGCCTGCTGTACCAGATCAAGCGCTGCAGCGCTCCTTGCGTCGGACACATCTCCCGCGACGATTACGCGGCGCTGATCGAGCAGGCGCACACCTTTTTGTCGGGCAGGAGTGACGATGTTCAGCAACGCCTCGCCGCCGAGATGGAAGAGGCCGCGAACACTTTGGATTTCGAAGCGGCGGCGCTGGTTCGTGACCGGATCCGCGCATTGTCGCTGGTTCAAGGGCATCAAGACATCCATGTCGCGGGAAGTCGTCGATGCCGACATCATCGCCGCCCATCAGGATGGCGGGCAAACCTGCGTCCAGGTTTTCTTCTTCCGCGGCGGGCAGAATTGGGGCAATCGGGCGTATTTCCCGAGCCATGACCGGCAGCTCTCGGTGGAGGAGGTGCTGACGTCGTTCGTCGGCCAATTTTATGACAATCGTGCGAAACCGCCCCTCGTCTTATTGAGCCACCGGCTGGTCGAGCAGGACCTGGTAGAAGAAGCGCTGTCGCTCGGTGGGCCCAGGGTCGGCCTCGCAGTACCTCAGCGCGGCGACAAAAAGCGGCTGATCGACCGGATCGTTGCAACCGCGCGTGAGGCGCTCGGCCGGCGTCTTGCGGAGAGTGCCTCTCAGCGTCAACTGCTCGACGGTGTCGCAGCCGCTTTTGGCATCGACAGACCACTGCACCGCGTAGAGGTTTACGACAACAGCCACATCCAAGGCACGAACGCAGTCGGCGCGATGATCGTCGCCGGCCCCGAGGGGCTCGTTAAAAACGCCTATCGCAAGTTCACGATCCGCGGCTTCGTTACGGGCCAAGCGGGTGCTGTCCCGACCGCTGGCTGCCCCCACCCCAACCCTCCCCCGCCTGCGGGGGAGGGGATCGTAGCGACCGCCTCTTCTGGCCCTCCCCCACCTGCGAGAGAGGGACGGGTGGGGGCTACGGGCGGCGACGATTATGCCATGATGCGAGAAGTTCTCATGCGGCGTTTCGCGCGCGCCGTCAAAGAAGATCCTGAACGCGACCGGGGAACCTGCCCGATTTAATCCTGATCGACGGCGGCCAGGGGCAGCTCAATATCGGCTGCGGCGTCCTCGAAGAACTCGGCATCGCCGATGTCGCAATCGTCGGGATCGCCAAGGGGCCGGACCGCAATGCCGGGCGGGAACACTTCTTTGTGCCGGGGCGAACGCCGTTCTCGCTCGACCCGCGCGATCCTGTTCTCTATTTTCTCCAGCGGCTGCGCGACGAAGCGCATCGGTTTGCGATTGCCACCCATCGCGCAAAGCGGACGAAGGCCTTGGGGCGCTCCCCGCTCGATGAAATCGACGGAGTCGGCGCTCGCCGCAAGCAGGCGCTGCTGCACCATTTCGGCTCGGCGCGAGCGGTCGCCCGGGCTGGGCTCGGAGACCTCGAACGAGTATCCGGCATCAGTAAAACTGTAGCAAAAAAGATTTATGACCACTTCCACCCCGACGGGTAAGGTGACACCGCCCTTCCCTCACCTTCAGCAGGAGTGACGTGTGCCAAATTACCAGCCTACCCAACCTGCTGACATTGTCCCGCATCCTGGCGATTCCGGTGGTGATCGCGACCTTTTACGTGCCGGGCGACTATGCCCGTTGGTTCGCCTGCTGCGCTTTTCTCGGCGGCGGGAGTGACCGATTGGCTGGACGGGCACATGGCGCGGCGCTGGGAACAGCAATCCGAAATCGGCCGTTTTCCTCGACCCAATCGCCGACAAATTGCTGGTTTCGGCGATATTGTTCATGCTGACGGCCTTTGGACGGCTCTCGGCTGAGGCGCTGCTCCCGGCGCTGGTCATCCTGTGTCGAGAGATCCTGGTCTCCGGGCTTCCGTAGTACCTCGCCGGGCTGCGGGTCGGCATGCCGGTGTCCCGGCTCGCCAAATGGAAGACGGTAATTCAGATGGTCGCAATCGGGGTGCTGATCGTCGGTGATGCCGGCCCCGGTTTTGTGCCGGTAACGGCAATCGGCGAGTCGCTGTTGTGGATCGCCGCAATCCTGACCCTGGTGACCGGATACGACTATCTGCAGGCCGGACTGCGCCACATGGCGCGCCCTCGGGCGCCCGCGAGCCGCAAGTCAGAGCATTTGGCTTAAACCATTGCGACCGCCGTGCTCGTCCCCCAATTGAGCCAAAGAGGTGGGCGACGATGCGGATCTTTGGCCTCGCCGGTTGGAGCGGAAGCGGCAAGACGACGTTGATGACGGCGCTGATACCAGAACTCGTTTCACGGGGCATCACCGTATCGACGATAAAGCATGCCCACCATTCCTTTGACATCGATCAGCCGGGCAAGGATTCCCTCACGCTTCACCGGCGGGCCGGCGCGCAGGAGGTGATGGTCGCCTCCAGGCAACGTTGGGCGCTGATGCACGAGCTGCGCGGCGCGGCCGAGCCCTCTCTCGACGACTTGCTGGAGCGGATGGCTCCGGTCGACCTGGTGATCGTCGAAGGTTTCAAGAACACCATGATCACCGAAGATCAAGTGCTCTCGTCCGCACTCGGGAAGCCACTCTACCTCGACGATCCGTTTGTCGTCGCGGTTGCTTCCGATCAGCGAGTTGCCCGGATTCTCCAGTCCCCTCTCGCTCCACTGGAGGTGCGGCAGGCGATCGCCAACTTCATCCTTGGCCACGAGATCAAGGACCAACTACAATGGCGCGGCGATGAATGTTCGCAGCTTGGCGGCGCCCTGCTGAGCATCGACGCGGCAACTTCGAACCGGATCGAGGAGCAGAACTGGGCTCGGCGATGTGAGTGGAAACGGAGGCGGCGCGACAAGGCGGCGAGCATCTCGCCCGCGATGTCGTTGCCAATCGACCTGCCGCCGCATGCAGCGGCCCCGTGGACGGCTATAGTGCCGCACGCATGTCGTCCGGCAGGAAACCGTGCTTGCCGTAGGGCGCGGCATAGTCACTCGGCCGCCCCGCCGAGCGCGGTGGGGCGTGCAGTCTCTCCGAGCACGATGCCGAACGCCCACCAACCATCATGATGCAGGAGGTTGGCATCGAGGACGGCGAGTCCGGCCTAAGCCGGGGATCAAGAAAGGCACAAACCGACGCCGCGCGGAAATTGTCCGGAGGGGGCGATGCGGCTGCTCCAGGGCAGCATCTTCGCCCGCGGATCTCGCCGCGCGCTCGGCCTTTGCGAACTGCCGGTGTTCCGCCGCTTGCGTGTGGCATTGCTCTCCACCGGCGACGAGGTCCGCGACCCGGGGACGGCGCTCCATCAGGCCGTCGCCCGACGCCAACCGCTTTATGCTGGCGGCGCTGCTCAACGGGCTCGGTTGCGCCGTCAGCGATTTCGGGATTCGCCGGACCGCCGCTGCGCTTTCCGATACCCTGGGTGACGGCCAGCGCAGGGCATGATCTGATCGTCACCCTCGGGCGGCGTTTCGACCGGCGAGGAGGACCATGTCAAGCCGGCGATCGAGCGGCTGGGACGGCTCCAATTTTGGCGGCTCGCGATCAAGCCGGGGCGCCCGTCGCACTCGGCCAGATTGCAGGAGTGCCCCTGATCGGGCTTCCGGGAAACCCGGTCGCGGCGCTCGTCACCTTCGTCGTACTCGCCCGGCCGTTCCGTCCTGAGACTAGCCGGCGCAGCGGTGTTCGTGCCCCGGCATTTCCCTGTTCGCGCCGGCTTCGCTTATCGAAAGAAGCCGGGAGCGCGATTCGTCAGGGCCGACCTACAGCACGAAGGGAAAGATCTCGTCGCAGTTAAATACCCTAGGGATGGCGCCGGCATCCTATCCTGGATTACAAGGATGGAGGGGCTCGTAATGGAGCAGGAGACGAGCGACCTCGCGCCCGGCATGACCGATAAACTATACCACTTCCCGAGGTGATCGAGTGACGCTGCTTTATTTTGCCTGGTTGCGTGCACGCATCGGCTGCGCCGAAGAAGGAAACCGACTTACCGCCTGGAGTGAAGGGCGTTGGCCAGGTTGCTCGATTGGCTGCAGTCGCGCGGCGACGGATATGCCGAAGCGCTGCGCGACCTTTCGGTCGTCCGGGTGGCAGTTAATCAACACTATGTCGAGGGGCTCGCGCACCCCGTGCAGGAACGGCAGGATCGCGGTCTTCCCGCCCGTAACAGACCGGAGGCTAGGGCGATGAATTTAGTGCAGCGCGAGGATTTCGACGTGGGTGTCGAGCTCGAACGCCTGGCAGCCGGCAATCCCCGGATCGGGTGGCCTGCATTTCATCGGATTGGTCCGCGATATGGGCGGCGATGACCGCGTCTCGGCCTTGAGCACTGAGCACTATCCCGGCATGACCGAGAAAGACTCAGCGAAATCGAGAGCGAGGCGCATCGCCAACCGCCACTTGACGCGGTGCTGATCATCCACCGCTACGGCCGGCTTACGCCGGGCGACCGCATCGTGCTCCGTCACCGCCTCCCCCGCACCGCGAAGCCGCGCCTCACCGCCATTGCCAGTTCCTCATCGATTGGCTAAAGACCGACGCACCCTTCTGGAAGAGCGAGGAAACGCCGCAGGCGAACGCTGGATCGCCTCCCGCGCCGAGGACGAAGCCGCCAAGGGGCGCTGAACCGCTGGCGACGAAATAGCGGCTCCGGTTGGCATCGGAAACCAAGCGGAGCTATGAACCAGATCTCTGGACTAG
>CAVOHI010000016.1:0-38855 GCA_963695605.1 uncultured Alphaproteobacteria bacterium | reverse complement strand
GCATCCAGCGCCCGGCAATCATCCTCGCCCCGAACAAAACCCTTGCCGCGCAGCTCTACGGCGAAATGAAGAGCTTCTTTCCGGAGAACGCGGTCGAGTATTTCGTCTCGTATTACGATTATTACCAGCCCGAGGCCTATGTCCCGCGCACCGATACCTATGTCGAGAAGGAATCGTCGCTGAACGAGCAGATCGACCGCATGCGCCACTCGGCGACGCGGGCGATCCTCGAACGGCGCGACGTCGTCGTCGTCGCCTCGGTCTCCTGCATTTACGGCATCGGCTCGGTCGAGACCTATTCGCAGATGACCCTGTCGCTCGCCAAGGGCGACCGGATCAACCGCACCCAATTGCTCGCACGCTTTGTCGAATTGCAGTACCGGCGCAACGACCACAATTTTTTCCGCGGCTCGTTTCGGGTGCGCGGCGACACGATCGAATTGTTTCCGGCGCATTACGAGGACCGCGCCTGGCGCATCTCGTTGTTTGGCGACGAGATCGAGGCGATCCACGAGATCGACCCTTTGACCGGCGAGAAGACCGCGTCGTTGCACTCGGTCAAGATCTACGCGAATAGCCATTACGTGACGCCGCGCCCGACCCTCCTGCAGGCAATCGAGCAGATCAAGCGCGACCTCAAGATCCGCCTCGACGAGCTGCACACGGAAGGGAAATTGCTTGAAGCGCAGCGGCTCGAACAGCGCACGACCTATGACGTCGAGATGATCGAGGCTACCGGGAGCTGCGCCGGCATCGAGAACTATTCCCGTTATTTGACCGGCCGCAAGCCAGGCGAGCCGCCGCCGACCTTCTTCGAGTATATGCCGCGCGACGCGCTCGTCTTCGTCGACGAGTGGCATGTTACGGTGCCGCAACTCGGCGGCATGTTCGGCGGCGACTGGACGCGCAAAACGTGCCTTGCCGAATACGGTTTCCGGCTGCCTTCCTGCACCGACAATCGGCCGCTCAAATTCGCGGAATGGGATGGGCTGCGGGGCCAGACGATTTTTGTCTCCGCCACCCCAGGCCCTTGGGAGATGCAGCGCACCGGCGGCGTCTTTGTCGAGCAGATTGTGCGGCCCACCGGTCTGGTCGACCCTCCATGCCTCATCCGGCCGGTCGACAATCAGGTCGACGATTTGATGGCGGAGTGCCGCGACGAAGCGTTGCGCGGGCACCGGGTCATGGTCACCACGCTGACCAAGAAAATGGCCGAGGCGCTGACCGAATATCTGCACGAGGCTGGCCTGCGCGTGCGCTATATGCATTCCGACATCGACACGATCGAGCGCATCGAGATCATCCGCGATCTACGCCTCGGCATGTTCGACGTGCTGATCGGGATCAACCTGCTGCGTGAAGGTCTCGACATCCCGGAATGCGCGCTGATGGCCGTGCTCGACGCCGACAAGGAGGGTTACCTGCGCTCGCGCACCTCGTTGATCCAGACGATCGGTAGGGCCGCTCGCCACATCGACGGCCGGGCGATCCTCTATGCCGACCGGATGACCGACAGTCTCAAGGCCGCGATCGAAGAGACAAACCGCAGGCGCGAAAAGCAGCAGGCCTACAACGCCGCGCACGGGATCACGCCGGAAAGCGTGCGCCGCGGGATCTCCGACATTCTGGAAAGCGTGTACGAGCGCGATCACGTGACCTTTGGGCTGTCGGAGGGCGAAGCGGCGCACTACCAGGGCGCCGATCTGAAGACGGTCATCGCCGATCTCGAAAAGCGCATGCGCGAGGCCGCCGCCGACCTCGAATTTGAGGAGGCGGCCCGATTGCGTGATGAGATTCGCCGCCTCGAGCAGGCCGATCTCGAACTTCCTGCCGCGCTGAACGGGGCCGGAGCCGGATCCCGGCGCACCGAGGGTCAGCGGGGCCGGTCGATCGCGGGACGCGCCGGCGTCTCGGCGCGCGATGTGGTCCGCGCCAAGATGCGGGCTCGCAAGGAACGCCGTGCCCGTCGGTGATGCCGAGCCCGGCAACCAGCCGACCGGGGCGCTGCCGGTTCTCCCGATACCTCGGACCGCGCTGGTAACCGGCGGCGCACAGCGGATCGGCCGCGCTCTCTCGCTGGCGCTCGCCGAGGAGGGTTTCGCTGTCGCGATTCATTATCACGGCTCGCGCGATGCCGCTGAAAGGCTGGCTGAGCTGATCCGCGGTAAAGGCGGCGCGGCGGTTGCGCTTGCTGCCGACCTCGCCGATGAAGGAGCCGTTTCCGCGCTGCTGCCGCGCGCCGAGCGCGAGCTCGGGCCGATTGGCTGCCTGGTCAACAATGCCGCGGTCTTTGCCAACGACACGGTCGAGACGGTGACGCGCGAGAGTTGGGATTCGCATCTCGCTGTAGATCTGCGCGCCCCATTTGTCCTTATTCAAAATTTCGCGACCCGGCTGCCGGCACATGCCGGCGGCCTAGTCGTCAATCTATTGGATCAGCGGGTGTGGTCGCTGACGCCGTATTTCGTATCCTACACCTTGGCGAAAGCAGGGTTGTGGACTTTGACCCAGACCATGGCGCTCGCGCTGGCGCCGCGCATTCGGGTGAACGGCATCGGCCCCGGTCCGACGGTGCCGAGCCCGCGGCAGACACCGGACCAGTTCGCCCGGCAATGCGAACTGATGCCGCTGCGCCGCGGCACCAGCCCCGCGGAGATCGCGGCGGCGATGCGGTTCATCTTGGCGGCGCCGGCGATGACCGGTCAGATGATCGCACTCGATGGAGGGCAGCACCTCGGTTGGGCTCAACCACAACGGGAGTCTCCGGTTGAGTAGGGGGCTTAGCCGGGAGAAAAAGGGCGACCTCGACTGATGTGGCGCGGATTTGTTCACAGGCGATGGTGCGGCGATGGTGCGGTGCGTGAAACGGCACGATCGTTACATTCTGTCATAGATATTAACCATTTCAGAGCGAAATCCAAGCATTTCAATGAGTTAATCAGTTGCCTAAAATTTAATCAAATGCCACAAATGCCCGGCATACCTGCCATCCGAGTTTGCTCGCCTCAGGTTTTCCACACAGTTATCCACCGGTTTCGTGGATACCCCGAATCAGTGTGTACCCTCAATTAGTTGACGATACCATGACGGGAATTACGGACGGCAAAGTGACGGAATTCGGGACGCCCGTTGGGACGCGACGGCGTAATGCGCGCCGTACCGCACTGCCCCCGATCGATCCCCGACGGGCTCCGGGCAGCGTCGCCGAACCGCCGTCGAGAGCTGAGGAGAGCGTTCCACAGGTCGATGCTGTCCCTCCCGATCCCGTCGCGCGCCCTGCCGCCACCACGGGTGTCGCTGTGGGTATAGCTACGATCCGCGAGGCGCTGAGGAGCATGCCGGCCAGCCCGGGTGTTTATCGCATGCTCGATCGCAGGGGCGACGCGCTCTATGTGGGCAAGGCGCGCAGCCTGAAGAGCCGAGTGCAGAATTATGCGCATCCTGCCGGGTTGTCGAACCGGCTGCGCCGCATGATTGCCGAGACTGCCGCGATGGACATCGTGGTCACCCACACCGAGGCGGAAGCGCTGCTGCTCGAATGCAATCTGATCAAGCGGCTGATGCCCCGCTACAATGTGCTGTTGCGGGATGACAAGTCGTTCCCGTTTATCCATCTCACGGCCGGTCACGAGTTTCCGCAACTCACAAAATACCGCGGCGCGCGGACCAAAGAAGGCAGCTATTTCGGTCCCTTTGCCTCCGCCGGGTCTGTCAATCGCACCCTGGTGACCCTACAAAAGGCGTTCTTGCTGCGGTCGTGCAGCGACAGCGTCTTTGCAACCCGCGCTCGCCCTTGCCTGCTGTACCAGATCAAGCGCTGCAGCGCTCCTTGCGTCGGACACATCTCCCGCGACGATTACGCGGCGCTGATCGAGCAGGCGCACACCTTTTTGTCGGGCAGGAGTGACGATGTTCAGCAACGCCTCGCCGCCGAGATGGAAGAGGCCGCGAACACTTTGGATTTCGAAGCGGCGGCGTTGGTTCGTGACCGGATCCGCGCGCTGTCGCTGGTCCAAGGGCATCAAGACATCCATGTCGCGGGAGTCGTCGATGCCGACATCATCGCCGCCCATCAGGATGGCGGGCAAACCTGCGTCCAGGTTTTCTTCTTCCGCGGCGGGCAGAATTGGGGCAATCGGGCGTATTTCCCGAGCCATGACCGGCAGCTCTCGGTGGAGGAGGTGCTGACGTCGTTCGTCGGCCAATTTTATGACAATCGTGCGAAACCGCCCCTCGTCTTATTGAGCCACCGGCTGGTCGAGCAGGACCTGGTAGAAGAAGCGCTGTCGCTCGGTGGGCCCAGGGTCGGCCTCGCAGTACCTCAGCGCGGCGACAAAAAGCGGCTGATCGACCGGATAGTTGCAACCGCGCGTGAGGCGCTCGGCCGGCGTCTTGCGGAGAGTGCCTCTCAGCGTCAACTGCTCGACGGTGTCGCAGCCGCTTTTGGCATCGACAGACCACTGCACCGCGTAGAGGTTTACGACAACAGCCACATCCAAGGCACGAACGCAGTCGGCGCGATGATCGTCGCCGGCCCCGAGGGGCTCGTCAAAAACGCCTATCGCAAGTTCACGATCCGCGGCTTCGTTACGGGCCGAGCGGGTGCTGTCCCGACCGCTGGCTACCCCCACCCCAACCCTCCCCCGCCTGCGGGGGAGGGGATCGTAGCGACCGCCTCTTCTGGCCCTCCCCCACCTGCGAGGGAGGGACGGGTGGGGGCTACGGGCGGCGACGATTATGCCATGATGCGAGAAGTTCTCATGCGGCGTTTCGCGCGCGCCGTCAAAGAAGATCCTGAACGCGACCGGGGAACCTGGCCCGATTTAATCCTGATCGACGGCGGCCAGGGGCAGCTCAATATCGGCTGCGGCGTCCTCGAAGAGCTCGGCATCGCCGATGTCGCGATCGTCGGGATCGCCAAGGGGCCGGACCGCAATGCCGGGCGGGAACACTTCTTTGTGCCGGGGCGAACGCCGTTCTCGCTCGACCCGCGCGATCCTGTTCTCTATTTTCTCCAGCGGCTGCGCGACGAAGCGCATCGGTTTGCGATTGCCACCCATCGCGCAAAGCGGACGAAGGCCTTGGGGCGCTCCCCGCTCGATGAAATCGACGGAGTCGGCGCTCGCCGCAAGCAGGCGCTGCTGCACCATTTCGGCTCGGCGCGAGCGGTCGCCCGGGCTGGGCTTGGAGACCTCGAACGAGTATCCGGCATCAGTAAAACTGTAGCAAAAAAGATTTATGACCACTTCCACCCCGACGGGTAAGGTGACGCCGCCCTTCCCTCGCCTTCAGCAGGAGTGACGTGTGCCAATTACCAGCCTACCCAACCTGCTGACATTGTCCCGCATCCTGGCGATTCCGGTGGTGATCGCGACCTTTTACGTGCCGGGCGACTATGCCCGTTGGTTCGCCTGTGCGCTTTTCTCGGCCGCCGGGGTGACCGACTGGCTGGACGGGCACATGGCGCGGCGCTGGGAACAGCAATCCGAAATCGGCCGCTTCCTCGACCCAATCGCCGACAAATTGCTGGTTTCGGCGATATTGTTCATGCTGACGGCCTTTGGACGGCTCTCGGCTGAGGCGCTGCTCCCGGCGCTGGTCATCCTGTGTCGAGAGATCCTGGTCTCCGGGCTTCGTGAGTACCTCGCCGGGCTGCGGGTCGGCATGCCGGTGTCCCGGCTCGCCAAATGGAAGACGGTAATTCAGATGGTCGCAATCGGGGTGCTGATCGTCGGTGATGCCGGCCCCGGTTTTGTGCCGGTAACGGCAATCGGCGAGTCGCTGTTGTGGATCGCCGCAATCCTGACCCTGGTGACCGGATACGACTATCTGCAGGCCGGACTGCGCCACATGGCGCGCCCTCGGGCGCCCGCGAGCCGCAAGTCAGAGCATTTGGCTTAAACCATTGCGACCGCCGTGCTCGTCCCCCAATTGAACCAAAGAGGTGGGCGACGATGCGGATCTTTGGCCTCGCCGGTTGGAGCGGAAGCGGCAAGACGACGTTGATGACAGCGCTGATACCGGAACTCGTATCACGGGGCATCACCGTATCGACGATAAAGCATGCCCACCATTCCTTTGACATCGATCAGCCGGGCAAGGATTCCTGGCTTCACCGGCAGGCGGGCGCGCAGGAGGTGATGGTCGCCTCCGGGCAACGTTGGGCGCTGATGCACGAGCTGCGCGGCGCGGCCGAGCCCTCTCTCGACGACTTGCTGGAGCGGATGGCTCCGGTCGACCTGGTGATCGTCGAAGGTTTCAAACACCATGATCACCCAAAGATCGAGGTGTATCGTCCCGCGCTCGGGAAGCCACTGCTGCACCTCGACGATCCGTTTGTCGTCGCGGTTGCTTCCGATCGGCGACTGCCCGAGTTCTCCAGGCCCTGGCTGCCACTGGAGAATGCGGGCGCGATCGCCAACTTCATCCTTGGCCACGAGATCGAGCCCGTACGATGGCACAGCTGAGCGATGATTGTTTCGCCTTTGGCGGCGCCCTGCTGAGCGTCGACGCCGCGCTCGACCGGATCGAGGAGCGGGTCACAGCGATAGTGGAGACGGAGGCAGCGCCGCTGGGGGGCGCCTGCGGGCGCATTCTCGCCCGCGATGTCGTTGCCCCAATGAACCTGCCGCCGCATGCCAACAGCGCCGTCGACGGCTATGCGTTCGCGCACGCCGATCTCGTTCCGGGGCGGGAAACCGTGCTTCCGGTTTTGGGCAGAGCCGCAGCGGGTCACCCGCTCGGCCGCCCCGCCGAGCGCGGTGGGGCGATCCGGATCTTTACTGGCGCCCCGATGCCGGAACGCACCGACACCGTCATGATGCAGGAGGATTGCGTCGTCGAGGACGGGCGGGTGCGGCTCAAGCCGGGGATCAAGAAGGGCGCAAACCGACGCCACGCCGGAGAAGATGTTGCCGAGGGGGCGGTGGGGCTTGCTGCCGGGCGGCGTCTCTCGCCCGCGGATCTCGGGCTGGCCGCCGCGCTCGGCTATTGCGAACTGCCGGTGTTTCGCCGCTTGCGTGTGGCATTGCTCTCCACCGGCGACGAGGTCCGCGACCCGGGGACGGCGCTCCCGCCGGGCATGATCTACGACGCCAACCGCTTCATGCTGGCGGCGCTGCTGAACGGGCTCGGTTGCGCCGTCAGCGATTTCGGGATTCGCCCGGACCGCGAGGCTGCGCTTTCCGATACCCTGGTGACGGCCAGCGCAGGGCATGATCTGATCGTCACCTCGGGCGGCGTTTCGACCGGCGAGGAGGACCATGTCAAGCCGGCGATCGAGCGGCTGGGACGGCTCCAATTTTGGCGGCTCGCGATCAAGCCGGGGCGCCCCGTCGCACTCGGCCAGATTGCGGGAGTGCCCCTGATCGGGCTTCCGGGAAACCCGGTCGCGGCGCTCGTCACCTTCGTCGTACTCGCCCGGCCGTTGATCCTGAGACTAGCCGGCGCAGCGGTGTTCGTGCCCCGGCATTTCCCTGTTCGCGCCGGTTTCGCTTATCGAAAGAAGCCGGGGCGGCGCGAATACGTCAGGGCCAGCCTACAGCACGAAGGGAAAGATCTCGTCGCAGTTAAATACCCTAGGGATGGCGCCGGCATCCTATCCTCGATTACCGGGTCGGAGGGGCTTGTGGTAGTCGACGAGGAGACGAGCGACCTCGCGCCCGGCATGACCGTAGACTTCCTGCCCTTTTCCGAGGTGATCGGGTGAAGCTGCTTTATTTTGCCTGGTTGCGTGCACGCATCGGCTGCGCCGAAGAGGAAACCGACTTACCGCCTGGGGTGAAGGACGTGGCAGGGTTGCTCCGTTGGCTGCAGTCGCGCGGTGACGGATATGCCGAGGCGTTGCGCGACCTTTCGGTCGTCCGGGTGGCAGTGAATCAACACTATGTCGGGCTCGCGCACCCCGTCCAGGAGGGTGACGAGATCGCGGTCTTCCCGCCGGTGACCGGAGGCTAGGGCGATGATTCGCGTACAGCGCGAGGATTTCGACGTGGGTGTCGAGCTCGAACGCCTGGCGGCCGGCAACCCCCGGATCGGCGGGGTCGCCAGCTTCATTGGATTGGTCCGCGACATGGGCGGCGATGACCGCGTCTCGGCCTTGACGCTCGAGCACTATCCCGGCATGACCGAGAAAAAGCTCGGCGAAATCGAAAGCGAGGCGCATCGGCGCTGGCCGCTTGACGCGGTGCTGATCATCCACCGCTACGGCCGGCTTACGCCGGGCGACCGGATCGTGCTCGTCGCTGCCGCCTCCCCGCACCGCGAAGCCGCGCTCGCCGCCTGCCAGTTCCTGATCGATTGGCTAAAGACCGACGCACCCTTCTGGAAGAGCGAGGAAACGCCCGCAGGCGAACGCTGGATCGCCTCCCGCGCCGAGGACGAAGCCGCCAAGGGGCGCTGGACGACGCGTCAGAAATAGCGGCTCCGGTTGGCATCGGAAACCAAGTGGAGCTATGAATATCAGATCTCTGGACTAGACGATTTGCTCTGCCCGCTCTGCAAGTCGCGTCGCGAGTTCGATCGCGCCGACGAGCGTAGCCGCGGCCCCGATTGCCGGTACGCAACCGCTCTCGCGCGCCTTGCTGATAGCGGCGGGGCGGCCGCGCTGCCGGTCTCGTCCGCGACCTGCCGCAATGCGTCGCGGGGCGCAATCCTCGCTCCCGATTCGAGCCACAGCAATACCGCGGCGCTGGCCCGCAACGGCCCCACAGCATCGGCCGCCGCCCTCGCCAGTTGCTCGTCATAGGCAGACGACAGCGCGTATCGTTCACGCAGCCGCAGCTGCAGATTGACGAGCACCTGCAGCAGGCGATGCAAAGCCGCTTCGCGCGACACCGAGAGCACCGACAAAAGGATCGGGCCCATAGAGCACCTCGTGGCGCGCGATAATGTCGGCGAATTTCACCGCGAAAGCGTCCTTGGCGACGCTGATCTCGGTTTCGAGAATGAACATCGCCGACAGTCGGATCGCCGCATGTGCGAACCGGTAGGCCTCGCCGATTGCCTCGAGTTTCTTCGGGTCGACGCGGCGCAGCACTAGAACCACGTTGACATCCGAAGTCGCTCGCAGACGCCCCTCGGCCGCCGAGCCGAACAGCACCACCGAGAGAAGATCTTCGGCAAACGCCTGCTGCGCCGCTGCGGTGAACTCGCTCAGCGTCGTGCGTACCGCCTCCGGCAATTGGGCGGAAACGGACGCCACTTTGCAGCCGGAGTGCGCTTAAGCGTCGAAACCGTAGAGCCTGGCGGCGTTGGCGCGGGTGATCTTGAAGCGGTCTTCGGGGCTGGCGTCCTTGAAGTCGCGCGCGACGACGTCCTGCGAATGCGGCCAGGTCGAGGCCTGGTGCGGGTAGTCCGAAGACCACATCAGCTTGTCGACGCCGATGAAGTGGCGGTTGGCGACGCCGACGTAATCGTCGATGTAGGTGGCCCACATCTGGCGCTGGAAATACTCGCTCGGCTTCAGCTTGTTCGTAAAGCCGGCAGAGATGCGCTGGCGCTCGAAGGCGCGGTCCATGCGCTGCAAATAATACGGCAGCCAGCCGATATTGTTCTCGGCCGAGACGATCTGCAGTTCCGGGAAGCGGTCGAGCACGCCCGAGAAGATCAGCACGCTGAACGACTTTTCGACCTCGTGCGACAGCACGGTGGAGCGCATGTAGCGCTCGCCCCAATTGTACTGGCTCTCCATTCCCATTCCGGTGATCGCATGCAGGCTGACCGGCATCTTCAGTTCCTGCGCCGCCGCCCAGAACGGGTCGTAGATGTCCGAGCTGTAGGGCTGCCCCTCGGGCGGCGAGCACCAGATCATCGCCCCCTTGAGGCCCATCTTGGCGCAGCGCTCGAGCTCGCGCGCCCCGGCCTTGGGGTCGTAAAGCGAGATCATCGGCAGCCCGGCCATGTGCTTCGGGTCGTAGCTGACGAATTCGGCGAGCCAATCGTTGTAGACGCGGAAGCAGTCGGCCTGCAGCCCGGGATCCTTGAGCCAGAAGATGCGGAAGCCGAGAGTCGTGTAGAGCACGTCGGCCTCGACCCCGTCGAGTTCATTGTCCTTCATCCGCGCGGCCGGGTCCCAGCCGCCGGGCCGGGCATCGGCATAGGTCGCCTTGGTCAGGAACTCCTTCAGCTCCTCGGGGCTCTTGCCGGCGCCGAGGCCGATGCCGATCGGGTGCGGCGCGTAGCCCTCGTAATGGAAATAGGCGCCCTCCTTGCCGGGCGGGTTGACCATCAGCTGCGGCGCCCGCTCGCGGTATTTCTTGTCGACGCGGGTCGCCCACAGATCGGGCGGTTCGCTGACGTGAGAGTTGGCGGAAATCAGCTTGTAATCCGGCATGCGACACCCTCCTCCCGAAAAACCCGTGATCGTCTTTCGAAGGCCGCGGCGGCACCACGGGTCCGATACCCATTGATACAGCAGCGCGCGCAGGGGCGTCCAGGTTCAGAAGCCGACAGCCGCTTTCACCTTCTCCCGCACTACGGGATAAGGTGAACAGATTGACTCAACCGCGCCTTTCGACCGGCACGTAGTGGCGCTCTGTGGAACCGGTGAAGAGCTGGCGCGGACGCATGAGCTTGGAATCGGGATCTGCGATCATCTCGGTCCATTGCGCGACCCAGCCGACGGTGCGCGCGATCGCGAACAGAACGGTGAACATCGATGTCGGAAACCCCATCGCCTTCAGGATAATCCCCGAATAGAAGTCGACGTTCGGGTACAGCTTGCGGCTGATGAAATATTCGTCGTCGAGTGAAATCTTTTCGAGCTCCATTGCCAGATCGAGCAATGGATCGTTCTTGATGCCGAGCTCATCGAGCACCTCGTGGCAGCTGTCGCGGAGCACGCGGGCGCGGGGATCGTAATTTTTGTACACCCGATGGCCGAAGCCGTATTGGATCTCGTGTTCGTTTTTGTTTTTCACGTGGCTGATGAATTCAGGAATATTTTTCTTGTCGCCGATGCGCGCGAGCATCTTCAGCACCGCCTCGTTGGCGCCGCCATGCGCCGGGCCCCACAAGGATGCGATGCCGGCGGCGATGCAGGCGAACGGGTTGGCGCCGCTCGATCCGGCGTTGCGCACCGTCGCCGTCGAGGCGTTCTGCTCGTGGTCGGCGTGCAGGATGAAAATCCGGTCCATCGCGCGTGCGAGGACCGGGTTTACCTTGTACTCCTCGCACGGCACCGCCCAGGTCATGTGCAGGAAATTCTCGGCGTAGCTCAGCGAGTTGTTCGGATAAATGAAGGGCTGGCCGAGTGTATATTTGAATGCCATCGCCGCGATCGTCGGCATCTTGGCGATCAGGCGGTAAGACGCGACCATCCGCTGGTACGGGTCGTGGATGTCGGTGGAATCGTGGTAGAAGGCCGACAGGGCGCCGACCACGCCGCACAGGACCGCCATCGGGTGCGCATCGCGACGGAAGCCGCGGAAGAAGGTGCTGAGCTGCTCGTGCACCATCGTGTGGTGGGTGATGTCGTGGACGAACTTCTCCCTTTCCTTCGCGGTCGGCAGCTCCCCGTAGAGCAGCAGATAGGAGACTTCCATGAAGTCGCTGTGGTTCGCGAGCTCCTCGATCGGGTAGCCGCGATACAGCAACACCCCCTCGTCGCCGTCGATATAGGTGATGTTCGAGCGGCAGGCCGCCGTCGCCATGAATCCCGGATCGTAGGTGAAGTGCCCGGTTTGCGCGTAAAGCTTGCGGATATCGATGACGCGCGGGCCGATTGATCCGCCAATCACCGGAAGATCGATCGACTTGCCGGTTTCATTGTCGGTAAGCGTCATCGTTCCGGTGACCATGTTGTTGCCGTCCATCGATCCACCTCTATCGCTAAGCCCGCTGGCGGTTGCCTGATGCACTGCAAAATAGGCGTCTCCGGCACACTTGGCAAACGCGCGTGTCAACCCACCGATCCGGCCGCATCGGCGATACGTCCAAGGCTCTCCTCGCGCCCCAGGATCTTCATGACAACAAAGATGCCCGGCGAAGCGAGCGAACCGGTCAGAGCGGCGCGCAGCGGCTGAGCAACCGAGCCGAGCTTTGGTTCCCTTCTGATCGGCAAAGGAGCGGACCTCCTCTTCGAGGCGCTCCGGCTGCCATTCCGGGGCGCGCCAGGCGGTCGACCAAATCGGCCAGCAGCCGCCGTGCGTCTGGCGTCAGCAGCTTCGCGGCCTTGTCATCGAGCCGGATCGGCCGCGGCGTCGACCAGAAAGCGGGCATTGGCGGCCAGCTCGACCAGGGTCTTGGGGCGCAGCTTGAGCTCGGGCATAGCCTCTCGCAGGCGCCCGATCTCGATCTCGGTGAGCGGCTTTCCGACCAGCTTTTCGAGCCTCGGCGCGATTAGCGCGACGAGGCGCTCGTCCTCGGCGGCGCGGATATAATGGCCATTCAGATTGTCGAGCTTGGCGAAGTCGAAGCGCGCCGGCGCGCGGCCGACGGCATCGATGTCGAACCACTCGATCGCCTGTTCGGTCGAGATGATCTCGTCGTCGCCATGGCTCCAGCCGAGGCGGAGAAGATAGTTGCGAAGAGCCTCGGGCAAGTAGCCGAGTTCGCGATACGCGTCGACGCCGAGCGCGCCGTGCCGCTTCGACAATTTCGCGCCGTCGGGTCCATGGATCAGCGGCACATGGGCGAATTCCGGAACCGTCCAGCCGAGCGCGTCGTAGATCTGCTTCTGGCGAAAGGCATTGTTGAGGTGGTCGTCGCCGCGGATCACATGGGTAATGCCCATGTCGTGGTCGTCGACGACGACCGAAAAATTGTAGGTCGGGGTGCCGTCGGCCCGCAGGATTATCAGATCGTCGAGCTCGGTATTGGCGACCGTCACCTCTCCCTGGACATGGTCGCGGATCGTCGTCGAACCGTGCTGCGGCGCCTTCAGCCGGATCGCCGGCGCAACCCCGGCAGGAGCCTCGGACGGATCGCGGTCGCGCCAGGTCCCGTCATAGCGGACCGAGCGCTTCTCGGCCCGCGCCCGCTCGCGCATCGCCTCCAGCTCGGCCGGGGTGCAATAGCAGTAATAGGCGTGTCCTGCCGCGAGCAGCTGCCGCGCGATTTCGGCGTGACGCGGCGCGCGCTCGAATTGATGGACGATGTCGCCGTCCCAGTCGAGGCCCAGCCAGTCGAGCCCGTCGATGATCGCCGCGACCGCCTCGGGGGTCGAGCGGACGCGGTCGGTGTCCTCGATGCGCAGCAGGAAATTGCCCCCATGGTGCCGCGCAAAGAGCCAATTGAAGAGCGCGGTACGCGCCCCGCCGATATGCAGAAACCCGGTCGGTGAGGGGGCGAAACGAACAACAACGCTCATTTCGGCTTACGTTGCAGTCGCGGCATGCGTGCTTCGAGACGCGCCCTAAAGGGCGCTCCTCAGCATGAGGGTTGTACTTGATGGCGATGCCTGTCCTTGATGCCAATGAATAGAAAGCCCCTCATCCTGAGGAAGCTGCGAAGCAGCTGTCTCGAAGGACGCACCCTGCTCTTACAAATCCTCATCCCCGGAGGATGGGGACGGATGCCGGGCATATCAACGCTCGGGCAGTTGGTGGTTGCGGAACATCTCGCGCAGTTGGATCTTCATAACCTTTCCGGTCGCGGTGTGCGGCAGTTCGTCGAGAACCACGACGTCGTCCGGCAGCATCCAGCGCGGAAAGCGCTCGGCGAGAAATGCGAGCAGGTCGTCGCATTCTGGCCGGCAGTCGGCCAGCGGTGTCACGACCAGCAGCGGCCGCTCCGCCCAGCGCGGGTGAGGGACGGCTATGACTGCCGCTTCGGCGACATCGGGATGGGCGATGGCGGCGTTTTCGAGGTCGATCGAGCTGATCCACTCGCCGCCGGATTTGATGACGTCCTTCCGACGGTCCATGATCTGCATGTAGCCGTCGGGGTCGATCGTCGCGACATCACCGGTGCGGAACCAGCCGTCCTCGTCCATCGCCGCGGCGTTCGCCTCGGCATCCTCGAAATAACCGCTGACGATCCATGGGCCGCGCACCAACAGTTCGCCCATCGAAGTGCCGTCATGGGGCTGCCGCTGCCCGGCATCATTGACCACCTTCATCTCGACGCCGAAAACCGGCCGGCCTTGCTTGGCCTTTACCTTCAACCGTGCGTCGGGATCGAGGCCGAGATGTTTCGCCTTGAGCGCGGCCGTCGTGCCGAGCGGGCTCATCTCGGTCATCCCCCAGCCCTGCCGTACATCGATGCCGTGACCGGCGAAGGCTTCGACCATCGATGGCGGCACCGCGGAGCCACCCGACAGAATCCGGCGGAGGGTCGAGCAGCGTGCGCCTGTCGCGCAGAGGTGCGCCTCGAAGCTGCGCCACACCGTCGGCACGCCAAGGCCTAACGTCACCTGCTCCGCCTCGAAGAGCTGATAAAGACTCTGGCCGTCCAACCGCGGGCCGGGCAGCACGAGCTTGGCGCCTTGCATCGGCGCCGCATAAGGGATCGCCCAGGCGTTGACGTGAAACATCGGAACCACAGGGCAGACGGAGTCAGACGCCGAGATCGAGATCCCGTCGGGTAGCGAGATCCCCAATGCGTGCAGCACGGTAGAGCGATGGCTGTAAAGCACGCCCTTTGGATTACCGGTGGTGCCCGAGGTATAGCAAAGCGAGGAGGCCGTTCGCTCGTCGAATTCGGGCCACTCGAAATCCTCGTCTTCGGCGTTGATCAGCGCCTCATGGCAGGGATGGAGCGGGAGGGTGGGGTCGGTTGCGGGCTCGGCGCTCTCCTCGGTCATCCAGATGATCCGGCATTCCGTCGGCAGACGCGGCGCCAGCCGCTCGATCAGTGGGGCAAAGCTCACATCGGCAAAGAGCAGCCGGTCTTCGGCGTGATTGATTATATAGACGAGCTGGTCATCGAACAGCCGAGGGTTGATCGTGTGGCAGACCGCGCCGATCCCCGAGATCGCGTAATAGAGCTCGAAATGGCGAAACGTGTTCCAGGCGAGGGTCCCGGCGCGGTCGCCAGGTCTGATCCCCAGCTTCAACAACGCCCGCGCGAGCTGCTTGGCGCGCCGCTCGGCCGCTTCGTAAGTATAGCGGTGTATCTCGCCTTCGACGGTCCGCGAGACGATTTCTGTGTCGCGATGATACACAGCCGCATGCTTGATGATCGCCGAAATCAGGAGCGGCCGCTCCGACATCAAACCGTGCATTGCCTACCCCGCACGCTGTCCCGATCATTATTGCGCTGCCAATTCTACCCAAATTTACAGGGGCGCGGATCTTTGTTCTGCAGCGAAAGGGAAACGCATGCCGCTCGGGCTCGCCGGTGACGAATTCGGGTTGGGGCCGCCGGTAGCGATCCTGCACGGATTGTTCGGCGCCGGCCGCAATTGGCGGTCGGTCGCCCAGCAGCTCGCGGCGCGCCACCGGGTCCTGACCTTCGATCTGCGCAACCACGGCGCCTCGCCCTGGGCCGATGGAATGTCCTACGGCGAAATGGTGGAGGATCTGCGAGCCTCGTTGCGCGCCCGCGACATCGAGCGCGCCGCGCTTTTGGGGCACAGCATGGGCGGCAAGGTCGCGATGCTGACGGCCTTGCTGCATCCCAGCGAGGTTGATCGGCTCGTTGTCGTCGACATCGCCCCGGCCGCCAATCCGCCGACCCTGCTTGCCTATATCCGCGCCATGCGAACGGTGGACCTTAGTGGTGTGAGACGACGCAGTGAGGCCGACCTGCAATTGGCCGCGGCCGTTCCCGACCCCGCCGAACGCGCCTTCCTCCTGCAGAACCTCGTGATCGGCGAAAACGCCGCGCGTTGGCGCCTGAACCTCGAAGCAATCGAGCGCGGGTTCTCCCAGATCGTCGGTTTCCCGGACGTCCCGGTGGGCACCGTCTATTCGGGGCCGGCGTTGTTCGTCGCGGGCGCCCGCTCCAACTACATTCAGCCCGAGCACGAACCCGAGATCCGGCGTCTGTTCCGGCAGGCCCGGATCATGCGCATCGAAGGTGCCGGGCACTGGGTCCATGCCGAGCAGCCGCAGGCCTTCCTGCACGCCGTCGCGCCTTTCCTCTCCGGCGGCGCCTAACTCACCCCGCCCTGCTCCCGGCATATCCTTTCACGTCCGGTGGCTTGCCTGCCGTCCGCATTTTCGCTACACCCTGGTCCCCACCCCTGCCGTGGTCACGGGCGCGTAGCTCAGCGGGAGAGCACTACGTTGACATCGTAGGGGTCACTGGTTCAATCCCAGTCGCGCCCACCATATCTCATTGACTTAAGGGTTTGCACATCGCTCGCCATATGATCGAGCTTGAGATGGATCGCGGACTGCGGGATGTTAGTCCGTAATTCTCACCCGATGCGGTGACACCTTACAGGCGCAAGATTGACGGCAGATTCCGATCGGGTTGCACCGCCGCTGAGCGCTCGATCGGTCGAGATCGCTCCGTCGCAAAGGCGCACCTCGCAATAACAGCGCCAATCTGATCGAGATCTGCTTTACCACCCCGATTCATTCGGACGATCCACTCTTCGATCTTGCGTTTCCATCTGAGAATTAGGATGAACCCTTTCGATCTAAGAGCCTGACCGAAAATTCCCACGCCCCACCCGTCATTCCCGCGAAAGCGGGAATCCAGGGGGCCGAGATCTCAGCGCCGGCCCTGGACCCCCGCTTTCGCGGGGATGCGATCGATCGGCAAGATTGATCGCTTGCTTGCTGTCTGACGCATTTCACCCACTCGCAACGAAGGAGATATTATCGCGCGTTTGCAAGACAAACCGACACAAGATCGCGTTGGGGAAGAAGTGATGCGAGTGCGCGCTGTCTGGTTTGTGGCGGCGTCAGGGCTCATACTAAGCTGGCTAAACGCGGCTTCGGCTCAGCTGGGCAAAATCGAGCAGCACTCAGAAGGCGCCTGCAGCCCGCCCATCGTCAACAATCAAGGCCAAGTCTCGATCTCTTGCCCGGGGGTGGCGCCCGAGGCGCTGCGCTACCTGGAGAACCAGCTTTCCGAGCATTTTGGCCGGTTGAGCGAGCAGCTGCGCTCTTTGACGATTCCGCTCGGACAATCCGCAACCTGAATGACTTAAACGAGATCCTGCGTCGGGAGGCAGATGATTGGGCACGGCGGTACCGAGAGTTGTCGGCACGTCTGGCCGAAAGCCGAGACGACAGCGCGCAAGCAAAGGAGGCGCGCGAGCTGATCGAAAAAGGTGAATTCGCTAAAGCCGAAGCTATCCTGCAGGCACTGGCGAGCAAGGCAGAGGACGACGTCGCGCGGGCTGCGGCATACCAATACGACTTGGGTGATCTCGCGATGCTGCGATTCGATCCAGCCGGCGCGCTCCCGCATTATGAGAAGGCGTTCCGCTATCGGCCTGACAATCCACTATATGCCCTGGGCTATGCGACGGCGGCCTATCGCGAGCGGCATTACGTCGACTCGGAACGAGGGTTGATTGCTGCTCTGCAGCTTTATCGTGATCGCGCCGCCCGCGACCCCGGCGCCTACCGGCCCGATGTCGCCGCGACGTTGAACAATCTCGGAATCCTCTACAGCGACACCGGCCGGCTGGCCGACGCCGAAAAGGCCTACACCGAGGCATTGACGATCAATCGAGAACTCGCCGGTCGCGACCCCGGCGCCTACCGGCCCAATGTCGCCGGGACGTTGAACAATCTCGGAATCCTCTACCGCGACACCGGCCGGCTGGCCGACGCCGAAAAGGCCTACACCGAGGCACTCGCGATCCACGCGAGCTCGCCGCCCGCGACCCCGGCGCCTACCGGCCCTATGTCGCCACGACGCTGAACAATCTCGGAAACCTCTACCGCGACACCGGCCGCCTGGCCGACGCCGAAAAGGCCTACACCGAGGCGCTCGACGATCCATCGCGAGCTCGCCGCCCGCGACCCCGGCGCCTACCGGCCCGATGTCGCCACGACGCTGAACAATCTCGGAATCCTCTACCGCGACACCGGCCGCCTCGCCGACGCCGAGAAGGCCTACACGCGAGGCGCTCGCCATCCAGCGCGAGCTCGCCGCCCGCGACCCCGGCGCCTACCGGCCCGATGTCGCCGCGACGTTGAACAATCTCGGAAACCTCTACCGCGACACCGGCCGCCTGGCCGACGCCGAAAAGGCCTTCAGCGAGGCATTGACGATCGATCGCGAACTCGCCGGTCGCGACCCCGGCGCCTACCGGCCCAATGTCGCCGGGACGTTGAACAATCTCGGAGTCCTCTACCGCGACACCGGCCGGCTCGCCGACGCCGAAAAGGCCTTCAGCGAGGTATTGACGATCAATCGAGAGCTCGCCGGTCGCGATCCCGGCGCCTACCGGCCCGATGTTGCCAGGACATTGAACAATCTCGGAAACCTTTACAGCGGCACCGGCCGGCTGTCCGACGCCGAAAAGGCCTACACCGAGGCACTCGCAATCCAGCGCGAGCTCGCCAACCGCAACCCCGGCGCCTACCGGCCCGATGTCGCCAGGACATTGAACAATCTCGGAAACCTCTACCGCGACACCGGCCGGCTCGCCGAGGCCGAAAAAGCCTTCAGCGAGTCACTGAGGATCCGCCGAGAGCTCGCTGAACACGATCCAGGGGCCTACCGGCCCGATGTTGCCAGGACATTGAATAATCTCGGAAACCTTTACAGCGGCACCGGCCGGCTGTCCGACGCCGAAAAGGCCTACACCGAGGCACTCGCAATCCAGCGCGGGCTCGCCAACCGCGACCCCGGCGCCTACCGGCCCGATGTCGCCAGGACATTGAACAATCTCGGAAACCTCTACCGCGACACCGGCCGACCGGCCGAGGCCGAAAAGGCCTTCAGCGAGACACTGACGGTCTATCAAGAGCTGGCCAACCGCGATCCGGGCGCCTACCGGCCCGATGTCGCCAGGACATTGAACAATCTCGGAGTCCTCTACCGCGGCACCGGCCGACTGGCCGATGCCGAGAAGGCCTACACCGAGGCGCTCGCAATCCGGCGCGAGCTCGCCGACCGCGACCCTGGTGCCTACCGGCCCGATGTCGCCGAGACGCTAAGCAATCTCGGCATCCTCTACCGCCACATGGGTCGCCTCGCCGACGCCGAGAAGACCTACACCGAGGCACTCGCAATCTATAGCCAGCTCGCGGTTGATAACCCCGGCGCCTACGCTGAGCGTGTCACCTTTCTCCGCGCCGAGCTAACCAGATTGAACGAAACGCTAAAAGCTGGTTCCCGCGGAGACTAATGATGGCCAATTCCAATGAAATGGGGCTATCCGATACTGGGCTGCACTTCTGCTAGGCTGGGTGTGGTGCACAGTACTCTCGAACTCGGCCGCCTCGCCCCGCAGCCGCTGACGATCGTCATCGAGCGCGACGGGCGGTTTCCGCCGGTTGCTTGTCTTCTCGATCAGCTCGATAGCGCCAGGGCGGCGTTGGCTGCCGGTCGGGAAGCGGCCGCATGAGCTCGCCGGCATTGGAGGGATTCCTCGCGCGGCTTTACACCGACGAGTCTACTCTCGCCGAATTCCTGCGAACGCCTGGCGAGATTGCTCGGGCTGCAGGCCTGAATGATGCGGAGGTGCTGGCGCTCGAGGGCGCCGATCACATCGGGCTCGTTATGGCAGCGGAGAGTTTCCGTGCCAAACGGCAGAGGCGAAGAAAGCGCCGCGGGCTGTTTTGTGTATTTGCCGGGCGGAAGCGATAATCGGCGGCGTCAGGCCTCCGCCGACGCCAGGTCAACGATACCGGCGGCGATGTCGAAAATCGGCAGAAACATTTCGGGCTCCTGCGCGCCGGAGATTGCATAGCCGCGCTCGAGGACAAAGTACGGCACGGCATGAATGCCGAGCCTGCGCGCACGCTGCTCTTCGGCGCGGACCTCGGCGGTGCCCGCATCGCCGCTCAAGTATTCGCAAGTCTCCGCCCGGCCGAGGCCGGCCCGCGCCGCGATCTCACCCAGTGCCTCGGTAACGCCGATATCCAGGCCCTCGACAAAATGGGCCTGGAACAGGGCCTCTACGATGGGCTCGGTGCAGCCTTTGTCGCCGGCGAGGCGGATCAGTCGATGTGCGCGCAACGTGTTTGGCGTCCGCCGGATTCGCTCGAAGGCGAATTCGATGCCCTCGGCGCGCCCCGCGTCAGTGATCGCGGCATAGAGCCGCTCGGCCTTAGCGGCGCTGTCAAATTTGACGGAGAGATAGATCTCGCGGGGGATCCCGTCGATCGGCAGATCGGGATTGAGCTCAAAGGCCCGCCACGACAGGGTCGCGCTCAACTCCGGGCGGAGAGCCAGCGCGCGTTCGAGCCGGCGCTTGCCGATAAAGCACCACGGGCAGATCACATCGGCGAGGATGTCGATGTGCATAGTCTCCTTCCGCCGCTTGACCTTGGCGTAACCTCCCATGAGGATGCCGAGAGTATGATCCGGCTGCAAAGAGGGTTAAAGTGTCATCGGTCGAATCTGCGACAGGTCCGGATCTCTACGATGCGCCTCATCTCGCTCGAAACGCAGCGAATTTCGCGCCGCTGAGCCCGTTGGGGTTCCTGTCACGCCCAGCCCAGGTTTACCCCGACAAACTCGCGATCGTCCACGGTGCTGCCCGCGTCACCTACGGCCGGTTCTACGAACGCTGCCGCCAGTTCGCCGATGCGTTGCGCCGGCGGGGAATACAGCGCGGCGATGCCGTTGCCGTCATGGCGCCGAATCTCCCGGCATTGCTCGAAGCGCATTACGGCGTGCCAATGGCCGGTGCGGTCCTTAACGCGCTCAATTACCGCCTCGACGCGCGGTCAATCGCCTTTATTCTCGCGCATGGGCAAGCGAAGTTGCTGATCGCCGACCGCGAATTCTCGCCGATCGTCGATGAGGCGCTGGCAGCGCTGCCGGAACCGATCCCCCTCGTGGAAATCGACGACGAAGTCGGCGGCGCCTCGCTCGGCGGAACGGAATACGAAGCCTTCCTTGCCGAGGGCGATCCCGCGGCAACCTGGTCCGGGCCGCAAGACGAATGGGATCCGATCGCGCTCAATTACACCTCCGGGACGACCGGCGATCCCAAGGGCGTGGTCACCCACCATCGCGGCGCTTTTCTGAATGCGATCGGCAATGCGATCACCTTCGGGCTCGACCGCCGCTCGGTCTACCTGTGGACTTTGCCGATGTTTCATTGCAACGGCTGGACTTATACCTGGGCAGTGACGGCAATGGCCGGGACCCATGTGTGCCTCCGCCGTGTCGATCCCACAGCGATTTTCGCTGCGATCGCCGAGCACGGGGTCACGCACCTCTGCGGGGCCCCAATCGTTCTGAACATGCTCGTGCACGCGCCGGATACCGCAAAGCGGCGCTTCGATCATGTCGTCGAGGTCGCGACCGGCGGTGCCGCGCCGCCCTCCGCAGTGATCGAGGCAATGGAACGGATGGGGTTTCGGGTCACTCACCTCTATGGCTTGACCGAAACTTATGGCCCGGCGACCGTCTGCGCCTGGCAGGAGGAATGGGCCGGCCTGCCGATGTCGGAGCGCGCGGCGCGCATGGCCCGGCAGGGCGTCACTTACCTGACCCACGAGCGCCAGCGCGTCGTCGATCCGCAAACGATGGCCGACGTCCCGGCCGACGGCAGCACGTTGGGCGAACTGGTCTTGCGCAGCAACACGGTGATGAAGGGCTACCTGAAAAACCCGACGGCGACCGAGGCAGCCTTCGCGCATGGTTGGTTTCACACCGGCGACCTCGCAGTCCGTCATCCCGACAGGTATGTCGAAATCAAGGACCGCTCCAAGGACATAATCATTTCGGGCGGCGAGAATATCTCGTCGCTCGAGGTCGAGGAGGTTCTCTATCACCACCCGGAGATCATGGAGGCGGCAGTGGTCGCCAGACCCGACCCGGTCTGGGGTGAGAGCCCTTGTGCCTTTGTCACACTCAAACCCGAAGCCGCTCCCGTATCGGCCGACGACATCATCGCCTGGTGCCGCGCCAACCTGGCGCATTACAAAGTGCCGCGGACGATCGTCTTCGGACCCCTACCCAAGACCTCGACCGGCAAGATCCAGAAATACGAACTGCGCGAGCGCGCCAGGGATATTGCCTCGTGACCGAGCTGCCGAGCTTCGGCATTGCAGGCCAAGTGGCCCTCGTGACCGGCGCGTCGAGCGGGATTGGCCGTCACTTCGCTGCGCTCCTCGCCGCTGCGGGGGTGAAGGTGGCGCTCGCCGCGCGGCGGGTCGAGCGGCTAGCCGAGCTGGCCCGCGAGATCGAGGCCGCCGGCGGCCAAAGCTTGCCGATCGCCTGTGACGTTACCCGCTCGGACGATGTTGCGGCCGCAGTCGCGGCCGCCGAGAACGAGCTCGGGCCGCTGACCCTCCTCGTCAACAATGCCGGCGTTGTCGTCTCTAAGCCGCTGTTCGAGCACACCGAGGCCGACTGGGACCACGTCATCGACACGAACCTCAAGGGCGCTTGGCTGATGGCGCGCGAATTTGCGCAGCACCTGGTCGGGCTGAAGCGCCAGGGCCGCATCATCAACATCTCGTCGGTGCTCGGTTTCCGCACGATCGGCCGGGTGCCGGCCTATTGCGCCGCCAAGGCCGGGCTGACCCATCTTACCCATGTGCTGGCGATGGAATTGGCGCGGTTCGGTATCCTAGTGAACGCGCTGGCGCCGGGCTATGTCGAGACCGATTTCAACCGCGCCTTCTTCCAGACCGAGCCGGGCAAGGCGCTGATCTCGCGCATTCCGCTGAAGCGCCTCGGGCAGACCGAGGATCTCGACGGCGCGCTGTTGTTTCTTGCCTCGCCGGCGAGCGCTTACGTAACCGGGACGGTTATCTCGGTCGATGGTGGACACGGCGTCGCGGCAATCTGAACCGCAGGTGGAGCGCCGCGCGGGACTGGCGCGGTTTCTCGCCGACGCCAGCCGGGCGCGCGCCGTCGAGATTACTGGGCTCACGCCGCTGCGGGGCGGCGCCATTCAGGAAAATTGGGCGGTCGATGCGCATTTCAACGCTGGCACGCTCGTGGGTGACCAGCGGCTCGTCCTGCGCACCGCCGCCCCTACCGGAGTCCCTGCGAGCCTCGATCGATTGCAGGAATTCGCGGTGCTGAAGGCCGCCTTTGAGGCCGGAGTGACGGTCCCCGAGCCGCTGTTCGCGAGCGATGATCCGGTGATATTCGGCAAGCCCTTCTTCATTATGCGGCGGGTGCAGGGAACGGCCGCGGCTCACCGGATCACTCGGGATCCTGCTCTCGATCCGGCGCTCCCCACGATCGCCGAGCGGCTCGGCCGCGAACTCGCCCGGATCCATTCGATCCGGCCGCCGCGCGTCGATCTGGCATTTCTCGCTTCCTATGAGGAGGTCGGACCAGCGCACCAGATCCGCGGATTTCGTACCTATCTCGATAATCATCCGGCCCCGCGTCCGGTGCTCGAGTGGGGCATCCGCTGGCTCGAAACCCATATGCCGCCGCCGATGGCGATCGTCCTGTGCCATCACGATTTTCGCACCGGCAATTACATGCTGGACGGCACCGCGCTGACGGGAATCCTCGATTGGGAGTTTTCCGGCTGGGGCGATCCGCACGAAGATATCGGCTGGTTTTGCTCGAAGGGCTGGCGCTTTGCGCGGCTCGACCGCGAAGCCGGTGGCATCGCCGACCGCGCGCCCTTCTATCGGGGATACGAGAGCGAGTCGGGGCGATCACTCGACCCGCGGCGGGTCTTCTTTTGGGAGGTGCTGGCGAGCATCCGCTGGGCAGTGATCGCGCTGCAGCAAAGCGACCGCTATATGATCGGGGGTGAGCGCAATCTCGATCTCGCGCTGACCGGGCGGCGTGCAACCGAGTGCGAACTGGAGATCTTGATGCTGTTGGACCCGGATGGAGTGCCGAAGGGTGCGTGATCTGCCGACTGGACCGGCGCTGCTGGCCCTCGCCCGCGATGTACTCCTGCACGAGCTGATGCCGCTGCTGCCCCAGGAGGGGCATCTTGCGGCACGGCTCGTTGCCAACAGCATGGCGATCGCCGAGCGCGAGGCGGTGGCTGGTAACGAACCGGCGCAGGAGATCCTTCGCGAGCTGGAGAAATTGTACGGCGACGGCGAGCAACGCCTGCTACTGCGCCGCCTTGCACAGGACATCCGCGCCGGCGGTTTCGAAGAGAGCCAGCTCAGCGAACGCCACGTCCGCGAGATACTATGGCTCCATACCATCACTAAGCTGCGCAGCGCCAATCCGAGGTTCTTGAGCGCCAACGGCTTTAGCTAGCCGCGGTGGGAGATCAGACCGTGTCCCAGTCCCGTGTCCCGCAAGTCATCGACGCATTTGCCCGCGGGGAGATCGTCGTCGTTACCGACGATGATGACCGCGAGAACGAGGGCGACCTGATTCTTGCAGCGGTGCACGCGACGCCGGAGAAGATGGCGTTCATCGTCCGCAACACCTGCGGCATCGTCTGCGCGCCGCTGACGACAGAAACGGCGCAGCGTTTGCACCTTGCGCCGATGGTCGCGGATAACGACGCGATCCACGGCACCGCCTTTACGGTTTCGGTCGATTATCGTCACGGTACGACGACCGGCATCTCCGCCGACGACCGCACGGCGACAATCCGCAACCTCGCGAACAACAATGCAGGGCGAGCGGATTTCGTGCGGCCAGGGCATATTTTCCCATTGATCGCCAAGGATGGCGGCGTGCTGATGCGCTCGGGTCACACCGAAGCAGCGATCGACCTTTGCCGGCTCGCCGACATCGAGCCGGTGGCGGCGATCTGCGAGCTGGTCAATGACGACGGTACCGTAATGCGCGGTCCGCAAGTCAGGAATTTCGCCAAACACCACGGCCTGAAGCGCATTTCGGTGGCCGATCTGATCGCTTATCGTCAGGCGCGCGAAAAGCTCGTGACCCGCGTGGCCGAATTCACGGTGGCCAGCGAAATCGGCGATCTCGACGGCTACGCCTATGTGACGCCGTTCGACAAGGTCCACCACTACGCGTTCGTCTTCGGCACGATCGGCGATGGCAGCAACATCCCGACCCGGCTGCACCGCGCCAATGTGCTCGAAGACGTGTTCGGCGGGGCCAAGCCGATCCACGCCGCGCTCAGCCGGTTCAAAGCGGCCGGACGGGGGGTTCTCGTTTACCTGCGCGATGGCACGTCGGGGGTGCCGGCCTCACCCGTCTCCGAGGAAACCACCGGCTCCGAGCACGAGCGCAACGTACAGTGGCGAGAAGTCGGGCTCGGAGCGCAGATCCTGCGTGACCTGCGGATTTCATCGATACAGCTGCTGGCGACGCGTTCGCGCACGTATGTTGGGCTCGCCGGCTTCGGCATCGAGATCAGCGCGACCGAGCCGCTCGAATAGGAGGCGGCGGCTTTGCCGCGCCGCGTCAAACGGCGTCGGGGCCCTGTTCGCCGGTTCGGATCCTGATGGCTTGTTCGACCTGCAACACAAAGATCTTGCCGTCGCCGATCTTGTCCGTTCGGGCGGAGTCCTGGATAGCCTGCACCGCTCGGTCGACAATCGCATCGTCGAGCACGACCTCGACTTTGAGCTTAGGCAGGAAGTCGATCACGTATTCCGCCCCGCGATAGACCTCGGTGTGGCCTTTCTGCCGCCCAAAGCCCTTGACCTCGCTGACCGTCATCCCGGTGATGCCGACCTCGTGCAGCGCGTTCTTCACCTCGTCCAGTTTGAACGGTTTGATGATCGCTTCGATCTTTTTCATCGCGTGACCTCGCAGCGGGCGTGGACGGTGTACGCTGGGCATTACCGGATCCCCCCGAGCGCCCCGCCGCGCCCGAGGGAAACCGCGTTCGGCTACTGAATCGCCTCGCCGTGAAGCGCCAGGTCGAGACCTTCGCGTTCAACTTCGGCGTCGACTCGAAGCCCGACCGTAAGATCGACCAGCTTGAGCAGGATCAGTGAGACGACGACATCATAAACGACCGTCACCGTGATCGCGTAGAGCTGCACGAGCACCTGATGCGGATTGCCGTCGATCAGGCCGCTCTTGCCTTCGCCGCCGACCCAGGCGACAGCCAGCACGCCGGTCAAGATTGCCCCGACCATGCCGCCGATGCCGTGCACGCCGAAGGCATCGAGGCTGTCATCGTATCTGAGCGCGTGCTTGAGGCTGGTCGTGGCCCAATAGCAGATGACGCCGGCCGCAACGCCGATGATCAAGGCCCCGCGCGGGTCGACAAAGCCCGATGCCGGCGTGATCGCGACGAGCCCGGCGACCGCGCCCGAGATGATCCCGAGCACGCTCGGCTTACCCTTCATGACCCACTCGGCGAACATCCAGGCGAGCGCCGCGGTCGCGGTCGCGATCTGGGTCACGGCCATTGCCATGCCTGCGTTGCCGTTGGCGGCTGTCGCCGAGCCGGCGTTAAAGCCAAACCAGCCGACCCACAGAAGCGAAGCGCCGATGACGCTCAGCACGAGGTTATGCGGCGGCATCGGCTCGGTCGCATAACCGCGCCGGCGGCCCATGACCAGCGCCGCCATCAGCCCCGCAAACCCGGAATTGATGTGCACGACGGTTCCGCCTGCAAAGTCGAGTACTCCCGCATCATTGAGAAACCCGTCCGGTCCCCACACGAAGTGGGCGATCGGACAGTAGACGCATATACTCCACAGGCCGATGAACCACAGCAATGCCGAGAACTTCATACGATCTGCGAAGGCGCCGCAGATTAGCGCCGGGGTGATGATCGCAAAGGTCATCTGGAAGCACATGTAGACCGACTCAGGAATGGTCTTTGCCAGATCGTTGACCGAGTCGAGAGTCATTCCATACAGCAAGAACCGACTCGTGCCGCCGAGGAATGGCGATCCCGGGGTGAACGCGAAACTATAGCCGATGACCATCCACAACACCGTCACCAGGCAGGTCACCGCAAAGCTCTGCATCACCGTCGTCAACACGTTCATCTTGCGGACCATGCCGCCGTAGAACAGTGCCAGACCGGGCACGGTCATCATCAGGACGAGCGCCATGGAGGTCAGCATCCACGCGGTGTCGCCCGAATTGAACTTCGGGGCCGCTGGCGCTTGCGCCACAGCCGAGAACGTTAGCAGCAACAGCATCGACGTGGCCAGCATCAGTCGTTGCAGGACAAGGTACGCGGATTTCATCAACTTCCTCCAAGAGACCGATCAGCGCGGATGCGAACCGTCTCCTGATCCATGAGCCGGACGCGTCGCCGCTGGGAACCAAGAATCGTGCCAGTCGACGCTGGACCGGCAACTCTCGTATTCGGTGCGTCAAACCAGCTTGCGGCGGTGCGGCGGAAGCAGCGCGGCAGAAGAACTGGCTATGGAAGCCTAAGATTTAGGCAGAATTTATGTTCCAGCGTCCCGTCGGGACTTGCTCGCGATCAGGCTGTGACGCGGAAGCGCTAAGGCTCAGCGCGCCAGCAACGAGACTAGGAGCGCAAGCGCCAGCAGAGCGGCCACGCCTTGCCAGACTTGGAGTGGCGCGCGCTCGTAAAGCGTGCGCGGCCGGCGAATTGCGGTCGGGGCGCGTGCCGGTCCGGCCTCCATCTCGAACGCGAACTCGGTCATGTCGTGATAGCGCTTCGCAGGATCGACCGCGATCGCGCGCGAAAGCGCCGCCTGGACCCAGGCGGGAAGATCGGGCCGCAGCGCGGAAAAGTCCCTCGGCCGGTCCCGGCGCGGCGGACTGGTGGCGTCGAGATTGCCGTAGGGGTATTGCCCCGTGAACGCACGAAACATCGTGACGCCGAGCGCATAAATGTCGGTCGCCTCGTTGCCGGCTTCGCCCTCGAACATTTCGGGCGCCATATAGGCCTGGGTGCCGGGAATGTTCTCGGGCGGAAATTCCTCCAGCCCCGGCACGCGAACCACTCCGAGATCGATCAGCTTCAGCGATCCGCCGCCTTCGAGGATGATGTTGTCCGGCTTGATGTCGCGATGGATGATGCCGGCGCGGTGCAGCGCCGCCACCGCGCGGGCCAGCGTGACGGCGATATTGCGCCCTTCTTCCAATCCCAGCGCCGGACTGCGCGACAAGCCGCGTTTCCAGAAGCTCGCCCTGATAGAGCGGCATGACCGTGTAAAGGCAGGTCTGGCGCCCTGGCGGCAGCTCGATGACGCGCCCGACCGAGGGATTGTGCACCCGAGCGCCGACCCAAGCCTCGCGGACGAACGCCGCGCGGTAGGCATCGACGCTGGCGATTTCGGGCTTGGGGAACTTCAAGGCAACGATGCCGCCCTCGACCTCGTCCTCGCGCCGAACAGTCGGCGTATACGGCCATCGGAGATCAACGCCTTCAGGACAAATCCGTCGATCGTCTCGCCGCGAACCGGCACCGGAATTATCGGCAACTGCAGGATGGCGGCGCTGATGTCGGCCGATCCCGTGGTCGGCAGCGCGACTACATCCAGAACCAGAGCGGTGCAATTGTCGGTGCTGCCCGATCGGAGCGCGGTCGCAACCAGCGCACCGGCGGTATCCTCGGGAGCGGAGCGCTCGCGCAAGATGTCGGCGATGGTCTGATCCGTCAGAAAACCGTGCACGCCGTCGCTGCACAACAAGAAGCGGTCGTGCAGCGCCATCGGTTGCGAGGCGTAGTCGAGGCGCACTTCCGCTTCCACTCCCAGCGCGCGGTTGAGCGTGTGCGAGCGACCCGTGCCGTCCTGGCGCACATGGTCGGTGGTGAGGCAAGTCATGCGATCGCCGCTCAACCGGTAGGCGCGTGTATCCCCGACATGCAGCAGGTGGGCGATGCGGCCGCGCAGCACCAGCGCCGTCAACGTGCAACCCATCCCCGTCAGCTTGGGGTCCTGGCGCCCCATGGTATTGATCCAGCCGTTGAGCGCACTGATGATTTTGGAGCCCGCTCGTTGCACCTCCATGGTCTCGGGCAGATCGCAAAATCCGTCCAGGAAGCCGCGCACCGCCGTCTCGGCCGCAATGCGACCGCCCTTCGCGCCGCCAATTCCATCGGCGATCGCGGCGATCACCTCCTGGCGAGGCTCGGGCAACTCCGCGCCGAACAGGGCGCCGGCGAAATCCTCGTTGTCCTTGCGCGGCCCGGTGTTCGAGGCGAATCCGACGCTTGCCCGTACGCCGGTCTCAACCGTCGCCATCGCATCTTTTCCGCTGGTTGTCGGTATCCGCGAGTTGCGTTCCAGCCGTCACCGCGTATTTCTCCAGGCGACAACGACCATGTCGAAAATAGCCGCCGGTGCTCGACGCGACACTTGCGGTAAGATCGCCGGATTTGCGGTCGAGTTTGTAGTTGCCGCGGTCTTTGGGATCGAACCATGAGATTCCGGCTCGTGTAATCTCGGCAGGATTGGAATCGACGGTAGCTTTCCCGTAATCGATCACAATCTGCCAGGACGTGCCGCTCACCGGATTGACGCAGGTGATCGCGGTCTCGCTCTCCTGCGCGTCACAGTTGATCGTCGAAACGGCCAAACAAGCTGCCAGGCCGGCTATGCCTGCCGCTAGAACGCGGGTGTGGAACATGGTTCCTTCCATTTCGCGATTTGCCGATCCATGCCCAAATCCGCAATCCCTGTGAAGCAAGCCGTACATCGAAATCACATATAATTTCGACCACAGAAGCATAAAAACGGCGATTGCAGTTGCCTCATTTTTAGGCAGATCCCGCAGCTAGTTCCGCTCGCGCAGATCCGGCGAGTGACCGCTGACAAGCTGCTTCGCGGGCGATCCAATCAAGGCTATTCGGCTGGCATGGCTCTTGCGTCAATTCCTTAATATGTGTGTTTATTCAACCGTACGTTTCTGGTACCGAAGGTTGTGCGCTTCGTCACTACAGAAGAGTTAGGGGACAAACAATGCTCGTACCATCACCCAAGTGGCTCGATTCCGGAAACAACGCGTGGCAGCTGGCGGCCGCGACTTTCGTCGGCCTGCAAAGCATTCCCGGCCTGGCGGTTCTCTACGCCGGGTATGTCAAGCAGAAATGGGCAATCAATTCTGCCTTCATGTGCTTCTACGCCTTCGCCTCGGTCTTGGTCGTGTGGGTTCTATTCGACTACAACATGGCGTTCGGAGAACAGTGGTTTCCGTTCCTCGGGAAACCGGCGTTGGCGACCTCCGCCAACTTCCTCACGGGCCAGGCGGTGATACCGGCAGCATCCTCCGGCATGCCGGAGCTGACCTTCCCGATGGCCACCCTGATCTTCTTCCAGTTCGTGTTCGCTGCGATCACGGTGATCATTCTCGGGGGCTCGGTGCTCGGCCGCATGAACTTCACCGCGTGGGTGATCTTCTGCCCGGTGTGGATGACCCTGGTCTACACCGTCGGGGCGTTCAGCCTCTGGGGCGGCGGCTGGCTCTCACAGTTGGGTGTCCAGGACTTTTCGGGCGGCTACGTCATCCATCTCGCCGCCGGCACGTCCGGGTTCGTCGCCGCAGCCGTGGTTGGGCCACGCCTGCGGGCGGATCGCGAGCAATTCCCGCCCAACAGCCTGCTGGTCACCTTGATCGGCGCCGGCCTCTTGTGGCTGGGTTGGAACGGCTTCAACGGCGGCGATCCTTATTTCGCCAACCACGACGCGGGCGCGGCCGTGCTCAACACCAACACGGCCACCGCGGTAGGCCTCCTCGTCTGGACGCTGATGGACAAGATGGCCTACGGCAAGCCGTCGATCATCGGCGCGGTCAACGGCATGATCGCCGGCTTGGTGGCAATCACTCCCGCCGCCGGTTTCGTCAATGGCTGGGGCGCCATCATCATCGGTATCGTTGCCGGCATCATTCCGTGGCTTTCGATGAACAAGTTCCAGAAGACCGGCTTCATGATGAAGGTCGACGATACGTTGGGGGTGTTTTCCACACACGGGATTGCCGGCCTGAGCGGTGGTCTGCTCGTGGGCATCCTCGCCAACCCGGACATGCTCGAATACATCGGCACCGAGAAGGAGGCGCCCGGCGTCAGCGTGACCGGCCTGCTCTACGGCGACACGGGAAATCAGCTTCTGCTGCAGCTCGAAGGCGCGGCGTTCATCATCGTCTACAACGCCATCGCCACGTTTATCATCCTCAAGGTGATCTCGATCTTCGTGCCGCTGCGCATGAGTGACGCGCAGCTGGCGGTCGGGGACGACGCGGTTCACGGCGAGACCGCCTATGCCATCACCGTGGGGGAGGCCGCAGAATAGTCGGTAGTTCGGTTATATTTAGGGTGGGGTAGCGTAGCCGTGCGCGCCCCACTCTCAGATTTCGACAAAAGTATGCCTCTTTTTTAATCGGAAGATCCCGCCGCCGCGACCGCCGCCGCGGCCGGCAGCTTCGGGGCGGTGACGATCTCGCCCTTGAGCCGATCGATGGCAGGTTCGTCCAGCGTCTCGGTTTCGAGCAGAGCCGCCGCGGTGCGGTCGAGCAGCGAGCGGTTCTGCTGCAAAATGCCAAAGGCCGTCTGGAATGCGCCGTCGACGAGCTGGCGAACCGCTCTGTCCACGGCTTCTGCGGTCTCTTCGCTGTAGTTGCGCTCCTGCGGCGCCGGCACGTTGGGCTGCAGAAATGGGGAGCGGTCTCGGTCATAGGTCACATTGCCGAGGGCATCGCTCATGCCATAGCGCAGGACCATCGCGCGGGCGATGTCGGTCGCCCGGGCGAGATCGTCCGCAGCCCCGGTCGATATCTCGCGAAAGACCAGCTGCTCTGCGGCGCGGCCACCGAGCAGACCCGACATCTTGTACTCGAGCTCGGGACGGGTCATCAGGTACCGGTCCTCGGTCGGCCGTTGTATCGTATAGCCGAGCGCGCCGACGCCATGCGGGATGATCGAGACCTTGTGCACGGAATCGGTGCCCGGCAGCGCCAGCGCCACCATCGCGTGACCGAGCTCGTGGTATGCCACCACCCGCCGTTCGAGCGGATTGAGCAGGCGATTGCGCTTCTCTAACCCGGCGACCATGCGCTCGATCGCGGCCGTGAAGTCGGTCATCGTGACCGACTCGGCGTTGCGTCTCGTCGCCAGCAACGTTGCCTCGTTGACCAGATTCGCCAGATCGGCGCCGGTAAAGCCCGGCGTCAACGCCGCGATCTGCTCCGGTTTCACGTCGCCAGCGAGCTTCGAGACTTTTTTCAGATGCACCGCCAGGATCTCTTCCCGCCCTCTCTTGTCCGGCCGGTCGACCAGGATTTGCCGGTCGAACCTTCCCGCACGCAGCAATGCCGGATCGAGAACTTCGGGCCGGTTGGTCGCGCCGAGCAACACGAGACCGCTCGACGGGTCGAAACCGTCGAGCTCGGCCAGCAGCTGGTTCAAGGTCTGGTCTTTCTCGTCATGCCCTCCCCCGACAAAGGGCCCACGGGCGCGACCGAGAGCATCGAGCTCGTCGATGAAGATGATCGCCGGGGCGTGCTGGCGCGCCTGCTCGAATAGGTCCCGTACCCGAGCGGCCCCGACGCCGACAAACATCTCGACAAATTCCGATCCTGAGATCGAGAAGAACGGGACCCCGGCTTCGCCAGCAACGGCGCGGGCCAGCAACGTTTTGCCGGTCCCCGGCGGGCCGACCAGCAAGACGCCCTTGGGCGCACGTCCGCCGAGGCGGCCGTACCTGACTGGGTCTTTGAGGAAATTGACGATCTCGACCAGCTCGTCCTTGGCCTCGTCGACGCCGGCGACGTCGGCAAAGGTGACCTTGGTTTCCTTTTCGACATAGATCCGAGCGCGGCTCTTGCCAATTTGCATCAGCCCGCCGAGCCCGCCTTGCCCCATGCGCCGGATCGCAAACATCCAGATCCCGACAAAAAACACCGCCGGCAGGATCCAGGACAGGAGATCGGCGATCCAGTGGCTCTCCACGACGCCGCTGTAAGTAACTCCGTGCTTTGTCAAGTTCTCGGCCAACTCGGGCGGCTGCACTCGCGTCGTGACGAAATCCTTGGTGCCGTTGGGCAGCGCCTCTTTCAAGGTCCCTTGGATCTGATTCTGCGAGACGGCGACCTCTTTAACCTTGTCCTCATTGACCAGGTTTTCGAACTGGCTGTACGGGATCGGCGTCAGCTTTCTGCTCTCCAGATAAAGGTCCTGGATGAGTAACATGCCGAGCACTGCGGCAATGACATACCAGAAATTTATGTGGGATTTCCTATCCGTCGGATCCATGAGCGCCTTAGCCCTTATCTCGCGCACAGCTACCGCGAATTATAATGGCCCCGACGGACCCGGGCCGCACCATCGATTTGGAAGAATCCGCAGCTGGAAACGTTTCCTTAGCTCATACCCATCAGTATTGCCACTGCACGTTGTCTCCCGAGCGGATAAACCAACTAATGCGTAAAGGGAATGCTCGGCAAAAATTTCAAGGGCGCGTCTCGTGCGCCGGGAAGAAACGGATCGCAGCGCAGCCATGCGCTTGAAAGCCGCAGGGATGCGAACACCTAGAAGCGAATACCTAAATTTGTAGGAACTGAAGGCTGAGGAGAGCCGGGAGACCAAGCTATGAGGAAGTCGATCGTGCCAAAAGCGCCGGCGCGGAAAGCGCTTTGCCTGGTCGCCATGCTTGCGGCATCGGCCTTCGCCTATCCCGCTCATGCGGCGCCGGCGAGCGGCGGCGACACGGTTCAAGGGCTCTACGATACGCTGCTCGGCACGATGAAGAACGGCCGCATCCTCGGGCAGAGCGGGCGGTTCACGCAGATCGAGCCGGTCATCCGCCGGACCTTCGACATCCCCTCGATGACGCGCCTATCGGTCGGTGTGTCGTACTGGGCTGGGTTGAACGAGGCGCAACGCCAGCAACTCACCGAGAGCTTCGGACGCTACATCTCGGCGATCTATGCCGACCGCTTTGACAGCTATGCCGGTCAGAAATTGCAGGTCACCGGCGAACAGCCCAATCCGGGCGGCGTCATGGTCAAGAGCCAGATCGTCAAGGCCAATGGCGAACCGGTCAAGGTCGACTACCTGATGCGCCGCAACGGCGAGGGTTGGCTGATCTCCGACATCTACCTCGACGGCGCGATCAGCGAGGTCGCAACCCGCCGCTCCGAATTCGCCGCGATCCTGCGCACCGACGGCGTCGACGGCCTCATCGCCGCCCTCAACCGCAAGGCCGACATGCTCACCGGGACCACGGCACGGTCGTTCTAATCTTCGGCGATAGCCGAGCTACCGCTGGGCAGGCTGTCGGTGAGGCTTACACATTGAGCCTCGCCGCTTCCGAGGTGACGAGCCGAGCTCCATCAACCGGCTCGTTGCATCATCCACAAAAGTCAGCAGCGTGCACGGTGGCCCGCGGTCCTCGAACCAGCGGTGCTCCGAGTCGTCGATCCGCACCAGTTCGCCTAGCCAATCGCGCCGCCGGCGCGGCTGACGCGGCGAGGCGAGACGATGGCGACGGTCCCAACCCATCCGTCATCATCCAATCACGCAAGGTGAAGGCCGTGCGGCGGGGGCGTAAACGCAAAGCCGCATAGTGTCGGATATGGAAAATCGAAAGACCGGCGGTTGATCGAGTGCGGAGCTGATGTCGCATAAAGATACCTTTTTGGAGTGGAACGCGGCCACGCGTTCTACTACAACTGAGCATGAGCAAAATTGAGTTCATGCCAGCTATCCACAACGCAATCGAACGCGCGGCGTCGCCCAGTTCTTGCGCACAACGGCAAGCGGAAGCCGGCGCGCTCACGCTCGGCTAACGCGTTTGCCCACGGCATCGCCCTCGGCGCTACCAACAGGCGATCATGCCTTCGCCGCTTTACTGTTGATGTTTGCGACGGGATGCGGCGCTACCGGGTTCCGTCTCTTATACGAACGAAAATTTATTTTTGGTCTCTCTGCCATATTCGTCGTAATACTGTTCTTCGCTGCTGGACTTAAATGGCCAAGCAGCTATTGGGTCAGCGGATCATTGATATCGGTTGCCATCATCATCGTTATCTTAACTACTGTTGGAAATTGGTCTGAAATAACACGTAGAGCCGCCAATCCTCGGTATCGCAGTTTTGCCCTCGCATTTGTATCGCTAAGTTTTGGTATCTACATCATCACTTACATGAACGCCCTTAGAACCGATATCGACACCTATGTAATGCCGCGCAGTGTCACTCAAAAGCAAGCTGACGATTTGCGCGAGTATTTATCTCATCACGATAAATATGCCTTGACAGTGAAGGTGAACCCACTTGACGCAGAAGCTCGTGAGTATGCGGCACAATTGTTGAATGGACTTAATCGAAGTGATTGGACAGCAACATTCGATACATCTGGCAACGATCCAAACATCGCCCCAAGTACCCTCAACGATGGGCTATGTATTGATGTAATAGGTGAAAATGCTAAACCATACGATGCGAGGCATGATCCCAAACCGCTTCTTCAAGCGGCGTTCTCCGCTGCGGGTATAATCGCAAATTGCAGCGGCGGCACCGCTGCCGGAAATTACAAACTGTTTGTTGTCGTGGGACATAGGCCGTTAGCATATGGATATAAGCCACCATTACTTGTGCGACTGGGTCAGTGGATCAGTAGCTTAAGTCGATAACGCGACAGTTCAAAGGCGCGAAATCGTGCTCTTGCCCACGTGATAGCTGCGCGCGAGTTCGGCAAGCGTGGCACCTTCGGCCCGCGCTTGCGGGCCTCGGCCTGCTGCGCTTCGGTCAATTTCGGTTTCCGGCCCATGCGCTGCCCGCGCTTCTGTGCCCGGCTGCGGCCCTCGGCGGTGCGGGTGCGGATAAGGTCGCGCTCCACATCAGCGAGGCCGCCGAGAACGGCAATCATCAAGCGCCCGGTGCTGGTGCCGCCGGTGTCGGCCCACGGCTCGGCAAGCGAGCGGAATTGCGCCTTGGCGTCCACGATCTGCTTGACGCATTTTGAGAAGCTCGCGCCGGTCGTTATGCGCACCGGTCACCTTCTCGCGGTAAATCTTGGCGGTGCATCCGGCGACGCGTAAATGCTCAAGCTGGCTGTCGAGCGTCTGGCCCACGGTGCTGACGCGGGCATAGCCGAAACGGCGGTTTGCGGGGGAGTTTTGGTCGTAAGTTGCGGGAATCGTAACCCCTTGATCGGGCAGGGGCAAGCAAATTTCCCGGCAGGACTCCACCGGAGTCAGCCTGCAACCGTATCGCGGCGGCCCGTCCCGCGGTGGCGCTGGACGGCACCAAGATCCATATTGCGGAGATAGCATCCCGAACGGCAGGCAAGGAGATAAATATGGCGAAAGACACCCACGTCACGGCACCTACCCGCTTCATCGAGGCTAATGGAATCCGCTACGCATACAGGCGCTTCGGCTCGGAAAGCGGAACGCCGCTTGTCTTCCTTCAACACTTCCGCGGCGGCCTTGACAACTGGGATCCGCTTGTCACGGACGGGCTTGCCCAAGGGCGTCCCGTAATCCTCTTCAACAATGCAGGCGTCGCCAGTTCGAGCGGCGAAACGCCGAACACCATCGAAGCGATGGGCGATCACGTCGCCGCATTCGTCAACGCCCTGGGATTACCTCAGGTCGATGTGCTCGGCTTCTCCATCGGAGGCTACGTTGCGCAGAGTTTCGTGCTGCGCCATCCCAATCTCGTTAGGCGCCTCGTGCTCGCCGGGACCGGACCGCGAAACGGCGAACCGTCGAAGAATTCGCGTGTTTTGGAAGTTGCCGGCAATCCCGTGCCGGTCTGCGAGGATTTTTTGTTTCTCTTCTTCTCGCCTTCGGAAGCAAGTCAGGCCGCCGGAAGGGCATTTTGGGATCGCCGTCATCAGCGCAAGGATGCTGATCCGCCTTCGTCGATTCAGACAATGAAGGCGCAGCAAGCGGCTATAATGGAATGGCGGGAGCCACGAGGCGAACGCTATGCCGATTTGAAGACGATCAAGCAGCCGACGCTGGTCGTGAACGGCACTGACGACATCATGGTGCCCACAATCAACTCGTTCACGCTTTCGCAGCACATTCCGAATGCACAACTGATTGTGTATCCCGACTCCGGTCATGGCGCGCTCTTCCAGTATCCCGAGCTCTTCGTGGCGCACACGAAGCTCTTCCTAGAGGCATGAAACAAACATCGAACCCGCTTCCGCCCCGCCGTTAGCAGCGGGTTGGGCGTTGGCGGCAACTGGGCGCATCAATATCTTGGGTTTCCCGCTTTGCCTCCGCACGCGCCAAAAGTCGCATAATCTCCATTATGTGAAATCCACCAAAGTGAAAATTAAGTCATAATCTTAACGTTCGAGAAATTGTCCGCCGCGCTTCGGTATTTATGCTCGGAAGAACGGGGCTGGTCGCGGCGCTAATACTTGACCGGCTGCCGCCTCTACTCAGTGCGGGGGGATACAAGATACGGGTCGGGCCGATGGTGGCGGCGGCGCGGCGAGCGGACGTCCGAATGCTTCGATCGATCCGGGAAATTGCCATCTTCGCGGAGCATAGTCCGTTCGAAACTGGGTGGTCTGGAATGAAATCGGCGCCAACGGGCAGCGGATACCGAAGAAGGATGGCTTTCGGCAAAGCTTCTGGCGCGGGTGCTGCTTGCGACGGCTATTCTACCGAAAGAGGAAATTTTGCTGCTGATTTGCTGCAGGTGCAGCAATCGGTGTTTTGCTGATGAAACCGAAAGTTGGGGTCGAAGTGAAAATCAAGCGCGACTGCGGATTATCGCTCGGGGTCAGGCAGAGCGGGCGAGATAATCAAGGCAGCACGGCAAACCGATGACGAGCTCGGCCCCCGCCTCTATCTCCTTTATCAGCCGGCGCCTCGCTGCCGCCGACGAGCGCGCTTCCCTTATTGGCCCGGGGGTGCAAGTCTTGCCGCTCTTTAGCCTGGGGGTCCTGCGATGAAGATATCCGGCACTCGCTCTCAAATCGTCGCCCTGCCTGCCGACGAGCCGCTTGCCGACGCCGCCGAAAACCCGAACGGAACCCGGCCGATCGTCACCTTGGAGGTCGAAACCGACGAGGGGGTGTCCGGCGTCGGGGTCACATATTTCGGCGGCGCGCTGACCGGCTCATTGAGGAGCGCGATCGACGAACTGGGCCAACTGATCGTCGGGGACGATCCGCTGCGCGTCGAGGCGGTCGTCGCGAAATTGCGCGCCGCCGCCGGATCCGCTGGGCCCGGCGGCATTTTCCATCTGGCCCTGTCGGCGCTCGACATGGCGTTGTGGGACATCCGCGGCAAGGCGCTGAACCTGCCGCTGTGGAAATTGCTCGGCGGCGCGCGCGATCGGGTCCCGACCTATGCGAGCGGCGCCCTGATGCGCGGGCTCTCGCTCGACCGGGTCGTCACTGCCGCCGGGCGCCTCAAAGAAAAGGGCTTCCGCGAAATGAAGACGCAGCTGGCGCTGCCCGGCGAGACCACACCCGCCAAGGAGGTCGAGCGCATGCAGCGGGTGCGCGAGGCGATCGGACCCGACATCAAGCTGATGTGCGACATCAACCAGCGCTGGCGGGTCGAGCAGGCGATCGACATCGGCCGCCGGGTCGAAGACGCCGGGGTCGGCCTGTTCTGGCTCGAGGACGTGACGACGGCGGACGATTATCCCGGGCTCGCGCGGGTCACCGCGGCGCTGACGACCCCGGTCGCCGGCGGCGAGTATGTCTGGGGCATCGTGCCGTTCCGGCACATGGTCGAGGCGCGCTCGGTCGATATCGTCATGATCGACCTGGTGCGGGTCGGCGGAATCACCCAATGGATGAAGGTCGCCGGCATGGCGGAAGCCTTCAACCTGCCGGTCGTCAGCCACCTGATCCCCGAGGTCCATGTCCACCTGATCGGCGCGATCCCGAACGGACTGACGGTCGAATACATGCCGTGGCTGACGCGCCTCTTCGAAGAGGTGCCGCAGCCGCAGAACGGCGAACTCGCGATGCCGACGGCGCCCGGCCTCGGCCTGAAATTCGATCAGGCGACGATCGATCGCTATCGTGCGGCGTGAATCAACCTGTGTTC
>CAVOHI010000015.1:0-70896 GCA_963695605.1 uncultured Alphaproteobacteria bacterium | reverse complement strand
AATTTATGTGGGATTTCCTATCCGTCGGATCCATGAGCGCCTTAGCCCTTATCTCGCGCACAGCTACCGCGAATTATAATGGCCCCGACGGACCCGGGCCGCACCATCGATTTGGAAGAATCGCAGCTGGAAACGTTTCCTTAGCTCATACCCATCAGTATTGCCACTGCACGTTGTCTCCCGGGCGGATAACTCAATGAATGCGTAAAGGGAATGCTCGACAAAAATTTCAAGGGCGCGTCTCGTCCGCCGGGAAGAAACGGATCGCAGCGTAGCCATGCGCTTGAAAGCCGCAGGGATGCGAACACCTAGAAGCGAATACCTAAATTTGTCGGAACTGAAGGCTGAGGAGAGCCGGGAGACCAAGATATGAGGAAGTCGATCGTGCCACAAGCGCCGGCGCGGAAAGCGTTTTGCCTGGTCGCCATGCTTGCGGCATCGGCGTTCGCCTATCCCGCTCATGCGGCGCCGGCGAGCGGCGGCGACACGGTTCAAGGGCTCTACGATACGCTGCTCGGCACGATGAAGAACGGCCGCATCCTCGGGCAGAGCGGGCGGTTCACGCAGATCGAGCCGGTCATCCGCCTGCAATGCTTCCCACATCCCCTCGATGACGCGCCTATCGGTCGGTGTGTCGTACTGGGCTGGGTTGAACCAGGCGCAACGCCAGCAACTCACCGAGAGCTTCGGACGCTACATCTCGGCGATCTATGCCGACCGCTTTGACAGCTATGCCGGTCAGAAATTGCAGGTCACCGGCGAACAGCCCAATCCGGGCGGCGTCATGGTCAAGAGCGAGATCGTCAAGGCCAATGGCGAACCGGTCAAGGTCGACTACCTGATGCGCCGCAACGGCGAGGGTTGGCTGATCTCCGACATCTACCTCGACGGCGCGATCAGCGAGGTGGCGACCCGCCGCTCCGAATTCGCCGCGATCCTCAAGAACCGACGGCGTCGACGGCCTCATCGCCGCCCTCAACCGCAAGGCCGACATGCTCACCGGGACCACGGCACGGTCGTTCTAATCTTCGGCGATAGCCGAGCTACCGCTGGGCAGGCTGTCGGTGAGGCTTACACATTGAGCCTCGCCGCTTCCGAGGTGACGAGCCGAGCTCCATCAACCGGCTCGTTGCATCATCCACAAAAGTCAGCAGCGTGCACGGTGGCCCGCGGTCCTCGAACCAGCGGTGCTCCGAGTTGTCGATCTGCACCAGTTCGCCTAGCCAATCGCGCCGCCGGCGCGGCTGACGCGGCGAGGCGAGACTATGGCGACGGTCCCAACCCATCCGTCATCATCCAATCACGCAAGGTGAAGGCCGTGCGGCGGGGGCGTAAACGCAAAGCCGCATAGTGTCGGATATGGAAAATCGAAAGACCGGCGGTTGATCGAGTGCGGAGCTGATGTCGCATAAAGATACCTTTTTGGAGTGGAACGCGGCCACGCGTTCTACTACAACTGAGCATGAGCAAAATTGAGTTCATGCCAGCTATCCACAACGCAATCGAACGCGCGGCGTCGCCCAGTTCTTGCGCACAACGGCAAGCGGAAGCCGGCGCGCTCACGCTCGGCTAACGCGTTTGCCCACGGCATCGCCCTCGGCGCTACCAACAGGCGATCATGCCTTCGCCGCTTTACTGTTGATGTTTGCGACGGGATGCGGCGCTACCGGGTTCCGTCTCTTAGTACGAACGAAAATTTATTTTTGGTCTCTCTGCCATATTCGTCGCAATACTGTTCTTCGCTGCTGGACTTAAATGGCCAAGCAGCTATTGGGTCAGCGGATCATTGATATCGGTTGCCATCATCATCCTTATCTTAACTACTGTTGGAAATTGGTCTGAAATAACACGTAGAGCCGCCAATCCTCGGTATCGCAGTTTTGCCCTCGCATTTGTATCGCTAAGTTTTGGTATCTACATCATCACTTACATGAACGCCCTTAGAACCGATATCGACACCTATGTAATGCCGCGCAGTGTCACTCAAAAGCAAGCTGACGATTTGCGCGAGTATTTATCTCATCACGATAAATATGCCTAGACAGTGAAGGTGAACCCACTTGACGCAGAAGCTCGTGAGTATGCGGCACAATTGTTGAATGGACTTAATCGAAGTGATTGGACAGCAACATTCGATACATCTGGCAACGATCCAAACATCGCCCCAAGTACCCTCAACGATGGGCTATGTATTGATGTAATAGGTGAAAATGCTAAACCATACGATGCGAAGCATGATCCCAAACCGCTTCTTCAAGCGGCGTTCTCCGCTGCGGGTATAATCGCAAATTGCAGCGGCGGCACCGCTGCCGGAAATTACAAACTGTTTGTTGTCGTGGGACATAGGCCGTTAGCATATGGATATAAGCACCATTACTTGTGCGACTGGGTCAGTGGATCAGTAGCTTAAGTCGATAACGCGACAGTTCAAAGGCGCGAAATCGTGCTCTTGCCCACGTGATAGCTGCGCGCGAGTTCGGCAAGCGTGGCACCTTCGGCCCGCGCTTGCGGGCCTCGGCCTGCTGCGCTTCGGTCAATTTCGGTTTCCGGCCCATGCGCTGCCCGCGCTTCTGTGCCCGGCTGCGGCCCTCGGCGGTGCGGGTGCGGATAAGGTCGCGCTCCACATCAGCGAGGCCGCCGAGAACGGCAATCATCAAGCGCCCGGTGCTGGTGCCGCCGGTGTCGGCCCACGGCTCGGCAAGCGAGCGGAATTGCGCCTTGGCGTCCACGATCTGCTTGACGCATTTTGAGAAGCTCGCGCCGGTCGTTATGCGCACCGGTCACCTTCTCGCGGTAAATCTTGGCGGTGCATCCGGCGACGCGTAAATGCTCAAGCTGGCTGTCGAGCGTCTGGCCCACGGTGCTGACGCGGGCATAGCCGAAACGGCGGTTTGCGGGTGAGTTTTGGTCGTAAGTTGCGGGAATTCGTAACCCCTTGATCGGGCAGGGGCAAGCAAATTTCCCGGCAGGACTTCACCGGAGTGCAGCCTGCAACCGTATCGCGGCGGCCCGTCCCGCGGTGGCGCTGGACGGCACCAAGATCCATATTGCGGAGATAGCATCCCGAACGGCAGGCAAGGAGATAAATATGGCGAAAGACACCCATGTCACGGCACCTACCCGCTTCATCGAGGCTAATGGAATCCGCTACGCATACAGGCGCTTCGGCTCGGAAAGCGGAACGCCGCTTGTCTTCCTTCAACACTTCCGCGGCGGCCTTGACAACTGGGATCCGCTTGTCACGGACGGGCTTGCCCAAGGGCGTCCCGTAATCCTTTTCAACAATGCAGGCGTCGCCAGTTCGAGCGGCGAAACGCCGAACACCATCGAAGCGATGGGCGATCACGTCGCCGCATTCGTCAACGCCCTGGGATTACCTCAGGTCGATGTGCTCGGCTTCTCCATCGGAGGCTACGTTGCGCAGAGTTTCGTGCTGCGCCATCCCAATCTCGTTAGGCGCCTCGTGCTCGCCGGGACCGGACCGCGAAACGGCGAACCGTCGAAGAATTCGCGTGTTTTAGAAGTTGCCGGCAATCCCGTGCCGGTCTGCGAGGATTTTTTGTTTCTCTTCTTCTCGCCTTCGGAAGCAAGTCAGGCCGCCGGAAGGGCATTTTGGGATCGCCGTCATCAGCGCAAGGATGCTGATCCGCCTTCGTCGATTTAGACAATGAAGGCGCAGCAAGCGGCTATAATGGAATGGCGGGAGCCACGAGGCGAACGCTATGCAGAGTTGAAGACGATCAAGCAGCCGACGCTGGTCGTGAACGGCACTGACGACATCATGGTGCCCACAATCAACTCGTTCACGCTTTCGCAGCACATTCCGAATGCATAACTGATTGTGTATCCCGACTTCGGTCATGGCGCGCTCTTCCAGTATCCCGAGCTCTTCGTGGCGCACACGAAGCTCTTCCTAGAGGCATGAAACAAACATCGAACCCGCTTCCGCCCCGCCGTTAACAGCGGGTTGGGCGTTGGCGGCAACTGGGCGCATCAATATCTTGGGTTTCCCGCTTTGCCTCCGCACGCGCCAAAAGTCGCATAAACTCCATTATGTGAAATCCACCAAAGTGAAAATTAAGTCATAATCTTAACGTCGAGAAATTGTCCGCCGCGCTTCGGTATTTATGCTCGGAAGGACGGGGCTGGTCGGGGCGCTAATACTTGACCGGCTGCCCCTATACTCAGTGCGGGGGGATACAAGATACGGGTCGGGCCGATGGTGGCCGTGGTGCGGCGAGCGGACGTCCGAATGCTTTCGATCGATCCGGGAAATTGCCATCTTCGCGGAGCATAGTCCGTTCGAAACTGGGTGGTCTGGAATGAAATCGGTGCCAACGGGCAGCGGATACCGAAGAAGGATGACTTTCGGCAAAGCTTCTGGCGCGGGTGCTGCTTGCGACGGCTATTCTACCGAAAGAGGAAATTTTGCTGCTGATTTGCTGCAGATGCAGCAATCGGTGTTTTGCGGGATGAAACCGAAAGTTGGGGTCGAAGTGAAAATCAAGCGCGACTGCGGATTATCGCTCGGGGTCAGGCCGAGCGGGCGAGATAATCAAGGCGGCAGGGCAAACCGATGACGAACTCGGCCCCCGCCTCTATCTCCTTTATCGGCCGGCGCTTCGCTGCCGCAGACGAGCGCGCTTCCCTTATTGGACCGGGGGTGTAAGTCTTGCCGGTCTTTAGCCTGGGGGTCCTGCGATGAAGATATCCGGCACTCGCTCTCAAATCGTTGCCCTGCCTGCCGACGAGCCGCTGGCCGACGCCGCCGAAAACCCGAACGGAACCCGGCCGATCGTCACCTTGGAGGTTGAAACCGACGAGGGGATATCCGGCGTCGGGGTCACATATTTCGGCGGTGCGCTGACCGGCTCATTGAGGAGCGCGATCGACGAACTGGGCCAACTGATCGTCGGGGACGATCCGCTGCGCGTCGAAGCGGTCGCCGCGAAATTGCGGGCGGCGGCCGGATCCGCTGGGCCCGGCGGCATTTTCCATCTGGCCCTATCGGCGCTCGACATGGCGTTGTGGGACATCCGCGGCAAGGCGCTGAACCTGCCGCTATGGAAATTGCTCGGCGGCGCGCGCGATCGGGTCCCGACCTACGCGAGCGGGGCCCTGATGCGCGGGCTCTCGCTCGACCGAGTCGTCACCGCCGCCGGGCGCCTCAAAGAAAAGGGCTTCCGCGAAATGAAGACGCAGCTGGCGCTGCCCGGCGAGACCACACCCGCCAAGGAGGTCGAGCGGATGCAGCGGGTGCGCGAGGCGATCGGACCCGACATCAAGCTGATGTGCGACATCAACCAGCGCTGGCGGGTCGAGCAAGCGATCGACATCGGCCGCCGGGTCGAGGATGCCGGGGTCGCGCTGTTCTGGCTCGAGGACGTGACGACGGCGGACGACTATCCCGGCTTGGCGCGGGTCACCGCCGCGCTGTCGACGCCGGTCGCCGGTGGCGAGTATGTCTGGGGCATCGTGCCCTTCCGTCACATGGTCGAGGCGCGGTCGGTGGATATCGTCATGATCGACCTGGTGCGGGTCGGCGGAATCACCCAATGGATGAAGGTCGCCGGCATGGCTGAAGCCTTCAACCTGCCGGTCGTCAGCCACCTGATCCCCGAGGTCCATGTCCACCTGATCGGCGCGATCCCCAACGGGCTGACCGTCGAATACATGCCGTGGCTAATGCGCCTCTTCGAAGAGGTGCCGCAACCACAGGATGGGGAACTCGCGATGCCGACGGCGCCAGGGCTCGGGCTGAAATTCAATCAGGCGACGATCGATCGCTATCGTGCCGCGTGAATCAACCTGTGTTCTAGGAGGCTGAATTGAATTTGAAGCTCTTCGCTCTGACTTGCGGCCATCTAACCGGGGATCTCGGCTATCTGATGGAGGGTGGGGAGGGCAAGGTCGAGTTGCCGATCCCGGCTTATCTGATCGAGCATCCCAAGGGGACGGCCCTCTTTGACACTGGGATGCATCCCGACTGCCAGCACGACCCCGCCGGGCGCGTCGGGCAGCGTGCCGCCGGCCTCTTCTCGTTCCACTTCCGGCCGGGCGAGGAAATCAGCGCGCGGCTCGAAGCGATCGACAGCGACCCAGCGCGGATCGACATCATCATCAATTCCCATTTTCACTTCGACCACGTTGGCGGCAATGCGCTCGTTCCCAACGCAGTAATGGTCGTTCAGCGACGCGAGTGGGCAGCAGGGATGGACCCCGACATCGCCGCACAGCGCGGGTTCAACCGAGCCGATTTCGATCTCGGGCACAAAGTGATCCAAATCGATGGCGAGCACGATCTCTTCGGCGACGGCAGTGTCGTCTGTCTGCCCACCTACGGTCATACCCCGGGCCACCAGTCGCTGAAGGTAAGGCTCGCTTCGGGCGACGTCGTGCTCGCCGCCGATGCCTGCTACTTCTGCCGGACCCTGCGTGAGCGCCGATTACCGCAGCGCGTCTTCGACCGCGAGGCCATGCTCGCCTCGCTCGAAGAGCTGGCCCGCTGCGAGGCAGCCGGCGCCCGGATTTTTTTCGGGCATGACGGGGAATTCTGGAAGACCGTGCCCCAGGCGCCGATGATGATCGCCTAATGCACGTGTGAGCGTCGAACTCGAGCCGACGGTAATCCAATGAAGATATCGCACATCCATTCGCAGATCCTGGTTCTTCCGCAAGAGGATCCGCTCGCCAACACTCCTGAAGACATGAGTGCCGCACGTCCGATCGTGATCCTGCGGCTCGACACCGATGACGGGATCGAAGGTATCGGGGTGACCTTCTATGGCGGCGCAATCACCGCCTCACTGAAGCGCGCGGTCGACGATCTCGGCGCGCTGGCGATCGGCGAAGACCCGCTCCGTCACGAGGCGATTATCGCCAAGCTGCGCGGCGCGGCCGGTGGCTCCGGGCCGGCGGGGATGTTCACCCTGGCACTGTCGGCGATCGACATCGCTTTGTGGGACATCCGCGGCAAGGCGCTGAACCAGCCGCTGTGGAAGCTTCTGGGCGGGGCGCGGCAGCAAGTCCCGACCTATGCGAGCGGCGCGTTGCGGCGCAACCTGTCGCTCGACGAAGTCGTAGCCGCGGCCGGGCGGCTCAAGGAAAAGGGCTTTCGCGAGATGAAGACCCAGCTTGCCTTGCCCGGTGACACCTCGCCCACAAAGGAGGTTGAGCGTATGCGGCGGGTTCGCGAAGCGATCGGTCCCGACATCAAGCTGATGTGCGACATCAATCAGCGCTGGCGGGTCGAGCAAGCAATCGACATCGGTAAGCGGGTCGAAGACGCCGGGGTGGGTCTCTTCTGGCTAGAAGATGTGACGGCACACGATGATTATGCGGGTCTCGCGCGGTTCAATGCGGCCTTAGCGACGCCAATCTGCGGTGGCGAACTCGTCTACGGCATCGTTCCGTTCCGCCACATGATCGAGGCGCGTTCGGTCGACATCGTAATGATCGACTTGATCAGGGTCGGCGGAATTACGCAATGGATGAAGGTTGCCGGCATGGCCGAGGCCTTCAATCTGCCGGTGGTCAGCCATGTGATCCCGGAAATCCACACCCACCTCGTCGCCGCGGTGCCGAATGGTCTCACCGTCGAATACATGGGCTGGATGCTGAAATTGTTCGAAGGGGTATCGGCATTAGATAGCGGCGAGCTCGTGCTGTCGGACCGCCCGGGTCTTGGTCTGAGTTTCAACCAAGACTGCATCAAGCGTTTTGCGGCGTGATGATGCTTGGGCACATGTCATTTGGCGTCGATGATCTCGCGCGTTCGGCGGAATTTTACGACGAGATTTTCGCCCCCCTTGGATATGTCAGGATTTGGTCAAAGCAACACGCCGTCGGCTTTGGAGAAAAGGGCGGGGGAGACAAGCTGGCTCTGTTTGCGAGAGCGGGCGAAGTTAGGGCCCCCGGTCCTGGATTTCATCTCGCTTTCAACGCACCGAGTTCGCGATGCGGTAGACAGGTTCCATGCGGCGGCCCTACGCGCCGGCGGCATCGATTGCGGCAGGCCGGGGCCGCGCCTGCAATATGGCGCGACCTACTATGCTGCCTTCGTGCTCGATCCCGACGGCTATAAGCTCGAGGCTGTTCATCAATGACGGAAGAAGGCCAATGAGGATAACGTCGATCGAGACTGGGATCGTCCTCCTCCCGAACGACGAGCCGCTCGCCGGATTCTCCGAAAACCCCAATGCGACAAACCCGATCGTCACCCTGCGGGTGCACACCGATGAAGGAGTCGAAGGAATTGGAGTGACCTATTTCGGCGGCGCACTGACACGCACCTTGAGACGCGCTGTCGATGAACTCGGAGCACTGACGGTTGGCGAAGATCCGCTGCGGGTCGAGGCGATTGCAGCGAAACTGCACGCTGCGGCGGGCGGGTCCGGCCCGGCGGGTATCTTTACGATGGCACTGTCGGCGATAGATGTCGCGTTGTGGGACATCAAGGGCAAGGGGCTCGGCCTACCGCTGTGGAAGCTGCTCGGCGGCGGGTGCGATCGCATCGCTACCTATGCGAGCGGCGCGCTGCGGCGCGGCCTCAAACTCGAGGAGGCGGTCACCGCAGCGGGAAGGCTGCGCGAAAAAGGCCATCGCCAGGCCAAGATGCAGCTCGGCCTGCCGGGGGTCACCTCGCCCGCTCGCGAAGTGGAGCAAGCGCGGCTGATCCGCGAGGCGGTGGGCCCTGACATGGATTTGATGTGCGACATCAATCAGCGCTGGCGGGTCGAGCAAGCCATCGATATCGGGCGGCGGGTCGAAGACGCCGGGGTCGGCCTCTATTGGCTCGAGGACGTGACCGCACATGACGATTATGCCGGGCTCGCGCGGGTAACCGCGGCGCTGGCGACGCCTGTCGCGGGGGGCGAATACCTCTATGGCATCGTTCCGTTCCGGCACATGCTCGAAGCCCGCTCGGTCGATATCGTGATGATCGACCAGGTGCGCTCGGGCGGCATCACCCCCTGGCTCAAGATTGCCGGCATGGCGGAAGCGTTCAACCTGCCGGTGGTCAGCCATGGCGTGCCGGAGATCCACGTCCACCTCGTCGGCGCGGTACCGAACGGCCTCACCGTCGAGTACATGCCCCGCCTGTTCCACTTGTGGGAGGAAGTCCCGGCGCCGGTGGATGGCGAGCTCGCGATGCCGACCGCTCCCGGCCTCGGGCTGAAATTCGACGAGACGGTGATCACAAACTTCGGCATCGCCTGACCGACAGTAGAAGCGGCCTCAATGCCGCAGCACCATGGAGAAGACGCCAACGGTGGCGGCGAGATTGAATCCGATCATCCAGGTCAATAGCTTGAGATCGCCTCCTATGCTGGCAAAACGCTGATTGAAATCGCCCTCTATCTTGGCCAGGCGCTGATCGATGGCCATAAACCCGCCCAAAAACCGACCGAAATCGCTCATTGCGGGCGGCCCTCCGGCTTACTGTCGAGCCGTTCGGCGATGCGGACCAACAGAGCCAGCATCCGCGACATCCGCTCCTCCTGCTCTGCCTGCCGACGCGCGATCGCGTCAAACCGTGACGCTAGCGCGTCGAGCTGCACCACGGCCATCCGCTCCAACGCGGCTATCCGCGCTTCCATCGCGGAAAACCGGCCCCTCCAGCGCCGTAAAGCGCAATTGCAGGTCGCGAATCTCGGCGCTCATCGTCATGACGCGGTTGCCGAGCCATTCCAGATTGATCTTCTCGCCGCTCATCACATCACCTGGAAGCGGTGATAGACCTCGGCGATCAGTGTTGTTATCGGCCTGATTTCGGGTCGATGCCAGAACTGCGCAAGGCGCTTCGCACAGTATCGCTGCCTGGTGGATCAGGCCGCTGCGGCAACGGTGCGGAGCTGGTGGAAGCCGCGTTCCAGGTCCTCGATCAGGTCCTGCGGGTCTTCGAGGCCGATGTGGAGGCGCAGGGTGGGACCTTCCGCCTCCCAGCGCGTCGCGGTGCGGCCGCGTACTGGATTGGTCGGCAAGATCAGGCTCTCATAACCACCCCAGCTCGACCCGATCCCGAACAAATCGAGCGCATCGATCATTGCGTATACCGCCGATTTGGAGGCTGGTTTGAGGACGACGCCGAACAACCCGCTGGCCCCGAGAAAATCGCGCTTCCACAATTCGTAGCCTGGATCGTCGGGCAAAGCGGGGTAGAGCACACGCGAGACCTCGGGCCGGGTCTGCAGCCAACGCGCCACGGCAAGCGCATTCTTCTCGTGCCGCTCGAGCCGGACCGACAAAGTGCGCAGCCCGCGCAATGCGAAATAGGCGTCATCGGGGCCCGCGCAATGGCCGAGATCGGCGGCCATCGTGCGCACCGGCAAGTACATCTCCTCATTGGTGATGACCGCCCCGAGAATGACGTCGGAATGGCCGACGATGTATTTGGTCGCCGCGTGGATCGAGACATCCACGCCGTGCTCGAAGGAACGGAACAGGTAGGGCGAGGCCCAGGTGTTGTCCATCAGCACCTTGGCGCCGGACTTCGTGTGCCGCCTTGGCGATCGCCGGCACGTCCTGCACCTCGAACGTCAGCGAGCCTGGGGATTCGACATAGACGACCCGGGTGTTCGGACGCATCAGCCGGGCAATGTCACCGCCGATAAGCGGGTCGTAATAGGTCGTTTCCACGCCGCAGCGGGTCAGTACCCTCTCGCAGAAGTTTCGCGCCGGGCCGTAACAGGAGTCGACCATCAAGACATGGTCGCCGCATTTGAGGCACGCCTGCAGCGGCGCGGTGATCGCAGCGAGCCCCGATGACATCAGCATCGCGCGATGACCGCCCTCGATGGCGGCCACCGCCTCCTCCAGCGCGAAGGTCGTCGGCGTGCCCAACAATCCGTAGCGGACGATGTCGAAGCGCTTGCTGGGTTCGCGGTTGCTTTCCCACTCCGCCATATTCGCCGACAGGATCGTCGAGGCGTGATAGACTGGTGGATTGACGGCGCCGTTTTGTGCCTCCGGATGACGCCCGAGATGGGCGACGAGCGTATCCTTGCGATATTTTCGGCAGCTGTTGGCACTTTTCATAAAAGCTAAACTCCGTCATACGAGCACCAAGCTTCGAAACTACATCGATTTGGGCAGAATAAGCAAAATGGCAGATTGGCGCGGAACTATGCCGACGCGGAGGTGTGGCGCATACCTCGGATCTCGGACGCCGGTCGGGAACGAAAGGGAGATATGCTGGTGAGACCGGTTCTTTTGGTTTCCCTGATGCTCGTTCTGGCGGCCTGCTCGAGTTCGACCCCGGCTCCCCCTTCCGATCCGACGGCCTCTGCGGCAATCTTAAAAAGGGACTGCTCGGACCCGAAATGGCAGCAAGAGAACCTCGGTCTGTGGTATTCGGTCTGCCGCCAATCGCTGCGCTGGTGAGCGTGGCCGATTCATTCAGAATTTCTTGAAGCAGTCTTTGCCGTTTGCCTGCAGGACCCGGCAATCGATCACCACAGCCTGCGCATCCGGGGCGATCTGAACGGCGAAGCTTCTGCCGTCCTTGCAGCGAACGCTCCAATACGCCAGACCTTTTGCCTTACCGGTGGATGTCACCCCCATCGGAAACGCCGATACGGCGACGCAGCCTTGCCCGACCCCCTTACCCAATATTTTTGCCTGTTGGGCCGGTGGCAGCGCGAGAAGATGATCATGGGTTGGGTTTCCCGACCCCGCCGCCATAGCCGCGCCCCAGGTGAAACCTACAAGCACCAAAAACAGCAAGGCCGACCTTCGCATGGGCCTGTTCAGGTGCCTGCCGGGATGACCGGCAACAAGGTGTGCGAGGGGTGGGCCGCGTCGACAAAGACTCGGTTACGGGCGATGCGCGGATGCTCCATCATCCCTTCGGGTTCCCCCGAATTCGGGTTGATGTCGAAATGCGGAAAGTTGCTGCTCGCAATGTCGAGACGCAGCTGGTGACCCCGGCTGAACAGGTTGCTGGTCGGGAACAACTCGATTGTGATCGCGTAGACCTCGCCCGGCACCATCGGTGATGGCCGCTCCCAGCTGTCCCGGTAGCGGCAGCGCAGGATGCCCTCGGTCAGGTTCATCGCAAAGCCGTTCGGGTAATCTTCGTTTGGCGGATGCACGTCGATCAGCTTTGCCGTGAAATCCGTATCGGGGCTGTCGGAGCCGATCCACAGCCGCACCGTAACAGGTCCGGTAACCTCCAGGTCACGCTCGAGCGGCGGCGTCGAGAAAGCCAGCACATCGGCACGTTCGGTGAGCGCGCGGAACGGCGAGCGCGCGCCAAACACGGTGGGCCCTTCGCACTGGTCGTAGGCGCCGCCGCGCATGATCGGCTCGCCCGAACTGACCGCGCCGCCGATCGTCGGCACCGGATTGCGCGGGTCGGAGGCGTATTCGAGCGGCTGCGCGCCGTCATGCGGCGTTTCACGGCCGAGGCTGCGATCGGAATTCAGGTAGAATTTTGCCCATTGGGTCTGCGGCAACGGCCAGTCGGTGGCCGCCCGCCACCTCCCGCCGTGATCGAGCCGTCCCGCTGCGTTGCGCCGTCCCGATCCCCCGCCCATCACAAAAACACGCACCGCCGGTTCCGTGTCAGCACCGTTGGCGGCGCCCTTGACCCAGCGGTCGAACCAGCGTCGGCGCAGGGCAAAGAAATCGTCCGCGAGATTGCCGTCGACCGGCGCCGCCGGGCCGAAATCGACCTCTCCGGCGTGGCTCAACGAGCGGTCGCCGTGGGTCCACGGGCCGAGGATCAGCTGAACCGGGCCGTGCTTGCGCCGCGACAGGCCGAGGTAATTCTCCACCGCCGTCCGCGCATAGGGATCGTACCAGCCGGAGAGGTTGACGACCGGCACGTCGGCATAACGGTCGTAATAGCCTTCCGCATAGATGCCCGGTTGCTTCCAGAAATCGTCGAAGGTGCCGTGCGACCATTGCTCGAAGAGGTAGTCCTCGTATTCCGGCGCCGTACTGAGCGGCGAATCGCCCTTGCGCCACGGCATCCGCGCGAACCACCCTTTGATGTTCTGCGCCGTGAGCGCCGCCTTGACGGTGGGGTCTCTGGCATCGGCCAGCGCGTTGTTGAAGGCCCAGGTCGCTTGTTTCAGATCGAACGCACCGCCGTGGCGGATCCCGCTGCGATAGGCGTTGGAGAACCCGCCGCAATCGAGAAACTGCGCTGCCAGTCCCGGTGGGTCGAGACAGCCGAGCGCGGCCTGGGTGTGGGCCGCGTAGGAGAGGCCGAAAGTGCCCACCCGGCCACTGCACCAGCTCTGCCGCGCCAGCCAGGCGAGGGTGTCGAAGCCATCCTCGGCCTCGCTAAGATACTTCGTAAAGCGGCCCCCCGATTTGTACCGTCCCCGACAATCCTGAAAGACGACGGCGTAGCCGTGGCGCACGAAATAGGCCGCAACCTCGGCGCGCGAGCGGGGCTTCGCGGCGGCGGCCGTGCGCTCGGAGCGGCTCGGCGCGGATTTGTCGTAAGGCGTCCGCTCGAGCAACACGGGAAACGGACCGCGTCCCGCCGGACGATACACATCCGTCGCCAAGCCGATGCCATCTCGTGCCATGACGACGAGATCCCGATCGACGACCATTTCGCCTGCTCCGGGCAATCCAATCGGCTCCACCGCGACAAATCTTTTTAGGTCGCGCGTGGCGGCACGTAAAGGGCGGTGGTCTTGCAGATTCCCCGGCGGGACTTATATCGGTGCACATATTAACGAATTCTACTTGGAGAGACGCTCGGTGGACGAATGGCAGTCAGCGGACGAGCGAAATAGTCGAGAAAAGGTCAGCCGGGCGCGACAAGCAGCTGAAGACCTGTTCAGACCGGCGCGCCCCAACGCCGATGCCGAGCCGACTGAACCGGCGCCAAACAGCGGTGCGCCGCATGAGCAGGAACCGCGGCGTCAACCACGTATTTTCACTACTCCGCCGCGCCTCCCGCCAAGCCCGAAGGTAGAACCTCCAGTCGCGACAGAGCCGGTACGGCGAAGGGTAGTCGCCAAACGGTCAACCCGCACTGTGCCACCCTCGCAAATCGGCCGCGTCCGTGCATTGGCGACTTATGGTATGACGCCGGTGCAAGTCGCCGAGCTCTACGGGGTCACCGTCGCCGAGATCGACCGCATCCTCAAATCGCCGGCTTACGCCGGAAAAACGCGGTAATGCCATACTGCCGCTGCGGCAACGAATTCCCTGAGGCGAGAGCGCGGCTCGGTTTCGACTGCTGTCTCGAATGCGGCACTGCTGAAGCCGCCGCAGAGACTGCGCGGCGCGCGCATATGATCGCGCCGATCAGCCACAAGTCGGGCTACACCTATTTGGGTCCGGACAGCGCGGCGCAGCGCCAGCGTCTGCTCGAAGGCTCGGCGAAGACCCCGCCAATGGAAATCGGCGCGCTGCCGATCGGCCGAGCCGCTCGGCACAGACGGATAAAGCGCAAGCGATACGAATTTGCCGGCTGGGAGTTCAAGCCGGACAAGCGGGGCGTGCGGCAGAAGCGGGCGATCCTTCGAGAAATCCCCGCCGACTGAGGCAATCACCTTGCAATTGGAGGAAGCGCTATGTCCGGTGCTCGTGGGTCGTCTCAATCCTCGCCGCGGATCGAGCAACTAGCTCCCGAATTGGAGCGCATTGTCTCCCCGTCGGAGCCGATCCGGCATCTCGCCGACGGCTTCGGCGGCGCGTTGGGTCCGGCCGAAGGACCGTTGTGGTGGAAAGAAGGCCATTACCTGCTGTTCAGCGACATTCACAATGACAGGCGGATGAAATACGAGCCCGGCAAGGGCGTCTCCGTCGTCCAGGAGCCGACCAACCGGGCCAATGGGCTGACCCGAGACCTGCAGGGCCGGTTGGTCGCCTGCGAGCACGATTCGCGGCGGGTCACGCGGCAGGAACTCGACGGCAGCACGACGGTGATCGCCAACAGCTTTCAGGGGCGCCGGCTCAACCGGCCCAATGACGTCGTCGTCAAGTCCGACGGCTGCATCTACTTCACCGATCCGTGGACGAGCCCAGCCGCGCCTGAGCAATGGGACCTGACCTTTTCCGGCGTCTACCGCGTCACCCCCGACCTCGGCAGTATGAGCCTCTTGATCGACGATTTTGTATTGCCCAACGGCCTCGCCTTCTCGCCCGATGAGAGGGTGCTCTACATCAACGACACGCGGCGCGGCCACATCCGTGCTTTCGAGCTGTTGCCCAACGGCACGCTGGCGAAGCACACCGACCGGGTCTTTGCCGATTTGCGCGGCGGCGAGCCCGGCGTCCCCGACGGCATGAAGGTCGATGTCGAAGGAAACGTCTACTGCGGCGGGGCCGGCGGGATCTGGATCCTGGACCCGAAGGGCAAGCAACTCGGCCGCATCGTCCACGGCGCTCCTGCTACCACCAATATCGCCTTCGGCGGCGACGACTGGAAAACCCTGTACTTCACCAGCCGCAACCACCTGGGCTCCGTCAACGTGAAGATCTCCGGTCTGCCGGTGCCAGCGCAGAGGATCATAACATTATCGGTCCTCCCTGACGTGGCCAGTCAAGCCGGTGACGACGGCTGCAGGCCACGATTTTGCGACTGAAGACTACACTTTGACTTCGCTGATCTGAAAGGTCGGTTGGATGTCGGTGTATCTGGGAATGTCCGCCATAATGGCATTCGCATGGGGGCCGAAAGCGGATTGAAATTCGGCCACCGAGTCGAAATAGAGATGGCCCATCGCGACAAAGGCCGGCCGTGATCCCGGCGTCGGGCCGGACACCCCTTGCTCGACGGCGACGCCTTTACACGCCTTCCCCAATTTTTCCTGGACCATGGGGATGTGGCTGTTGCAGTAGTAGCTCATGTCGAACTTGCTGCCTTCGTTATTCGGGTAAAGCACGCTTACTTTGATCATTTTACGACCTCCGGTGATTGCGCGTCGCTTGCCACACGCGACCCAAACATCGATGCGCCAACACGATCAGTTCGCCATTGCGCGCATGCCCGCCAGTTCCGCTTCGCGGCGGCAGGCGTAGCGGCCTGTTCCCGCATGGCCATATGACGGACTCGTGTTGAGATAATAGCCGCCGCTTTGAGGATCCACCCAGACGACGGTATCCTTTGGGCAATGTTCTTGCGCCTGTTGTTCGGTCCGGAAAGCCACCAGGACCTCAGGCGCCTGCGCGCAAGCTGCGAAGGCGAGCGGAAGGGCCGCGAGGAGCAGTCGCGAAGGGAACCGAGGGATCGGCAAACTCGACCCCTTACTCAGCCCTTTGCCGCGCTGAAGAACTGATAAATCGCGGAGTAGCGCATGCGCACCTGCTCCGAGACATGGTCGGCGTCGCAGCCGGCTGTCGGCGCGACTCCGCCCTTGGTGTCCGTCCGGCGAATAAAGGCTGCATCTGCAAGGATACCCTGCCCTTCATGGGCTTTGGCGCGTAGCAGGAGCCATTGAATTGCATCTTTCTCCGGCGCATCGGCCTTTGCAATAACCTCGCCGACGATCGCGGAACCATCGGCCATCTTCCAGGTCGGACCGGCGAAGTGAGTGCCGATCTGCCGGTCTTGCTTGTCGAAGAGATTTGCCTCCGGTGCCTTGAACGTCCATTGGAAGAGGCTTCCTTTGGCTTCGCAGGCATAGATCTGAACGCCGTCTGCAGTGACCTCAAGCAACAGCGTGGAGCCCTGAGGAGGCGCTACCCCGGTTTGGTCGGCATTGACGGCAAAGGCGCTCATGCCGATCAAAATTCCCGCGGTGATAGCAAAAGCCATATTCGCCGGAACGCGCCTGAACTGCTGCATACGCTTAAACCATAGGCCTCGCTCTAATCTCGTCCGGCACCTTGCGCGGCAGGAATTGGCCGTCTTTGAGGTCGCCGGTGAAGGTGCCGCCCTCGACGACGATCTTGCCGCGCAGCATCGTCATCGAGGGCCAGGCGGCGAGGTCGCGGCCTTCCCAGGGGCTGTAATCGGCCTCGTGCAGTTCGGCGGCGCGCACGGTGTGGCGCCGGCGCGGGTCGAGCAGCACGATGTCGGCGTCGGAGCCGACCGCCAGCGCGCCTTTGCGCGGGTAGAGGCCCATGATCTTGGCGGCGTTGGCCGAGACGAGGCCGACGAAATCGGACAGGCCATAGCCGCGCTTTTCGACGGTCTCGGTGTAGATCAAGGACAGGCGCGGCTCGACCCCGGCATTGCCGCCGGTCGTGTCGTCGATCCGCCGCCCCTGCAGTTTGATGCGCAACGGGCAGCAGATCTCGTCGGTGGCGACGGTCTGGATCGCGCCGTGATCGGTCGCCTTCCACAATGCCTCCTGGTCCTCGCGGAATTTGAGCGAGGGGTAGGTGTGGTAGATCTGGCCGTTCGGCCTTTTGTAGTCCTCGGCGGTGTACATCAGGTACTGGTGCAGGGTCTCGCCGTAGATCGGCACGCCCTTGGCGCGCGCCGCGGCGATCGCGCGAACCCCGGTCGCCGCCGAGGTGTGCATCATGTAGAGCGCCGCGCCCTCGATATTGGCGGCCAGCCGGATCACCCGGTTGAACGACAGATCCTCCGACAAGGTGTTGTGCACCTCGGCCATGTTCTCGAAGCCGGTGCGGTCCTCGCGGAACAGCTTCTCGTACATGTGCATGACGATGTCGTTGTCCTCGGCGTGGATCGCCGCGATGCCGCCGGCCTGCGCCAGGACCTTCAGCACCTCCCAGATGTCGCCGAAATCGACCATGCGGCCCTTGCGGCTGGGGGTGATGTCGGTCGTGAAGATCTTGACCGAGGGGTGCCCGGCCTCGACCGCTTCGGCGAGCTGCGGCAGGATCTCGGGCGCGATCTTGCCCTGCACCATCGTGTGAAAGGCGTAGTCGCAATGGCAGTCGCCGGCCCATTCCTTCTGCCGCCGCTCGATCGCCTGCTGGACGCGGTCGCCCGCCTCGACGAGCGCGAAGTCGATCATCGTCGTGGTCCCGCCGAACAGGGCGGCGCGGCTGACCACCGAGGCCGGCTCGGTCAGCTGGTGCTCGGTCGTGCCCGGCACGACGATCGGCCAGCGGCAATGGACATGCGGGTCGATGCCGCCCGGGATCACGATCTGCCCCGCGGCGTCGACGACCCGCCCGGCGCCGAGGGCGGCGAGGCTGCCCGGCGCGCCGATCGCGGCGATCTTTTCGCCGGTGACGCCGATATCGGCCGGCTCGCGGACCCGAGGGAAGGACGGCGAGTACCGCCCGAGATGACGATGTCGAGCATGTGAAGCCTCCCAATGATGGCGAAGCCCCCACCCTAGCCCTCCCCCGCACGCGGGGGAGGGAAGGGGAGGGGGCGCGGCGAAGGCGAAATGCGCGAGGATTTCGCTGCGCGGGATATCGTGGACGATGAAGACCAGCCGGCTGCGGTGGTCCTGGTCGGGCCAGTCGTCGAGCCATTCCGGCGCGAACATCGCATGCTGCGCCGCCTGCACGACGGCCGGTCGCTCGGGCCGGTCGGAGAAGCGCACGATCCCCTTGACCCGCAGCAGGTCGGTGCCGCGCTCGCGGGCGAGGCCCCCCAGAGCGCGGGCGAAATCGAGTCGGCTCAACGCTCCTTCGAGAATCACCCCGAAAGCATCGATGCCGTGGGTGTGGACGGCGACCGGCTCGGCCGGTTTTGCCGGAGCGGTCGGTGGTTTGCCGTCGCCGAACAGCACCATGCCGGCATCCTCGGTCTCGGCCGCGAGGATGCGGTCGGCGCGGTCGTTGAGCGCATCGAGACGGCCGACGAGATCCGGACCGAGCGGCGCGAGGTCGGTCTTGGTGATCACCAAAGTGTCGGCGAGCGCGGCTTGCCGCCCCGCCTCGGCGAAGCGGTCGAGACTGTCGGCGCCATTTACCGCATCGACGAGGGTGACGACCCGCGCCAAATGCAACGAGTGGTCGAGCATCGGATCGGCGCCCAATGTGAAGAGGATCGGGGCCGGGTCGGCGAGCCCGGTGGTTTCGATCACGACCCGGCGAAATCGCCTGATTTCGCCGGCATCGCGGCGGTCGAGGAGGCCGCGCAACGTGCGCGCGAGGTCCTCGCGCACCGCGCAGCACAAGCATCCCCCCGGCAGTTCCAGCACGCTGCCCTCGACGAAATCGACGAGGTGATGGTCGATCGCGATCTCGCCGAGCTCGTTGATGATGACAGCCGTATCGGCGAGGGCGGGCGAGACGAGCGCACGCCGCAAGAGCGTCGTTTTGCCACTGCCGAGAAACCCGGTCAGCACGGTCGTAGGCAGAGTCTCCGGGAGGGCCACGCTTAACCATTCTCCGCCGCGAGTTCCGGCACCGATCGTTTCACGTCGCGGCCGAGGCGACAAGACGGGCAGCAAAAGTAAAGCGCGGCAGTGACATAGGCCATTGCCTTCTGCCACCTGCGTCTGCATCATGCCTGCCATAATTGGCGCGCATATGCGCGCCGGCGGAAGGGCGAGGAAATGCGGGCGGCAACGTGTCCGGTGATGTGAACGGCGGCGACGTCTCTCCCGGAGAGGCGCAACTCGTCATCTCGGGCGTGTCGAAGCACTTTGGCGGTGTGCGGGCGGTCGAGGCGGTGACGCTCTCGGTCCGCGCCGGCGAGCTGATCTCGGTCATCGGCCCGAATGGCGCCGGCAAGACCTCGCTCCTCAACATGATCAGCGGCTTCTACCGGCCCGACACCGGCGCAATCGTTTTTGCGGGCAAGGACATCACCGGCGCTCGTCCTTCGCATGTCGCCGCGCTCGGGATCGCCCGCACGTTCCAGAACATCGCGCTGTTCGCCGGCATGACGGTGCTCGACAACATCATGCTCGGGCGTCACGTGCACATGAAGGCCGGAGTGCTGTCCTCCTTCATCTATTGGGGCTTGGCGCAGAAGGAGGAGATCGCCCATCGCGCGCGGGCCGAGGAGCTGATCGAGCTTCTCGAGCTCGAGGATTTGCGCAAGCAGCCGACGAGCGGGCTCGCCTATGGCCTGAGAAAACGCGTCGAATTGGCGCGCGCCCTGGCGCTCGACCCGAAATTGCTGCTGCTCGACGAGCCGATGGGCGGCATGAACCAGGAAGAAAAAGAGGACATGGCCCGCTTCATTCTCGACGTGAACCAGCAATGGGGCACGACGGTCATCCTGATCGAGCACGACATGGCGGTGGTGATGGACATCTCGGACCGCGTCGCCGTGCTCGACCGCGGCCGCAAGATCGCCGAAGGCAGCCCCGGCGAGGTGCAGCGCCACCCGGACGTGATCCGTGCCTATCTCGGCACCGCGAAGGAACGCCAGGAGGTGGCCGCCGCATGACGCAGTCGACACTGCCGCGTCTGCTGCGGCGCAACGCCGAGCAAATGGCGGCGCGGCCGGCGATCCGCGAAAAGAACCACGGCATCTGGCAGACCTTTAGCTGGGCGCAGTATTGGGAGGAGGTGCGCGACTTTCGCGCTGGGCCTGGCCGCGCACGGCTTTCGCCGCGGCGACAAGCTCGCGGTCATCGGCGACAACCGGCCCAGCCTCTACTGGGCGCAGCTGGCGGCCCAATGCCTCGGCGGCACCGCGGTGCCGATGTACCAGGACTCGATCGCCAGCGAGCTGGTCTTTGTGCTGAACCACGCCGAGGTTTCGGTCGTCGTCGCCGAGGACCAGGAACAGGTCGACAAGATCCTGTCATTGCGGGCGGAGCTGCCGCATCTCGAACTCGTCGTCTATGACGATCCGAAGGGGCTGCGGCACTACTCCGGCGGCGGCCTCCGGTCATTCGCCGAGATGCAGGCGGCCGGCCGCGAGTTCGGCGCGGCGAACCCCGGATATGTCGAGGCCGAGATCGATAACGGCGATCCGGATGATCTGGCGCTCCTCACCTACACTTCGGGGACGACCGGCCGCCCGAAAGGGGTGATGCTGTCGCACGCCAATCTGCTGAGCTCTGCGCAGGGCTTTATTGCAGCGGAGGATATCCGCGCCACCGACGAGCTCTTGTGCTACCTGCCGATGGCGTGGATCGGCGACTCGCTGTTCTCGCTGGTGCTGACCCTGCTCGTCGGGTTCACCTGCAACTGTCCGGAGCGGCCGCAGACCGTGCAGCGCGATCTGCGCGAGCTCGGCCCGACGATCGCCATCGCGCCGCCGCGGATCTGGGAGAACATGCTGACCCAGCTGCGGGTCAGGGCGGCGGATTCGACACCGCTGAAGCATCGGCTCTTCGAATTCTTCCGCGGGCTCGCCGAGCGGGCGGAGCAGCGGAAAGGGGAAGGCAAAGCACGCCTCGCTGATCTCCCGGCTGAGCCTTGCGCTCGGCGAGGTGCTGGTCTACGGGCCGGTGCGCGACCAGCTGGGCTTGCGGCGGGCACGCTGGGTCTATACCGGCGGCGCGCCGCTCGGTCCCGATACCTTCCGGTTCTTTCGCGCGTTCGGGGTCAACATCAAGCAGGTTTGGGGCTCGACCGAGCTCGCCGGTCTCGCCTCGTTGCAGCCCGACGGCGAGGCGGACCCGGACACGGTCGGCCGGGTCACACCGGGTTCCGACGTGCGGATTGCCGAGGACGGCGAGGTGCTGATCCGCTCCGCCGCGGTGTTCAAGGGATATTACAAGCAGCCGGACGCCACCCGCGAGACGATGACCGACGACGGGTGGCTGCGCAGCGGCGATTCCGGCTTTGTCGACCGCCGCGGCCATCTCGTCATCGTCGACCGCGCCAAGGATGTCGGCAAGCTCGCCGACGGCACGCCGTTCGCCCCGCAATTCGTCGAGAACAAGCTCAAATTCAGCCCGTTCATCGCCGAAGCGGTCGCTTTTGGCGATCGCCGGCCGTTTGTCGCGGCGATCGTCGCGATCGATCTGACGACGGTCGGGAACTGGGCGGAGCGGCACAACCTCGCCTATACCTCGTTCCAGGATTTGAGCGCCAAGCCCGAGGTGCGGCGGCTGATCGGTGGAGAAATCGCCGAGGTCAACGCGTCTCTGCCCGCAGGCCGCGCGGCTCCGCCGTTTTCTGTTGCTCAACAAGGAGTTCGACGCCGACGACAACGAGATCACCCGCACCCGCAAGATCCGCCGCCGCTTTGTCGCCGAGAAATACGCCGCCGTCATCGACGCGTTCTACGGCGGCGAGGCGGAGGTCGAGGTCACCACCGAGATCACCTATGAGGACGGCCGGAAGGCGACCCTGACCTCGACGATCGCGATCGAGGACGTCCTCGAACCCGCGGAGCCGGCGCGGGAACCGGCCTATGCCTGACGGGTACACCTCATCGTCGCCCCCGCGAAAGCGGGGGTCCAGGGCGGTTCTTCAGGTGCCCAGCGCCCCTGGGTTCCCGCTTTCGCGGGAACGACGAATGCGAACGCGATATCTGACAGCGGCGATGCCTGAGTTCGAGTGGCAATTCACGCTGGTCCTGCTGACCAACGGCGTGATGATCGGGCTGATGTATGCGCTGATCGCGCTCGGCTTCGTGCTGATCTACAAGGCGACCGACGCGATCAATTTCGCGCAGGGCGAGTTCGTCATGTTCGCCGGGTTCATCGCCGCGGGGGCGGCCGAACTTGCCGGCGCGCCGTTCTGGGTCTCGGCGTTGCTCTCGATCAGCGGCATGGTGCTGCTCGGCTTCGGTCTCGAACGCGTCGTGTTGCGGCCGCTGATCGGCCGGCCGGTCATCGCCGTCGTGATGGCGACGATCGGCCTCGCCGCGGTGCTGCGGGGCACGGCGACATTGGCCTTTGGCGCCGGCACGCGCGCCATCGTGATGCCGATCGGCGACGAGCCGATCGAATTGGGCCCGGTCATGCTGCCGCCGGTCCAGGTGGTCGGGGCGGTGGTCAGCATCGTCTTTCTCGCCGCCTTCAGCTGGTTTTTCCTCAAGAGCCGCATCGGCATCGCGATGCGCGCCGTCGCCGACAGCCAGCAGGTGGCGATGGCGATGGGCATCGACGTGCGGCGCTATTTCGCGCTCGCTTGGGCGATGGCAGGCGTCGTTTCGGCGCTCGGCGGCGTCGTCTGGGGAACGATGCTCGGGGTCGACAACCAGCTCGCCCTCGTCGGCCTCAAAGTCTTTCCGGTGGTGATCCTGGGCGGCCTCGATTCGATCATCGGCGCGGTCGTCGGCGGGCTGATCGTCGGCATCGTCGAAAACCTCGCCGCCGGCTATCTCGACCCTTACGTCGGCGGCGGCACGAAGGATTTTGCCCCCTACATCCTGATGATCGTGGTGCTGATGGTTCGCCCCGAGGGCATCTTCGGCCGCCGCCGGATCGAGCGCGTGTGATGGCGGCAAACCTGAACCGAGGACGCGCTAATTCCCCCTCTCCGCCCTTGGGGGCGGAGAGGGTCGGGGTGAGGTGGGGGGAGCCTCGAGATGGGCCGATGGCGCCGCCCACCTCACCCTCCCCATCGCTTGCGCGATGGGTCCCGTCCCTCTCCCCCAATTGGGCGGAGAGGGCAGTTAGAGGCGGCGGTAGCGATGTTCCACCGCGAATCCGGGGTGTTCAAGACCAGCTACGCCGCCGACATGGCGCTCTACCCGCTGCCGATCGCGAAATGGGCGGTGGCGGCGTTCGCCGGCCTGTTCATCGTCATCGTGCCGCTGACCCTGGGCGAGTATTACGTCTCGATCTTGAATCTGATCCTGATCGCAATCGTCGGCGCGCTCGGCCTCAACATCTTGGTGGGATACACCGGGCAGATCTCGATCGGGCACGGCGCCTTCATGTCGGTCGGCGCCTACACCGCCGCCAACCTCGTCGTCCGCCTCGACGCGCCATTCTGGGTGACGATACCGGCGGGTGGGCTGATGGCGGCGCTGATCGGCGCAGTCGTCGGCATCCCGTCATTGCGCATCAAGGGGATCTACCTCGCGATCGCGACGCTTGCCGCCCAGCTGATCATCGAATGGACGATCAACCACGTGCCGGCGATCTCGGGCGGGGTGCAGGCCTCGATCCAGGTGCCGCGGCCGAGTTTTCTCGGCGTGCAGCTCAAGAGCCAGACCCAGCTCTACTTGTTCTTGATGGGGTTCGCGGTGCTGGCGATCGTCGGCACCTCGAACCTGGTGCGCAGCCGGATCGGCCGCGCCTTCATCGCGGTTCGCGACCAGGACATCGCCGCCGAGATCATCGGCATCAGCACCTTCCGCTACAAGCTCATCGCCTTTGCGATCTCGTCGTTTTACGCCGGGGTCACCGGCGTGCTCTACACCTATTATTTGGGGATCGCCAATTACGAACAGTTCCAGCTGACCGTCTCGATCGACTATCTGGCGATGATCATCATCGGCGGGCTCGGCTCGATCCTCGGCTCGATCTTCGGCGCCGCCTTTGTGACCTTGCTGCCGATCGTGACGCGCTGGTTCCTCGAATCATTCGGAGGACTGATCTTTTCGGCGGCCGATCTCGCCAACATCATCCCCAATCTGCGGCTGATCCTGTTTGGCGGGCTGATCATCTTCTTCCTGGTGGTCGAGCCGGAGGGGCTCAACCGCTTGTGGCGCAACATCCGAAATTACTTCCGGGTATGGCCATTTTCATATTGAACCGCGCGACAGCAAAGGGAGGAACACGATGACGAGCTTGTCGAAGATCATGATGGCGGCCACCGCAACTGCGCTCGGCTTTGCCGGAACTGCGTTTGCGCAGCAGAAGGAGGTGATGATCGGCGCGCAATGCGATCGCACCGGGCCGACGCAGATCGTCGGCGTGGTGATCTGCCCGGCGCAACAAGACTATATGAGCCTTATCAACTCGAAGGGCGGCATCGAGGGCTACAAGATCAATTACAATGAGCTCGACAACGAATACAAGGTGCCGCCGGCAGTCGAGGAGTACGAGCGCCAGAAAGGGCGAAGGCGCCGTCTCGTTGATGATCTACGGCACGCCGCAGACCCAGGCGCTCAACCAGAAGCTCCAAGAAGACAAGATCCCCGGCACCTCGCCCGGCTTCGGCATCTCCGCTTCGGCGGACGGCAGCCGGTTTCCATACCTCTTCCCGGTGGCTGCAACCTACTGGTCGCAGGGTGCGGCGGCGATTCAGTTCATCAAGGACAAATCGGGCGGCAGCCTGAAAGGCAAGAAGATCGCCTATGTCTATTACGACAACCCGGCCGGACACGAGCCGCTGCCGATCCTCGAGGATTTGCAGAAGATGGAGGGCTTCGAATTGCGGTCCTTCGCAGTGCCGCCGCCGGGTGTCGAGATGGGGGCGCAGGTGCTCGACATCACTCAGCGTTACCACCCCGACTTTGTCATCGACCATCTGTTCGGCCGCTCGCCGTCAGTGGCGATCAAGGAATACAAGCGGGCCGGCTATCCGCTGTCCAAGGTAATCGGCCTCGTCTGGGCCTCGGCCGAGGCCGACATCCAGGCGGCAGGCGGCTGGCAGGTCGCGGAGGGCTACCACACGCTGCAATTCGCCGGTGCCGGCGACGACTACCCAATCCGCCAGGAAATCAAAGCGATGTACAAGTCCGCAAGGAAAAGAGCCGCCAAAGACGATGGACGACACGGTGGTCTACAATCGGGGTATCCTCAACGCGGCAATCCATGTCGAGGCGATCCGCAATGCCATCAAGGCCAATGGCGGGCAGAAGCCGACCGGCACGGATGTGAAGAATGGCTTCGAGCAAATCCACGACTTTACCTTGGACGGCCTCGTCCCACCCTTGAAAATCACCGCGGCAGATCACGAAGGCGGCGGCTGGGTACAGATTTTCCAGGTGCATGACGGCAAGTTCGTCAAAGAGACCGACTGGTTCCGCGGCTACCCGGAAGTCGTGGCCGCCGCGGTCAAAAAAGCCGAGTAGAAGGAGTCGCAATGAGCAACGCAAAGACAGCAATACTGGCGCTCGTACTGGGCGCGGCAGCCGGTCTGGGGGGCCCGGCCGCGGCGCAGCAGAAGGAGGTGCTGATCGGCATGCAATGCGACCGCACCGGCGCGACGCAGATCACCGGCGTCGTGCTGTGCCCGGCGATGCACGACTACTACGACCTGATCAACGCCGGCGGGCGGGGTCGAGGGCTATACGATCAAGGCCGACGAGATCGACAACGAATACAAGGTCCCGCAAGCGGTCGAAGCGTATCAGCGCCAAAAGCAGGAAGGCGCCGTCTTGATGACGCTCTACGGCACGCCGATGACCGTGGCGCTCAACCAGCGGCTCGAGGAGGACAAGATCGCGACGACCTCGCCCGGTTTCGGGATCGCCGCCGCGGCGGACGGGACCCGCTATCCTTACCTGTTCCCGATCGCCGCGACCTACTGGTCGCAGGGCGCCGCGGCCGTCGAGTTCGTCAAGAACAAACTGGGAGGCAACCTCAAGGGCAAGAAGATCGCCTACATCTATTACGACAACCCGGCGGGTAAGGAACCGCTGCCGATCGTCGAGGAGCTGCAGAAGCAAGAGGGGTTCGAATTGCGGACCTTCGCCGTGCCGCCGCCCGGTGTCGAGGTCGGAGCGCAGGTGCTCGACATAACCCAGCGCTACCGGCCGGATTTTGTGATTGCGCATCTCTTCGGCCGGTCGCCCGCGGCGGCGATCAAAGCCTTCAAGTCGAACGGCTATCCTCTGTCGAAAGTGGTCGGCCTGGTCTGGGCCTCCTCCGAGGCCGACATCGACGCGGCGGGCGGCTTTGGCGTCGCCGAAGGCTATCACGCGATGCAATTCGCCGGTGCCGGCGACGACTACCCGGTTCGTCAGCAGATCAAGGCGATGTACAAGAAGGCGGGCAAGGAGCCGCTCGACCTGATGGACAAGAACACGGTCTACTACAACCGTGGTCTCCTGCAGGCCGCGATCCATGTCGAAGGAATCCGTAACGCGCTGAAAGCGAACGGCGGCAAACCGCCGACCGGGACCGATATCAAGAACGGCCTCGAACAGATCCGCGACTTTACCCTCGGCGGCCTCGTCCCGCCGCTGGAGATCACGCCGACCGACCACGAAGGCGGCGGCTGGGTGCAGGTCTTCCAGGTCAAGGGCGGCAAGTTCGTCAAGGAGACCGACTGGTTCCGCGCCTACCGCGACGTCGTCGAGCACGCGCTGAAGACCGCGGAATAGGCGTAACGCGAGTGCCATTCATCTGTCCGCTGAATGCCCCCACCCTTCCCTCCCCCGCAAGCGGGGGAGGGTTAGGGTGGGGGCAGCTTCGATGACGCGAGCCAAGAATGCTGGCGCTGAACAACATCGAGGTCGTCTATGACGGCGTGATCCTGGTGCTGAAGGGCGTCTCGCTGTTCGCCGAGGAGGGCCGCATCACGACCCTGCTCGGCGCCAACGGCGCCGGCAAGACCACGACCCTGAAGGCGATATCGGGCCTCTTGCACAGCGAGCGCGGGCAGGTGACCAAAGGCACCGTCGAGCTCGACGGCGAGCGGCTCGACCGGCTTCTCGCCCCCGATGTCGTCAAGCATGGCGTGACCCAGGTCTTCGAGGGGAGGCGGGTTTTCGAGAACCTGACCGTCGAGGAGAACCTGGTGGCCGGCGCGCACATCCGCCGCGATCTGGCGGCGGTCCGGGACGGCATCGACCGGGTCTACGACGCCTTCCCGGTGCTCAAGGAACGCCGCCACAATCAGTCGGGCTATCTCTCGGGCGGCGAGCAGCAGATGCTGGTGATCGGCCGGGCATTGATGTCCGACCCGAAGGTGATCCTGCTCGACGAACCGTCCCTCGGCCTCGCGCCGCTGCTCGTCGAGGAGATCTTCGGCATCGTCCGCCGGCTCAGGGACGAGCGCAACCTGACCGTGCTGCTGGTCGAGCAGAACGCCGCGCTGGCGCTCGATATCGCCGACCACGGCTACGTCATGGAGAACGGCCGCATCGTGCTCGAAGGGCCGGCCGATACCTTGCGCCAGAATTCCGACATCAAGGAGTTCTACCTCGGCCTCAACGAGGTCGGCGCCCGCAAATCCTACCGCGACGTCAAGCACTACAAGCGCCGCAAGCGCTGGCTGTCGTGAGCTGGTGATGGAGCATCCCTAATGCCGACGGCCCTTCCGCGCATTGCCGTTATCGGCACCGGCGGCACGATCTCCTCGCTCGGCGCGTCGAGCCTCGACGTGCTCGATTACCCCGATTTCGGGCAGAAGCTGACCTGCGAGGCCTTGCTCGACCGTTTTCCGGAGACCCGGCTCGTCGCCGACCCGATGCCCGTGACCTTCCGCCAGGTCGGCAGCACCGACATCGGCCCCAAGGATTGGGTCGAGATCAGGTCGTTGATCCATCGCATCGCGCGCGACGAGCCTGCGGTCGCCGGCTTCGTCATTCCGCACGGCACCGCGACCCTCGAGGAAACCGCCTTTTTCCTCAACCTGACCCTCGCCACGGCGCATCCCGTAGTGCTCGTCGGAGCGCAGCGCCCCGCCAGCGCGCTCGGCACGGATGCCGGGATGAACCTCGTCAACGCCTTGCGCGTCGCCGGCTCATCCGATGCGCGAGGCAAGGGTGTTCTGGTCGTGCTCAACGACGAGATCCATGCGGCCCGCGACGTCGTCAAGACCTCGACCTACCGGGTGCAGACCTTCCGGTCGATCGATTTCGGTGCGCTCGGCCATGTCGACGGCGACGGGGTGCATTTCTATCGCATCCCGTCGCGTACCCACATGCCCGATACCCCTTTTGCGGGCCTCGAGCTGACCGCGCTGCCGCGGGTCGACATAGTCTATTCTTATGCCGGCGCCGACGGGGCGCTGGTCGACGCCGCGGTTGCGGCCGGCGCGCGCGGCCTCGTCTCGGCCGGCTTTGCCCCGGGAAGCCCGACCCCCGAGCAGCGCGCCGCCTTCGAGCGCGCCGCCAAATCCGGGGTCGTCGTCGTGCAATGCAGCCGTGCGACCGGCCGTGTCGCCCCGCGTCGGCGGCTGCGCGAGAGCGGCATCGTCGCCGGCGAGGACTTCACCCCGCAGAAGGCCCGCATATTGCTGATGCTCGCTCTGTTGACGACCAACGACGTGGTTGAGGTCCAACGCGCGTTCCAAACCTATTAGATAGATGATCGGCTTCCAGGTGCTGGCCCGCGACGGCGCGGCGCGGCGCGGGCGGCTGACGACCGCTCACGGTGCTGTCGAAACGCCGGCATTCATGCCGGTCGGCACCGCCGGCACGGTCAAGGCGATGACCCCCGAGGGGGTGGCGGCGACCGGCGCGCGGATCGTCCTCGGCAACACCTATCACCTGATGCTGCGTCCCGGTGCGGAGCGCATCGCGGCGCTCGGCGGCCTGCACCGCTTTATGAATTGGCCGTACGCGATCCTGACCGATTCCGGCGGTTTTCAGGTCATGTCATTGGCGGCGCGCCGGACCATCGCCGAGACCGGCGTCACCTTTCGCTCGCATCTCGACGGCAGCCTCTACGAGCTGACGCCGGAACGGTCGATCGCGATCCAGCATCTGCTCGGCGCCGACATAACGATGGCGTTGGACGAGTGCACGCCCTATCCCGCGCCGCGCGAGGCGGTCGAGAGCTCGATGGAATTGTCGATGCGTTGGGCCGAACGCTCGCGCCGCGCCTTTGTCGAGCGGCCGGGCCACGGCATCTTCGGGATCGTCCAGGGCGGGGTCCACCCGGATCTGCGCCTGCGTTCCGCCGCGAAACTGATCGGCATCGGCTTCGACGGCTATGCGGTCGGGGGGCTGGCGATCGGCGAGGGGCAGGAGACGACCTTCGCGGTGCTCGACGCGACCGTTCCGGCCCTGCCCGAGGACCGCCCGCGCTACCTGATGGGAGTCGGCAAACCCGCCGATCTGGTCGGCGCTGTGGCGCGCGGCATCGACATGTTCGATTGCGTATTGCCGACGCGCTCGGGACGCACCGCGCAAGCCTTTACGCGGCGAGGCGTCGTGAATTTGCGCAACGCGCGCCACGCCGACGACCCGGCGCCGCTCGACCCGGAATGCCGCTGCCCCGCTTGCACCGGTTACAGCCGCGCCTATCTCCACCATCTCAGCCGCGCCGGCGAGATCCTCGGGAGCATGCTGCTGACCACGCATAACTTGCAGTACTATGCCGATCTGATGGCGGCGATGCGGGCGGCGATCGAGGCCGGTTCATTCGCCGCGTTTGTCGCCGCTTTCGAGAGCGAAGGATGAGCCTCACCCAGCTCGGACACCGCTCGGCACTGCCGGAGTCCCCCGACGTGGCGGTGCTCGAGACGGTGCCCAACCCCCATCCCGGGCTCCTCTATGCGGTGCGCTTCACCTGCCCCGAATTCACCTCGCTCTGCCCGGTGACCGGTCAGCCCGATTTCGCCCACCTCGTCATCGATTATGTGCCCGACGCGACGATCCTCGAGAGCAAGTCGCTGAAGCTCTATCTCGGCGCGTTTCGCAACCACGGCGCCTTTCACGAAGACTGCACCTTGACGATCGCGCGCAAGCTGGTCGCCACCCTGACCCCGGCATGGCTGCGGATCGGCGGCTATTGGTACCCGCGCGGCGGCATCCCGATCGACATATTCTACCAGACCGGCGAGCCGCCCGCCGGGCTGTGGCTTCCCGATCCGGGCGTCGCTCCCTATCGCGGGCGGGGCTGAATGCTGCGAGTGGACGAGCGGTGCCAGGGCTGCACTACGCGCCTACGTGCTTCGAGACGCGCCCCTCGGGCGCTCCTCAGCATGAGGTAAGCCTGCGATGGCATCAACAAAATCCCTCATCCTGAGGAGGCCGCGAAGCGGACGTCTCGAAGGACGCACGGCGCTGAGCCAGGCGGCGGGCAACTCCCTTTGCGGGGGCTGAACTTCAGGATGGCCGATCCGATCCGCGAGGCGATCCGCGATCGGGCGCTTGCCTCCGGCTTTGATGCCGTCGGGTTTGCCGAGGCACATCTCGATGCCGAGGCGCGCGCCGGGCTCGGCGAATTCATCGCGCGCGGCTACCACGGCGACATGGGCTGGCTCGCCGGCACCGCGGCACGGCGCGGCGATCCGAAGACGCTGTGGCCCGAAGCACGCACCGTCGTCGTGCTCGGCGTCAACTATGCCCCCGAGGACGACCCGCTGGCGCCGGCCGAAAGGCGCGACCGCGGGGTCGTTTCGGTCTATGCGCGCGGCCGCGATTATCACGACACCTTAAAGCGTCGGCTGAAGGCGCTCGCGCATTGGATCGAGGAGCGCTGGCCGGGCGCGCTCAAACTGTTTGTCGATACGGCGCCGGTGATGGAAAAACCGCTCGCCGAGCGGGCCGGACTCGGCTGGCAGGGCAAGCACACCAATCTGGTCTCGCGGGAGTTCGGCTCCTGGCTGTTTCTCGGCGAGATCTATCTGAGCCTCGAGCTCGAGCCCGATGCCGCCGAACGCGATCACTGCGGCTCGTGTCATCGCTGCCTCGACGTCTGTCCGACAGCGGCGTTTCCGGCGCCCCACCGGCTCGATGCGAGGCGCTGCATCTCGTATTTGACGATCGAGCACAAGGGGATGATCCCCGTAGAGCTGCGCCCGCTGATCGGCAATCGCATCTATGGTTGCGACGATTGCCTCGCGGTCTGCCCATGGAACAAATTCGCCCGAGCCGCAACCGAGCCCGATTTTCTGCCGCGCGCGGAGCTGACGGCGCCGCGGCTGGCCGAGCTGGCCGCGCTCGACGATGCGGCATTCCGCAAATTCTTTGCCGGATCCCCGGTCAAGCGCACCGGCCGCGACCGGTTCGTCCGCAATGTGCTGATCGCAATCGGCAACGCGACCCCGGGGGAGCCGGAATTGATCGAAGCGGCATGCCGCTGCCTCGAAGACAATTCCTCGCTCGTTCGCGCCACTGCGGTCTGGGCATTCGCGCGATTGGCGCCGGTACGATGCGTCGCCGAGCGCGCCGGCCGGCTTGCCCCGCGAAGAAGATGCCCTGGTGCGCGCTGAGTGGGACCGGGTGGCGCCGCTACACGCCGTGGGCGCTTTCGGCGATTAACCAATCGACAACGGCGGCCAGCGCCTCGGTGCGTGTAGCACCCGCGGAAAGGGCTTGCTCGAACACCATGAGCTGGCGGTCGGCGCTGGTGCCGCGGGCGAGGATCTCGCGGGCGTGCGATACCTCGCCGAGGCAGCCGAAATGACGCGCATCCGGATCGACGAGCGCGAGGATCTCTTCGAGCAGTTCGGCGTAGGGAACAATCGCGCCTCGACCGAAATCGACGAGGCCCTGGTCGAACCCGTAGCGCTGCGCGCGCCAGCGGTTCTCGTCGATCAGCATGCGCGCATAGAGCCGCCAGCGCTGGTTCTCGCGCTTCAGGCGCCACAGCATGCGCAACAGGCAACGGAACAGGGCGGCGATCGACAGCGTATCTTCGAACGTCGTGCAGCAGTCGGTGATGCGCATTTCGAGGGTCGGAAAGCGGTCGCTCGGCCGCAAATCCCACCACAATTTGGTGGCGTCCTCGATCAGCCCGGCGCCGACCAGAATGTCGACATGGCGCCGGTATTCGCCCCAGCTGGCGAACCGCTCGGGGGTGCCGGTGCGCGGCATCTCGTCGAAGACGGCGAGCCGGTATGATTTGAGCCCGGTGTTCTCGCCCTGCCAGAACGGCGACGAGGTCGACAATGCCAACAGATGCGGCAGGAAATACGAGGCCTGGTTCAACAAATCGATGCGCAGCTCGTCGTCCGGGATGCCGATATGGACGTGCATCCCGCAGATCGCGAGGCGCCGTCCGACGCCCTGCAGATCGCTCTCGAGGCTCTGGTAGCGGACACGCTCGGTGGTCTTCTGCGCCTCCCATCGCGCAAACGGATGCGTCGCCGCGGCGATCGGGGCCATGCCGTGGCGCGCCGCCACCGCCGCGATCGCCGCCCCGCAATCGCCGCAGCTCGGCCCGCGCCTCGTCGAGATTTGCGCAGACCCGGGTCCCGATCTCGATTTGCGAGCGCAGAAATTCCGGGCTGACCTGGGCGCCCAGCAACGCCTCGAACTCGGCCAGCATGCCATCGGGCGGGTCGCCGACGACATCGCGCGTCGCCCGATCGACGAGGAAATACTCCTCCTCGATGCCGAGCGTAAATTCCGGTTCGGCAGTCACCTGACGCCGAGGATCGAGCCGGTGACCGAACGCGGATCGCGGCGCGGCCAGCGGCCGCTCTCGACCTGGTGGAAGAAATCGGCGCAGGTCCGGTTGAACAGGTCCGGCTCCTCGAGGTTGACCGCGTGCCCGGTGTTCGGGAACACGACGAGCGCGGCGGTCGGGATCGTGCGCTTCATCAAGAGACCCGGTTCGAGGCACGGGTCGTCCTCGTCGCCGGTCATTACCAGGGTCGGAACTTCGAGCTGACGCATGCGGTCGGTCAGATCCCACAGCGAAGGCCGGCGCGCCTGGACGCCGCGCATCGTATTCGCCGAGCCCAAGGTCGAGTGCTCGGCGAGATTGGCGGCAAACTCGGTCCAGCCGCGCGGGTCCTTGTTTTGGAATTGGACGCGCGACGGCCCGATAGCATAGGTCTGCGAGGCGATCTGCATGCCGGCATTCGCGATCAGCGCTGCGGTCTTCGCCGTTTCGTCATGGAACTGCTGGCGCTTGCCCGGCTCGGCGCCGTAGCCGCAGCCGGCGACGACCAGCGACAGGGCGCGCTCGGGATAAGCCAGGCCGAAATGGAGTGTCGCAAAGCCGCCCATCGAAATGCCGACGATATGGGCTTTGTTGATGGCGAGCGCGTCGAGGACCGCGCGAATATCGTCGCGGGCCCGCTCCTGCGAATAGCGCTCCGGGTCCTCCGGAACGTCGGAGGGCGGATACCCGCGGGCATTGTAGGCGATGCACCGGTAGCGCCGCCCGAAATACCGCATCTGCCCCTCGTAGCCGCGGTAGTCGTCGGCGAATTCGTGGACCAACACGATCGGGGTACCACTGCCCGTCTCCTCGTAATAGAGGCTGATACCGTCGTCGGTCGTCAGGTGTGGCATCGCAATTCCCCTTTTTCGAACAGGCCGATTCGCCATCCTACGAGCGCCGGCGCGGGGCCGGCAAGCCGCGCTCCCGAGGCGGGCAATGGCATTTTGCGGCCGCGAGCGACAAGGGTTAGCTTGCCGGCGCGGAAAAGTTGGGGGAGTTGTGGAGTGAACACGGAGAAGCAAAAGCGTATCGAGCAACGCGCCTATTTGTTTTGGGAAGCCGAGGGGCAACCGCACGGCAGGCACGAGGAGCATTGGCACCGTGCGGCGCGGCAGATCGAGGCCGAAGAAGAAGTGCATATTGCCGAGAAGCCCAGGAAGGGGAAGGCCTCCGAGCGAGCCGCCGCGAGTCCGGGACGCAAAAAGTCGAAGAAATAGCTCCGCATTCCGACCGCCGCGAGCTGGCACGGTTCTTGTAGCGAAGATCGTCAGGTCCGGGCCTTCGCGGCGTCCGCGGGGCCGATCCGGGCCGGGATCGCCGGATCGCATCCGGACCTCATTCCCGGACCAGCCCTCGCCGCCTGCTCAGCCGCTGAGCAGGTGTGCGAAATCCGAGCATCCCTGAGATCATTACCCGAGGTTCCAGTCTTTCCCGAGTATCTCGCGGCGGTCCGGCGCCGAGCTCCCTATGCCAATCTCGCGGTCGTTGTCGGGCATTCGGCCGTGCGCACGGCCGTGATGGGCGAGGACGCCTCGGTCCGCCAACGGCCGACCGCCGACGAAATGGCCGAGATGAAGCGCCTCGTCGCCGAGGCGATGCAGCAGGGCGCCATTGGGCTCGGCGCCTCCTATTCGCTCAACCATTCCGGCCATGGCGGCGTCCCGATGCCGTCGACGATCAGCGACCTCGGCGAGTTCGATGCGCTGGTCGGCGCGATGGGCGAGCCCGGCCGAGGAGTGGTCGAGATCTCCTCCGGCCCCAGAACCGTCGCCGAGATGGAGGAGATTGCCGCCCGGCACGGTCGGCGGATTTTCATGGGCACGGCCCTGGCGCTCTACAACGAGCAGTACCCGCAGCGATCATCAGGCCGTGTTCACGCGGCACGTAGATCGGCCGCCGCACCAGCTCCACCCCGGGCAATTCGGCAACCGCGCGGCGCAGCAGAGCCGTGCCGAGATAGGCGTTCGGCGAATGGTAAATCGTGTAGCTGTAGACCGAAACCGCCATTGGTGCGTTTTCCTTGATCGGCTATCACCCGGTCCGACCGGCAGCGTATAGTCCGCCTCGTTCGTGGCGCCAGAGCAAGGGGCGAGGATGCGCATCGAAATCATCTGCACCGGCGACGAGGTGCTGACCGGCAAGATCGTCAATACCAATTTCAGCTATATGGCGCAGAAGCTCGAGGATTTCGGGCTCTCGGTCACCTCGGGGACGATCGTCGGCGACGACCGCGAGGAACTGCTCGCGGCGTTCCGGATGTCGGGCGAACGCGCCGATGCGGTCATCGTCAATGGCGGGCTGGGCCCGACGGTCGACGACCTCTCGCAGGAGATCGCCGCGCGTGCCGCCGGTGTCGAGCTTGTGCTCAACGAGGACTGGCTGCAGCGCATGGAGGATTTTTTCCGCCGGCGCAACCGCGTCATGTCGGAGAACAACCGCAAACAGGCGATGCTGCCGTCGACCGCCGAGATCCTCGACAACCCGATCGGCACCGCCTGCGGCTTTGCGCTCGACATCGGCAAGGCGCGGTTCTTCTTTACGCCGGGGGTCCCGCGCGAGCTGCGCCGCATGCTCGAGGAGCAGATCATCCCGCGCCTGCTGGCGCGCAGCGGCGTCTCGACGGCGATCCATCTGAAGCGCTTTCATTCCTATGGGCTCGGCGAGTCGCATGTCGACCAGCTCCTGACCGGGGTGGAGAACCTCGTCCCGGACGGCAGCGTCAAACTCGGCTTCCGGACGCACTACCCGCAGATCGAGACCAAACTGACCGTGCGCGGCGCCGACTTGGACGACATCGCCCGCAAGCTGGCGCCGGTAGAGGAGGAGGTACGCCGGCGGCTCGGCAATTTCATCCTCGGGGAAGACGATCAGACGCTCGAAGGCGTCGTGCTGGCCGCCCTCGCCGAGCGCGGCGGGACACTGGCGGTCGTCGAGACCTTCACCGCCGGCCAGATCGCCGCCCGTATCGCCCATTTGCCCGGTGCGGAAAAAGTGTTTCGCCGCGGTCTCGTCGCCCGCGACCCGGCCGAGATCGCCGCCACGCTCGGTCTCGACGGCGGGTTGATCTCGGGCGAATTGAGCCGCGAAGCGGCCGAGAAGGTGGCCACAGCGGCGCGCGAGGAGACCGGCGCCAGCCATGCTCTCGCGGTGCTGATCGAAGTCGATGATGGCCCGGACCGCATCGATTTCGGCGGCAGCATTCATCTCGCAATCGCCGCCGAGGAAGGTGTCGAATCGCGCCGTTCGCGCATCTATGGCGGGCGCGACTGGGTGCGCCTCGGCGCCGTCGAGCTAGGCCTCGACTGCCTGCGCCGCTACCTCCAGCACCTCCCCGTCACCGAGCGCACCGATTTCGAACGGGTGTGAGCCCCCAGGTGCTCCGCCTGGCCGGGGTTCACCCGATCAGTTTTTTCAGCCTCTCGGAAATCTGCTCGGGAGCACTTTCGTGGGTGAAGCTGGCGGTGAACCGCCCGTCCGGGTCCATCACGTAGATGACCGAGCTGTGGTCCATCGAATAGTCGCCGCCGGCCTCAGGATGCTTCGCGTAATAGACCCGATAACCTTTTGCTGCCTTGGCGACCTGATCGGGGGACCCGGTCAGCGCGAGGATAGGGGCATCGAAGCTCGTGACATAGGCTTTGAGCGACTGGGGAGTGTCCCGCTCGGGATCGACAGTGATGAAGACCGGACGAACCGCGTCGCGCTTCGGTCCGAGCTGGGAGAGCGCGATCGAGATGTCGTTGAGCGCGGTCGGACAGGCATCGGGGCAATGCGTGTAGCCGAAATAGATCAGTGACCACTTTCCTTTGAGGTCGGCATCGGTGACCGTCTTGCCGTTCTGGTCCACCAGCTGAAACGGCCCGCCGATCGCACTGGCGAGCGCCGTTCCAGCCACGCCCCGCGGCGAGTCCCGCAGAGCCAAGGCAAGGAAGGCGCCGGTCCCCAGGATGACGAGCCCGGCGAGAACGCCGGCGATCAGCAAGAAGCGGCGTGAGCCGCCCGCGGGTGAATTTCGGGCCGGAGCGGTCTGGGGGGTGCGGGCCATGATGCGCTCCTCCTAGAACTCAGTGCTGCGCCGCGGCCGGACCGGGGCCCTTGGAACCGGCTTTCTCGACGGTCACGGTCACCGTGCGAGGACCGGCTTTCTCGAAATCGAGGGTCAGCGGGAAGGATTGCCCTTCGCGCAGTGGCTGGTTGAGGCCCATCAGCATGATGTGCTCACCACCCGGCTTCAAGCTGACGGGCTGACCGGCGGGGATATCGACCCCGGAGATCGGCCTCATTTTCATGACCATGCCCTGCATCGACATCGTGTGCAGCTCGGCTTTTTTCGCCACCGGGGTGGAGGCCGAGACCAGCCGGTCGGCGGTGGGCGACTGAATTGTCACGTAGGCGGCGCCATTTTCCGATTTACCGGGAGTCGCTCCGGCCCAAGCGTTGTTGACTTCGAGCTGAGAGGGCTGCGCCAGCGCGGTGCTAGCGGCGACGAGACCCGCCGCGAAGGCGAGAATCTTGATCGACATAGGAATTCCTTTAAAGGTCGCGGGCCCGAAAGGACAGCCGCGAGGATCGTTACGGTTAGGATTGGGGAGCTGGCCTTAGACTACCGAGGGCGGGGCCCGCGCTTGCATCCGACCGCGCCGGACCGGAGCGACCGATACAGTCGTCAGAGGCTGCGGCGGTCGGCTTCCATCGGCAACTTCGCCGGGAACTGCGAATCTAGGCGATCGCGGCAGCGGTGCAAGAGGCACAGTGCACAACGGACAATGCTGCACGACCAGCCCGGGTTTGGTCTTGCCCGGTGCATCTGCCGGCCAATGGCCGCAAATGCCCACTCCAGGAATGCCACCACCCGGCTCCTTCAGTACGATAATCGAGAGCGCCGCCGACAGCAGGACGCTGCCCAATAATGCGACAAAAGCCAGCCACGTCGCAGCCGCCCGGGCGCGCCCATGCAGCGGCGCAATGCGGTTCGGGTTGTCTAACGGCGGGTGGGTCATCCGGTCAAACAATCGCGCGTTCTGCCCAAGTCGCTTTACCGCGCCCTCGTCGTAGCATGCAGGGCCTGACCAACTGGCGCCGCGACCAGCGCGGCACAAGCACGCGGTAAATCCGCCAGCCGCAGGGGTCTGGGGGGTGGAGATGGCGCCGGATGAAGCGCTTCTTCCGTGAACCACCAATCGAGTTCTTTGCCGCAGCCATCACCCGGCGGCGGCGGCGCCTGGCTGTGGCATTCCGGGTCGCCGCTCGGGCAGGAAAGCCGAACATGAAAATGGTAATTGTGGCCCCACCACGGCCGAATTTTTGTCAGCCACGCCCGGTCCGAGCCCGCCTCACGGCACAGCGCCCGCTTGATCGCCGGGTTGACAAAGATCCGCGCGACCGCCGGCTCGCGCGCGACCGTCTCGAGCAGATGGCGATGTTGCGGCGTCCAGGCGGCATCGACCCCCATTCCATCGGCGGTGACGACGTCGGTCGCGGACATTTCCTCGCGCTCGGTGGGACTGAGCCGCCGGTCCGGCATCGGGGTCAGCCAGAGATCGGCGTCGAGGCCGATCTGATGCGATCCATGCCCGGTCAGCATCGGTCCGCCTCGCGGCTGCGCGATGTCGCCGACGAGAAACCCGGGCCAGCCCGCCTCGGCGGGAAGCTTTGCCGCTAGTCGCTCTAACAGTGCAATCAGTACCGGGTGGCCCCAGGCGCGATTGCGCGACGGGCGCATGACCTGCCAATTGGGCCCGTCGGCGGGCAGCGCCACCGCGCCGCTGAGACATCCGCGCTCGTAGGCACCGATTGCCTGCGCCGGCCCTGCTGCCGGCGTGACCTCTCGCCCGAACAGGACTTTCGCCGCGTCAGGCGGCAACTGCGCGAGGATCGTTGCCCGGTGCGCCGCCTCCTGCGCTGCAGTGTCCTGCGCCGAGGCACCGCAGCAGCCGAACCAGGCGGCGAGAACAAGAACCCAGAGACAGGCGTGGCGCATCCTATGCTGTCGGTCTCTCAGAGAGGTCGAGGGGCCCTCCGCCTCCGGATTCAAAAATCGAGGTCGGCATAGTGTTTCGGCGGAGGGACGCCCGGGATGTGATCGGCCAGGATCGGGCGAAAGCTCGGGCGCGATTTGATCCGCGCGTACCATTCCTTGGCCGGTTCGTGCGCATCCCAGGGAACGTCGCCCAGATAATCGAGGCTCGACAGTTGCGCCGCAGCGGTGATGTCGGCGATCGAGAAATGATCGCCGGCGAGCCACCGCCGACGCTCGACGAGATATCCGAGATAATCGAGGTGGTAGGGGAGATTTGCGTGCCCGGCGCGAATCGCCAGCGAGTTCGGCTGGCCGAGCCCGGTCAGCCGCTTCATCATCTTTTCGCCGAGCAAATTCTCGGTCACTTCAAGGTTCATTTTGACGTCGAACCAGGCGGCGAGGCGCCGCACCTCGGCGCGGTCGACCGGGTTGATGCCGATCAGGATCTTCTCTCGGTAAACCTCGTCGAGATATTCGACGATCGCCGTCGTGTCGGCAAGGACCGTCCCGTCCGGTTCGATCAAGACCGGCACCTCGCCAGCCGGGCTGAGCGCTAGAAATTCCGGGCGCCTCTCCCATACCTTTTCGCTCTTCAGCGTGAAATCGAGGTTTTTCTCCCTGAGCACAACGCGCACTTTGCGTGAGAAAGGAGAAAGCCACAGGTGGTAGAGAACGCGCATGTTCGGGATTGTAACCGCGACGGAGGCAACAGGACACGCATCAATTGGACACGCATCGGTTGGGGCTGATCCGACAGCGCCGGTCAGGCGCCCACCTAATAATCCTGGCTAATCTTCCTGGCGGTCGCGCCCCAGCGCTTCGAGTTGGTGAGTGAGCGCTTCGATCTGTGCCTCCAGCCGCTTCAGGCGGGGATCTTCTCCCTCTTTCTGCTTTGTTTCGGGCTCGACCGAGAACGGCTTTTCATCACGGCCATAGGGCGAGAGCATCTTCAGGGCGCGCTCGAACAAGGCCATGTTCTGCTTGCCCATCTCCTCGAACTGACCGAACGGAAAAATGCCGAATGTCGCCTGCAGGTTCTTGCGCATCTGCTCCTGGTTGCGGGCAAAGGCGATCATCGCCTGTTCGAGATAGCCCGGCACCAGGAACTGCATGCTGTCGCCGTAGAAGCCGATCAGCTGACGCAGAAAGCTGGTGGGCAGGAGATTCTGGCCGCCCTTCTGCTCCTGCTCGACAATGATCTGGGTCAGCACCGAGCGAGTGATGTCTTCACCGGTCTTGGCGTCATGCGCGACAAAATCGCCGCCCTCCTTGATCAATTTGGCTAGATCGTCGAGCGTGACATAGCTGCTCGTCGCGGTGTTGTAGAGACGCCGGTTGGCGTATTTCTTGACGACGACCGGTTTGGGACTGGAGTTGTCGCGGCTCGGGGTGTTCATGTGCGCGGTGTCTCGCCTCGGGGAGAGGGTCCCTCGGCAGCAAGAATACAGGCTTTTGGCGGGATTGCCTTATCAAACAAGCGCCATCGGCTGGCGAATCGCTTCTCCACCTTGCAGCACGGGGTATATTGATCGGGATGACCGATGCCGCGGACCTGGCCCACCGCTTTTTGGCGGTGTGGGAGGATTACCTGACTGCACTCTTCTCGAGTGCCACCGCCGCGGTGGCCCGTGATTCCGGTTCACATGAGGGCGCGGCGGACGGGCGACCAGCGGCGCTTGGACCGCCGGCTGGTGCCGCGCCCATTGGCGGCGCACCTGGCAAGCGCAATGATGCTGTGGTCGAGCTCGCGGACCGTCTTGCCCTTCTTGAAAGACGCGTCGCTGCCGTCGAGCGCGGTTATCGAGCGCCTTCGCAGCCTCGCGGCCGAGATAGACGCGGCCGGGTCGAGTAGCGTCGCCGCGGCGCTCGACCTCGAGATCACGCGCCGCGCCAAATCCTATCTCGCCGGCCTCGAAGCCTATCGTCGGCACCCTTACCGCCGCAGTGTTGAAGCCTCGCCTGTGCTGTGGCGCGAAGGCACGACGCGCCTCCTCGATTACGGCGGCGAACCGGCCGGCCCGGTGATTCTAGTCGTCCCGTCCTTGATCAACCGCTTCTACGTTCTCGACCTCGTGCCGGAACGCAGTTTTCTGCGGCATCTGGCCGGACGGGGTCTGCGGCCGCTGGTGGTCGATTGGGGGGCGCCCGGCAGCGAAGAATGTGGTTTCGACTTGACCGACTATGTCGCCGGACGCCTCGAAAGCGCTTTCGAAGCCGCATTAGCGCTGGCTGGCGCGCCGATCGGGATCGCCGGCTACTGCATGGGTGGGCTGTTCGCTCTCGCCCTCGCGCTGCGCCGCCCTGATCAGACTGCCTGCCTGTCGTTGCTCGCGACGCCGTGGGATTTTCATGCCGAGCACGCGCAGTCGGCGCGCTTCTTCGGTCTGATTGCCGATCTTTTGCCACTCCTGTCCGACGAACAGGGCACTCTGCCGGTCGAGGTGATCCAGAGCCTTTTTTTCATGCTCGATCCGTTCACCGCGGAGCGCAAATTCAGGCGGCTCGCAGCGCTCGATCCCGCGGGCGACGACGCTCGCGATTTTGTCGCGCTCGAGGATTGGGTCAATGATGGGGTGCCGTTGTCAGCCTCGGTGGCGCGCGACTGCGCGCGCTTGTGGTATGGCGAAAACGAACCGGCCCGCGGCCTCTGGCGAATCAATGGCGAAGCGGTCGATCCGAAGCTGCTGCGCTCGCCCGCCCTCGTGGTGATCCCGGGCCACGACCGGATCGTCCCACCCAGCTCTGCGGAAGCACTGGCCGCGGCGCTCCGTGGCGCGACCGTGCTGCGGCCGCCGCTCGGGCATGTCGGTATGATGGCAGCGGTGCGCGCGCCGGCGACACTTTGGACCGCGATCGCCGATTGGCTCCGGGCGCGGTTGGAGGCCTAATGACCCGGTCTCAGCGCTGTCCCGGCTGGTTCAGCTGCTGCTGGATTTCGCGGCTGCGTTCGCTGCCTGGGTTGACGCTGGCGCGGTCGCGCTGCCACTGCTGGTCGAGCAAATTGTTGCGGTAGGATTGCATGTTCTGCTGACCGACCGGGCCGGGCAGTTGCGGCGACGGGTAGGCTGGCATCGCCTGCTGTTCCGGCGTCGGGTACACAGGTCCGGGCTCCGTCAGCAGCGGCGAGAGCCCCGCCGGCGGGACGACTGCGGGGCCGGGATTGATCGGCGGCGCGAGTGGCGCGGGTGTCGGGGCCGAATAGACGGTCGGTGCCAGCGTCGGCACGGGCCCCCTGATCTGTGCGGCGACGTTTGCACCCGCAACGCCAACGAGCGCTGCTAGAAGAATTCCGATGACTTTGGCCGTCATGTCGTTCCGCTCCCGTGTTCGCCCGACAGCGCGGCCTGTGCCGCGGCCAGCCGTGCGATCGGCACCCGATAAGGCGAGCAGGAGACATAGTCGAGCCCGACCTCTTGGCAGAAGGTGATCGAGGCCGGGTCGCCGCCGTGCTCGCCGCAAATGCCGAGCTTCAATCCGGGCCGGGCGGCGCGTCCGCGCTCAACCGCTATGCGCACGAGCTCACCCACCCCAGTAACATCGAGGCTAACGAACGGGTCGTGCTCGAATATCCCGAGCCTCTGATACGTTCCGACAAAGCTCGCGGCGTCATCGCGCGACAACCCGAAAACCGTCTGCGTCAGGTCGTTGGTGCCAAAGCTGAAGAACTCGGCGGTCTGGGCGATATCGCCGGCGAGCAGCGCCGCCCGCGGCAACTCGATCATCGTGCCGACTAGGTAAGGCACAACCGTGCCCTCCCGCTCCATGACCTCCTTGCCGACGCGATCGATCATCCCTTTGAGGATGTCGAATTCCTTTTTCGTCGCAATCAACGGCACCATGATTTCGGGCTCGACCGCCTCGCCGGCCTCCTTGGCTACAGCAACCGCAGCCTCGAAGATCGCCGCCGCCTGCATCTCATAGATCTCGGGATAGGTGATGCCGAGCCGGCAGCCGCGGTGACCGAGCATCGGGTTAGTCTCGTGCAGCGCCACGGCACGATGGCGGATCGCGGCGACCTCCCTGCCGGTAAGCCGCGCCATTTCAGCGAACTCCGCTTCGGTCTTCGGCAGAAATTCGTGGAGCGGCGGATCGAGGAGGCGGATCGTGACCGGCAACCCCTTCATGATGCGGAATATTTCGGCAAAGTCTTCGCGCTGGATCGGGAGCAGATCGGCGAGCCCGGCGCGCCGCCCGGCCTCGTCCTCGGCCATGATCACCCGCCGCATCGCGCCGATGCGGTCGGCCTCGAAGAACATGTGTTCGGTACGGCTGAGCCCGATGCCCTCGGCGCCGAACCGGCGGGCCGCACGGGCATCGATCGGTGTTTCCGCATTGGCCCGCACCTTGAGGCGGCGGATCGCGTCCGCCCAGCCCATCAACGTAGCGAAATCGCCCGACAGCTCCGGCTGGATCGTCGGCACCTCTCCGACCATCACCTCGCCGGTCGACCCGTCTATAGTGATGATCTCGCCTGCCTTCACCAAAGTGGCGCGCGCCGCCATCGTGCGCGCCTCGTAGTCGATCCGCAGATCACCGGCGCCGGCGACGCAAGGCCGCCCCATGCCGCGGGCCACCACCGCGGCGTGGCTCGTCATCCCGCCGCGGGTCGTCAGCACCCCTCTCGCGGCGTGCATGCCGTGGATATCCTCAGGGCTCGTCTCGATGCGGACGAGGATCACCGCTTCGCCGCGCGCGGCGAACGATTCCGCCTCGTCGGCGGAAAACACCACCTTGCCCGAGGCGGCGCCCGGCGAAGCCGGTAATCCGCGCGCGAGAACCGTGGTTTTCGCCGATGGATCCAGCATTGGGTGCAGCAGCTGATCGAGTGACCCGGGTTCGATCCGACGGATTGCCTCCTCCCGATCAATCACCCCCTCCTCGACCAGCGACACGGCGATCTTCAGCGCGGCCTGCGCGGTGCGCTTGCCGGTGCGCGTCTGCAGCATCCACAACTTGCCGCGCTGAACGGTGAACTCGATGTCCTGCATGTCGCGGTAGTGGTCCTCGAGCGTCCGGCGCACCTTGTGGAGTTCGGTCAACACCTCGGGCATGACCTCTTCCATCGCCGGCAAAGCCGAGTTGTTCGCCTCCTTGCCGGCGATCGTCAGATGCTGCGGGGTGCGGATCCCGGCCACGACATCCTCGCCCTGCGCATTTACCAGGAACTCGCCGTAAAACGCGTTTGCGCCGGTCGAAGGGTCGCGGGTGAAGGCGACGCCGGTCGCGCAATCCGGCCCCATATTGCCGAACACCATCGCCTGCACGTTGACCGCGGTCCCCCAGTCGGCGGGGATGTCGTGCAGCCGGCGGTAGGTGACCGCGCGCGGGTTCATCCAGGAACCAAAGACTGCGCCGATCGCGCCCCACAGCTGCTCCTCGGGGTCTTGCGGGAAGGGATGACCGTATTCCTGGCTTACGACGTCCTTGAAACCGGAGACGACGGTCCGCCAATCCTCTGCGGAGAGGTCGGTGTCGAGGCTGGCGCCGGTCTCGAGCTTGTGGTTTTCGATCAGCTCCTCGAAGTGATGGTGGTCGACACCGAGCACGACTTGCCCGTACATCTGGATGAAACGCCGATAGCTGTCATAGGCGAACCGCTCATCGCCGCTCTTGCGCGCCAGCCCGACGACGGCTCGGTCGTTGAGACCGAGGTTGAGCACGGTGTCCATCATCCCGGGCATCGAAACCCGAGCCCCGGATCGCACCGATACCAGCAACGGATTGTTCGCGTCGCCGAACCGGGCGCCCAGCGAGCGCTCGAGCGCCGCGAGCCCATCGGCCACTTGGTCCTTTAGCTCGGCTGGGTAGGATTTTCCGTGTGCGTAGAAGTAGGTGCAGACCTCGGTCGTGATCGTGAAACCCGGGCGGCACCGGCAGGCCGAGATTGCTCATCTCGGCGAGACCCGCGCCCTTGCCGCCCAGCAGGTTTTTCATATCGGCGCGGCCCTCGGCGGCGCCGTCGCCAAACCGGTAGACCCACTTCGTCATCCGCCGCTCATCCTTCGATCTGCGAGAAATCGGCCACCTGGTTCAAGGTCGCCCGGATGCGCGACAACAAGCGCAGCCGATTTTCTCTGAGCGCAGCGTCATCGCAATTGACTGTGACCTTGTCGAAGAAATCGTCAACCGGGCGCCGCAGCCGCGCCAATTCCGACATCGCTGCCTCGAACTGTTCGCGTTCGAGGAAAGTTCCCGCGGCTTTACCCACTTCGGCGAGCCGCTCGGCAAGCACCCGCTCGTCGGACTGGCGCAGCAGCATCGGATCGATGCCGCCGTCGTAACTTCGGTGCGTCCCGGCGCTCCTCGATGGCAACGATGTTCGAGGCGCGGCGAAAGGCGATCAGCAAATTCGCCCCATCCTCCGAGGCGAGGAACGCACGCAATGCCGCAACACGCGCGAGCAGCCGGACGAGATCGTCCTCGCGCTCGCCGGCCCGGTTGAATACCGCCGCGATCAGATCGTGGCCGATTCCCTGCTCGCGCAGATGAACGCGCAGTCGTTCGGCGATAAAATCGAGCAGCTCAGCCGGTCGGATCCGGAGCATCCGACCCCAGTGTCGAATGAGCGTGCGTGAAGGCGGCTGCCAGGGGCACGCGCAAGCCGTTCTCGACAACCAGCCGGATGATGCCGAGCGCCGCCCGGCGCAGCGCGAACGGATCTCGCGACCCGGTCGGCTTTTCGCCGATCGAGAAGAAGGCGACGACGGAATCGATCTTGTCGGCGAGGGCCGCAACGATGCTGATGGGCGCGGTCGGGCAGGCGTCATTCGGCCCCGCCGGTCTGTAGTGCTCGGCGATCGCATCCGCAACCGCCCGATCCTCGCCGTCATGCAGCGCGTAATAGCGGCCGATGACCCCTTGCAGCTCGGGAAATTCGCCGACCATTCCGGTCGAGAGGTCGGCCTTGGCGAGCTGCACCGCGCGCCGTGACCGCTCGACGGTCGGCGCCTGGGACGTAATCCGCCAGAAACTCGGCAAGCCGCTCCATTCGCGCGACCTTGTCGAAGAGGCTGCCGAGCTTGGCGTGAAAGACCCGCTGCGACAGAGCCTCGATGCGGTTCGCCAGCGGAACGCGCCGGTCCTGGTCCCAGAAGAAGCGCGCATCGGCGAGCCGCGCCCGCAATACTCGCTCATTGCCTGCGATGATCGTCTTGCCACTGATCCGAGCGGCGATGTTGTTGGCGACGAACAGAAATCGTGGGGCGGGCGTGCCGTCGGGCTGCAGACAGGAGAAATATTTCTGATGCGTGCGCATCGCGGTCGCCAGGACTTCCGGCGGAAGCGCCATGTACTCGGCGTCGATCGCGCCGGCGAGTACGACCGGAAACTCGACCAGGCCGGTTACCTCGTCGAGCAGCCCGGGATCTGGTCCTTGAGTACAAACCCCTCGTCCGCAGCGAGCCGCTTCGAGACCCTTCGCGATCATTTCTTTGCCGCTGCTCCGTGATCCAGTACGACATGGGCCTTGCCCAGGCGTTCCAGGTACTCGGCCGCGTTGGCGACCAGATCTCGCCCTGCGACAGAAAACGATGTCCTCTGGTCATCCGTCCAACCGGAACCCGGTCGAGCGGCAAGGGAAGCACCTCGCCCTCGAACAGGCAGACGACCGAGGTCAGCGGCCGCACCCAGCGCAGCGACGAGGCCGGGATAACGCATCGATTTGGGCCACGGCAGCTCGAAGATGGCCGACCTTACCAGCTCCGGCAACACCGTCGGCCGTCGGCCGGCCGGCGCGCTTGATCGTCGTCGAAATAGAACTCGCCCCGACCGGTGTCGCGGCATCTCGCATTCCTCGATCGAGGCGATACCCGGCGCGAGCGCAGAAAGCCCTCGATTGCCGCCGCCGGCGCGCCGACGCGCGGCCCGCGCCGCTCCTCGGAGCGATCGGTTGCGCTGCGGGAATTCCCTTGCGCAATGACCGTGAGGCGCCGCGGCGTGACATACCCGCGCATTTCGGCCGCCGGGATCTCGGCGGCGGCGAGCTTGTCGCGCAACAGCCCGGCAAGCTCGCGCGATCGCGCGGCGCTGCATTCCCGCCGGGATCTCCTCCGACAACAGTTCGAGCAGCAATTCGCCGCGCCGCTGCACCCGCATCGGCCCGTAAACGATTTCTTCTGAAGAGCTCATCCGGCGACACCCAGGACCACAGCCCCTCTCCGCCCTTCAGGGAGGAGAGGGAGGGGCCCACGCCGCAGGCGTGGGAGGGTGAGGTGGGCGCAGCCACGGACGGGGTCCGTCGGCCCCCCTCACCGTACCCTCCCCCCCCGCCGGCGGAGGGAGAGGGAAGAAGTGACGGCTACGCGGGGAAATTTGCCCCGCAGATGCCCGGAGGGACTATAGCTGAATTTTCTCCGGACAGCCCGGCTCGCTTCCGGGGTGATGAAGGCGCACGCGGCCGCAGCGGCGGCGTCGAAGGATCGCATTTAGTCACGGCCGCTCACGCGGTCCGACCCGGCGAGCCACGTTTCGCAACACGCCTTGGCGAGGGCTCGAACGCGCAGAATGTAAGCGGCGCGTTCGGTGACGCTGATCGCGCCGCGCGCATCCAGCAGATTGAACAGATGGCTCGCCTTCAGGCACTGGTCATACGCCGGCAGGGCCAAACCGTGTTCGACCAGCTTTCGGCACTCCTCCTCGGCGTCGCCGAAATGCACGACGAGACGCGCCGTGTCCGCGAGCTCGAAATTGTAGGCGGAGAACTCTCGTTCGGCGCGCCTGAAGACCTGGCCGTAGGTGACGCCGGCGCCGTTGTAGTCGAGATCGAAGACGCTCTCGACGCCCTGCACATACATCGCCAGCCGCTCGAGCCCGTAGGTCAATTCGGTCGAGACCGGGTCGCATTCGATCCCGCCGACCTGCTGGAAATAGGTGAACTGGCTGACCTCCATGCCGTCGAGCCAGACCTCCCAGCCGAGCCCCCAGGCGCCCAAGGTCGGGCTCTCCCAGTCATCTTCGACAAAGCGGATATCGTGCAGGCGGAAATCGATGCCGATCGCCGCCAGGCTCGCGAGATAAAGGTCCTGGCTCTCCGTCGGCGCCGGCTTCAGGATCACCTGCAGCTGGTAATACTGTTGCAGCCGATTGGGGTTCTCGCCATAGCGGCCGTCGGTTGGTCGGCGCGAGGGCTGGACGTAGGCGGCGCGCCAGGGTTCGGGTCCGAGGGCCCGCAGCGCGGTCGCGGGATGGAACGTGCCGGCGCCGACTTCGACGTCGTAGGGCTGCAGGATGACGCATCCCTGCCTCGCCCAGAAGTTCTGCAGGTCGAGAATCAAGGATTGGAAACTCAAGGCCGGCCCGTGACGAGGTCTCGGATCACCGCGGCCGCGGGCAATCGGGTCTGCCGCAACCGGGTGCCGCGGCGGCAACATAGGCGCCGCAAACCCCGCAAGGCGAGAGATCTTCGGCGTGGAGGGATGGATGCGGAGGTACCGGGCGCCGCCGCGGCAGCTCGCGCGCCGGCCCGTTCAACCAGCGGTAGCCGATCCATACCGCGGCAATGACCAGAATGAGCACAACGAGCTTCGGAAAGGCAAACATGACCCGGTTTATCGAAAGCTCGGAAGGGGGGTGAGGGTAGCTGTCACAATCCGAACCTCGCCCACAGAAGCCGCGTCTCCAACCAGTCGGCGAGTTCGGCAATCAGCGAGGCGGGTTCGCACCCGACGAACGGCAGGCGGCTCAAGAACGGCAAGCGCCGCCTTTCGGCAGAAATAGGGCGCAGCCTGACCTTGTCGCCGTAACGGGTACGCATGACGGTGCGCAATTCGCCGATGCCGTCGACCAAGCCGCGGTCCATTGCCATGCGCCCGGTCAAAACGTCGCCGGTGAACAGAGTCTCGTCGGCCTCGTCGATCTTGCCGGCGCGCCGCCGCCGCACGTGCTCCTTGAAGGATTGATGGATATCCTGTTGCAGTTCCGTCAGCCGGGCAACGTCCGACGGCTCTTCCGGCAGAAACGGGTCGAGCAATGATTTCCGCTCCCCGGCGGTGTGGAGGCGCCGTTCGATGCCGAGCCGCCCGAGCAGCTGGTTGAACCCGAACCCGGCGCTGATCACGCCGATCGAGCCGATCAGGGACGTCTCCTCGGTAAAGATTTCATCGCCAGCGAGCGCCAGCCAATAACCTCCTGACGCCGCGACATCTTCGGCGAAAGCGATTACCGGGACGCGCTTTTCTTCGGCGAGCTGCCGGATTCGGCGGTAGAGCAGGGCCGATTGAACCGGCGATCCGCCGGGCGAGTTGACCACAATGGCGACGGCGACGAGCCCGGAAGCGCGGAACGCCTTTTCGATCGCTCCGGCATGACTCGCAAGCGACAAGCCGCCGCGCCGCTGCCGCGGCATGATGACCCCCTCGAACCGCAGAACCGAAACCACTGGACGGCGGCGCCACAGACGCTCCAGGTTGAGTTGGTCGCGAAGGTTCATGCGATCCCAAATGGGGATTCCAATCGGCCGCAACCACCGGGGTTAAAGTTCGAGCCCACGACCCTCGCGCAACACGCCCTCCGCGCCGGCCGAGAGGCCGCCGCCGGCATCGTGAAGTACCAGGCCGGCGGCGAGCCGCGCTGGAGCGGAGACCTGCTTGCGCGCGCGAACCAGAATGCGGCTCGCCGCCCTGCCTTGGCCCGGCCATAACGGGAACACTACGACTTCGCCTGCCCGTCCGGCGATTTGACCGAGCAGCGCGTCGATACGGTCGGCCCGATGAATGAACGTGACCGTGCCCTTCGAGCGCACCATCGCGAGCGAGAAACGCACCCAATCGGCGAGATTGGCGTCTCCCTCTATCGTCGCCACCGATTTTCCTGGTGCCGCGTCGGGCTCGCCATCACCGTGTCGATGAAATGGCGGGTTCGCCATGACGTGGTCGAATGCCCCAGGGGAGAGCCGCGGCGGCGGATGCAACAAATCTCCGATCATCACCGAGGCCCGGGCCTCGAGCCCGTTGAGGATTATGTTGTCGCCTGCCAGGCGGACGAGATCGCGCTGCATCTCAAGGCCGACGAGGCGCGAATGCGGCACCCGCGCGGCGAGGCACAACATCGCAGCGCCCACCCCGCAACCGACGTCAAGGACCAGTTGATGCGGTTCCGCCGGGACTGCGGCGGCGAGAAACAACGGATCGATCGCGACGCGGTAGCCCGCGGCAGGCTGCTTCACGCGAATGCGGCCGCCGAGCAGACGGTCCTCGGTGAAAGTGGGTTCCTCTGCCGGTCGCTCGCTCATTATGCGGCTTCGCCGGCCGCCGCGAGGACCGAGCAGGCGCGGCGGTAATCCTTTTGCGCGACCATCAGACGGCGCGGGATGGCGCCGATGCTTCCCTCGACCACGCTCGTATAGCGGTCGAGCACAAGGCTTTCGATACCGGAATCCTTCAGCAACGACTGCAGGAACGACAGGCGAACGGCGTCATTGGTACGCAGCAGCTCCTTCATGATCCTCAGCTTCTCGCGGCTGTGATCGGCGTGCGAGGGCGCGGGCCCTTGACCGGCCTTCCGGTAAATCTATGCTCGCTGGCATTCAGACGCGTCAAGCCGATCGACAGGCATTCGACGGGAACAGGCAGGAGAATTGGGTGGCGCTCGAGGCGGGCATAAATGTCCTGGAGGCGATCCACAAACCCTCTCTCGACCCGCTGTCCGGGCTTATCGGAAGCGACCTCGAGCACGTCAATCGGCTGATCGTCGACCGCATGCAGAGCCCGGTGGCGCTGATCCCGCAACTCGCCGGGCACATCGTCGCGAGCGGTGGAAAGCGCCTGCGCCCGATGCTGACACTCGGTTGCGCCCGGCTCTGCGGATATAGCGGGGCACGGCATGTCGCGCTCGCCGCAGCCGTCGAATTCATCCATACCGCGACCTTGCTGCACGACGATGTCGTCGATGCGAGCGATTTGCGCCGGGGCCGCGAGACCGCCAATGCCGTATGGGGCAACCAGCCGGCGATTCTCGTCGGCGATTTTCTGTTCAGCCGCTCCTTCGAGTTGATGGTGGCGGACGGATCCCTGCGCGTCCTTGAGATCCTGTCGCGCGCCTCCTCGGTCATAGCCGAAGGCGAGGTGCTGCAACTGATGACGCAAAACAATCTGCAGACGACAGAAGCGTCCTACCTCGAAGTGATCCGGGCAAAAACCGCGGAGTTGTTCGCGGCGGCGAGCCGAATCGGCGCGGTCGTCGCCGAACGGCCGCAATCTGAGGAGATGGCGCTCGATCGGTTTGGCCGCAATCTCGGCACCGCCTTCCAGCTGGTCGACGACATGCTCGATTTTTCGGCCCGGGAGACCGAGCTCGGCAAGAGCATCGGCGACGATTTCCGCGACGGCAAGGTCACCCTGCCGATCCTTCTCGCCTTTGCCTGCGGCGACGAGGAGGAGCGCGCCTTCTGGCGCCGCACGCTCGAAGAAATGGATCAGTGCTCCACAGACCTCGAACACGCGACCGAACTCGTCGAGCGCCATGGCGCTCTCGCCGAAACCCTTTCCCGGGCGCGCTCTTATGCAGCGAGCGCGATCGACGCGCTGTCGGCATTCCCCGACGGGCCGGAGAGGCGCGCGCTGATCGAAGCCGCCTCGTTCGCTACCGAGCGTAGCGCCTAGAGCGAGCGAAAGGCGGTCATTGCGAGCGCAGCGCGGCAATCTCGAGCCTACCGAGACCCCCTGCCACGAGATTGCTTCGTCGCCTGCGGCTCCTCGCAATGACAGATCCGAGCTGCGTTAGAAAGCTCGGCAACGTCAGCCTTTCGAGGCGTCGAGTGAAGGCAGCCGGTAGCGGTCGTCCGGGTTGTCCCAGCCTTTGAACCGGGGCTGCCGTTTTTCGGCAAAGGCGGCTCGCGAACTCGATCAAATCGCTCTTGGCGCCGTGCTCGCGCAAAGCGCCCGCGAGGCGCTGTTTTTCGGCCGACGGAACCGGGCGCATCTGGCGCATCATATGGACGGTGTTGACGCGCGAGGCCGGCGGTAGGGTCAGCAGGTGCTCGGCCATCGCGAGTGCGCTCGGAATCAACTGGTCGGCGTCCACCAGGCGATTGAGGAAGCCGATCTCGTAGAAGCGCTCGGCCGTAAAGCGAAAGCCGAGCGCCATTTCCATTGCGATCGGGTAGGGCAGGTTTGCAATGTGCCCATGGTTGTAGCCGCCGAGCAGCCAGCGCTTCGCCTCCGACACCTCGAAGACCGCACCCCGCGCGGCGACCCGCAGATCGGTGCGCTCGACGAGCATGAAGCCGCCGCCCATGGCATAGCCGTTGACCGCGGCGATGACCGGTTTCTCCAATGCCCCGGACATGAAGGGGTCCTCGATCGGCGGCCGCCGCCCGCCAGGTGCGCCGTGCTGCAGCGATTCCTTCATGTCCTCGCCGGCGCAGAAGGCCCGGCCGGCCCCGGTGAAGACGGCGACTTCGAGGTCGTTGTCGCGGCGGAACGCTGTCCAGGTCTCGGCGAGCCGTGTACGCATTTCCTGACTGAGCGCATTGAGGCGCTCGGGCCGGTTCATCCGTACGACGAGGATTTGCCCGTGACGCTCGGTTTCGACGACGGCCATCTTTGCCTCTCTCCGTGCTTTGGCCCGGGATCTTATCAGCTGCGGGCGTGCTGGGCGTAGAGATTGTCGGCGTTGGCCCAGCGGATCGCCTTCATGAACGCCTCGACATAGTCGCCCGCCTTGGCGCCGTAATCCATCTGATAGGCGTGCTCGTACATGTCGAGCACGAGGATCGGCTGACCGCTGGCCAGGGTCGTCGTATGGTCGGCCGCCCAGGCGTTGACCAGCCGCTTGTCGCGGGGATCCCAAGTCAGGATCACCCAGCCCGAGCCGCCACCTTCGGCCTTCCCCATCGCGACGAATTGCGCGCGCCACCAGTCGAACGACCCGAAGTCACGCGCCAGGGCCTCGGCCAGCGCCGGGCCCGGGCGGCTCTCCTCGGGACCGAGCCCACCAAAATAGACTTCGTGCAAGATCATCGAATTGGTCGCGATCAATTCCTCGCGCTTCAACCCGTTGATCAGGTATCCGGGCGCCTTGGCGTAATCGAGCCCGGCGAGCTGCTCGGTGATCTGATTGAGGCGTTTGACGGCGCCGGTGTAGTTGTTGGCGTAGTGGCTGGTCAGGATCTTCTCCGACAAGCCTTTGATCTTCGTCGGGTCGAACGGCATCGGTTTGACGTCGAAGGTCACCGGCTTTGGCCCAGCCGCAGCCGGGCCCGCGGTTTGCGCCGCGGCGGGGGTAACCGCGGCAGCCACGGCGGCTCCGGCCGCAAGCGCGACGCCGCCCTGAACAAAAGCCCTTCTTTCCAGTTCGATCGTCATCGGATCTCTCCCAGGTTCACTACGCGGATTTCACTGTGCCGATTGGACAGCGGCCTCCTCCGGAGGGCGCACCTTCTGAAACTTGATCAGCAGCAGAATGTCGTAGACGCCCTTGATAACGCCGCCGATCAAGAGCGGCCAGCCGAAGCTCGAAAGCGTCAGCAGGTAGCCGGAAATCATCGAGCCTGCCGCCCAGGCGAAGGTCTTCGGGACTGCGGTGATGCTCGCCGCCGCCGGCCGCTCGGGCGGGGTCACCACGGCCATCACATAAGAGGTCCGCGTCGGCACATCCATTTGCGACAGCGCGCTGCGCGCGAGCAACAGCGCGATCGCGGTCGCAAGATCGGGCGCGAAGGGGATCAGGATCAGCAGGATGTTCGACGGCAGATGCGTGAACACCATCGTGTTGATGAGCCCGATGCGCGCGGCGATCGGCACCGCAACGAGATAGGAGACGGCCGAGCAAAGGCTGCTCCAGAACAGGATCGCCGCGGCGGTCGTCAACTGAAACGTGGAACGCCTGATAAAGCCACAGCGCCAGCAGCGACTGCACCAAAAAGCCGGTGCCGAACGAATCCATGCCGAAGAGAGCGGCCATGCCGTAGACCAGCCTCTTTGACTGCTGCAGCGGCGCCTTGGGCGCCTCCTCGGCAATCTCGACCGCGGCGACAGCGGCCGGTACAGCAGGAACGCGACCAACCCCAACGCCGCGTAGAGCCCGAACATCAGCTGCATGGCGGCCGTCCGGGTGCAGCCGGTCCACGCCGTCGCGAAATCGGGAAACGCCGCCGCCAGCACGCCGAGCGCGGTCGCGACGGAGCCGATGACGCTGTAGCGCGCGAACAGCGCGGTTCGCGGCGCGGCTCGATCGTCTGCGTGAGCACCGTCTGCTCGAGCGGCACGAAAATGCTCGCATCGCCCGAGGTCGGGTTCATCGTGCCGACAAAGGCGATGACCAGGAGCGGCCAGAAATCCGTGATCGACTGCAAAGCCGGCCCCGGTCGCCGCCATCAGCACCGCCGCGGCAAGGAGAAGCAACCGCCGGGAATACCGGTTGGCGATCCACCCGACCCACAGCGTCAGCATCGCCGTGCCGATCAGCGTGCTGGTCACGATCGCGCCGATCGCGAGCGCGCTGAAGCCGAGCTCGACGAGGTAGATCGGCAGCAGCAAGGCGACAAAGCCGTCGCCGAACGCCCGCACGCCGCGCGCCGCCAGGACGCGCAGCGCATCGGCCGAGGTCCCGGGAGGCATCGGCCGCCACCACTCGTCGCCGGTCGACCGTCGTCCCCGCACTAGTGCACTCCGTGCAGCGTCGTCAGCGACGAGGCGCGACAAGATATCGGGCCCCTTGGTGACGCCGAAGGCGAAGGTCACCCCGGCGCGGATCTCGCCCACGGTGTGGTCATTGACATGCGCGCCGCGCAGTCCGAAATCGACCGCAATATTGTCTTGAACCTGCCAGATCGCCCCGATCAGCGCGGAGCGGGTGTCGAAACAGACCGACATCGCGTTCGTAGAAGATTTCGGAGACGGGCCGCACCACCCAGTCGTGCGGGCCCTCGATGATGGTGTCGAGAAAGTAATCGGCATGCTGCTCGCGGGTGAGCTCAATTTGAGCATTGAGGTGCACCGTTCCCCAGTCCCAGCGCTGCGAGACGATGCCGGTAAGGACTGCTCCAGTCCCATGTTCGTCATTGATCCCGGGCAACAGAATGCCGAATTCGGTTGCGATGCTGGGCCCGGGCTTCTCCTGCAGGCTGCCCTCGCGCAGCACGCCTTTGAGAAGGGCGTCGCTTTCGATCAGGCTCGTCCCTGGGATGTCGCGCGGTCAGACCGTGAGCGACTTCGCCCTCCAGCGCTGCTTCCCAGCCGGGCGTGAAGCCGTAATTGATCCTCTGAATCGGGGGCGAGCAGCGTGCGCTCGGCTCCGTCGCGAAGGTACTCGACCGGGCCGAGCTCGATCTCCATCTCCCCGTTTCCGCCACGGCCGCATCCGTACCGTCGAACGGACGATAGGCCTGCGCCGCGCCGCCCCAGCAGACAACCACAGCCGCGGCAATGAGCGCCGCAACGCTTCTGACCGACTTCATGGGGCCGGACGGAACACCCAAATCGCCGCCGGCTCGCTCGACCTCGCCCGCACCGCCACAAACAGCCGGTCGAGCTCGGGAACGAACAGCGAGGTGCGCGCTCCCGATACCGTCGGCACGCGCGCGAGCCGCCGATAGCCGGCCTCGTCGCTGCTCGAGCACATCGACGACCCCTTCGCCGCAGCTCACATAGACGCGATGGCGCTTGGCATCGACGAACACATCGTCGGCGTCGCCGCAGGTCTCGATCTTGGCGACGACGCGCCCGTCCTGGCTGGAAAGCGCCATCAAGGTCGGCGGGCTGCGAAAGACGACGAGAACCCGGTGCGCGTCACGATCGATCGCCATCGGGAAATTCGATCCTGCGCCTTGCGTCGGCAAGGATCGGTTCGCCTCGCGACGCAAGATCCACGACCTCGATCTCGCGGGCGTCCGGCACGTTGACAAAAACCTGGGTCCCGGTTTCGTCGATCTGAAAACTCTCCGGGATGGCCCTTGAGACGGATATCGGCCGACTCTTGGTCCGGGTTGCCGGATCGATCACCGCGAGCGCGCCCTTGCCGTAACCCACGAGCACGCGATTGCGCTGCGCGTCCACCCGCACATTGTCGGCATCGTCGCCGAGCTCGATGCGTCCGATCGGCGCCAGATCATCGCCGCGCAGCACCCGCACCGAGCCGTCGCCGCGCATTCGCCACATAGACGCTGTCGGCAAACGGGACATAGGCGACGCCCTGCGGCTCGCTCAAGCCGGCGATCGTGCGCAGCACCTTCCCGGCCGCCAGATCGACGACGCCCAGGCTGTTGTTGCCGAGCTCGGCAACAAACAGCCGCTGGCGCTTCACATCGATGCCCAGGTGATCGATGCGGCCGCTCACCTCGCCGAGCGGGATCTTCGCCTCGAGCACGAGCGGCGCGCCCGCCGTCTGCGCCATCGCGGCGGCGGGCCACATCAGGCTTGCGCCGCCAGCAGGATCGATCCGCGCGAACACGCTCAGCTCTTCGCGATATTGATCTGCGCCAGCGCCGCCTTCAGCCCTTCGGCGAGCTTCCTGGCGTCGTCATTGGCCCAGAAATGCATGAAGTAGAGGTGCGGCTGGTCGTCGAGCATGTGGTTGTGGATCGCCGTGACCTCGATCCCGTGGTCGCGCAGCGCCTTCAGCACCGGGTTCACCTCCTTGGCGATCAGCACGAAATCGCCGGTGATCGCCGCCTTGCCGCCGCCGGTCGGCTGGAAATTGATCGCGATCGGCCGAGCCCATCGCCGGCGGGACGTCCATGCCGCCGTCCTTGATCGGTTCCGCGCGGGGAATGCCGAACTGGTAGACGCCGCCGTTATTGGTGCCCTTGGCGCCGAGCGCCTGATCGATCGCGGCGGTGTCGAGATCGATCGGCGGCGGCGCTGGCCGCGTGCGGGCGGCTGCGGCAGAGAGCGGCGTCTTGCTCTCGGCGAGCGCCGTGTGCAGCGCCGCGGCAAGCTTCACCGGATCGCCGTGCCCGAGCACATGCATGTACATCGTGAAGGGCTGGTTGCGCAGCAGGTGATTGTGCAGTGCCGTGATCTCGATGCCGCCCGCGGCGAGCTTGGTCATGACCGGGTTGACCTCGTCCATCGGTCAGCACGAGATCGCCCATCACCATGCCCTCGTTCGCCCATTTTCTCGAAGGCGAGCCAGCCGCCGAGCGCAAAGCCGGGTTTCAGCTCGACGCCGTCGAGCGTGACCTTGAGATCGGTGCGCGGCAGGCCGACGCGGTAGACGCCGCCCGGCGCCGCCGAGCCGGTTTTTCCAAGCGCCTCGCCGACTTGCGCCTGCCAGCCGTCATCGGCCGCAAAGGCAAGACCGGGCGCTCCGGCAAGCAGAGCCGCAAGCGCTAACTGTCGCAAATGGAATCTCATGGTCGTCCTCCCTTCGGTGGTCAGATGGGCAATCCCGACCCGCCGCTCTCAATCGAGCTTCTCCGTAACTTTCTTCAAAACCGTTCCCTGCAGCAGGGTCACCTCGGCGACGGCCTGGCCGTTCTGCAGCTGCGGATAGATGCTGACCGCCTGGGACCCGGGATTGGCCTTGACCGCCGTCTCGGTTGCGGTGAGCAATGGCACCTTCGCCTTTGCCATCGCAGATTTTTGAGCTGTCGCCGCCTTGAGATCGTCCGCATCCTTGATCTTCTCGGCCTCGCCGATCGCGCCGGTCTTGGGATCGGCGACCACCTCCATGAAATCATTGTCCTTCATGGTGTAGACCGAGAGTTGCAACTTTCCGTCCTCGATCTCGAACTTGGCCGAGATCGGAATCCCCTCCCGCTCGCTGGCTTTCAGCCCACCCTGCAGGGTCGCGGTCGTGTCTTTAAGGGCAGCCGCCAAAGCGGCTGCGTCATCCTCGGCCCACGAGGGTGTCAACGCAGCGTTCCACAAGCAAATCAAAGCAAGAACCAATGTTAACCTCAGGGTTGCGTACATCGAGTGATACTCCTCTGTTACTGATCCTCTGAGATGACGCCGACCACGGCGGCGTGATACCGCCAAGGGTGCCGTTGAGCGGATTTGTTGTTGCTAATTTGTAAGGCGCGCCTCGCCCGATCCGCAGACAACACGGGACAAAGGTCGTCCAGGTAGCCAGCAAGCCGCCAAGTGCCCCCGCCAGCGCCGGCGGCACCGACCTGGGGTCGCCGTAGGCGGCCGTGGCGGGCCATATCAGGCTCGCCCGCCACGGACCGGCACAGCCCTTCGGGATCGAAGTGCTGCTGGGGCGCGGCCGACGCGATAGCGACGCCGAGCGTGCGACAAGGCCCTCGGGCAGAAATTAAAAAACGGCCTCCATCCATGATGCGCGCTCCTCGCATAGCGAAGGGCGCAGAACTTGGACGGTGGGCCGTCTGACGGGGTGTCTGCACAACCCCGTTGGCTTGTGTAAGCTGTCGCTGCCCCGGAAGCAACTCAAACTTCCGCAGGCACTCAGATAAGGGGAGTTATCGGGTAATGGGTCTGCAGATCGAAGCCCTGGCGCAGTTTGTCGCGCAGACACAATGGGAGGATATTCCGGAGCCCGTGCAGCGCCATGCAAAACTGGTGCTGCTCGATACCCTGGGGGTCATCCTGGCGGGCGCGGAGCGTCCCGAGGTGCGCGAGCTGAGGGGCGCTCTCGCCGGGAGTGCCGGAACCGGGGCCACGGTGTTGGCGCGGGGCTGGCCGGCGCATGATCCGCGCACCGCCGCGCTGTTGAATGGCATTGCCGGGCGGTCCATCGAGCTGTGCGAGGGGCTGCGCTTTGTTTCCGGCCAGGCGGCGATGCAGGTGCTGCCGGGAGTATTGGCCGTCGGCGAGCACCTCGGAAGCTCAGGCCGCGACATGCTCGCCGCCTTTGTCCTCGGTTACGATGTCGCTGCAAGGCTGGCGGGCGGCTTCACGCCTCGACCATTGGCGCACCAGAACGGCCAGGTGTCGCTGCTGGCCGCAGCCGCCGCGGGAGCGCGGCTGCATGGGCTCGACGCGGCCGGTATCAGCCGGGCCATGCGCATTGCGACGACATTGTTGCTGACGCCGAGCTATACGAACGCGGTGGCCGGGGCGACGGCGCTCAATGTCGCCGGCGGCATGAGCGGCTTTGCCGCAGCACTGGCGCCCGAATTGGCCCGGGCCGGTTTCGCAGCGCAGGAAGACGCGATCGAGCAGGCCCTTGGCGATCTGGTCGGAGGCGGTTTCACGCCCGAACGCCTGCTCGAAGACCTGGGCACGGTCTGGCACATCACTCGCAATTATTTCCGGCTCTATGCGTGCTGCAACCCGGTCCATCCGGCGCTGGATTGCCTTCAGGAGGCGCTCGCGGCGTTGCACCCGCAGCCGGACGAGATCGAGCGGATCGACGTCGCGACCTACCGTTTCGCTTCGGTCATGCGACAACCCGGACCCGCCGAATTACTTCGCGTCCAAATACTCCCTCCCTCATGCCGCCGCGGCGATGGTGGTGCGAGGCAGTGCCGGCTACGCGGCGCTCGATGATTCCGCGCTGCAAGACCCGGCGATAGCAGCGCTGCGCCACCGCGTGCAGGTGACGGAGGACCCGGCGATGACCGCGGTCGCGCCGCGGCTCAGGCCCGCGCGCGTCACCGTAACCCTGACGGACGGCCGCCACAGCATGCATTCGCGCGAGAGCCATAGAGGCGATTTTCAGCAGCCCTTTGACGAATCCGAGATCCGGGGGAAATTCCGAGAACTCGCCGACGTCGTCCTGCGCCCGGAGGGCGTGAGCAGCGTCGAAGACGCCGTAGATCGCTGCGAGGAGTGGCAGAGCATCTCCGAACTGACCGAGCTGCTGCGCCATCACGGCCGCGGCTGAGGCATGGCCGGGGTGCCGATCGCCGAGCTGGTTTGGCTGGCCGTCGCCGTAATGGCCGCCGGAGTCGTCACGGGGCTGCTCGCCGGCTTGTTCGGGATTGGCGGCGGCGCCGTGATCGTGCCGGTGCTCTTCGAGGTCTTCCGCCTCCTCGGCGTGCCCGAAGAGGTCCGCATGCAGCTCTGCGTCGGAACCTCCCTCGCCATCATCGTGCCGACCACCGTGCGGTCGTACCGGGCCCATCGGGCAAAGGGTCTGGTGATCTCGGCAGTGATGCGGTCTTGGGCTGCGCCGGCAGTGATCGGCGTCGCGGCGGGGTCGGTGACCGCTGCGTTTGCGCCCGCGCGGGTGTTGAAACTGGCCTTCGTCGTGATCGCCGGGGTCATCGCGGCCAAGCTCCTCGCGGGCCGCGAGACTTGGGTGCTGGGCAGAAGCCTGCCGGGTCGCGCCGGGATGACCGGGTGCGGCTTTCTGGTTGGACTCGCGTCGTCGCTGATGGGGATCAGCGGCGGCTCGCTCGCGACGATGATGATGACGCTCTATGGCGTGCCGATCCACAACGCCGTAGCGACTTCGGCCGGCCTCGGTGTTCCGATCACGATCGCCGGCACGCTCGGCTACCTGATCGCCGGCCTACCTCATCAGGCGCAATTGCCGCCTCTGTCGCTCGGTTTCGTCTCGGTGATCGGCGTCGTCATGATCGCGCCGATCTCGAGCTGGATCGCACCGCTCGGCGCTCGCCTCGCTCACGCGCTGCCGAGGCGCCGGCTGGAAATCGGCTTTGGGCTGTTTCTGATTGCCGCATCCCTGCGTTTCGTCGTGAGCCTGATTTGGGCGTAGGCTATTGCAGGTGGGGCATCACATTTTCGCAGAGCAACTGCAATGAGCGGGTCATCGGCTCCGGCGGGATCAGCGCGCCGAAGTTCAGCTCCGCCAGGATGCCGTCCAATCCGAGTTCCTCGTGCAGTTGCCGCAGACGGTCGGCGACGCTTTCCGGGCTGCCGATGATGACCTTGTCGCGCATCACCTCTTCGTAGGAGATCGTCCGTACCGTCGCCGCCTCTGCCGCACGGCGGCGATTAGGCGAATTTTCGAGCCGCGTGCTCAAGGTCCGGTAACCGGACATGATGCTCTCCTCGGCTTCGTCTTGCGCCCGCCGGTCGGTGTCGGCGATGTGCAGGGTCAGCCGCAGATAAACCTCGCCCTCGCCGGAGTGGCCGGCCTCGCGATAAGCCTTGCGATAAGCGGCGAGGTCCGGCGCCAATCCCGAAAGGGAGCCGCTGCGGACCGCGACAAATATCGGATATCCAGCCTCGCCGAGCGACGGAAAGGTCTCCTCGCTGGCAGCGGCGACACGAATCGGCGGACACGGCTGCTGATAGGGTCTCGGCACGGCGGAGGCGTTGGTGAAGCTGTAGTATTTGCCCTCATACGAGAAGGTCGGCTGCACCCACGCCTGCTTGACGATCTCGAGCGTTTCGAGGAAACGCTCGCGGCTTTCCGAATAAGGCACACCATAGGCGACATAGGATCGCGGATTGCCGCTGCGACCGACGCCGAACAGCAATCTGCCTTTGCTGATTTGGTCGATCGTCGCGGTCTCTTCGGCAAGGCGCAGCGGATGGCATAGCGGCAGGACCTGCACGCCAGTGCCGATCTTGATGCGTTGCGTCCGCGCCGCTATCGCGGCAGCGACAGTCAGCGGCGCGGTCAGTACCGAGCGGCGAGCTTGCTGGTGAATTTCGGCGAGCCAGATCGCGTCGAGACCCCAGCGGTCGGCAGCCTCGATTTGCCCCAGCGCCTCCTCGAACGCCGCCGCCGGGCTCTGATCCGGCCGGCAGTGAAATTCATGATAGACGCCGATTTCCATTCGTCTTCTCCTGCGCGCGTTCGTCTGTCACGGTAGTTTCCATCCGCTTGCCTAGCAACTATCTCCCGAAAACTGATGCGAACTTGCTGGACGGCGATGCTACCCTCACCCGCACGGCGGGAGGGCCGTCGATCGGCCCCGTTTGTTTGTGAGAATGAGCCGATGTCGGATTTCGACCCTTCGACCGATGCGATCCTCGCCGAGATTGCCGCCGCGCAGTCGCCGGAGGCGCTGGAGGAGCTGCGCGTCAGGGTACTCGGAAGACGAGGGACGCTAACCCTGGCGATGCGCGAATTGGGCGGGCTCGAACCGGAAGAGCGGCGGCGCGCAGGCGCCGAATTGAACGCCGCGAAGGACCGCATCATGGAGGCGCTCGGCAAGGCCGGCGCTCGGCTCGGGCGCGCCGCGCTCGAACAGCGGCTCGCCGGCGAGCGTGCTGACGTGACCCTCCCGGTGCCCTTCGCCACCGCGGGCCGGCTCCATCCGATCAGCCAGACGGTCGATGAGATCGTCGCGATCTTTGGCGAGATGGGCTTCGTAGTCGCCGAGGGCCCGCACATCGAGGAGGATTTCTACAATTTCACCGCGCTCAACATCCCGCCCGAGCACCCGGCCCGGCAAGAGCACGACACGTTTTATCTGCCGGGGCGGCCGGACGGGTCGCGCCTCGTGCTGCGCACCCACACCTCTCCGGTGCAGATCCGCACGATGCTCGCGCAACAGCCGCCGATCCGGATCATCGTCCCCGGCCGCACCTTCCGAATGGACCACGATGCGACCCACTCGCCGATGTTTCATCAGGTCGAGGGATTGGTGATCGACCGGACCACCCATATGGGCCACCTGAAGGGCTGCCTGATCGAGTTCCTTCGCGCCTACTTCGGGCTCGACGACCTGCCGGTACGCTTTCGCCCGAGCTATTTCCCGTTCACCGAACCCTCGGCCGAAGTCGATATCGGCTGCTCGCGCCAGGGCGGCGAGCTCAGGATCGGGGCCGGCGGCGATTGGCTTGAGATCCTCGGCAGCGGCATGGTCCACCCGCGGGTACTGAAAAACTGCGGCATCGACCCGTCCGAGTATCAGGGCTTCGCGTTCGGCATGGGGATCGAGCGGGTGGCGATGCTGAAATACGGGATCCCCGACGTGCGGGCATTCTACGATTCCGATCTGCGCTGGCTGCGCCATTACGGCTTTTTGCCGCTCGATGTCCCTTCGCTTGTTCGCGGCCCGCTGCTAGGCGGAGCGGTGGCATGAAGACGACGCTCGCCTGGCTAAAGGGGCATCTCGAAACCGACACGCCGCTCGCGGTCATCGGCGAGCGGCTAACTATGCTCGGCCATGAACTGGAAAGTGTGGAGAACCGTGCCGCTGGTCTCGAACCTTTCACCGTCGCTTCGGTTGTATCGGCGGAACAGCACCCTAATGCTGACCGGCTCAAAGTCTGTGTCGTCGATACTGGCAAAGGGCAGGTCCAGGTGGTCTGCGGCGCACCGAACGCCCATACCGGGATGAAGGGAGTCTTTGCTCCGGCCGGCACCGTCATCCCGCGCACCGGCGCATTGCTGAAGGAAACGGTGATCCGCGGCGTTGCCTCGCGCGGGATGTTGTGCTCCGCCTATGAGCTCGGCCTCGGCGACGATCACGAGGGGATCATCGAATTGGCGCAGGATGCGCCGTTGGGGGTGCCCTATGCGAGCCTTGTCGGGCTCGGCGACACCGTGCTCGACATCAAGGTGACGCCGAACCGTGCCGACTGCCTCGGCGTCCGCGGTATAGCCCGCGATCTCGCCGCCGCCGGCCTCGGACATCTGAGGCCGCTCGACACAACCCCGGTCATTGGGCGCTTCCGCTCGCCGATCGGCATCGAGATCGAGGACCGCACTGCTTGCCCGCTGTTTCTCGGACGGCACATTCGCGGCGTCCATAACGGGCCGAGCCCGGCATGGCTGCAAAACAAGCTCGAAGCGATCGGGCTGCGGCCGATCTCGGCGCTCGTCGACATCACCAATTTCCTGACCTTTGACCTCGACCGGCCGCTTCATGTGTTTGATGCCCGCCGCCTCGCCGGCGATCTCACGGTGCGTTTGGCGAGGCCGGGCGAAACCTTGCTCGCGCTCAACGGCCAGGAATACGCGCTCGATCCGGAAATGACGGTCATTGCCGATCCGGCCGGCGTGCAGAGTCTCGGCGGCGTGATCGGTGGTGAGGCGACCGCCTGCACCGAAGCGACGACCGAGGTGCTCATCGAGGCGGCGCTCTTCGACCCGGTGCGCACCGCAGCGACCGGCCGCAAGCTCAACATTGCGAGCGATGCCCGCTATCGCTTCGAGCGCGGTCTCGATCCCGCTTTTGTCAGGGATGGGCTGGAGATTGCGACGCGGTTGATGCTGGAGCTTTGCGGCGGCGAGGCGTCCGAGGTCATCACGGCCGGCGCTGTGCCGGATTGGCGGCGCCGATATGTGCTGCGCGCCGACCGGCCGGCGAGCCTCGGCGGGCTCCATGTGCCATATCAGGAGAGCGCCGCGATCCTTACCGTGCTCGGCTGCAGGGTCGAGACCCTCGCGAGAGGCGATCTCTCGGTCGAGCCGCCCTCATGGCGCGGCGACATCGTCGGCGAGGCCGATCTCGTCGAGGAGGTGCTGCGCATCAAGGGCTACGACCAGATCCCGGCGGTCCCGCTCGAACGAGCGACGCCGCTGTCGCGGCCGGCATTGGCGCCGCAACAACGCCGCGCCGAGCTGGTCCGCCGCACCCTTGCCGAGCGCGGGCTGACCGAAGGGGTGACGTTCTCTTTTGTCTCGACGTGCGAGGCGGAGTTGTTCGGTGGCGCCAAGCCGGAATTGCGTCTCGTCAATCCGATCAGCGCCGACCTCGATGCAATGCGGCCGTCGCTATTGCCGGGGCTCGTCGCGGCGGCCCGCCGCAACGCCGATCGCGGCTATCCCGATACGGCATTGTTCGAGCTGGGACCGCTCTATCGCGACGACACGCCGGAAGGCCAGGTGCTCGCCGCCGCCGGCGTGCGCAGCGGGCGCACCGGCCCAAAGCACTGGAGTGCGCCGGCCCGCGAGGTCGATCTTTATGACGTCAAGGCCGATGCGCTCGCCGCCCTAGCCGCGATGGGCGCGCCGGCGGAGAACATCCAGGTCACGGCCGACCCGCCCTCCTGGCACCACCCGGGCCGGGCCGGCACGTTACGGCTCGGGCCGACGGTGCTCGGCGCGTTTGGCGAGCTGCATCCGTCGGTGCTCGAGGCGCTCGATGCGCGGCCGCCGATCGCCGCCTTCGAGGTGTTTCTCGACGCGGTGCCCCAACCACGCGCCGGGCGTGCAAAACCGCCCTTGCACCTCTCGGTATTCCAGCCGATCGAGCGGGATTTCGCCTTTGTCGTCGACGGCGACCTGCCGGCCGAGACCCTGCTGCGCGCCGCCCGCAGTGTCGACCGCAAGCTCGTCTCCGAGATCCGTCTGTTCGACGTCTATGAAGGGACGGGTCTGCCGGAAGGCAAGAAATCGCTCGCGATCACTGTGGTGCTGCAGCCGCAGGAGCGAACCCTGACCGAAGCCGAAATTGAGGGCTTCTCAAAGCGCCTGATCGCGCAAGTCGAAAAGGCGACCGGCGGCAAGTTGCGAATGTGACAAAACCGTCACGGGCGATGGTCGCCCAGACACTCGGGTTTATCCTGCTGGTCGCCCTCCTCTTGTTCGGAGCTGCCGGCCGGATCGACATTCCGCTGTTCTGGGCTTACCTCGGGGTCCTCGCCGCAGTGTCCGTAGCCGGCCTCTTCTTGACCGACGAGGACCTCGCCCGGGAACGCATGCGGCCGGGCGGCCACCCGCCGGGGCTGAGGCTCTACTTCATCTTCCTGCTTTGTGTTGCCCATTGGACCATTGCCGGCCTCGATCGCCGGTTCCACTGGTCCGACACGGTTCCGCTGTCGTTGCGGATCGCAGCGCTCGCGGTCTTCGCCGCCGGGTTGGCGCTCTTCATCTGGGCGATGCACGTGAACCGGTTCTTCTCCTCGGTCGTCCGCATACAACAGGAGCGCGGGCACCAGGTCGTCACCGCCGGCCCTTATCGTTGGGTGCGCCATCCCGGGTACGCCGGCGCGATCCCCGCAATCGTGGCGAGCGGCATCGCCCTCTGCTCATGGCTCGCGACGGCGCTCGGTGCCCTCGGCGTGCCGCTCCTCCTGTGGCGGACAATCATCGAGGAACGCACATTGCGCGCCGAATTGCCGGGCTACACCGAATATGCCCAACAGGTGCGCTGGCGATTGCTCCCCGGCTTCTGGTGAACGCCGCCGGAGATCGTTAAAATGCGCGAAGCTCCCGTTTGGGCCAGGGCGGATAATGAGCGAACGGAAGGTAGAGCGGCGCTTGGCGGCGATCCTGGCGGCCGATGTCGTGGGTTACTCGCGGCTGGTGGGCGAGGACGAGGAGGGCACGCTCGAAAGGCTGAAGGTGCTGCGCCGCGCGGTTGCCGATCCGAAGATCAAGGAGCATCGCGGCCGCGTCGTGAGGACCATGGGCGACGGCCTCCTGGTCGAGTTCGCGAGCGTCGTCGACGCGGTGCGCTGCGCGGTCGAGGTCCAGCGCGAGATGGCCCTGCGCAACGCCGATCTGCCGGCGGATCGGCGGATCGAGTTTCGCATCGGCATCAATCTCGGCGACATCATCAAGGACGGGAGGGAAATTTACGGCGATGGCGTCAATGTCGCCGCCCGCCTCGAAGCCTTGGCGACCCCGGGCGGAATTCTGCGTCAGCCGGGTGGTGCGCGACCAGGTGCGCGACAAGCTCGGTTTCGCCTTCGATGACAGGGGCGAGCAGCAGGTCAAGAACATCGCGCGCCCGGTCCGGGTATTCGATGTGAACATGGCCGGTGAGGCAATGAGCTCTGACCCCGGTCACCGCCGCTAGAGCGCCGCTGGCGCTACCCGACAAGCCGTCGATCGCGGTCCTGCCGTTCCAGAATATGAGCGGCGACCCGGAGCAGGAATATTTCGCCGACGGCATGGTCGAGGAGATCGTCACCGCGCTCAGCCGTATCCGCTGGCTGTTCGTCATCGCCCGCAATTCGAGCTTCACTTACAAGGGACGATCGGTCGGCGTGAAGCAGGTGGGACGCGAGCTTGGCGTCCACTACGTTCTCGAAGGCTCGGTGCGCAAGGGTGGGAACCGGGTGCGTATTACCGCACAGTTGATCGAGGCCGAGACGGGCGCACATCTCTGGGCCGATCGTTTCGACGGCTCCCTGGAAGATGTTTTCGATCTCCAGGACAGGGTGGCGATCAACGTCGCCGGGGTTATAGAGCCTGCATTGCAAGCCGCTGAAGTCCGCCGCTCGGCTGCCCGTTCGGTGCATGAGGTTACTGCCTACGATCTCTATCTGCGCGCGCTTGCGACCTACTATCCAATAACAAAAGAGCGGCTTCTTAAGGCTCTGGAATTGCTCCATCAGGCGATAACGATCGACCGGCACTGTGGGCCGGCGCTATCCCTGGCGGCGATGTGCCAGATGCGGCTCTTCAGAGAGGGCTGGGCCGAAGAACCGGAGACGGCCAGCGAAGCGGTAGATCTTGCTCGGCAGGCGCTCCAGGTGGCGGGCGACGACCCGGGCATCCTGGCCAACGCCGCCTTCGTTCTGGCGAATTTCGGCGAGGATATCGGTGCCATGATGGCGCTGGTCGACCGTGCCCTCACGCTTACCCCGAGCTTCTCCCGCGGCTGGTTTTTGAGTGGCGTTCTGAGGCTGTGGGCCGGTCTGCACGATCTCGCGATCGAGCATGCCGAGACTGCGCTGCGGCTGAGCCCGCGCGAGCGAACGGGTACGCCGCTGAGCTTGATCGGTGAAGCTCATTTCTTCAAACGCGAGTTTGGCGAAGCAGCGTCGAAGCTGCTCCTGTCTGTTCAAGAAAACCCGGGTTATCCGCATTCGTACCGCGTTCTCGCCGCGTGCTATGTCCATATGGGACGGCTCGATGAAGCGCGTGCGATCATTGCGGGGCTGCGCCGCATTACGCCTCGCCTCGTGCCGAGCGCCGCACAGCTGCGCAGCCCCGCGGACCGCGAGCTGTTTCTGTCGGGTCTTCGCGTGGCGGCTGACGACGCGAATTGATTCCCTGTGCAGCGCCGGGGTGATGCCGAAATCGAGGTGCCGCCCTGATACATCGCCGGAGCGCCCAAGCCGGCCGGGGTCCCGCGCACTAGGAAGGGCCGGACATGGGGTGAGAGCGCCAGCACGGCTTTGACCCTGTCGAGCTTCCAACTGGGCCACGCGCCGCTGAGGCCCAGCACCGTGTAGCCGCCGAGAGAATGGCCGACGAGCCCAAAGCGCTGCCAATCGATGCGGTTACGCCACTCCAGCATGGCGTTCAGCGCGGCGACAAGATGGACAATATCGTCGGCACGGTCGCGAAAGCTGGTCTCGTCCCAAGTCTCCGGCTTACCGAAGTTTTGTTCCGGCCGATCGATCCATCGGGCGCTTCCGCCATTGCAGATAGCGTCGCGGTGGTTGGGAGCAAAGACGAGATATCCCGCCGAGGCGAGGGCGATCATCGGGAAGCGCGACTGGGTGGCGCAGCCATGAAAACCATGGGGGAAGACGGCTTAGCCGCTCGCGCTGGATGCCGGTCGTGGCGTTGCTCGCTCCCGCCTTTGCCTTTCTTGCCGCGTTCACCTATTGGCCGGTGTTGCGGGTGCTCGGCGACTCCTTCATGGTCGGGCGGTTCGCAGGCCCGCACGCACTCGGTCTCGACGATTATCGCCGTTCTTTGCCGATCCGCACTTCACCCGCGCCGCCTGGAACAATGCGGAGTATGCGGTCGGCACCATAGTGCCCAGCCTCGTGCTCGCTCTGCTCTTTGCGCTGGCATTGCGGGATGCCAACCGCTTCACCGGTGTTGTGCGCCTTCCTGGTCATGCCACTGATGATCCCGCTCTCGCCAGCGGCGACCCTGTTCAGCTTCATCTTGCTGCCGCGAGGGTCTTCTCGACTATTACTGGCAAAACTCGGGGGCCCCGCGATCAACTGGCTCGGTGACACCGATCTGGCATTGGGCTCGGTCGTGGCAATCACCGTCTGGAAAAAACACCGGCTACTACATGCTGTTTTTTCTGGCCGGACTTGCCGGCGTGCCGCAGGACCTGCTCGACGCGGCAACGATCGACGGCGCCGGCGCGTGGCGCCGATTTCGCAAGTCACCCGCCCAATCGGCTCGGCGTGAACCGAGCCGCTTCTCCCTCGCGGTCGAGGTTTATCGGAAGAATACGATCAGCCCTCGAACACTGACTTTCACAGGATCGTCGCTGTTCGAGTCGGTCAGTCTGATCGTGCAGGAAAGGGTGGTTGGGCCTGCGAACCCCACACTGACCTCGAACTCTCCCAGGGGACGCTCGGTCAGGTTGGCTCCGCCGTCCGTCACGAACGCGCCGAGAAGCGTGCTCAGACAGACAAAAGCCCCTGCCCCCCTTGGAGGCGTGAATGACGCTGTCTGGGTCGTCGGCCGCCCGGGCAGCAGGTTGTTCGTGCCGCCCTCATTGAAGAAATCGAACGAGAACCCGCTGACCCCGACGACTGCGCTGATGGGCAGAACAGGCCCTACCGCGCCGGTTCCCGTGTCGAAAGGCACCGCCTGCCCGGCGGGATGAATGAGCTGTCGCAATTCGCTAGCCTTCTGGAACATCTCGGCCATGGTAGTCTCCTTCTCCACTATGCTTGGAACCAGACTCGGCCTCCAGACAACGAGGCTCGAACTTCCTCAGGAATGGAGAGCTGCTCTGCAATAATGTGCACGACTGTCCGTTGCCGGTCTGTTGGTCATAAATATCCGATCGGTGCTCGAAACTGTGTGAGCTGCTTCACATCACCGCAATTTTATTTCCCGGAGGAGCACGAGTGCAGGCCACCACTGCAAACCTCGTGAAGTCGACCACCAAGAAGCCGCTAGATGGCCTTACCAGATTGGTAGATTTGCCCAGATCGCAAAAAGAAGAGCCGAACCGATAAGCACGCCGGTTCCGCTGATTTGCAAACGTTGATGAATAATGCGGGATCTCATTACGACGTAAAGAAGCCGTGACATTAATCTGTCAAATAATCGGCGTCCGGCGCGACAGAAATTTGTTTCTGATTTGTTTCTGAGTAGTTTCCGAGGGTTGCCTCACAGAGGGGGTTTTCGCCTTAAATACTCGCTCTCGTTCGCGCGGCGCAACTTACCGGCGGGCGGTTTTACCTGAAGACGGGACCCCACGAGAGAGGAGATAAGCGATGAAACCCACGCTGTTTGCCATTGCGACTGTCCTTCCCCTATTGGCTGGTGTCATTCCGACCGCGCACGCCGTCGAATGTGCGGCTGGTGTCGTTCGCGCCGGCTGTGCCGGTCCCAACGGGGCCGTCGTCGCCGGACCACGAGGGGCAGCGGCCGCCGGAACGAGCGGAATGCGTATGAGAGCTGGTGCGACCGCCACAGGTGCGCGCGGCAACACCGCGACCAAAGCAGTGGCGCCCGGGTGTGCTTTCGTAAATGGCCAGCGGGTCTGCCGCTAACGCTGTGAAGACTCTGCGCCGAGGTGCTGCGCGCTTTCCGCGCACGCCTCTGGCGTGTCACGGATGGATTGATGGGGGAGCTTCAAATGATACAGCGTTCTTTGCTGCTATCGGCTTTCGTCCTGCTGTCCAGCATCATCGGGGGTGCCCCGAGAAGCTTGGCCGCCACGGATGATCCGGCGAGCTTTGTTAACGATCTTGGAACTCGCGCCCTCGCAGCGATGCGAAACGGGGATACGGCGGCTGTACAGGGGCGGTTCCGCCAACTATTTCGTCAGTATTTCGACGCGGAAGCCTGTGCTCGTTCTGCTCTCGGGCCGCATTGGCAAAACACGACGGCACCGCAGCGGCAGGAGTATGCCAACCGTTACGAGGATTACATCGTCATCGTCTATTCTACCCTCCTTGGCCATCTCAGTGGTGAAAGCATCACAGTGCTGGGGAGCCAGCCCAATGAGGAAGGGGTCATCGTCACGAGCCGGCTCAACGGTATTGTACCGATCGTGGTCGGTTGGCAACTCAACCCGACCAATAATGGTTACAAGGTGACCAACTTGTTTGTCGGTGGCATCAACATGGCTAGCATGCAGCACTCCGAAGTGGTCTCAGTCATCCAGCGCAACAGCGGGCAGATGCAGGCCTTGCTAGTTGCCTTGCGTGAAAAGAACGCGAGCAATGGTATCCTGCGATATTAGCCGCCTCAGGCGCTGCACCCGTTCGCGGTTGACGATAAGGCTTTAGGTCGCTAGTCACGCCGTCATCCGGCGCCATAAGCGGGCGACCTAGTCCC
>CAVOHI010000014.1:0-113883 GCA_963695605.1 uncultured Alphaproteobacteria bacterium | reverse complement strand
GTCTTTCTGCGCGACTTAGGGCGAGGCGTGACCCATAAAGATCGGAGGGATCGGTCGGCCCCATGGACCGCCGGTGCCGTCGCCGCGCTCCAACAGGTTGGGCGGGGTGTGGGCGTTCAACACGTCGGTGTCGGCCCAATGCTCGTGCACGCGGGCCCACGGATCGGCCCAGTAATCGAACAGCTGACTGCCGATCAGATGGCGGCCGATGCCCCACATGTGCTGATAGCCCTTCTTCTGCAGATGCTCGTTGCCGACCATCACGTCGTCGATGTCGGCGGCCTCGTAGGACAGATGGTTGAGGCCGCTCTTGTCGCCGCGGATGCAGAAGAAGGCGTGATGGTCGACATAGTCGTCGCCGCGGTCGAGGCGGTTGAACGAGCCGACGATATTGGTCTTCTCCCCGGCATAGAACTCGTCGGAGCAGCGGAAGCCGAGCGATCTCCCGATACCAGCCGAGCGTCTTGTCGAAATTCTTCGACATTATGACGAAATGGCCGAACCGCTTGATGTGCGACGGGCCCTGCTCGATCCGGAACAACTCGCCCTTGCGGCGGTATTTGTTGTCGCCGGAATTGACTGGGGGACGCTTGACCGGGATTGGATCCAGCATCTCCATGCCATAGACGACCTCGACCTGGTATCCGTCGGGATCTGTCAAGCGCACACGCTTCCCGCCGCCGGGTTCGTCGATGTTTTCGATCGGCGAGGCGCCGGCGACCCGCGAGATTTTCTCGAGGTCCTCCAGGTTCGCCGCATGGACGGCGATGCCGACGTAGCGGGGCTCGCCAAGTTCGGTGACATGGATGTGGTGCGGGGCATCGGTGCCGCGCATGTAAAGGGCGTTCCTCGTCCGGTCGGCGCGGACCATGCCGAAATCAGTGAGGAACTCCTCTTGCTTGTCGAGATCGGGCGAGCGCAGGCGCCCATAAGCGAGGTCGAAGGCTTTGATCGCAGGCATGAAATCCTCCCAAAAGGAACTATTGGCGGAGTTTAGAACATTTCCACGGACCGTGCCAACGGATCGGTCACATACCGAGACAGGCGCGCCGGACGCGCGGGACCTGATAGCATAAGGGGTGCCGGTGAGCGCGAGCCTTTGCACTGAGAAAACCTTGCTCATCCCAAAGGCGTCATAACCGGGGGCGACATGACCGAAAGTTTCGAGCCGCGTCAGCACCACTATCCCGAACGCCGCTATTTCGAGGATCTCGCAGTCGGCGAGCGCTTCTACATCCCGAGCCGGACGATGACCGAGGGGCACTTCGCCGCCTTCCAGACTCTCTCGGGCGACAATCACCCGATTCACTACGATGTCGAATATTGCCGCGAGCGCGGCCACCCGGGGCTGCTGGCGCATGGCTTCCAGATCCTTTGTTTCACCGCCGCGGGGGCCAGCAGCTTTGCGCTTGCGATCGGCGACGCGCTGATCGCTTTCACCGAGCAACTTCGAAGTTCCTGAAGCCGGTCTATCCGGGAGACACGCTCTACCCGATGCTCGAGATTACGGCGCTGACGCCTCAGCGCTCGACCGGCGTCGTCACCCTTGGGGCTACGGTGCACAATCAGCGAGGCGAACTCGTGCTCTCCGGCGAGCAGAAAATATTGCTGCGCAAGCGCGGCAGCGAAGTCAGTGGCGCTCAACCACCGCGGCCAGCAGATCTGCGGCGCGCCGGCACTGCTCACGGCTGACATCGAGATGGGTGACGGCGCGCACGGTGCGCTCGCCAAAAGCGGAAACCCGCACTCCCGCCTCCTCGGCGCGCGCGACGATCGTTGCGGCGTCCGGCGCGCTTTCTTCCATACGAAAAATGACGATGTTGCTCTGCACTGTCGCGAGATCCAGGCGGACACCCCGCAAACCCGCCAGCCGTTCCGCCAACAGGCGCGCGTTTGCGTGGTCGTCGACGAGCCGGGAGAAATTGTGGTCGAGCGCATAGAGGCCGGCGGCGGCGAGAATGCCGGATTGGCGCATCGCGCCGCCGAACATGCGCCGCGCCCGCCGGGCCCGCACGATCCCGGCGTAACGGCCGGCGATCAGGCTCCCGACCGGACATCCGAGCCCTTTCGATAGCGCGACCGAGACGAAGTCGAACGGCGCCGCGAGCTCGGCCAAATTGTGACCCGACGCCGCGGCGGTGTTGAACAAGCGCGCGCCGTCGAGGTAGCTGGCAAGGCCGAGTTCCCGCGCCGTTTCGCAGATCGCGACGGCTTCGGCTTGCGGGAACACGACGCCGCCGCCGCGATTGTGGGTGTTCTCGATCGCCACCAAGGTCGTCGGCGGGAATACGATATGGCCGGGAGGCTTGTAGGCCGCGCGCAGATCGGCGGCGGTGAACAGCCCGCCCTGGCCGACAACCGTGAACTGGACGCCGGAGTTTGCCGCGCGCAGTGCCGGATTCGTGCCACACGATATGCGCCTCGTCGCCGACGACGACGTCGTCGCCCGGACGCGTCAGGATATTGAGGGCGATCTGGTTCGCCATCGTGCCGCTCGGCACAAAAAGCGCCGCCTCCTTGCCGAGCAATTCGGCGATCCGCTCCTGCAGCCGGTTGACCGACGGGTCCTCGCCGTACTGGTCGTCGCCGACCGGCGCCGCCGCCATCGCCTGGCGCATGGCCGGTGATGGAAGGGTGACGGTGTCGGAACGAAGGTCGATGCGCTCCATAATGCGGCGATCCTACTTCAGCTTGTCGGCGACCTTTTGGATGCCCGCATTGGCGCAAGCCTCGTCCTTCTCGCCGCCGGGAGCACCGCTTACGCCGATCGCGCCGATGACCTCGTTGCCGGCCTTGATCGGCACCCCGCCGCCGAGGGCGATAGTCCCCTCGGTGTCCTTGAGGCCGGCCACTGCCGGATCCGTCAGAACGCGTTTGGCCCAGTCGGCGGAAGGCTGCCTGAAGGTGACCGAGGTAAACGCCTTGCGGCGGCTGGTGACGATCGTGTGCGGACCCGCGCCATCGTCGCGGAACGCTGCTTTGACGAGGCCGTCGCGATCGAGCACCGTCACGCTGACGTGGTACCCGTCGGCCCGGCATTTCTCCAGAGCCCCTTGAGCGATGGCGTGCGCCATGTCGAGCGACAGCGCCTTTTCGGTGACGACCTCCTGTGCGACAGCGGGAACGGCTGCGACCGCGGCCGGAAGCGCCAGGCAGAAAACGAGGCGAGCGAAGGGCATATTGAGATCCCGGCAGTCGGCGAGCACGGCTCGGATCACCGGCATAGCCTCTGCCGGGGGTGGGGTCAATGCGCCGGCCCTGCGAGCCTGACAGAGGCATGGCGCAGGCACCCCAACCCTTCCCCGCGAGCCCCCGCAAGGGGAGAGTGGGAAGGGAGGGGCTTGGCAGACGAGAAGAGTGGCTCGACTAACGTTTTGCGGCGATCGCGTCGGCTGCCGTCAGCCGCAAATTCGCGGGCGCGACGTGCCGGAAGTGGCGAGTACGGATCACGTGGAGGACTTCGATTTTGCGCCGCTGTGTCGGTCATCAGAAAATCTTGAAACCTAAGCCGGCGAAGCCGGAACCAAACAGGCTAAAATAGCCGCAGGAGACGCGGGGAAGCAGGAGGGGAGGTTGAGGCAGCCGCTGACGGAGCGTTACCGCGAGCGCCTCGCCGGGGTGCTCTCCTGCTATGACCGGATCATCGTCACCGGCACGCTGCCGGGAGCCTGTTAGGCGAAGGCGATGACGGGATTTCTTTCTGCCCGGCAAATCCGGATCTTCGACTATCCGCGATTTGCCGAACCGCTTCGCGATCGAGTGCGCGAGCGCGCCGATCAAACTGCCCGAGGTGGCGCTTCCGCCCTGCGCGCCAAAAGCGAGGATCTGATAGTCGCCGGTGGCCGGCACCGAGAAGTCGACAAGACCTCCGGAATAGGTGAAGTCGAACGGCATAGCGTGTGCGGCCGACACCGACGAGGCGAACCCCAGAAATGCTATCCCAGCCAGCAGCTTCATTTGATATCTCCCCGACGCCCCGCAGGAAGGGGCGCCCACCTTGGTGTAATGCCGCATTACCGGTATCTGAATTGCCGCAGAAGTTTAGGTCAAGAGCAATCGAGTTAATAATTTCTGGAAACGAATAGCTGCGATTGAAAGATAAGGATTTTATTAGTTAACGAAGGTAACGAATGACGAGAGCGCTGCCGTCTCATTTTTCACTGACATTATTTGACCGAGGCGGACGGATGTCGGCCGATACGTGCTGGCTGATAGCATGCGCAATATCTGCGGCCGGCTTGGTCCCAGTGACAACCGTATCGACCTCTCGGCTCCGCATTTGGAACACATCAGCCGATCGCAACGATCGAGAACGGTGGGTCTAGGCGCCATGTCACTTTGCCTGCTCGGTGGGATCGGGCTCGACCCGATGGCTGCAGTCTCGGCACTACAACGCTGGCGACCCGCCCGACGCCGTCTTGGTGGCGGTAGCTCGCCGGCGGCAGTGAAGTTCGAGAATGTCCGTCATTTTGGATCACGCATCAGCAGCTCAGCGCAGATAAAGCTGCGACGATCAGTCGACGATGCAAGGGCGCTCCTCCTTCAGCGGACAGAGGCCAAGTTCTATTCGCGTCGCCTTGCGTTACTCACACGGATATCATTGACGTTTTAGCATGAATCTGCTAGCTTCGGGTTTCCGTTGATGCGGGCTGTCGCGGTGAGAGGGACCGGTATTGCGCGAGGCCGTGGCGTCCGTCATTGCCCCTTGCGGCCGACAGCTGGCAGAGCGAGCACGCCCGCCCCGACGAGGGCGGACAGCACCGAACCGACGAGGACACCCAACCGCGTCGGCGCTTCGCGGTCGGTTTCGCCGAAGGCGAGCGTGCCGATGAACAGGCTCATCGTGAAGCCGATGCCGGTCAGAATACTGGTGCCGTAGAGGGCGAGCCAGTTGGCGCCGTCCGGCAGCTGCGCCCAACCGCGGCGAATCACCACCGCGGCGGCGCCAAAAACACCGACCTGCTTGCCGAGAAACAGGCCCGCGGCAATGCCGAGTGGGACCGGCTCGACGATCGACGACAATGACAGATCGGTGAAAGACAGCCCGGCATTGGCGAAGCCGAAGAGCGGCAGGACCCCGAACCCCACCCATGGGGCGAGGTCGTGTTCGATGCGAATAAGCGGCGATCCTTGGTCAGACTGCCCCTTGAAGGGAATCGCCAAGGCGAGCGCAACCCCGGCCAGCGTCGCATGAACGCCGGATTTCAGTACGAACACCCACAACACAATGCCGATGAGCACGTACCAGATAACCCGCTGCACGCCGGCGAGGTTGAGCGCCGCCAGAGTAGCGAGCGCGGCCAGTGCGACATCCAACGAGACCCAGGAAAGTTCCTCGGTGTAGAAGACAGCGATGACCACGATGGCGCCGAGATCGTCGATGATCGCGAGCGCGGTCAGAAACAGCTTGAGAGAGGGCGCGATCCGGCTGCCGAACAGCGCCATTACCCCCAGCGAGAACGCGATATCGGTTTCGCAAGGGATCGCCCAGCCGGTTATTGCGCCCGGCTCGTTCCGTGTCAGGGCGAGATAGATCAGAGCCGGCACGGTCATGCCACCGATCGCCGCGACGACCGGGAGGATTGCGCGTCTCCGATCGGACAGCTCGCCCGCCAGCACCTCGCGCTTTATTTCGAGGCCGACGAGAAGAAAGAATATCGCCATCAGCCCATCGTTGATCCACAGCAGCATGGGCTTGTCGATGCCGAATCCGTCGATCCGCACCGAGCCGTGCACGCTGAGCAGCAAGTTATAGAATTCGGCCAAGGGCGAGTTGGCGAGCGCGAGGGCCAGGGCCGAAGCCAGCATCAGCACGACGCCGCTCGCCGCTTCGTGCCGAAACAGCCGTTGCAACATTCCAACACGCATGACTTTTCCCAAATCCGTGTCTTGGCCTCGATGACGGGAGGCAGTTAAGGTTACCCCGAACGCACCGAGGGGCGAACATGGACAATGGCATCGCGGGCATCGACCACGTCATTGTCGGGGTTCGCGATCTCGAACGAGCGCGGCTGGAATGGGGCCGGCTCGGTTTTACGTTGTCGCCCCGTGGCCGCCATATCGGACAAGGAACGGCGAATTATTGCATCATGTTTGCGTCCGACTATGTCGAACTCCTCGGCATCGTCGATCCGAACGATTTTGTTCAGCGGCTCGACGGTTTTTTGGCGCAACGCGAGGGGTTGATGGCGGCGGCGTTTGCGCCAGCCGGCGCCCCTGAGCAGGCTCGCGCGGCACTGCTCGGGCGCGAGCTTCACCCCTCCGAGCCGCGGCCGCTCGGCCGCCAGCTCGAGCTCCCGGAGGGCGCCGTTGTGCCGCGCTTCAGCTTGATGTCGCTGCCGGCGGACGAGACGCCGGGGCTCGACTGTTTTATCTGCACCCATCTGACGCCGGAGCTGATGCGGCGTCCCGAATGGTTGCATCATCCGAACGGCGCTCTCGGTTTGAAGGGCATCCATGTACTGGTCGAGAATACGGCTGCGCTGCTGGAGCCTTATGACCGGCTCTTCGGCATACAGCAGGTGACCACCACCGATGCGGTCGCGAGCGTTCATGTCGGGCCGCACCGGATCGTGTTCAGCACGCCGGACGACTTCTCCACCATGTATCCGGCCCTCGACGTCGGGTCGGATTTCCCGCTGCCCGGGATCGTCTCGGTCGAATTCGGGGTCGCACGGCGCGAAGATACCGCCGATTACCTGACCCGGCGGCAGGTCTCGTTCGAAGAATTGCCGGACCGCAGCCTCGTCGTGCCGGCACGCGAAGCGAGCGGCGCGATCGTCTTCTTTTCCTAGAGGCACCGATTATCAGCACGTTACCTAGCCACAAGCCGACCTGGCACCGCCTTACCGACTTCGTTTTGTGCGGCCTCTTGATCGTGGCGTGGGGGAAAGCCGCAGCCGCCGAGAAGCCCGCGCAATCAGTCGCGCGGCGCGATGCGGCGGCCGAGGCCGCCACCTATGAGCGCTGCATGAAGCTGGCCCGGCAAAACCCCGACGAGGCCCGCAGCCTGGCGCAGAGCTGGCACGAGCGCGGCGGCGCGCATCCGGCAGATCATTGCGCCGCCGTCGCACTGATCGGGCTGAAGCAATATAAGGAGGCGGCGCTTCGTCTCGAAGCGCTGGCGCAGGCGATGACGACGGCGCCGGCCGGATTGCGCGCCGAGGTGCTCGACCAGGCTGGACAGGCCTGGGGCTTGGCCGGCGATCCGGTGCGGGCTTACGCGGCGGCCGGAGCGGCCGTTGCCCTGGAACCGAAAGATCCCGACCTGCTGATCGACCGGGCGCAAGCGGCCGCCGGGGTCGGATATTACGACAAGGCGGTAGCCGATCTCGATCATGTTCTGAAGGCCGACCCGTCGCGCGTCGACGCGCTGATCTACCGCGCCTCGGCAAACCGCGCCCTGGATCGGCTCGACCCTGCGCTCGCCGATGTCGAGAAGGCAATAGCGCGAGCGCCGAATTCCGCACCGGCGCTGCTGGAACGCGGCAATATCCGCCGCCTGAAGGGCGACGACGAGGGAGCCCGCCAAGATTGGGAGCGAGTCGGCCAATTGGCCCCCGGCAGCCAAGCAGACATGGCTGCCAAGGCCAACATCGAACACGTTCAATCAAACGGGGAGGCCGAGCCAGGGAGATCACGTTGATCCCCATGAACTTCCCTTCACTTATTACTAAGCGTCTTTCTCTAGTGTCGTGGCGTGGTGATACACGACCGCCTCCAAAGGGGACGTTTTCGCGCCAGCCGACGCCCGTCGTTTGCCGCGATTGGTCTGCTCGTCGTCATCGCCATCACGGTCGGCTTGGCCGTTTGGGATCCACGCGAAGAAGGGGTTCGCGGCTACGTCGATGGACTGGCGCACATCGTCTCGTCCCATCCGCTGCGCGATTTCCCCTTCGTCGTTACAGTCTCGGCGGCGGAAGAGGCAGTGCTTGCGAACTGGGGTCGCCAATCGCTGTTGATGGCGCTCGGCATGGTTTGCATGGCGATCGGTTTTGGGTTGCTGTGTCGGGCACTGGTGGCGCGCTCCCGCTCGCTCGAGCGCTCCGAGGCGACATTGCGCGATAGCGAAGCTAGGTGTCGCGATTTCGCTCTGACCTCATCCGATTGGTTCTGGGAAACCGATGAGAAGCATCGGTTCACGTATCTGTCCGATCACATACGCGCGTTTGGTCAGGACCCACAGACCCGCATTGGCCGAACCCGCACTGACTTGGCAGTCGACATCGTGAGCGAACCGGCCAAGTGGGAGGAACATCTGGCGCTTCTGGACCGGCACGAGCCGTTCCGTGACTTCGTCTATAAACGCAAGATCGGCGACGACCCTGAACGCGTGATTTCCGTTGGCGGCAACCCCTTCTTTGATGAGGCGCGGCGGTTTCTCGGCTACCGAGGAACAGCTCGCGACATCACAGAAAAGGTTCTGGCCGAACAGGCCGTGCACGAAGCAAAGGCCGCCGCTGAGGCCGCCAACGTCGCCAAATCGCAGTTCCTCGCCAATATGAGCCATGAACTGCGCACACCCCTCAACGCGATCCTCGGCTTCTCCGAGGTGCTGGAGAACGGGATTGGCGGGCCGCTCCAGTCGCGGCAGGCCGAATATGTCGGTCTCATTCGCCAGAGCGGCGAGCATCTTCTGCACCTGATCAACGAGATTCTCGATCTGGCGCGGATCGACGCCGGTAAGCTGGATCTGCACGAAGAAGTGCTGGAGCCCGGCAGGCTGATCGATGGCGCCATAGCCCTCGTCAAGGATCGTGCTGCCGCCGGCTTGCTCAAATTGGTCGTCGACATTGAAGAAGACATGCCCCCGCTGATGGGCGACCGGACGCGTTTGGCGGAGATTCTGCTCAACCTGCTGTCGAACGCGATCAAATTCACCGAGCTTGGCGGGGCGATCAACGTCCTCGTGCGGCGCACAGAAGAGGGCGGCGTCGCATTCGTCGTGCGGGACAACGGCCGCGGGATGACAGAGGCCGAGGTCGAAATAGCCCTTGAGCGGTTTGGCCAAGTCGATGGGGGACTTGCCCGTCGACATGAAGGCACTGGTCTGGGACTGCCGCTCGCTCGAAAGCTGGCCGAGCTCCACGGCGGCTCGTTGGCGCTAAAGAGCGAGACGGGGCGCGGCACGACGGCAACGGTGATTCTGCCACCGTCGAGGGTTCTTTCAGCGGAGCCGGCGGCGGCGGGGCGCGATGACCGAGCTGGCGAGCCTCGGGAATTCGTCCCGGATACCCACTGGATTCTGGATTAAAGGACGATCAGCGGATCGGGTTCGGAGAGGGGCAGAGGGTACCCTTTGACGAGTGCGCTGCGTTGCCGTGACGCAGACCGAACGCCGAATCACCTCGCAAAGCAGCCGATTGCAATGGCAATATCGGAACGGCGAAGGCAGACCGCGCCGACAGGCTGAGGATACGAACGGTCGACTCAATTCAATAATTCATGAGTTGCTGCAAATTTGAGCATCCGAATAGGCGGCGTTTTATTGCCGCAGGCCTTGCGACGCTAGGGAGCGGCACCGGGTTGGCCGGACCGTTGTCTAGCGATGCTGCAGAGATCTTGGCATTGCGCAAGCTGGCGGCGGAAAAGGGGCTGCTCTACGGGACCACGATTTCGGCCAGACAGATTTCTGGAGATCCCCGCTTTGCCGATCTCGTGCTGCAGCAAACGGGGTTGGTCGTCGCCGAGAATGACATGAAATGGCAGGTCATGAACCGCGGCGCGCGCGGCGATGACGATTACGGTCCTGCCGACACGGTCGCGGCTTTTGCGCTCGAAAACGACCTCGCGCTGCGCGGGCACAATCTGCTCTGGTACCACCGCACACCGAACTGGTTTTTTGACTTGGACAGCCGGCAGGAGATCGAGAGCGCGATCGTCGAGCGCATACGGCGGCTGGCCGGCCGCTACCGCGGGAGGGTGCACAGCTGGGATGTCGTCAACGAACCGATCGAGCCCAAGGACGGGAGGCCGGACGGTCTGCGCACCGAGGTTTTCCTTGAAATGTTCGGGCCGGACTATCTCGACCTTGCCTATCGGACGGCACGCGAGACCGATCCTGCCGCCCGCCTCGTCGTCAACGAATACGATCTCGAGCTCGACACGCCGGAACAGGAAGCGCGCCGCACGGCGCTGATCAACCTGCTCGAGCGGATGCGGCGTGTCCGGGACCCCGGTCGACGCCGTCGGGGTCCAAGCCCACCTTTCCTGCGCCGGGGGACCGCCCTTTTCCCCACCTCGGCTGCGCCGATTTCTCGCCGATCTGGCGGGTCTCGGTCTGACGATCCAGATCACCGAGCTCGACGTTACCGACGAAAACGCGCCGGCAGAGGAAGCGGTTCGCGACCGATTGGTAGCCGATGCCTACAGCCGCTTCCTCGACACTGCGCTCGACGAACCGGCGGTTAAAGTAGTGGTGACCTGGGGACTGTCGGATCGTCACAGCTGGATCGTTCGGAAAGAGACCAATGAATCAAAATGGCGTACCGATGGCATGCCGTCGCGGCCGTTGCCTTTTGATGCCGATTTAAAACCCAAGCCCGCCTTCGAAGCGATTGCGCAGGCCTTCGCGCACGCACCGCAGCGGGCGGCCGGGTAGTCCCTGCCGCCCGTCAGCGGTTGCGGGAGCTAATCGACGGCGAACACCCAGACCGAGCCGCCTTGGGGCACTTCGGGGTACTCCCACGGCCGCGCCAGGTTGAGGCGGGCTTGCATGCGCGCCGCGTCGACCCCCCAGCCCGACTGCACGGCGATGTATTGCTTGCCGTCGATCTGGAATGAGACCGGCACGCCATTGACCCCAGACCCGGTCCGGAATTCCCACAAGGTCTTGCCGTTCGAAGCGTCGAAGGCGCGGAAATAGCGATCATTCGTGCCGCCCGCGAACAAGACGCCGCCACCGGTCGCCAGCACCGGTCCCCAAAGCTGCGAAGTAGCGAAGGGATGGCTCCACACCTTTTGACCGGTGTCGAGGTTCCAGGCCTGCAATTCGCCGATGTGGTCGGCACCCGGCGCGATATACATCGTCGAGGTCGCCCCGACATAGCGCTGCCCCGGCGTGTAGATCGCGGGTTCCCCAGTGATCGTGCCGCACAGGTTTTCATTGGCCGGGATGTACAGAAGCCGGGTCTTCGGGCTGTAGGCCACCGGCGGCCAGTCCTTGCCGCCCCACAGCGACGGGCAGAAATCGGCCTTCTTCCCGGTCCCGGGCTGGCGGCCGGGATTGATCTCCGGCCGCCCGGTTTCCGGATCGAGTTTGCCGAAGACGTTCTGCTTCACAAAGGGCTTGCCGTCGACGAAGTTGATCTTGTCTCCAGTGCGCTCAAGCATCCACAGATAGCCGTCGCGCGCGACATCGACGAGACCTTTGATGGTTTTGCCGTCGTGCTGGTAATCGACCAGGATCGGCGGCGAGACCTCGTCCCAATCCCAAGAATCGTTCGGATGATACTGGTGAAAGCCGTTGATTTTGCCGGTCGCGGTATCGAGCGCGAGCACCGACGACGTGTAGAGGTTGTCGCCCGGCCGCTGGTCGCCCATCCACGGCCCGCCATTGCCGGTGCCCCAGAAGCTAATATTGGTCTCCGGATCGTAATTGCCGGTGATCCACACCGAGCCGCCGCCCGTCTTCCATTGGTCGCCCTTCGGCCAGGTTTCGCTGCCCGGCTCGCCGGGTGCCGGCACGGTGTAGGTCTTCCAGAGCGGTTTGCCGGTCTCGGCATCGAACGCAGCGACGAAGCCGCGCACACCGAGTTCGCCGCCCGAGACGCCAACCATGACCTTGCCGTCGGCGACCAGCGGCGCCAGTGACATGTAATAGCCGTGCGTATAGTCCTCGACCGGAGCCTTCCAAACCTCCTTCCCGGTCTTGGCGTCTAGTGCGATGAGCACCGCATCAGCCGCCGCGAAATAGACTTTGTCGCCGAGAAGCCCGACGCCCCGGCTCGTCGGATGCAGCAGCAGCATGTCGTCAGGGATCGGCCGCTTGAAGCGCCACAAAATGTCGCCCTTTTTGGCGTCGATCGCCAAGCACTTGATTGCCTGGTGTCGCGACAAACATGACGCCGTCCTTGACGATCGGCGGCGCTTGATGCCCCTCGACCTGACCCGTCGCTAATGTCCATACCGGCTTCAACCCGCCGACATTCGCAGTCGTAATCTGCGACAGCGGGCTGTAGCCCCAGCCGTCATAGGTGCGGCGGTACATGAGCCAGTCGCCTTCTTCCGGCTGCTTGAGCCGGTCTGCGGTCACCGGCTTGTAATTCTGCAACAGCGGCGCAACCGGCTGCGGCGTCTCCGGCACCGGCGGCGGTGGCGACGGTTGCTGCGCCGATGCGGCAGCAACCATCACAAGCGCCAGGGCGCTCGTCGCCATAATGAAAGGAACCCGGCGCCTTACCTTCATGGCATTTCTCCTCATTGTCTTTGGTCACATTTGTTGGAAGCCCGGCCGACCGATGAACGGCTTCGCCACTGCGAGTTTTCCGTCGGCGATCTTTAACGGCAAAGCCGGTAAGCGGCGCGGCGACGGTCCGCTCACTACGTTGGCTTCTTGCCTCGGATCATACATCGAGAAGTGGCAAGGGCATTCGAGCAACTGCCGATCCGGATGCCAGTTGGTGACGTCGCACCCGGTGTGCGGACAGATTGCCGAATATCCGATCACTCCCTCGGCAGCGCGGTCCTTGGTCTCGGCGTCGAACCCCTCGGGATCGAGGCGCAACAGCAGCACCTTGTTGAGCCGCGAGCCGCTGCGCAGCGTCTTCGTCTCCGGATCCATCGGCCAAGCCAGGGTCTGCTTGCCGTCGAGCGCCAGATCGTCCGGCTTCAATGGCTCCGGGGCTGCCGCGGCGGTCACATTTACCAGCAGATCGCCCTCCTTCGGCCGCTCGCGCGCCGCATCTGTCTGCGCCAAGCCGAGACGCGGCGCGAGCGCCAGGGCAAGGCCCAGCCCGAGCGCTCTTCGGCGCCCGATCCGGGCGCGGCAGGGGCAACCCCGATCCACCACTTCCCCCGAGCACGATCCGTCGCCCCCGCGAAAGCGGGGGCCCAGGACAGCCGGCACAGCTGTTGGCTCTGGATTCCCGCTTTCGCGGGAACGACGAGTGAAGAAGCTCAACGCCTCGCGATAGGTCCTACAATGCGCCGCTACGTCGCCAGCTGGTCGCCGATCGGCAGGCGGCGGATGCGTTTACCGGTGGCGGCGAAGATCGCGTTGCACAGGGCCGGCGCGAAGGGCGGCAGACCGGGCTCGCCGACGCCGCTCGACGGCACGTCGATCCCGTTTGGCACGATCCAGACATGCGTGATCGGCGGCGACTCGTCGATGCGGGCGACCTGGAAGCCATCGAAGTTGTTCTGCTCGACCCGCCCGTTCTTGAAGCTGATCTCGCCATAACGCGCGAGGCTCAGCCCCATGACCGCCGCTCCCTCGATCTGGGAGTAGATGCGCTCGGGGTTGGCGGCAAAGCCGCAATCGATCGCGCTGTCGACGCGTGGCACCGTCAGCTTTCCCTTGTCGTCGACCGCGACCTCCACGACCGTGGCGACATAGCTCAAGAAGCTCCGGTGCACGGCGATGCCTTGGCCGTGTCGCGGCGGCAATTTCTTGCCCCATTCCGCCTTGTCGGCAACGAGCTCGACGACCCGTCGCAACCGCGCCGTATCGATCGGATAGGTTTCGAGCGGGTCACCGTAATTGGTATATTCGGCGGGTGGTTTGACAAGCCGCGGCGGCCCGAGAAGCTCGATCAACATGTCCTTGGGGTCGCGCCCCGCCGCGTGGGCAAGCTCGGCGACAAACGACTGTATCGCAAAAGCATGCGGGATGTTCGAGACCGAACGGAACCAGCCGATGCGCGTGTGCGCTTCGGCTTCGCCCACCTCGCAACGCAGGTTGGCGATATCGAACGGCACGTCCAGGACACCCTGACTGAGCTCCCCCGGCCTGCTCGAGTTTCGGATCCGGCACGAAGGTAGCCCGGATGGTCGGCGCGACAGTGCGGTGGCGCCACGCGACGACGTGGCCCTGTGCATCGAGCCCGGCATCGATGCGCTCGGCCGAGACCGTGTGCAGATAATCGTTATGGAGGTCGTCCTCGCGCGTCCAGGTGACCTTGACCGGGGCGCCGCCCATCTCGCGCGACAGCAATGCCGCCTCGAGCACGAAATCGGGCTTGGACTTGCGGCCAAAACCGCCGCCGAGCAAAGTGACGTTGACCGTCACATCCTCCGGTTTGAGGCCGAGCTTCTCCACCAGCTCGTTTTGCGTGCCGCCCGGGCTCTGCACCGCCGCCCAAACCTCGCATTTGCCGCCCGCGACGCGCGCCGTCGCGCAGGTCGGCTCCATTGGGGCATGAGCGAGATGCGGCGCGTAGTATTCCGCGAATACCGTCTTCGCGGCCGACCCGAGCGCCTTTTCGGCATCGCCTTCATCGCGGACAACCTTGCCCGGTTTGCGTGCGGTTTCCTCCAGCTGGGCTTTGTAGGCGGCGGAATCGTAACTGGCGTGCGGCCCGTCGTCCCACTTGATGATCAGCGCGTCGCGCCCCTTGATTGCCGCCCAGGTGTTGCGCGCAATGACTGCGACGCCGCCGATCGGCTGAAACTTCGATGGCGGCGGGGTTCCCTCAATGACGACAATCTTCTCGACACCCGGCACCTTCATCGCCGCGCTGCCCTCATAGGAGGCGAGCTTGCCGCCCATGACCGGCGGCCGGGCAATGACCGCGTATTTCAGCCCGGCGAGCTTCGTGTCGATGCCGTAAACAGCGCGGCCAGTGGTGATGTCGAACAGATCGACGATCTGGACGTTGCCTTTGCCGAGATAGCGGAAAGCGGATTCGTCCTTGAGCTTGATCTGATCGGCCGCCGGGGTCGGCAACGCGCTCGCCGCAGCGGCGAGGTCGCCATAACCGAGCTTGCGACCGGAAGGTTTGTGGACGACTTCGTGGTTCTGTGCCTGAACCTCGCTGACAGGAACGCCCCAGCGCTGCGCGCCGGCGATTTCGAGCATGTGCCGCGCCGCGGCGCCGCATTCGCGCATCGGCTGGATGAAATGGCGCAGACTGCGCGAGCCGTCGGTGTTCTGGTTGCCGTATTTTTTCTCGTCGCCCGGCGACTGCACGACCTTGACGCGCGACCAGTCGGCTTCGAGCTCATCGGCGACCGCCATCGGCAGGCTGGTGCGCGAGCCGGTGCCCATTTCGGCGCGGTGCGCGACGATCGTCACCAAGCCGCTGGGATCGATCGAGACGAAAACATGCGGGTCGCTGACGACCCCTCCGGCCATCTTGGCCGCGCCGGTGGCGTAGGCGGCAAAGGCGCCGCCTGATGGGATGAATTCGGCGGCGACGACAAGCCCGCCGGTGGCGATCAAGCCCCGCAGGAAGCCGCGGCGGCTCACATTCTCGACGGTGGCGTGGACGCCTGTAGCGTAAACGGGGGTCATGTCACGCTCCTGTGGCGGCCGCCTTGATGGCGGCGGTGATGCGCTGATAGCAGCCGCAGCGGCAGATGTTGCCGCTCATCTCGCTGTTGATCTGGTCCTCCGACGGGTTCTTGTTGGTCGCGAGCAGCGCGGCGGCCTGCATGATCTGGCCGGCCTGGCAATAGCCGCATTGCGGGACATTGAAGGCGCGCCACGCCTTCTGCACCGGGTGGTTGCCTTGCGGGTCAAGGCCTTCGATGGTGGTCACCGAGCGGCCGGAGACATCGTTTACAGCGGTGATGCAGGCACGGGTGGCCTGGCCGTCGATATGGATCGTGCAGGCTCCGCACAGCGCCACGCCGCAGCCGTATTTCGTTCCGGTGAGCCCTAATTCATCCCGCAAGTACCAGAGCAGCGGCATCGACGGATCGCCGTCGAACGACTGCTCCTGGCCGTTGACGCGCAACTTGACCATGGCGTGCCTCCCGGTGTGGTGCCGATCGCGGGATTCTATCTCCGAAGGATCGGAGCCGGCAACATCGTTAAGATGCAGGCGAGTTCGGAGAGATCAAAAGGTAAGGCGGACGCCCACGGTGCCCGCGATCGGAGCGCCGGGGCTGTAGCTGCGCGGGTTGGCAGCGCCCGGGGCCTGCGCGATGAACACCGAGGAAGTCGGCGAGAAGGTGCCGAATGTATAAAATGTCGTGTTGAAAGCGTTCTGCAGCAGGCCGAAGAGCTGCAGGTTGGGAGTAAGCTGATAGCTCGTATGCAAGTTCAACACGAAATAGGCCGGCGTCTTCGGGGTCAGGTTGGCTTCATCGCCGAACAAGTAACGCCCGCTCGCCGCAATCCCGGTGCCGCCGATCGTCCAGGCGTCGGTCAGCCGGTAATCCGCACCCAGTTTGATGAGGTTGGTCGGGATGCCGGGCAAGTGATTGCCCGGCTGGACCTGGATATTGCCGTTGGCGTCGGCCGCGGGATTGTTCGGACTCGACACGGTGAAGCCGCTCTGGAATGTGGCGTCGATAAAGGAATAGCCAAGCCAAGCGAGAAGCCGGTCGCTCTTGAGCCGCAGATTGATGTCCACACCCTGGCGAAGCGTCGTGCCGACATTTTCGAAGAATCCGCGGCCCTGGATCGGGCTGTTAACAAACGCGATGTCGTTGTCGAGCGTACTGCGGAAGAAAGCGGCGTCGGAGGATAGCGTCGTGCCGTCGGCGAGCGAGAGCTGGCTGCGCAGACCCGCCTCGACCGTATGCGACACGACCTGCTGCAGGTTCGGATCGCCGGCGAAGAATTGCGCCAGGCTGCAAGGGGCTGCTGGGTTCGCGCAAGTGAGCTCCGCCGGGGTCGGCGCCCGGTTGGCGTCGGCATAGCTGGCATAGGCCGTCAGGGCCGGAAGGATCTTGTAGGTCAATCCGCCGGCCGGATTGAACCGGTTATAGGTGTGGTTGCCGGTGAGAGCGCTGCCCAGCTGGTCGTTCAGATCGATTTGCGCCAGGTTGAAGCGGCCCGCCAGATTGGCCGACAGCTGGGATGTGACGTCAAAAGTGTCGGTAAAGAAGAGGCCGTAGTAAGCATTGGAGATGCCGACACGCACCGGCGCGATCGATCCGTCGGCCTGGTCGATGGTAGTACCGGGGCCGGCGAACACTCGGTCGGCGAGGGACAACCCGCCGATTTGCGTGCTGCCGCTGAAAAGCGTCTGAGCGCCGTCAAAGCTGAAGCCGGCGACGAGCTGGTTGGGATGCCCGAACAACTCGTCGCGATTGGTGACCTGAAGCGAGGCGCCGTAGCCGTTGGTGTTCGTCGACTGCTGGTCGAGGTCCGAATAGGGCCCGCCATTGAGAAAATCCGGAATCGGGTTGCCGGCGCGGTTGGTGGCGAACACGCCGGGCGCGACGCAAAGAAAGCCGGCCTGATCGTCATCGGTGCAGGGCGAGGCCACCGGAACGTTGCCGTTGACGACCTTCTGCAGGAAATACTCGTAATAGGCCACCCCCTGCAGCGCGGTGGTATCCGTGATGTCGTAGGAGCCGGATGCGGTCACCAGCGCATATTTGTTCTTGATCAGATTGGGCGCGGTGAATTGCGCGCTGGGATTGACGGCCAACAACTCGATGGGCGAGGTTCCCGGGCCGTTCAGGGTGTTGTCCGCCGCCGTCACATTGACATGAGCCTCGCCGCGGCTGCCGCGCCACCCGATATCGCCGTAGAAGTTGCGAATATTTGAGGATTGGAGATCGCGCCAGCCGCCTTCGTGCAGCCCGGTGGCTGCGACATAAGCCGCAGTGTTGCCGCTCTGAACCCCGTATTGCAGCTCTCCCTGATAGTGTGAGAACGAGCCGCCGAGGAGATCGATCTCGCCGCCGTGGTAGGTGAACCCGTTCTTCGTCCGCACCGACAAGGCGCCACCTAGGGCGTTGAGCCCAAACACCGGATTGGAGCCGACCAGGTCCATCCGATCGATCGCGATGTCCGGGATCAGATCCCAGTTTACAGTATCGCCGAACGGCTGATTGAACCGCACCCCGTTGAGATAGACCGCGAGCCCCTGCGGGTTGCCCTGCAGTGGGGAGGCGAGAAAACCGTGGTAGAAGAGATTGGGCTGAAAAGGATTACCGGCGGCATTGTCGAGAGTGACGCCCGGAACATTTTCTTCGAGCGCCGGCAGCATCTGCGGATAGCCGTTCCGGCTGATGTCGCGATCGGTCAGCACCTGCGTCTCGGCCGGCACCTTGTCGCGATCGACCCCGGACCCGAGCAGCGGCGTAGCGCCGACCACCTCGACGGTGGGCAGGCTCAACGGCGGCGCTTCGGGGGTTTGCTGCGCCGCCGCGGCGGCGGACAGCAGGACCGTAGCCAAGCCGAGCGCTTGTAACACACGCCTGAGGTCGAGCATTTCTCAGCTCATCGGCTCCGCCCCCACCGAAACCATTAAGCCAGACAACCCGTCGCCGCGCTTTCCCGATTTGCCCGGAAATTCTTCCCGACCCGCACGGGAAGGATTGCCGGATTGGCCCTTCGCTAACGGTCGCCTTCGGCCCCTCCTGGCTGTTTCTGCAGCGAAATAACAGCCATCGCTCCACCTCGGTTTGTCACCCGGCGCCGCCGATCGGTGCCTCCTTGGAGCGACATGAAACGCGAACATTATGGCAATTTTAGTGTTGCTGAGATGGTAATAAGCCGCCGCGAAGCCGCCAACGGTAATCTGGCGTGCTCCCTTGCGTCAGCGCGACAGGGCGCGAGCGCCCGCGAGCTAAATCTGCCGCGCGAACCGGTATGCATTGGTAACGGGTAATGGCATCCTCTAGCGCTTGGATGCACCTCTCGGCAGAAGCCCTAGTGTCGCTTCGGTTCCGTCTGATCGGCCTGGTCTGCGTCGTGCTGCTGATCAGCCTCGCGCTGGCCGGCATGACCGCGTATTCCAACGCCTCGCGCTCGGTGCGTACTGAGATGCGCGCGGCCTTTCTGGTCGGGCGGCAGACAATCGAGAGCGCGATCGACCGCCTTCAGAACGCCCCAGACCCATCGCGCGATGTCGACGATCTGGTGGCGTCCTTCCAGGGCAATCGTCACCTGCGGGTACGGCACGCCGGGGAGATGCCGGCCTTTGCCGCTCCCTCCATGGAGAAATCGAAATTCGGCCGCCCGCCGGCATGGTTTGTGCGCCTCATCGGAGTTTCGCCCGAGACCGAGCAAATCCCCATCGCCGTCGCCGACCGAGGTTACGGCACGATCGTGATCGAGACCGATCCGTATAACGAGACCCTCGAAGTCTGGAACGAGTTCGCCGAGAGCCTTGCGACGCTGGCTGTGTTCGGCGGTCTCACGATCTTGCTCATTTATGTTTTTATCGGCCGCACTTTGCGGCCGCTCGACCGACTGGCCGCTGCGCTGGAGGAGGTCGGCGACGGTCATTACCTTATCCGGATCGGCGGCCGGCTGGCGCCGGACCTGGCGCGGTTGCGCGACAGTTTCAATCGGATGGCGGCGCGGCTCGCGGAGACTGCCGCCGAGAACCGCCGTCTGAATGAGCGGCTGCTGACATTACAGGAGGAAGAGCGCGGCGAGCTTGCCCGCGACCTGCACGATGAACTAAGCCCGTACCTGTTCGCGATCAACGCCGACGCGGCCACCGCGTCGCGGCTGATTGAGAATGGCCGCGCGAGCGACGCCACCCTGCATGTCGGCTCGATCGTCGAGGCCGTTCGCCACATGCAAAGACAGGTCAGACGCATGCTCGGCCGGTTGCGCCCGATCGGGCTCGCCGAATTCGGCTTGCGCGAGGCGATCGAGAATTTGGTGGCATTCTGGCGCCGCCGCCGCCCCGAGATTCGATACGAGGTGGCGGTCGCGGCGGAATGCGAGGATCTCGTGGATGTCGTCGGGACGGCGATCTGCCGTATCGTCCAGGAGGCTCTTAGCAACGCCCTGCGCCATGCCGAGCCGAAGCGCGTCGCCATCTCGATCGAGCGCGATCGTGACCCCGAGCGAGGACGCGACGAGATCAGGCTCTCAGTCGTGGATGACGGCCAGGGAATGCGCGCCCCGGACAAATTGGGTTACGGCCTCGATCGGCATAAGCGAGCGCGTCAGCGCAGTCGGCGGGCATTTGAGCTTTTCGAACAAATCCGACGAAGGCTTCGCGGTGATCGCGGTGCTGCCCTATCCGCAAACGTCGGACCCGGTATCCTCGTCGCTGCAATCGGCCGAGCCGTGAAGATTCTGATCGTCGATGATCACCCGATAGTCCGAGCCGGATTGCGCCGATTGCTCGCCGCCGAGCCGGAAGCGAAGGTTGAGGAGGCGGCGAGCGGAAAAGAGGCGCTGAGCGCTTTTCGGGTGGAGCGCCCCGACCTCGTCATCCTCGATCTGAACTTGCCCGATGTCGGTGGTCTCGAGATCATCGCGCGCCTGAAGATCATTGATCCCGAAGCGCGCATTCTGGTCCTCAGCATGCACGACGACCGTATCCATGTGACGCGCGCGCTGCAGGCGGGGGCAGCAGGCTATGTAAGCAAAACGATCCCTCCGGAAGAGCTTCTCGAAGCAATCAGACGCGTTGCCGGCGGGCGCACCTATGTCGAACACGAGATTGCCGAGGAGCTCGTGTTCTCGAGCATTCGAACCCCGCCGCACCCGCTCGAAGATTTATCCTCGCGCGATCTCGAAATCCTGCGGCTGCTGGCGCAAGGCCGCAGCCTCGGCCAAATCGCCGACGCACTCGGCATCGGCTACAAGACCGCTGCGAACAACTGCAGCCAAATCAAAGCCAAGCTGCGGGCGGAGAGCACCGCCGATCTGATCCGCATCGCCATTCAGCACGGTCTGGCCGATTGCGATGCCGGCCGCCCCTGAAGGGCGAAGTCCTCCCATCGGGGAGCGCTGGCGGAGCGCCGTCGGCAGCGCTCGTTCACTGGTCATCTACTACGGCAACCCGATGCGTCAGTGGCGCATGGATCGGCTCTATTCCGATTTTGTGCGAGCGGATGATCTCGTCTTCGACATCGGAAGCCATGTCGGCGACCGGATAGGGTCATTTCGCCGCCTCGGCTGCCGGGTTGTTGCAGTCGAGCCGCAGCCAAGGCTGGTCAGAATATTGCGGTGCCTTTACGGCCGCGATCCGCACGTCGTAATCGAACCCATGGCGATTGCCGCAGCGCCCGCAAACATCGAGCTCTTCGTCAACCTCGACAATGCGAGCTTGACCACCGCATCTTCGGGCTTTGTCGCCGCGGCGTCCGCGGCGCCGGGCTGGCGTGGCGAGCGTTGGCCCCGCCGGCTCGCCGTTCCGGCAATCACCTTGGACCAGCTGATAGAACGTCATGGCGAGCCGATTTTTGCCAAAATCGATGTCGAAGGCTTTGAGGCCGAGGCGCTCGCGGGACTTTCGCGGCCGCTCCGGGCATTCTCCTTCGAATTCACAACGATCCTGCGCGGGGTCGCGATCGACTGCGTAACCCGCTGTCGGGCGCTTGGCGCGTACCTTTACAATGCCGCTCTGGGCGAGACCCAACGCCTGGCCTTCACGCAATGGGTCGATGCCGAGGCAATAGAGCGATGGCTCGGGGCGCTGCCAGACAGCGCCAATTCGGGCGATATTTACGCGCGCCTGGGCGTATTCCGAAATCCGCCGCGTGGCAGTACTCCGAGTTGACAGGTCTCGGGAAAGGAAATAGCGTAAACAAGTAAATTCAAATCGGGGAAACGGCCATGAAGTGGAAAACTCCTGTCATCGTCGAGATCGCCGTAGGGCTGGAAATTAACGCCTACGCGTGCGCTGAAGTCGAATAGGCTCGATGGCAGCTCGCCGAGCCTTTCTCGGCTAGTCTCGCGCGTCGCGGCGGCTCCCGCCGAAAGGCGGTACCGCCTTAATGCCGCCCATTCGAAGGCGGGATAGATCCCTCAGATCATCAATCATCGAGGGGAGGATGTGATGCCAAAGGCCGCGATCGCTTTCCTGTCGGTTCTGGTTGCCGCGTTATGGACGGGCCCAGCCAAGCCTGCCATGACCGACAAGGACAAGGCCGAGCTCGCAACCGCAGTCTCCGGCGCCAAAGTGACGCTGGAGCAGGGCTTGATGGTGAGCAAGAAGAACGGCAAGCCGGTTTCCGCCAAGTTCGAAATCGAGAACGGGAAGCCGCAGCTATCCGTCTATATTGTCAAAGACGGCAGTAAATACAGTGAGGTGATTGTAGACCACACCTCCGGCGAGATCGCGAAAGCCGAGCCGATCAGCGGCGGCGATGATCTGACCGAAGCGAAAAAACAGAGTGACGGTTTGTTCCGCGCGACGCGTGAGATCAGGGAGGCCGTCAAAGAAGCCAAGCACGACAACCCCGGCTACCTGGCCGTGAGCGTATGGCCCGAGATGAAGGATGGCCATTCCTTGGCCAATGTAATGCTGGTCAAGGACAATGATTGGAAGACGGCGGTAGTCGACCTCACAGTATATAGAGCGCTGATCAAAGAGTAGCTCAGCGGGGCCGAGGAATACATGATTCGATTCACCGCGGCTGTCGTGGCGCTCGCCGCGGCATTGGCGCTCGCCTCCTCGGTCGCAGCGCAGACCCCGGCCGCCGGCGATATCGGCCTGGGTAAGCGGCTCTACCAGGACAAGGCGACTTGCGGCTTCTGCCACGGCTGGTCCGGCGATGGCGCCGGCGACCCGCAATCGCCGGGCAAGGCCGCCAATCTGCGCGAGAGCAAGCTCGACCACGACCAGCTGGTCGAGATCATCCGTTGCGGCGTGCCCGGCGGCACCGCGATGCCGCATTTCGACAAGTTCGCCTGGACAAAGGGCGAGGAGTGCTTCGGCATGACCGAAGCCGATGTCGGTGACAAGAAGCCGCCGAACCCGACTGCGGGCCTGCAGAAGCGCGAGATCGAAGCAATCGTCGCCTACCTCGAGGCCAAGATAGTCGGCAAAGGTCCGCCGACAGTCGCCGATTGCGAGGAATATTTCGGTTCAGGGAGCCAGCGCTGCAAGGAGATGGCCGCCGGCAGGAAAGAGTAGATCATCCATTGTAGGTAAGGGAGGAAAATTGCCGAATTTTTTCGACGGGACGTCCGCATCACTCCGGCCATCGAAGCGCGCAACGGGCGGGCTCTTTCAGCAGCTGCCGGCGGCGATTATTGCCGCACTGTTGTCGTCTCCGCTGACTGCTGCGGAAGTGACATTCGATCGGCTGAAGAATGCCGAGAGCGAACCGGGCAATTGGATTACCAACCACAAGACCTACGACGCTAAGCGGTTCTCGCCGCTCGACCAGATCAACCAGTCGAACATCAAGAACCTTCATGTCGCGTTCGTTGTGCAGCTGGGCGGCAGCCGAGCCCGGCGGCGACAAGGCGCACTCCCGCGAGCAGTCGACGCCGTTGGTCGAGGACGGCTTCCTCTACATGACCGACGGCTGGGACGACGTCTACAAGATCGACGTGCGCGACGGTAAGAAGGGTCGCATCGTCTGGAAGATGGACCCGGCGGTCGACAAGTCGACCGTGTGGCTGCCGTCCAACCGAGGGGTCGCGCTCTACGGCAACCAAGTCATCGTACTCACCACCGACGGCCGGGTGATCGCGATGGACAAGGACACCGGCAAGGTCTTGTGGGACAAGAATTATCAGGTCGCCAATACCGACGTCTTCACCAGCGCGCCGCTGATCGTCAAGGACATGATCATCGTTCCCGGGTCGGGCGCCGATATTGGCGGGCGCTGTTGGCTGATGGCGATCGACGCCAAGACCGGGAAGGTGCTGTGGCGAACCTACTCGGTCCCGGCGCCGGGCGAACCCGGCCACGAGACCTGGGCTGACGACCACGATGCCTGGAAGACCGGCGGCGGCGCATTCTGGTATGTCGGAGCCTATGACCCGGCGACCAACCTGATGTATTGGGGCACGGGCCAGCCGACACCGATGTTTGATGCCGACTACCGGCCGGGCGACAATCTCTACACCAACTCAACACTTGCCATCGACGCCGATACCGGCAAGATCGTCTGGTATTTCCAATACACGCCAAACGACAAATATGATTATGACGAGGTCGGCTCGCAGATGATCTACGACGTCACGATCAATGGCGAGCCGCGCAAGGTCCTGGGTCATTTCGGCCGCAACGGTTTCTTCTACACGCTCGACCGCACCAACGGCTCGTTCATCAGCGCCGCGCAATACGTCAAGAACCTGAATTGGACAAAGGGCATCGATCCGAAGACCGGCAAGCCGGTCGAGTACGATCCGTCAAAGAAGCTGCAGCAATATGCCGTAGCAAGCGATCGGGCGAGCGGCCAGGTGGATGTCTGCCCGGACGTTCAGGGTGGGGTGAACTTCTTCCCAACCGCGTGGAACCCCTCCAAGCACGTGGCCTACGGCGCCGGCATCGACGGCTGCGCCCAACTCAAGGTCGATGAAAGCCGTATGGGCGGACCGTTCTGGAATGGCGGCGTCCCGACGCGCGGCAAGCGGATGGGAGGTCAGATCGCCGCGATCGATATGACGACCGGCAAAGTAAAGGCGGCGACCCAGCTCGATTATCCGGACTATTCCGGCGTGCTGGCGACCGCCGGCGGCCTCGTCTTTACCGGCACGATCGACGGCACTTTCACCGCCTTTGACGACGAGCAGCTGAAGCCGTTGTGGAATTTCAATGTCGGCTCGGCGATGGCCGCTCCGCCGATCAGCTACTCAGTCGGCGGTAAGCAGTACATCGCGATCCATGTGGGCGGCGGCGTTCCGTGGAACATCGGTCTGCTCAAGGCCGCGCCGGAGCTCGAGAACCTGGAGGGCGGCTCCTCGCTATTCGTGTTCGCGTTGGACTGACGGCAAATGCGGAAGGCCGGCTGGCGCAGCTGGAGCAGGTCGCCAAGAAAGTCGAGGCCTGCCTGAAGGTGGGAGGGGCGAGCCTCTCCGACATCATCGAGACCCGCACTTATGTCGCCGACCCCGACCAGCTCGCCAAATACGCCGACATCTGCAAGCAGTATTTCGGCAGCGCTTCACCGGCCCGGACGATCCTCAAAGAAGGCGGGCTTTCCGACCCCGACAACCTCGTCGAAGTCATGGCCTTCGCCGCGATCCAGTAACCGAAGAAGGCCCCGCCTCAATGAAATCCAGCCCTCTTAAGTCCTTCGAGCATTCGGTCGCGCGCCGCCTGCGTGCCGAATTGCGCGGCGAAGGCATGGCGAATTATTTTCTGCGCCGCTACAGCGAGGCCGTCGATGCCTGCGATCGTGCCCTCGCCCGCAATCCGGGACTAACACACACACAGATGCTCTCGCATCCGATGCTTGCAGCCACCTACGCGGAAATGGGCCGCCAGCAGGCTCGCCGCACAGATTGAAGGGGCGCGTCCCGAATGGTTCGGCGCGATCCTGCCGATGCACGTCATCCGGTTGCACTGAGCTACCCAGCGGAATGAGGCTAAGGACTAGATCTCGCCCTCTTGCTTCAGCATACGGACGCTTTTGCGCAGCGCGGTCAGCGTGTCCTCGAGTTCGGCCTCACCGTGGGTGGCGGAGGCGATGCCGCCCGGGCTGCCGCTGAAGTCGACCCCGCCGGTCATCATCGCCAGCCGCAATTTGTGCACGACCCCGGCCTGGCGATTGCCGGCGAGGGCCTCGGCCGGTTGCTGCCAGCGGGTCGAAGCGGGTCGGGACGATCGCTCGGTGGTCGGGGTTGGTGAAGATGTGGAAGTTCGAAAACATGCGGTAGGCCGCCCACGGCACGTGGTCTTCTTCGAAGACCTCGTTGATCCGGCGACACAGGGTATCAGAGTAGCGATTGGCGCGGGCGCACGCATCGGTCGTGCCGACGATTTCGAGCGCCGCGACGCCGGCGGCGGCCGAGAGCGGGTTGGCGTTGAATGTGCCCTGATGCGAGATCTTCTCGCGGTCGGCGGCCTTGGTGACTTGGAAATCGAGCAAATCGAGGATGTCCTTGCGGCCGGCAACGGCGCCGCCCGGCAACCCGCCGGCAAGGATTTTCGCCAAAGTCGTCAAATCGGGCCGGATACCGTATTCGGCCTGCGCGCCGCCTGGCGAAACGCGAAAGCCGGTGACGACCTCGTCGAAGATCAGCACGACGCCGTGCTGCCGGGTCAATTCGCGCAGTGCGGTCAGGAATTTCGGATCGATCGGCAGCCGCGCACCGTGGGCGCCGGTCGGCTCGATGATCGCTGCGGCGATGTCGTCGTTCGCTTCAAGCAGGCGGGCGAGCCCCTCGGCGTCGTTCTGCTCCGCCAATAGCAGACCGCCGGCAACCCCCGACAGGACGCCGGGTGTCGGGGTGCCATCGAAATGGCTCGCATAGCCCGAGGTCATGTGGTCGTGCCACCCATGGAAGTGATGCTTGAAGCGGATCAGCTTCGACTTGCCGGTGAAGGCGCGGGCGAGCCGCACCGCCATCAGGGTCGCCTCGGTGCCCGACGAGGTGAACCGCACGCGCTCGGCCGAGGGGACGAGCTTCAGAACCCACTCCGCCCAGGCGATCTCGGTCTCGTGCGAGGCGCCGAAATGGGTGCCGCGCTCGATCTGCCGGTTGACCGCCTCGACGACCTTCGGATGGCAGTGGCCCAGCAAGAGCGCGCCGTGGCCGCCGAAATAGTCGACGTAGCAATTGCCGTCGACATCCCATTTCCGGGGCCCCTGCGCCCGGGTGATGTAAAGCCCGTAGGGCTCGATGTAGCGCGAATCATGGGTGACGCCGCTGGGGAACAGCCGGCTCGCCTTCTCGGAGGCGGCCGCCGAACCCGGGGTCGCGGCGCGATAGGCGGCGATGATCGGCGAATTCGTCGTCAGCGTGTCGGGCATGGCGGTCACTCCGCGATCGGAAGAGGCTTTGACGATGTTAGGCCCAATGCCGCGCTGGGCCAATGAGAAAGGCCGCCCCGAGAGGCGGCCCTTCCGTTAACCGATAACCGGCGGCCAATCACGGCCGCGAGCCGTCGCCCTCAGGCGAGGACCTCCAGCTGAGTGGGGATCCTGGTCGCGGCAGCGGATGACCGCGGTTGATGGCTAGACACAGGATCACCTCCTTTCAGTTGTTGCGACGAAGGGCAGCAACCTACGAAAAACACCGCAACACGACAAGCGATCTTATTGTCAATCGCAGCGTTCGCTGCGCCCCGCTTTCGCGCTACACTCGGGAAAACCCAGGAATTCAGCCAAAAGGAGTGACAATGCGCCGCAGCGAAGACCGCATCCTGACGACACATACCGGCAGCCTGCCGCGCCCGCCCGAGCTGACCCGTCTCTATGTGCGCCGAGCGAAAGGAGAATCGGTCGACGCCGCCGAGATCGAAAGACTTGGCCAGGAGGCGTTGCGCTCGGTCCTGCGCAAGCAGGCCGAGGCCGGGGTCGACATCGGCAACAACGGCGAGCAGCAGCGCGAGGGGTTCTTCCTCCACATCCAACACCGCATGAGCGGCTTTGGCGGCTCGTGGCAGCGCCGGACGCGCGCCGACGCGCTGCGCTATCCGGCATTCAAGCAGATGATGGAGCAACAGCTCGCCGCCAAGGAGGCGGTCAGCAACATGGGCCCGCCAAAGGCGATCGGCGAAATCCGCTATCTCGGTACAGAGGCGATCGAAGCCGAATGTGCCGACTTCCGGGCCGCGCTTGACGACACCGGGACCCATTTCGTCGAGCCGTTCGTGACCGCGCCGTCGCCGGGGATCATCGCCGGCGCGATGAAGAACGAGCATTACGACACCGAGGAGGCCTACCTCGACGCACTAGGCGCGGCCCTCAAACCCGAATACGAGACGATCGTGGAGCGCGGATTTCTGTTGCAGCTCGATTGCCCCGATCTGGCGCTCGAGCGCCACCTCTCTTATCAGGACCGCCCGCTCGGCGATTTCCTCGGATTTGTCGAGCGCGTCGTCGCGACAATCAACAAGGCTCTGGAGAATGTGCCGCGCGACCGCGTCCGGCTGCATGTCTGCTGGGGTAATTACGAGGGCCCACATGATTGCGATGTGCCGCTGGCCGACATCTTGCCGGTCATCCGAAAAGGCCAATGTCGGCGCCTTCTTCTTCCCCTTCGCCAATCCGCGGCACGCGCATGAATACCGCGTGTTCGAAAAATTGCCGCTCGCCGAGGACCAGATCATCATCGGTGGGGTTATCGACAGCCTGACCAATTTCGTCGAGCACCCCGAAGCCGTAGCCGATCGGCTGGAACGTCTCGCGGCGGCGGTCGGCGACCCGCATCGCGTGATCGCCGGCACCGATTGCGGGTTCGACACTTCGGCCGGCATGGGCCGCGTGGCCGAGGACGTCGTCTGGGCCAAGCTCAAATCGCTCGCCGAAGGCGCCCGCATTGCCTCTCAGCGGCTGGGGATGCACTGAATTATGTATGCGCTGAACGGACGGGTCGGGCTGGTCACCGGCGCGGGCGGCGGCATCGGAACCGCAATCGCGCGGCGCCTGACACGCGAGGGCATGGCGATTGCCGTGCTCGACCGCGACGGCGCAGCCGCTGAGGCCATTGGCGCGGAAATCGGCGGTCTCGGCGTGGCGGCGGATGTGACCTCCGAAGACGAGGTGGGCCGTGCCGTCGAAGTCGTCCTCGCCCGCCTCGGGCAGATCGATCTGCTGGTCAACAATGCCGGAGTAGCCTGGATGGGGCCGGCGCTGGAGATGCCGCTCGAGGCATTGCAGGCGATGCTGCGGGTCAATGTCGAAGGCGTGTTCCTTGTCAGCCGCGCCGTGCTGCCGCACATGATCGCGCGCCGCTCGGGCTCTATCGTCAACCTCGCCTCGTGGGCTGGCAAGACCGGCAATGCCTATTTCGCCGGCTACAGCGCCAGCAAATTTGCTGTCATCGGCCTGACCCAGGCTTTGGCGCGCGAGATGGCGCCGCACGGCATCCGGGTCAACGCGATCTGCCCGGGGATCGTCGTCGACACTGCGATGCGGACGGCAATAGAGTCGCAGCAGCGGCAATACGGGCTACCCGAAACCGCGGAGCGGGAGAAGTCGATCCCCGCCGGTCGCGTTTCGGTGCCGGAAGACGTGGCGCGCGTCGCCGCCTTTCTTGCCTCCGATGAATCGTCCTATATGACTGGCGAGTCGATCAATCTCTCCGGAGGCTTGCTGATGGATTGAAGCCCCGCTGCAGCATGGTGGCGCATAGCAATTTCCAAGGCGATCAACAATCTGTGACTGCGGTCGAGAAGATGCCGGCGGCTAGATAGCTGCCGTTCCGGCGTATCAAGAAGTCGTCCTATCAGCTGCAATTTCTGAACGGCTCAATGATCGAGGATACGACCGACAACGGCGGGCAGCCACGGCCGACTGGGTTACGGCTCTTCAACACCTGCTCGACGGTGCCGCGACCGTTCCGCCTGATCACGTGTCTGCCTAAGCGAGAGGCGACGGATGCACCCGGATCTGGCCGGCTTCGTCTCCGACGCGTTCTACGAAGGCCGATTGACGGCCGAAGTCGGGAACCAGCGGCAATGTTTGGTCCTGAACCCTGAAGCCGATCCGGCGCTCACCGCCAGAAAAACGTGTGCCAATCCAATCTCCGGTTAAGTGGGCGCCGGTCAGAACTAGTCCTAAGGAGCCACGTTATCTGCGTTGGCAGCCCGTTCCGTTCAGCAGGAGGTTCACAGCGGCACTACCTGTCGCCGTGTTGTCGGTCACCTAGAGGGACGATCCGCCAAAGTCAAAGGTCACCATGAGCTTGGAGGGCGGTATTGCCGATCACGGTGCTACCCTGGCCGACGCTAATCTGGGCGCCTCTAGCTTCCGGTGACATCGTTGCCGGTCAGCGTCCCAGTGGCGCTAATCCCAGTCCCATGCCCCGGCCCGATCCCGAAGATCCCGATCACGGTATTGCCCTTCACGATCCCACTAGCAATTATCCCATTGGTGGTGACCGCGTCGTCGCCGGAAACACGCAACCCTCAACGATAGAGCCGCAGCGAAGCCAAGAGCGACCCGTTAGCGAAATTTAGTTTGACCCGTTCCGCACGGCGTTGCCTACCGATTCCCCAGACGGCAGCGCCACTATCTCGTCCGCGTTACGAGCGCCTCACCCGTACTAAACCGGCGAGGTCGTGGTGACAAAGTCGGCGTAATCACCAGCAGTTGCGTCGGGGCCTGTCAGATGTTCCCGAGGGTATACGGCCCGGCTTACTGATCGTTCCGCATTTCTCGATCTCGGTTGGTCCTTCTTCTCGTGCGTCTTGTGCTTGCGCGCCACCTCGAAGCGCGAGGATTATCGCCCCAAGGGCGAGCATAATTGATAACACGCTGCTGGTCTTCTCATTGCTGTCCTCCCTTTGATTTCATGTCGTGTTTAATCGCCTGAGCGTTTGTGCCGGCGCGAATGAAGTGGCGCTCTAACCTCATCATTAAGCTCAACATTTTTTGACGGATTGTGCCGTATTTACCTACTTTCGAGGGTAATCGAACAGCGAATCGCCAGGTACGTCGGGCTTAGCCCACGCTGCTCCCAGCGGCGGTTTTACGCGGTCAGATCCACGGTTCGGTGACCGTCGAACCGCGCGAACGAGCCACCTCAAGCGGGGCGAGCGGTAGCGCCGGCTTTGACCTTGTCTGCTTGCTGCGTATTTCGCATCTGCGAAATTGCCATAACCGCTTGTTATCGGTCGGTGCGAAGAATGAACCGCGCATCGGCGTCGAGCTGCGGCGGTTCCTGTCGCCGGCTTATGACTTCAAGACCTTGCTGATTACGAGATTGGTCCGGACGCGACCGTGCCGCTTCCGAAGCGATTCGGCCTGGTAATTCATTGACCGCATCACCGAACTGCTCGGATGATCGAGCAAGATCACGTGGCTCAGAACATGCCCAGTCCCAGGATGCCGTCGACCGGGTCGAGGCCGGCCAATACGCGCTTGCCGATCAGGTCGCGCAGGGTTTCGGTCGTGCCGCCGCCCAGGGTGCCGTAGCGGGCGCCGCGGTAGAAGCGCGAGACCGGGAATTCGTCGGTGAAGCCGTAGCCGCCATGCACCTGGATCGCTTCGCTGGTGACGCGCAGGGCCATCTCGTTGCAATAGGTCTTGGCGACCGCGGCCAGCAGCGGGTCGGGGAACGGGTCGGCGCTGGCGCAGGCGCGGTAGAGCATGCTGCGGCCGACCTCGATGTCCTTGTACATCTCGGCGATCTTCCAGCGCATGCCCTGGAAATCGCCGATCGCGCGGCCGAACGCCTTGCGCTCCTTGGCGTAGCGCACCGCCTCTTCGAGCGCGCCCTCGGCGAGGCCCAGCGAGATGCTGGGGTTGAGGCAGCGCTGCGTGTTGAAGGCCGACAGCAATTTCTTAAAGCCGTCCTCGCGCAACACCAGATTCTCGGGCGGCAGCATGCAATCCTCGAAGCGGATCTCGTGCAGGTTCTCGCCGCCCATCGTGTGATACGTGCCGGTGACCGAAAAGCCGGGGGTGCCCCGCTCGACCAGCACGCAGCCGATGCCCTCGCGGCCCGGGCGCCGGTCGACCCGAGTGAAGACAACGAACATCTGCGCCTCGTCGGCCCGGCTGATCAGGGTCTTGACGCCGTTGAGCCTGAGGGCATTGCCGCCGCTGTCGACATTGGTCTTGTAATTGGCCACGTCGGTGCCGGCGTCGGGCTCGGTCATGCAGATCGCCAGGATGGCGTCGCCGCTGCACACCGCCGGCAGAATGCGCGCCTTGATCTCCTCCGGCGCGTAGGTCGCGATGATCCGGGTCTGCACGCCGACCTCGCCGAGCACCGCCATCGCCGTCACATAGCAGGTCTTGGCGATCTCCTCGAGGACGAGCGCGGTGTCGAAGACCGGCAGCCCCAGCCCGCCATATTCCTCCGGCACCGCCATGCCGAGGACGCCCAATTCGGCGAGAGCGCGCATGTTCTCCCACGGGAAGGTGCCGTCCATGTATCGCAGCGCGTTCGGCCGGAATTCGCTCTGCGCCAGGTCGCGGACAGTCTGCACAAAGCGGCGCTGCTCGTCCGATAGGCTCACAAACATGCCATTGCTCCCGCTCAAAGATCGAGGAGACCGATATTAGCGGCGATCACGGGCCCGCACTCAAACGCTTTTTATTGACTGGCCGATCACAATCCAAGCACGCAAACCATAAAGTTATATATATCCTACACCGATCAGATCTCTCAAGTTCGTAAAATGTTAAGGCAATTTTAAGAGAAAGATCTTTCGCGATGCTTCTTTTATCTCGATTCTTGACGGGTTTCTGACGTTCGGGCGAGCAAGTTAAGAAGGCGTTAACCAACTAATCCGGTAGCGCCGCGACATTGGAAAATCGGGTAGATTACAATGCCTGGTCTCGCTCCCGAAATCCTGGACGCCCTCTGCTCTGCGAGTGCCGCCGCCTGGCCGGTGCTCGGCCTTGTAGCCGGGCTTCTCATCGTCCGGCTTCGATACGAATGCAGCAGACGCGCGGCCGTCGAACAGGAGCTGCAGGAGAGCGAAAGCCGGTATCGGGCGATCTTCGAGACGGCGGTCGACGCGATCATCGTCAGCGACCAGCACGGCATCATCCAGGAATTCAGCAGGGCGGCCGAAGCAATGACCGGCTACCGGGCGGCGGAACTGATCGGCCAGAACATGCGGGTGCTGCTGCCCCCGGCCATGCGGCAGGAGCCAGAGCGCTACACGGCGCGCTATTTGTGGACGATCAAGGAACTCGAAGTCTGCCGCAAGGACGGGTCGGTTTTTCCGGCGCATCTGTCGATCGCTGAATGGTGGGCCGGCGGATACCGGCATTTTACCGGCATCCTGCGCGACCTTTCCGCTCAGCACCGCGAGCAAGTCGAGCGGACCAAGCTGGAGGCGCAGCTCCATCAGGCGCAGAAGATGGAGGCCATCGGCAATCTGACGGGCGGCATGGCGCATGATTTCAACAACATGCTGGGCGTGATCATCGGCAACATCGACCTGCTGCGGGACCTGAAAGGGGAAGATTCCGACATCGACGAGCTGACGCGCGAAGCGCTCGACGCGGCCTTTCGCGGCGCCGATCTGACGCGCCGCCTGCTCGCCTTTGCCCGCCAGCAGCCGCTCCGGCCGCAACACGTCGACGTCAACGAGCTGGTCTCCGGGATTACGCGCCTGCTCCGCCGAACCATCGGCGAGGACGTCGAAATCTCGCTCGACCTCGCGCCGGAACTGTGGCCGGTCGTCGTCGACCCGGCCCAGCTCGAGGCGAGCCTGACCAATCTGGCCACCAATGCCCGCGACGCCATGGCCGATGGCGGGCGTCTGATGATCGTAACGGGCAATCGCACACTCGACGCCGATTATGCCGCGCAGCACGCCGAGGTCGTACCGGGCGGCTACGTCATGCTCGAAGTCAGCGATACCGGGTCCGGCATGACCCCGGAGGTCATGCATCGGATTTTCGAACCATTCTTCACGACCAAGAGCCGGGACAAGGGCACCGGCCTCGGCCTCAGCATGGTGTTCGGCTTCATCAAGCAATCGGGCGGACATATCGGCGTCTACAGCGAGCCCGGAATTGGCACGACGTTCCGCCTTTTCCTGCCGCGCATGACCGAGGATGTGCCGGCCGTCGAGGAGAGCGGCGCAACTCCGCTACTGCACGGCAGAGGCGAGTCGGTCTTGGTGGTTGAAGACAATGCGGCCTTGCGGCGTGTCGTTACGCGCCAGCTGGGTGAGCTGGGCTATCGGGTGCTCGCGGCCGAGAATGCGGCAGCCGGTCTCGAGTTGCTGGATCGGCAGAGCATCGATCTGCTGTTGACCGATATCGTAATGCCGGGCGGCATCAACGGCCGCGAATTGGCGCGCCGTGCCCGCCAGCGCTGGCCGGGCATCAAGATCGTCTTCACTTCGGGGTTTTCGGAGGCGCGGCTGAACGGCGATGCGGGACCGTTGGCCGCCTGCACGCCGCTGCTCAGCAAGCCATACCGCAAGGAAGATCTGGCGAGCGCGGCACGCGAAGCGCTTGACCGGGTCGCATGACTACCGCCACAATTTCCACATGAGCGGCATCAATGGGCCTGACATTGCAGCCGTCTACCAGCTGCTGACGCAAGTCGCCCGCACTGTGACGGGGCACGACCGCAAGCTCGACGATCTCTCCACCGAGGTCGCCGGCTTGCGCGAAGTCGTAGCCGCGCACGACCGCAAGCTCGATGACCTCGCCGCCGGCCTCGCTTCGCTCCGCGATACCGTCACCCACTACCATTCAAGCGTGCTCGGCCACGGCATCCTGATTAGCGAGCTCGACGAGCGGGTTCGCCGCATAGAGCGGCATCTGAGGCTCGAGCCTGCCGGCGGCTGAAGCGCCCGCCATCCGCCCTCAAATCAGTCCGAGATCGCGCAGGCTGCTGTGCTGGCCCCGGCCGATGATCAGGTGGTCGTGCACGGTCAAGCCGAGCGGGGCAGCAGCCTTGACGATGTCCTTGGTGACTGCGATGTCTGCCTTCGAGGGGGTCGGGTCGCCCGAGGGGTGGTTGTGGACCAAAATCAAGGCGGACGCCCCGAGTTCGAGCGCACGTTTAACGACCTCGCGGGTATAGACCGGCGTATGATCGACGGTGCCGCGTTGCTGTCGCTCGTGCTTGATCAATGCATTCTTGCGATCCAGGAAGAGTATGTGGAATTCCTCAACTTTGCTGTGGGCAATTTGCGCACTGCAATAGTCGATTAGTGTGTCGCGCGAGGCGACCAGCGGGCGACTATGCAATTCTGCCCGCATAAATCGAAGCGCCAGCTCGCGAACCAATCTGACCCCGGCAATTGCGGACATGCTTAAGCCCGCAGCTGCCAGCGCCTCGGGTTCGGCGCTCAACACCTCTGCAAGGCTGCCAAATCTATCGAGAAGCTCTTCTGCCAATGATTCAGCGTCAGCTCTCGGGTTATTCGTAAAGAGCATGACCTCGACGAGTTCGTGGTCTAACAGGTTCTCCGCGCCGGCCAGGATCAGAAATTGACGCAACCGGTCTCTCCGACTCAAAGTGCGCGATATATTTCGGGCAAAGGCAGCGAGGCGTCCAAGCTCGTTTCCATGCTTCGCTTCGATTATGTTCACCTCGGACATCGCGAACGTCGGGTTCTGCTGCCGGTTAGTTCATGAGTAGCCCTACCTAACCCGGTACTGGTTAAGAGCTAGCAAATAAAATGCGCAGGATAGTTTAGTTTCTGAGACTGCCACTGCCGGCTTACCCGGTCTAAACTCGTCGCGCTTCGCTCAGGCTCAAATCAGTCCGAGATCGCGCAGGCTGCTGTGGCGGCCACGGCCGATGATCAGGTGGTCGTGCACCGTGACATTGAGCGCAGCGGCAGCTTTGACGATGTCCTTGGTCACCGCGATGTCCGCCTTCGAGGGGGTCGGGTCGCCCGAAGGATGGTTGTGCACCAGGATCAACGCGGATGCCTGGAGCTCGAGTGCGCGTTTGACGACTTCGCGGGTATAGACCGGCGTATGATCGACCGTGCCGCGCTGCTGCCGCTCGTGCCTGATCAGTACGTTCTTGCGGTCGAGAAACAGGATGTGGAATTCCTCAACTTTGCCGTGAGCGATATGCGCGGTGCAGTAGTCGATCAGCTTGTCCCACGAGTTGACAACCGGCCGCTCGTGCAGTGCCGAGCGCATAAGACGCAATGCAGCCTCGCGCACCGCTTTGAGCGCGGCAACGCCGGCCAGGCCGAGACCGGCGCCGGCGAGCGCGTCGGGCTCGGCGCTCAGCAATTCAGCAAAGCCGCCGAAACGCTCGAGCAGATCCTTGGCCAACGGCTTGACGTCGGCGCGCGCGTTGCTGGCGAACAGGATGACCTCCAGCAGCTCATAATCCGGCAGACTGTCTGCTCCGGCGGCGATCAGCCTTTGGCGCAGACGCTCCCGGTGCCCATGATAGTGCGGCGGATCGTCGGCTCCTTCGGCGAGGCGCAACTGTCCAGGGCGGCGCTTTGCGTTCATCGGTCAGTCAGGCCGGTGCCGGGCCCGCAGTTCGGCGAGCATCGCGCCCGCCATGCGCGCCGGCTCGTCCGTGTCGTAAGCGCCGACGAAGCAGTCGATCCCGCGCTGCACCGCGGCCGCGGTCGGCAATTCCTCCCAGTCGAGGATCAACGATTTCTGCAGGCGGATCGCGTTGGGGCCGGCCGCGAGGATCGGGCGCGCGAGATCTTCGACCGCCTCGTCGAGGCTTCCGGCGGCGCCACGACATCTACGAGACCCCAAGAGAGGGCCTCGGCAGCGCCGATCGTCTCGCCGGTCAACAACAGCCGGCGAGCCCGGCCGTGGCCGATCAATTTCGGCAGCAGCGCCGCCTCGACGACCGACGGGATGCCGATCCGGACCTCCGGCATGCCGAATAGGGCGCGCCCGCTGGCGACCCGCAGGTCACAGGCGCAGGCGAGTTCGAGCCCGGCGCCGAGCGCGTAACCGTCGATCCGCGCGATGACCGGGACGGGCAGGCGGCGGAACGCATCGCAGCAACGATGCACCAATGTGATGAACTCGCGCGCGCTCTCCCGATCCAATGCCGCGATCTCGCCGATGTCGGCGCCGCCGACAAAGGCACGCTCGCCGGCGCCGGTAAGGACGACCAGCCGCAGCTGCGGGTCCGCGGCGAGCCCGTCGGCGGCTTCGATGATCTCGGCCATCAGCGCGCGATTGAGGCTGTTCAGCTTCGACGCATTGTCGATCGTCAATCGCGCGAGACGGCCGCCTTCGAGCCGTTCCTCGCGCTGCACCATCACGCTCATTGCATGCCCCTGCCGCTCCCCGAGTGATACCCGCAACAGCGGCCAAAACCAAACAAAAGCGCCGGCTATTGCTGGAGCTTTCGCTGCCGCTCATGCATAGTGAGGCCGAATTGACGGAGGCGAGCATGGACGTCGTTGAGGATCTCGAGGAGTTGCGCGAACTTTATGGACCGCCGAGCGAGCGATCGGTCAAGAAACAGCTGACCCGGTTCGACAAGCACTGCCGTGCGTTCATCGCGCGCTCGCCATTTCTCGTCATGGCCTCTTCGGATCCGTCCGGGCGCTGCGATGCCTCGCCAAAGGGCGATGCGCCCGGCTTCGTCCAGGTCCTCGACGATCAGACGCTTGCTGATCCCCGACCGGCTGGGCAACAATCGGGTCGACACGATCGGCAACCTGCTGGAGCGGCCCGGCGTCGGATTGATCTTTTTCGTGCCGGGGCTCAACGAGACCTTGCGCGTCAACGGCCGGGCGCGCATCACCACAGATCCCGTTTTGCTCGAACCTCTCGCGGTCAACGGCAAGGTACCGCGCAGCGGCATCCTGGTCGCGGCTGAAGAAGTCTACTTCCACTGCGGCAAGGCGCTGATCCGCTCCGATTTGTGGAACCCGGAAAAGCAGCTCGGTCGATCCGAATTCCCCTCTTTGGGCCGCATCCTCGCCGACCAGATCGGCGGCATATCGGTCGAGGAAGCGGAGCGGGCTACGGCGGAGAGCTACAGGACCCGTCTCTACTGAGCGAGCTAGGCCGTCGCCGCTTGCGGCACGAGCTTGGTATACAGCTCGTGCAGCAGCGGCTTGGTCGCCGAGAGGCTCGCGCTGATCGCTGAGCCGGCGACCGGCGTCAGCGCCACCGCCTTGTGTTTTTTTATTGTCTGCTCGGCGAAAAAGCCCCAACGGATCAAGTTGCCGACGCGCTCCTTGATCGCGAGATGCCCGAGCCGCAGCGCGTCCCACATCCTGCTGTTGATCTCGTCGATGACGAGAGCCGGCGCATCTGGACGACCGCCGCCGAACGGGCTCGCCGACCACAGCAGCATTACGATGGCCCAATACTGGTAGGTGACCAAATGGTCCATCGCGTCATTGGCATAGGCCGGGGTCAGCCCTTTATTCCTGACCACCAGCTCGCAAGTCTCCCGCCATTTCTGCTCATAAGAATTGAAAAAGCCCAAAATCGCGGAGATCGCAGCCCGGTCGCAGTCGAGCCCATGCGAGCGCCCGCCCTCGCGATCTCCGAGAGCTTTGCAAAGCGCTTCGATCGTCTCGCGGCAGTGCCGGTCGAAACCATCGTGCAATTTGTCAGTGGCGGCGATCAGAGATGTCGGAGAAGCAGTGCAGGGCTGGCCGGACGCGTCGAGGATTTGGATGAAGCCGTCGTTCTCGCAATCCCTTACGCGTTCAATACAAGTCCGGATGTCGGTGCCATACAAACCGTAGAGCGCGCGATGAAGCGAGCGGCACGAAACGCCCTCTTCCGGGCTGCACCTCGCCGAAAACATGACATGCCAGTGCGCACGCTTGTTCAAGCCGGGAAAATAATTCTGCCAGATTTTATGATACCCGCAGAGAAACCGCGCAACGACCTGTTCGGCGGCTTCGGCCTCGGCAACATCGGTGTTCATCGCAACCACCGCCTTCGGATTCTTCCGAGCGGTTCAGTGTAGTCCGTTCGATGACGTCAGAAAAGGGAATCTTCCGGGAACTTGCTGGAGTTGCCATCAGGCCTTTGTGACATACTTCCGTAGCATTCCTGTCGGCGAGGCGGGCGGCAATCGATGGCTTGACCGCCGGTGGTTCGCGAGACGAGGCTGTGGCGACGCGTCGACGGCCACTTCGAGGGAGTTGCGAGATGAACCGGGCAGAACAGGCGCAGCAAGCGGAGCTGTTTCGCAACAAGCACCGCGGGCCGCGGTTGCTGCTGCTGCCGAACGCCTGGGACGCGATGAGCGCGAGGGTCTTTGTGGCCGCCGGTTTCGATGCGATCGCGACGACCAGCGGAGGGGTGGCGTGGTCGCTCGGTTATGCCGACGGCGAACAGACGCCATGGGCAGAGGTCGTCGCTGCGACGGCCCGCATCGTGCGGTCGGCGCGGGTGCCGGTCACCGCCGACATCGAGGCGGGTTACGGTGAGACCGCAGATGCGGTGATGCGCTCGGTGGCGGAAATCATTGCCGCCGGCGCTGTCGGGGTCAATCTCGAAGACGGGACGACGCATGGCCCGGTCCCGATCCGCAGCCCGGCGGATGCCGCCGACCGGATCCGCGCGGCGCGCGAGGCGGCCAAGGCGGCCGGTGTGCCGATCGTCATCAATGGCAGGACCGATCTCTATCTGCGGAACATCGGCGACGAAGCCTCTCGCTTCGACGAGACCGTCGAGCGTGGTCGAGCCTATCTGGCCGCCGGCGCGGATTGCGTCTATCCGATCGGGTTGCGTGATCCCGCGACGATCGGGCGGCTGGTGAAGGCGCTCGGCGCGCCGATCAACATCAATGTGCGCGCCGGGTCGCCGAGCGTCGCCGAGCTCGAAGCGCTCGGCGTCGCCCGCGCCAGCACCGCCAGCCAAGTCGCTCTTATGGCGATGTCGTTGACGCGACAGGTCGCCGATGATCTGCGGGCGACAGGCCGGTTTGACACATTAGCCCCGGCAATGTCGCAGGCCGATGCGCAGCGCCTGTTTACCGGGCTCTCGTGACTATGGCGCGCGTTCGCAATATTCCTTCTACGGAGTTGCCACCCGATCTCGCCGCGATTTACGAGCGGTTCGCCGGGACCTATGGCCCGTTCCGCAATCAGGCCGCGGTGTTCGCGCATGTGCCGGTCGCGCTGCGCCACTTAATGTCGATGCTGCTCGAATTGCGCGAGGCCGCGACATTGCCGAAGCGCGTCCTCGAACTGGCGATCGTCACCGTCTCCAAGCTCAACCAGTGTGATTATTGCGTCGCGCACCACACCCCGTTCCTCGTCGTCGAGGGTATCACGCCCACCGGGGTGGAAGGCATTCTCGAGTACCGCGATCACCCGGAGTTGGACGAAAGAGACAAGCTCGTCGTCGCATACGCGATCGCCGCGTGGGAGCGGCCGAACCGCATCCCCGACGCGCTGTTCGCCCGACTTGAAGCGCATTTCAGCGAGGCTCAATTGGTCGAGCTGACCTTGCGCATCACGCTGTGCGGCTTTTTCAACAAATTCAACGACGCGCTCGGCATCGAGGAAGAGCCCGAAGCCGTCGAGCGGCTCGCTGCTATCAGCGCTTCCGCAGAATAACTATGTGCCGGCCCTCCGGCTTCAGCTCTGCGGTAAAGCTGAAATCATTGTACCAGCCGAGGAATTCGAACCGTCCGCTCAGCTCTACAAGGGCCAAAAATTCCTGCGGGAAAAATACCTTGGCGGGAACCCGGCCGTTGATGACCACTGATTTTCCATGGTCATCGACTGTGAAGGTCAGACACTCGTCATAGGTTTGCAATACCGGATCGGTCAGTTCGGCGCGGTAGCGGGTATGTACGGTCACCCCGCCTTTGCGCCGGGTCCAGCTTCGCTTGTAGTCGTGAAAAATCCGAAACCAGACAAAGCTGTCCAATAAGTACAACCCCCCTGGCGCGAGCACGGCTGCCATCCGGTCGAGGTGATCGAGGAATTCGCCGTTGGATCGGACGTAGAGCGAGCCGAGCAGCACATAGGCGAGGTCGAAAGGCCCGAGACCGCGATCGAGGTCTCGCATGTCGCCAAGGATGAACGCGCCCTCGATGCCCAGGCGCCGCGACTTTTCACGGCCAAATTCGATCATTTCCGGGCTCAGATCGAGCCCGCAATAGCCATAGCCCCGTTTGTGCCATTCCTCCAGATAGGGTGCGGTACCGGAGCCGAGCTCGAAAACCCGGCGAGCCTTAACTGCCGAGAATTTCTCGATTGCGGCTTCGAAAAAGTCGATCTCGCGACCGGGATCGCTCGGGGCTAGGGCGATTGCGTAATATTGCGGATATTGGTAGGCCTCCATTGCGCCATTCAGGCCGCCTTGGCCAATCGCCCACGGTCGTGCGGCGCGGAGAAATCCAGTTCGGGGCCGAGCGGGATGATGCCGCTGGGGTTGAGGTTGCGCATGCCGCCGTAATAGCCGAGCTTGATGCGCGGAATATCGACGCTCTCGGCAACCCCCGGCATCTGATAGATGTCGCGAGTATAGTTCGACAGGTTGTAATAGTCGGCCAGCCGCCGCAGATTGCATTTGAAATGGCTGTAGTATACTGCGTCGAAGCGCACCAGGGTCGGGAACAACCGGAGATCGGCCTCGGTGAAACGGTCGCCCACAAGGTAGCGTTGACGGCCGAGGCGCTGCTCGATACTGTCGAGCGCTGCGAACAGTTTGCGAAAGCTTTGTTCGTAAGCCGCTTGGGTCCTGGCGAAGCCGCAGCGATAGACCCCATTGTTGATCGCGTCGTAGACAAAATCGTTCGTTTCGTCGATCGCACCGCGCAGCGCCGCGGGGTAAAGGTCGAGCGCCGCATTGCCGAATTCGTCGAATTCCGAGTTCAGCATGCGAATGATCTCGGAGGATTCGTTGTTGACGATCGTGCGCGTCTCGCGGTCCCACAATACCGGGACGGTGGCGCGGCCGGTGAAATCGGGGCGGGCGGCGCTATAGACCTGATGGACATGGAAAACGCCGTCGACCGGCCGGAGATCGTCGAAGCCGCGCGAATAGGCCCAGCCCTGTCCCTTGGGAAGGTCCGACTGCAAGATCGGGATCGTGTCCTCGAGCCCCTTCAGCTGGCGCATCAGCACGGTGCGGTGCGCCCACGGGCAGGACGGTGCGGTGACCAGGTAGTAGCGGCCCGCCTCCGCCTTGAACCCGGACGACCCATCACGGGTCACGCGGTCGCGAAACCCCGACTCGAGCCGCACAAAGCTGCCGTCCGCACCCACCGTCGGCGGATCTTCGTCGTGCCAGACGCCGTTTACGAGCATGCCCATCGCCATTCTCCGCCATTACGCCTCGTCGCGCATAAATGATCGACAGCCGGCGAGGCCTCAACTTCTTTTCATCGCGCGCGGGTAGTGTCTCAGTTTCGATTGTAACAGGCTTGACGCGGGTGTCGCGGCGGGCCGGCGGTACAGCCCCGCTGAGTGCATCGGAACGCGCACTGACAATATCACCGGTAACCCTGATCCGAAACACCTAAGCACGTCCTATGCTGAGCGGGCGAACCTCACGATGCGGATGGCGATGCGCCGCTTCACGCGCCTTACAAATGCATTCAGCAAAAAGCTCGAAAACCATGCCCCCACGGTCGCGCTCTATGCGCTCTGGTACAACTTCGTTCGCGTTCACAAGAGCCTGCGGATGTCGCCTGCGATGGCAGCAGGAATCGAAACCCGGCTGTGGTCGATGGAGGATGTGGTTCGGCTGGTCGGGCGCGCTGCTGGTCGGATAGCGGGAAATTTAGACGCGCTTTAGACGACCTAATAGCTCGCTAGTATCAATCAAGCCATCCCAATACTCAACGAGTGCAGCCTCGTTCAGCTTGATCCAATCCGATACTACACGTTGATCAGCCGACGATAAATAGCCGGAGATCAGACCGGGAGTCGGTCGAACCCCGAATACTGCAGTGTGCGACGGATCAATTCGATCGCCGTGCTGCAACGCGACCTTAACTCGAACATCGTGTCGCGCATTACCGCGCTCGCTGACCCATACCACCATCGGCAAGCCGGTCGTCTTGGGGCGCAAATTCGCCATTAGAAAAAAATCGGTATCGAGATCGTCCATCGGCATGGTGACCCACCGCGCGAATCGCGTTTATATATTTAGCACAGCTTTACCGCGAACCAAAACACTCTGCTCGGAGCCGGGTTCCGGCGCGGACGCACCTGTTTACCAAGACACCCGCCCTACACTCGTCCAGCCCTTCTGTTACAATTCAAACTGAGACACTACCCGCGCGCGACTGCGCTTGACCGCATATGGTTGGCCGGGATACCTGAGCCAGCCCTGACCGCCGGGGTCGCAGCTGATTGGGGTTACGCCGAAATTGTCAAACCTACCGCCGATCCTGGCCGGGAAGGATTTTGCCGCGCCATCGGTTTTCGAGCCGGAAAATCTTCTGCGGGAGGCGCGGCGGCAGAAAAACCTGCCGGGTTCGGCAGTACCGGAGATCTGTCTGCTCGATCCGGACGGCGATATCGTCCGGGCGCTCGCTGAAGAGTGGCCGGAGCCGACGCTCGGCTGGGTGGGCGTGTTATCACACCGACCTCTACGAATTCGAGCACGGGGGCGAGCATTTCGGCATCATCGGCTGCGCCGTAGGCGCCTCCTTTGCCGTGTTGCTGGCGGAGCAGCTGTTTGCCTCGGGCTGCCGGCTGCTGATCAGCATGACCTCGGCCGGGCAGATCGTCGAGCAGGGGTCGCCGCCCTATTTCATCTTGATCGACCGCGCACTGCGCGACGAGGGCACGAGTTACCATTACTTGCCGCCCGCGGAGTTCGCCGAGGCCGATGAGGGGCTGGTCCAAGCCGCGATGAATGCGTTTGCGGCCGCGCGCCAGCCGATGCACCGCGGGGCCAGTTGGACGACCGATGCGCCGTTTCGTGAGACCGCTGCCGCCATCGAGCGCTGCCGCCAGCGCAACATTCTCGCCGTCGAAATGGAGGCAGCCGGGCTTTACGCGTTCGCCAAGGCACGCTGCAAACCGGTTCTGTGTTTCGCGCATGTCACCAACCAGATGGCGGTCATCGAGGGCGATTTCGAAAAAGGCGAGGCCGATGGCAGCTCGGCCTCGCTGGGCGTGATCGCAATCGCGGCGCGTGCCTGGCGCGGACTGGACCCTCGATCAATCCAGAGCCCGTCCCGAGCGGGATCTCCCTAGCAACGGGTATCGCCACGCCAGCAAGGTTTTCACGCGAATTCGAGCCACAGCACGCCGATGCCGATCGTCAATACCGTCAATGGCGCGCCCAGCTTGAAGTATTCCCAGAACCCGATTTCGACATTTTGCGCCCTTGCGCGTTGCACGACGATCAGATTGGCGACCGAGCCGACCAGGGTAAAATTGCCGGCGAGGGTCGAGGCCATTGCGACAGTGAGCCAAGCCTGCTGCTGGGGTTGCAATTGCGCGATGAACGGCTTCAGCACGAGCACTGCCGGGACGTTGCTGACGATGTTCGAGAGGATAGCGGTGATCCCGCTGAGAACTGGAATGCGCTCGAGGTGCAGGCGGGCGACGGCGCCGATGACCTCCGGTGAAAGCACGCTGTGTTCGAGCCCGGCGACGACGATGAAAAGGCCGGCGAACATCAGCAGCAAAGTCCAGTCGATTTCGGCATAGACCTTCTCGGATTTGATGCGCCGAGTGAGCAGCAGAAAAGCGCCGGCGACGATCGCGGCCTCGGCAGGCGGAACGCCCGCAAAGAAGGCCGCGATCATGGCGAGCGAAACCGCCACCGACTTGATAATGATCGGCCAATCGGCATGCCACGGCCGGGACTGGCCGCGGAGCCGCTGACGCGTCCTGAATTCGGAGCGATAGACAAGCGCTATCAGCCCCACGGTCAGCACCAGCCCGATCCCGGCAATCGGAGACAGCGCGGCGGCAAAGGCGCCGTACGGGATATGCGACAGACTGCCGATGATCATGTTTTGCGGGTTGCCGGTGATCGTCGCCGTGCTGCCGATATTCGACGCCATCGCGACCGCCAGCAGGTAGGGGACGGGGTTGCGCCGCAGACGCGACACGAGGTCGAGGACGAGCGGCGTCAGGACCAGGCAAACCGTATCGTTCACCAGAAAGGCCGAGAAGATACCCGAGACCAGGACGATCGAGGCGAGCAGCACGATCGGATACCGGGCACGGGTGACTACCCAGCTACTGACCAGACGAAAGAATCCTGAAAGCCGCAGATTGGCGACGACGATCATGACACCCAGCAGCAGGATGATCGTATCGAAGTCGATCGCCTTTGGCGCTTCCTCGAGCGGCAGAGCGCCGACCGCCACCATCAGGCTGGCCCCGACCAGCGCGGCGCCGGCGCGGTCGAGCCGAAAGCCGGGCAGCCGCCCGATCGCTACGACCAGGTAAGTCATGGCAAAAATGGCGACCGCCGCAGCCTCGGGGGCCAGGCTGAAGAACCGTGCCATATATCAGCCGGCGGGCGCCGATGCCTTCGGGTGGTTCCGCTCCGCCAGGGGCGTCGCTTTGGGAACACCGGTTTCCGGCATCGCGATCCACAGCAGCAGGAAGGCGGCGAACCCGCAGCCTGCCAAAAACCCAAATGCCGCCGAGAACCCAGCCTTGTCGACAATAAAGCCGGCTATCGAATTGCTGAGCGCGGCGCCCAGTCCCCAGGATGCCGATGCGGCGCCTTGGGCGAGGTTATATCGCCCCGTTCCCTGCGTCAGATCGGCGATGACGATAAAAAACAGCGCGCCGAAAATCCCGGCGCCGATCCCGTCCAGCACCTGAATCGACACGAGAGCGTATGGGTTCTGGGTTAGCGTATAAAGAACCCCGCGTATCGGCAATACGGCGAAGCCGGCGAGAAAGATCGGCTTGCGTCCCCAGGTGTCCGCCTTATGTCCGACCAGAATGGCCATTGGCACCATGACGATTTGTGCGGTGATGATGCATGCCGCCATGAACAAGGTCTCGACGCCTTTATTGCTCTGCGCGAGCTTTTCCCCGAGCAGCGGCAGCATCGCCGCATTGGCGAAATGAAAGAGCGTGATCGAGGCCGTGAAAATCAGTAGCGGCTTGCATTCAAAGATGACCCGCAAGCCGCTCGGCTGGCCGTCGCGGTCCTTGTCGGAGCCGCGTGCCAGGTCATGATCGATCCAACGCGACTTAATCGCGAGCACGGCGAGAATGCTCGTGGCAGCCAGCGCCGCAACGAGCCAGAGAACGGCACGGGGCGCCAGAAGCCACCCGGCCACTCCTGCCGTGATCGCGGTAAAGGCATTACCGGCATGATTGAATGCCTCGTTTCTGCCGACCCTTCTCGTGAATAGCTCAGGACCGACAATTCCTAACGAGATAGCGCCGACCGCTGCAGGAAACACGGCATCGGCGCTTCCGATCACCGCCTGTGCGGCGGCAACGACCCAGAAATTCGGGAACAAAGACATTGCAACCGCACCGACCGCAACAGTAATCGCGGCAATGACGATCAATGCGCGCTTCCACCGCGTCCAGTCGATCAAGGCGCCGAAGGGCGCGCGGGCTGCCACCGTGGCGATGCCGGCTATCATCATGACCACGCCGATCTCGCCGGGGTTCCAATGGCGGCTCGACAGCAAATAAATGGCCAGGAAAGGCCCGAGCCCATCCTTTACGTCTGCCAGGAAGAAATTGAGCCAATCGAGCGGCCTCTGCCTCGATGCCATGTGTTTGCTGCCTAGGCAGGCGGTGGGCCGCGCCGGCCTTTTTTGCCGCCTGGCCCCGGCGGCGCCTGAACCTCGTTCAGCTGATCGCGCGAAGCCCCAATCTGGTGCACTTCGAGAACTTTGCCGAGCGGGTTGGCGAGCAGGGTACCCTCGGCCACCACGTTCCGATCCGGCTGCAGCAGCGCCGCGAACCGGTCGGCTTCCGGCGGCGGCAAGCGCAGAATGGTCCCGTCCTGCAATAACGCGCCGTTCACATCTCCGCGCGGGCCATGCAACGTCATCCGAACGTGGCCTTCTATTTCGGTGAGGCTCGGGGTCGAACCGCCCGGACCCGCTCCGGCGCCGCCACCCGGGCGAGGCGGCTCGGCGTCCACAACAGTGCGTCCGGTGGCGTCGTCGGTAATCGAGACGGCTTGCATCAAGGGCAGAGCCGCCGCGTGCAGACCGTGGATAGTCACGGTGTCGCCCGGCTTGATCGAGAAGGCCATTGCGGTCGAGAGATGCGGCGGCGTCTTCACCTCGGTGCCGTCGATTAGTATGAGCCCGTCGATATCGCCTCGCGGGGTCAACGTGAATTGCTGAACTTCTCCTCGCTGTACAGGCAGCTGCTGTGGATCATAGAGAGGGGGACTCTGGGCGATAGCGGTCCCGCCTGCGGCGATCAGCGCGCCCCCAAACAGCAATACCGGTTTCCATAGAGCCTTCATTTGGTTCGCTCCTCGGGCCGAGTTGGCCCGTGTTGGGATGTGAACCGCTGAAAGGCAAACTGCGTGCCACTCCGAACTCGGCGAAATTACTGAGGTTAGGTCTGGCTAATGTCGTTCTGCGTCCGGACTGCCGACACCGTTTGTCCGATCTTCGGACAGATCGAGGCCGTAGCGCCTTATTTTCGTGTAGAGGAGCTGCCGGTGGATATTGAGCATTCGAGCCGCTTCGGCCCGATTGCCGGCCGTCCGCTGTAAGGCACGACGGATCAGCATTTCCTCAAGCCGCGCCAATGCGGTCGGCAAATCCTCGTCCGGCCACGACGTCGGCTCTGTCGGCTCCGCCGACCCCGCTTGCGCCGCTTCGAGAAAGGCGATATCGCCTATTTCGATCATCGCGCTGCGGCCGAGCACCGTCACGCGCTCCATCGCGTTCTTCAGCTCGCGGACATTACCGGGCCAGCTGTATTGGACGAGCCGGGCAGCCGCCGCGGGGGCGATCTGCTTCTTGCTGCCGGCTCTCGCGAGAAAGTGTTCCGCTAACGGCAGAACATCGGCAATGCGCTCGCGCAATGCCGGCAGGTGTATTGGCACGACGTTCAGCCGATAGAACAGATCTTCCCGGAAGGCGCCATTACGAATGCGCTCCGCCAGATCGCGGTGCGTGGCTGCGATTACCCGAACATCGACGCGCAGGGCCTTGCCGCCGAGCGGGGTTACCACCCGTTCTTGCAGCGCGCGGAGGATTTTGGCCTGCATGGCCAAGGTCATATCGCCGATCTCGTCGAGAAAGAGCGTGCCGCCCTCAGCTTGGCGAAAGGCTCCGGCATGGTCGGCGAGTGCTCCGGTGAAGGCGCCCCGAGTATGGCCAAACAGCTCGCTTTCCAGCAGCTCTGCCGGAATCGCGGCGCAGTTGACCGCAATAAACGGATTGCGGCCGCGATATCCATGGTCGTGGATTGCGCGCGCCACCAACTCCTTGCCCGTCCCGGTCTCGCCAGTGATCAGCACGCTCGCGTCGCTATCGGCAAGCATGCCGATCTGTTTCTGGACGATGCGAATTGCTTCGCTCGAGCCTATCAGCTCGTCTTCAGTGGCCACGCTGCGTGTGGCATGGCGCTCCGTTCGGCTGGCCATCATATGACTGAGGACGAGTGCGAGATCGGCGCGGCCGATTGGTTTTGTCAGGTGATCAAACGCGCCGAGCCGCATCGCTTCGATCGTATTGGTTGCAGTTGCGTGCGCGGTAAGGATCGTGACCGGCGGAGCTTGCGGCCCCGCGCGGATTCGGCGCAACACCTCCAGGCCATCCATGCCAGGCATGCGCAAATCGAGCAGCACGCCATCGGCCGGTCCCTGGTCGAGCGCTAGCAGAGCATCGTGACCGGAAGCGGCGGGCAACGGGTCGAAGCCGAGATCGCGGACGGCTTCGGCCAGAGCATCGCGCATGGCAGAATCATCATCGACGATCAAGACGAGCGCCATGGCACGACGACCTCGAAGATTGTCCCCGCTGGAGAATCGGCCAGCCGTGCGATCCCGCCATGGGCGGCAGCCACCTCGCGAACAATGGACAGCCCCAGTCCCGTTCCGCCCGCGCGGCCGGTCACGAACGGCTCGAACAGGTGAGAGCGAATGCGGCCGGGAGGCCCGCCCCCCTCGTCTCGTACCGACAGAACCAGGTTTCCTGCCTCGCGCCGCGCCGTTATCAAGACACTACTCTTTGCCGGAGCGGCTTCGATGGCGTTGAGTATGAGGTTGTCGAGCGCGCCCCGCATTTGATCGGCGTCGAAACGAGCCTCCTCTGTATCGGCCTGACATCGGAGCCTGACGCCCTTTGCGTGGGCCAGCTCGGCATGTGAGCCCGTGCAGCAATCGAGAAATGTGCGCAGGGCGACAAGTTCGCGGCGCGGTTCTCCGCGCTCGGTCACCGTCAGAAGCCGCCGCAGGATCGTGTCCAGGCGCCCGATCTGCTCCAGGATTGTGCAAAGCGCCTGGCGTTTTCGCTCGGTGTTGCCGGCGAGAGCGTTTTCGGCCTTCAGCCTCATCGCGGCTATCGGATTGCGAATCTCATGCGCGACACCGGCGGAAACGCGACCGATTGCGGCAAGCCGCTCACTGATGGCCACCTGACGGGCAAGCTGATCGGCTTTTTGGCGAGCCATGGCGATCCGCTTCCCGGCCTCGTTCAGGGCCATCACGATGCGGTCCAACTCGCGCTCGCCGGTCGTCGGCAGGATGGGCAACTTGGCCACGTCATGCTCTTGCAGAGCTTGCTCGATCCGGGAGACGTGCCGCGACCATGTCATCGTCAGCCGGGTCAACAAAGCGGCGGCTGCAAGGACACTTGTGAACAGAACACCGAGACCCGCCATTAGTTGGCGGTAGCCGCGCCCGGCAAACGTCAATACCCGGGTCATTGTCCAACCGGTCAGGTTAGGGATCTGACCGGGGAGCGGACAGGCGGTCAGCAGCAGGATCTGCGAGGGGGCGTCATAGCGGCTGCTTGCCTGCCGATCTTCGGCAAGAGCAGAGCGGTTGACCGCTTGGATGCGGGGAAGTTCGGCTTGCGGAACATCGGTTTTCGGGCCCCCGCCCTCATAGGTCGGAAAGGCATAGGCGAGCGATCCCGCGTCGGTCTGCCAGATCCCGCCTTCGATGCCTGGGCGATCGCGCAGCGCGGTCTGGACGACGGCGGTCAAGTCTCGCCGCAGACGGTCGTCGTCCAGGGGGGGCGGCGGGGTCTCCCAGCCCGACTTGTAGAAGCGGTAAGCCTCCGCAACAGCGTCGCACGCTCGTCCGATCTCAGCTTCCGCCCGCCCTGCCTGCGCCGTGGCCGACTGTCGGAACAGGCCCACCATCAATATGCCGGCCGCTACCGATGCAGTAATCAGCAACAGCAGTAGAACTACCAGCCGTCCGCGAAGTGATCGGAACCGCGATGTCATCGGTTCTCTAGAGGGCTTTCGCCAAGCTTAGCCGCCTGTCGAAAACCCAGATGCAGTGTCACAATGCAAGACAGGGTGTGTCGTGAAGCGCGACGCCGGAACCGCCCGTCGTATTCGGACCAAAGAAGAGAAAGGGTTTCAAGCAATGGCATGCCGATTGCTGATCGCGCCCTGACGGGCTTAGTCATATACCGTCAAGGAGGATCGCATAAAAACCGAAAGCATCAAAGTTTTGTTGGCCTGCGGCGCCGTTGCCATTCGCATTGCGATGTGAATACCGGGCAGGCAGTGAGGCCGACCGCTGATCAAATGGTTCAAGTGGTTCCGCCGGTACCTGCTTATGGTCCCGCCGGCCCACCGCCTCGCAGACGCGAATTCGCGAGAGCGCCCGGACCCGCTTTCTGGAGGCCGCTTCGGGCGCACGCGCCCCGCGACTGCGCCGAACACTTTTCTGCGGTGTTTCAATCAAGAATGGAGCTGCCACAGAAGATCAAAATCGCGCTCGACGAAACCCGGATATTGATCCTCGGGGCTCAGATTCTGCTCGGATTCGGGTTTCGCGGGGTGTTCAGCGAAAGGTTCGACGAACTCCCGGGATATGCGCGCTGCGCCAATGGGGTTGGCCTGGGGCTCCTCGTCTGCGCCATAGGCTTGCTGATCGCCCCCGGTCCCTATCACCGCATTGCCGAGGGAGGCCAAGACAGCGGTCGACTACACCGCTTCGTGACGGTTATCGCCGATCTGGCGCTGCTGCCCTTCGCGCTGGCACTGGGCCTTGGTCTCTTCGTCGGCACCGAGGCAATTTTTGACGATAGCGTCGCCTCGGTCGCGGCGGGCGCGGCAGGAGCCGGTCTGGCGCTCGCTCTCTGGTATGGCCTGCCACAATTGCGAAAGAGATTTGTCGGGGAGAGGGAACGCATGATCACGCGCGGCCAATCGAACGAGCGGCTGACACGCCGCTGCATGTCAAGATCGAACAGTTGCTGACCGAGGCCCGCGTCGTCCTGCCCGGCGCCCAGGCCCTGTTCGGCTTTCAGCTGGCGATCGTGCTTACGCGAGCCTTCGAGCAGCTACCAAAAGTCTCGATTGTCGTGCATGCCGCGAGCCTGTTTCTGGTCGCGCTGGCCGTCATGATGCTGATGGCGCCCGCCCCCTATCACAGGATCGTCTATGCGGGCGAGGATAACGAAGACATGTACCGGATCGGCAGCGCGCTCGTGACGGGAGCGACCCTGCCGCTCGGTTTGGGATTGGCGGGCGATGTTTACGTCGTAATCGCGAAAATTTCCGGGTCTTTGGCCATCGGCTCAGTTACCGGCGGGCTGGCTTTCGTACTGCTGACTGGGCTTTGGTACCTATATCCGATCATTGCGGCGCGCCGCCGCAAGCAGAGCCTACTCGCGAACGCGAAACACGGTCAGAACATCATCCCCGACAGTTTCCGTCGATAGCCGCGTGAAGCTCGGCGCCTCCGAGAGCGCCTTTAGCCCGATTTCGGCGATTGCCGGAATGCCTTCGCCGCCGATCAGCATCGGCGCGTGTACCCACACCAGGCGGTCTATCAGACCAGCACGCGCGAAGGCAGCCGCGAGATGCCCGCCACCTTCGACGAGCAGCCGCGTGATGCCGCGCTCACCGAGCGCCGCGAGGGCGGCTGCGAGGCTGCCGTTGCCGTCGGAGCCAGGATCGATGTCGATCACCGTCGCACCGGCGCAAAGGAACGCTTGCCGTCTGGCGGCGTCCGCCGCAGGCAATGTCAGGACCCAGGTCGGAACTGCTCGGGCATCGGAAATCAACCGCGCCGTGAGCGGGATGCGTAAATGCCGATCGACGACGACGCGCACCGGCGAACGGTAGGCCAAGCCCGGCAACCGACAGGTCAGCTGCGGATCGTCGGCGAGGACCGTTCCTGTGCCGACCATTATTGCGTCGTGAGCGGCGCGCAACGCGTGCGCGCGCTCCCGCGCCGGCGGACCCGTGATCCATTGGCTTTCGCCGCGCCCGGTCGCGATGCGGCCGTCGAGCGAGGTGGCGAGCTTCAGGGTGACCAGCGGCCTGCCATTGCGGAGGCGGCAGAAGAAGCCGGCGTTGATTTCGGCAGCTTCCGCCTCACAGAGGCCGGTATCGACATCGAGACCCGCTGCGCGTAATCGTCGCACCCCTTCGCCGGCGACGCGCGGGTCAGGGTCCTCCAAGGCAACCACGACCCGCCGTATCCCTGCGGCGATCAGCGCATCGGTGCAGGGCGGGGTCCGACCCCAATGACAGCAAGGTTCGAGGCTGACATACGCGGTAGCGCCGCGAGCAGCTTCAGCCGCCCGGCGCAGCGCCTCGGTCTCGCCGTGCGGTCGTCCGCCCGGCTGCGTCCATCCGCGCCCCACGACGCGACCCCGATCGACGATGACGCAGCCAACTGCCGGATTTGGCCAGACGGTGCCGAGCCCCCGCCGCGCCAGCGCCAATGCGGCGCGGATCGAGCGCAGGTCGAGAAGTCGATTGCTTGGGAAGGTCGCTGTGTTCGCTGGCGGCTCAGTTGCCATCCGCGGCGATCCGCCCGACAAAATCACCGAAATCCTTGGCCTCGCGAAAATTGCGGTAGACCGAAGCGAAACGGATGTAGGCGACTTGGTCGAGACTGGCGAGCGCCTCCATGACGAGGCCGCCGATCATATCGCTCGGAATATCCGTTTCGCCAGAACTCTCCAGCTGACGCACCAGCGAGTTGATGATGCGCTCGACCCGATCCGGCTCGACCGGCCGCTTGCGCAGGGCAATGTAAATCGAACGGGCGAGCTTGTCCCGGTCGAAGGTTTCGCGTTGCCCGTGCTTTTTTATGACGGTCAGTTCGCGAAGCTGAACGCGCTCGAAGGTCGTGAAGCGGGCCGCGCAATTCGGGCAGAAGCGCCGGCGCCGGATCGCGCCGCGATCATCGGTCGGCCGTGAATCCTTGACCTGGGTGTCGTCGGCTCCACAAAACGGACAGCGCATCTCCTCCTCCGGTTCTAGTCGCCCAGGTTCCTCGGCTCGCTTTGCCGGCGGTAAATCGGAAAGCGGGCACAGAGATTGCGGACATTCTCTCGCACCCGCGCCTCGGTCGCTCCATTGTCGGCCGGCCATCGCGCAAGCCCACGCAGCACCTCGACGATGTAACTCCCGACGATGCGGAACTCCTCCGGGCCGAAGCCACGGGTCGTCGCTGCCGGCGAGCCGAGGCGGATCCCCGAGGTCACCGTCGGCTTTTGCGGGTCGAACGGGATGCCGTTCTTGTTGCACGTGATGCCGGCGCGTTCGAGGCTGATCTCGGCGTCGCGGCCGGTCAGGCCCAGCGGCCGCAGATCGACCAGTATCAGATGCGAGTCGGTCCCGCCGGAGACGATCTCAAGCCCGGCTTCGACCAAAGTTGCAGCGAGTGTTTTGGCGTTCTCGACGACCGACTTGGCGTAAGACTTGAAGCCCGGCTGCAATGCCTCGTGCAGAGCGACGGCCTTGGCGGCGATCACATGCATCAGCGGGCCGCCCTGCAGAGCCGGGAAAACGGCCGAGTTGATCCGTTTGCCCGTCTCCGGGTCATCGGTCAAAATCAGCCCGCCTCGCGGCCCGCGCAATGTCTTGTAAGTCGTGGTTGTGACGACATGGGCGTGCGGCAGCGGGCTCGGATAGACGCCGCCGGCAACGAGCCCCGCAAAATGCGCCATGTCCACCATCAGATGAGCGCCGACGTCATCGGCGATAGCGCGAAACCGGGCGAAGTCGATGATCCGTGAATAGGCGCTGCCGCCGGCGATGATCAGCTTGGGCCGATGCTTGCGAGCGAGGCTCTCGACTTCATCGAAATCGATGCGGCCGTCTTCCGCGCGAACGCCATAGGCGATCGCATCGAACCATTTGCCCGACAGATTTGGCCGCGCGCCGTGCGTCAGGTGGCCGCCCGCCGCGAGCGCCATTCCGAGGATTGTGTCACCCGGCTCGAGGAGCGCGACAAACACGGCCTGATTGGCCTGCGCGCCGGAATGCGGCTGGACATTGGCAAAGCCGCATCTGAAAAGGCGCTTAGCGCGCTCGATCGCGAGTGTCTCGGCGACATCGACGAATTCGCATCCGCCATAATATCGGCGGCCGGGATAGCCTTCGGCGTATTTGTTGGTCAACACCGAGCCTTGAGCTTCCAGCACCGCCGGGGAGACAATGTTCTCGCTCGCGATCAGCTCGATCTGGAACTGCTGGCGTTCTTGCTCTAGATCGATCGCCGCGGCGATCTCCGGATCAGCCGCCGACAATGTGTCACAGAAGAAATCGTCGACAATGCCTGCGTAAACAGAGGAATGAACTGAAGGCATCAGAGCCACTTGTTGTCGGAAACGGGATAAACCGGCACCCGGGACACCTCTATTGGGGCCGGTTTCCGGTCACGGGCAAAATTCCCGATCGCCATTTCGGCGTCGGGCGCCTGGCCGGGAGCCACTCTACCAGATCTCGCTCGATAATGCCAGCTGCCTACCATAAATCGCGGTTCCGCACCGAAACCCAGAGGTCGACTGGGGCAATAGGAAAGATGCCGAACAGCTCGACTTGATTGCGAGATCCATCTCCTGATGAGATTGCTATCCGGCAGAACCAGACCCGGGACGATCTGGTGCCTGGCAAGTCGTTCGATGACCGCAGCAATGCTGATTACTGTCCTCTCGCTAAAGTTTCGGTTGACACAAGAAATTCGTGCACCAATTATGCGAGCCAATTCGAATTTTAGGACTTCCCGGGGCGGAAAATGACAGAACCGGCAGCGCCAAAGATGGCAGAGGAGGAGTTGCTGCGGATGACTGCCGATGTTGTCGCAGCGTATGTGAGCAACAATACATTGCCGACTGCGCAGTTGGCCGACGTCATCAACGCGGTTTACAATTCTCTCAAATCGCTCGAAGGCCAGCCGGCGGAAGCTCCGCCTGAGCCGCTCAAACCGGCGGTGCCGGTACGCAAATCGGTTACTCCCGATTATCTGATTTGCCTCGAGGACGGCAAAAAGCTCAAGATGCTGAAGCGGCATCTGCGGTCGACTTATAATATGACGCCGGACGAATACCGTACAAAATGGAGCTTGCCGGCGGATTATCCGATGGTGGCGCCAAACTATGCTGAACAACGTTCAGAATTCGCCAAGAAAATCGGGCTCGGGCGAGGTACCGGACGCCAGTCGGCCCGGCGATCGTCGGGAAACGGCGCCAGCGCAAAAAAATAGCACCGAGCGGGTTCAACTCCCTGATACGGCTCGGCGGGCTTTGAGGGCGGCGGTAAGAGTGCCGTCGTCGAGATAATCGAGTTCGCCGCCGATCGGCACTCCCTGGGCAAGGCGGGTAATCCTGACATCTCTGGCGGCGAGACGGTCTGCGAGATAATGCGCTGTGGTTTGACCCTCAACCGTCGCGTTCAGCGCGAGGATCAATTCCTGGCCCGGTCGAAGGCGCGCAAGGAGTCGCTCGATATTGAGATCATCGGGGCCGATGCCGTCGAGCGCCGATAAGGTCCCGCCAAGTACGTGATAACGTCCGCGAAAAGCCCCGGTTCGTTCGAGTGCCCAGAGATCCGCGAGATCTTCGACAACGCAGATCGCCGTCATGTCCCTCTCCGGATCGCGGCAGATGGCGCAGGGTTCTACCGTATCGAGATTGCCGCAGATCGGGCATGGGCGGATTGCTTCCGCCGCTTTGGCCAATGCTGCCGCCAGCGGCTCGAGCAGGCTCTCGCGCCGCTTGATCAACTGCAGAGCGGCGCGCCTTGCCGAGCGCGGACCGAGACCGGGCAGCTTGGCGAGGAGCTGGATCAAGGTGTCGAGTTCGGACATTGCTTGCGTCGGGCCGTGCCTCGGCCGCACCATTTCGGGTGGCGGGGCGGGCGTGCGCGAGTAGCCGCTAGAACGGCAGTTTCAGGCCCCCCGGCAATTGCAGGCCGCCGGTCAGCTTTTGCATTTCCTGTTCGGCATGAGCGGAGACCTTTGCGCGGGCGTCGTTGAACGCGGCCACGATCAAGTCTTCCAGCACATCGCCCTCTTCAGGGGTGAGCAGGCTCTTGTCGATCTTTATCTTCTTTAGATCGCCCTTGCCGTTTAAGGTGAGCTGAATCATGCCGGCACCGGCGGCGCCGGTCATCTCGACGGCCTCGAGCTGGGCCTGCACCTCGGCCATCTTGGTCTGCATCTCTTGAGCCTGCTTCATCAGCTGGCCGATGTTCTTCATGGTTCGTCCTCTTCTGTATCGGCTTCTTCTCCGGGGTCTTCCGGAGATGTCCCATCCCCATCGGAGACGGCCGCTCCAAACCGCTCTCGAACGGTGGCGATTGTCGCCCCCGGAAACGTCTCGAGCACTGCCTGAACCAACGGGTGGCTCGTGACCTCGTTCCGCAGGTCCCGCTGGCGGCCCTCCTCCTGCTCGCGCAGGGTCGGCTCGCCTTCCGCCTCGGAAACGGCGATCAGCCAACGGCTCCCGGTCCATTCGCTCAGCAGCTGCCCGAGGCGGTTCGTCAGATCGCGCGGCGCGCTGGAGGCCGGACGCACCTCGATGCGCCCCGGTTCGAAATGAACCAGATGAACATCCGACCAGAGGTGCGATCGGAGCAGCGCCTCGCGCCTTTTGTCGAACAACGCGATGACCTCCGCAAAACTTTGAGGCATCGGATCGTGTGCGGCCTCGATCCGAGGGGCGGGAAGCTCGGCAATCGCTCGCAACGTATTCCCTGCGCTCGGTCGCGACGGCGCGGTTTCAACGGCAACCGCGGGCGAAGCGGCAGACGCGCTAGACGCTATGACCGCGCCATTGCCGCGGTTTCCTGCGGAGCTTCCCGACGCGACCGAACGGACCAGTTCGGCGGGAGCCGGCAGATCGGCGACGTAGGCGAGACGCACGAGCACCATTTCGGCGGCCCGGATCGGTGAGGGTGCGACCTGAACCTCCTCGATGCCCTTTAGCAGCATCTGCCAGGCCCGGGCGAGCACCGGTATCGTCAGCTTTTCGGCAAGCGGCCCGGCCCGCACACGGTCGCCTTCGGCGATCGGATCGCCAGTGCCAGCCTCTGGTGCAAGCTTCAGCCGGGTCACGAAATGGCTGAGGTCGAGGAGATCCTGCAAAACCATTAGCGGGTCTGCCCCACCCTGATAAAGGTGGCCCATCTGTGCGAGCGCAGCAGGCGCGTCGCCGCGCAACACGCTCTCCAGCAAATCGAAGACGAGCCCGCGATCAGCGACCCCTAGCATGTCGCGCACGGCGGCTTCCGCAACCCGCCCGCCCGATAATGCGATCGCCTGGTCCAGCAGAGACAGCCCGTCGCGCACCGAACCGTCGGCGGCGCGGGCGATCAGCGCGAGGGCCGCCGGCTCGACCTCGACGCCCTCCGCCTCGGCGATCCGACGATAATGCGGGATCAGCTGTTCGACCGGAACCCGCCGCAACGAGAAACGCTGGCAGCGCGACAGGACGGTGACCGGGACCTTGTTGATCTCGGTTGTCGCGAACACGAATTTGACGTCGGGCGGCGGCTCTTCGAGCGTCTTCAACAGCGCGTTGAAGGCGTTCTTCGAGAGCATGTGCACTTCGTCGATGATGTAGACCTTGTAGCGCCCGGAGACCGGCCGGTATCGCACCCCCTCGGTCAGTTCGCGGATGTCGTCGACGCCGGTGCGCGAAGCGGCGTCCATCTCCATCACATCGACATGGCGATCATCTGCAATCGCTAGGCATTGCGCGCACTGGCCGCAAGGTTCTGCCGTCGCGCCGCCCGCGCCATCAGGTCCGACGCAATTGAGGGCACGCGCCAGAATGCGGGCGGTCGTCGTCTTGCCGACGCCGCGCACGCCGGTCAGGATGAAGGCGTGGGCGATCCGCCCCGTCGCGATCGCGTTCGACAGGGTGCGCACCATCGCCTCCTGCCCGATCAGCTCGGCGAAGGTCGAAGGCCGATATTTGCGGGCGAGGACGCGATATGCCGCCGAATTGCTCATTCTCGAAAACCATGTCGAGACAAGGGAGACCGGACGAACGACCCAGATCGGGGCTCGTTACGGCTGCTTCCTTCCGGACCTGACCGGGTTGGCGAGGGACCTGTCCGTCGCCGGCCTCCCCTGGCACTATATCAGCTGTCGGCGATGCGAGGGCAAGCATCGCATGCGCGGAGAAGGTCTACGTCCCACTCAATGGCGCATAAAGTAGACGCGATGGAGCTGGTCGCGGAAGCTTCGGCTGGAGGCGAGCGCGGTCTCGAAATCGGTCTTGCCGAGCACATAGGTATCGACTTCGCCCTCGGTGACGACGGTGGCGTTGCGCGGCTCGCCGCTGATCAGTGCAACCTCGCCGAAGAAATCGCCCGGCCCCAACCGAGCCACCTCGTGATCGGCGCGGATCACCTCGACCTCGCCGTCCGAGATCACGAAAAACTCTTCCCCGGGCTCCCCCTCGCGAACGATCGTCTCGCCGGCAGCGAAATGGCGTTTCTTGACGTGCTCCGCGACATCGGTGAGCTGCTGTGGAGTTAGCGCCTTGAACAGGTCGATCGGGCGCAGGAATTCGCAGATCCGCAGCGCATCGTGCAGCACCACATCGGACACGATCCGGCCATCCACCATGTGGACCAGGCGGTCGGCCGAATCGATTATACGGTGATCGTGGGTGACCATCATTACGGCCGCGCCATAATCGATCGTAGTCTGCTTGAGGAGATGGATGACGTTCATCGTCGAATCCTTGTCGAGCGCCGCGGTCGGCTCGTCGGCAAGGATCAGCCTTGGATGATTGACGAGAGCGCGGCCGATCGCGACCCGCTGGCGCTCGCCGCCCGACAGGAATCTCGGCTTGTGGTCGATGCGATGGCCGAGCCCCAGGCGCTCCAGGATCCCGGCGCAGCGCTGCCGCGTCTCGCCAAGTGCACCGTCGGCAAGCTGCGCCGCCATCTTGACGTTTTCGTAGGCGGAGAGCGCATCGAACAGATTGTGCATCTGAAAGATGAAACCGATGTCGCGGCGCACCTCCACGAGCTCGCTGCCGCCGAGTTGCGACAGGTCACGGCCGAGCACGTCGATCCTGCCTTCCTGCGCCGAGCGCAATGCCCCGATCAGGGTTAACAAAGTGGTCTTGCCGGCCCCAGAGGGGCCGGTCATTACGACGAGCTGACCTGCGGGAATCTCGATTGAGTTGCCGAACAGGACTTGGTTGCGCGCTTCGCCCTCACCGTAATAGTGGTCCAGGCCGTGCACCCGCACGACCGGTACCGCTGCGGTAGGCCGCGCGACCGGCGACGCCTCCCACCGCTCGGCGACGAGAGAAGCGCACATCAGAACACCTCGGCCGGGTCGGCCGTGATCACTCGCCGGACGGCCATTGCCGCCGAGATCAGGCACATCCCCAGGGTCAGGCCGAGGCTGACGAGCGTCAGCCGCATGGTCATGTGCAGCGGCAACAGCGCTAATCGACCAATGACGTAATAGAGCAGGAGGCTCAGCAGCAATGCCGGGACCCACCCCGCCAACGCGTTGAACGCCGCCTGTTCGAACACCACGCGCAGCAGATAGCCGGTTCGATAGCCCATCGCCTTCAATGTCGCATATTGCGGCAGCTGGTCGGAAAGATCGGTGTAGGTGACTTGATACGAGATCAGCATTCCAACCACAAACCCAACAATCGTGCCCATCGCAAAGATCGGTCCGGCCGAGGACACGTCTGCCTGAAATTTGCGCTCGAACTCGAGCAGCTGCGGCTTGGTGAACACCGCGATCGTGTCGGGCAAGGCTTTTCTCAAGGATTGCTCGACAGCGGCCGGGTCATCGCCATCACGGACCTTGAGGACCCCGACATCGACGGCAGCGGGGTTGCCGGCGGGACCGCGCAGCAGGCTCGCAAACGTGCGGTCGCTCATGATGACCGTGCCGTCGCTCTGGAAATCGGGGCCGAGGGCAAAGCCGCCGACGATTTTGACCTTGGTGCCGTTGAGCTCGGCGTCTGTCGCAGCACTATCCATGCCGAGAAAGCGCCGGGCGCGACGGTCGACGAGCACGGTATTCGGTTCCTTCAATTTGTCGCGAGAAGCGTTCACGTCGGCGAACGAAAAGACCGGCGCATCGGGATCGAAGCCGAAGGCGCGGACCAGAAACACCTTGCCGTCAATCGGGTTCTTCCAGAAAAAATTGAACCAGTCGGCGTAGAGCGGCCGCGCGCTCGCAACGCCGGGCACATTGCGCGCCTTGTCGAGATCGGCACGGGGAAAGGGATCTCGCGTGGCAAACTGATACTTATGGGCGCTCTGCAACAGAATATCGCCGTCGAGGCCACGGATGACCGCGAACGCGCTCTCGAAAAAGGCCTGCTCGAAGCCGAGTTGCATCAGCATGAGCAGCACTGCGAAGCCGATGCCACCGGCCGAGCGCAGCAGCCGCGACTTGTTGGAAACAAGATTGCGCCAGGCGAGCGGGACCGAGCCGGGCCGGGCCATGCCGGCGAGCCCCGGAGGAGGGTGTCGAAGCGGAGCGGAGGTAGTCGACAAAACGCAGCCCGCTCAGAACACGTCGGCGGGCGCGGCGCGACGCAGACCGCCGACAGAGAGGAGCGCGGAAATCAGGGCCATGGCGAGCGCGGCGGCGAACACGGCGAGGAGACGCATCTCGCTCATCGTCACCGGCAGCAACGTCTCCTGGCGGATCACCGAGTAGAGCCCCAACGCGGCGCCCAAGGCCGGAATGAACCCTGCGATCACGATCAGCAGGGACATCACGCTGACCGTCCCGGCCAGCGAGCGGTCGGGATAGCCGATCGCCTTCAATGTGGCAAATTGCGGCAGTTGCCGAGTGACCTGCGTCGAGACGATCTGGTAGACGATCATGATCCCGACCATGAAGGAGATCAGCAACCCCGATCCGAAGATGATCCCGACCGAGGTTCGGGTCGTCCAATACGCCGTTTCGTGCGCGTCCAGCGCCTCGCGCGTGAAGACCTGGAGGCCAGAGCCGACCACCTTGCGCAAATCGTCGGCGGCATGATCGGGGTCCACCCCGGGTTTCAGCTGGATCGCGCCGAGATTGACGACGTTCAGGCCCCGTTGCGGAAACAGCCGGGCAAAATTTGCCTCGCTTGCCATTACGACCCCGAGGCCCATGAACCCAGTGCCCAGCATATATTGCCCCCCGATCGTGATTTTGCGGTCGCCGATCTCGACGATCCGGCCGGTGTCGAGCGGCCCGAACATCGGACGGGTGGTGCTGTCGACGAGAACCGTGTCGGCGCGCTCGAGAACACTGGTTTGTCGGTTGATGCTGTCGGGAGTGAAGACGTGGCTCTCGGGGTCGAAGCCGATCACAAAAACATCCGGCCACAGGCCCCCTTCGCCGCTCTTCCATTTGGCAAAGCCGAAATAGATCGGCGCGGCCTTCTCGACATCGGGCGACGATCGGACGGGGCCCAGTTGGCTGAGCGGAAACGCACCAGGCTGAGCCTGGTACTCGTATTCGTTCGAGGCGAGCAGCAGGTCGAACCTCATATTGTCATAGAGCAACAGGCCGCCGCGCGGCACGGCGTAGAAGAAGCCAAGCTCCACGAATACGAGGAGGATCGCCAGGAAGATCCCGATCAGAGCGAGCCCGGTCCGCCTCTTGTCATAAGTCAAGATACGCCAGGCGAGCGGAACCTTCACGGCCGGCCGGCTCGATTCCCGCGGCAGCGATTGCGAAGGAGCGCGGGCGCTGTCACAACTCCAACCCCGTCTTCCGCACGTGCCGCCATCCGTTGCCTGAACGAGCTCTGTCGGACTGTAAGAATGCGCTGATCGTCGGGTCAAGCCCCTGGCCTGCGCCCGTGGCCCGTGATCGTCGCGGTTCGCGGACCCGATACGGGCTGACGCTCGTCCGGACAAGTCGCTTTGATCCATGGCCTCGCGTCCGTCGAAGTCGACTCGCACCGTAGAACTGAGGGCCTTGCTGGCAGGCTTAGCCGGTCTCTTGGCGGCTTGCGGAGCGATCCAGCCGAAGCTGGCGACCGATCCCAATGCGCTCGCACCACCGACCGCGACAAAATCATGGGCGCCGGAAGAGGCGACGCGCATTCCCGGCGGGAAGGCCACGCTGGACGCGTTTTCTGCTCGGTCGGCTCCGTCTTCCGCCGCAATTCACCCCGGGCGGGTCTACGACCTGCCGAATCTTATCGACCTTGCGCAACAGACCAACCCCGAGACTCGCGCTGCGTGGCAAGCAACACGCGCCGCCGCCGCCAGGCTCGGCATCGCAGAAGGCGCCTATCTGCCGACGCTCGGCGCCATCGGCATGGCAAGCTATGCCCACCTCCCGGACTACGACAAGATGGGGCCGTTCCTGGTGGGGACCGGTGTCCTCGAGCCTTTGCTGCGGCTGGATTGGCTGTTGCTGGACTTCGGTCGGCGGACCGCGGATCTCGATAGCGCGGCCCAGACCCTGCTTGCCGCCAATCTGCAGTTCAACCGCAAGCAGCAAAGCGTAATATTCGCTGTGCAGAAGGCGTATTTCGCCTTCGATGCGGGGCGGGCTCGCGTCACGGCACGAGAAACCGCGCTGAAGGCCGCAACCGCGGTGGAACAAGCGACCGGCATCCGCACCCGCAGCGGCCTCGCCTCGATCACAGATGCGCTCCTCGCGCGCCAGGTGGTATTGCAGCAGCAATTCGACATTGCCACTGCGCAACGTGACGTCCACGCGGCTGAGGCGCAGCTTGCGCAGGCGATCGGCATCTCGCCGGCTTCCCTGCCCCAGGTTGCGTCTCTTTCTTCCTTGCCGCTGCCGGAAGGGCTGCCGGCATCGGTGGATTCATTGCTACAGCAGGCCGTCTCCACCCGCCCCGACCTCGCCGCGAAGTTTGCGGATGTGAGGGCGCGCGAGGCGGAACTCGAACGAGCGCGCGCCGACTATCTACCCAAATTGTCTGCAAACGGCGCGCTGGGCCGCGTCTATCGCGAGCTCGACAGCCTGAACCTGGGCCCGAACGGCACGACATTTTACCCGCACCGAACCACCGGCAGCATCGGGCTTCAGCTCAGCTGGGAGCTGTTCGACGGTTTCATTCGGGACAACCGGGTGCGCGAAGCCAAGGCGCGGCGCGATCAGGCGCGGGCCGATCTCGACGCGCTGCAGCTCGCGAGCCAAGCGGAGGTGTGGACCGCCTATGCCGATTTCCAGTCGGCCCTCTCGCAGCATCAGTTCGCCGTTGCCCTCGTCGCCACGACAAAGTCCGGATATGACAGCGCGCTGACCGGCTACGGCAGCGGCATCACCAATTTCGTCGACCTCCTCGCCGCCGAGCGTGACTATGCGCGCTCGCTTGCCGTCGAGGTCGACACCCGCGCCGCCATCCTCGACAGCGCGGCCGCGCTGGCCTTCGCCGTCGGAACGACGGCAGGTTAGGATTGCCGTTCGACTGGTTGTTCCGCCAACGGAGCCAATGCGAGCGCGATCAGCGCGGTAACAAGAAATCCCCACATGGCCCCGGCGACATTCAAGAGGCTGGGCACGATGTCGATCGTAAATCGGACGTCCAGCAACAGCACGAGCGTTACGGTGACCGCGCCCGGCACGGCGGCAAAGGCGATACGCGGGCCGCCATGCGCGACCCAACCCGCCGTAAAATAGCAGCAGCCCGCGAGGATCGCAAAAAAGGCGAGGTCGTCCATCAACGGCGCCCCGACCGCGATCATCAGAAAGGCGAGCGCGGCGCAACTCGCACCGCAAAGCTGGCGCAGCGGCATCCTCCGCCAGACCGCCCGCAGATCCGGGTCGGCGGTGAGCAGGACGGCGATGACCCCGGTGCGGATCTCTGGCAGATTGATCGTGTTGTAGAACAGCATCTGTAGGCCGATCGCAGTCAGCGCAAGCATGGCAAAGCCTACCAATTCCCCTCGCCCGGGAGGCGCTGGTGCCTCGTCGAGGGTCGCCGGCGGGGCCAGCGGAGCTCGGGCGATAGCGACCACCCACGCCGTACCGGCGAGGGCGAGCCCATTGAACAGCGCGGCGTCAATTGCTCCCTGCGGGTCGGGCAGATAGGCAGGCTCGGCAAAGGACACGACCAGAGCGGCTAGGATAAAGGCCGGCCGCGCAGCAGTAATGCGGGAAAGCACCAACAGCACCGTCAATGCCGCACATTGCAGCGGCAAATATAGCCAGGGCTGATCGTAGGTGGTGACCGCCAGCAAGATCGCGAAACCGGCGCCGAAAAACGCGGCGCCGGTCGCCTCGACAGCCTGGTGGAACGGGCGGTGTGCAGGCGGCACGGTCAGCAGCAGGATGCCGGCGAAGATCAGCACCGGATATGGAATGCGGAAGGTGACGGTCGCGAGCACCCCGATCATCGCCAGACCGGTGAATCCCAAAGCGGCGATCCAGCGCTGCGGCGAGGGTGCGAGCTCGAGGCGAATGAAACGGAGCGCCCAATCCTCCGGCGGGATGGCGGCCTCGGTCGGCGGCACGGTAGTCATTGCACGGAAGCGACCGGCATCCCCGGGACGCTCAGTGGTTTCCCGTCGGGCGGGAAGCCCGTGATCGTGGCAACTGCCGTCATTCCCATCCGAAACGGGGCGTCGGGCGGGGGTGTGTCGAGGATGATGCGCACCGGAATGCGTTGGGCCAGCCGCGCCCAGTTCAACGTCGGGTCAACCTTGGGTAAGAGGCCCGTTGCCTGCCCGGCGGGTGACAGGACGCTCCAGGCGATCCCTTGTACGACGCCGTGAAAGGTGCGACCGGGATAGCCTACCAGGTTCACCCGGGCCTCCATGCCCGGCTCGATCGCCGGCAGCAGGGTCTCGCGGAAGTTCCCGAGCACGTACCACATGCGCCGGTCGACCAGCGCGAAAACGCGCTCGCCGACATGCGCATAATCGCCAAGAGAGATATTGAGATTGGTCACCAATCCTTTGAACGGTGCCCGGACATAACAATACTCGACATTCAGCCCGGCCAGCCGGACGCGCGCCGTGGCCGTCTCCAGTCGGCCGTTGACATCCCCTTGCTGCGCCAGCAGCTTCTCTTGCTGCGCCAGCTGCGACTGCGCGTGTTGAACCGCGGCTTCTAGCGACCTGGCCTTGCTGACCGCCTCCTGATATTGGTCCGTGCTGATGAAACGGCCGCCGAGGAGCGGTCCCAGCCGGCCGGCATGGGTGCGCGCATAGCCCATGTCCGCCTGCAGCCGGGCGACTTCTGCGCGGCCCGCCGCGATTGCCTGCTCGATGCCGCTGACCTCCGCCTGAGCGACGATCAGCTCGCCTTGCGCGCGCTGCAGCTCGGCCTCGTAGGGTCGCGGGTCGATCACAAACAACAGGTCGTTCTCCTTGACCGGCTGATTGTCGACGACGTTGAGCTGCACCAGCGGCCCCTGCACGTGCGGCGCGATCCCGATCACGTTTGCGCTGATATAAGCGTCGTCTGTGCGGGGGTTTCCGCTGCTCGTCCGCGCCACCATCACTGCCGCCGCAATGCCGGTGACGATGATCGCCAACCCGATCAGCCGGCCCAAAATGCGCAAAGGCAGAGTCCCTCGGCCCTTCATGCTCAGGCGCGGTAGAGCAGGAGCCAGAGCCCGCAGGCATAGGCGACGATCAGCATCGGGTATACCAGAAGGAGCGGACCCAAATGCGGCTCCAGGCGGGTCCACGAGAAGATGAAGCGGGAAACGAGCGTGAGGAGGATCCCACACACCAGACACGGCACCCAGGCCGGCCAATAGGCACCCCAAAGGTTAATTATCGGCGCGCAACACAAGCTGGTGTCAGTCAAGTCCTTCCCCCTTCCGCCGGCGGCAGTATACGGGAAGTGGCGCAGCGGCCGAAGTTCGGGCGCCTCAGGAACGCCGTCGCGCGTCGTTCCTTAAAACAGCAAGGGGAGGACGGACCTAGGGTTCCGGTCGAACCATCGCTCGCGAGATTGTTAACGGCTCACCCGAAATAGAAATTGGGCGGCCTGGACGACCGGCTTAAGATGGGCGCCACCACTCTCCCGGCGAAGTGCCGCGAGCCGATTATGGAGTAGCCTGATGCCCCACCTTCTCATCAACGGACAGCCGCGAGAGGTCGATGTCGATCCCGACACCCCGTTGCTATGGGTGTTGCGCGACACCTTGGGCCTGACCGGCACCAAATACGGCTGCGGCATCGCCCAATGCGGCGCCTGCACGGTCCATATCGACGGGGTGGCGACCCGGTCGTGCTCGGTGCCGGTCAGCGCCGCCGAAGGGACTGAGATCACGACGATCGAGGGTCTCCCGGCAAACGGCGCGCTGCATCCCGTGCAACGGGCTTGGATCGCCCATGACGTCCCGCAATGCGGTTATTGCCAGAGCGGCATGATCATGGCCGTGGCGGCTCTTCTCAAGGAAAAGCCGCAACCCACCGATGCCGAGATCGACGCCGCAGTCACCAACATCTGCCGCTGCGGCACCTACGCCCGCATCCGTGCGGCGATCCACACCGCCGCGCAGGCGTGATGCGGAAAGGACAGGCGATGACACACATGCCGCAGATCAGCCGCCGCTTTTTCCTGACGACCGCAGCCGCCGCAGGCGGCGGGCTCGCGCTCGGCTTTCACCTGCCGGACACCGTGCCCGGGGCCGAGGCCGCGCCGGGCCCTGCCGAGGTCAATGCCTGGGTGGTAATCCAGCCCGATGACGCGGTGATCATCCGCGTCGCCCGGTCCGAAATGGGGCAGGGCATCACCACCGCGCTGCCGATGCTGGTCGCCGAGGAGCTCCAATGCGATTGGAGCAAGGTGCGCGCGGAATTCCCGTCACCCGAAGAAAACCTGCGGCGCAAGCGCGCGTGGGGCGACATGTCGACCGGCGGCAGCCGGTCGGTCCGGACCTCGCAGGAATATCTCCGCAAGGCAGGCGCGGCGGCGCGCGAGATGCTGATCGCCGCTGCCGCGGCGCAATGGGGCGTTCCGGCGGTCCAGTGCCAGGCGGCAAACAGCCTCGTCACCCATAAGCCGAGCGGCCGCACCTTGCGATATGGTGAAGTCGCGGAGGCCGCGGCGAAATTGCCACCGCCATCCGAGCTGAAGCTGAAGGACCCGAAGGACTGGACCTTGCTCGGGACCCCGCAGAAGCGGCTCGACATCGTCGACAAGGTGACCGGCAAGCCGCTCTACGGCATCGATGTCCGCGTGCCGAACATGGTTTATGCCGCGATCGCCCAGTGCCCGGTATTCGGCGGCACTCCCAAATCCTACGACGAATCGAAAATCCGCGGGCTCAAAGGCGTGCGCCAGGTGGTGCGGCTGCCGAATGCGGTCGCTGTCGTCGCCGACAGCTGGTGGCAGGCGAAGACGGCAATCGACGCGCTGCCGGTGACCTGGGACGAGGGGCAGAACGGCAACGGTGTCGAGCGCCAGCATCGCCGAGTTCCTGCGCGGCGGGCTCACCGCGCCGGAGGCGGCGGTGGTCCGCAAGGACGGCGATGTCGATGCGGCGCTCGCCACGGCCGCAAAGCGGGTCGAGGCGGAGTACGGGGCGCCGTTTCTGAGCCATGCGACGATGGAGCCGCAGAATTGCACGGCCTCCGTCACCCCCGACAAGGTCGAGATCTGGGTATCCACCCAGAGCGGCGAAGGGGCGCTGGCCGCTGCGGCCGCCGCGGCAGAGGTGCCGCCGGAGAAAGTCGTCGTGCACAAGACCATGCTCGGCGGCGGCTTCGGCCGGCGCGGCGCGGTGCAGGACTACGTCCATCAGGCGGTGCTCATCGCCAAGGCGGTCGGGCAGCCGGTCAAGCTCCTATGGACGCGCGAGGAGGACATCCGGCACGACTTCTACCGTCCGACGGCGATGGCCAAGTTCACCGCCGGCCTCGACGCGTCGGGGATGCCTGTCGCATGGCGGGTGCGGGTCACCGGCCCGTCGATCCTCGCCAATCTGTTCCCGCAGCGGCTGGCGGGCGGCGTCGATCAATCCTTCGCCAACGGCTTTACCGAAGAGATGGCCTATGAGGTGCCGAACTACGAGGTCGGCTACGCAATGCGCACGACCCATGTGCCGGTGGGCTTCTGGCGCTCGGTCAACCATTCGCAGAACGGGTTCTTCCGGGAATCCTTCATTGACGAGATGGCGCACGCCGCCGGGCAGGATCCGTACCAGTACCGCCGCAAATTGCTGAGCAAAGACCCGGTGCGGCTGGCCGTGCTCGACGCGGCGGCGCAAAAGGCGGGCTGGGACAAGCCAGCAGCCCAGGGCGTCTCGCGCGGCATCGCTCTCGTGGAGGCCTATGGCAGCATAAGCGCGCAGGTCGCGGAGGTTTCGGTCGGCGGCAAAGGAGAGATCCGTGTGCATCGCGTCGTCGCGGCGGTCGATACCGGCCATGTCGTCAATCCCGAGATCCTGCGGGCGCAGACCGAAAGCGCGATCGTCTATGGGTTGACCGCGGCGCTCTATGGCGCGATCACGATCGAGAACGGTCGCGTGCAACAAGGCAATTTCGACGATTACCAGATGCTGCGTCTTGCCGACATGCCGGTGGTCGAGACCGTGCTGGTGCCGAGCGGCGGGTTCTGGGGCGGCGGCGGCGAGCTCGGCGTGCCGCCTTTGGCGCCCGCCCTGTGCAATGCGATCTTCGCAGCGACCGGCAAGCGCGTCCGCTCGTTGCCGCTGAAGGATCAGGACCTGAAGGCGGTGTGAGCGGCTCCCGTCGCCGCCGAGCCCCACACTCTACCCCCGGACGCCCTGGGGGGCCGGCCGTCCCGGGGGCTCCCCCGCAGCGGAGGAGGGAATCTGAGGGGGCAGGGTGGGTCAGGACCGTTTGGCTGCTGCCAGCAAAGCGCTTCGGCTACGACACGATCCGTGCCGCGGGTATCGCCGTCGCGCAGGGCCAGATGACAACCCCGAACCTATCGTTTCACCTCGGCGCGCGGCCCGGAAAGACTTGCATTGCGACCGGTATCCGGGGGAGAAGCGCCAGGCGCCGCCAGATGGCGAACGAGGTCGCGGGCGTAGATCGGGAGATCGGCCTCTCGGCGGATGCAGATCATCAGGTTGCGGCGCGCCCAGTCGTCGGTCAGCTCGATCCGATGGATCGACATCGTCTTGGCATGGCGCTCGGCGGTGGTCGCCGGAACGATGCCGATCCCGACATTGCATTCGACCAGTCGGCATACCGCATCGAAGCTGCGCAGCTGGACGCGCAATTTGAGGCGGCGGCCGATCCGTTCGGCCCTTTCGGAAAGAAAGCGCTGCAGCGCGCTCGTCCGGTCCAGCCCAACAAAATCGAAATCGAGCACTTCGGCAAAGGGGATTCGCCCGACCGTTGCCAACGGGTGTTTGGGTGCGACGACCAGAACGAACCGGTCGGTGCGAAAGGGCAGGGTTTCGAGACCGGCGACCTCCACCGTGGCGGCGACAATCCCGATATCCGCGGCGCCGTCGGCAACGGCGGCGACGATCTCGTCACTCAGCCGCTCCTCCAAATCGATGTTCACCTGCGGATGGGAGGCGAGGAAATCGCTGAGTGGCTCCGGCAGGAATTCGGTCAGCGCATTGGTGTTGGACAACAGGCGAACCTGTCCCTTGATGCCCTCGGCATACTGCGCCAGCTCGGCGTGCATGCGCTCTGCCTGCTGCAATAGCAGACGCGCATGATGAACGAGAGTGCGGCCCGCCGGGGTCGGCTGCACACCCTGCCGCTCGCGGTGCAGCAAGGGAGTACCGAGCGCCGCCTCCATATTGCGGATGCGCGTGCTAGCCGCAGCGATCGCGAGGTGCATGCGTTCGGCGCCATGCGTGATGCTTCCCGCTTCGACGACGCTCAGAAACAGCCGCAGATCGCTGAGATCGAAACGCACGGGGGACGGCCTTCGGATTTGACGAAGTAAGACTACGCCAAACGCCTGATTGTGTCAATTCAGGAGCGGCATCAGATTTCGGCGAACACGAAGGCGAGGGATCATGAGCACCGCCTATCCGATCGAGCATCACAACTACGATGTCGTCATTGTCGGGGGCGGCGGCGGCGGTCTGCGGGCGACATTGGGGATGACCGCTGCGGGGCTCAAGACCGCCTGCATCAGCAAGGTCTTCCCGACTCGCAGCCATACCGTCGCGGCACAAGGAGGTATAGGCGCGGCGCTGGGCAATATGGGCGAGGATGACTGGCGCTGGCACATGTACGACACCGTCAAGGGGTCCGACTGGCTCGGTGACCAGGATGCAATCGAATTCATGTGTCGCAATGCAATGGCGGCGGTCATCGAGCTCGAGCATTTCGGGGTGCCGTTCTCGCGCACCGAGGATGGCCTGATCTACCAGCGGCCGTTCGGCGGTCACACCGTGCAATGGGGCAAAGGCTTGGCCAAGCGCGCCTGCGCCGCCGCCGACCGGACGGGGCATGCGATGCTCCATACCCTCTACCAGCAGTGCCTCAAGCACAACGCCGAGTTCTTCATCGAGTACATCGTGCTCGACCTGGTCATGGATGAAGGCCAATGCCGTGGCGTTGTTGCGTGGCGGCTCGAAGACGGCACCCTGCACTTGTTTCGGGGACAGATCGTTGTATTGGCGACGGGCGGCGGCGGCCGGGCCTATTTTTCGACGACCCAGGCGCACATCTGCACCGGGGACGGCTACGCGATGGCGCTGCGCGCCGGACTGCCATTGCAGGATATGGAATTCATCCAGTTTCACCCGACCGGCATTTACGGCGCCGGCTGCCTGATCACCGAGGGATCGCGCGGCGAGGGCGGTTATCTGACGAATGGCGAAGGGGAGCGCTTTATGGAGCGCTACGCGCCGACGACCAAAGATCTCGCCTCGCGCGACGTGGTCGCCCGCGCCATGGCGATCGAGATCCGCGAGGGCCGCGGTTGCGGGCCGCAAAGCGACCACATATTGCTGCATCTCGAGCACCTCGATCCCAACGTATTGCATCTGCGGCTTCCCGGCATTTCCGAAACCGCCAAGATCTTTGCCGGGGTCGAGGTGACGCGGCAGCCGATCCCTGTATTGCCGACGGCGCATTACAACATGGGCGGCATTCCAACCAATTTTCATGGCGAGGTGTTGAACCCGACTGCCGACGATCCCGCGCGTATCGTGCCCGGGCTGATGGCGATCGGGGAGGCGGCGTGCGTCTCGGTGCACGGCGCCAACCGGCTCGGCACCAACTCGCTGCTCGACCTGATTGTGTTCGGCCGCGCCGCCGCGCAGCGCGCCGCGGAGATCGTCGAGCCGGGAGCGCCGCACAGCCGTCCTCCAACCCTCGGCGACAGACCCGGCGCTCGCCAGGTTCGACCGGGTGCGTCATGCAAAAGGCCGGCTGAAAGCCGGTGAAATCCGGGTCGCGATGCAGCGGGCCATGCAGGACCACTGTTCGGTCTTTCGCACTGCCCGGGTGCTCGGAGAAGGGCTGCGCAAGATGACGGCGGTCACCGATGCTCTGAGCGATCTCGCCGTCGCCGACCGCTCGATGATCTGGAACACCGACCTCGTCGAGGCGCTCGAGCTCGACAACCTGATCGGGCAGGCGGCGGTCGTCCTCCATTGCGCGCTATTCCGGACCGAAAGCCGCGGCGCCCATGCCCGCGAGGACTATCCGGAGCGCGACGACCGCAACTGGCTCAAACATACCCTCGCCTGGCAGAACGGCGACGGCGAGGTGCGTCTCGGCCACCGCCCGGTGCACCTCCATACATTGTCGAACGAAGTCCAGGCCTTCCCGCCCGCCGAGCGCGTGTATTAATCCGAGGATGGTAGGGCTACAGTTGCGGCGTGTAGTCCTTGCGGGGGTATTCCTCCCAATACTGGCGGAAGCCGCGGTGCGTGGCTTCATGGTGTGGGTGGGCGCGGAGTTTGTCGACATCAATGTCGATGCCGAGGCCGGGAGTCGTCGGCAGATCGATCCAGCCGTCTTGCATCGTCAGTGACGCGGTGGCGATTTCCCGGCAGAGGTCCTGGAAATTCACGAAATATTCGGTGATCCGGAAATTCGGGATCACCGCCGAGAGGTGCACGGTCGCGGCCAGGCCGATGAGCGTGCTGTTGTAATTATGCGGCGACATGACAACCGCCTGCGGCTGCGCCATCGCGGCGATGTCGAGCATTGCGCTGATCCCGCCGACCGCGCAAATGTCCGGGTTCAAAATGTCGGCGGCGCGTTTGGCCAGGCACTCGAAGAAGGCTTCCTTCGAATAGATCGCCTCGCCTGTGACGATCGGGATCGGCACCGCGCGCCGTACTTCGGCGACCAGGTCGATGTTCTCCGACAAGCACGGCTCCTCGTACCAGTCGATGCCGAATTCGGCGAGGCGGTGGCCGATGCGGATCGCATGAGCCGGTGCAAAGCGGCGATGCGCCTCGATCAAGAGCTCGAAATCGGGCCCCAATGCCTGGCGCATCGCCCGGACATAGTCGATCGCGAAATCTTCGTCGCGCCGATCGACAAAGCTGCGCCAGGGCCCGGGGAACGGATCGAATTTGGCGGCGGTAAAGCCCATTGCCTTGACCTTCAGCCCGCGTTCGACCCCTTCCTCGATCGTCGTCCCGCGCGACCAGCCATTGGCGTAGACGCGCACGCGCTCGCGCGACGCGCCGCCGATCAGGTTGTAGACCGGCAATCCGGCACGCTTGCCGATGATGTCCCAGGAGGCGATTTCGATCGCGCTCCACGCCGCCATCAGCTCCAATGAGATGCGGCGGATCGCAAAATCCTCGAACATGATCTGGCCGGTGTGCCGGATGTTGAAGGCACTGCGGCCGATCACATGCGGCGCCATCGCCTCGATGCAGTCCGCAACGACCTTCTCCTTGCCGTGCGTGACATAGGCCTCGCCCCAGCCATAGAGACCGTCCTCGGTCTCGACGCGGCAGAACAACAGATCCTTCGAGCTGCCGGTCCCGAGGATAAAGGTTTCGATGCGCGCAATCTTCATGTCCGCCCTCTGCTTCAGGTCAAGAGCCGAGCCGGCTCGGCATCCAATGCATCGCGGATCGCGCGAGCCAGCGTCGCAAGCTTATAGGGCTTGCGCAGGATAGGGAAACCGGCTTCCTGCGCGTTTGCGGCCTTTGCAAAGCCACTCGTCAGCAGGACGGCAACGTCTGGGTATTCCTCCTTGACCTGTCGCGCGAGCGCCATCCCATCGAGCTCTCCCGGCATGATAATATCGCTGAACAACAGATCGACGGCCTCGCCTGACTGGAGGAGTTGTAATGCGACCGCTGCCGATTGCGCGCGAAATACCTGGTAGCCGAGCTGATCCAGTAACATGCCGACGGTTTCCTGCACCTCGGGATTATCCTCGACCAGCAAGACCTTTTCGCCTCCCTGCGGCGTATCCCCCTCTGTGACCCCTCGTTCGCTGAGCGGGCGATGGCTGCGCGGCAAGTAGAGGGTCACGGCAGTGCCGTTTCCGAGCTTGCTGGCGATTGTTACAGTGCCTCCCGATTGGCGGGTGAGGCCGTAAACCTGCGACAGCCCCAATCCAGTGCCCTTGTCCAGTTGCTTGGTCGTAAAAAACGGCTCGAACACCTTCGGCAGGATCTCGTCTGCTATTCCACACCCGGTATCCGTTATTGTCAAAGCAACAAATTCGCCATGGATGGCATCTGGCGTATCCTCCGGCTGCACCCGGGTATTCTTAGCCGTGATTACGATCGTCCCGCCGTCGGGCATCGCGTCTCGTGCATTGACGACCAGGTTGATCAGGGCGAGCTCCAGTTCATGAACGTCGACCGCGACGGGCCAAACACTGCGCCCGATATCGATCACCAGCGCGATATCGCCGCGGGCCGAACTCACAAGCAGATCGCGGAACTCTGCGAGGCGCTGGCGCAAGCTGACGACCATCGGGTTGAGGGCCTGGCGCCGGGAAAAGGCGAGCAGCTGGCGCGTGAGCCTTTCCCCGCGCGCCGCCGCAAGCTCGATCGCTTCGACCGAGCGTAGGTGTCTCGCATCGCGTAGCCGCTCTTTCAGTATTTGAGCATTGCCGCTAACCACCATCAGCATATTGTTGAAGTCATGCGCTATGCCGCCGGTCAGCTGGCCCAGCGCCTCCATCTTTTGCGACTGGGCGAGCTGGTCTTGGGCGCGCTGCAGTTTCGCCCTCGCTTCATGGCGCTCGGTGACGTCGCGCATGATATTCGCGAACCCGATGATTTTGCCTTCCTCGTCGCGGATCGCGTCGATCACGACGGCCGCCAGGAACAAAGATCCATTCTTGCGAACACGCCAGCCGTCGTGTTCGTAAGTCCCCGAAATCGCGGCCGTCGCGAGAGCGCGTTCGGGAGTACCGGCCGCCCGATCCGCCGCGGTATAAAAACGCGAAAAATGGTGGGCGACGATTTCCGCTTCGGCATAGCCCGTTATGCGCTGCGCTCCGGCATTCCAGCCCGACACGACGCCGCGCGCATCGAGCCTGATCAGTGCGTGATCTGTTGCGGCTTCAGAGAACAATCGGAACTGCCGTTCGCTTTCGCGCAGCGCCTCCGCGGCCAGCTTCTCGGCGGTGATGTGACGGCCGATCAAATAGATCACTTCGTTCTCTACCGTCAGCGTCCAGGCGAGCCAGCGCCACGAGCCGTCCTTGTGGCGAAACCGGTTCTCCATTCGCACGGTCGGAATACCCTCGGCGAGCCGTCTGCGGCCAGCCATCGAATGGGCCGCGTCGTCCGGGTGTCTCAGCTCGCTGACATGCATCCTCTTGATCTCGTCCTCGTTCCAGCCGAGGAGAGCGGTCCAGGCAGGATTGACGCTGGTGAAATAACCTTCGAAATTGGAGACGCCCAGCAGGTCTTCCGACACCTGCCAGATGCGATCGCGCTCGCGGACGCGCTGCGCGATTTCGGCTTCGAGCCGGTCATTGAGGAGGCGCAGGGCCTCCTCTTTGCGGACGCGCTCGGTCGTTTCGATGCAGGTCGTGAGAATGCCGCCGATCCCGTGCGGCGCCGCGTCGTCCGGGATCGGGCTGTAGCTGATCGTAAATCGAGCGTCCTCGACAATTGCGTCTTGGCGGCGGACAGCCCACGGGTGATCTTCGGCGAAAAAGGCTGCACGCTCGCCGCGCAGGATTGCTTCGTTCAGCGGCCCGAGCTCGGGGTAGACTTCCCACCAGACCTCACGCAGCGAGCGGCCCAATGCCTGCGGGTGCTTATCGCGTAGAATGGGTCGATAGGCGTCGTTGTAAATGAGGACCAGCTCGGGCCCCCATCGGATCGCCATCGGAAATCCCGAAGCGAGTATCATCGCGATGCTGAGCTTCAGACTTTGCGGCCAAGCCTCGCTGCTGCCGAGCGGGGTCGCCGACCAGTCCATTTCGCGGATCCGTCGTGCCATCTCTCCGGGCAGGTTGGCAAAGGCGCGGACGGTCATCGGACGTGGTCGAAGTTTCCTCCCGAACACGGGAAGATCCTAGGACACACGGGAATGCCGCGTATGTCCAGCCCCACCTATGTGGTAGAAGTCGCCTCGAGCGGGCTCGTCTCTTTCACAGGAGTCTACGGCAATGAGGACCTTTGTTCGCTGCGGTCAGCTCTTCTCCGGACGCGAGGACGACGCCCGTAAGGGCGAAATCCTGGTCTTCGATCAGCAGGGCGTCATCGAATATGCCGGCCCTGAGGCTGCATCGCCGCGCCGCGCCCGCAGCGACCAGGTGCTCGATTATTCCGGCTGTTTCGTAATGCCCGGTCTGATCGACGTCCACACCCATCTCGCCTATGGCAACGCCAAGAGCGAGGAGGACATCGACCTTTACAGCCCGCTGGAATTCCGCACCCTGCGCGGCATGTTCTTCGCGCAGAAGATGGTCGCGGCCGGCTTTACCGCGCTGTGCTCACCGGGCGACGCCGGCCAGATCAGCCTGTCGATCCGCAACGCGATCCGCGCCGGCCTGTTCGACGGGCCGCGGGTCATGGCGGCCGGCCCCTACATCACGAGCCACCAGGGTTTGACCGACTGGTACCCGACCTGGATCGGCGCGCCGGAGACCTCGATCGGCAAGCTGGTCACGACCGCCGCCGAGGCGGTCGAGGAGATCCGCCGCCAGACGAAGAACGGCGTCGACTGCGTCAAGATCGCGATGGACGGCATCCAGCGCCGCGACGACGGAAGCCTCGTCGCCGCCTTCACGCAGGACGAGACCGACATCATGGTCCGCGAGATCCACCGCCACGGCAAGAAGGCGGTCGTGCACGCCCGCGGCCGCGAAGCGACATTGTACTCGGCGCGCGCCGGCGCCGACCTGATCTTTCACGCCAACCATCTCGACGACGAGTGCATCGCGGCGATGCTGGAAACCGGGAGCATGCTCTCGCCGACGATGACGCAGCCGCGCAACGTCATCGATTTCACTCAGCCGCACGAGCCCGCCGGCCAGCGCGGCCGCCCCGAGCATGCGCAGCGCGAATACGAGATCGGCTGTGCCAACTGGAAAAAGGCCCGCGCCGCCGGCGTGCCGCTGTTGACCGGCACCGACACCGGATTTGCCGTCACCCCCTACGGCGAATGGAACGCCCGCGAGCTCGAACTCTTTGTCGACGACCTCGGCTTCACGCCGGCCGCCGCGCTGCGCGCCGCGACCGAAGTCAACGCCCGCTTCATGACCGAAGGCGACCGCATCGGCGCGCTGGAGCCGGGCCGCGCCGCCGACTTCATCGTGCTCGACGCCTCCCCGCTAGCCGACATCCGCGTGCTGCAGGACCGGAGCCGTCTGCAGGCGGTCTACATCGCGGGCAAGGAGATCCGCATCCCCGACCGCCCCTACGACCCGCGCCAAGTCACCGACTTCGCGCTGTCGAACTGGACCGACCTCTACACCCGCGAGCGCGTCGCCGAGTTGCGCCGGCAGCACCCGGTGCTCGCAGCGGCCGAGTGAGGAGCACCCGGGGCCGCGCTGCGCGCGGATCAGTGGGCGGGTCCCTCCCTCTCCCCGCTCGCGGGGAGAGGGCCGGGTGAGGGGTTATTCCGGCGTAGCCACCCTGTCTCGACCCACTGGAGGTAGAGCCTCTGAGGCTCCAGAGGCACGAGCGCGCCCGCGATGAACACCGCCATCAAAGGGCTCCTCGCTGCTGCGTCAGTCCCCGAATTGAACCGGAGTATGCCGGTGCGATAGGCCGCCATGGCCGCGCGCATCGCATGGCGGTCGCTGGTCCGTTGCGCACGGTGCGCAAGCTGGCATGATTTTTTCGGGCTCAGCGGTGCACACCGGCTTGCCGAATTCGGTCTAGGTCGCGTAGAGCAGCCCGACGACGTCGAGCCCCGGCATAGAGCGCGGTGCGAAGCCCGGCGGCATCGGGGCCGCAGTTGATAGCGCGCTTCGCCGCATTGAGCGCTTCGGCCGAGATCAGCGGCAGTCGTTGGCCCGGCGTAGGCTCGCTTTGCCCAATTTGCACGACCCGTTGACCATACCGAGCTCCAATGCCGCCCGCGCATCGATCGTGTCGCCGAAATAAAGGAGCTCGCGCGCCTTGTAGCCGATGATTATCGGCATCACGATCGCCGGGCCGACGCTCGAAAACCGCACCGGGTGGGAAGCCGACCTTCACCAATCCCGTGACGAACGGCTAGGTCGCGCCGAAAGCAGTCATTCCGGATTAAACCGAGCTCCTGCTGCGACCCTGATCAACAACGAGGCCCTTTATCGCATCGCCGACTTTACGGCGGCCATCGCGGCGAAATTTGCATCAATGCCGTAGCCTCAGATACAGAAGCGTGACGATTGTCAAGTTCCGAGTGAGGAGCCAATGCGAAGCGGCTATTTCACGCGCTCGAATACCAAGACCACTTCTTGGCCACCGGCCGATGCTGCCGCGTTCTGCCATATGAGCCGATCGCCTTCCCGGCGGACGATGCGGGTTTGGTCGGTGTCGATCCAGTTGGGGTAGGTGCTCCCCTCGATGTGCATCTTCAGATTGTCGCCGGTCAGCGTATAGCTGCCAAAGTAGCCGATGCTACCCTGCACCACCGCTGCGTTCTCCTCACGATCTGTTAGCTCGATTGTTGCTCTTAAACTTGGGGCAAATCGGAGCGAATCAGGATGTCGGAGAATTGACCGTTTGCATCGAAGATCAGTTGACCGGCTGGCTTAGGGCCAAGATATTCCTTGGTCTGTCCACCTGCAGTTTGTGTAGCTTCCACCAGCTTCCATGAGCCAACCAACCAGTTCGCTGGTTGTGCCAGGGCAGGGGTAGCGATCAGGCAAGACGCGATCAGGAGGCTCAAACGTTTCACGGTTAGGGCTCCGGCAACGCGCGCGGCCGGCCACCCGGCAACCCCAATCGCGGCCGGCCACCCGGCATCCCCAATCGCAGGCGCCGCGTGCCCAATCTTTCTGTTCGTCCGTTAAACGCTCAGGCGTTGACGAAGCTGCTTGACCGCAAGCCTCATCTGCTGTGGCCACTCGCGGCGCAACTCTTGCCCCCGCCGCTCGCTGCCATCGACCCGGCGGAGCATCTCGGGATCGACCTGTCGTCATTGCGCACGGCCGGGGATGCCCTGCAGGTGCTTGCCACCGTTCTCGCGGCCATTGCTGGTGGCGAGATCACGCCCGCCGGCGGTGCGCGCATCGCGCGGCGGGTGCGCACCCGGCTGCGCGCGATCCGGCGCCTCGCGCGACCGGAACGTCGGCTGACGAGGCTGGAAAGGGCGCGTCTATTCCCGGAACTGCGCCGACCGCCACCTGACGGCGGCGGGGACGCCTTCGGCGGCGACGATGTCGCGGAATTTCTGGCCGAATTCGGTCTTGGTCGCGTAGAGCGGACCAACGACGTCGAGCCCGGCGTAAAGCGCGGTGCGGAAGCCGGCTGCGTCGGCGCCGCGATTGATGGCGCGTTTCGTCGCGTAGAGCGCCTCCGGCGAGATCAGCGACAATCGTTTCGCATAGCGCAGGCTCGCCTCGCGCAACTCGGCGAGCGGCACGACCCGGTTCACCATGCCGAGATCGAGCGCCATCCGGGCGTCGATCGTGTCGCCGAAGTAGAGCAGCTCGCGGGCCTTCTTGTAGCCGATGATCATCGGCATCACGATTGCCGGTCCGACGCTCGAGAACCGCACTTCCGGCTCGCCGAACGTCGCGTTGTCGGCCGCAATCGTCAGGTCGCACAACATGACGAGCTCGCAGCCGCCGCCCATCACGTGCCCCTGGACCGAGGCGATGACCGGCTTCTTCATCAGCCACGGCAGCATCTCGAATTCGAGCTGCGGCAGCAGATGGGCATGCGCCTTGGCCGCGTCGCTGCGCCAATCATCCGCGCCCGGCTCCTTCGCCGAAATGTCGTAACCGGCGCAGAAGCTGCGGCCTTCGGCGCGCAGCAGCACGACGCCCGTCGCCGGATCGGCGTCGGCGCGGGCAAACGTATCGGTGAGCTGCTCCTGCAGCTCCGCGCTGATCGCGTTGAGCTTTTCCGGCCGGTTGAGGGCGATGATGCCGACTTTCTCGTCGACCTCGTAAAGGACCAAGGGATCGGGCATGCCTGTTTTCCTCTGTCAGATCAGGTGACTACGGCGGGCTCGGAAAAAGTCGCGCAGCAATTGGCCGGCGCGCCCTTCCTCGATGCCGCCGTAAATTTCTGGCCGGTGATGCGTCGTCGGCTGGTCGAATAGCCGGGGGCCGTGCTCGACCGCGCCGCCCTTTGGATCATAAGCCCCGAAATAGAGCCGGCGCAGGCGAGCGAAGGCGATCGCCGCGGCGCACATCGCGCAGGGTTCGAGGGTGACGTAGAGGTCACATTCGGCAAGGCGCGCAGTGCCGAGTCGCGCGGCGCCTCTTCGCAACACAAGCACCTCGGCATGCGCAGTCGGGTCATCGTCGGCTTGGACGCGATTGCCGGCGGCGGAGAGGATGCGGCCTTCGCTATCGACCAGCACGGCGCCGACCGGCACGTCGCCGCGCGCGCCTGCCGCCTCGGCTTCGACGAGGGCCAGATGCATCGGTGATGGGTGTGGGGTCATCCGCTGTGCCAGCGGCGAATGGGCTCGGGTATCGCGATCGGTCGGCGGGTCGACAGGCGCATGAACAAACCTTCCTGCTCGGCCTCGGCATGGACGACGCCATTGACCGAGAAATCCGCAGCGAGCCGCCAGCGCACCCGGGTCAGTGCGGCGACCCGCATGCGGCCGACCAGCGCGTCGGCGATCGTCACCGGACGGCGGTAGCTGATTCGCGTGGACAACAGGATCGGCGCTATATCCTCGGCGAGCGCACGGATCAGTGGATAGGCCTGGTCCAAAAGGCCGAGCCGCAGGTCTTCGAGCCAGCGAATGAACACGATGTTGCTGACAATGCCGGCAAAGTCTATGTCGTAGGTCCGTATCGGGAGCGGCTGCTCGTAATACTCGCCCATCGCCCCTCCGGTTTCGCCTCAGTTTCGCCGCTTGGGTTCAGATTGGATTTCGCAGCATGGCACAGCCGGTCATCGGTCTCACCCTCGATCACGAACCGCCGGGCGGCTATTCGAATTTTCCGTGGTATGCCATCCGCGAGAATTACTGCAATGCGGTGCGCCGTGCGGGCGGGTTGCCGATCCTGCTGCCGCACGATCCCGATGCCGCCTCGGCCTATCTCGAACGGATCGATGGGCTGATCGTCACCGGCGGCGGCTTCGATGTCGACCCGGCGCTGTTCGGGGAGGCGACGAGGCACCCGACAGTCAAGACCAAGGACCGCCGCACCGCCTTCGAGCTCGCCGCCGCAAAGGGCGCGCTCGCCCAAGACATGCCGGTACTCGGGATCTGCGGCGGGCAGCAGCTCCTGAATGTCGCGCTCGGCGGCACTTTGATCCAGCATATCCCGGACGAAATCCCGGATTGCCTGCCGCATCGCCAGCCGAACCCGCGCAACGAGCCGGGGCATACCGTCCGGGTGATCGCCGGCACCCTCCTTCACCGCATTACCGGAGTGGACAGCTTCGGGGTCAACAGCGCGCACCATCAGGCGGTCAAGGCTGCCGGGCCGGGGCTCGTCATCGACGCCATTGCCGAGGATGGCGTCGTCGAGGGGATCGAAGATCCGCGCCACCGTTTCTGTCTCGGGGTGCAATGGCACCCCGAATTCGAGATAAGCGAGGCTGACCGCCGGATATTTCAGGCCTTTATCGAGGTTTCCGGCGGATGAAAAACTCGGCGCATCGATAACGAGAACGCCGGCCGGTTGCTGCGGGTATCAAGAGTGTCGCATGGGCAAGTTCGGCAATAGGGAACTCCGGCCCGAACGTGTCTGTTGAACGAGCTAAATGCCGATCCCGGAGTGACCATGATGCTTCGCTTACTGACTACGACCGCCGTCGTCGCCCTCGGACTGCTCGCAGCTCCTCCGATTTTTGCCCAAACCGGGCAGCCCAGCCACTCGGCGGCGACTTCCGCTAAAGACGCGCCGGACCAGGAAGATAAGACTTTTGTCAGGGAAGCCGCGACCGGCGGGATGGCGGAAGTCGAGCTCAGCAAGATAGCTCAGAAATCGGAAAATGCCGACGTCAAGCGTTTCGCCGGCCGGATGATCGAGGATCATACAAAAGCAAACGAGCAATTGACGTCGACTGCGGCCGGGCTCGGGGTGGATGTGCCCAAGACGCTCGATTCAGAGCATGAGCGGATGCGCGAGAAGCTCCAGGCGCTGCACGGCAAGGCCTTCGATGAACAGTACATTCACGACATGGTCGAAGACCACAACAAGGCGGTGAAGCTCTTTCAGCAAGAGGTGCGCTCGGGTCACAACACCGAGCTGAAGCAATTTGCGCAAAAGACCTTGCCGACGCTCGAGGACCACCAGAAGATGGCGCTCGAGCTGTCGCACAAGCTCTCGCAGACCGCTGCCCGATAAACCGCCCAAGCCGCAGCGATATCAATTTATAAGGCCGAGCCCGCGGATTTTCTCGAACGCCGGATGGATCTGGGCCCGGTATGCCGCGGACCCGGAGCGCGACAGCCAGAGCTGTTCAAACGCACGCGTCCGGTGCTGCGGATACAGTCCTCGGAATTTTGCTGCGGCTTCGGTTGCTTCCTTGTTCCGCCCGCTTGTAGACAGCGCCGCCGCCAGGAATAACTGCGCGCTCCCATAGCTGGGATTGCGTTCCAAGGATTTGCGGAGAAGGGAAATCGAAGCCTCGGTTCGCCCCCGCAGGAGTTCCGCGAAGCCGCCGAAGAAGAGCCAAATGCTGTGCCGTCGATCCGATCGATCGAGGCTCATTGCGCGCTCGATCGCCGGTACAGTCTCATCGACGCGTCCGAGAAAGGCAGCATTGTATCCGGCGAACCCGTGCGCGGTACCCTGGCTTGAATCGGTTGCCAGAGCGCGTTCGAACGCGCCCCCAGCCTCGTCCAGTTGTCCGGCAGCCGAATACAACATCCCTTGTACACAATGCGCGGCGCTGTGCCCCGGCGCGATGGAGAGCGCGATCGCTGCCGCTTCGCGGCCCAGGTCGGAGGCGGTCGCCACGACCCGCGGCTCGGCCCACCATGGGTTGCTGACGAGATGCTGGCAGGTTATCGCCAGACCTGTCAGAGCCTCGACATTTCGCGGGTCGCTCGCCAGCGCTGTTAGATACCAACGCTGTGCCTCGGCCGACAACTCCGCGCGCATGCCTTGTTGCAGCGCACTTGCCGCCCGCGACAGTGCTTCGGTGACGCTGTGCTCCGTGCCGGCGTCGTAAAAGGCACGCCGGCTCGCCGCCTGGAGCAGCAATAAGTGAAGTTCCCGGGATATCCGCCGGGTGATCCTTGTCTGGATCGGCGCGAGCTCCTCGAGATGGAACTCATGTCGCCCCGCCCACACGAACTCGGAGGTCGCGGCATCGACGATCCGCATATTCACCCGCAAAGTTTCCGGATTGCCGTTCTGAGCGCTCCCGGTAACGACATAGTCATAGTCACGCTCTGAAGCTGGCGACCGCGCGAGCTTGCCCATTGTAGGCTGCTCGCCTTTCAACGGTTTGAGCGAGAGGCCGCGGCCCTGTCGAAGCAGGTCGGTGACGAGGTCGTCGGTAAAGGCTTCCACCAAGCGTTGCCTATCGGGATCGCCCGTCAGATTGCGCATCGGCGCTACTGCCACGGCAATGCTCGGCAGCAGGCATGGCCATTGCGGTTTTTCTGCCCCTGAGGTCGGCCGGTCTTGCGAGCGAGGGCTGTTGACTTCCACTACGGAATCGGTCATTGCGCTCGAGGCGGGGCGAGCCCGGTTGCTCGGTTCGCCGCCTACGATACGGCCTTCACCGCCCGAACGGGCGATCGCATGCGCCAGCGCCTGGGTTTCCTCATCGGGCGTGACGCTCAGCTCGCGCTGCAAAGTAGTTACGCAGTTCTTGTACTGGCGGAGCGCTTCACCGCGGCGGCCGCCGCGCGCGTAGGCGCGCATGAGCGCACGCTGCCCTGATTCGGATAGTGGTTCGAGGGTCACCAGCCGGCGCCCTGATTGGATCGCGGCTTCGTAGTCACCGGCAGCATCTTGCAGCGCGATCAACCGTTCCAACACGTCACAGATCGCGGCAAGCGCGCGGTCCCGCGCCGCCGCCAACCATTCCTGAAACGGCTCGGAGGCGATATAGAAATCGGCGAGGAGATCTCCGCGGTACAAATCGGCTGCCGTCTGCAGCTCGCGAGGGTCCTGTGAGCGCGACAGCCGTTCGAAATCATCGAGGTCGACAATGGCGTCCTCGACCCGGCAGTTGGCGAAGTCGGCTGCCAAATCAGAGGCTGCTCCGCGCCCGAGTGCCTTGCGCAGCTCCAATAGGCAATTGCGCAAGCTGTGGCGGCCTTGCTCCGACCCCTGGTAGGGCCATAGCAAGTCGGCCAGTCTCTCGCGGCTCACCGCTTCGCCGTTTTGCGTCGCGAGAAAGGCAAGCAAGGCGCGCGCTTTTTTCGGGAGCTTGTCGAGCCGGCAGCCATCACTCTTGATCACTAAGGGTCCGAGCACATTAATCGTCAAAGACATCGTTTAGTATTCCCAATATGGCTGAGGAAAACTCTCGGCCGGTAGTTTTACTGAGCCATCGGAGCGGCACAAACCAGTCACCACCATTGCCCCATTTCGACTACCATTCAGGTCGGTGGCGTCGTCTTCTATCGCGCTGTCGTACCCATCGGAGACTGCCGGTGCCGGGTGGGAGCTTGGCTCGACTGTGTTACTATCGTACGAATTATGGCAAAATTACGTCCATTCGGGACCGATTGTTTCAATTTAACCAAATCAGGCCGGATTTTCGCCTCTTTTAATGTATTTGCCTGGCGTCATCGCTGGCGCTAGAACCCGCTACATCGGGCAAAAAAGGACCGAATAAGCCCAACCTTTTTGACAACTGTTAGACGTGGGAATGACGTTCGCCTGACATGGGCCAGCTAAGATCAAATAATGCGGCGGGTTGCGCCTCCATTGTAATGCTCAAAGCGAGGCGACGTGAAACGAACTGGCACCACAAATGGGATTTTCGTCGCGCAGATAGGAGCTCTCTACCAGCACATCCCGATAGTCCTGCTCGTCAACATGGTGAACTCCGCCCTGGTCGCGATCGTGCTGGCGTCCTATAGAGGACAGACTTGGTGGCTGGTATTTCTCGCTTTGACCATTGCCCTTACGGGGGCTCACGCATTCGGATGGGTCCGTTATCGCCAGACCAGTCAGTCGGCAAAGTCCGCAAGCCGATGGGCGGCGGCGGCAACGGTAGGGTCGGGGCTGTCCGGATTGCTGTGGGGCGTCGGCAGCGCGCTTTTGCTTCCCGATAGCCTAGTGGAGCAGACTTTCGTTGCGTTTGTCATCGGCGGGATGTCCGCCGCCTCTCTTGTCGCATTTTCCAACTATCTGCCGGCCTTCATTGCCTACGTTTTCCCCGCTTCGTTACCGCTGGCGGGCCGCTTCTTCCTCGATGGTTGGACCGTACACGGCGACATGATGGTGGTGTTCGCAGTGACAATAAGCCTTGCGGCATGCAATTCCGCTCGCGGCTTTGTGGATGGGCTGCGTTTGAACTGCGATCTGACCGAGAAAACCAAGGAGCTGGTTTCGGCAAATAAACGACTGCACCTGGAGATGGAGCAGCGGAGAACCGCAGAGGACCAGCTGCGGCAAATCCAAAAAATGGAGGCCGTCGGCCAATTGACAGGCGGCATCGCGCACGATTTCAACAACCTGCTCACTATAATCGTCGGGCAACTCGAAATTGCGCAAAACCGCGTCAGCGCCGATCCGCGCACCGTGGCGTCGTTACAGGCAGCCCTAAGTGCGGCGGAGCGTGGCGCCGCGCTGACCCGGCATCTGCTCGCCTTCGCGCGCCGACAGCATTTGGATCCGAGGCCGGTCGACATTCCAAGCGTGTTTAGCGCCGCGGAGAGATTGCTGGAGCAGACAATCGGCCATGGAATCGCGCTGGCGGTACGCGCAGATCTTGATTTACATCCGGCATGGATCGACCCGAACCAGCTGGAGCTCGCAATCCTGAACCTTGCCCTCAACGCACGTGACGCTATGCCGGGAGGCGGGGTTCTAAGTATCAGTGCGGAGAACAGACAAGGAGAAGTCGGCAGCCTGGCGTCCGAGTTCAGGCCGTCCGATTATGTGGTAATTTCGGTAACCGACACCGGGATCGGGATGAATAAGGAGACCCTCCAACGCGCGTTTGAGCCGTTCTTCACGACAAAGGAGGCCGGCCGAGGCTCGGGGCTGGGATTATCGATCGTTCACGGCTTTGCGGCGCAATCGGGGGGATTGGTCGAGATAGTCAGCACTCCCGGTCAAGGCACGAGAGTAGATTTGTGGCTGCCGCGCGCCGAGGGCAAAATATCCCAATGCGTGGCTCCCGACCCCGATCCATCCGTATTAGAGCCGAGCCACGCAAGAATCTTGGTTTGCGACGACGATTCGGGCGTGCTGACATTTGTCGCGGCCGTTCTGCGCGACAATGGCCACGTCGTGTGGGAAGCGGACACCCCTTCTGAGGCCCTCGCGATCGTCGAGCGGGAGCAGCCACTCGACCTTCTGTTGGTCGATTATGCCATGCCGGCAATGAATGGCATCGCCGTCATCGATCGGGCGCGGGCCTGTCAGCGGGAATTGAACGTGATACTGATGTCCGGACACGCGGACGTGCTTCGCTCAGGTGGCGTTTCGGGAATTCCCCTTCTGACAAAACCGTTTAAGGTCGCTGACTTGCGGCAGCGCGTATGCGAAGTGTTGTTGGTGGCTTCACCCAAAGCCGGTTTCGGCTTCCCCGGAACACAGCATTTCACCGTCTCCCCCTACTGACCCCGAGGACGTCGGAACGCGACGGTCTCGCATCGCACAGCGGGTTGTCCGACTAAACAATGCCCGCTGGGCGCCGAAACGGAGGAATTCAGATCATCGGGACCGTCACGCTGCTGATCAAGTCGAGTGGACCGTAGGGTAAAAGCTGCGGTGCGATGAAATCGAACGAGTGGCTTGCGCAGATCGTTACCGTGGCTGGGGATGTCGTCATGTCGACCGCAACTGAAACGGCGACGGCAGGGGCCCGGTAAGCGGCCAAAATCTGCCGGGCATACCAAGCGGAACAATTTGCCAGCGGCGTATTCGACAGTGCAGGGCACTGCGAAGCCTGGGATTGAGCCATGCAGGTCGCCGGCGGACGGTGATTGTACGTCATCGCATAGCGGCCGGCCTGCTCAACCGCCATCAGCATCGTGTTGTAGGTCCACAAGGCTCGCGCGGTTTCAACGCCGCCAACGACGGCTAACAACAGCCCAGACATTATGATGACGGCCTCGACAGCCGCGGTACCTGCCTCGGTTGTGTGCCTGGACCGGCTATTCATTGCAGCCGAACCTCTGCCGCCGCGGTCAGCATTGCCGGAATGCCCGGCCACGGCACCAGCGGCGTAAAAGCTTGGTTCGCCGTGATCCGAATGAACATCCGGTTGGGTCCAGGACGGCCGACTGTGGCACACGACTCGCTGCAGGCAATAGGCGTCTCGTCATCGCACTCGCAGCTCCGCAGAAAGCTGGCCGGAAAAATTAACGGCGGTGCAAAGCCCATTGCTGTCTGCATCGCATGCTGTATACCGCTGGTGTCGTCCGGGTGAGTCCGCGCATACGCCGCACCGATCCGTGCCGTTGCCACAAGTCCGACGGATTTGGTCGCGAGCATACCGAAATCGGCAATTCCGGCCGCGATCATAACGAGGATCGGCGCCATCAGCGCGAACTCTGCGGCAACGCTCCCATTATGGTTTCGGTATCCCGAGGCGGTTTTTCCTCCTCGCTGACCGCAAGCTCCACTAAACCTTGTGGGCATCTTTATTCCGCGACGGCAACGGTATCGATCACGGGAAGATTGTCGAGGCCAGCGCCCGAACACCCGCCGGCTTCAAGCCGCGACGCAGCATCGATGTCCAAGGTTTTGACCACGAGCAGCAAGCACTGCGGGCCGGTGGCACTCGGTGCTCCGTGGAAGGTCATCGACGAGTTGGGGAAGTAGACAAGCCCGTTGACCGTCGCCCCCGGCGCGCCGCCAATCGTGCTGCGGCTCGAGGTGTAGGTCGTGCCGGATGGCAACCCATTGGAATCCTGAACGATCGCAAGGCCGGCAAAGGGCCCTGAATTTGGCGCGTTAAGAGTCAAGGTGGCAGTGGAGGCCACCGATACCGCCCCGATCTTACCGGTCTGCGTGGTCAAGATGATCGTAACACCCGTACCCTTTGTATTGTCGCAGGTCGAGCACTTGAGCACCGCGAGCGACTGAAGGGTCAGATTGCCGGTAACCCAATAAGTACCTGGCGATAGATCAACCGACTGTCCAGACGTGATCTTCCAGGATCCGGATATCCGGGTATTCGGCGACAGAAGAATTTGTGGAGCAGTCAGTGACGCTCCGGCGATAGCGCAATTGCCAGGATAAATCGTTACATAACCTGAAACCTTCGATATGCAAACCGGCGTCCTCGGCATGCCGGTGATAAGAAAGGTATGGGTAAGGGTGCGGGCGTAAGGGTCTGCTATGCTCGGCGCGCCGATCATCGCGGAGGAGGAAAGCGTGAACTCCGGCGGCGGCGCCGCCGGGTCGATAGGGATCCCCTGTAACGATATTTCGCCAGCGGTGACCAAAGTTGCCGCAACTACGGAACTGGTGCTGCTGCGAAGATCGATCGCGGTACTGCTGATCGAATTCGCCGCCACCGAACAGTTCGGCATGTCGAGCTGGGCAGAGGTGGCGATTTCCACATCCGTGCTGTTCGTGCCAAGTGCCAGAATGCATGGGTTGTCCAGCGCCTCGACTACCGCAACAGCGGTATTAGCTATGGTGACGCCGGACAAAAACATCGCTGCGAGCAAGGCACCCTGGGATTGTTGCAGCGTAACCGCTACGCCGTTGGTGACGATCCCATCGTTATAGGGAGTAAAGACTGCCGGCACGGTTCCCTTATAGCCGTTCCGTCTGGCTGCCTCGTCGGCGGCCGCGGTCAACCCGCCGGTCGCGTTGGATTTGCCAGCGATCACCTCATAAGCAGCGGAAATAGCGGCGGCGTCAGCGGCGGACTGGTTCTGTAATTTGATGGCGAACCAAACCCCGGTTTCGACGCCGAGCGCACTCATCCCGATCAGCCCAGGAAGACTGATGGCCACGATTGCTGCGGTAGCGCCAGTCGTGTCGCGAAAAATACGCGCAATCACCCCGCAAAACGATCGAACGAAGTCAGTCGATACGTTAACCGCAAGTCGTAGCTGTTCGACGCCTGGATTTCTTCGCCGCAAGCGGGCCTTCTTCAGCCAACAAAAGTAGCTCATATCGCATTGAGTGCGTGTAAAAGTGTTTTGTCACGGGCCCCTTCCCAGCATGTCGATGATGCGCAGGGCCAAGGGCGCGCCGATCACGATCATCAAGGACGGCAAAATAAACGTCATTAGCGGCACAGTCATAATTACGGGGAGGCGCGCCGCGCGCTCTTCGAAGCGGACCAGACGCTCGGTGCGCATCTCGGCCGCCACTGCTCGCAGTGATCCGGCAAGCGGTGTACCGAACCTGATCGATTGGTTGAGCGCGGCAACGATCCCGCGCAGGCTCGCAATGCCCGCTCTCTGCGCCAGATTGTCGAACGCTTGATCGCGGACTGCAGAGATGCGCATCTCTGCCGCTGTGGCGGCGAACTCCTCAGCAACCTCGGGATTGCAGGAGCGAAGAACGCGGCCGACCTGTTCGATCGCATGGTCCAAGCTGAGACCGGCCTCGGCGCAGATGACAAGTAGATCGAGCGCGTCGGGTATGCCGGTCTCGAGACGCACGCGCCGCCTTGCCGCTAGCCGGGAGAGAACCACGTCGGGACCGCGCCAGCCGAGGATAGCGGCACTCACCAACAATGCCAATCTGATCGGGGTAGCTCCGACGAAGAAATGGCGCCATTCGAGCACCAGCCAACAGAGCGGGACAAACATAATGGCGGTAAGGAGCTTGGCCGTAAGCAAGGCGGCGAGATGGCCATGTCCCTTTATCCCCGCTGCAACGAGCGCGGCTAATAACCTCTCTTGGGCTGCCGTGCCGATGACCCAAGTCGTCGCCACCGTGGCTCCGAGCCATTGATACCAGGGCAGCCGAGGCACTCGTGAGGGCTCAGCGAAGTGGAATGGTCCGCGCCTCAACGCATCGAGAAGGCGCCTTTGACGATCCTCCGACTGAGCGATCCGTCTGAGGTTGAGTGCCGACAGCACCGCCGCCGTCAAGGCAATCGCAAGAACGCAGGTATCGGGCGACGCGAATTGCATCTCGCCAATGCGGATCGCAAGATAAGTATGGGCGACGGAGCCCAGCCATTCGATGGATGCGTCGGACATCGCTAGCGCAGATTTCTCTTGATTAGAGCACGCATTGTGGCCATCCCCGTCAGCAAGCTGGCGACGGCAATCTCGAGGAAGAACCGGCCGCGCGGGTCAGTAAACAGGACCGAGATGAGATCTCGGTTGATCAGGAAGAGGCCCCCTCCGGCTACAAAGGGCGTGGTCGCAATAAGCGCAGCGGAGGCTTGGGCCTCGGCGGTCAGCGCGCGTGCTTTCATACGCAGGGCCTTTCGTTGCCGAATAATGCCGCTGAGATTAGAAAGGATTTCAGCTATGCCGCCACCAGTTTGGCGTTGCAGGAGCAAGCTGACAGCAAAGAACCGGAAATCCGGCACGCGGATGCGGTCGGCGGCGCGCTCCAGCGCTTCTTCCATCTCGGTGCCGATGCGCAGCTCGTCCAGTATTTGCTGAAACTCGGCGCCGACCGGTGGCCGAACCTCATGAGTTACGAGTTCGAATGCCTCGGGTGCGGGTAGACCGGACCTGACCGCACGCACGATCAGATCGAGCGCGTCCGGAAATATGTTCAGGAATTTCCGCTGGTATCGGCTCTGTGCAAACCGAAGGAGTGAGGCTGGAGCAGCTGTAGCGGCTGCGCCACAAAGGGCGATGGCGAGTACGAAGTGGACCGATGCGGCAACGGCGGCCAACCCGACCGCTGCCGCTGCGCCAATTCCCGTCGCAACGAGGTGCGCCGGTCGAATGCGATTGCCAGTCGCCGCAAACGCAAGGTCGAGGCGTCTTGATAGAACAGTCGGCAGCGCGTTGCGCTGCGGTCCTGATCTTCGTAATGACAAGACCGGCACGTCAGAGCTGGAGGCAGTCATTGCGATGGTGCTCAGCAGGGGCTCGAAATTCGCTCTGCGGCGCTCGGCGCGCAGCACCCGAAGAAGCGCACCGCCGAGCAGAACCGTCGTGAGGAGAGCGGCGAGCAGAATTGGATCGAACAATTCAGGTCTCCCCAATACCAAGCGCGTCGAGGAGGTCTCTTTCGAGGCCGAAGCGTGCCGCGCGCACGATGAAATCGGGGCGCATCCGATTCGAACTCGAAGCCGCCCTGGATGCCGCCGGTGAGCCGCTCGCCGCGATAATGAAAACCGAAGAGCTCTCGGGTCGTGATGACCTCGCCTTCCATCCCTGCGATCTCGGCAACGCTCTGCACCCGGCGGATGCCGTCCCGCATGCGTTCGATATGCACGATCAGATTGACTGCGCTGGCGATCTGCATGCGGATTGCCTTGAGCGGCAGGCTCAAATTGGCCATCATCACCATGTTCTCGATCCGGTAGAGCGCGTCGCGCGGCGAGTTGGCGTGCACTGTCGACATCGACCCGTCGTGCCCCGTATTCATCGCCTGCAGCATGTCGAAGGCCTCGGCGCCGCGGACCTCCCCGACGATGATTTGGTCGGGGCGCATGCGCAGCGCGTTGCGCACGAGCTCGCGCTGCGCGACCTGACCGACTCCTTCGATGTTAGGCGGGCGCGTTTCCATCTGCACGACGTGCGGCTGCTGCAGACGCAGCTCAACGGCGTCTTCGACCGTGATCACCCGTTCGTCGCAGTCGATGTGTTGCGACACCGCGTTCAACAATGTCGTCTTGCCGGAGCCGGTGCCGCCAGAGATCAATATGTTGAGGCGCGAGCGCGTGGCGATTTCCAAGAGCCGCGACACCTCGGCCGACAAATTCTGCTGCCGTACCATCATGTCCAGCGTCAGGCTCTGCTTCGGGAATTTGCGGATCGAAATCGATCCGCCGTTCAGCACTAGCGGCGGCAAGACGATATTGACCCGGCTGCCGTCGGCGAGCCTGGCGTCGACCATCGGGCTCGCTTCGTCGATGCGTCGGCCGATTGCGGTGGCGATCCGCTGCGCGATGCTGGCAAGATGCTGCGCGTCGCGAAAGCGGGCCGCGGTCTTTTCCAGCTTGCCGTTCCGCTCGACGTAAATATCAAACGGGCCGTTTGCCAGAATATCGGTGATGTCGTCGTCGTCGAGGAAAGGTTCGAGAGGACCGAGCCCGACCATGTCGTCGCTGAGGTCGGCGGCGAGCGCCATTTCCTCCAGCTTATTGAGTTGAACACGATCCTCGGTCGCGATCTCGTTCACTAGTTTTGCAATCTCCCGGCGCAATGCAGCGCGCGGAATGCGGCCTGCCACAGTCGGGTCGATCCGTGACAACAGAACCGTGCGAATTCGCTCCTTCAGTTCGCTCAGTGAGGCTAAATCGACGACCGGTGCAGGAAACTCCGCCGCTTCGTCGGGTATTAGGACGAGACCCAGCCGCTGCGGCGCGGGAACACGGCGCCCAAAGCCGGTCGTTATCATGTGGCGAACCTCCACCACCGCCTACGTCCTATTGCGCGGCCGGAAATTTCCCCCGCAAGCGCTGCGACCACCTCCGTCAAAACGCCGCGTCGCAAAGGACCCGGCGCTGTGAAGAGGCTCGGCCGGAACGGGATTACAAAATTTGGCTGCAGTTTGATTTTTGCCATTTCCGCCAATGTCATTGCCCGGCGGCCGCCCTCGCCGCTCCGGTTGACGACGAGCATGTTGGAGTGCTCGGCACGATCTGCACCGAAACCCTCACGCAAGCGGACCGTATCGCGAACCGCGCGCAACGTCTGATCGGCCACAATTATGCGGAGATCGGCGGTGTCGAGCGCCTGCCAATAAGGGGAGCCAGGGATTCTCGGCACGTCGGCGACAATGTAGTGAAACTGAGTTCGCAGAACCCCAACCAGCTTGTCAACCGCCTCGGCGGTGAATTCCGCGGCGCCGCGCAAAGGCTCTTCCGCGCTAAGCACGAACAGGCGCTCGCCGTGAAGCGCCATCGTCCGGTCGAGAAAGACGCTGTCGATGCGCATGGGATTGGCTAACGCTTCCCGCAAGCCGGGCGTGGGCTTGACGTTTAACGAAAGGGCGCAGTCGCCGGTGTGCAGATCCAGGTCGAGGAGCATGACCCGGCGGCTCTGCTGATTGGCGAGATGCAGTGCCAAATGGATTGCCAGAGTTGTCGCGCCGACACCGCCGCGGGCACCGACCACGGCAACGACCTTTCCGAGCTTCCGGCTTATCAGGCTTCTTTCGCCCGAGGCGGGCGCGCCAATCAATGCCTTAGCCAATAGTTGTGCAGTCACTGGCTTGACGATGTACTCGCTGACTCCCGCCCTCACTAGGTCGCGATAAAGGGCAACATCGTTTCGGTCGCCTATCGCGATCACCAGGACACCAGGCTCACAGAGCTCGGCAAGATCATGGATCTGTGAGGCCGGCATTTCAGCACCGCTGATATCGACGATAATGCTCTCGGGCGATCGTTCGGCGCCGAGGTAGCGAATTGCGCCGGTAAGGCCGCCGCGCATGATCATCGGGCTGGGAATGGGGAGCTGCGCGAGACATGAGCTCAATGCCGCCTCGCTCTCTCCGTCCAACACAAACGCCATCAACCGGACGCGGCTCGCCGGTGGCGTTACGGCCTTCTCTATTGGCCCGGGGGTCTGAAGCGGGCTCTTCAGGCTCTGGAGGGCATTAATCACGTATCTATCCCAGAGACCGTTCCATTAAACGGAAGAACCGGTCTACCTCGAGATTCCGGCCGCCGTCGGACATCACTCAGGCTTGATGGTCGCAGTTTTGGTTCCGCGGATGACCTCCACTGTAGGCTGCACGACAACGACAGCCCTCGCGGGTGCCGCATCGCCGAGCGCTGGCGATACGTCGCCGGCCCAAATCGGTTTGATGCCCGCGTTTGTGGCTAGGCTCACTGGCGAGGACGTGGCCCCAGTGCTCGCATTGGCGCTACGCAGTGTCAGCGAGAGTTTGCCGAGTTCGGTGGCAACATTGACCTTTTCGGCCTGGTCGGGCATGACCTCCAGAGTTACTGTCCGGCCAAATCCGTTAGCTGCGCCATTCGGCCGAGTTTCGAGTGGGTCGATCGCCAAAACCCGCAGGTTTTGGACGACGGTTTCGCCCACCGAGCGCCGCGTCAACGGCGGGTCGTTCTTGAACGTCTGTGTCAGGATCACGTCGACCCTATCACCGGGATATAATATGCCAGTGCTCGCCCCCCCCGTTGCCACTGGGATTGCGATCGCTCGTGCCTGAGGCGAGAGGACGACCTGGAGAAAATCTCGGTCGCCAGGCTTCACGATGGCGCCGCGATCGATCGGCTGGTCGGCCATGACGCTACTACGCAGCGCCGCCCCATACACTTCGGCACGGGCCTGTTGATCGAGTTCGAGATTGGGGTTGCCGGCCGCATTGGCAGGGCGGGTGATCTGCCCCGACTGAGTGCCGCCGGAAACATGCCTCCAAGTCACGTCCTTGGCACGCAACAGAGTGCCGCTCGGCAGCGCCGTGGCGGCAACAAGTATTTCATCCTTCGGTGCGGCCGTATCGATGTTCATTCCTCGCGGCAATGCACGAAGGGCGAGAACCACGACGACGCAAAGCGATATGAGGAACAACAGGGTAAGTATCGTCTTCGCGGGCATAGCTGTTCACTTCGCCGTTATCAGAGTGATTACGCCGGCAGTGGCGACAGCGAGGCCGTAAGGCACTGTCGACGCCTCTGGCGCCGATCGACCTCCCTCGCTCTGGCCGGTCGAGGATACGTGTGCCCCCCGCCGGAAACGTCCGAGAGAAAGATCGAGCCTTTCGGCTGCGAGGGTGGCGAGCGCCAGCGCTCCGCCACAAAGACTCATCAAAAAGAGGAAACTGAGCAACTCTCGGTAGCCGATCAGCAGCGCTGCAGCGGTTAGGATCTTGGCGTCACCGCCGCCAATCGCGCCACGCTGAAAGAGTGCAAGCGTGATGGCGAAGATGATTACCGCGGCGGCAAGCGTGTAGCCCGCGTCGATCACTTCTGCGGCCAGAGCGATGCGAGCTAGGCCTAGCGCGGCAATAGCGAGTGAGAGCGCATTTGGTATGCGCCTCGTTCGTACATCCTGATAGGCAACAATAGCAAAAATAACGACTGCGGCGGCCAGGACTGCCGAGTGCATGACCCACTCCCTGCTCGCGGTCAGATCTGCGCAGGCAGGTCGGAAACGGAGATCCGTCGCCGACCGGCTGCGGTATACGGCGCCTACGGCGTGGGTATCGTGATGCCAGTAAGGGTGGCACCCGCCCGTGTGAACAGGTCGCCGAGGTTGGTGCCGAAGGTTTGTGCAGCGACCGCAATTGCAAGGGCAACGAACACGAGCAACATGGCGTATTCTGTAGCGGTGGCACCGCTCTCATCACGTAGAAAGCGACTGGTCAGACTGTGCATTTTAACTTCCTCCTTCAGGGTGACCCTGTGGCAGTGTGCGCGAAAGGCGATCACAGTCGCCACTCAGCCAGTAGCCAGACTAATCCAGTCGCTGTCAGTGGCCTGTCAGGCCGTCGTCAGAAAAGCGCCTTTTGTGATTTAATTTATTAGATTGTGCGCGATGGGAACGCCGCCGGGCTGCAGATAATGCGGAGCCCGGAGAAGTGCGGTTACAAGACGTGAGGTGAGCGCCAGTTAAGATGTAAGATTTGCCGCAGACCGCGCCCGGTAAATCTTCGTGCTGCTTCAACGGGTGTGTACGGCGATCAGGTTGCCACCCCGAGGCTCCGGATTGTGTCGAATACCGGTAGGATCTGGGCTCGGTAGGTTGCGGATCGCGAACGCGATAGCCATAACTGCTCGCACGCTCCCGCAGGGCCATCGGGATATTGCTGGCGGAACGACGCGGCGGCCTCGGCCGCTTCGCGATATTGGCCACTAAGCGATAAGGCGGCGATCAGAAACATTCGCGCACTACCGTAACTGCGATTGCGTTCCAAAGACTTCCGGAGCAAGGCAATCGACGCGTCGGTCCGCCCGATGAGCAATTCGGCAAAACCGCCAAAGAAGAACCAGATGCTGTGCCGCCGGTCGGCTCGGTCGAGACGCATCGCACGTTCGATCGCCGGCAGCGTATTTCCGGCGTCGCCGAGAAAGGCAGCATTGTAAGCGGCGAAACCGTGGGCGATGGCCAATCCCCGATCCATCGCCAACGCCCGCTCGAATGCGAGCGCGGCTTCGTCCAATTTGCCGGCCGCAGAGTGCAGCATCCCCTGGACACAATGCGCATCGGCCGCCCCTGGCGCCAGGTTCAATGCGATCGCGACCACTTCGCGTCCGAGATCAGAGGCTACCGAGGCAGCGAGCGGGTCGCCCCACCATGGATTGCTGACCAGCTCCTGACAGGTTCTGGCCAGACCGACGAGCGCCTCTACGTTCCGTGGGTCGTCGGCCAGCGCGGCCAGGTACCATCGCTGTGCCTCCGCAGTGAGGTCTGGCCGCAGCTCTCCCTCGAGGGCAGCCGCCGCGCTGGAAAGACATTGGTTGAGCTCGTGACCGGCGCCCAATTCGCACACGACTCGTCCAACTTCCTGTTGGAGAAGCAGAATATGAAGCTCTCGAGAAATCCGCCGGATGATTTTGGCCTGCGCCGGTACGGCCTCGTCGGCACCAAATTCGAAGCGACGGGCCCAAAGATACTCGGAGGTCGCCGCATCGGTGATCCGGACATTGATGCGCAGCACCCCGGGACTAGCGCGCTGGGCGCTGCCCGTTACAAAATATTTAACGTCGGACTCGGGTTGCTCGGCAGGGTTGGCCGGCTCCTTGGCCAAGGGTCGTAATGAAAAACCACGACCGTGCCGCGTGAGGTCGGCGGCGAGGTCGCTCGTGAACGCGTCCAGAAGGTTTTCTTGGTCGGCATCGCCGGTCAGATTGCGCAACGGCGCTACCCCTACGGCAATGCTTGACAGCAAACACGGCCACGGCATTGCCGCGCGTTCGGCCCTTGGCGCACCGAACGCCCCGCCGTCTCGCCGCGGCGATGATCGAGCTGGCAGATACCGAGCCGCGGTGGTGTATTCTGCCGCGCGGGAGTTCTTCGTGTGAGGAAGGAGTCTTCGACGGCTCATGGGCGAGCCTCAGTTCGCCACACCGAGTGTGCGAATTCTTTCGAAAAGAGGATGAATTTGGGCGCGGTAGATCGAAGAACCGGAGCGCGACAACCACAGCTGCTCGAATGTAGTCGTACGGTAATCCGGATATTGCTTGCGGAACGATGCGGCGGTCTCAGTGGCCTCGGCTACGCGGCCGAGCAAGGATAGCGCCGCCATTAAGAAAAGTTGCGCGGCGCCATAGCTGGGGTTTCGTTCCAAGGACTTCTGAAGCAGCCGAATAGCGGTTTCCGCCCGGCCCAGCAGCAACTCCGCAAAACCCGCAAAGAAGAACCAGATGCTGTGTCGTCGATCGGTCTGATCGAGACGCATGGCCCGCTCAATCGCCGGCCACGTCTCATCGGCACGACCGAGAAGGGCCGCATTGTATCCCGCGAACCCATGCGCAGCTCCCAAGCCGTGATCCATTCCGAGGGCCTGCGCGAAAGCGCGTTCGGCAAGTTCCAACTGCCCTGCCGCCGAGTAGAGCATCCCTTGGATGAGTTTTGCCACGGCGTGACCGGGTGCCAGGTCCAGTGCGATCGCTACCGCCTCACGCCCGAGGTCGGATGCCGCTGCGGCGGCCCGAGGGTCACCCCACCAGGGATTGCTGACCAAATTCTGGCAGGTGAGCGCCAAGCCGGTAAGCGCTTCTACATTGCGCGGATCGTGGGCCAGCGCGGTGAGGTACGACGTCTGTGCGTGGGCCGTGAGCTCAGGCGTGACCTTGCCCTTCAGAGCACTCGACGCCTCGGAAAGACACTCCGTAATCTCGAGATCTAGACCCGATGTCGTCAAAGCCCGGCGGCTCGCTGCTTGAAGGAGCAGGACGTGGAGTTCTCGCGAAATGCGCCGGGTGATCCTCGTCTGAATCGGAGCGAGGTCCTCGGGCTTGAATTCATGCCGGCCCGCCCAAAGGTACTCCGAGGTTGCAGCATCGGTTATTCGCATGTTCACCCGAAGCAACCCGGGTGCGCTGGTTTGGGCACTGCCGGTGACGATGTAATCATAGCCGCGTTCGGATATCCGGTTGCCGTTGTCTGGAGGACCACGCTCATCTCCCAACGGCTTCAGCGAAAGCCCGCGTCCGTGCCGAAGCAGGTCGGTGACGAGGTCCTCGGTAAAGGCTTCCACCAGATATTGTTGGTCGGGATCCCCGGTCAGGTTGCGCACCGGCGCAACAGCTACGGCAATGTTCGGCAACAAACAAGGCCAACGTGGTTTCGCTGTGCCTTCGCTTGGAGCACCGACCTGCCGTGGAGCGCGACGCCCGGGCGAACGATCCGGTGCGCTGACGCGCGCAATGGGATCGCGATCTTCTGCCGGGATCTGCGGCGAATCGTGCTCCCTGGCAGTGCTCGAACGCGCGATCTCATTCGCCAACGACTGCGTCTCGACGTCCGGTGCGACGCCAAGTTCGCGCTTCAAGGTCTCGGCGCAGCTCCTATACTGGCGGAGTGCTTCACCGCGGCGTCCGGCGTGTGCATAGGCGCGGATCAGCGCGCGTTGTCCGAATTCTGAGAGCGGGTCGAGAAAAACGAGGCGGCGGCCGGACTGTATTGCGGCCTCGTGCTCGCCGGCTGCACCCTGCTTCGCGCTCAATCGATGCAAGACATCGCAGACCATCGCGAGGGTGCGGTCGCGCTCCGCCGCCAACCATTCCTGAAACGGTTCGGAATTTATGTCGAAATCAGCGAGGAGCTCGCCGCGGTAAAGATCGGCGGCCGCCTGCAGGTCCCAGCGCTGCTGCGAACGCGCCAGCCGCTCAAATTGATCGAGGTCGATGATGGCATCCTGGATCCGGCAATTGGCGAAGTCGGCGACAAGGTGGGCGTCTGTGCCCCGCCCCAAAGCCTTGCGCAGCTCCAATAGGCAATTGCGTAAGCTGTGGCGGGCTTGCTCGGACCCCTGGTACGGCCACAGCAGGTCGGCCAATCGCTCGCGAGTGACCGGCTGGCCTAGCTGGGCCGCAAGAAAGGCAAGCAAAGCGCGCGCTTTTTTCGGGACTTTCCCGAGCCGGCAATCGCCACTCTCAATCACCAGAGGCCCGAGAATGCTGATCGACAACGTCATCGCAAGAGTCCCAATATGCTGCTCGCTGCGCCGCGGAAACCGGGTATGAAATAAGGATTCATTTCCAGGGCCCGCTTCGCTCTTAACCATCCTGAGGCAGGTCCGGGTTATGATATCCGTATCCTCCCCGGTACGCCTTGATTTTTTTCTCGAGCACCTCGCAAAGGGCCGTAAGTCCGCGAGCCCGCAGCGGTGCCAATAGGTCCTCGTATGTAACTGCTCGGTCGCCGACCGGCCCGAGATTGTTCCACAGCTCGATCGGGGTGAGGCTCGGGCCGAGCGTTGCAGTCTCCTCGACCCCTGCGGCCAATAGCTCGAGGCGTGTGCGCAAGCATTTTTCGCAAATCCCGCAGTTCAGTTCATTGCCCGGATTGCTCGGACAGACCCGCAGCGCGGCAAGCGCCGTCGGCCAACCTGCCAGCTCGCGCACTTTGTGAAATCGGGCATATCGCGCCCCATCATGGATTACGGTCACGCGCTGGCTGGAGAAGAGGGTGTCCACTGCCGGGTGCGATCCGATCGGGACAGGATTGGCGATGTCATGCGAGGCGCCGATAAACAGAAACGCTGTCCCGAAGATCGCCGCGTGACCGACAGCAGCTAGTGCGGCGCCGTTGTGGCGATAGTACCAGAAATCAGGTTTCGAGGGCAGATGGCGCAGGTTGGTGCGGCACGAGATCAGTCGCAGACCGGCTTCTGCGGCTAGCGGCTGCAGATGTCTCAGAGCCTTGCGAAACCGCTCGTCCTCCGGGTCCCGGGCACGTTTCCCAATATCGAACCCATGGATAAAGAGAGCGTCGCGAATATATGCCGGGTCCTCCCGTCGATAAAGCCGATGGTTGCGCATCAGCATGTGAAGACTGTCAACACCGCCAGAGAGAAATGCAACGCCCCGCGGATCCCCAGTGATTCCCCTGCGAACCACTCGACTGGAAGTTTCGATCGACGGCATCGCGGCTGGCCCACCCCAACTTGACCACCAAGCGTGAGCCGTATAAAGGCCCTCGACCAGCATCGGACAGGGTTGCCCCTCGATTCGGACCCGCGCCTCTCCGTGCACTGCAGCCAGAGGAAAACACGCGGATAAGAACGCGTCTGCGCAAGGCTCGTCAGCCGCGTGATTGAGCCCGTCCTCGCGAGTTTCGAAGATAAGTTCCTGTTCGGGGTAGTCGCAATCCTCCCAGGATACGGTTGCGAAAATGACCCTCGCATCGCTGTTGGCAATCAAGCCAAAATCGCGAATGATCATCGAGTATCCTTCCGCCTCGATAAGGTGCAGCAGATGCCAGGAAGAGCGTTCGCGAACGTGAGCCGACGCACACTACCTCATCACTTAAGGTTAATCCACGGCGCGTCAAAAGAACGTCATTCCGCTGCGCGGCGTCAAAAAAACGTCATTCCGTTCCGTCGGCAGCGATTTGTTAGCAGAACGTTAGGGCAAGGGGACGCCTTCTAATTATATCTGCCCGATCGGTCGACTTGAGCACCTCCGGCGGTTCCGACCTGCTGCGGGCCACCACCGCCTCGGTGATACCCGAGCCGGAGATTTACGATTTGCTTACCCTCTGACGAGAGAGTTCGCTTGTTAAATTTCCTCCGCACCGGTCTCGACGAAGGAAACGAGTTTAGCAATGCGAGCCGTCGCCTTCTATTGCTGACTCTGACCATCACCTGCTCCCTCGGGCTGGTCGCTTCGACTATCTACGTGCCGTCCGTTCCAGCGATTGCCAGCGCACTCGAGACTTCGGTGTCCCGCGTGCAATTGACCTTCGTCGCTTATCTCGCAGCCTTTGCGGTGAGCATGCTCGTACTCGGGCCGTTATCCGATCGCTGCGGGCGAAGACGAACGATGATCTTGGGCATCTCCTTGAGCGCGCTTGGCAGCATCGCCTGTGCCGCGAGCCCAACGATCGAGTTCCTTATCGGCGCCCGCGTCTTGCAGGGGGTCGGTCTCTCGGCCGGATTGGTCGTAGGCCGGGCTACCGTTCGCGATCTCTACGGCGAAGACGGCGCCGCTCAGATCATCGCAGGGCTATCCATCGTCCTTACTCTCTTGCAGGCCTTGGCTCCGATCCCCGGCGGCTATTTGCAGGCATGGATCGGTTGGCGGGCGAATTTCGCCGCTGTCGCAATATTGGCCGTTGTGGCTCTGGCGCTGGTCCTTAGACATGTGCCGCAGTCGTCCCCTCGGGAGGGGTCCTCTCAATCCGAAACCGCGGCCTTGCTCGCCAGAACGATGCGGGCCAGCTATCGCAGTTTGCTCCAAACGCGGCGTTTTGTGGCGTATGCGCTTACCGCTGCAGGTGCCCATGCGGGCTTTCACATTTTTACCGCCGGGGCCCCGGCGGTGTTGATCATCGGCCTTGGCATCCCTCCGCAAGATTACGGCTACTACGCTTCGCTTCCGCCTATTGGCTTTCTCGTCGGCAGCTTTCTGTCCAGTCGACTGACCCGGCGCCTCGGCGTCGACAATCTTATAGTGATCGGTAGTGCGGTCCTGATCCCCGCCGGATTCGCAATGGTGGCCCTCGCAGCCCTGCACCTTGCGAGCCCTTATGCGATCGTCGGCCCGATGATTCTGATTTGCTGCGGTAGCGGTCTCATTACCCCCAATGCCATAGCCGGCAGCCTTGGGGTCAAGGTCGGCATCGTGGGCGCGGCCTCGGGTCTGGCAAGCTTTGTTCAGATGATCGGCGCTGCCGGGGCGACCGCCGCACTTTCTCTCGGGGGCAATGGGAACCCGCTCGTGTTGGCAGTGATCATCGCCTCTGCCGGACTCTTCGCGGTGGCGGCGTTCGGTTCGTTGGCTCAGTTTGCCCGGCTGCCCTTGAAAGCCGGGGCGCGTGCTTCGGTCTAGCGAGCATTTCAATCCACCGTCTGGTCGATCCGGGCCAGCAACTCCGGCGGCAATGCGCCGGCCTCGGCTGCGGCTACGCACTCCAGGAGTTCCTGCCGGTTCTTGACGCCGAGCACGAGCGTGTCGATGTCGAGCGACAGCGCGTAGCGATGCGCCAACAGGGCCGGAGTGACGCCCAATTCTCCGGCGAGCCGCCGGAAACCAGCGGCTCGCACATAATCGCGCATTTCGGGATGGTCGTCGGGCAGCGGCCGATCGATAGCGCTGGTCAGCGCCCCGGCCTGCACCGCGCGAATGCCCATCACGCCGACCCCGTTAGCCCGCGCCGCAGCCATGACCGCGCGCGGTTTCGCCGGCCCGTCGAAGAACTTCAGCCCGCCCGGCGAGTCCAATAAATTGGCGATGCACTGCACAGCCGACGGGGCCGGACGCTCGCCGAGCAGCCTGATGATTGTGTCGGGGTATCCGATCCCGGTCAGCCCCCAAGCGCCGATCAGACCCTCGGCCACCAGCCGCTCAAATAGCGGACGCACCTCGTCGACAAAGGTTGCGTATAGGGTCATCCGGCTGGCGGCATCGGGTCGGCGAGCCATGTGGTCCGCGTCCGGGACGACATTCGAATGTAAAAAGAACAGATCGAGCCTCGACAGCCGCAGACGCTCGAGGCTTCCTTCGATCGATTGCCGCACCAGCGGTTCGATATCGGCGGGAGACGGGTTTCCGAGATTGCATTTGCTGGTGACCCGCACGCCCTCGGGCAGCCGGCCGGCGAAAGCCTTGCCGATCACCAGCTCGGCCTTGCCGTCGCCGTAACGCGGCGCGAGGTCGATCCAGTTGATCCCGGCGGCGACCGCCGCGCGCACAGTCGCGACGCATTCGTCGAAGGTCGTCTCCCCCCACAACATGCCGAGGCCGCCCCCGCCGAGGGTTAGCACCGAGACCGGCGGGAGTTTACCAAAGCTCTTTTGCTGCATGTGCAGTTCCTACAACTAGCGGATGAGCGAAATATTTCATGTCGCTGTTTCTGCAGCGAGCCTACAGCGGCAACTCTTCCATTGGTTGTAACGTTTATCAGATTCGAGCCCCCGTCGAGGCACCTCCGCCCGGTGAACATTACAGGGAGCCTGCACTCATAAAGAGGCGATTTTAAGGTGATCATCAATCGGGATGCGAGCTCACGAAACTTTCTTGTGTACGGCTCTGTTTGCTGGGTCACTTGCGGGGCGCACGGGCGCCGCTCCGCCTCATCACGCAATGGAGTGCTAAATCATGGGTTTGAAGCAGACGGTGTTTGCCGCGGGCTTTTTGCTCGGCAGTGCCGGTTTGGCGATGGCACAAAGCACAGCGCCGAGCACGACCACAGGTAATCACCCCTCGCCCTCGGTCGGGACCTCGACCAACCCCAATGCAAATGCCACTGGCGCCGGCAATGCCGCGCTGGAGCGGGGAGCCAACAGCTTCACCGAAGGGCAAGCGCGCCGCCGGATTGAAGATCGCGGCTACACCAATGTCGACCAGTTGCACAAGGACCAGAACTCGATCTGGCAGGCCGAGGCGATGAAGGACGGCCGCCGGGTACGTGTCGGCGTCGATTTCCGCGGCAACGTCGTCGAAGAGAACCGATAGGAGAACAGACATGGCAATCCATACGATAGTGGCGCTTTTCGACGATTACCCCGAGGCCGAGGGCGCAATTCGTGAGCTCGAATCGGCGGGCGTTCCGTCGACCGACGTCAACCTGATCGCCAACAATGCGGGAAACCGTTACGGCAATTATCCGCAATACGGCGTCGATCGCCCCGCCCGTGCCGACCATACCGACACGGGGTCCGGGGCCGGCACAGGGGCTGGTATCGGCGCGGTGCTGGGCGGCGCTGCCGGCCTTCTCGCCGGCATCGGGGCGTTGGCAATACCCGGGGTCGGGCCGGTGGTAGCCGCAGGCGCGCTTGCTGCGACGCTTGCCGGCGCCGGCGTTGGGGCTGCGGTTGGAGGGCTGGTCGGGGCGCTCGTCGAGGCAGGCATTCCGCGCGAGCACGCAGACATCTACGCCGAGGCGGTTCGCCGCGGCGGGACCTTAGTGACGGTTCGCACCGATGACGCTTTCAGCGATCGGGTGTCGGACATCCTCAATCGCCACTCGCCGGTCGACATCGAGGAGCGCGCCGAGAGCTGGCGGCAAGCCGGCTGGAGGCGCTTCGACGAGCGTGCCGAGCCTTATGCCGGCTCGTTCTCCGGAGACCGGCCGCTGCGGACCGACCTTCAAACGCCGCCCGAGGCGCGTACCGCCAGTGCGGGCGAACTGCAGCGGGATTGGGAGGTGAGGCGGGATGCCAGCCAGGTCCGCCATGAGACCGGACGCAATTATGTCCGCATCTATCCGCCGGTCGAAGAACCCATAAGCGACAAGCGCTAGGGCTTCGGCAGAGGCAAGAAGCAACCGGCGCTCCGAACGGAGCGCCGGTTTGTTTTTGGGGTCACCAAGCGAGAGTGTCACCCGGTGCAACTTTCCCGTTTACCTGTGCCCTCGCGCGTACTGGTCAAGTTATTGCCTTCGTAAGAACCTGGGGTGACATAAGGCCGCTGGCAGCGAACGAGGGTTGGTTAACGTTGCGCGCCGAAAGTGGTATCTGGGATAATCATGGAGTTTCCGCAGCCCCGACCATTGCAACCCACCGAGCGGAGGACAGCCATGCGGATCCGCGTCGAGGATTTCGTGGCTGAGACGTTCGGCGCTTATCTCGGAACGAGCTTCTGTTTCCGCTGTCCCAAACGGCCGGAGGGATTCCTGCGATTGAAGCTGCGCGAGGTGCGGGCGGCGTCCGGCTCGGCGGATCCTTTACCTATCCGGCTGGGCGGGTTCTTCTCACTGCTATTCGAAGCCGAGGTCGAGACCCAATCTGAGGGCGGCCTCTGTCAGATGGAGCATCCCGACTTCGAGCCGTCGACGCTGCTGATCAGCCGCGTTTCCGCGCCCGGGCGTGACCTGCAGGACGCGGCGTTGTTCGAGGCGGTCTTCGGCTGATCGACGCTATGGAGAACCGACATGGAGCCCTTCGTTGGCGAGATAAGGATGTTTGCCGGGAACTTCGCACCACTAGGCTGGGCGACCTGCGACGGTCAGCTTCTCTCGATCGTCGAAAACTCGACACTCTTTCAGTTGCTCGGGACCACCTATGGCGGTGATGGTAAAATCACCTTCGGGCTGCCGGATCTGCGCGGGCGCGTGCCGGTGCATATCGGGAGCAATCGCCCGATGGGCGAGGCTGGAGGAACCGAGACAGTCTCGCTGGCAGCGGTCAACCTGCCGCAGCACGGCCATGTTGCGCATGCGGCATCAGCAGGGACGACGCTGAGCCCGGTTGGAAATTATTGGGCAGCCGATCCAGGAGAAAACGTGGCGCCCTATGCGGCCGCTCCAGACAGCACCATGATGGCCGGCTCAGCCATCGGCGTTCAGGGCGGCAACCAGCCGCATGAGAACATGCAGCCCTTCCTCGCGGTCACCTTCATCATCTCGCTCTACGGCGTCTTCCCGTCACCATCCTGATACCGAGCAAGGGAGCTGTTTGATGAGCGATCCATTTGTCGGCGAGATCAGGGTGTTTGGCTTCAGTTATCCGCCGCAGGGCTGGGCCATCTGCGCCGGCCAATTACTACCGATCTCGCAGAACACGGCGCTGTTTTCGATCCTCGGCACCAGTTTCGGTGGCGACGGCAGGTCGACTTTTGCTTTGCCGAACTTACAGGGAATAGTTCCGGTGCATGTCGGAGCGGGTCCCGGCCTCACGCCGCGGACGCTCGGGGAGGCAGGCGGCACGCCGGAGGTAACGCTGAGCGCGGCGGAGATGCCTGCGCACTCCCATGCCGCCAACTGCAACAGTGGTCCCGGTACGAGCTATGGTCCAGCCAACAACGTCTGGGCGTCGGACGCGGGTGGGGCGAGCGAATATGCATCGGCCGCAAATATTCGAATGGCGCCCAACGCCCTCACACCGGCGGGCGGCGGTCAACCTCATGATAATCGGCAGCCTTACCTGGCGCTGAACTTCTGCATCGCCCTGCAAGGCATTTACCCGCCGCGCGCATAACGGAGGACCCGCCTCATGCCGACCCCCTATCTTGGCGAATTGAAACTGGCGGCGTTCAACTTTGCGCCGAAGGGTTGGGCGTTGTGCAATGGCCAGGTGCTGTCGATCGCGCAGAATCAAGCGCTGTTCTCGCTGTTAGGCACACAATATGGCGGGGACGGTCGGACCACCTTTGCTTTGCCCAACTTGCAGGGCGCGGTCCCGCTCGGCGTCGGGCCCGCCTACGCTCAGGGTCAGAGAGGCGGAGAGCAGTTGGTGCAGCTTACGCTCGTGCAGATGCCGGTCCATACCCATACCCCGTTAGCGGCGAACGCGGCGGGCACCCAGCCGACGCCGCGGAACGGCGTGTGGGCGCAAATTCCGGCGGCAACGCGATGTTCGCGCCGACGGCGGACACAACCATGTCCGGCGCGGCGGTCGGAACGCAGGGCTCCGGAGCCGGGCACAACAACATGCAGCCCTATCTCGTGCTGAATTGGATTATTGCCCTCCAGGGCATTTATCCGAGCCGCAATTGAGGTGCTCGTGGACTGCACGATTTTACGGAAAGAGAAGCCGGAGGACGAGCCGTTCCTAATCTCGCTTTATGCCTCAATTCGCGAAGCGGAATTGGCAGGAGCATCGTGGACGCAGGCACAAAAATCGACGTTCCTGAAGTGGCAGTTTGCTCTGCAAAGGGCGCAATACCGAGCGTCCTATCCCAATGCCGATTTCTGCATTATCGAAACTGAAGAACACGCCATCGGGCGCTTCTACGTCCATCGTGGCATCGAGGAAATCCGCCTGATCGATGTCACCCTGCTTTCTGCGTGGCAAAGGCGTGGAATCGGGAGCGCGTATGTCGATGCGCTGCTGGCCGAAGCAAAGGCCGCAGATTTACCTGTCAGCCTGCACGTGGAGCCGCAAAACCCGGCTCGCCGACTGTATCTCCGCGCCGGATTTCGCTGCGCGGCACAGCTAGGTGTTTACGAGCGCCTTGTTTGGCTGCCGGCGCACCAATCGCATTACCGCGCCCAGCCCACCGAGCGCGGTCAACAGCAGGATGAGGGTGGGCGGCTCTGGAACCCCTGGAGTGATCGCCCCGGTGTTGATTGAGAGCGTGGCAAAATCGAGACCGAATAGGATGAAAGGCGAGGGGCCGAGGAGGCCTACCCCTTGGCCCTGAAAGCCGAGAGCGAAGGTCGACGACCCGCTGGCGAGCGCAGCGAAATCGGCACCGGGTAGATTGAGCGCGTAATAGGTCTCGACACTCCGTGTTGCAGGGTCGCCGACCAGAGCTGCGGTTAGCAAGGAAGCGTTGTCGGTTCCATTGAGGGTTAAGAACTGAACCTCGGTGCTAGGGGACGGCGAGGCCCCGTCATAAAGGCCGAACTCAAGCGTCGCCGACGTGATCGGGCTCGCGATTGGCCCACCGTAGGAAGCAAAGGTAAAGCTCGCCGAGGGGTTGGGACCGCTGGTTTTGTTGCCGATCAGCCGGTCGAATGGCGCAGGGTCGCCGCTCGGGTTCGACGCGAAGGTTCCGGTTCCAACGGTCTGTCCGTTGGCGTAGTTCGCGGTGCCGAGCGTCTGGGTGATAACCGCCGCCTCGGTTGCGGGCGTCCCGGCCGTTGACGCCACGATAAGGCCCAGCGCGGCTATTTGGATTCCTCTCACGGTGCGCCTCCGAGTTTTCCCGCGTGCATTTATCATACTTCTGATCGATCGTCCCGCTGCAAAAACGCCACAACCAAAGTCGGTGGAAGCACAGAGCGATGAGCAAGACGCCAAAGCCGGGGATGCTCGGCTTGCAGCGGATGCGATCGGTTCCTCGGCAGGCGGCGCAGCCGGCGTCGCGGGGGGCCTGGCTGATGCTCGGCGGGGCGTTCGCCGCGTTCACCGTCAGCGCCGGCATCATGCATTCCTACGCGGTGTTCCTGCTGGCCTTCATCGAGGAGTTCCGTTGGAGCCGCGCCGAGACCTCGATCGCCTACTCGGTCTCGCAGCTCGTTGCCGGCGGGAGCTCGCCATTGGTCGGTGCGCTGGTCGACCGGCTCGGGCCGCGCCGCCTGCTGGTGCTCGGCGGCGTCCTGCTGTTTGCCGGCCTCGTCGGCAGCGCACTGATTTCCGCCCTCTGGCAGGATGTCCTGTTCTACGGGATCGTCATGACGATCGGGGCCAACTGCCTGGGTCTGGTGGTCTTCGTGCCGTTGCTGTCGCGCCAATTCGTGCGGCGCCGCGGGATGGCGATCTCAATCGTCCAGTCGGCCAACGGCTTCGGGCGAGCGGCCTCGGCGCCGCTCGTTCAGTTCCTGATTTCGACGATCGGATGGCGAGCGACTTATTGGGCGCAGGCGGCCTTCATCGCCGCCGCCGTCCCGCTGCTCGCCGCAATATTTCGCCGCGCCGCCCGCTACCCGGTCGCGAGCGCACCCGCCGCAATGACCCCGATCTCGGCAGACGCGCCCCTGCCGGCCGGCAGCTGGACCCTGAGCGCCGCGATCCGCACTCCGCATTTCTGGTTGTTGTTCGCGGTGTATTTGTTCACCGGTCTCGGCAGCTTTCTGGTCTCGCTACACCAGCTCGCCTTTGCCGTCGATGTCGGGTTCGACAAGCTCTACGCGGCGGGCGTGCTCGGCATCGGCAGCTTCCTCGCCATCGGCGGAACGATCGTTACCGGCACCTTGTCGGACTATATCGGGCGCGAATGGTCGGCGATCCTCGCCTATGGCATCTCGATCATCGGCGTCGTCTGCGCGCTGCTGATCACCAGCCCCGACCAGCACTGGCTGTTATGGCTGCACGCCTGCTTTTTCGGCCTGACCTGGGGCGCGCGCGGTCCGGCGATCACCGCCAAGACCGCCGACCTCTTCCCCGGCGGCCGGCTCGGCACGATCCTCGGCGTCATCACGATCGGCAGCGGCATCGGTTCCGCTGCCGGCGCATGGGGTGCAGGATGGATCTTCGACCTCTCGGGGAGCTACCGGCTCGCCTTCCTGCTGTCGATCCTCTTCTATATTTGCGGCTGCATCGCATTCTGGGCCCTGCGCCGCCCTCCCGTTCTCAGGCCGCGAAATCGATCAGTTGGCGCACCGGCGCCCCGGATTTGAGCGCGGCAAATCCGTCGTTGATCTGCTCGAGCTTGATCCGGCCGGAGATCAGGTGGTCGAGCTTGAGCCGGCCCTGCCGCCACAGCGACAACAGGCGCGGCATGTCTACCCGGAAGCGGTTGCCGCCCATCGAGGTGCCCTGGAGCTTGCGGTCGCGCAGGAAGTCGTAGCCGTGCAGTTCGATCTTCACGCCGAACGGCACCATGCCGATGATCGTCGCGGTGCCGCCGGGGCGCAGCATGCCGAAGGCCTGCTCGGCGGTGGTCTTGGTGCCGAGCGCCTCGAACGAGTAATGCACGCCGCCGCCGGTCATGTCCCTGACCGCTTTCACCGGATCGGCGTTGCTCGCATTCAACGTGTCGGTGGCGCCGAGCTCGCGCGCGATTTCGAGCTTCGAGGCGACGGTGTCGATCGCGATGATGCGCTCGGCGCCGGCGAGCGCGGCGCCGTTGACCGCCGACAATCCGACGCCGCCGCACCCGATCACCGCGACCGTCGCCCCGGGCTCGACCTTGGCGGCGTTGAACACCGCACCGACCCCGGTCATCACGCCGCAGCCGACCAATGCGGCGCGGTCGAGCGGGATGTCGGGGTCGATCTTCACCATCGCGTTCTCGTGCACCAGCATCTGCTCGGCGAAGGACGACAGATTGAGGAACTGGTTCATCAGCTCGCCGCCCTTCCAGGTGAGGCGGCGGGAGACGCCCGGCGGCATCTTGACGTCGGTGTTCTCGCACAAATTCGGGTGGCCGGTGACGCATTGCGGACAGGTGCCGCAGAACACCGACAAGCAGGTGATCACGTGGTCGCCGGGCTTGACATAGGTCACGCCATCGCCGACCGCCTCGACGATGCCGGCGGATTCGTGCCCCAGCACGCAGGGCGTCGGATGCGGGTAGAGCCCCTCGATGAAATGCAGATCGCTGTGGCACAGCCCGGCAAAGGCGGTGCGCAGCAACACCTCGCGCGGTCCCGGGCTTGGTGAGCTCGACCTCTTCGATCGTCAAAGGCTGGTTCGCGGCGTGAAGGACGGCGGCTTTCATTTCGGAACTCCTGAAAAAGGCCTAGTTACGCAAGCCGTCATTCCCGCGAAAGCGGGAATCCAGAGCACGTCAGGCTCGTGCCTTGCAGCCCTGGCCCCCCGCTTTCGCGGGGGCGACGGTAACTGTTGCGAAGTCTTGCAGGGTACGGGGTCACTCCTGAAAATTGAGGCGCAGGCCGGGCTCGGGCCAATCCATTGCGGCCAGTTGGCCGGTGCCGGACAAGCGTGATGTAGGCGGTCTTCATATCCCGGCCGCCAAAGCAGATGTTGGTCGGGTAGACGTCGGGCATCTTGACCTGGCGCACGACCTTGCCATTGGGAGCGATGACCGTGATGTGGCCGGTGATCAGGGTCGCGACGGCGATATTGCCCGAGGCCTCGACCGCGAGGCTGTCGAAGCGCTGAAAGCCGGGCAGTCCGCAGACGAGGCGGCCGGTGTAGGGCGCCGGGAACGGCTCCTTGCGCAGCACCCCGGGCTCGACGATGTCGAACGCGAACAGACGCGAGCTCTCGGTATCGGCGACATAGACGGTCTTCTCATCCGGCGACAGCCCGACCCCGTTCGGGCTCAGCATCGGATGGACGAGCTCGACGATCTTCGAGCCGTCGGGCAGCGCGTAATAAAGCCCGCCATGGTCGCGGTCGCGCGCCCGCCGCTTGCCGAGGTCGGTGAAGTAAAACCCGCCCTGGCGGTCGAAGACGATGTCGTTCGGCGCCGACAATTTGTGCCCGCCGCATTGGCTGTAGAGAATGCGCGTTTCGCCGGTGCGCGGATCGATCCGCTGGATATACCCGCACTGGTAATCCTTGGACGGTCCCGTCGACAGAAACCCGCCCTGGGCATATTCATTGCCGCCATTGTTGCACAGATAGAGCGCCCCGTCGGGGCCGCGCGCGAGCCCGTTTGGCCCGCCGCCCGCCGACCCGATCGCCGATTTGCCGCCATCCGGCGCGACGCGGGTGACCGCGCTGCCGGCGATCTCGCCCAATATGACCGAGCCGTCGGCCATCGCGACCGGCCCCTCGGGAAACCGCAACCCCGTCGCTACCACGCGTATATCCGCCATCGCGCCCTCCTCCCCTTTCACCGTGCGGCCGAATTCTGTCGCCGCGGTCACCCGAGCGTCAAGCGGCCGCTCCGACTGTGCCGGGTCTCAACCAGCAATTGTCCCAGGACTATAGCGTTTGCTGCTCCTGCAGCGAATCTGCAGCAAAACCTCATCTAACAGTTGAGAGCTCCGCCCGACGCCAGACCGCGGGGCCGCGCCCGAGTTCCTGGAGAGGCCGTCCTCGGCCTCCTTCGAGCGCCGTTCGAAGTCGCTCGTCTCGATCGCCCGGAAAAAAACGTCGACCACCGCCGCTATCGTGCCCGCCTCGCCTGGCGTGATCACGCCGCCGGCCAGCGCCGAGGTGACCGCCTTCATCGCCGGGGCAATGTCACGGGCCTCCGGCTCACGGGCTTCGTCCCGTGGGAGCTCTCTTGATCGGCGGGCAGCGCGAATTTAACCGTGCGTTCGCGGAACGACGGTCGTGCGTCAGCGCCGGTTCCGCGCCCCTGTTCCGCCTGTTTTATCTGGTCGAGATCAGGCATCCGCAACTCCTACAATCGCAATCACACCCGCCCACAGCCCGAACGCCCGCGAGTGTATAATGCGATTATGGTAATTGCGTGGTGGTCTATGCCACATTCACCAGACGGGCGGCGCAATGCGACGCGCTTAGGCCATTTGTCCGCTATCTGGCTTTACGCAAAAATCACGCGATTGCAGAGTGAAGCACGGTTCTACCGGGAATTACGGCGAAAAGTCGCCGCACTCCATCCCGAAACCACAGTTCGCTTGCTTTACCGCGCCGCAGACAGGTGCAAGCATGTCGCTGAACATAAAGGAGGTTCATCGATGTCAGACGAGTCTACGCTGCGCGACCTGTTCGACCGATGGGAGCGGGTTTGGCATGAGGGCCAATACGACCTGGTCCCCGATTGCGTCGAGCCGAACTACATCCGGCACGACGAAGCCGGTGACCGGACGGTAACACGCGAGGCCTACGCGGCGGAGATCGCCAAGACGCGGGAGGAGCGACCCAATATACGGGTCGTTGTGTACGATCACTCATTCGAAGGCGACCGCGCGTGGTTCCGCTTTGCGTTCAAGTGGACTGATCCCAAGACCGGCGAGACGCGCACCCGGGCAGGCATGCAGTCCTACCGGATCGAGGCTGGCAAGCTCGCGGAGACTTGGCTTATGTTCCAACCACTAGGCTCGGCATGGACAGATGCCGTTGCGCAGGAGCATTGGACGAGCCCGCCGCCAATTAAGTAAGGGGGGCCGCCCCGAAGGGGGACACGTCGAGACTCGGATAATCGGTTGGTTTGGAAAATCGTTGTATCCAACCGTCCCGCGTGTGCGTGCTAAAATTGGTAGTGCGGTATTGGTGGAAGCTGCAACGGAAGCTGCTTTTTGGCTATATATTCCTTCAGGTCACGGCAGTCTTTATCCGCCTCTTGTCCTTCCGGGGCGTTGATCATGGCAGTTCCATTGAAACCAGCATCTCCACCAACATAATACTTGAATCTAGTACACCGCAGAAGCTCAAATGCGTCGTAATAAATAGTCTCCCCATAAAAATAGATGGCTGTTTCGCCATTATTGAGAGAGACCTTTTGTTCAACGGTCAACGGCTGTTCTACATTAAAGAGGTGGGTGATACTTTGCTGCCTTGCCTCATGTGGCAAAATATTAATCGACGTATTAGCCACGGCGATGGACGGCGCGCTATAAATGTCATTCAAGGTAAAATGTGCAGGGAATACCATTAAACCAGCGCCAACAAGAGTGGCGACATTATAAGCTGGAGTAATTCCGGTATTTTTCATAAAGATTTCCAAACGCGGTGCTTCCGTCGCATTCTTGGAGATGTCGTCGTCAGCATTGTAAATGGCGAGATCGTCAGGGAAAACATAAGCCCGCAACTGCCTTTGCTCTTGGTCAACAAAGTCTAGTCGCTGTTGGTGAAGGATCACAGCGGAATAACCGGCAGCGACGGCAGCCGCCAAAGCGAATATTGCAGTACTCCCCAGTATAACAATGGTGCGTTTTTCGCGCTGCGCGCGCTGATTCTCGTGGACATGACCGCTACGGCGATAGGAATTTATTGCATTTGTTAATGTCAGAATCTCACTGCTGGTTTGATGCTGCTGATTGTCGAACTCCAAAGTATCTTCAAATGGCTCACGGTCTACGTTAAACACAAGCAATTAAGGACAAAGATCAATAGTGTTAGTGAAACGAGCGCCCCTAAAAATATTAATTCAGGCATCTTGCAGGTATACAACCCTCTGTTGCTGGCTCTTTATGCGGCCCGTGTGGCGCGGCGAATCGTGGATATGCCCATGTTGTAGCTCTCGGCGAGTTCGTGGAGCGTAGCACCCTCCGCGCGCCGTCTGGTGGCCTCCTTCTGCTGCGCCGGACTGAGTGCAGGGGGTCGGCCCATGTGCTGCCCTCGGGCCTTGGCGCGGCTTCTGCCCTCAGCCGTCCGGGTGCGGATAAGATCGCGCTCCACATTGCGGGAGAGTTCCGGTCATATCTTGCGGCAAACGTAAGCCCTTGATCGGGGAGGGGCAAGGAATGCCGGGGCGATTGGATTGCGGTTTGGTCGATCTCGTCTCCAGAATAGAGGCGACGGCGAAGCCAAGTCGCCATGTCCCAGATGGAGGTAGCGCTCACATGGACATTGTGCCGGACAAGGTCAGCTCTCGCAGGTGATGGTGCAAGCAACGGCACCGGCCTTCGTTCTCGGCGCGGTGGCCGGCTTCATCTCGATCCTGCTGGGACGGTTGACAAGTGTCATCGACCGCGTCCGCAGCCTGAATGAAATCGCCGACGGCGATACCGCCCGGGCCCACCTCAGGTCTGATATTCCGCGCTTGCGCAAGCGCGCCCAACTTTTGAACAGCGCAACACGCTTGGCGCTCGCCAGCAGAATGTGCACGTCGCTGCTCCTTGTCGTAGGTTTTGGCAGCGCGTTTTTCAGGCTGCAGCACATTTACGGAGCCGGTATCCTTTTTGCGCTCGCGGTCGCACTGCTGGGTGGGTCGCTCTTCCGATTCAGCCAGGAGGTAAGGATCGGGCTCACCGAAGTTGATCATTACCGGTAAGTGCGACCGGGGATGGCGATAACCGAGCGAGGTGGTGTCGGAGATGATCCTTGCGGTGTGTGGGCGCCAGGGCCACGGCGCGTGGTCTGAGTTGGGCGGGCGTACCTGTCCTCAGGTCCGGGGAAAATTGGCTAGTGCTCCAGAAGCAAACAGATGATACACATCCCATCGGCTCGATACCGTGCGCTGGGCCGCCTTCAAGCGTCCAAATTGAATCATCTGACTGGATCTTA
>CAVOHI010000013.1:0-96418 GCA_963695605.1 uncultured Alphaproteobacteria bacterium | reverse complement strand
CGCCGATGTCGCCGACCAGCCAGGTTCTCGGGCGCGCTCGGCGCGGAATTCACCATCCCCGGGCAGTCGCCGTCAGGGCGCGCACAAAGCTCTCGCGCCACGCAGTTATGTCGTTGCGTTCGAGGACCTTTATCATCGCGCTCCAGCGCTCCTTGCGCTCGCCGAGCGGCATGTCGAGCCCCTGCAGGATGGCCTCGGCCATTCCTTCGACATCGAACGGATTGACGATCACCGCCTCGCCGAGTTCACGCGCCGCACCGGCAAAGCACGACAATATCAGCACTCCGGGATCGTCGGGAGATTGCGATGCGACATATTCCTTGGCTACCAGGTTCATGCCGTCGCGCAGCGGCGTGACCAGGCCAATCCGGCTCACCCGGAAGAACCCGGTCAAGATCGGGTGGCTGAAGCTCTTGTTGATGTACCGCAGCGGTGTCCAGTCGAATTCGCCGTAGCGGCTGTTTATTTGGCCGGCGGCCGCTGCGAGGTTCCTGCGTATATCTCGATACTCCGGGACCTCGGAGCGCGACGGCGGCGCGATTTGTATGAGCACAGTTCGGCCGCGCGTCTCGCGATAGGTCTCGATGAGGTGCGAATAAGCCCGAAAGCGAGCTTCGAGGCCCTTCGAGTAATCGAGCCGGTCGACGCCGATCATCAAGGCCCGGTCCCCAACGCTTTGGCGCAGGCGCCGCATGTGCCGGCTACCGTCGGCAGCCGCGGCCTGCGCTGAAACAGTCGCGACGTCGATGCCGATCGGGAAGACCTGCGCGCGCACGACGCGCCCGAAGGCGCGCAGGACGCCATCCCCCAGTTCCTCTCCACCGGCCCAGCGCAGCAGATAATCTCTGAAACCGTCTAAGTCCGATTGGGTTTGAAAGCCGACCAGATCGTAAGCGCACAGTGATCGCATCAACGACTGATGGTTCGGCAGCACCCGCAGCAGCTCGGCGGCAGGAAAGGGCGTATGCAGAAAGAAGCCGATAGGCTCGGTCCGGTCCAGCTTGCGCAGCTCTTCGGCAAGCGGGATCAGATGATAGTCGTGAACCCAGACGAGATCCTGCGGCAACAGCATCGGCGCCAGGGCGCGCGCAAACATCCGGTTGACGCGCAAATAGCCGGAGAGATTACCTCGTGAGAACTGGACAAGTGAGCTGCGAAAATGGAACAAAGGCCAGAGAACGCGGTTGGCATAGCCAATATAGTATTCGTCGAAATCCTGCCGCGAAAGATCGACGGTCGCTAAGGTTATTTCCCCATCGGCGGCGATACCGGGCTCGGTCCGGACCGTGTCCTGAACCTCGCCGCTCCAACCGAACCAGATGCCACCGCTATGCTGCAGAGCAGCCCGTATCGCGACGGCCAGTCCGCCCGAGTTGGGTTTTGCGGCGGCGTTCGGCGTTACACGATTGGAAACAACCACCAAACGCCTGTTCGCCGCGTTTGCTCGGGGGAATATCGAGTTTGCCAATCGCGGTCTTCCGGCTGCCGCGGCACGACCGGTGAAGGCAAAATCACTTTCGCTCATTTCCGCCTCGCCGCACCGTTAACGCCGGACGCTTCGATTATGTTCCGGTCGCGATCATTTAGCTACGTCAATTTTAACCTTGACGATGCTTACCCGAAGTCGCTGCTCGCGAGCCAAGCGAGAACCGCTTCGACGTTCGGCAGGCGGTAATTTGCGGCAGTCGCGCCGTCGAACGGACCGACCCGGACGGCGACGCCGCCGCGGCGGCGGATTTCCGCAAAGCCGTCCTCGTCGGTCGTGTCGTCCCCGACAAAGACGGGCCGGCGTCTGAGAAACGGCTGTTCGGCGAGGAAGGCGGCGATGGCCCGCCCCTTGTCGGCGCTGCGGGGCTGAAATTCGACCACCATCTTACCGGTGATCAGGCGCAACGCCGCGATTTCGCGGTGGAGCGCCTCGACAACGGCGCGAATTTCCGGCTCTCGTTGCGGCGCGGCGCGGTAATGAAGCGCTAAAGTCCCGCGTTTATCCTCGAGTGTGAGACCGGTTCCATCCGCCGCGAGCGCCGCAAGCTTTGGGCGCAAGCGATCGAGTGCCGCCGCACTGTCGCCGTCGACCACGCAATGGATAATTCCGTCGGCGCGGCGTCGTTCGAGCCCGTGCAGACCCGCTGCGGCGCCTTGCCACGGCTGAAACAGCCGGTCGAGCTGGGCCAGCGGACGGCCACTGATCAGGGCAAGCGCTCCGTCGCGCGCGGCTGACTGCCGCATCATCAGGGACGGCAAGCCGTCCTGGTACTCGAACAAGTTCCGGACGGGGGGCGATCTCGAGCAGCGTCCCGTCGACATCGAGGAAGAGAGCCGATCCCGGATCGAGCGGCGGCGCCCGCGATTCGGCGAGCGTCAATGAGGCGTCTTTGTGCGTTGCACATTTCTCCGCCGCAGGGCACACGCTAAATGCCTGATCTGACCGTGATTCCTCAACCATGCCAACGCGTTTCGAAAAAGAGGCTTGACTTCACGGGGCAACGCACTAGATTGTGCAGTGCGGTAACGATCACTGGTTGTGGTTTTACCGTACGTCTTCTAGGCGTTTCCTCCCTAAACTTGGGCCGCGCTCAATCTGCGGCCCATTTTTTTGCCTGCGCTCAGCGGATCCCGAGAAGCCTGATCGAATTCGCGGTCGGAGCCGATCAGTACATCGGGCTCGATGTCTGGCTGGGCCGCTATTTCGCGGTAGATCGGCGTGAAGTCGGGCCGGGTCGCCTCGAACAGCTGCTGGAAGTCGTCGATCACGAAATAGGTCTGCTGGAAATTGTCGATCCGGTAGCGGGTGCGCATCACGCGCCGCAAATCGAAGCCGATGCGGTTGGCCGGCGGGCCTCCAGGGCAATAGACCGACTCCCCGTCGGAGGAGACGATGCCCGAGCCGTAGATGCGCAGGCCTTCGTCGGGTTGCGATCAAGCCGAACTCCACCGTGTACCAGTACAGCCGCGCCAGGTTCAAGTGCCGCGGCCGATATGCCTTCACAGCCCGCCCGGCCCGTAGGCCTGCATGTAGTCGGCGAAGACCGGGTTGATCAGCAGCGGCACGTGCGCCGAAGATGTCGTGGAAAGATGTCCGGCTCCTGGAGGTAATCGAGCTGGTCGCGCGCGCGGATGAAGCCGGTCGACGGAAAGCGGCGGTGGGCGAGATGGGAAAAAGACATCGTCCGGCACCAAGCCGGGCACCGCGACGATCCGCCACCCGGTTGCGGCGTCGAGCACCTCGCTCAACCGGCGGAAATCCGGGATCCCGTCCGCGGCGACCCCGAGCGCGCCGAGCCCGTCGAGAAACTCATCGCAAGCGCGACCGACCAGCAGCCGCTGCTGGCGTTCGAACAGCAGCCGCCAGATCGCGTGCTCTTCCTCGCTATAATCCTGCCAATTCTGCTCGATCGAAAAATCCGAATTAAAATCCTGCCCGATCTTGGCCATCGAGCTACCCCGAACTTCGCGCCCTCCCACGCGTGGTTGCGCCACCCCTCAAATGTGACTGACGAGGTGGCGCATCAATTGGGTTGTCGAGCCTCACGCGGTCTTTGGCAGGCAGTCCTGCGTGGCCCGGCCCAACCGCTCGATCAGATCGGCGAGGTGTTGGACCAGCCGCGCGAAAGCCGGCTTTCTGCAATAGCTGCGCTCGTCCATATAGAGCGCCCGGTTGATCTCGATCTGCAGCGCGTGGCGATGCGCGCTCGGCCGTCCGTAAGATCCTGTCGTGAAGCCCCCGGCATAGGGCGCGTTGATCGCGACCTTGAAGCCGCGGTCGGCGAGAAACCGGCAGGCTGCCTCGAGGATGCGGGGGGCGCAAGCCGCGCCGTAGCAATCGCCGAGGACGATATCGGCGCCGTCTTGGCCGCAGCCGGAGCTGGACGGCATCGAATGGCAATCGACGAGGAGATAACCGCCGAACATGCCCGCGGTCTCTGGACCAGCCGGCGCAGCACCTGGTGGTAAGGGTGGTAGAGGCACTCGATGCGCCGTTCGGCATCGGCGAAGCGCAACTTCGCGGCATAGATGTTCTCGCCGCTGGCAACGATACGGGCGATCGTGCCGAGCCCGATGCGAACCCGCGGCGAGCCGGCATTGACGTAGCTCGGCAAGGCGTCGGAGAACATCGTCGGGTCGAGCTCGTAGGCTTCCCGGTTGACGTCGAGATAAGCCCGCGGAAAGCGGGCCGAGAGCAGCGGGGCGCCGAGCTGCGGGGCGGCGGCGAACAGCTCGTCGACAAAGCTGTCTTCGGATCGCCGCAGGGCCAGCGGGTCGAGCCGCGACGCCGCGACGAAATCCGCCGGATATTCGGACCCGCTATGGGGCGAGGCGAGGACGAGCGGCAACCGGCGCGCTGCCGGTTCGTAGAGGTCGAGAACCCCGGCGGCGGCGGCCGGGACACGAATTCACCATCCATATCACGACCGTAGTGCGCGGTGGCGAGGTTGTCATCACCCCCGCATAATGCGCTCTACGCGCTACGTCGATAGATGAGAGACCGAACATCACGATCGTTCTCATATCATCCGGCTGGTGCAGGAAGGCAAACTCAGCCGCGACCCAGAAAGCTCGGGGCATTCCGCCCGGCGCTCGCCTGAGCATGGTCGTGGCGGGGCAGACCATCCCGGCCGCGGAGGCAGCAGGCGAGGTTTGCGATCGCGCCTCGCCGCAGCGGCGATCTGCCGGGGATACGCCGCCGCGCAGCACGCGCTGCCCTACGACACGATGTACGCTCAGTGCATGTATGCCAGAGGCTATGTCGTGCCCGGTTTCTCGCCATCGCCCGACTCGCCGGGCTATCAAGGCGAGTTGCCGGGACCGGGGGCGATCGGCGGCGGACACTAGACCTCCTGCGTCACGATTTCGATCTGCCTTGCGTGACCGGACGCGCGGAGGGGGGACCGGCGAAAAAATGTCTCAGGCCGTAGGGCCAATACCCATCCAGACGGCACCGTTTCATCCCACATAGAGTTGAGGATCACCTCACCCGACCCAACGAGGAGGATACGGAATGGCCCGCCGCAGCCCGCCCCGGAAAGTCACCTATTTCGAGCCCATCCCGCCGCGCCTCGCCCGCAACACCATCATCGAATTGACCTTCGAGGTCGGCCGCCGCTTCCGCTGCACGATGCGCGTCGATTGCGGCCAGCTCGATCCCGGTTCCGTGATCCGGCCCGAACCCGGCGAATGGCACCCGCGCATCCCCGAGCGCCTCGACGAAGAGGAGCTCGCGGACTGGCGCGCCGGCCGCAATGCGGTCTATCAGCTCGCCGCGCTGACGATCGGCGCGCGGCTCGCGGTCGCCGACGCTTAGACGAGCAGAAAGGCCGTCTCGACCTTAGATAGGTCGGAGGCGATGACACAGCCCCCGCGGAATTTGCATGAAATGAGCACAGGGAGCGCCCGACACCCTTTGGGGTGCCGAGGCGGAATCGACGACAGAAGAAGGTGGAGTTGCCACGAGCGGAGCGGCCGCGCGACCAGTCGATTGCGGCCGTTGCCCCTTGGATCGTCGACGAGGCGCGTCGGCTTCCTTCGGCAGCGCGCTTTGTCGACGAGTTTGCGTGGCGGATGCTGGCCGCCGGCCTGCCTCTGCTGCGGGTGACGTTGCACTGCGGCACACTGCACCCGCAATTTCTCGGCGCGACCTATACCTGGTGGCGTATCTCCGGCCGGACACGGGCGGTCATGATCGCGCACGAAGTCGCCGATCTCATCCCCTACGGCGACAGCCCGGTGCGGCGCGTGACCGAGGGCGGCGAAGTTCTGCGGCGCCGCCTCGAAGGCACAGGCGCGGTGCTCGATTTTTCCGTGCTACACGACCTCAAGGCAAGGGGTGCGACCGATTATTACGCCCTGCCAGTAACCAGCGCGCTCGGTAGCCGTCGCTACATGGCGACCTACGTCACCGACCGGCCGGGCGGCTTCACGGCGCCGGAAGTCGAAGAGCTGACGGGGATCTCAACGCCTGGCAATACCGGCGGACATGTTCGCCCAGCGCGCGATCGCCGAGAATGTTCTGAAGGCCTATATCGGCCAGGCGACGGGACCGCGGGTCCTCGCCGGCCAAATCCGCCGCGGCGCCGGTGAAGAGATCAAGGCGATCCTCTGGTCCTCCGATCTGCGCGGTTTCACGCAGCTCTCCGACCGGCTTTCGGGCGACCGCATTATCACGATGCTCAACACTCGTCTTCGACGCGCAGGCGATCGCGATCGAAAGCCATGGCGGCGAGATATTGAAGCTCATCGGCGACGGCCTGCTGGCGATCTTCCCGATCACGACGAGGCCGAAGAAAAGTCGGCTGCCGAGCGGGCGCTCTCGGCGGCAGGGGAGGCTTTTGCGGCAGTGCGCCACGCTCTCACCAAGGCGATGCCCGCCGGCGAGCCGCCGGTGCGCATGGTCGTCGCGCTGCACTGCGGGACTGTCAGCTACGGCAATATCGGCGCCGCCGCGCGGCTCGATTTCACCGTGATCGGCCCCGCGGTCAACCTCGTCAGCCGGGTCGAGACCGTGGCGAAGGCTCTTGATTTGCCGATCGTGGTCAGCGAGGCGTTCGCTCACGCCTATCGCGGCGATCTGCGCTCGCTCGGCCGGCATGAATTGCGCGGTCTTGCCGGATCGCATGAGCTCTTCTCGCCCGGGCCGCCCCCCGCCTTGCGTGGAGATGTTGCGAAAGATGCTTTGTAGACGCGGCCTTGCTGTCGCATCTCCGTCGAGGGATCGCTTGGCGCTTGCCTGCATAGAAAGACTGGCCGCAAGATCGGCTGGAGTTTGACCGAGAGGGGGGGGACATGAGGCGTATCGATCGGCGGGGACGGCCGTGGTGGCCGGGGCGATTTCGTTGACGGCGTGCGTCGCGCCGCCATTGGGGCCGACGATCGCCGTCGCGCCTGGGCCGAACAAGAGCTTCGACGCCTTCGCGGCCGATCAGGCGGCCTGCCAGCAATATGCCGCGGCGCAGACCGCGCCGGCGGCGTACGCGGCCAACAACCAGGCGGTGGGAGGGGCCATTCTCACCACGGCGCTCGGAGCGGCGATCGGCGGGGCCATCGGCGGCGGGCGCGGTGCCGGGATCGGCGCTGCCTCGGGCGCCGCGCTCGGCACAGTGGCCGGGGCGAGCGGTTCCGGCTTTGCGCAGATGTCGCTGCAGCAGCAATACGACGTCATGTACGCCCAGTGCATGAGCGCCCATGGTCATTCGGTGCCCGGTTTATCGCCGCCGCCCGGCGCTCCGCCCTATGGTGCGCCCGGCCGGTCGCCTTACGCGGGTCCGCCGGGCCCGCCGCCCTACGGTCCGGGGGCTATGCCGGGGCTATCCGGGGGCCTATCCCGGGCAGCGCCGGCCCCGCCGCCCCCGGAATATCAACCGGGCTATTGATGCGTCGGGCCGGGATCATCCGGCCGCGGCTTTTTCCTGTTGTCCGTCAGGAACAGCTGTTTCAGCCCACGGCGGTGCGCCAGCAAGCGCCCCCAGGCGAGCGCCTCTTCCTCGGTATCGAACAGCCGGACCGCGGCGCCATCTTGGTGCCGCGGGCGACTTCATCCCATTCTATCTACCAGACTGGCGCGTACGCCGATCGGCGCGGGGTCGAGGATCAGGGTCAGTTTCATCGCTCATCTATTCATCACCACCATGCCAGAACATTATGTCGGGGTCGTAGCGGAGGATGCCATGTCGGATTTGAGAATTCACGGCCGAAAGGCTCTGGTTTGCGCGGCAGCAAGGGGTTGGGTCGGGCCTGCGCGATGTCGCTGGGGCGCGCCGGGCGTCGAGTTGACGATAACCGCGCGCACCGCCGAGACCCTCGAGCAGACGGCTGAGGAGATCCGCAAGGAGACCGGCGCCAAGGTGACGGCGGTGCCCGGCGACATCTCCACCGAGGCCGGCCGCGCCGCTGCGCTTGCCGCCTGCCCCAACCCGGACATCCTCGTCAATAATTGCGGCGGGCCGCCGCACGGCGATTTCCGCGAGTGGTCGGTCGAGGACTGGCAGAAGGCGGTCAACGCCAACATGCTGACCCCGATCATGCTGATCAAAGCGACGGTCGACGGCATGTGCGCGCGCAAATTCGGCCGCATCGTCAACATCACCTCGGGCTCGGTGAAGTCGCCGATCCCCAATCTCGGCATGAGCAACGGCGCCCGCGCCGGCCTGACCGCCTTCTGCGCCGGCCTCGCGCGCCAGGTGGCAAAACACAATGTGACGATCAACGGCCTGTTGCCCGGCCCGTTTCTGACCGACCGGCTGCGCTCGGGCATCGAATACGAGGCGCGCCGGCAGAACATCTCGTTCGAGGAGATGGTCGCCAAGCGCGGCCAGTCGAACCCGACCGGCCGAGTCGGCGACCCGGCCGAATTCGGCGACGCCTGCGCCTTTCTGTGCAGCGCCTCCGCCGGTTTCATCGTCGGTCAGAACCTGTTGCTCGACGGCGGCGCCTTCAATTCGACGATGGGGTGATGCGCCGGAAGGCCCCTCACCCCGACCCTCTCCCCGCAAGCGGGGCGAGGGAGAGGCTATTGTTTCCCTCGCCCCGCTCGCGGGGAGAGGGCTAGCTAGGGTGAGGGGCCTTTAAACCGTCGCGATCGGCGTTGGCCGGCGAGCCGACGGCGCCGGGTAGCCGCAAGGGCGGGGCGGTCAAGAGGAAGCGCGAGCGGCCGTGGGCGCGCAGCCAGTCGGCGAGGTCGGAGAGGTGCCAGATCTCGCCGAGATAGACGCCGAGCTTGAAGAGGCAATGGGCGTGCAACGGCAACGAGGCGCAGTGGTCCTCGCCCTCGCAGGGGCGCGACGGCATCTGCTCGACCGCCCGGTTGTCGGAAATCAGCGCGACGACGCCCGATCTGGTGATCCAGTTGAGGAGCCGCTCGTCGCGCCCGTCGAGGCCGGCGCCGGGATTGGCGGCGAGCACCGCCGCGTCGGGGCTCTTGTTCATGCCGAGGATGACCCGGTCGTAGCCGGTGCGGAAACAGACGAGGTCGCCCTCTTCGACTTCGACCTTGTCCGCCTCCATGATCCGCATCAGCTGGTCGTAGCCGACAAAGCTCTCGCCGCGGCCGCAATGGTGCTCGAGGTCGATCATCACGCCGCGGCCCTGCATGCCGTGCGCCGCCATGTGGTCGATCGACAGCTTGAGCGCGCCGACATGCTCGCCGCGCTCGACCGCGCCGCCGTCGCGGTAGTCCATCGGCCCGATGATGTGCTCGCCGGCGCGGTAGCCGTTGTAGAAGACGATCTCGGGCTTGCCGTCGCCGTCGGCATCGAACAATTGCCCGACATGGGCGAGGCTGTCCCACTGCGTCGAGTACTGCAACGTCATCTCGACGATGTCGTCGCAGACCACGTCGATCAGTTTCGGGTCCTCGCGAGCGAGCGGGTAGGCGATGTAGGGCATCCCATTGCGCTTGTTGGCGATCAGGCGCGGCGGGTGGCGGCGCGGGTTGACGACCGTGCCGCCCGGATAATCGAGCGGCAGGCTCAGGCAGAAGGTCCTGCCTTCCTTCACCTCGGCGACGCCTTTGAGCACCTTCTCCGGCGTCAACAGATTGAGCCGGCCGAGCTGATCGTCGGGGCCCCAATCGCCCCAGGTCGACCCCGGCGGACGGCGCTTCCAGCGCGGGTTCTCGGGCATGGTCAACTAACCTTGACGAGCTTTTGCAGGCTGCGCAGCCCGGGCGGCAATTGCTCGCCCTTGGCGCGGACGCGGCGGCCCCAATTGGTGAACGAGACTTCGCCGACATAGATGTCGCCGCGCGAGTCGACGGCGAGCCCGTGCGGCGAGATGAACTGGCCGGGGTTGAGCCCGGCATGGGCGTGACCGAGCCGCGCCAAGAGCTCGCCCTTGCTGGTATAGATGCTGACCCGCGGGCCGCAATTCGGCAGGTCGATATTGACCGCCATGTCGGGCCCGATCTCGCCGATAAAGAAGCGCGGCGTCCTCGTGCCGCTTTCCATGTAGAGGCCGGAGGGCCGGTGCATGTTGTTCCACTGCGCCTCGTACTTGCCGTTGCCGTCGAACACTTGGACGCGGTGGTTCTCGCGGTCGGCGACATAGACCCAGCCGTCGGGGTCGCAGCAGATATTGTGGGCGATGTTGAACTGGCCGGGATCGGTGCCGGGCTCGCCCCATGAGGTCACCCGCTTGCCGTCAGGCGTGTATTTGTGGACGCGGGAATTGCCGTAGCCGTCGGAGATGTAGAGGTAGTCGGCTTGCGGCGACAGCGCCGTGTGGGTGCAGCGGTGGAACGGCTCGCCGCTCATATAGGGCGCCGGCTTGCCGGGGATGCCGATCGTCAGCAGCACCTTGCCGTCGAGCGTGCACTGGCGAACCGTGTGGTCGCCGTCGTCGGTCAGCCAGATCGTATCGTCCGGCGCCATGTGGACGCCGTGCGGCCGCAGGAAGATGCCCTCGCCCCACGAGCGCAGGAAATTGCCGTCCCGGTCGAACACGCACATCGGGTGCTTGCCGCGGTTGAAGGCGTAGACGTTGTCGTTCTTGTCGACGCCGACCGCGGCGACGTCGGCGTTGAACTCCATGCCCGGCGGCAGCTTCGCCCAATTGTCTGCATGACCTCGTAACGATAGCCGTCCGTTCCGAGTGTTACCGACATGGCGTTCCCCCTTCTCTGCGGGTCCTGGGATGGTTTGCAGCGATTATAAGGCGAGGCACGCCGGTGTGCACAATTCCGGGCCCGGCCCTATAGGACCGTCCCGGAATGACCAGCTTTTTCGTCTATCTCCTCGCCAGCCGCCGGCATGGAACGCTCTACCTCGGAGTGACCAATGACCTTGTTCGCCGCGTCCACGAGCACAAAACCAAGGTCATCCGGGGTTCACGAAGCGATACGCCGTCGATCGCTTGGTCTGGTTCGAGATCTATGATGACCCGACGACCGCGATTAGCCGCGAGAAAGAACTCAAGAAATGGCGGCGCGATTGGAAGATCAGGCTGATCGAACAGCAGAACCCGGAATGGCGCGACCTCTACGAAACGATCGTCAACTGACTGTCGTCGTTCCGGGGTGCGGCGGCCGCGAGCCCGGAACCCATGCACACGGGCCTCGACAGCTTCCCCGAACGTACCTAAATTCTCGAGTGCCAGACGGCCGGATGGCCGCTCTCCGCCGCTGGCGGAGGGAGGAAAGTCCGGGCTCCACGGAGGCACGGTGCCGGGTAACGCCCGGCGGGGGCGACCCCAGGGAAAGTGCCACAGAAAGTACACCGCCGCTCCGTCTCGGAACGTCCGGGCGGGCGGCAAGGGTGAAACGGTGCGGTAAGAGCGCACCGCGCCGCCGGCAACGGCGGCGGCAGGGAAAACCCCACCGGGAGCAAGACCAAGTAGGAGCGGCAGGCACCCCCGCTCGCGGGAATGCCGGGCGGACCTTCGCGCCGCCGCTCGGGTCGGTCGCACGAGGCGCTCGGCAACGGGCGTCCCAGAGGAATGGCCATCCCCGCCCGAGGACCAGCTCTTCTGGGCGGGACAGAACCCGGCTTACACGCCGTCTGGCGCTCTTTTTAAGAACATTTCAAGAACTCGCGTTTCGCGCAAAAATAAATTCATGGTTTTATTTATAAAACCCATTGACGCCCATATCATACCATGATATCCCATCTTCACCCATGGACGGGCATTGCCGACGGGGGGAAACTCGGCAGAGCCTATCGGGCGCCCCTTGCCGAGCGTCCAAGGGTGAGCGTTGGGGGAAAAAGTGGATCTGTTCTTCTCCACTTTCGTGAACAAGGTCGACCGCAAGGGGCGAGTTTCAGTGCCGGCGACCTTTCGCGCTGCTGTAGCGGACCAAAGCTTTCCCGGAATAATCGTCTTCCCCTCGTTCAAGTATGAGGCGCTCGATGCCAGCGGCATCAAGCGGATGGAGGAGATGAGCTCGCGGATGGATACTCTAGAGGAGTTTTCCGAAGATCACGAGAACCTTGGGATGCTGTTCGCTTCATCGCACTCGCTCCCGTTCGATCCGGAAGGCCGCATCATCCTGCCCGAAATCCCTCACCGAGCACGCCCACATCGGCGATAGCGCGGCGTTTGTCGGATTGGGGAAGAGTTTTCAGATCTGGGAGCCGACCCGTTTCGCCGACCATCAGGCGACACTGCGCGAGCGGGCGCGCCGCCAGGGAACCAGGTTGCCGCCGCCGGGCGGCCCCGCCGAGCGGCGCCGGGAATGACCGCACGGCAGCCCAATCCGCTTCTCTCAGCAGCACACGCCCAGGCGCCCGCGGCGGTAAGGTCCGGCGGGCATGTTCCGGTTCTCCTCGACGCCGTCCTCGCCGCGCTGGCTCCGCAAGACAATCTGGTTTACGTCGACGGCACCTTTGGTGGCGGCGGCTACAGCGCGGCGCTGCTCGCGGCTGCGCATTGCCGGGTTTTCGGCATCGACCGCGATCCCGAGGCGGTGCAGCGGGGCCGCGCCCTGGCCGAGCGTTACGGTGAACGCCTGCGCATTCTCGAAGGCCGGTTCGGCGACATGGCGCAGCTCCTGGCCTCGATGAACACCGCCGGTCGCTGGAATTGCCCTCGATCTCGGCGTCTCGTCGACCCAGCTCGACGCGCCGGAACGCGGCTTCTCGTTCCGCTTCGACGGCCCGCTCGACATGCGGATGAGCGGCGCCGGACAGAGCGCCGCGGACCTGGTGGGCGCCTTGTCGGAATCCGACCTTGCCGAGGTGATCCGTGCGCTTGGCGAAGAGCGGTTTGCCCGCCGGATCGCGCGCGCGATCAACGCGGCGCGACAGCGCCGGCCCATCCGGCGCACCATCGAGCTCGCGGAAATCGTTCGCGCGGTGATCCCGCAATCCGAGCCCGGGCAGGATCCGGCGACCCGGACATTCCAGGCCTTGCGGATCGCCGTGAACGACGAAATGGGCGAACTCGATCGCGGACTTGCCGCAGCAGAGCAGCTGTTGATGCCCGGCGGCAGGCTCGCCGTCGTGTCGTTTCATTCGCTCGAAGATCGCCGGGTCAAGGAATTCCTGCGTCGGCGCAGCGATATGGCGCCGCGAGCCTCGCGACACCGGCCCGTCGGAGCGGAATCGCTGCCGCCGAGCTTCACCTTGCTGACGCGCCGGGCGGTCAAGCCCAGTGCAGCGGAAATCGCCCGTAACCCGCGCGCTCGCGCGGCGCGTCTGCGAGCCGCGGCACGGACTGCGGCGCCGCCATGGCCGCGCAATGGCGAGCGCCATATCGGCGGCCGGCACAGCGGACGGGGCGCATGATCAGGCTCGGCACCCTGTTCTGGCTCGTCCTCGTCTCGGCGACCGGCTTTGCCATGTTCGGGGTCAAATATCAGGTTCAGGTACTCGAGGACGAGCTGGCGAGAACCAATCGGGCCACCGCAACGGAAGAGCACGAATTGCGGGTGCTCGAAGCCGAATGGGCTTACCTCGACGCGGCCCGAGACCCTCGAGGCGATGAACCGGCAATTCCTGTCCCTCGGCCCGTTGGTAACCAAACAGCTTCACACGACGGTTAGCGACATTCCATTGCGGCCACCGCCGCCCGCCCCGCAACCGCCTTTGGCCGAACCGCCCGCGGTTGAACCGCCTGCCGTTGTCGCGGCTGCCGAACCGGCTCCGGCGGTGAGCGCAGCTCCAAGTGTTCCGGAAGGAGTTCCGGTGCGCGCTCCGGAACCAGCTATTCCCCAAACTGCGGCAGAGCCGCCCGTGACGCAAAGCGCGCTGCGCGCCATGCCCGCCCTGTTGGAGAAGCCGGCGGCGGCGCCCCAACTCGCCAAGGCCGTCCCAGTGAAGGCGGCCGGGAAGCCCAGCCCACCTGCTAGCCCGCCTCGGCGCGCGAAATCGCTCGACGACTTGATTGCCCAGATCATGACGAGCCGGTGATGATTGCAGCCCAACCCTTTCAAGCCTACGACGACAACCCGTGCCGACCGCGGCATTTCAAGCCGCCACCCTGCGCGCCCGTTGTCCCCGAAGGGCCCGCGAGGAAGGCGCTGGAGGCCTGCCGAGCCCGGCTGTTTCTTACCGGCATCTTGTTTGCCTGCGTCTTTGGTGTTGTCGCATTGCGGGTCGTCGAAGTCGTACTGCTCGAAGGCGGTACGGCCCAATCGCATATGCCCCGGTTCCGAATTCCGGCACCGCCTGTGCCGGCCCGCGCCGACATCGTCGACCGCAACGGCAGGCTGCTTGCCACGACCCTCGACAGCCCCTCGGTCTACGCCAATCCGAGGCAGATCCTCGACCCCGCGGACGCCACCCGCAAGTTAGTAAAGGCATTTCCGAGCCTCAAGACCCTCGAGGTGTACGCCAAACTCACCTCGGGCAAGAGTTTTGTGTACCTGAAGCGCCACTTGACTCCGCATGAGCAGTACGAGGTCAATCAGCTCGGTATTCCAGGGGTTCAGTTCCAGCACGAAGAGCGCCGCGTCTATCCGGACGGAATGCTGACGTCGCATGTCGTCGGCTACACGGGCATCGACAATGCCGGCTTTGCGGGGATCGAGCGTGGCCTCGACGACACGCTGAAGGACCGGCGGGAGCCTCTGCAGCTGTCCCTCGACCTGCGCCTCCAATACATCCTCCGGGAGGAGTTGCAGCGGGTGATCGACGACTTCACCGCGAAAGGCGCCGCCGGGTTGATCATGGACGTCAACACCGGCGAGATCCTTTCGATGGTGTCGCTGCCCGATTTCGACCCGAACCATCCGGGCGCCCCGGACCCGGACCATCCCGACCTGTCCATCGCGGACCGGATGTTCAACCGCAACACGCTCGGCGTTTACGAGCTCGGTTCGATCTTCAAGATCTTTACCGTGGCAATGGCGCTCGATGCCGGCACCTCCACGCTCGCCAGCACGTATGACGCGAGCCACGATATCCATATCGGGCGTTTCACGATCGGCGATTATCACGGCAAGCATCGAGTCCTGAACGTTCCCGGAAATTCTCATGTATTCGTCGAATATCGGCGCAGCCAAGATGGCAATGGCCGCCGGAGGCCAAAGACAGCGGGAATTTCTTTCCCGTATCGGCCTGTTGCGGGCGCCAAAGATCGAGGTGTCGGAGGTGGCGGCGCCGCATTTCCCGGCGAAATGGCGTGAAGTCAACGTGATGACGATCGCCTTCGGCCACGGGATCTCGGTCACTCCGCTGAGCTTTGCCAGCGCGGCCGCGGCGCTCGTCAATGGCGGGGTTCTGCGCCAGGCCACCCTCGTCAAGCAATCGCCCGACGATGTGCCGCAAGGTCAGCAGGTGATTTCGCCGAAGACCTCGGAACAAATGCGCAAGCTTATGCGATTAGTGGTTGAGCACGGGACCGGCACGCAGGCCGCGGCTCCCGGCTACGTGGTGGGCGGTAAGACCGGCACGGCGGAGAAGATTTCGGGCAGACATTATGCAGAGAAAAAACTGCTTTCGAGCTTTGTCGGAGTGTTCCCGATCAATGATCCGAAATATCTGATCTTGACCGTGGTCGACGAACCTCACCCCAACAAGCAGAGCCACGGCTACGCCACCGCCGGCTGGACGGTCGCCCCGGCAACCAGCCGGATAGTCCAACGCATTGCGCCGCTCCTCGGGGTGCAGCCGGTCGACGAGTCGTCGCCCGAGGTCCAGCGGACGTTGATGGTCGACACTCTGCAGGGCAAGCGGATTGAAGCTTACTGAGCTGATTGCCCCTGTGTGGGCGCCCGCGGGATTGAACGACCCTGAGATCGTCGGCCTCACTGCCGATTCGCGGAATGTGCAAGCCGGGTTTCTGTTCGCTGCCTTGCCCGGCACCAAACAAGACGGGCGGAGTTTCGCCGGTGAAGCAATCGCGCGCGGCGCCGTCGCCATTCTGACCGACGAGCCCGCCGCACTCGCGCTTTCGCAGGAGGAGTGCGACAGGGTCTGCATTGTCACCGACCCGAACCCGCATCGCTGGCTGGCATTGATGGCGGCACGCTTTCACGGCCGGCAGCCGCGAACGATCGCCGCCGTTACCGGCACCAACGGCAAGACCTCGGTGGTCCATTTCACGCGTGAGATCTGGACGGCGCTCGGCCACCCGGCAGCGAGCCTCGGTACGCTCGGGATCGTGACCGCCCGCGAGAGCCGGCCCGGCGCACTGACGACGCCGGATCCGGTCGCGCTGCACCGCGATCTCGCCGGGCTGGCTAAACAAGGGATCGATCACGTGGCGGTCGAAGCGTCGAGCCACGGTCTGCACCAATTTCGGCTCGATGGTATGTCGGTCGCCGCTGCGGCGTTTACTAACCTGACGCGCGATCACCTCGATTACCACGGCGAGATGATACATTATCGCGCTGCTAAGGAGCGCCTCTTCACAGCCCTTCTGGTGCCGGGCGGCTCCGCAGTTCTCAACCGGGACAGAGCCGAGTTTTTGCGGCTCGAGGGACTCTGCCGCGATGGCGGCCATCTGGTGATCACCTATGGCGCCGATCCCGCCGCCGATCTGCGGCTGATTGCCCGCGAGCCGCGCGTCGACAGTCAATTCCTCGTTCTGGAGGTTTTCGGCCGCAGGCAGGAGCTGGTGCTGCCGCTTGCCGGCGAGTTTCAGGCTATGAACGCGCTCGCGGCGCTGGGGTTGGTGATCGCGACGGGCGGGGCCGTTGCTGCCGCCAGCGCCGCTCTCACCGGTCTGACCGGTGTTCCCGGTCGCCTGCAGTTCGTCGGCGGGCACGAGGGCGGTGGGTCGATCGTCGTCGATTACGCCCATACGCCGGATGCACTGGCGATGGTTCTTACGGCGCTGCGCCCCCATGCCCACCGCCGCCTCGTCGTATTGTTCGGCTGCGGTGGCGACCGCGACGCCGGCAAGCGCCCGTTGATGGGAGAGGTGGCGACCCGCTTGGCCGACCGCGTTTACGTCACCGACGACAATCCGCGAACCGAGCCCCCCGCCGAAATCCGGCGCGCCATCCTCGCGGCGGCGCCGAACGCGATCGAGATCGGTGACCGCCGTGAGGCGATCACGACGGCTATTGCCGAGCTGGAGCCGGGCGATCTCCTGGTCATCGCCGGCAAGGGCCACGAAACCGGTCAGATCATCGGCACCAAGACATATCCGTTCGACGATGCCGCACTCGCGCGTGAACTAGCGGGCGAGTCCCGGCCGTCATCCCGTCGACGGGCCGGCTGATGACTCCATTGTGGACCGCCGCAGACGCCGCGGCCGCGACCGGCGGGTCGACCCTGACGGAGTGGGCCGCGACAGGCGTATCGATCGACACGCGCAACCTGGCCGCGGGCGACCTGTTCATCGCTCTGCGCGGCCCCAACCACGACGGCCACGATTTTGTTGCGACGGCGCTGCAACGGGGCGCTGCCGCAGCAATGGTGGACCGGGAAATGCCGGAGGCTCCGATGCCGGCGCCGCTGCTCCGCGTCGCCGATACGCGGGCCGGTCTCGCCGCGCTCGGCACGGCGGGGCGCAACCGCGGCCGAGCCCGGATCGTCGCCGTTACCGGCAGCGTCGGCAAGACCGGGACCAAGGAGGCGTTGCGCCTGGCGCTCGCCAGCTCCGGCCCAACCTATGCCTCGGCAGGCGGGCTTAACAATCATTGGGGCGCGCCATTGTCGCTCGCCTGCTTGCCGCCGGATGCCTGCTACGGCGTCTTCGAGCTCGGCATGAATCATCCCGGCGAGATCGCGGGCCTCACCCGGCTCGCGAAGCCGCACATCGCGGTGATCACGACAGTGGAGCCGGTTCATCTCGGCTTCTTTCCATCGATCGAGGCTATTGCCGATGCCAAGGCCGAAATCTTCCTCGGGCTCGAGCCCGGCGGCGTCGCGGTTCTCAACCGCGACAACCTCCATTACTCACGATTGGCTGCCGCCGCGAAATGCGCCGGCGCCGTCGAGATCCTCGGCTTTGGAGCCCATCCGGAATCCGCCGCGCGCCTGGTCGATTGCGTGCTCGATTCGCGCGGCAGCACTGTCGAGGCTACAGTTTGCGGCACTGCTATCAGGTTTCTGATGCCGGTTCCGGGCCGGCATTGGGTCATGAACGCACTCGCTGCGCTGGCTGCGGCGCAAGCCGCCGGCGCGGCTGTCGATCACGCCGCCGAAGCGCTGGCCGAGCTCCAAGCACTGCCGGGCCGCGGTCGGCGCCACCAACTCGCTTGGGCTGGCGGCACCTTGACGCTCATCGATGAGAGCTACAACGCTAGCCCGCCCTCCATGCGCGCTGCCCTTGCCGTGCTCGCCGCTACTGAGCCGGCGGCCGGCGCACGACGCGTAGCGGTGCTCGGCGACATGCTCGAGCTCGGCGACGCATCCGAGCGCTTGCACCGCGAGCTCGCCGAACCGGTCGCCGCAGCCGAGGTCGACCGCCTTTTTCTAATCGGCGAGGCCATTGCCGCGCTCGACGAGGTTCTTCCCGAGGGGAAACGAGGCGGGTTGTGGCGATCGCCCGAGGAAGCTATGCCTGCGCTGCTGCACTTTCTCGAACCCGGCGATGTCGTGACCATCAAGGGCTCCCGCGGCGTGCGCGTCAGCCGCGTCGTGGAGTTGTTGCGCGCGCAATCCGCCCGGCCTGAACGAAGCCGGCCAGAGACGTGAACCGATGCTGTACCCGCTGCTTTATCCTTTTGCGGACGAATTCCAGTTCTTCAACCTGTTTCGTTACATCACCTTCCGCTCGGGAGGGGCGGTCGTCACCGCGCTGCTGATCAGCTTTATCCTAGGTCCGCACCTGATCCTGTGGCTGCGGCGGAAGCAGTCAAACGGTCAGCCGATTCGTCCTGATGGTCCCGACGGGCACCTGCTGCGCAAGAAGGGGACGCCGACGATGGGCGGTTTCCTGATCATGACCGCGCTGACGGCATCGACCTTGCTGTGGGCGGATTTGACCAATAGCTACGTGTGGATCGCGCTGCTTACTACCGTCGGATTCGGGGTGATCGGCTTCTTCGACGATTATCGCAAGCTGACCCGGAACTCGCATCGCGGCCTCTCGGGCCGCGCCAAGCTCGCCCTTGAATTCGCGCTCGCCGCCGCCGCCTGCACCGCCATCTCCTACGTGGCGCCGGCCGGGCTGGCGAACGCTTTGGCAGTTCCGTTCTTCAAGAATCTCCTATTTGCGCTCGGCTGGTTCTTTGTGCCGTTTGGTGCATTTGTCATCGTCGGAGTCTCGAACGCGGTCAACCTGACCGACGGCCTTGACGGGCTGGCGATCGTGCCCTCGATGATCGCGGCGGGCTGCTTCGCCGTTATCGCCTACCTCGCCGGCAACCTGGTCTTTGCCAATTACTTGCAGATCCATCACGTCGTCGGGGCAGGCGAGCTGACCGTGTTTTGCGGTGCGATGGTCGGGGCGAGCCTCGGCTTCCTGTGGTTCAACGCCCCGCCGGCCATGGTCTTTATGGGCGATACCGGATCATTGTCGATCGGCGCCGCGCTCGGGACGATTAGCGTGATCACCAAACACGAGCTGGTGCTCGCCATCATCGGCGGTCTTTTCGTGCTCGAAGCGGTATCGGTCATCGTCCAGGTCGCGAGCTACAAAATGACCGGCAGGCGCGTCTTCCGCATGGCGCCCCTGCACCATCATTTCGAACAGATGGGATGGGAGGAGCCGAAGATCGTGATCCGCTTCTGGATCATCGCCTGGATCCTGGCCATCGCCGGCCTCGCCACGCTGAAGCTGCGATGAAGCGCATGGTGCGGGACCCTCACCCGCCTCGCTGCGCTCAGCACCCTCTCCCGCGGTACCGGAGAGGGGCTACAACGCATTCAGCGCAAAGCTCCTCTCCCGCACTGCGGGAGAGTGGGGACCAAGACCCTACGGGTCCGCCCAGAGCGCGGCCCGAGGACAGGCTCGGGGCTTGGTGGGTGAGGGGTGGCCCACGGCGTTGTGACGGGCGCCACCAATGAGATTCGCGCGGATCGATCAGAGCCCGGTTGCGCGGTGGTGGTGGACCGTCGACCGTTGGAGCCTTGCCGCGCTCGGCATGCTGATCGGCTTCGGCGTCGTTATGAGCTTGGCGGCGAGCCCTCCGGTGGCCGAACGGATCGGTTATGACGGGCTGCATTTTGTCCGCCGGCATCTAGCGATGCTGCCGTTGGCGCTGGGCCTCATGTTCGCGGTCTCGCTGCAGCCGCCCCGGACCATCCGCCGCATTGCGGTGATCGGTTTCGGCATCTCGCTCGCCCTGCTCGCGTTGACTTTCGTCATTGGCGTCGAGATCAAGGGAGCGCGGCGCTGGATCAATTTCCCTGGCTTGTCGCTGCAGCCCTCCGAATTTATCAAACCGACCTTCGCCGTCGTCGCCGCGTGGTTGTTCGCCGAGCAGAAGCTGCGACCCCGCTTTCCGGGCAATTTGATTTGCATTGTGCTCTTCCTCATCGTCGTCGCGATGTTGATAAAGCAGCCGGACATCGGGATGGCGGCGGTCGTCGCGGCCGTCTGGTTTGCGCAATTCTTCATGGCCGGGATGCGGCTTTACTGGGTTGCGGCGGGCGCTCTTGCCGGACTTGGCGGACTGGTCGGCGCCTATATGTACCTGCCGCATGTCAGGGTCCGGGTCGACCATTTCCTCGACCCCTCGACCGGCGACAGCTATCAGGTGAACCGCTCGATCGAAGCCTTCGCCAATGGCGGGTTGTGGGGGCGCGGTCCGGGCGAGGGCACGGTGAAGGACGTCCTCCCCGACGCGCATGCGGATTTTGTCTTCGCCGTCGCCGGAGAGGAGTTTGGAGTCGTCGTCTGTCTTGTTATCGTCGCGCTGTTCGCGTTCATCGTGCTGCGCGGGTTTTCGCGAATGTCGCAGGAGGGCAGCCTCTTCGTCCTTCTCGCCGCGACCGGCCTGCTGGTCCAGTTCGGTCTGCAGGCGGCGATCAACATGGCCTCCAGCCTGCACCTGATCCCGACCAAAGGCATGACCTTGCCGTTTCTGTCCTACGGCGGATCCTCGATGCTGGCGCTCGGTCTCGGCATGGGGATGATGCTCGCTCTCACCCGACGGCGCCTCGGGGGAGGCGAGCAATGAGTGGGTCCTTCGCGCTCGCGGCCGGCGGCACCGGCGGCCATCTGTTTCCGGCCGAGGCGCTGGCCATCGAGCTGCTCGGCGGGGGCGGCCGGGTGCATCTCCTCAGCGATGGGCGAGCGGAGGCTTTCGCCGGGCGGGTTGCCGAGATTGAGACGCACCATGTGCGCGCCGCGCAGCTGGGGGGTGGGGCGGCGCACACCGCCCACGCACTCGGCGAGCTGGCGCTCGGGACGTTGCAGGCGCGCCGTTTGTTACGCCGTCTTTCCCCGGCTTGCGTCATCGGTTTCGGGGGTTATGCCTCGATCCCGACAATGCTCGCGGCGGTCTCTCTGGGTCTGCCGACGGCGATCCACGAGCAAAATGCGGTGCTCGGCCGCGCCAATCGGCTCCTCGCGCCGCGCGTGCGACGGATCGCAACCGGCTTTCCGGCGACAGCTGGTCTGCGCCCGGCCGATGGCGCCCGTACCGTACGGACCGGCAACCCGGTACGGCCGGCGGTGCTCGCCCTTGCTCGAACCAAGTACAAGGCGCCGCAACGGGGCGGCTCGATCGAGCTGCTGATCCTCGGCGGCAGCCAGGGGGCGCGGATCATGAGCGAGGCCGTACCGCCGGCGCTCGCCGCGCTGCCGACGCGGCTGCGCGAGATGCTGCGGGTCAGCCACCAGGCGCGCCCGGAGGATCTTCCTGGCGCCGAGGCGATCTATCGGAAAAATCGCATTCAGGCGGAACTGCAAAGCTTCTTTACGGACGTTCCGGAACGGCTGGCGCGCGCGCATCTGGCAATTTGCCGCGCCGGCGCCTCGACCGTGGCCGAGCTCGCTGTTATCGGCCGGCCCGCTGTTCTGATCCCGTACCCCTACGCCACCGACAATCACCAGGCCGCGAACGCCCGAGCCTTTGCCGACGCAGGAGCCGGATGGGTCATTGCTCAGCCGGAGTTGCGCCCGGATACCTTTGCTCTTTATCTGGAAAAGCTGTTGGGAGACCCGGCGACATTGAGCGCCGCTGCTCAGCGCGCTGGCGTTTTCGGCCGGCCCGACGCGGCGCGCGATCTTGCACGGCTCGCCACCGAGCTCGGTCTCGGCTTGAGGGCGCAAGGACGGGCGGCATGAGAGCCCTCCCCCGATCGATCGGGCCCATCCATTTCGTCGGCATCGGCGGGATCGGAATGAGCGGCATCGCCGAGGTATTGCACAATCTCGGCTATCGGGTGCAGGGCAGTGACCTGGCCGACAGCGCCAATGTTCGGCGGCTGATCGATCTCGGAATTCCGGTCGCCCTCGGCCACGAAGCCGAGAACCTCGGCGCCGCCGAGGTCGTCGTGATCTCGTCCGCCGTCAAACCGGACAACGCAGAGGTCATCGCCGCCCGGGTGCGTCGCGTCCCGGTAGTGCGCCGCGCCGAAATGCTGGGCGAGCTGATGCGGCTCAAATGGTCGCTGGCGATCGCCGGAACCCATGGCAAGACGACGACGACCTCGATGATCGGCGCGCTGCTAGAGACGGCGCAGCTCGACCCGACCGTGATCAACGGCGGGATCATTAACGCCTACGGTACCAACACGCGGCTGGGGGCGGGCGACTTTATGGTTGTCGAGGCCGACGAAAGCGACGGCACATTCACCCGATTGCCGGCGACGATTGCGGTCGTCACAAACATTGACCCGGAACATCTCGATTTCTACCAAAGCTTCGACGCGCTGCGCCAAGCCTTCGAGGATTTTGTCGGAAACATCCCGTTTTACGGTTTTGCCGCGCTCTGCATCGACCATCCGGTGGTGCAGCAGATGATCCCCAAACTCTCCGACCGGCGCGTCCTGACCTACGGGTTCAGCCCGCAGGCTGATATCCGTGCCGTCGATGTCCGACTCGGACCGGACGGCGCCCGGTACGACATCGTGATCTCCGACGCGCTGATGGATCGGGGGCGCACGATTGCGGATCTCTTTCTGCCGATGTTCGGCCACCACAATGTGCAAAACTCGCTTGCCGCAGCGGCGGTAGCCGAGGCGATGGCGCTCGGCGACGACGCCCTGCGGGCCGCGCTTTACAATTTCAAGGGTGTAAAACGTAGATTTACGCAAACCGGCGAGTGGAACGGCGTCACCGTCATCGATGATTACGGCCACCACCCGGTCGAGATCGCAGCGGTTCTGAAGGCGGCGCGCGCGATCGTTGCGGGAAAGGTGATCGCCGTCGTCCAGCCACATCGGTATACGCGCGTCTTGCATCTTTTCGACGGGTTCTGCACCTGCTTCAACGACGCCGAAGTCGTTTTGGTCGCGGACATCTATGCGGCCGGGGAGGCGCCAATTGAGGGCGTCAGCCGCGACGCTCTGGTTGCCGGGTTGATCGAGCATGGCCATCGCAACGCCCGCCCCTTGGCCGATCCGACCGAGTTGCCTTCGATGATCCGGGAGCTGGCGCGCCCCGACGATATGGTGGTTTGCCTGGGCGCTGGGTCGATCACCGGCTGGGCCAACAGTTTGCCGGCCGATCTTGCGGCGCTGCAATCGCCGAGTCGCGTGGCGTGAACTCGTTCATTGCGCGGCTCCCTCCGGTACGCGGCCGGTTGACCGCGGATGCGGCGATCGGCAAGCAGACCTGGTTTGGCGTCGGAGGCACCGCCGAGGTTTTGTTCCGACCTGCCGACCTTGCCGATCTCGCCGGGTTTTTCGCGTCCTTGCCGCCGAGGATCCCGGTGACCGTGATCGGGGTAGGCTCGAACCTGCTGGTGCGCGACGGCGGCATTCCCGGCGTCGTGATCCGACTCGGGCGCGGGTTCGCGGCGATCGAGATCGAGCACGAGGAGGTCCGCGCCGGCGCGGCGGCTCTCGGCCGCATCGTCGCCTTTGCCGCGGCCGATGCGGGGTTGGGCGGGGTTGAGTTCCTTTCGGGCATCCCCGGCTCGGTCGGCGGCAGCCTGCGAATGAACGCCGGAGCCTATGGCCGGGAAATCAAGGATGTGCTCGTTTCGGCGATCGCACTCGACCGCACCGGCAAGACCTATACCGTCGACAACCGGGCGATGGGGCTCTCCTACCGCCACAGCAATGTCGATCCGAGCTGGGTGATTATTGAAGCTCGGCTGCGCGGCGCTCCCGGGGATCGCGCTGCGATTAGCCGCCGGCTCGACGAGATCCGCGCCGCCCGGGAAGCGACGCAGCCGGTGCGCGCCCGTACCGGCGGATCGACATTCAAAAATCCACCTGGCGAAAGCGCGTGGCGCCTGATCGATGCCGCCGGCTGTCGAGGTCTCGTCCGCGGCGGAGCAATGGTGTCGCAGCAGCACGCCAATTTTCTGGTCAACACCGGCACCGCCACAGCGGCCGATCTCGAGGGCCTCGGCGAAGAGGTCAGGCGCCGCGTTCACGACATCTCCGGGATTTTGCTGGAGTGGGAAATCGAGCGCATCGGCTGTTCGAACTTCGAGATGCAGGATATGAACTCGTCTTTCACGCGAAAGCGGGAATCCACTGGCCCATCCGGCTGGACCGCTGGCCCTCCTGTTGCGCTCAGAGGCACGCCCTGGGCCCTCGCTTTCGCGGGCGTGACGGCAATACAAGCCGAGGGGGCTCCTTGACCAAAACCGTGGCGGTGGTGATGGGCGGGTGGTCACCTGAGCGCGCGGTTTCGCTGTCGAGCGGGCGCGAATGCGCCAAGGCGCTGGTGGAGCGCGGCTACGAGGTGCGGACCATCGATGTCGGCCGTAATTTGCCGGGGCTGATGCGCGCGCTGGACCCCCGCCCCGACTTGATCTTCAACGCATTGCATGGCGTCGGCGGGGAAGACGGCACCGTTCAGGGCGTGTTCGAGATGCTGGGGATCCCCTACACCCATTCGGGCGTCCTCGCCTCGGCCATGGCGATGCATAAGCCGACGGCGAAGGCGGTATTCCGCGATGCCGGCCTGCCCGTCGCCGAAGGCGTAGTCGCCAGCCGCGAAATGCTGCTCGAGAGCGACCCGATGCCGACTCCCTTTGTGGTCAAGCCGACCAATCAGGGATCGAGCGTCGGCGTGCGGATCGTGCGGATCAACGACAATTCCTGGCGCGAGGAGGTAATGGAGTGGTGCTACGGCGCCGAGTTGCTGATCGAACGCTTTGTCCCCGGGCGAGAGCTCACGGTGGCGGTGATGGGGGACCGGGCACTCGGCGCCTGTGAGATCGTCCCGCGCGGCAGCTTTTACGATTACACCGCGAAATACACGGCGGGCGGATCGGATCATCTGACACCGGCGCCGGTTCCGCCGGCGGTCTATGAAGAGGCGCTCGACATCGGCTTGCGGGCGCATCGCGCGCTCGGTTGCCGCGGCGTCAGCCGCGCCGATTTGCGCTATGACGACACGCCGGAAGGTTGCGGTTGTCTCTATCTCCTCGAGGTGAACACGCAACCAGGGATGACGCCGACTTCACTGGTGCCCGATATCGCTCGTCATGTTGGCATCGGCTTCGACGAGCTGGTCGCCTGGATGGTGGAGAATGCGTCATGCGACGGATGAAGGGGTCGGCACCGCGACGCCCGCGACGCGGCCGTCTCTCTACCCTCCTCCGCCGCGTGAGCCTGTGGGTCGGCATCCCGGTTTTGTTGGCGGCCGGGTTGTACGCAGCCGTTCAGCTGAGCCGCTCGCCCCTCGGCCAAACGGCGCTGCAGTATACGGCCGACCGGATGCTCGACGGCACCGCGCGGCTGGGGTTGGTGGTGACTGACATCAAAGTCGAAGGACGCGAAACGACGGATCGCGAGACGATCCTCGCTGCGCTCGGCACCGGCCCCGGCACGCCCATTCTGGCCATGAGCCCGAGGCGGGCCAAGGAACAACTCGAGACTTTGCCCTGGGTTCGCTCCGCGGTGGTCGAGCGCCGCCTGCCGGACACGCTCTACGTGCGCCTCGTCGAGCGCAAACCGCTCGCCCTTTGGCAGCACGGCGGCGAGCTCGAGCTGATCGACCGCGAGGGCAGCGTCATCCCGGTGACCCGGCTCGACCGCTTTGCCAAGCTGCCGTTGGTTGTCGGCGAAGGTGCGGCGGGACATGCCGCGGATCTGCTCGACATACTGGCGACCGAGCCCGAGCTCGCCGCTCGCGTCAGTGCCGCGATCCGGGTTGGCGACCGCCGCTGGAACTTGCGCATCGACAACGCGATCGATGTCCTCCTCCCGGCCGAGGCGCCGGCCGGCGCCTGGGCTCAGCTCGCCCGGCTCGAGCGATCGAGCGCCATCCTGAAGCGCGACGTGCAGACCGTCGATGTGCGCCTCCCGGATCGGCTGGTTCTGCGGGTCAACCCGGAGGTGCCGAAAGAACCGCCGACATCGCCGACAACCAAGAAGGGACGCCCATCGGCGAAGAACACATGACCACAGTGGATGAAGCGCCGACTCGCGCGAAGGGCGCCCGAAAAGCGGCAAAGAACGAAGCCGATGGCCAGGCGAAACCCCGCAGACCGGCGACACGGCCCCGCGGCAGCTTGATCACCGCCCTCGATATCGGCACCACAAAGATTTGCTGCTTTATCGCACGGGTCGAGGACGATAGGCCCCGGGTTCTCGGGATTGGTCATCAGATCTCGCGTGGCGTGCGCAACGGGGGAATTGTCGACCTAGAGGCGACCGGTACCTCCGTGCTGAATGCGGTGCACGCCGCCGAGGAGATGGCCGGCGAGACGATAGAGCGTGTCGTGGCAAACCTGTCCGGCGGTTTCTCCGCCTCACGGATCATCAAGGCGGAAATCGACATCACCGGGCGCGAGATCACCGATGCGGAGATGCGGCGGGTACTCGAGCACGGGTATTTGATGCGCGAGCCGGGCGATCGCCAGATTATCCATTCCGTCCCGGTGGGCTTTTCGGTTGACGACAGCCGCGGCATCCGCGATCCGCGCGGCATGCTCGGCGAGCGGCTCGGGGTCAATATGCATGTGGTGACGGCAAGCTCAGCCAGCGTGCGCAACCACACCGCCGCCGTTGGACGCTCGCATCTCGAGGTGGAGGCTCTCGTTGTCAGCCCCTATGCCTCGGGACTCTCCAGTCTCGTAGAGGACGAGATCGGTCTCGGCGTAACGGTTATCGACATGGGCGGCGGAACGACGACGATCGGCGTGTTCTTCGACGGGAATTTGATTTTTGCCGATTACGTGCCGGTCGGCGGCATGCATGTCACCAACGACATCGCCCGCGGGCTCTCGACCGGGGTCGCCCACGCCGAACGCATGAAGACGTTGTTCGGCACAGCGATTTCAGCGAGCACAGACGAGCGCGAGATGATTGCGGTCCCGCAAATCGGCGAGGAAGAGGAGGGGCATGTCAACCATGTGCCAAAATCCCTGCTCGTCGGCATCATCGCGCCGCGCATTGAGGAGACCTTCGAGCTGGTGCGCAATCGGCTGGAGGCGAGCGGCTTCGACAAAGTCGCGGGCCGGCGTGTCGTGCTGACCGGCGGGGCTTGCCAGCTGCACGGGGCGCGCGAGTTCGCCGGACTGATCTTGGATAAACAGGTGCGGATGGGGCGGCCGCAGCGGGTGTCGGGCCTCGCGGAGGCGACTGGTGGTCCGGCCTTTGCGACGACCGCTGGGCTACTGCATTTCGCCCTATCCGAGCGCGCCGAGATCTCGGGTGCAAGGCGCAGCCTGGAGGGTCCACGATGGGGTGTTTTCGGCCGATTGGGGCATTGGCTGAAGGACAATTTTTGAGGCAGAATTCGACTTGTAGCTCGCCCGGCCACAGCGTGAGCCAGCGAGGGGGAGCCCGGACCGGACCGGGTGTCGTTAGGGGCACAGCAGTGGAGGGGACCGCATGATCAATCTGAGCATCCCGAGGGACGAGCACGAGATGAAACCCCGCATTACGGTGGTCGGGGTCGGCGGCGCCGGGGGGAACGCCGTCAACAACATGATCCGCTCGAATTTGATCGGTTGTGAATTCGTCGTCTGCAACACCGACGCGCAGGCGCTCCTGCAATCGAGCGCCCCGCGCAAAATCCAGATGGGGATCGGCGTCACCCGCGGGCTCGGCGCCGGCTCACGCCCCGATGTCGGGCGGGCTGCGGCCGAGGAGGCGCTCGACGACATCCTCGAGGCGATGGGCGGCTCCAACATGGTGTTCATCACCGCCGGCATGGGCGGGGGAACCGGCACCGGGGGCGCTCCGGTGATTGCACGGATCGCGCGCGAATCGGGGATTCTGACCGTCGGTGTGGTGACGAAGCCGTTTCATTTCGAGGGCAGCCATCGGATGCGCAGCGCCGAGGCCGGCATCGAGGAACTGCAGAAATTTGTCGACACCTTGATCATCATTCCGAACCAGAACCTCTTCCGCATCGCCAACGAGCGCACGACCTTTGCGGACGCCTTCAAGATGGCGGACGACGTGCTCCATTCGGGGGTGCGCGGCGTTACCGACCTAATGGTCATGCCCGGCCTCATCAATCTCGACTTTGCCGACATTCGCACCGTCATGGGCGAGATGGGCAAGGCGATGATGGGAACCGGCGAGGCCGAAGGCGAGAAGCGGGCGACCGATGCCGCCGAGGCCGCGATCTCGAACCCGCTGCTCGAAGACGTATCGATGAAGGGCGCCAGAGGCGTCCTCATCAACATTACCGGCGGTCTCGATATGACGTTGTTCGAGGTCGACGAGGCCGCCAATCGCATTCGCGAGGAGGTCGATCCGGAGGCCAACATTATCTTTGGTTCGACCTTTGACGAGAGGCTCGAAGGGAAGATGCGGATTTCCGTCGTCGCCACAGGCATCGACGCCGAAGCGGTCGCGCAGCCGCGCCCGGCGATCAGCCTGGTCAGCAGCCGCGATTCGGTCCCCCCGCTGCGCGAAGCCACGACGGGCGGCTACACCCAGCCCGTGCTCACGCAGAATGCGGCGCAATCGACCAAGCCGCGACCGGAGTTCGACAGCGAACCGCTGCCGCAGGCGGCGGAAGCGGCTGAGACTGCGGCAATACGGAACGGTGCCTTCATCGCGCCCAAACCGGCCGATGCCGGGGCGGCGCGCCCGGTCCCGCTGACCCAGCCCGCCGTTCCCCCAGCCGCCAAAGAAGCCGCACCGAAGCCGAAAGGGCGAGTACCCAGCCTGATCGAGCGGGTGACCGGAGTGGGCCGCGCTCGTGCACCAGCGCCGGAGCCCCCGCCGCGCCCGTCCGTCCAGGCGGGGAAGCCGGCCAGTCAGCCGAATGCCCAACCCCGGCTGGCGCCGCTGGAGCCGGACGATCGGCCCAATTTGAGCAGGGAAGACGACCTGCTCGACATCCCCGCATTCCTGCGCCGCCAAGCCAACTAGATTTGCCGGCGCCACCCTAACTTTCGCGGTTTTCAGGGAGGGTTAGGGGGTTGCTAGCCCCTCTCCCGCGTTGAGCATTGTGAAGAAATCGCGCTTGAAATGTAATCAGCAAAAATTTCCCTCGCCTTCCCGTGGCCTTCAGCCCACGGACTAGTTCCGTGGGGAAAGCCGGCCCATTCCTCCACCGCTTGGAATTTCCTTGAAGCAATCGCAGTGCCCTGTCAGCGGTTGGGCTCGTGTCGTGGAACGATAGGCCCCGGCTTTCGCCGGGGAAGCGTATAAACTAGCGCTGGGTGTTTCTTTCACGCGCTCATTGCGGCAAAGGGGGTGAGCAAAGCGAGGCGGTGAGGGTCTTCACTAGCCCCTGGAACATCCTTCCGGCGGTGCAACAATTCGCAACAAAGAGTGATTTGAGGTGAAGTCAGGGCAAAAGTAGCTTCCCCCTCGTCAGGGGACCACTTTATAGAAGACTGTCGCATGTTGGGGGATATCGCGACGGCGTCTCAGCAGACGCTGAAAACAGCTATCGGCTGCCGGGGAATTGGACTTCATTCGGGCGAAAGGGTGGCAATGACATTGCACCCCGCCGCCGCGGACACGGGTATCGTGTTCCGCCGAGCCGGTTCGGCGGTCGAGATTCGCGCAAACTGGGCCAATACGATCGGGTCGCCGCTCTCTACCGTGCTGTCCAACGGCGAGGGAAACACGGTAGGCACGGTCGAGCACTTGATGGCGGCGTTGGCCGGTGCCGCCATCGACAATGCGATCATCGAGCTCGATGGCTGCGAAGTGCCGATCATGGATGGGAGTGCCGCGCCCTTCCTGTTTCTGATCGAGTGCGCCGGGGTTGTCGAACAAGATGCCGCACGGCGCGCGATCAAAGTGCTGAAGGAAGTTAGCGTCACCGAAGACGGTGCCACGGCCGCGCTGCTCCCCGATCACGGTTTTTCGATGAGCTTTGAGATCGATTTCGACAACCCGCTGATTCGCCGGCAAGACATTTGTCTAATGTTCGATTCGGACACCTTCAAGACGGAACTCAGCCGGGCGCGGACATTCGGACTTCTGGACGAGCTCGACCGGCTGCGGGCGGCGGGCTTGGCGCGCGGCGGATCGCTCGACAATGCCGTGGTCGTCGGTCGCGATCATGTCTTGAACGTCGGCGGGTTGCGCTATGCCGACGAGTTCGTGCGGCACAAGCTCCTCGACGCCTTCGGAGACCTCTATCTCGCCGGGGCTCCGCTGCTTGGATCCTTCCGCGGCGTGCGCTCCGGGCATTCCCATACCCGGCGCCTGCTCTCGGCGCTGTTCGCGGACGGTGAGGCCTGGTGCTACACCACTGTGAGCCGATCGACACATCGCGGCGAGCTGGAATGGCAGGACGGGCTCCAGCTCGCCGGCGATTGACGGGCGCGCCGGCTTGCTCGTTCGCTGGCGAGTTGTGCTATAACCGGCGCGTCAACATTCCTCTCCAGAGCAGGCCGATGCGTTTGTTGCCCTTATTTCGCTGGTTCGGCTTGGCCGCGCTGATTGGCGCGCTGGCTGCGTGCGGCGGCGCCAAAAAGGAGGCCTATGTCGAGAAGCCGGTTGACGATCTCTACAACAAGGCCATGGACGAACTCGTCGAGGAGCGCTACCCCACGGCGGCCAAGACATTCGAGGAAGTGGAAAGTCAGCACCCCTATTCCGTCTGGGCCACGAAAAGCCAGCTGATGTCGGCCTATGCTCAGTACGAGGCGGGAAATTACGGTGAAGCGATCATTGCGGCTGATCGGTTTATTCAACTTCATCCAGGCCATCGTGACATCGCCTATGCCTACTATTTGAAGGCGATCTCGTATTACGTGCAGATCGTCGATATCGGTCGCGATCAGAAGACCACCGAACTCGCTCTAAAGGCGCTCGACGACGTCGTAAGGCGCTTTCCCGACAGCAAATACGCGCGAGACGCCAAGCTGAAGTTGGATTTTACGCGGGATCATCTTGCCGGCAAGGAGATGGAGATCGGCCGCTATTATCTGAAGCGGGGACAGTATCTGGCAGCGATGAACCGGTTTAAACGGGTCATCGACAATTTTCAGACGACGACGCATGTTCCCGAAGCGCTGGAACGCCTCGTCGAGTGCGATTTGGCGCTCGGCCTCACCGACGAGGCCAAAGAGAATGCGGCAGTGCTCGGCCACAATTACCCGGGCAATGAGTGGTATGTCGATGCCTATTCCCTCGTCACATCCGGCACCCCAGGTTCACCGACCAAAGGCTGGTTCGCGCGTAATTTTGGAAGCGCCTTCTGACCCGCTTTGGCGGCCCGATTTGCCCGACAACATGAAAAATTGTTAATTTCGCTCCTGCTGCCGACTGACGTATTTCAGCGCGCCAAGGTTCCCGTTACCAGGTCAGTGGTTCGTGTCGGAGGTGTCGAGGATGTTGCTGCGCCTTGCCGCACTATGTTTCGTCCTATTGACGGCGGCAGCGGCCGGCGCCGCGGACAAGCCCTCGAATGGCATCTCCGGCGTCTTCTTGACGACACGTTATCCTGCGCTGACCGTCCGCGCCGGCGAGACCACGACGATCGATCTGTCGTTGCGCAACTTCAATCACCCCCCGGAGCAATTGGCTCTTTCGGTCCCGGATGTCGCTCAAGGCTGGAAGGCAATGATCCTCGGTGGCGGCCAGCCGGTCGAATCGGCGATCGTGGCGCCCGATACCGAAGAGAAATTGCAGCTGCGGCTCGAGCCGCCCACTGGTACCGGACCGGGCGAATACCGTTTTCTCGTCGATGCCAAGGGCGAGGGAAGCGATCTCAAGCTGCCGATCACCGTCACGATCGGGCAGGAGCTTCCGGCCAAGCTCAAACTCACCACCAACTTCCCATCATTGCGCGGCACCGCGACGACTTCGTTCAAGTTCCGAGTGACTGTCGGGAATGACAGCGGGCGCGACGCGACGATCAATTTCAGTGCAGACGCACCGAAGAACTTCCAGGTCACCTTCACTGAAGCTTATGGCAGCCAGCAGCTCACCAGCATTCCGATCGAGGCTGGCAAATCAAAGGACATCGAAGCCTCGGTGGCTTTGCCGCGTGACACGCCAGCCGGAGATTACAAGCTCGCGCTGCACGCCAAGAGCGAGGCGGCTTCGGCCGATCTCGATCTCGCCATCACGATCGTCGGCCAGCCGCGGCTGGCGTTGGCCGGCGAGGGCGGGCGTCTCAGCGGCGAGGCCTATGCCGGCCAGGACGGGCAATTGACCGTCGTCGTTCGCAATGACGGCAGCGAAGCGGCGCACGACGTCGACTTCAGCGCGACGGCACCCGAGGGCTGGAAGACGAGCTTCGATCCCAAGCAGCTGCCCGAGTTGGCAGCTGGGAAATCGCAGCAGATCAAGGTCAGCCTGACCCCGTCGCCACGTGCCATTGCCGGTGATTATCAAACGACGATCCGCGCCAATGCGGCCGGTGGTCAGTCCGAATCGGCGAACTTCCGCATCACGGTCCTGACCTCGACCCTGTGGGGTGCCGTCGGGATCGGCGTCATCGCAGTCTCGTTGCTGGTCGTCGTTTTCGCCGTCGCCCGCTTCGGCAGGCGTTGACCAGGATGGGCACAGACCCTCACCCACCGGCCTCAGTGAAGGCAGAATGATATGGCTGAGGGAATCGTCATCAGGGCGCAGGGACTGACCAAGCGCTACGGCGCGACGGTGGCCGTCGACCACATCGATCTCGACGTCCGCGCCGGCGAGATCGTCGGCATTCTCGGGCCCAATGGGTCGGGAAAAACGACGACGATCCTGATGCTGCTCGGGCTGACCGAACCGACCGAAGGGCGTGCCGAAGTGGCCGGGTTCGACCCGTTGCGCGACCCGCTCGAAGTCAAGCGCCGGGTCGGCTATCTCCCCGATTCCGTCGGCTTCTACGACGGGCTCTCGGCCCGCGACAACCTCGCCTATACCGCGCGGCTGGCCGGATTGTCACGGCGCGAGATCGACCAGAGGTTTGCTGAAGCGCTGGCGCGAGTCGGATTGCCCGATGTCGGGCGGGACCGGGTCGCGACGTTCTCGCGCGGAATGCGCCAGCGCCTCGGGCTTGCCGAGGTGCTGATGAAGCGCCCGAGCATCGCCATCCTCGACGAGCCGACGGCAACATTGGACCCACATTCGACCCAAGAATTTCTCGGCATGATCCGAGGGCTCAAGGCTGACGGCACCGCGGTTCTCTTATCCTCGCATCATCTCGACCAGGTGCAGAGCGTGTGCGACCGGGTCGCCCTGTTCAATCGCGGACGCATCGCGCTGTCGGGCAGCGTGACCGATCTGGCTCACCGCGTGCTGGGCGGCGGGTATGTGATCGATGTCGAGGCTCGCGGCGCCGCTGTCCGTACTCACCTCGCCGCGGTCCCGGGTGCGGTCCGGGTGCAGGCTCTGGGTCCCGAACTCTACCGGGTCGACTGCGAAAGCGACCTGCGCGCCGAGATCGCGCGGCGCCTCGCCCCGTCATCGGACCTGCTAGGCATCCGCTTCGCCGAGCCGAGCCTCAACGAAGTCTATACCCGCTATTTCGACGAGGTCCGCGATGCGGCGTAGAGGCTCGCCGTTCACCGGGGTCGGGGTCGTCGTCGCCAAGGAGGCCGCGGACTATCTTTCGGGGGCCCGGATGTGGGTCCTCGAAGCCCTGGTTTTTCTGACTGCGATTGCCGCCGCCTATGCCGCGATCCTGTCGATCCGGGCCAGCATCGGCGAGAGCCCATTCCTTTTCCTGCGCTTGCTTACGATGGCGCAGGATCCGCTACCGTCCTTTATCGCATTGTTGGGGTTTCTGATCCCACTGGTCGCGATTGCGATCGGCTTCGATGCGATCAACGGGGAATTCAACCGCCGTACCTTGAGCCGGGTGCTGGCGCAGCCGATCTACCGCGACGCCCTCCTGCTCGGGAAATTTCTCGCCGGGCTGGTGGCGCTGGCGATCGGCCTGTTCTCGCTGTGGCTCTTGACAATCGGTCTCGGCCTGTTGCTTCTCGGTTTGCCGCCCAATACCGAAGAGATGCTCCGCATGCTGGGGTTTCTCGTCGCGACGATCGCCTATGGCGGGGTCTGGCTGGCGGTAGCCTTTCTCTTTTCGGTGGTGTTCCGCGCCCCCGCCACCGCGGCGCTTGCCGCTCTCGGCGTATGGCTCTTGTTCTCGTTGTTCTGGTCGGTTGTCACGCCGCTCGTCGCGACATTGATTGCAGGCCCGCCGGAAGGGATCTTCGGCCCGAACCTCGGCTATCTACAGATCTCACAAGTTCTGGACCGGATCTCGCCGAATACGCTCTTTGCGGAAATCGCCCTCGCATTGCTGCAGCCGGCGACCCGCGCCCTCGGACCGGTCTTTTACAGCCAGGTTCAGGGCGCCTTGCTCGGCACGCCGTTGCCGGCCGCGCAGAGCTTCATTCTCGTCTGGCCGCAGATGACTGGCCTCATCGCTGGAATGATCGTCATTTTCGCGATTGCCTATGTCGCCTTCCAACGCCAGGAGATCCGGGCTTGAAGTCTCCCAGAAGTCAAAAGGGGCGGTCCGAATGGACCGCCCCTGGTGTGGTCTGAGGGCTCCCATTTTCCCCCTGAATTGGCCCGCCGACCCGTCGGCCACGGCCTCGAGTCCACCGTGTCAACCACGCGAGGGAGCTTATCGCCGGAAATTTCCGGTACAAGCGGTAAAATCGTTGCCCACAGGCTTACCCCCAGGATAGCGACTCTATCCCCTAAACCGTCCACAGAGTCAGGCAAGTCAGCCGACCCGACGCTGCAAAAAATCGAGGATCGCCTCGAATGCGCCATACCGGACGAGGTTCTCGTGACCGGCCTCTCCGGCGATCCACAACTCCTTCGGTTCTGGCGCGGCGTCAAAAAGCGCGCGGCCGAACCGCGCCGGCACAATCCGGTCTCGCTCGCCGTGAAGAACCAGGATCGGAGCCTTGACTTGGCCGATCCGCGCAAGCGAGTCGAACCGGTCCCGCACCAACGCGGCGGCTGGGATAAGGGAATAATGATATTGGGCGACTTCGGCGACACTGGTGAACGGCGCCTCCAGGATCAGCCCGGCAATCGCCCGCTGCACGGCCAAGGGCACGGCGACTCCCGATCCGAGAAACTCGCCGTAGATCACGAGCCGTTTCGGCGCGATCCCCTGGCCACCGAGAAAATCAAGAGCCGCGGCACCGTCAGCGATCAGGCCTGGTTCGCTCGGCATCCCTGGGTTGCCGCCATAGCCGCGGTACTCGGCCATCAGCACCCCGTACCCGTTGCGGGCAAACCACCGCAGGCGCTCGGCGCGGTATCCGATATGGCCGCCATTGCCGTGAAAATATGCAATGACCGGGCGGCCATCACGTGGCGGCAGATACCAGGAGAGCAGTGACAGCCCGTCGGCCGTGTTTAGTGTAATTTCGCGGACGCCGAGCGCGGCGAAATCCCCAAGCTGGGGGCGCGCGCCGTCGGGAAAGTAGAGCAGATGGCGTTGAAAGACATAAAGCCCGCCGACCAGCGCCCCATAGGCGGCGAGCGCAGATCCGAGAAGCGCATACCACACGTGGGGTAACCGAAAGCGCGGCAGCGACAGCAGTCAGGCGGCGGGCAGTGGCGGTCGCTCGCCCCGGCGCACCCTGACGCTCGCCGATTTCAGCTGGCCGCAGGCGGCAAGGATGTCGCGGCCGCGCGGCGTGCGCACAGGCGCCGAATAGCCGGCAGCAAAGACGATGTCGGAAAAGGCCTTGATCGCCGCGTCCGGAGAGCACTCGTAGGGCGCGCCCGGCCACGGGTTGAACGGGATCAGATTGATTTTCGCGGGAATGCCGCCCACCAGCCGCACCAACTCGCGCGCATCGGCCGGGCTGTCATTGATGCCCTTCAGCATGACGTATTCGAAGGTGATGCGGCGGGCATTGCTCGCCCCCGGATAGCTCCGGCACGCCTCGAGCAGCTCGACGATCGGGTATTTGCGGTTGAGCGGCACCAGGCGATCGCGTATGTCGTCGCGCACCCCATGCAGCGAGACGGCGAGATTGACGGCCAGCTCGGCGCCGCAGCGGCGGATCATCGGAACCACCCCGGAGGTCGACAACGTGATCTTGCGCCGCGAGATCGACAGACCCTCCCCGTCCATAACGATCTTCAAGGCGGCCGCGACATTCTCGTAATTGTAGAGCGGCTCGCCCATTCCCATCAAAACGATGTTTGTCACCTGCCGGTCATCTTGCGGCGACGGCCATTCGCCGAGCGCATCCCGCGCGATCATCACCTGTCCGACGATCTCGTCCGACGCCAGATTGCGCACCAACCGCTGTGTGCCGGTGTGGCAGAAGGAGCAGGTCAACGTACAGCCGACCTGGGAGGAAACGCATAAGGTGCCGCGATCCTCCTCCGGGATATGGACCGTCTCGACCTCCTCGCCATCGGCAAAGCGCAGGAGCCATTTGCGGGTTCCGTCGACCGAGGCGAGCGCGCTCGATATCGCCGGCCGCTGCAGCATGTAGCGTGCCGCGAGCCTGTCGCGGAACGGCTTCGACAACGAGGTCATCGCCGCGAAATCGGTGGCGCCCCGACGATAGATCCAGTGCCAGAGCTGGCGTGCGCGGAACGGTTCGGCGCCAAATTCGGCCATTTCGGCGGCGAGCGCATCACGGCCCAAACCGACAAGGTTGCGACGCGGTGGTTCGGATAAATCCTCGGTCAGCATGGCTCGCCGTTATATGGGGAGCGGTGCCGCTCAGCGCTTCACGTCGCAGGCTTTGTCGATCAGTGCGAGGGCCTCGGCAAAGCCGGCGAGCGAATAGGTGTCCGTGGTGGCCTTTCCTTTCTGCGGTGTGCCCTTGACAATCGCCTGCTTTCCTTTGGCCATCGCCTCGACGATTGACTTGTCGAGTTCGGGTGTCCGCGCCCAGGCGCTGTCGCCCTTGGTGAACAGATCGAATTTCGCACCGCCGATATCGAGCGACACATCGCTACCCTCCTTGAGCGGATAGCCTTCAATGAAACTGACGACGTTGGCGATCTTCTCACCCGGCCTATGGGTTACCATGGCCAAGGGATGTTTGCGCTTGACCCCGGTTGGCTCGCTCTTCTTCGCTTCACCGGCCAAATAGCACACCTTGCTGGATTTCGCTTGGTAGGCGTAGGCCGTCCATGCGAGGCCGCCAAGCCGCTCGGCGGGCATCCCCGCCGGGGACGACGCGGCAGTACCTGGATTCTCTGAGTTCCCGGGATAGCCCGCAGCAGAAATCGAGAGTAGCAGCCCGGCAACAAAGCTGAAATGAAGCAGCCGACATCCCCTCATAGGGGCACCATAACGGGGCCGGCGTTGCAAGGCCACGCGGCAACGCATTACGCAGCCGCAGGAACCTCGACCCAGGCATCCCTCGCCTCGCATGGCTCTCCCCTCGGCGCGCGAAACCGGGCAAAATGGCGGTCATGAGTGAGATCACGATCCGGCCGGCGCGGTCGGGAGACGCGCGCGGTATTGCCCGCCTCGATGTCGAGACCTGGCGCACGACTTACGCCGGGGTGCTCTCCACGGCCTACCTCGTCGGATTGTCGGAACGGCGCCGCGAGGCAGGGTGGCGCGGCGTGATCCTGCGGGAGCCGCGGGATGTACGCGTGGCCGTAGGGTCGAACGGCGCCATCCTCGGTTTTGGCAGCTGCGGGCCCAACCGCGGAGACCGCTCTTTCACTGGCGAAGTGTTCACCCTTTACGTCGCCCCGGATCGGCAGAACCAAGGGATCGGGCGAAGGCTGCTGATCGCCTTGTTCCGCCGGCTCGTCGCGTCAGGCCGCCGTTCGGCGATCCTTTGGGTGCTGCGCGACAATCCGTCTCGGTTCTTCTACGAGCGACTCGGCGCCCACCAAGTGAGCCGAAAGCCAATCGCGGTCGGCGGCACGACGATCGAGGCTATCGCTTATGGTTGGCATGATCTTCCCGGCTTTCTCGCCGAGGTCTCTAGCGAAGACCGAGAGTCGGAACCCTGACTGCCGAGCGCGAGCTACTCGGCGCGACCGAGTTGCTGGATGAGGGGCAGGATTTCGCTTTTGACATCCTCGGCGGTCACTGGGCCGACGTGGCGATAACGGATGTGGCCGGTCGCGTCCACGACATACGTCTCCGGAACACCGTAAACTCCAAAATCGATCGCTGTCGTGCCGTTCCGGTCGACCCCGATATGGCCGAAGGGGTTGCCGAGACGTTCCAGAAATCGGCGCGTCTCTTCCGGTTTGTCCTTATATGCGATACCGTCGAGTGTGACCCCGGGAAGGCGGCCCAACGCCATCAGCTCCGAGTGCTCTTCGCGGCACGGGGCGCACCAGGACGCGAAAAAGTTGACAAGCGTCACGCGACCATCGAGATCGTAGCGGGTCAACCCGTTGGCGCTCTCGAAAAGACCGGGCAAGGCAAAATCGGGCGCCGGGCGGTCGATCAATGCCGATGGGAGCAGGTGCGGATCATGCCTCAGACCGACCGCAAATGCGACCACCAACACGGCGAACAGCGCCGCCGGCAAGAGGAACAAAAGCTTGCGTACCATCGATCATTTCTTCTGTGCCATTCCGGCCGGCGCCGCACCGCCCTCCTGCCAATGCCCGCTCTTTTTCAGAGCGTCCACAACCTCGCGCGGCATGTAGTTCTCATCGTGCTTGGCCAGCACGCTCGATGCGGCGAAGACCCCGTCGGGACGTAATTTCCCCTCAGCGACGGCGCCTTGCCCCTCTCGGAAGAGATCCGGCAGCAGCCCCTGATACACGACCGCCACGTCATCCGCGCCATCGGTGATGCGAAACGAGAAGCTGCGCCCGTCGGCGCCACGCGACAGGCTGTCCGCCTCGACCAGACCGCCGATCCGCACCCGGCGATCCGGCGTAACCGCCTTTGCCTTCAACTCGGTCGGGCTGTAGAAAAATACGAGATTGTCGTTGAACGCGCTCAACACCAGCACCGTGGCTCCGCCAAGAGCCGCCATGCCGAGAGCGAGCAATCCCAATCTCTGCTGCTTGCGGGTCATCGTCGCTTCGGCGGGTCCTGCTGCAGCCGCTCCAGGATGACCGTGCTTTCGCGGTAGCGCCGCCACGAGACTAAGGCGAGACCTCCGAGAACCGCGAGCGCGACCCCATAGGCCGACCACACGAACCCGGCATAGCCGCCCATTGCGAGAAAGGCGCTGATGTCGCCCATCACGGCACCGCGGTGCGGGCAGCAACGGCCCGCTCGCGCTCCGGACGCGCAGCTGGCACGTTACCGACATTGAGCCGCAGCGCCATCGCCTTGCGCTCGTTCAGCGCGGTTCTCATGCGCACCATCAGCAGCGCGACAAACAGCAGCGTGAACCCCACAGCCATGATCAGCAGCGGGGCGAGCATCGAGATGTCGATCCGGGGTCCGCCGATCCGCATCACGCTCGCCGGCTGATGCAGGGTGTTCCACCAATCGACGGAGAACTTGATGATCGGCAGGTTGACTACGCCGACCAGCGCCAGCACCGCGGCCGCCTTGCCGCCGCGCGACAGATCGTCGAACGCATTCGCCAGCGCGATGTAGCCGAGGTAGAGAAAGAACAAGATCAGCACCGAGGTCAGCCGGGCGTCCCACACCCACCACGCGCCCCACATCGGGCGGCCCCACAGCGAGCCGGTGGCGAGGCAGACAAAGGTAAACGCCGCACCGATCGGAGCGGATGCGCGGGCCGCCACTTCTGCGAGCGGGTGCCGCCAGACGAGCCCAACCGCGCTCGCCACCGCGACGAACAGGTAGACGCTGAGCGCCATCCACGCAGCCGGAACATGCACATACATGATCCGCACGGTGTCGCCCTGCTGATAATCCGGCGGCGCCACGACCAATGACCAGAAAAGGCCGACCGCAAGGACGACCACGGCGGCCCAACCGCACCACGGCACAGCCCTTGCGCTCAGCCGCATGAACCGCGCGGGGTTGGCGAGCCAATTAATCATCGCGGGGTAGATGTAATCCCGATATCGCGTCAAGTCAGCATCGACGATGCCGCGCTTACTCCAGCGCCTGGCGCAAGGCCGCAGCGCTCGCCCACGGACAGAGCGCCAGAGCTGCCAAGCTGACCGCGGACAGGATCAGCAGATGGGCGCGGGCACCGCTCCCGACTGCGCTCGCTTCGACCGCCCCGGCGCCAAAGATCAGCGGTGGGATGTAGAGAGGCAGGACGAGGAGCGACAGCACGACGCCTTGACGCCGAGCCCCCAGGCTCAACGCCGCAGCGACGCTGCCGATCAGGCTGAGCGTCGGGGTGCCGATCAACAGGCTGGCAAACAATGTCGCGATCGACCCCGGATCGAGATCGACCAACAGCGCGAGAAACGGGCTGGTCAGCGCCAGAGGAAGGCCAGTTGCCACCCAATGCGCGGCGCATTTTGCGAGTACCGCAAGCTCGAGCGGGAGGCTCGAAAGGGCCAGCAGATCGAGCTCGCCGTCCTGATAATCCGCCTCGAACAGCCGGTCGAGCGACAACAGAGCCGCGAGCAATGCCGCCACCCAGATGATGCCGGCACCGATGCGTTGCAGGACCTCCGGCTCGGGACCGACGCCGAACGGGAACAGCACGACAGCGAGAACAAAGAACCCGATGACGAGACCGGTGTCGCCGCCCTGGCGCAAGGCGAGGCTCAGATCGCGCCGAAAGAGGGCGAGAAACGCCGCCATCTTCAGCCGGCGGCTGCATGGTCCGACAGCGGAGCAAAGGCATCGAGGGTGATGGTGGTGGCGGCGCCGATGTCAATCCGCGTGTGGCTGGCGACAACGGCACGCCCGCCGGAAGCGCGATGCTCGGCGATTGCCTGCTCAAGTCGCGATTGGTTTTCGTGGTCGAGCCCGCTGGTCGGTTCGTCGAGAAGCCAGATCGAGGCCGGCGCCGCAACCAGCCGGGCGAGCGCGACCCGCCGACGCTGGCCCGCGGAGAGCCAGCGGCACGGCCAGTCGGCAACCCGGTCGAGGGCGAATGCGGCCAGCGCTGCGTCGAGGAGGCACGGCGCCCGGCTCGACTCCGTACCCCGGAGTGCTGCCCAGAACGCCAGGGTTTCACGCGGCGTAAGACCGGGTTTCACGCCATCCTGATGACCTATAAAGTCCAGATGCGCGCGATAGGCGGCGCTCTCGGCCTCGACTGGCGCAATGCCCCAGAGAAGACGGCCGCCGGCCGGCATGATCAATGTGGCGAGGACACGCAACAGGCTGGTCTTGCCGCTGCCGTTGGCTCCTGTGAGCAGCAGAGCGCCCCCTGCCGGAAGCCGAAACGAGAGCCCGGCAAAGACCAGACGCTCGCCGCGTCGGCAAGCGAGACCCTCGGCGACCAGATCGGGTCCGGTCAACGTGCTCGGCGGGCAAAAAAGCGGCTCCGGTGGGGGAAAACCGGAGCCGCGTGGCCACGGTCGAATTGCTCGACCGAGTACGAGGTTTGGGGGACAAACCTGTAAGGATCAACCTTACACATAGAATATGGGGACTCGATTGGGACGCCGATTTGAAAAAACTGTGACCTTTCGATGAATTTTATTTCAATTGCCGTCGATCCTCGATCAGCTTGCCGTCGGCGGGCAGGCTGCCCTCCGGCACGCGGCTGACCGTACCGCGCATTTTCGTTACCGCCTGCAAGGTTTCGGCGATCTGCCCCACATCGTCCGCCGGTTCGCCGAGTTCGGTCAACAGGGTCATCTCGTCGGTGCTGCGCGGCCGCTCCACCACGAGGCGGGCGCGGATAATCGATTTGTGGCGCCGCAGAATTTCGGCGACTTGCTCAGGGTGCACGAACATGCCGCGCACCTTGGTGGTCTGGTCGGCGCGGCCGAGCCACCCCTTGATCCGATGGTTTGTCCGGCCGCATGGGCTCGGGCCCGGCAGCATCGCCGACAGATCGCCGGTCGCAAAGCGGATCAGCGGATATTCGGGCGTCAATGTCGTAACGACGACCTCGCCAACCTCGCCGGGGGGCACCGGCTCTCCGGTGCCTGGCATGACCAGCTCGAGAATGATCCCCTCATCGACCACCATACCCTCGCAAAGCTCGCCCTGCGGGCTCGTGCTCTCATAAGCGATGATGCCGATATCCGCGGTCCCGTAGCACTGCAGCACGCCGAGCCCGCGGCTGCGGAATTCGGCGCGCAGCGCCGACGGCAGAGCTTCCGCCCCGACGAGCGCCTTTTTCAGCGAGGAAACGTCGCCGCCCTCGCTCGCCGCGCGGTCGAGCAGGACCTTGAGGAAGGACGGCGTCCCGACGTAGCCGACCGGCCGCAGATCGGCGATCGTACGCAATTGTTGCTCGGTCTGCCCGGTGCCGGCCGGGATCACCGGGCAGCCGAGCGCCTCGGCGCCGCTCTCGACCATCGCGCCCGCCGGCGTCAGATGATACGAGAAGGTGTTGTGCACGAGATCGCCGGCGCGAAACCCGGCGGCAAAGAGGGCCCGCGCAAAGCGCCAGTAATCCGGCCGCCGGCCCTCCGGTTCGTAGATTGGCCCGGGCGACACGAAGACCCGTCGGAGCGACGATATCGGCGCCGCCGTCAAGCCTCCAAATGGGGGAACCTGCCGCTGCAATTCGATCAGTTCTGATTTCCGTGTCAGCGGCAATTCGGCCAAGGCGCGCCGGTCGACGACATCTTCCGGATGAACCCGCGCGAGCAGCCGGCGATACGCGGGCGCGCGCTCCTTCGCTGCGGCAATGACCTGCGGCAACGCCGACATCAAAGCCGTTTCGCGATCGGCCGGATCGCGTGTCTCGAGTGTGTCGTAGAACTGCGTCTCCACCCGAAGCCTCCCTCCGCTGCAGGCGTCAAACGCGTCCAATCTGCCCCCGACCGAACCGCCGCATCAAGCTTCACAGCCGACGAAAACGGGGAAACTTCCCCATTCGGTCGTTTCCGGCCACCCCAACCGGCCCTGGCAATTTTTGCCGGCCATCGCTGATCGGCGGGAGGTCCCTTCCCGTGCTAATTAAACGCGAAAAACCCGCCGGCTGCGCCGGCGGGTTTCGAAAGGAGGAATATACCGGCGCAGGTGCGCCGCGTGATTGCTAGTTTGTTTTAGGACCAAGATTGGAGGTGTATGGATGGCGGCTCGGGGCATTGTCGCCATCGGTCGCCTCATAATGCACGTCTTTGCCCGAGGAGTGCGATCCTGGCTGCGGGCCGATCGATGGCGAATAGGGATGCTGCGACCTGTCGGCTTCATAGCCAACCGCCGGCTGAGCGTGTTCTTCTTGCCACGTCGTGTTGCCGCCTGGGTTGGGGAAAATTTTAGCCGAAGATGGGGGCGTAGCAACCGTTGGAGCCGTTGCAGGGCTGCTCGGCGGCAGCGACGAGACCGACTGGGCCAGCGCGACCACCGCGGTGCCCGCCAATACCCCTAAACTCAGAACGGCCGATTTGAGCAAGCTCGACATAGCAGCGTCTCCAGATCCTTAGTTGATCTCAACAGCAGGTTGCCCCAAGTCGCCCTTTGCACGCGAATGATAATTGTGCATCGCACGCATGAATGACCTGCATTTCCACACACTCGATCTGAACCTGCTGCGGGTCTTCGACACGCTGATCGAGGAACGCAGCGTCACGCGCGCCGGAGAGCGGCTCGGGCTGAGCCAGTCGGCGATCAGCCATGCGCTGAACCGGCTGCGCTATGTGCTCCACGATGAACTGTTCGTGCGGGTGGCGGATGGCATGCGGCCGACCCCGCGGGCCGCCGAAATCGCGCCGCGGCTCCGCGAGGGGCTGCTGCAGCTCCAGCTGGCGCTGGGGCCGACCGAATTCGTGCCCGAGCAGACAGAGCGGCGTTTCACGATCGCCTGCGGCGAGTATGTCGGCACGGTGCTGGTGCCGGGCTTTATTGCCCGGGTCCGAACTCTGGCGCCAAACGCCGAACTCCGCATCCGGCCGAGCAACATGGGGGTGACCGAGGCGCTGCTCGCAGGTCGCATCGATCTCGCGATCGGCAGCTTTAGACGAGTGCCCGAGCCCTTTGTCTGTGAAACCTTGTTTCAGGAGACCCGGGTCTGGGTACTGAGCGCCGACCACCCGGCGGCCGACGGCGAACTGACCCTCGAACGTCTCGCCTCACTGTCGCATCTGATCATCTCCGCAACCGGCGAGGACGAGCACGCGATCAACGGCTATGTCAGCGACCATGGCCTCGAACGGCTGGTCACCCGCAGCGAAGTCGGGTTGCTGCAAGGCGCGCTGGCGGCGCGCGGATTGCGCCGCGTGGTCGGCCTGACGACGCCGCATTTCCCTGCCGCCGCTCGCAGTGGTCAGCCAGTCCGACATGGCGGCGCCGCTGCCGCGCCGTCTCGCGGCCGCCTTCGCCAACGGATATCGTCTCAAGCTGTTCGAACCTCCCTATACGTCGCCGCCCTTCGACATCATGGCATTATGGCACCGCGATCATGGCGAGGACCGTGGCGTCGCCTGGCTGCGGAATGTGCTTGCGGGAGGTCGCGGCGGGTCTGTGACCGCATGAAATCAGGCTCCGCGGAGTGAAACAAAAAGGCCCGCCGACACCGCGGCGGGCCTCGAAGGTCGGATGTTTTCGCTGCTAGAACTTGACGCGGAACTTGCCGATCAAGGTTTGCTCATCGCCCTTGATGTTATTAGAGGCGGTCTGGCGTTGCCCCCAAAAATATTCGACGCCGGCATCGATGAACGCGACCGGGCTCCAGATCAAGTTGATATGGGCAGTCTGCAGCACCCTGTTCGAGACGACCCCCTGCGTCGGCCCGATCAGCGTTCGTTGGATAACCAGTATAGGCGTAACCGTAAACCGCGGTGGATCGCAAATTGGGCAGCCAGAAGTGCTGGTAGCCGAGGGCATAGCCGTATTCGAATATCGGCCTGACTAGGATGCTTGCTGCAGCGGCGGCGGTGGCCGGAGACGAGAGGAAGTTGGTCGCCAGTGCCGCGTTGTTGCTCTCGTTGATATACCGCCCAATGCCGTTGCCAACCGTGAATTGGAACTGAAAGTCGTCCTTTTCCCAACCAAACCAACCCGGTTTGACGTCGCCGGAAACGCCGCCGCCGCCACCGACGAATGTCCTGTCGACGAATTTGCCGTCGTTGAGTGTCAGTGTCGGACGGACCAGGCCGCGGAAATCGACGTGGCCCCAAGGCTGCTGACCAATAGGAAGCGAAGGTGAGGTCGGGCGCCGAGGACTTGGTGGGATTGAAGGCTAAGGCACACCCGGCGGTCGGCGCTGATCGTGATTCCGTTGGCGACGCAGCCCGTTGTCGTCGGGCTGGTCACCGGGTTCTGCCCGAGGTTCGTGTCCGTTTTAACGTTGCCGGCCGGTGTGACGATATCTGTCTCGGGGGTTTCGGCCGAGACCGACCAGGCGCTGCCCCATGGACCATTAAGAGTGTATCGAACCTGAGGGATGCGGGTCACGCCCGCGAAGCCGGCAGGGCCGCCGAAATCGAGCGTCTCCGGATTGGCGTCAGGATCGGAGAAATTCGAGTTGGCCTGCCCGGCGAGGAAACCACCGAGCGTGCCGTAGGCATACCGCAAACGCGGGATCAAGCTATCCGACACCGTGGTCAGGTTATTTGAACTGAAGGAGCCGCTGCCCGCAAAGTCGAATTCAATGAAAGTCCGCGACTCGCCCCATGCAGTCGGTGTGCGCGTCTCAACGTTGAGGCGCGTTTCCCGGGGGCTCTGCGAGAAGTTTCCGTTGCCGCGCGAGCTAGCCGTGCTCTGCGGCACGAGATTTCCGGGGGTCGGGAAGCCCGGAACACTTGTAAAAGCGTGCGTGTTGAGTGGCGCCGATTCCAACTGGCCGGTGACCCCGATGGTTGTAGTCTGGTTGCCGTTCGGCTGCGCGCCGACGAAGTAGTAATCGAGGGTCTCGTCGATAAACCCGCCCACGCGGATCGAGGTATCCGTCCCCGGGATCAGAAACGAGCGCGGAAAGCTGCCTTGGGTGGCCATTTCACCTGGGTGTGCCTCCGCGCCGTAAGCCCCTGGGACGCCCGGGCGTCCTTGCGCGGCCTGAGCCAGCTGCTCGATGCGGCGCTGCAGCAGCTCCTGATTGGCGCGAAGATCCGCCAGTTCATCGGCGCTCGCCGCCGGTAATCCCATCAGCAGCGCGATCGACGCGGTCAAGCCCCCAATCGCCGCGGCGCTGCCGAAATTTCGTTTTCTGGTCATTGCTCCCCCGAGAAGTCAAAGATTGCAGTCAGCTGGACAAAGGACACCTGCGTCTCGCGTCATGATATGCAGAGCCGGGGGCTGATCAAGAAAGCTTTGGCGCGCAGGTGGTCTTTTCGCCTCAGCGTGGCGAAACTGCCACATGCGCATGCAAGATATTGAGTTTATTTAATGGTGATACCCACCGTCTGGAATTTAGAATGCCACTTTGGCCCGTTTTTATCGACCAAATCGCGCTAGCGGGATGCGCTAGAGCACGCTCTGGGCGGATCCATAATCGCTGGGGTCAATCTCAAAGCCGGGCAGTCATAAAAATAAAAAAGTATTGCTATTTTAGCATCGATATGATATGACAATCGCCATTGATATGCTGTGTCGCCCGACGCGGACACTGATTGAAAACGGTGGATATCAGCCAGGATCAGCGAGGGTTGTGGCTGTTTTTCAGGCCCGGTGCGACCGGGGCTCTAGGATTTCTGCGGAGCCGATCAGATCGGTCGCTGATAGTTTAATGGAGAAACAGCAAAAACAGCGACGGCGAGGAGGAGGAGGGAGCGCTTGCGTCCGTCTAGGCGCCTAGAACTTGAAGCCGAGCCGCGCGCCAGCGTCGGTGATCCCTGCATTGTGCGGCGCGAGGTTCGCGTTTGACATATGGTCGACGAACCCTGACAAGCTGAGGTTGGGCGTCAGCTGATAACCGAGCTCGACGCTTTCGCGGAACAGCGCGGTCGAGCCGAGCTTCTTGCGGTCCGGCGGGGCGCTGTTGGTATAGCCGTCCTGCAGAGCGCCCCCGAGGCTGCCATTGGCGAAGACACTGCCGCCCCACCCGAAAAGGTTCTGGATTAGCGTGATCCCCCAAGTGAGGCCGAAATAGCCGTCGTTGGTATTGCCCGCCGTGTTGAGCGAACCGCCGAGATGAGGCCGTGGCGACCCGATCACGCGAAAGAATTCCGGCGGGGTGAACAACATTTCGAAATTGATGTCCGCCCCCGATTCGACGTGTTTGTCGAACAGTCCGATGTCATGGGCGAGAACGCCAAACTTGAACTCGTCGACCACCTGGGTCTGCGCTGGCGCCGTAGCCGGGAGAGCAGCGACAAGCATAGCGGCGACGGCCACGGAGCGAAGCATTCCCAGCATTATCGTTCTTCTCGATCCGCGTTTACCGCCCATCCCTTATCGCGCAATCAGTTAATCGATTTTTCACGCGACGCCAACCCTGAGGTGGGGCGCAAACGGGTTGAGTGCCTTCCAGCGCGCCGACCAGCGGTGGCGGTTGAGCTCGCGCCGGACAACCGCCGGCTCGGTCACCCAATTGAGCTGCACCATTCGGCGCTCGCCGACATGCGGTCGATGCCCGTGGAATGAGCGGGCGCTGCGGCGAAACGCCAGCATGGTGCCGGCGAGCGGCACGACCTCGCGCGCGTAATCGTCGATGTTGTCGGGACCGCGCAGCAGCCGCAAACGGCCTTCGGGGCGGTCCCAGGCGTGGTTCAAATAGAGCAGCAATGTGATGATCTTGCTTTCCGAATCGGTGTGGATGCGCCCGTCCTTGCCGTCGCTCCTACCGCGCACCGTCACCATCGTCGGACGGCTGTCGAGGTCGAGGCCGAATTTTTCCCCGACCGCGCTGCGCAGCGCCGGCCCGGTCAAGGCGGCAACGAGACGGGAAAAGACCGCCCCGCATACCAGGCTTTCGACCGGGAAACTGCCGTGACCGGGGACGGATGGGAAATCGGCGACGAGGGGGCTCAGCGCGTCGCGGTCCACAAAATTCTCGACGACGACAAAGTCGAACGGGTCGCGGCACAGCGGCGCCCCCCGTAAGCGATCAAGATCGAGCAACGTCAACCCCGCTCCGGTAATCGTCGCCATCGCACTGAAATATAGTCATTCACCCCGTCCTTGGCCAAACCGGTTATCGTGCTGCTATGAGCCGCTCAGAGGATCCTTCGCACTATCCTGCGGGTTTTTTCGCCGGGTTTCTGGCGGCCACGGCCTTCTTCACGCGGCTGCCGGTCGATCCGCGATTGGGCGAGTGGCGGCTCGCCGATTTCGGGCTGGACATTTCCGCTCGTCGGCGCCGGGATCGGCGGCGCGGCGGCGTTCGCTCTCCTTGTGGCCCAGTTGATCGGCCTGGCCAGTTGGCCGGCTGCGCTGTTGTCGGTGCTGGGAGGGATCGCGTTGACGGGAGCGTTGCACGAGGACGGGCTCGCCGATACCGCCGACGGGTTTTGCGGGGGGCGCGACCGGGAAGAAAAGCTCAAGATCCTGCGGGACAGCCGGCAGGGCACTTACGGCGTGCTGGCGATTGTTCTGAGTGTGCTGTTGCGGGCCGCCGCGCTCGCCGGCATCGGTGATGTCATCCACGGCGGTCTAGCGCTTATCGCGGCGCATGCCGCCTCGCGGGCCGCTTTGCCGGCGGCGATGATGGGACTGACGCCGGCACGCCCCGATGGTCTCGGAGCGATGGCTGGAACACCTAGTGCGGGCGGTGCGATTGCGGCGGCGCTTATCGGCGCCGCGATAGCTTTGGCGGCATTAGGACCAATGCGCGGAGTGATAGCGCTTTGCCTCGCCGGCGTGATCGTTTTCGCCACCGCCGAACTCGCACGAAGCCAGATCGGCGGCTATACCGGCGATGTTCTCGGCGCATTCCAGCAAGTCGCAGAAATCGTGATTTTGCTCGCCGCATCGGCGAGATGAGCCAGGCTCAACCGCCCGCCCCGCTCGGCACCCCGATGCGCCGTATCAGATGGAGGTGGTTGCGGTCGTCCTTGCGGCGGTAGCGGGCCTGGTGGACGAGCGAGCAGACAATATGGATGCCGAGCCCCCCAATACCGCGTTCTTCTGTGGCGTCCTCCAAATCGGGCCCACGGAACGCGAGCGGATCGAACGGCTGGCCGTCGTCGACGAAGCTGATCCGCAGGCGGTCCCTCTTCCACCCGAGCGCCACAGCGACGGTTCCTCCCGCCGAATGCGGCCCATAACCATGCGTTACCACGTTGGTGAAGAGCTCATCGAGAATGATCAGAAGCCGCGACCGCTCGTCATCCGGCAGGCCGCATTGGTGCGCGAACTCGACGGCAAATGCTTGAAGCCGACTGAACTCCGCGGGGTCGGCAAATAGCGTGATCGACGCTCTCTTCACCGAAGCCTGCTCATCTTGCTGCTAACGGCCTGCCGATCTTGTGTATTAAGGAGACATTGATTCAACCTGGGAGGAAGAAGTTGGCGGGGAGGAAGAAATTGGGCTTGGTGCTGTGGTTGGCCGCGGCATTGCTGATTGCGACGGCGGGAGTTCCTTCGGCGGCCGAAACTTCGCCGATTGCCCAGATCAAAAAGGTAACCGGACAGGCGGCGGTCGTGCGCTCCGGGGAGCGTCGGCCCGCGGAAGTCGGGGATATGCTGTTCGTCAAGGATGTCATCGAAACAGGTTCGGACGGCGGGATCGGCATTACCTTCATCGATAACACGGTATTCTCCGCCGGTCCGAGCAGCCAAATCGCGCTCGACGAATTCCAGTTCGATTCGAATGACTTCCGCGGCGCAATGCTGGCCGATATGCGGAAGGGAACCTTGGCGGTCGTCTCCGGCGACATTGCGCGCAGCACCCCTGGGGCGATGAAGATCAAGACGCCGACCGCAATCCTGGGGGTGCGCGGTACGACCTTTGCGGTTCAAGTCTATGGCGACCACTGATGATGCGGCGGGCACTCCCGGCATTCGCCTCAATCGTCCTCCTCGCGGGTTGTCCCCGGCAAGCGCTGTTCGTGGTGCTGCCCAATGCCGAAGACGGCGGGGTGGGGGCGATCACTGTCGAGGAGGGCAAGACGGCTACGACCCTCGAGCAGCCCTATGCAACGGCAAAGTCGCGCGCCGGCAGCACGGCACCCGTCGAGGAGAGCCGCGGCAATATCGACGTGATTTTCCGAAGCGCGATCGCGGCGCAGCCAATCCTGCCGCATCACTTCCGTCTCTATTTCATCGTCGGGAGCGCCGAGCTGACCCCCGAATCCAAACTCGCCTATCGCGCTGTGTTCGATGATACAAAGCAACGACCGGTTTACGAAATCGAGGTGATCGGCTTCACCGACACGGTCGGCAACCTGCCCTACAACCAAGCGCTTTCCCTCCAACGCGCAGCGGCGATCCGCGACACGCTCGTTCGCGACGGGGTCGATCGCCAGACAATCTCGATCGCCGGCCGTGGCAAGCGCGACCCGCTCGTGCCTACCCCCGACCAAACCCCCGAGCCCCGCAACCGCCGCGTCGAAATTACGGTCAGGTAGCAGCGCCGCCGCCCACTCTCCGCAGCGCCAGTACAGTCATATCGTCCGCTTGCTCGGCGCCGCCGACAAAACGGCTGACGTCGTCGATTATCGCCGCAACGACGTGCTGGGCATCGGCGACCGGCGCCTGCCCCAGCGCTATGATTAACCGTTTCGAAGAATAGAGCGTATGGTTGGCGTTCTCCGCTTCTGTGATCCCATCGGTGTAGAGCAGCAAGATCTCGCCCGGCTCGATCCGGTCGTGATCGATCGGGAAGCGGAAGTCGTCGACTGCGCCGAGCGGCGGACCGCCTTCAGTGACGAGCCGCCGTAAGCCGGTTTTGCCGCCGAGAACAAAGGGCGCATCGTGCCCGGCACTGGCAAAATCGACCTCCCCCGAGCCAAGGTCGAGAATCCCGGCGAAAGCGGTCACGAAGACGCCGCCCTCGCTTTGCAGCTCCGCGCTCGCCGCCGCAGTCTTCCGGTTGGCTTCCGCGAGGATGCGGTCGAGCGCCGGCCCAAACGTGAGCACGGCGTCGCGGATGACCTCCTTCGTCACCGCCATCAACAGTGCTGCCGCAATGCCCTTGCCAGCCACGTCGGCGATCAGAAAGAACAAGCGGCTGCTTTCTCCGATCAATAGGTAATCATAGAGGTCGCCCCCGACCATTCGCGCCGGCTCGATGCGGGCGTAGACATCGATGTCGTGACGATCGGGAAACGCAGGAAACCGCCGCGGCAACAGGCCCATTTGGATTGCCTGCGCCGCGGCAAGCTCGCCCTCGACCCGCTGCTTCGCCTCGCGTTCGCGGACGAGTTCCCCCTGCGTGGCGCGAAGGTTGCCGACAAGCATCACACCCAACGCGCCGAGCAAGGTCAGCGAAGGAAAGGTGCTGTCGAAGAGAAGATCCGCAAAACGGAAGAGCACGAGTTCAACGCCAAAAAGCGCGGCCGCAATCGCCAAGGCGACACCGACCGCGCGCACCGGCCTCGCGTAGCGCAGCAGCCAGATGACCACGAGCCCAGCAACGAGCGCCGTGGCAAGCTCGAACCAATCAAGAAATGGAGGCCGGCGAAGCAGGTCGCCGAGCAGGATCGATTCGATCAGCTGGGCATGGAGGTCGACCGCGCGGACGAGACCAAGCGGCGTTTCCCGGAGCCCGGCGATGCCGACGCCGGCAACCCCGAGCAATACCACTTGCCCCCGCAGCTCGGCTGGGTCGAACGCCGCATCAAGGACGTCCGAGGCCGAGAAGTACCGTGCCTGCGACGGCGCGAAGTGGAGGATCGCACGGCCCCGCCTGTCCGTCGGGATGGTGGTGCCGCCGATCCTGAAGCTCTTCGATCCCGAGCGCGCCGGTATCGATCACGATCGAGCGCTCGCCGCCGCCGACACGCACGACCTCGACCGCAAAACTTGGGACGATCGTCTGTTTATAGGTCACAGCAAGAGCGAGTCGTCGGACGACGCCGTCGGGATCCGGCTCGACTCCGTCGCTCCCGGCGGCCAACGCAGCGGCGCGCAGATCGGGCTGGCTTTGCACCAGGGATTTGTAGCTCTTCAAAAACGGCGTCGGATCGTCTCCGGCCTGGCGGATGGGGGCGAGGCGGAGCGGAGCTGAATTTCGCGCCATCTCCTCATGGCTGGGGGCGAACGAAAGCACCGTCGGGACCGCTGCAATTGCTTCGGCGAGGTCGCGGTCGCTCGGTGGCAGCTGGGCCAACGCGTCGGCCAAAGCCGGAGGCAGGCCCGGCAGTTCTCGCGCGATCTCGTCGGGCGAAAGCCGATCTCGGTCGGCGAAAAGAATGTCAATGCCGACGACGCGCGGCTTCCCTTGAGCGATGCGGCGGAGGAGTTCGGCCACCTTGTGCCGCGACCACGGCCACTGCCCGTAGTCGTGCGAGGCTCTTCTCGTCGATGTCTATAATCGCCACTCGTGCAGAATCCGCTGCGCGCGGCCACACTCGTTCTACCAAGTCGAAGCTGCGCACGCGCAATTCGGTGATGACGCCGGGGTCGATGATGCGCAGGACTAAGGCGCCCGCGACCAGCGCGAGCGCGCCCGCCCGACCCGGACCGCGCAGCAGAGCGATGCCTCGGCTCACCGCAGGACCGCGCGTCACAATTCCAGTTCTAGCCCGTCATAGGCCGAGATCACCTCGACCTCGCGGCCATGGCGGCTGATCGCCTCGAAGCGAACGGTATCGGCGAAGATCTCCTCGAGCATACGGTCGTCATATGCCGGCTCGTGATGAAATAGCACGAGGCGCCGGACGCGTGCCGCCTGGGCCAGCTCGACCGCAACGACATTGCTCGAATGACCCCAATCCTCCTTGACCGAGACCGAGTCACCGAGCGAATACATGGCATCGAAGATCAGCAGGTCGGCGTTTCGGTAGAACTCGACGAACGGGTAGGTTTCGTCGAGCTGGGAGCTCTTGTGCTCGCAGTCGGTAGAATAGACGATCGACTTCCCGCCTTGGGAAAAGCGATAGCCGTAGGAATCTCCCGTGTGAAACTGTTTGATCGAGGTGACGGAAAGACCGGCTACTTCGTAAGCGCGGCCGGACTCCAGGGTGATGAACTCAATACTCGAGCCAAGCGAATGAAAATCGACGGGAAACCAAGGAGCCGAGTGCTGGGTGCGCAGCGCCTCGCGCAGGACTCCGTGGCAGCCGTAAATGCAAATCCGATTGCCTGGAATGTAAGCGGGGGCAAAGAATGGGAACCCCATGATATGGTCCCAGTGCGGGTGCGACAAAAAGATATTGAAGGTGTGTTTGCGGCCGGGGCCGTGCTTGCGAAGTACCCGGTTCCCGAATTCACGCACGCCCGTGCCGAGATCGCAGATCACATATTCGTCGTCGCCGGTAATGATCTCCACACAGCTGGTATTGCCGCCGAAAGTGCCGCGTACTGAAAATGGCAGCGTGCTGTCTATGAAGGCGTCGATCGCCTGCTCGGTCTCGAATACGTGCCCGCGAGCGGCGAGCAGCGCATCGCGGATCTTGGCGCGGACCGCCCGCTCCCGCAGCGGCGCCGGTAGTGAGCCGCGGGTGCCCCAAAAGCGGACACGCAACGGTCCAGCCGGTTGGGTTTCGGCATGCGGAACCGCCTCCTCGGGACGCGGCGGGGCCTGCCAGGCGGCGCTCGCTTCCTCAACGGTGGCGAAGACCGGCACGACGTGCGAGAACCGGCTGATTGCGAAGATCTCGCTCACGACCGTATGGAGACAGGCGACGGCGAGCCGGCGGTCCTTCGGCTTCAGTCGCGTGGCAGCCATCAGTGCCCGCAGACCGGCGCTCGAGATGTATTCGACCCCGGAGAAGTCGACAACGACGTCCGCGGAGCTGGAGCTGACGGCGGCGAGCAGCCGCTCCTGAAACTCGGTGCTCGTGAGATTGTCGATGCGTCCAACCGGAGCCAATACCAGGATGTTCGCTTGGCGCCTCTCGCCGATATCCACGGCCGCACCCCCGTCACAGTGGTAACGAGCTCATTGTCAGGAGTTCGGCGGCCCGAAGCAAGAATCGCGGCCCGTTTGCAGCAAGCAGCCTCGCAGCTTTCGCCAATTTACGTTTAGCCAGCCCGCCGGACTTGGAGTACTGGTAGGCGACGCCCCCGCGGCGGCGACCATCGGCAAGAGGGAGCATGGAACAGCGCTGGGGCCTGCCCCTGATCGCCTGGCCGTCCCGGCTGCGCCCCAATTTATGGGATCTCGTCGCGCTGCCGATGGTGCTCGGGGCGATAGCGCTAATCGCTTGGGGCGGCATGGCGATGAGCGCGCGCTATCAGGTCGGCGAGGTTCTGCCGATCAGCCTCGACCCTCGGTGGCTGCCGGAATACGCGCTTCGCACCGTGCTGCGCATGGGCGGCGCGCTCGTCGCATCGCTCGTGTTCAGCCTCGTCTATGCGGCGGTTGCGGCCAAGAGCCGACAAGGGGAAAAGATTCTGATCCCGATCCTCGACATCCTGCAATCGGTGCCGATCCTCGGCTTTCTGTCGATCACCGTGACCGGCTTCATCGCCCTTTTCCCCGGCCGGCTGCTCGGCGTCGAATGCGCGGCAATCTTCGCGATATTCACCTCGCAAGCCTGGAATATGACTTTCAGTGTCTACCAGTCCCTGCGCACCGTGCCGGCCGAGCTGATCGAGGCGGCTCGGATGTACCATCTGTCGCCCTGGAAACGGTTCTGGCGCCTGGAAGTGCCGCACGCTATACCGTCGCTCGTCTGGAACATGATGATGTCGGTTTCGGGTGGCTGGTTCTTCGTCGTTGCCTCGGAGGCCATCACCGTTGCCGGCCAGACGATCATGCTCCCCGGCATCGGCTCGTATATCGCGACCGCGATCAATCAGCGCGACCTTGCCGCGATCGGGTACGCGGTATTGGTCATGTTCGTCGTCATTCTGTTGTATGATCAACTGTTGTTTCGGCCGCTCCTTGCGTGGTCGCGCAAATTTCAGGCCGACCCCTTGGCCGACGAAGACAATGTTCGGCCGTGGTTTCTCATAGTCCTGCAGCGCGCCCGCCTATTCGATCTGGTACAGGCGGGAGTGCTTGAACTCAATCGGATCATCGACGACGCGCTGGCCGGCCTGGCTCGCCGGCGCCGGGCGCCGGTCGAGCGCCAGCGGTGGCCCGAGCTCGACCGCTTGTTCGACATCGCTCTGTTGGGGCTCGGCACCGCGGCAGCTGTATGGATTATTGCCTTCATCCGCCAGACGGTGGACTTCGTCGAGTTCGGGTGGGTGTTTCTTCTTGGTATGGCGACCGCCGCGCGGGTGCTGATTCTGATCGGCGTGGCCTCCCTAATTTGGGTTCCGATCGGGGTGGCGATCGGACTGCGCCCGCGTTTGGCAGACCGCGTTCAGCCCATCGTGCAGTTTCTCGCCGCCTTTCCGGCAAATTTGTTCTTCCCGGTCGCGGTGGTGCTGATCTTGCGGTTCCGAGCGAACCCGGAGATCTGGCTGAGCCCCCTGATGATCCTCGGGACGCAGTGGTACATTCTGTTCAACGTCATCGTCGGCACCACGGCGTTGCCGGTGGAACTGCAACGCGCGGCACAAAATCTCGGCGTCAGACGATCACTGTGGTGGCGACGCGTGATCCTGCCGGCGATTTTTCCGGCATATGTGACCGGCGCCGTCACTGCGGCGGGCGGCTCATGGAATGCGAGCATTGTGTCCGAGGTGGTCCAATGGGGCGACACAACGCTGACCGCCACCGGGATCGGCGCTTATATCGCGCGAACGACCGCCGAGGGCGACAGCGCTCGTATCGCGCTCGGCATCGGAGTCCTCTGCCTCTACGTCCTCGCCTTCAATCGGCTGCTCTGGCGTCGGCTCTATGATCTCGCCGCCGAACGCTTGCGCCTCGACTGAGCAACTCGTAGTAAATCTGTCCATAATGACCGACCCGCTGCTGCGCACCGAAGCCGTCTCGAAGACCTACCGCACTCCCGATCACCATGGGCGGCTCGTGCTCGACCACATCGACTTCACCCTGCGCGATGGCGAGATCGTTGCGATCCTCGGCAAATCGGGATCCGGCAAGTCGACATTTTTGCGGATTCTCGCGGGGCTTGTGCCGCCGAACGAGGGTGTCGTCGAGTATCGCGGCATCAATGTCGCCGAGCCTGTTCGCGGCATCTCGATGGTCTTTCAGAGCTATGCGTTGTTTCCATGGCTGACCGTGCTCGGCAACGTCGAGCTCGGGCTCGAGGCTCTCGGCATTTCTGGGGGGGAGCGACGCCGGCGTGCGGTCAATGCGATCGATCTGATCGGTCTCGACGGGTTCGAGAATGCCTACCCGAAGGAACTGTCCGGCGGCATGCGGCAGCGCGTCGGCTTTGCGCGCGCGCTCGTCGTCGATCCCGATATCCTGCTCCTCGACGAGCCCTTCTCATCGCTCGATGTTCTGACCGCGGAAACTTTGCGCGGCGATCTGCTCGATTTGTGGGACGCCCACCGGATCCCGACCAAAGGGATGGTCTTCGTTTCGCACAACATCGAGGAGGCGGTCGAAATCGCCGATCGTATTCTGATCTTCAGCAGCGATCCCGGCCGCATTCGCGCACAAATCCCGATCTCGCTGCCGCGCCCACGCTCCTCGGAGAGTGCCGGTTTTCGCCAGATCGTCGACCAGGTCTACACCCTCTTGACCACCGAGCCCGGGCGCGACGGACGGCGTGGGGCAAAAACCGAGCCCATCGGGATCGGCTTTCGCCTACCGGATGCCTCGGTCCAACAGCTCTCGGGGCTGATCGAGAATCTGACGGAGGCGCCCTATCACGGCCGCGCCGATCTGCCCCATCTGGCCGACGAGGAGAACCTCGTCATGGACGAGCTGTTCCCGTTGATCGAGACATTGCAGCTGTTCGGATTCGCCCATGTCAGCGGCGGTGACATCGAGCTAACGCCGCTCGGCCGGGCATACGCCGAGGCCGACATGCTCGCCCGCAAGCAGATCTTTGCCGAAGCGCTCTTAAAGCATGTGCCGCTGGCTGCCCACATCCGGCGCGTCCTCGACGAGCGGCCCGGCCATCGCGCACCGGCGGCGAGGTTTCTGCGCGAGCTCGAGGATCACTTGTCGGAGGAAGAGGCGGAGCGGGTGCTCGAGACCGTAATCAACTGGGGCCGGCACGCCGAGATCTTCGCGTACGACTACGACAGCGAGGTCTTGAGCCTGGAAAACTTCTGAGTGTCGCGAGAAATTGTGCGACGCTGTCGCCGAGGTTCAGCTGCCGCCGTAAAAAGAGAGATGCGCGACATCGGCTTGCGCGACTTGGTTCGGGATCAGCCACGCGTAAAACGTCGGCCGCTCCCATTCGTTCCTGTCCCCGCCCGTGTCCCAACTCGGCAGCGAGACGATTTTTACATAAGCCTCCTGGGCCGGAGCGAGCTCGAACTTGGCCGTTTGATTGGTATCTATGCCGACGGTCTGCACGGTCACGAGGTAATGTCCAGGGGGAACATCGCGATAGAACGCGCCACCCAATTCGGCCGCCCCGACATATCCCCCATTGGCGGCGATCGCCGGAAGGCCCTTGCCGGCGTAGGGCTCGTAATCACGATAGAACCAGATCCGAGCCTCACCTGCCGGGATCGGCGGAATGCTAACCGTCGCAGTCATCGGCTGCTTGACACAGCCTGCCATCGCGACGAGCAGTACGCCCTGCGCGATGCCCATCAACCAGCACGCTGCCGAATTCTTGTTCTTACTCATACAACACTCCAATCACGATCGTCCGTTGTACATCGACACGATCCGCGCCTATCTCTCAGCGCGGCCGCAGGGTCGGGAAAGCAATGACGTCGCGGATCGACGGGCTGTCGGTCAGCAGCATGACCAGCCGGTCGATGCCGATGCCGAGACCACCGCAGGGCGGCAGCCCGTATTCGAGCGCGGTCAGATAGTCCTCGTCGAGGAGCTGCGCTTCCTCGTCACCCGCCGCCCGCGCCCGCATTTGCGCCTCGAACCGCTCGCGCTGGTCCTGCGGATCATTCAGCTCGGAAAAAGCGTTCGCGATCTCCCAACCGTAGATGTAGGTCTCGAACCGCTCGACAAGACGCGGGTCGTTGCGGTCGGCCTTGGCCAGCGGGGAGATGTCGCGGGGAAATCCGGTGACGTGAATCGGCTGGATCAGAGTATCCTCGACGCGCGCGGCGAAGGCCGCTTCTAGAGCCTGCCCCCAATTCTCGCCGCCGGCCAGCGCCGCGCCGACGCGTGAGGCCGCCTCGCGTGCCGCCTCAGCGCTGTCGAGAGCGAGGAAATCGACCCCGGTGGCTGTTTGAACGAGTTCAGCCATGCTGCGTCGCGGCCACGGCGCCGATAGATCTATCTCGGTCCCGCCGTAGCCGATCCGCAATGTCCCAAGCACCGTCTCGGCTGCGGTGGTGATGAGCTCCTCGGTCAACTTCATCATCGCGGTGTAGTCGACATAAGCCTCGTAGAGCTCGAGCGTGCTGAATTCCGGATTATGCCGGGGCGAGAGGCCCTCGTTGCGGAAGCAACGGTTGATCTCGAACAATTTGTCGGCAACGCCACCGACCAACAGGCGTTTCAAATGCAGCTCGGGCGCAATCCGCAGATAGAGATCGATGTCGAGCGCGTTGTGATGCGTCACGAACGGCTTTGCCGAGGCGCCCCCGGGGATCGTGTGAAGCATCGGCGTCTCGACCTCGACGTAGCCGCGCTCCGCGAGATGGCCGCGCATCGCCGCGACGACCCGGCTGCGCCGGAGCAGCGTGTCGCGGCTCTGCGGGTTCATGATCAGGTCGAGATAGCGCTGGCGATAGCGCAGCTCGACATCGGCGAGGCCGTGATATTTCTCGGGTAGCGGCCGCAGCGCCTTCGCGAGAACCGTAACACCGGAGGCGTTGACCGTGAGCTCGCCGCGCGGCGTCCGCCGAACCAAGCCGTCGACGCCGATCAGATCACCGATGTCCAGCAGCCGCACCATTCCGAGCGTTTCGGAACCGAGCAAATCCTTGTGGCAAAAGATCTGGATCTTGCCCGAGGCATCGTGCAGGTCGATGAACATGCCGCTGTTGCGCATCGCCCTGATGCGGCCGGCGACGCGCACCCGATCTTCGGTTTCGGCACCCGCTGCGAGTCCGGCGTAACGCCGCTCGAGCTGGCCTGCCTCATGCGTCCGCTCGAAGCTGTAGGGGTAGGGATCGATCCCAAGCGCCTCGAGACTCTCGCGCTTGTCGATCCGGACAGAGCGCAGCGGGTCCTCCGCGTCTCGCGGCTGGCGCTCGCTGTCGGTCATCGCTCGGCTCCTCCACTCCGCCGGATGGCTGATACTCGTTAGATTAGCCGACGGCCGCCCGCGAGACCGGGCTGTGCGCGAGATCGACGACCGTATCATGGAAACGCCGCAAGGTGCCGTGATGGCCGACGCTGACGATCGTCGGTCTCCACGGTGCTTCCCGCAACAACCGGTATAACGCTACCTCCGCGGCCTCGTCGAGCGCCGAGGTCGCCTCGTCGAGAAACACGATCTCCGGGCGGGCCAGCAAGACCCGGGCAAAGGCCAGCCGCTGTTGCTCGCCGATCGAAAGGCGCTGAGCCCAGTTCGCCTCTTCACCGAGCCGGTCGACGAGATGGGACAACCCGACCGCACGGAGTGCCTCGGCCAGACTGTCGCGCGACAATTCGGCGGCGGCCCGGGGATAGGCTAGGGCGTCGGCCAGGGTGCCGAGCGGCAGGTAGGGCCGCTGGGGCAGAAATAGGGACCGACCCTCGCCGACGCGGATGCGGCCGCGCCCGAACGGCCAAATACCGGCAATGGCGCGCAGCAAGGTGCTCTTGCCGAGCCCGGACGCACCGGTAATCAGCAGCGCCTCTCCCGGAGTTGCCGCCAGCGAGATATTTGGGCGCAACATTTGGCCATCCGGCAGATTGAGATCGAGCATGTCGACCTCGACACCGGCGCCGCGATGGTCGATTTCGATCGGCTGGGGCGCTTCCCGGTCCGCAATAATCTCGTTCAGTCTCTGCTGAAACCCGAAGAGCCGCTGCACTACAGCCTGATATTCGGCGATTTCCGTGTACGAGCTGATGATGAAAGACAGCGAATCCTGCACTTGGCCAAAGGCCGAGACTATCTGCATCAGGCCGCCGAGCTGGATCGCCTTCGCGAAATAACGCGGAGCTGCCACCACGAGCGGGAAGATGATCGCGAGCTGAGCATAACCGGTGGTGAACCAGGTCAGCTTCTTGCGACGCCTGATAATCCCCCACCAATTCCCTATGATCCGCTTGAAGCGGATCTGAAATGTGTCGAGTTCGCGCGCTTCACCACCATAGAAGGCGACGTTCTCTGCGTTCTCGCGGAGCCGGACCATGCTGAAGCGAAAATCGGCCTCGTAGCGCTGCTGATCAAAGTTGAGTTGAATCAACGGATAACCGATCCAGCGGGTGAGCACCGTACCGCCGACGGCATAGATAAGCGCGGCAAAGACCATGTAGCCCGGGACATGGATCGCGGCGCCGCCGCCCAGTGGTATCGTCAGCGCACCCGACAGGGTCCACAGGATCGATAGAAACGAGACGAGGGTTACAAAGGAGCTCAACAGTCCAAGCGACAATCCCAAGGTTAACGTCGCAAAACGGTCGAGATCGTCCGAGATGCGCTGATCCGGGTTGTCCGGGGTCGTCGCCTGGTTCAGCTGGAGGCGATAATAAGACTGGTTTTCGAGCCAATTGTGCAAAAGGCGATCGGTCAGCCAGCGCCGCCACCGGATGTGCAGGATCTGCCTTAGATAAAGCGAGTAGACCGCGACCACGATGAATAAAAAGGCAATGATCCCAAAGATCACCAATTGTCGCCAGAACTGCGCCCAGTTATATTGCTGAAGAGCATCGTAGAAATCGTTGTACCAGGTATTAAAACGTACGTTAAGGCCTACGGTGATCAAGTTCAGCACGATGACGGCGACGAGCAACCCGACGGCCGACCATTTCTCTTCCGATTTCCAATACGGCCAGGTGAGCTTCCAGGCCTGACGCAGGAAGCCCACCTTGGTCACCATCGCCATCATCTACCTCCGTCTGTCTCGCCCTGTCCGATGATACGCCTTATCATCCCCAGTTCGTCATGACTGCATCCGTCGTCCAGCCGACCGGTGCCGCCCTTCTGGCGCGCGGCGTCTGCCGCACCCTGGAGCACCTCGCTTACGTGAGCCTGATGGAATTCCCGCTCGCCAACGGCCGCCGCGCCGATATTCTCGCTCTCGGCAAGACGGGCGACCTCGTGATCGTCGAGATCAAAACGTCCGTGGCCGATTTTCGCGCCGACCGCAAATGGGGCGCCTACCGTGACTTCTCGGATCGCCTTTACTTTGCCGTGCCAAACGACTTTCCGCGCGTGCTGATCCCCGATGAATGTGGCCTGATGGTGGCGGATTCGTTCAGCGCGGTCATGCTTCGGCGACGGCAGCACAATGAGGCTCGATGCCAGCCGCCGCCGCGCCCTGACAATGCGCTTTGCCCGCATCGCGGCGACCCGGCTGCGCCACCTTCTCGACCCCGAAGCTGGAGGATTTGGCGGAATGTGATGTTCGCCGCGGCGTCATCGCTGCCGAACCAAAAAAGTGGCGCCGAACGCCCTGAACTGAGACCAACGCTGGAGCGTCGCCAAATTATCCGCGGCGATTGGCCCACCGGCGCGGTTGCACTCGCATTGACGGGAAGGGAGATGGCTCGCCCAGCCGGTCTGCCGCTAAGGTGTTTCAGCTGGCCAGGCGCGCGATCGTTGCCGTCGTGCTGTAACCCGGCACGATTTTGGCGAGGAGCACCTCGCCACCTGCGTGCTTGACGAACTCGGCCCCGACGACCTCATCGAGCCGATAGTCGTCGCCTTTGACGAGGAGCTGCGGACGGATGTCCCGGATCAGCTCCATCGGCGTATCCTCCTCGAACACGACGATCAGGTCGACCGCCGCGAGCGAGGCCAGCACAGCCGCACGCTCGGTTTCGCTCTGGATCGGACGGCGGAGCCCTTTGACCCGCGCCGTTGACCCATCGCTGTTTAGCCCGACGACGAGCCGATCGCACGCGGCCTTGGCTTGCCCGAGCAACGCCACATGCCCGGGGTGCAGCAGGTCGAAGCAGCCGTTAGTAAAGCCGATTTTGAGCCCATCGCGGCGCCAGCGCGCCACCAAATCGAGCGCGTGCGAGCGCGGCACTACCTTGTCCGCGTCGTGGCGATCACGGCCACTTAGAGCGGCGGTGAGCTCGCTCGCATACACCACCGCCGCGCCGATCTTGCCGACGACGATGCCGGCAGCGACATTTCCGAGACGAGCCGCATCGGTCAAGCCGACGTCGACCGCGAGCGCGGCGCCGACCGCCGCCACGACAGTATCGCCGGCGCCGGAAACATCGAAGACCTCGCGGACTTCGGCGCGTTGAATGTGGGCCGCACCGTCGGCCAAGGTCAGCAGCGACCCTTCCGCGCCGAGCGAGGTGAGAACCGCGTTGAAACCGCAACGCTCGATCAGCGCGCGGGAGGCCGCAATTATCTCATCGTCGGTCGCTACAGACATTCCCGTGGCGTGGGCCAGTTCGCGCCGGTTCGGCTTTACCAGATCGGCGCCGCGATATCGTATGTGATCGCCACCCTTCGGGTCGACGATGACACGGGCGCCGGCCTCACGCGCCGCCCGGATGATCTCGAGCGCCACCCCTTCGGTCAGCACGCCCTTGGCGTAATCCGAGATGACGACGACCGAATGATCGCTCACAAGCTCGCGCGCCAGCCGCAAGAGGTCCTCGCGGATGTATGGATCGAGCGGGATCGAGCTTTCGCGGTCAGCCCGGAGAAGCTGCTGATTGCCCGCGATATAGCGCGTCTTTACCGTGGTCATGCGCTGGGGCTGGACGAGGACGTGTGCCTCTGCGCCGTCCTGCGCTTCCACCAGACGTCCGATCTCGCGGCCGGCTTCGTCGTTGCCAACGACGGAGATAAACGATGCAGCCGCTCCCAGGGCCCGCAGATTCCGCAGCACGTTTCCCGCACCGCCCAACGTCTTCATCTCGCGCTCGACGCAAAGCACCGGGATTGGCGCTTCGGGCGACCCCTGCTCGACTTGACCATAAATGTAATGATCAAGCATTACGTCACCGACACACAACACGCGCGCCGTTTTCAGCCGATCAACGTAGGGTAGGAGCTGACTGTTATCGGCCATGGCATTTCGTGATGTGGAAGCTAGGTCATCTTTTGACGGTGCTGAGAGATCCTTGCAAGAGAAATGCCCCGACATTCTTGCCGTTCTCGCGTGAAATGCGACCAATCGTCTCGTTTTGATTCAGAGTCGACGCAGCAGCAGATAGGTGGCGCCGGGCCCCCCGTGGTGCGGCTGCGCCGGCGCGATCGCGAGGACGTGCCGCCGTAGCTCCGATTCCTCCAGCCAGCGCGGAACCGAACTCTTGAGGACGCCGGGCCCGCTCTGGCCGAGTCCGCGCCCGGTGATGACGAGCACGCAACGCCGTCCCGCGGCGCGCGATGCGGCAACGAAATCAGAGAGAGTCCCATGCGCCTCGGCTTGAGTCATGCCGTGAAGATCAAGGCGTGCCTCGATCCTGTGCAGACCGCGCTTCAGTCGTTCAGCATTGGCCCGGTCGATCCCGGCAAAACGATCGAGGGGCGGCATGGGTGGCGGGAGTAGTACGGCCTCGCTCAACTCGCGCCGAGGCAACCACCGCCTCACGGGGCGGCTCTTGCGCCTTAGCCGCTCGCGCCGTTGCGCAACGGCCGCACGTCGCGAACCGCTTCTTGCCATAGGCCGTGGTCACCCCGCGGGCGCGCTGTATCCCTCGTCCCGTTCACTTCTCGCCACCCGAACATCCTCGACGAGAACAATATGGAGACGCCCGGGTCCGTGCGCACCCAGTTCGATGTGCTGCTCTATGTCCGCCGTGCGCGACGGACCGGTGACGAAGTTGACGGCGCGCGGCAAGCCTCCCGTGGTTTCGACGGTTCTCAGGCGGTCCCAACCATCCTCGTAGGTCGCGACGACCTGGTCGCGGCGGACCACCACGATATGTGCTTCCGGAAGAAAATTGAGCGTCGTTGGGGTCTGCGCTCCGGAAATCAGCATCAAAGTGCCGGTCTCGGCAATTGCGGCATGGCAGTGGGTGACGCTGACCCGGTCTTCCGCCTCAGCCCGGCCGCGGCGGATCTGCAGCAAAGGCCATGTGTCCCACGGGATGTCGTCGATCCTCGGGTCGGGGGCCATGACGAGCTCGGCCTGGAAGGTTTTCCGCGGCGAGATAGCGCGCGATCGCCTCCGGCACCTCCGCGGGTGAGCCCACCCTTGTTACCCTCGCCTGCACCTCCTCGGCCATCGCAATGAACAGCTCGACCCGCGCCCGCTCGTCGAGCGCCGTCGCCCGGACGGGAACCAGATTTCGCCGATGCGCCGCGATGCGGGCGCGCAAATCCGCCTCCGCATCAGGATCGAGCCGACCGCGGCCGAGCGAGCTCCGAATGGCGGCAAGAATCCTTTCGCGGGCTTCGCTCACCGCGCAACTCCACTCTTCTGCCGCTCCGCCCAAAGGCTGTGAAAGCTGCGGCCCTCTGGTGCCGGCATATCGCGCACCCCGGTCCAGCCAGAGGCCAGGGGCAGAGTGCGGAACCGGCCGCGCCGGCTGCCGGCCCAGCCGAGCGCCCGGCTGCCTATCTCCGTAAGCGCGTGATAGAGCGCCGGGCGGCGCGCCACCCATGCCCACGCCGCAAGGCCACTGCGGTAGGCCGGCGGGCTCAATTTTTTGGCGAATTCACGCTCACGCCAATGCCGCATCATCTTGGGCAACGGGATTTTGACCGGGCATACGCTCTCGCAGCGCCCGCAAAACGTCGAGGCGTTCGGCAAATGTCCGGCTTGCTCGATGCCGATCAGGCCCGGGGTCAACACCGCGCCCATCGGCCCGGGATAGACCCAGCCATAGGCATGGCCGCCGACCGCGGCGTAGACCGGACAGTGATTCATGCATGCCGAACAGCGGATGCAGCGCAGCATGTCCTGGAACTCGGTTCCGATCATTGCGCTGCGGCCATTGTCCAGCAAGACCACATGGTATTGTTCGGGACCGTCGAGATCATCCGGCCGGCGCGGTCCGGTCGAGATCGTCGTGTAGCTCGAGAATTCCTGACCCGTTGCCGAGCGCGCCAACAAACGCAGCAACGTCGCGGCATCCTCGAATGTCGGGACCAGCTTTTCGATGCTGGTCATAACGATATGGATCCGCGGCAAGGTCTGCGTCAGATCGCCATTGCCCTCATTGGTCACGATGATGCTCGAACCGGTCTCCGCGATGAGAAAATTGGCGCCGGTGATGCCGACATCGGCGGCGAGGAAACGTGGACGCAGAACCGAGCGCGCCTCGTCGCACATCTGCCGCGGCTCGGCCAACAATCGGTCCGGGTCGAGCGAGCGATGCTCGGCCCGGAATGTGTCGGCGACCTGTTCCTTAACCAGATGGATCGCCGGTGCGATGATATGGCTGGGCGGCTCGTGCCGCAGCTGGATGATGTATTCGCCGAGATCGGTCTCGACCGGGGTGATGCCGTTCGCCTCGAGGACATCGTTGAGCCCCACCTCCTCGGCGACCATCGACTTGCCCTTAGCGACGAGCTTGGCGCCCACCGAGCGGCAGATCCGCAGTACCGCTGCGCAGGCCTCCTCCGAGGTACGCGCCCAATGCACTTTGCCGCCCGAAGCGACAACCTGGCTCTCATACGAGCTCGAGGTAGAAGTCGAGGTGCTGGAGGGTGTGATCCTTGATCGAACGGCCAGTTTCGCGCAGCGCCTCGAACTCCGGCAGCCGTTCGACAGCCAGGCGACGCCGCAGGGGAAACCCGGTTCGCGCCAGACCCAGCGCGCGCTGCAAATTTTGGTTGGCCAAGCCGGCCTGGGCTGCGGCCTCAAAATGGCGGCTGGTTGCGAGCATGGGCGCTACCGTGGCGCGCCGATAGCGGGGACTCTGTCGGCCATGCCGGCGAGAACCTCGGCGACGTGGCGTACTTCGACCTGCCGGGCTTGGCGGTAGAGTTTCCCCGCCATCTTGAGCAGACAGCCGAGATCTCCGGCCAATACCGCTTCGGCGCCAGTCGCGGCAATATCGGTCACCATCTCGTCGGAAATTTCCAGGTGTTTGACGCAGCTACCTGCAACAAGCGCTCCGCTCTTCGTAAAAGCCCTGGAGATTACGGCTGTGCGCAAGCCAAGAATGGATCAGGAGCAAACTATTGATATTCCTTAATTCCGGGTCTCGAAATCAGGAGATAACAGGGTGGCGAAGGCGGACCGGCAACGATCTGAGGCATCGGCGGGGCTCCTGGTCGAACAGGCTGGCATATCTGTTCATCCTATGTTCGCGTCAAGGTCCGCCCAACTCCGGTCAATTCGCAGGACGTATTTCGCCGCAAGTGCTTACCATCGGTCTCGTAGCAGCTTCAACCCGCGGGGAGAGCGAGGCCGGCGCGGGCCGCGGCCTCGAAGTTGCGGCTGGTTTGAGGGCATCCGAGCTACCGCGGCGCGCCGATCGGCGGAACTCTGTCGCTCATGCCGGCGAGAACCTCGGCGACATGACGTACTTCGACCAGCCGGCCTTGCCGGTATAGCTTGCCCGCGATGTTGAGCAGACAGCCCATATCACCCGACAAAACCGCTTCGGCACCGGTCCCGGCGATGTCGGCCGCCTTGTCGGTCACCATCTTGTCGGAAATTTCCGGGTATTTGACGCAGAAGGTGCCGCCAAATCCGCAGCACACTTCCGCCCCCGGCAATTCCGCGAGCCTCAAACCGCTAACGGACGCGAGAAGCTGGCGCGGCTGCAGCTTGACCCCGAGTTCGCGCAGGCCTGAGCAGGCGTCATGGTAGGTGACTCGACGCTGCCAGTTCGCGGCGACCGCCTGCATCCCGCAAACATCGACGAGGAAGGACACGAGTTCCCAACTCCGCTCGGCGAGTTCTTGCGCGCGTGGGAGGTTCTCGGAATCGTCGGCGAAGAGCTCGGGGTAGTGTACCCGCAGCATCCCGGCACAAGACCCCGAAGGGGCGACGACATAGTCGTAGCCGGCAAAGGCATCGAACACCTGCAAGGCAATTGCCTTGGCATCGGCCCGGTCACCGGAGTTGTAAGCGGGCTGGCCGCAACAGGTCTGTCGACGCGGCACCTCAACCGTGCACCCCGCGTCTTCGAGCAGTTTGACGGCCGCAAAGCCCACTGTCGGGCGGAACAAATCGACCAGACAGGTGACGAACAGCGCTACACGCATTCAACTCGGGCCCGCCGTCATCGGCTCAAAGCAAGCGTACCGAAAGTTAGGCTTGATCCCGCCGGCAAATCAATCCGGCCGCGCCACCCGGCCGGGAGCAAGACGGCGTGCAACTGCGCGCGGCAGCAACAGGTAATATCTGCCGCTGGCATTCATGACCCCGGCACGGTTGCCCGCCGCCTCTCCGGTACCCCAGAAGACATCGCCGCGCACGGGGCCCTTGATCGCACCCCCGGTATCCTGCGCGACCATCAGACGACGCACACTGTCCGCCGCGGCGAACCGCTCATCCGCTTCGAGCCAGACCGGGATGCCGAGCGCCACGAACGCGCGATCGACCGCCATGCTCCGCTCTGCGCTCAACGCGGCCCCTTCGGCCCCGATTGGTCCATCGCCCTTGACTTCCCGAAAGAAAACATACGAGGGGTTCTCGCGCCGCAGGGCGGCTCCAGCCTCCGGATTCTGCTTCATCCACGACCTGATCGCCGCCATCGTCAGCTTGTCTCGCGGGATCACGCCGCGTTCGATCAGCAGTCGTCCGACCGGCACGTAGGGACGGCCGTTCTGCCCGTCGTAGCCGACCCGGACCGTGCCGCCCCCGTTCAGCCGGACGCGCCCCGACCCCTGGATCTGCAGAAAGAATGCGTCGATCGGATCGTCGACCCAGAGGAGTTCCAGCCCGCGCCCGGCAAGCGTCCCGTCCTCGATCTCGGCGCGCGTCGGCAGCTCAGGGCCGAGATCTGGGGGCTTGCGGTAAAGTGGGGTCTGATAGCGGCCATGTCGTTGCCGCGAGCCGTTGAGCTCGATCTCGTAATATCCGGTGAACAGTCCTTCCGCGATTGCCGTAGTCCGCTACGGCAAACGGGATAAAACCCGTCTCGAAAAATTCCCGGGCCGCCGCATCGTCCCCGGACGGCAATGCCTGCGCCGCCTCACACAATGGCCGCCAGTCTCCGACCCGCCCGAAATCAACGCTCATGGCAACTGCATCGAGCGGAGCCACATCTGCCCGGGTCAAGAACCGAGCACAGGATTTCAGGAAAACCGGGACCGCCGCCGAGATGTGATCCTGCGTCCAACCGGATAGACGGTCGAAACCCAACCGGCTCGAGGCTAAATCGCTTCGGACCGCTGTCATGCTCAAGGGCAATCGCCAAGATACCGAGGAGTACGGCCGCCGCGGCACGGCCGGCGCGGCTGGTCCGCGGCTGATGCTCAGCCGCTGCTCGTCGCGACGAGAACCCAGTTTGGATCGGCCGATCGGGTATCGCGCGCAAAGGTCCAGTAATCGGTCTTCTCGGTCGGGTGCTCCGGGTCGCCGTCGACGATGCTCCCGTCCATCGCGCGCGTCACGTTGATTTGCTGCGAGGTCAGCTTAACCGTCACCTGCGCGTTGCGCCCCAACAGTTCGGCTTCGACGATATCCGAGCTGTCCAAACGCAGAATTCGCGTCTCCAGCGTCTCCTTGGCCGCGATACGCTCGTCGATCGCAGTGACAAATTGCTGGAAAACCTCGTCGCTCAGCAACGGCCGCAACCCCGCCTTGTCGGCGTTCGCAAACGCAGTGACGATCATCTCGAATGCGGTGCGCGCGCCTTCGAGAAATTGAGACGGGTCGAAGCTCGGATCGGCGCGATGGATCTGGTTCAATCCTTGCGCGACCGCATCGGCCGGCGGGGCCGCCGTTGCAACCGCGCCCGGGGTGGGTTCGATCAGAGCCGGGCCCTTCTCCGGCGCCGGTCGCGTACGCCGCACAAAGAGTTCGCGCCGCCGCTCATTTCCGGTCCGCCGCCCAAGCACGCTGCGCAGGCGCAGCACCAAAAAACCTGCAACCATAGCGAACAGGATAATATCGAAGTATTGCTGAAAGTCGCCCATCTCCCTTCCGCGCCCTGCCGCCGTAGAGAAAATACCGGGCTCCGGGCCTCGGCTGGATGTCGACTACATGGGGCGCGGGTGGCACCACGGCAAGCGCGTTGGTGCGAGGATGCGCGGCTTCACCATCCGCGCTGCCGCTTCCGACCGGAAGAACTCGGGGTTTTCTCGGCTCCCTCCGAAATTGAGGAAAACCCGAGTGATTTTGATCCGCCATGGGCAAACCGAATTCAACCGGATCTTCTCCGTCACCCGCCAGGACCCCGGCGTCCGCGATCCGCATTTAACCGATCAGGGCCGCCCCCAAGCACGAGCCGTAGCCCAGGTTCTCCCGTCTTTCAATCTCAGCCGGCTCATCACGAGTCCTTACGCGCGCGCACTCGAAACCGCCGGGATCATTGCCGAACATCTTGACCTTCCGATCACGGTGGAGCCGTTGATTGCCGAACGCTTCTCGTTCATTTGCGCCATCGGTGCGCCCTTAGCCGAGCTTCATACCTGCTGGCCGGATCTGGCGTTCGATCCTCTTCAGGATCCGTGGTCGTCCCAAAACGGAGGAAAGCGAGGGGATGGTCTGGGAACGATCTCAGAGCTTCCGTCGACGGATCGCCGGTGAGCCATGGTTGCAAATCAGAGTGGTCACTCATTGGGGCTTTATCCGCGCGCTGACCGGGCTGAAGGTGCCGAACGGTGCCGTCCTGCGGGTCGATCCGACCCGACCCGACCAGGAGCCCGACCTGCTTTTTGTGCCCGACGCAGGCTAGGGCCGGGGCCGACCGTTGATGCGCCTTCCCGATCCGTGTTAGGGCAGCGGTCTGCGGTCCTGGGGAGGCGGTAAATGGCGGGAGAGGCGAGAGGTAACGGCCAAGGCGACATGCCGCCGGCAATGCCTGACGGACTGCAGCAGCTGATCGTCAACGCGCAATACATTAAGGATTTGTCGTTCGAAAATCCGCGGGCGCCGCAGAGCCTGATCCAGCAAACGACGCAGCCCTCGGTCGACATCAACGTTGATGTCAAAGCACAGAATCTGGGACCGGAAGTTTTCGAAGTCGTCCTGACGATCAACGCAACTGCCCGCATTCAGAACGAACCGGTCTTCCTCGTCGAGCTCGCTTACGGGACAGTCGTAACTGTCAAGAACGCGCCGCAGGAGATGCTGGCTCCGCTCGTTCTGGTCGAGACACCGAGGATCGTCTTTCCATTTGCCCGCGCGATCATCGCGAATGCGACCCGTGACGGCGGTTTTCCACCTCTGATGATCAATCCGATCGACTTTGCCGAGCTGTTGCGCCGCCAGCAGACCGACGCCCAAATCGCTGCTCCGCCCGGCAACCCGGTGGTGTGAGGCTCACCCCTCCACGAGCCAGATCGGCTCGGTCATCATTCGCAGCATCGCCTGGTGAGCGATCACTTCCTCTGCCGAGGGCGAATGCGGGCGCGGCGGCCGCATGACTCTCTCGGCTATGGCCACCTCATCGGCGGGCGTTGCGAAATCGAGACCGGGTTGCCGGCCACCGAGCAGTTCGAGATAGACCGCAGCGAGCAATCTGCAATCGATCTCGGCCCCATGCTCGACACGGTCCGACAGGTCGATCTCAAAACGCCGGCAGAGCGCGTCGAGGCTTGCCGGAGCTCCGGGAAACCGCACCCGCGCCAGCCCCAGAGTGTCGACAAAGGCGCCGCTGATCGGATCTCGATGCAGGCGCGCCAGTTCGGCATTCAGAAACGAGAGGTCGAACTCGGAGTTGTGGATCACCAGCCGGTCCGAGCCAATAAACGCCAGCAACTCGTCCGCGATCGCGGCAAAGGGCGCCTGTTTCGTTAGAAACTCTGCGGTAATCCCATGCACCGCGAGAGCCTCTTCGGGCATGTCGCGTTCCGGATTGACGTAACGGTGAAATTTGCGGCCGGTCGGGACGTGGTGGACTAGCTCGATGCAGGCGACCTCGACGATGCGATGGCCTTCGGCCGGATCCAGACCGGTTGTTTCGGTGTCGAGCACGATTTCGCGCAATTACCGTCTCCCCCTGTTGCGGAGGAGTCTGACGATCGACTTCAAACGGCGCAAGGTCTGGCCACGGCCTGCCCCGGTCGGCACCACGAAATCCGCGCGTTGCCGCTTCCGATGATCCGGCATCTGTTTTCGCAGGATGGCGGCTAGGCGAATCTCGGTCATCCCCGGCCGCCGCATAACACGCTGCCGCTGCACGAGGGCTGGTGCCGAAACGACGAGCACATAATCGCACCGGCGCTCGGCGCCGGTCTCAAACAGCAGGGGTATGTCGAGCACAGCCAGCGGTTCTCGCCGGGCACGTAAGCGAGCAAGAAACCGTTTTTCCTCGGCGGCCACCATCGGGTGAAGAATTTTTTCAAGCCGCCTCAACGCCATGGGATCAGTGAACACCCGTTGCCCGAGCAACACTCGATCAATCCCGCCGACCTCTGTTTCGACATCAGGAAACGCAGCGGAAACGGCCGGAACGGCGGCCCCGGACGGCGCCAGCAGTCGATGAACCGCCAGATCTGCATCAAACAGCGGCACTCCGAGGCGCCGCAGCATCGCCGCGGCGGTGCTCTTGCCCATGCCGATCGAGCCGGTAAGGCCGAGAACAATCAAGGCGACGCCAGGGTCGCGATGATCGTCGCGCGCAGCTCCGACGTCACTCGCACCGGTGCACCGAACCAAGCTTCGAATCCGGGTCGGCCCTGATGCAGCAACATGCCAAGGCCATTGACAACGGGGTTTCCCCGCCGACGAGCGGCGGTCAGCAGATCCGTTTCGAGCGGCACGTATACGATATCGACGACCGGGGCCGTCGGCGGCAGCAACAGATCAAGAGCAAGAGGTGGCTCACCGATCATGCCGAGGCTCGTCGTGTTGACGAGCAGCCCGGCATGCCGCTGGACATTCCTCGCCTCGCTCCAGGGGTGGACGGTAATCTGTGTCCCCGATGTCTCGAGATCACGCGCCACGATCTCGGCGCGCGAGAGCGTGCGGTTGACGATCCGGATCTCGGTGACCCCGGCATCGGTCAACGCCGCTACCACCGCCCGCGCCGATCCGCCCGCGCCGAGGATCATAGCCGGACCCTCCGCAGGCCGCCAATCCGGCACCGCTTCCCGGAGGTTCTCACGAAACCCGAAGACGTCGGTATTGCGCGCTTCGAGAGTGCCGTCAGGCGCGACGATAATCGTGTTCACCGCACCAATGCGACGCGCCAATGGTTCGACCCGGTCGGCGATGTGCAGCGCCGTCTGTTTGTGCGGTATCGTCAGATTGCAGCCACGAAAGCCTAGGAGCGGCAGCGCGCGCAGAGCCTGCTCGATGTGCTCCGGCCTCACCGGCAACGGGACATAGGCGCCATCGGTCCCGGTCTCATCCAGCCAGAAGCCATGCAGCACCGGTGATCGGGAATGGGCGACGGGCCAGCCCATGATCCCCGCCAGCCGGGTTGTCCCGGCGATTTTCATCGGCAATGCCTCACCCTCAAAGTGCTCCTCACCAAAGTGGTTCCGGCCTACGATAGGATGATGCCCGTAGTTCGCAGAAAACCGAGAAGCTCCAGAAGTGGCAGCCCAAGGATGGCGAAATAATCTCCTTCGATATATTCAAATAGCTGTACCCCTCTGCCCTCCAGCCGATAGGCGCCGACGGATCCGAGAATGTCGGCTTTCTCAGCGGCAATATAGTCATCGAGGAAGGCGTCGTTGAAATGTCGCATAGTCAAACGCGGGCGGCTCACGGCATGCCATAATCGCGATCCGTCCTGAACGGCGCAAACTGCCGTGACAAGCTCGTGGGTTCGCCCGCGCAGGGCCCGAAGTTGGGTGCGGGCCTGTCCGAGATCCGCGGGCTTGTCGAACCAAATCTCGCCGCAGACCAGAAGTTGATCGGCGCCGATGACGAGGGCTCGACCAAAGCGCGCCGCAACCTGGCGCGCCTTGATCTCGGCAAGAGCAAGCGCGCAATCGGCCGCATCCCGCCCCTCTGCCCGGCAGGCTTGTTTAAGGAGACCTTCGTCAAGCTCGGCCGGTTCGATCCGAAAATAGACGCCGGCAGCGGCGAGCAGCTGCGCCCGTATCGTACTCACAGATGCGAGCACCAAACCCTCAGTCATTCATGCCGTGACGGCGGGCCAACAACTTCATGACCGACGCCGCCGTCTCCTCGATCGAGCGGCGTGTCACATCGATCACCGGCCAATGCATTTGAGCGAAGATCCGCCGCGCTTCACGCACCTCGGCTCGGACTGCCTCAAGATCCGTATACTCGGTCGCGCCGTCATGATGCAGCAGGTCTAGCCGGTTCCGGCGCAGCTGGATCAGTCGCTCGGGATCGTTTGTCAGTCCGACGATCAACGGGTGCTCGGCTTCGGTCAGCTCCGGCGGCAACGGCACTCTCGGTACACAGGGCACATTGGCTGCCTTGATGCCCCGGTTCGCGAGATAAAGACAAGTCGGCGTCTTCGAGGTACGAGACACACCGATGAGACAGACATCGGCGTCGTTGAGACCCCAACTCGATTGTCCGTCATCGTGATTGAGGGCAAAGGTAATCGCGTCAATGCGCGCGAAATACTCGCTGTCGAGCAGATGTTGTTTGCCCGGAACTCCACGACTCTTCCGATGAAGGTAGGAAGCCAGCGCGCCAATGACCGGATCGAGAACCGGGATGGCCGGCACCTGCAACCGGCGGCAGCCCTCCTGCAGCAATTGGCGAAGCGTGTCGTTGACCATCGTGAACAGAACGACCCCGGGATTGGCTTCGACCCCGGCTATCACCCGGTCGATCTGGGCGCGGGTTCGCACCATGCTCCAGACATGCTCGACGGCCTGAGCGTCGTCGAACTGCACGAGGCAAGCCCGGGCCACCGAATGCACTGTTTCTCCGGTGGAATCGGAAACTAGGTGAAGATGAAAGCGGGTCACGGCAACCTCGCCGAATTATCCGAAGCGGATGTGAGTAAGTTGAGCCTAATGTGGGAAAATTCAGTTGAGCAGGCGCCATCTTCGGGTTTTTCCACGGGTTGCCTCCGCGCACCCATCTATTGTGCCATGGGGCGGTCGACTTTTCCCACCCTGGGTAAATCGGGCATAGGGCAGATTTGTTATGGCGTTCATCCCCGACTCTCTATCCAATCACAGCCCGAGCTTTTGCGTCGGCGCAAAGAAAGGCCACAATCTTATACACATCCCTATCGGTCGGCGTTCGAGTGGTCGCAGCCCGATTAGGGTTCCGAGGATAACTTTTAATCCCCGATATCCACACGGATCTAAATCTACCACTATTTTTACCTATACCTGATTTATAAGGGAAGGAGGGCGGCGCATCGATGCAAACTGGGCCAGCAAAACCTCTGTTGCGCGCGCTGGCAGGCGAAGCGCTTTCGTCACCACCATGGTGGCTGATGCGGCAGGCAGGACGCTACTTGCCCGAGTACCGAGAGGTTCGCGCCAAGGCCGCCGATTTTGTCGAGCTGTGTCTAACCCCGTTGCTCGCCGCCGAGTTGACGCTGCAGCCGATCCGCCGATATGGCATGGATGGCGCCATCCTTTTCTCGGACATTCTGATGCTGCCCCACGCTCTCGGGCAAAAGCTAGCCTACCACGAGGGGGAAGGGCCGGTGCTGGAGCGCATCGAGGACCCTGCTGGGGTTGCAAGGCTCAACCTCGAGCGTGTTGGTTCTACTCTAGACCCGGTGTGTGAAGCGGCTCGGCGGGTCAGAGGCGCGCTGGATTCTCGCACGACGCTGATCGGTTTTGCCGGTGCGCCTTGGACGGTTGCGACCTACATGGTCGAAGGCGGCGGAAGCCGGGATTTTCGCCGGGTCAAGAGCTGGGCGTATCGCGACCCACAGGCGTTTGGCGCGCTGATCGATTTGCTTACCGAAGCCACGATCGAGTACCTGACCGGCCAAATTGAGGCGGGCGTGGAGGTCGTGCAGCTGTTCGACAGCTGGGCCGGAATCCTGCCCGAACCGGCTTTCGTGCGCTGGGTGATCGAGCCGACCGGACGCATCGTAGCAGGGTTGAAACGTCGTTTTCCCAATTATCCGGTCATCGGTTTTCCCCGTGGCGCCGGCATGCTGCATGAGCGCTATCTTCGCGAGACCGGCGTGGACGGGATCGGCATCGATACGGCGGTGCCGCCACGCTACGGGCGCCAAACCCTGCAGCCGCTTGGGACTGTTCAGGGCAATCTCGATCCTGTCCTGCTGATTGCCGGTGGTGCGGCTCTCGAAGAGGCGGTGCTGGGACTGCGCCGAATCCTCGGCCGCGGACCCTACATCTTCAACCTCGGCCATGGGGTGCTGCCGGAAACACCGCCGGAGAACGTGCAGGCACTCGCTCGCCTCCTGGCCGAACCGATGGATGCCTGACGTGGCTCGTACCGCGGTCGTGCTGATGAACCTTGGAGGTCCGGATCGGTTGGAAGCGGTGCGACCCTTCCTCTTCAACCTGTTCAGCGATCCCGCCATCCTCCGGTTGCCTGCGCTCGTTCGGCTGCCCCTGGCGCGGATCATCGCATGGCGTCGAGGCCCGGTGGCGCGGGAGATCTATCGTAAGCTCGGCGGCGGGTCGCCGTTGCTCGCCAACACCGAGGCGCAGGCAAGAGCGCTCGAAACAGTTTTGGGGCCGCAGCACCGGTGTTTTGTCGCCATGCGCTATTGGTACCCCACCAGCGAGCAGACCGCGCGCGAGGTCGCCGGTTGGGCGGCGGACGAAGTCGTTTGCCTGCCGCTCTATCCGCAATTCTCGACGACGACGACGGCTTCGTCGCTCGCCGCTTGGCGCGCCTCGGCAGCACGCCGCGGAATTGAATGCCCAACCTGGGTTGTGTGCTGCTATCCCGCCGATCCGGGATTTGTCGAAGCGGTGGCCGGGATGATCGGACCCGCGCTCGATGCTGCTGCCGGTCACGAGAAGCCGCCCCGGCTGCTGCTCACCGCGCACGGCTTGCCGAGAAGAATCGTCCGGGCCGGTGACCCCTACCCCAACCAGGTCGAGACAACCGCCGCGGCCGTGATCGGCGTTCTGAATCGGCCGGGTCTTGATTGGACCGTCTGCTATCAGAAGTCGTGTCGGGCCGTTGGAATGGATCGGTCCGGCAACCGATGACGAGATTCGCCGAGCGGGTAAGGACAAAGTCCCCGTCGTCGTGGCGCCAATTTCTTTTGTCTCCGAGCATTCCGAGACCCTGGTCGAGCTGGACCTCGATTACCGTGATCTGGCCACTACCTCGGGCGTGCCGGCGTATCATCGGGTTCCGACAGTCGGGACCGAGCCGGGCTTCATCCAATCGCTCGCCGTGCTCGTCCGCCGTGCTTGCACCGAGGATCGGGTGGTGGGCTGTGCTGCCGATTTTGCTCACTGTGCGATGTCCGGACTCGCCGCTTGATCGGGTGGCTTTCGGGTGCTTATCCCTGGATCAAGTCATTCCATATCGTGAGCGTGGTCGCCTGGATGGCCGGCCTGCTCTATTTGCCGCGTCTCTACGTCTATCACTCGATGGCCCCGGTCGAATCGGATCTTTCCGAGACTTTCAAGGTCATGGAACGCCGTCTGTTACGCGGTATCATGACGCCGGCAATGCTTTCTACATGGATCTTCGGGCTGTTGCTCATAGGAATACCGGGGGTGGTCAACTGGCAGATGGGTTGGATTTGGGCTAAGCTTGCTCTTGTTGGTGTATTGACTGTTTTTCACATTGCACTCGCCCGCTGGCGCGGCAAGTTCTCGACGGACCAGAATTGCCACTCGACGCGGTTTTTCCGTTTGGTCAACGAGTTGCCCACCTTGGCGCTGATCGCGATCGTTGTGCTCGTCGTGGTTAAGCCGTTCTAGCCCAGGTTTCGCTGCGTTCTCTGATGAGCAGAGATCTTGTAATCGCATTTGACCGGCTTATCTCAAGCGGGATAAAGGGGATTGCCGAACCGGTAACCGGTTCTTTCTGCTAGTCCCTGTCCATCCTCGCCTGAACCTAAGACCCTGCTTGAAGCGTTCTCCGCAGGAGTCTGCCCCGACAGGCGCCCTGGTCCTCATCTCGATACGAACCCAATGAACCTACAGGAATTAAAGCGTAAAACCCCGGCAGAGCTCCTCGCTTTTGCCGAAGAGTTGGAAATCGAGAATGCGTCCTCGCTGCGCAAGCAGGACATGTTGTTCGCCATTCTCAAGCAGCTGGCCGAAAACGACGTGCCGATTTCCGGTGACGGCGTGCTTGAAGTGCTGTCGGACGGCTTCGGATTCCTGCGATCTCCCGAAGCCAACTACCTGCCTGGGCCGGACGATATCTATGTCAGCCCGAGCCAGGTCCGGCGCTTTGGCCTGCGAACCGGCGATACGGTCGAAGGCCAGATCCGTTCACCGCGCGACGGCGAGCGCTATTTCGCGCTCCTCAAGGTGAATGCGATCAACTTTGACGAACCCGATCGCCTGCGGCAGCGCATCAACTTCGACAATCTGACGCCGCTCTATCCCGAGGAGAAGCTCGGGTTGGAATTCGACGACCCGACACGCAAGGACCTGACGACGCGGGTCATCGACCTGATCACGCCGCTCGGCAAGGGTCAGCGGGCCTTGATTGTTTCCCCGCCGCGCGCCGGCAAGACGGTCATGCTGCAGAATATCGCGCATGCGATCATGGCCAACCACCCCGAGGTCTACCTGATCGTGCTACTGATCGACGAGCGGCCGGAGGAGGTGACCGACATGGCCCGCTCGGTGCGGGGCGAAGTCATCAGTTCGACTTTCGACGAACCCGCACAACGCCATGTCCAGATTGCAGAGATGGTGATCGAAAAGGCAAAGCGCCTCGTCGAGCACAAGCGGGATGTAGTTATCCTGCTCGATTCGATCACCCGTCTCGCGCGCGCCTACAACACCGTCGTCCCCTCTTCGGGAAAAGTGCTGACGGGCGGCGTCGATGCGAACGCCTTGCAGCGGCCGAAACGGTTCTTCGGCGCTGCGCGCAACATCGAAGAAGGCGGGTCCTTGACGATCATCGCGACCGCGCTGATCGACACCGGTTCGCGTATGGACGAGGTGATTTTCGAAGAGTTCAAAGGCACCGGCAATTCGGAAATCATTCTCGACCGTAAGGTCGCCGACAAGCGCACCTTCCCGTCAATCGACATCACCAAATCCGGTACTCGCAAGGAGGAATTGCTGGTCGATCGCGGCGTCCTGTCGAAAATGTGGGTATTGCGACGCGTTTTAACGCCGATGGGCACCGTCGACGGTCTGGAATTCCTGATCAACAAGCTCAAGGAATCGAAGAGCAACGCCGAATTCTTCGACGCGATGAATACTTAAGATAGGATCGGGATTGCTTCGCTGCGCTCGCAATGACGACGGAGTCATTACGAGGAGCGCAGCGACGAAGCAATCTCGATGGTTTAAGCGCTAAACAGTCAGCACGGTTTGCCCGGTCGTTTTCCTGTCCTGGAGATCGCGGTGTGCCTGGGCAGCTTCGCGTAGCGGATAGGTCTGGTTGACCGCGATCTTGACGGCTCCGCTCTTCACCACATCGAACAACTCTCCGGCAGCGGTCAGCAGGGCTTCCCGGCTCGCCGTGTAGGTATTTAGAGTTGGCCGGGTCAGGAATAGCGATCCCTTGGCTGCAAGGATGCCGGTGTCGACGGGACCGATTGCGCCCGAAGACTGGCCGAACGACGCCATCAGCCCGAGCGGAGCCAGGCAGTCGAGCGATTTGTAGAACGTGTCCTTGCCGACCGAGTCGTAAACGACCGGGAGCTTTTTGCCTTGGGTCAGATCATCGACCTTCGCGGCGAAATCCTCGTGCTTGTAGAGAATCGGGTGGTCGCAGCCATTCTTTCTGGCGAGCGTTGCCTTCGCCTCATCGCCAACCGTGCCGATGACGGTGGCGCCGAGGTGTTTGGCCCATTGGCAGACGATGAGGCCAACTCCGCCCGCCGCGGCATGGATCAGGATCGTCTCGCCACGCTTCACCGGGTGGGTGCGGCGGACGAGATACCAGGCGGTCATGCCCTTCAGCATCATTGCCGCGGCCTGCTGGTCGGTGATGCCGTCGGGTACCGGGACGAGACGGTCGGCCGGCATCACCCGCTGGTCGGCATAGGCGCCGAGGGGTCCGCCGGCATAGGCGACGCGATCACCCGGTTTGAGGCCGCTGACAGCGGGTCCGACTTCCTCGATGACCCCTGCGCCCTCGGAGCCAAGGCCGCTCGGCATCGGCAGCTGGTAGAGTCCGCTGCGGTGGTAAGTGTCGATGTAATTGAGCCCGACCGCGGTGTGGCGCAATCGAACCTGACCTTGGCCCGGCTTGCCGACCTCGACCGCTTGCCACGTTAGAACCTCCGGGCCTCCCGTTTTCTCGAAACGAATTGCGTGCGCCATGGCTTTCCTCGAGCTTCTTGAAAAGAAAGGGACGCTAGCGCACTCGGCCGAGAGTTTCGAGCAAACTGTCGGGATCCGTGTTTGGTAGTGAGCAAACGGGCCCGTCGCAGACATAGGCGGCAGATTTCCCGTCGACGAGACCCTTGCCGGATGCCGGATGGCCGGCCGGCAGAGCTGCCCCCGGTGGGAGGGTGAGCAGTATCCGGTTGGGCAGCGAGACATTGTAGACCGCGCGACGCAGCGACTGAAACTCCAAGTCGTTGGCTTCCCCAATCAGAACGACCTGTAGCGGCTTTTCGAGCAGTTCGACGTTGTTCAGTAATGTCGCGAGCGGAAAAAAGTTACGCGCGACTTCGCCCGAAAACGTCTGGGCGATCACCTCGGCGCGGCGCCGGTAGGTTTCTTCCCCGGTCAGGATCGCCAGCCGCGTCAGGACCCCGACCAAGGTGCCGTTGCCGGCCGGGACGGCGGAATCGGCGGCCGTTTTGGCGCGGGCGATCAGTCCCTCGGTGTCCTTTGCGGCGAAAAAGTAGCCGCCCGCCGGCTCGTCCCAATAATAGCGGTCGAGAACGGCGACCCAATCACAGGCCTGTGACAAGAACTTTTCGTCGCCGGTCGCTCCGTGCAGGACAAGGGCGGCCCGGCAGAGATTGGCATAATCATCGACATTAGCCGGATGGCGAGCGTGCCCAGCCCGCCAGCCGTGCCGCAGACGGCCATCGGCGCCGGTCATCTCGCCGCGGATGAAATCGAAGGCACGGCGAGCTGTGTCGATCCACTCCGGACGCTCGAAGACGACCCCCGCATTGGCCATCGCCGCAATCATCAACCCATTCCAGTCGGCAAGGACCTTGTCATCCCACCCCGGACGCACCCGGTGCTCACGGGCGCGCAACAAGAGAGCCCGGCAGGCTGCCAGCTCTCGCTCGGTCTGTTCGTCGGCACGTTCGAGTGCCTTCGACCGGTTGAGAATGTTCTTCCCTTCCCAATTGCCCTCTGCAGTTACGTCGTAAAAGTGTTTGAACAAGGCGGCTCGCTCGCCGAGCACGCCATCGATTTCGGCCTCGGACCAAACGTAGAATTTGCCCTCCTCGTGCTCGCTGTCGGCATCGAGGCTGCTCGCGAACCCGCCTTCCGGGGTCACCATCTCCCGGCCCACCCAAGCGAGCGTCTCGTCGACCCGCTCTCGATAAAGCGGGCTCTTCGTCTCCTGCCAAACCAAGGTCAGCAGATCGGCGAGTTCGGCATTGTCGTAGAGCATCTTCTCGAAATGCGGTACCAGCCAGCGCGCATCTGTCGAATAGCGGGCGAACCCGCCGCCGAGATGATCGTAGATGCCGCCCTGACACATCGCGTCGAGCGCTTTCACGACCGCATCGCGATACGGCGGCTGGCCGGTACGCTTCCAGGCCCGCCATAACAATTCGAGAACGCCGGTTTGCGGGAATTTCGGCGCGGTGCCGATCCCGCCATGCAGCTGGTCGGTCTCGCGCAATAGGCGTTCGGCAATCCGGTCCAGCACATCCCGGCCGATTCCGCCGCCGCGTTCCGGACGGCCGAGCTTTTGCAACGCCTCGCGCAAAGCGACCACGTTTTTTGCGACGTCGTCGTGCTTTTGCGCATAGGCGTTGCTCATCGCCTCGAGGACCTGCGGAAAGCCCGGTCGGCCCCAGCGTTGCTCCGGCGGGAAATACGTCCCGCCCCAGAACGGCTCGCCATCGGGGGTGAGGAACATCGTCAGTGGCCAGCCGCCCTGTTCGCCCATCAGTGCCAGTGCGTGTTGGTAGATTGCATCGAGATCCGGCCGCTCCTCGCGATCGACTTTGATGTTGACGAAGAGGTTGTTCATCCGCGCGGCGATCTGCGGATCTTCGAAGCTCTCATGGGCCATCACGTGGCACCAGTGGCAGGCGGCATAGCCGATCGACAACAGGATCGGCTTGTTCTCGGCCTTTGCCGCGGCGAGGGTGTCCGGGCTCCACGGCTGCCAGTGAACGGGATTAGCCTTGTGTTGCAGGAGATACGGGCTCGTTTCCTCGCCGAGACGGTTGCGGTCGGTCATGTTCCCCGGTTCTGTCATAGCAGCGTTGCCGCAGGCGGCTCGACGCGTTAGGTTTCCTAGCCTACTCTCGAACGGCGGTATGCGAAATTCGCTCCGTCATCACACCGACATGGAGAATCGGAATGGCAACTGCGCCGGCGGACCCGCCGCTCTTTTATAAGCACCATATATTCATGTGCACGAATGTCCGCCCGGACGGTCACCCGCGCGGGTGTTGCACCGCGCGCGCCGCGTCGGCCGGCGGTGTTGAGAAGCTGCGCGGTTACATGCGCGAGAAGGCAAAGACTCTCGGCATCGAGAACATTCGCTGCAATGCCGCGGGCTGCCTCGACCGCTGTGAATTCGGCCCGAACATGGTGATTTACCCCGAGGGTGTGTGGTACCGCTACGAGAGCACCGAAGATCTCGACGAGATCCTGCAAAAGCATTTGATCGAAGGCGGCCGGGTCGAGCGGCTGATGCTGCAGCCCGACCAGAAGTAGCCGAGCCGATCGGTTCGCAAAATCGAGAAGAATGGCCGGGCTTCGACCCGGCCATTTGGTGCAGACAACAAGGAGGATTTGCCTGATGCCCGATAAGCCGACATTCGGCCGCTATGCCGAGATCCCGTATGACCAGATGACCCCGGAACAGCAGGAGGGCTACCGCTCCCTGCTGGAGACGCGCGGCCGCCTGCCCGGCCCGAACAAGATTTATGTCCACAACCCCAAGCTGGTGAAGGTGATGGGGCCGCTCGGCGCTTATTTCCGAACTGGCTACTCCCTGAGCGAGCGCGAGCGCGAGATCGCCGTCGTCATCATTAACAGCAAATGGCATTCCGCCTACCCGACCAACGCGCATGAACGCGCCGCGAAGGCTGCCGGTCTGCCGGCCGACAAAGTCGAGGCGATGCTGACCGGGCTGCCGACCTCGTTTGACGACAAGCGCGAACAGGTCATCTACGAAATGGCGACCTGCCTCGCCAATTCACGCTGGGTCTCCAAAGGCCTCTTCGACCGGGCGGTCGAAGCGCTTGGCCATGAGGGCATCACCGATGTGATCTGCCTGATGGGGTTTTACTCAAGCGTGTCGATGACGCTCGCTTTCTACGACGTGCCCGCTGGCGCCGAGGGTATGCAGCGGTGACCTCGAGGAAGGCTGCACCGGACGGTCCTCTCTTGACATAGGAACGCTTGTTGGTTTTAGCGAGGAGATCAATAAGACGAAAAACAATCGCTGAGATTAACCTCAAGGAGGCTTTTGATGGCAACCAGGGCCCCGTTCTTGAAAGCGCGTTACAGCGGCTATCATCATCGCCGTGTGCCGAGCGAGGACACCGAGCTCACTCACGTCGGCCCGGATACGGCTTGCGGCGAGTATATGCGCCGCTTCTGGCAACCGGTCTGCTACTCCGACGACCTGAGGGATCTGCCGCTGCGGGTGAAGATCCTCGGCGAGGAGCTAGTCGCCTTTCGCGACCGCGGCGGCGCGGCCGGCCTGCTCGAACTGCATTGCCCGCACCGCGGCACATCGCTGGAATTCGGGCTCGTCGGCGACAAGGGGATACGCTGCTGCTATCACGGCTGGCTGTTCGATGTCGACGGCACGATCCTCGAAACCCCCGGCGAGCCGCCAACCAGCCGGCTGAAGGATCGGCTGTTCCACGGCGCCTACCCGATCCACGAAGCCCACGGCATCCTGTTCGCATATCTCGGTCCCCCCGAGCAGAAGCCGGCTTTCCCGACCTATGACAGCTTTGTGCGGCCCGGTTTCCGCGTGATGCCCGGCCAGAAATACTTCTATCCCTGCAACTGGCTGCAGATCCTCGAAAACACGATGGACGCGGTGCACACCGCGTTCCTGCACACAATCGTAAGCGGGGCGGTGTTCACCGATGAATTCGGTGTCCTGCCGGAATTGGATTTCGCCGAAACCCCGGTCGGGATCATCTACATTGCGACCCGCCGGGTCGGCGACAACATCTGGTCGCGATCGGTCGAGAACGTGTTGCCCAACCTGCAGCAGGTCGCGCCGATCTGGGAAACCGGCCATAACGAGCATCCGTTCAGCGGGCCGATGATGAGCCGTTGGATCGTCCCGCTCGACAACACCAACACGATGTTGATCGAACTCCGCCACGTCAGCGAGACCGAGGGCGTGATCACCCCCGACTGGTGGGCCGACCGGAGCATCATGCTGCCGGGCCAGCTCGGCATGGATACCTACGAGGAAAGCCAGCGGCATCCTGGCGATTTCGAAGCCCAGGTCTCGCAGCGCCCGGTCGCCGTCCATGGTCTGGAACATCTCGGTACCACCGATCGGGGCATCACGATGTTCCGCAACCAGATCCGCCGCGGCATCCGGGCGGTCAAGGCCGGCCAAGATCCCCAGGGCATCTTTCACGACGGCGACGTCGTGATCCCGACCTACTGCAACGACACGGTGGTTCGTGTCCCGCCGGCGCGGACGCCGGCGCTCGACAAGCAGCTGATGCGTGCGACCGGGCGACAGCTCGCCGAGAGCTATCTCAAACAGCCGCCACTGCTCGCCGCCGCCGAGTGAGCCTTAGCAAAGCCTGGGCAGATACAACGGAGTGAGACGCCATGCTGATCGTCGACGCACAGGTTCACATCTGGTCGGCCGGGCCGCCCACGAATCAGGCCCACCGCCAAGTCAATGCCTATACCGCGGAAGAATGCATCCGCGACATGGACGCAGCCGGCGTCAACGCCTGCCTGTTGCACCCGCCGGGGTGGGACCCGAACTCCGGCAAGATCTCCGAGGAGGCTGCGGCCAAATACCCGAACCGCTTCGGGATCCTCGGCAATTTCCCGCTCGACAAACCCGAAAACCGCTCGCTCATCGATACCTGGAAGAGCCGGCCCGGGCATGCTCGGGCTGCGCTATGCATTCACCCAGCCGCACCAGGCCAATTGGATGACCGACGGGACGATGGACTGGCTGTGGCCGGCGGCCGAGAAGGCCGGGATCCCGATCGCGCTGATGGCGTCGAATTATCTGTCGCAGGTGGGGCAGATCGCCGAGCGTCATCCCGGGCTGAAGCTGATCATCGACCACTACGCGCGGGTTCGTGACGGCAAGGACGACGCTGCGCACGGCAACCAGCCGGCATTGCTGGCGCTCGCCAAATATCCCAACGTGGCGGTCAAGGCGACCGGCGCACCGGGCAATTCGAGCCAGCCCTATCCCTATCGCAACATCCACAAATACACGCAGCAAATCGTCGAGGCGTTTGGGCCCGCAGCGCACCTTCTGGGGCACCGACATCACCCGCATGCCGTGCTCGTGGAAACAGTGCGTGACGATGTTCACCGAGGAAATGCCGTGGCTCAAGGGCCGCGACCTCGAACTCGTGATGGGCCGCGCGGTGTGCGACTGGCTCGGCTGGAAACTGCCCGGCTGAGAAGCATAGCCGGCCTGGCTCTTTTGTTCTCCGGCATCGCCGGAGCGGCGGAGGGAGCCGGCCTTGACGCTCTCGTCCAGGCTTATCCCGAGCAGCTGGCCGGCTACGATTCGACGTATTTGATCTGGCGGGACGGCACGCGGATGCCGCTCTCGGACGGGCAGCCGGACAGGAGCTTCGAGGAGATGTTGCGGCACGGTTCGATCCTCGACCAATTGCGCCTGCCCTATCCGGCGGGCGTCAATGCCGCCGCGCTCGTTCGACAAGGCGATCCCGGCCGTATCCGCAACCGCGCTTTCTTCGACAAGATGTATGGGGATTGCTGGAAAGGCGAGGTGACCCCGAGGCTGGCGCCCGTAGTTTGGCTTCCGCAGAGCTGGGGCCATGTGGTTCGGGTGACGTCGGTCAACGGCGTTGCCGAGCGCCTGACCGAAATCTCAGAGGAACTGGACGCGCTGCCCCCTCCCTTGAAGCGGTATGTCTACCCGCCGTCAGGAACATACAATTGCCGCACCGTGGCCGATACCGGGGAACCGAGCATGCATTCCTGGGGCGCGGCGATCGACATCAATGCGGCCCATGCCGAGTATTGGCTGTGGCCCCGCACCGCATCGGCCAACACCTTACCGGCCGAGATCGTCGACATCTTCGAGCGGCACGGCTTCATCTGGGGCGGCAAGTGGTCCCACTACGATACGATGCATTTCGAATACCGGCCGGAACTGGTAAACGGCTCGCCTGTGCCGCAATCGACCGCAGCGCATCGGTGAGACTCGGGCAAGCGCGCAACTGTTAGACAGCCATGAGCAGCCTGGACCCTATCCCTTACTCGGACGCGCAGCTCCGCGCGATCCTGCAGCGCGTCAAGACCATCGCCATGGTCGGCGCCTCGGCGAACTGGAACCGGCCGAGCTATTTCGTGATGAAATACCTGCAGGGCAAAGGCTACCGGGTGATCCCGGTAAACCCCGGCATCGCCGGACAGATGCTGCTCGGCGAAACAGCCTACGCATCGTTGCGCGACATCCCCGAGCCGGTCGACATGGTCGATGTTTTCCGTCCTGCACGAGACGCGCCGGCAATCGTCGACGACGCAATCGCAATCGGCGCGAAGGTCGTGTGGATGCAACTCGGCATCCGCAACGACACGGCAGCGGCTGCGGCGGAAAGGGCTGGGATCGAAGTCGTCATGAACCGCTGCCCGAAGATCGAGTTCGGCCGGCTGGGCGGCGAACTCTCGTGGAGCGGGGTCAACAGCGGCATCATCCGCAACCGGCCGCCGGAGCCACCGATCGCCCGGCACGGCAAGGACCGGCCCGCGCCCTCGCACAACATGACCTACGGCTTCGAGACCCGCGCGATCCACGCCGGGGCGGCGCCCGACCCGGTGACCGGCGCGCGCTCGACGCCGATTTACCAGACCACCTCCTATGTCTTTGACGATGTCGACCACGCCGCCTCACTCTTCAATCTGCACAATTTCGGCTACGTCTATTCGCGCCTCAACAACCCGACGGTCGCGGTCCTCGAAGAGCGGGTCGCCAGCCTCGAAGGCGGCCGCGCCGCCGTTGCCGCCGCCTCGGGGCATGCCGCGCAGTTCCTGATCTTCTTCACGTTGATGGAGGCAGGAGACGAGTTCATCGCCTCGCGCAATCTCTATGGCGGCTCGCTGACGCAGTTCGGGCTGTCGTTCAAAAAGCTCGGCTGGCAGTGCCATTTTGTCGACCCGACCGACCCGGAGAATTTCCGCAAGGCGCTGACCGCGCGCACCAAGGCGATCTTTCTCGAGAACCTCGCCAATCCCGGCGGCATCGTCGTCGATCTCGAGCGCGTGGCGGCGATCGCGCACGAGGCCGGCATCCCGCTTGATCGTCGACAACACCCTCGCCACCCCCTATCTGTGCGAACCCTTCGCCTGGGGCGCCGACATCGTCTGCCATTCGACGACCAAGTTCTTGAGCGGCCATGGCCATGCGCTCGGCGGCATCGTCGTCGAGTCCGGCCGCTTCGACTGGGCGCAGGGCGACCGTTTTCCGTCCTTGACCGAGCCCGAGCCCGCCTATCACGGGCTCAAATTCTACGAGAATTTCGGGGATTTCGCGTTCACGACCAAGGCGCGGGCAGTGGCCTTGCGGGATTTCGGCCCGACCTTGTCGCCGATGAACGCGTTTTTGACGATCACCGGCATCGAAACCTTGCATCTGCGCATGGAGCGCCATGTCGCGAATGCCCTGCGGGTCGCCGAGTTCCTGTCGCGTCACCCGCGTGTTGCCTGGGTTTCCTACGCGGGTCTGAAGGAGAGCCCGTTCCACGACCTCGCCCGGAAATACCTGCCGAGAGGCGCCGGAGCGGTCTTCACCTTCGGCGTCAAGGGCGGCTACGAGGCCGGGATCAAGCTCGTCGAAAACGTCCAGCTGTTCTCGCACCTCGCCAATATCGGCGACACCCGCAGCCTGATCCTGCACCCCGCCTCGACAACCCACCGCCAGCTCACCGACGAGCAGCGCCAGGCCGCCGGCGCCGGCCCCGACGTGATCCGCCTGTCGATCGGCCTCGAAAGCGCCGAAGACCTGATCCGCGACCTCGACGAGGCCCTGTCGGCGTCCCTCCCTCGGAAACAGGGAATAGATGTAGGGCGGAAAAGCGCCAGCGCATCCGCCGCCTTGCTGAAGGAACACTCGGAGTGGCGGAATGCGCTGCGCTTTTCCGCCCTACGCCGCTGTTCTCGCTGTTAAATCCCCGAAAATACCAGCCAGAGATGCGCGGCGTTCGGCGCGGAAATCCTCGCTTTTCCGGCAATTGTAGCTGCGAGATAACAGCGAGGAACAGCCAGCAGAAACAGCCAGAAAAACAGCCAGAAACAGCGGCAAAGTAAGCAAGAGCAAGAACAGCAAACTGCACGTACCAAGAATAGGTCGTGATCGATGGCAAATGATGGATGATTATTCTTCTGAGTCGCTCAATTGGGAGCACGATACCATGACAATACGGCAATTTCGGGTTTGCCTCGCACGGGTTCCGGCCAGGATTGCGCTGAGCGGGCGGCGAGCCTATATCTGCGGCGTCGGGCAACCGACTATGGCGATACACGGCTTGTGAAATAAGCGTTGCGGACCCGGGGGCAGTACCCGGCGCCTCCACCATTTCCCGCCGGCCCAGGCCGGCGATCTGCGGGGGCGAACTAGGCTCGACGCGCGTGGTAAAGGCAAGATCCGTCGCCCGGTATGATACCACCGTTATCGGGTCATAATCTAGCTGCGAACGACAACTTCGCACAGGAGGCGCTCGCGGCCTAACCCCTAGCGGGGTAAAAGCCTAGAGCAAATCGCGGTTCGAGGGGCACCGGGCAACAGAAGCCCCTCACTCGACCTCTCGACGTGTCCCTTGCGAATAACTGATCCGCCGGAACATGGCCCAGGACCTCTTCGATTACCCCAAGATGGTCGAGACCGCGTTGCGCGGCGTCATGCGCGAAGCCTTGGCGCGGACGGCCCGCGAGGGGTTGCCCGCCGACCATCACTTCTACGTCACTTTTCGCACTCATGCTCCGGGGGTAGCGATCCCGTCCTATCTGCTCGGCAAATTTCCGGACGAGATGACGATCGTGCTGCAGCACCAGTTCCGGGCGCTCGAAGTCGGCGAAGACGCCTTTTCGGTCAACCTCAGCTTTCAGAGCCGGTCGGAGAGGCTGAGGATCCCGTTCGCCGCGGTGACGACCTTTGCCGATCCCTCGGTCAATTTCGGGCTCCAATTCGAGGTCCCCGCGGCGCCGCCGGCCGAGGTGACCGCTCTTCCCGCGCAGATCCCGCCGCCCGAAGCGGCAGAACCGGCGCGGCCGGCGGCCGAAATCGTGACTCTCGACAAGTTTCGCAAGCGCTAGTGGACGGAATCGGACGCTCGCACCCGATTACGCCAACGGTATCGCACAAACTCGTCCGCCAAAAATCATAAGCACCACAGGTTCTGCCCCGGTCTCGACCAAATCTTGACCGCAGAAGCCCGCCTTTTCGTAGGCTCGGCGGGCCCGAAGGTTGCCCGCATCGGGATCGACGGCAACGACCGGCGCGCCCTCCGCCCTAAGCCGTTCGGCCAGCAGTCTCAAGAACGCGGAGCCGTGGCCCTGGCCGATCATGCTAGGTTCGCCGATGAAGGTGTCGATTGCACGCGAACCTGCCGGCAGGTGATTGAAATGTGGTTGCGGCCAAGCGTGCACGTCATAATCCTGGACATATGCGAAAGGCCGGCCTTCGTACGAGACGATCCGCATGACCATGCGTGGCTCGTCCAAATCTTTCCGGAGCAATACAGTCTGTGCCTTGGGGTCACCCCACCAACGCACTACGTCAGGCGTGCATAACCAACACCGCAAGCGCATAAGATCCCGTCGCCCGGCGCGCCGAAATGCGTAGGCAGAGCGACTCACAGATTTGGCTTCCTGAGGGCGTGCACCGGCATCTTCGCATTCTAAGCCGAACGGGGCCGGCTTCCGAGCTTCTGGGGTGATCCATCACCGGCGCGGCTCGCTTGACGCGGGCGAGGAAAGGATGATTTCTGCGCAAATTGCAGCGCGGAGCGACGCATGAGCGAGGTCGCCTATCACGAACTCTTTCCACTCGGGCCCGATGATGCGCCATACCGCAAGCTGACCGGCGATCACGTGTCGACCGGCATGTTCGAGGGGCAACGCGTCGTCAAGATAGACCCGGCCGCGTTGACCCTCCTCGCCCGTGACGCTTTCGTCGATTGTCAGCATCTGCTGCGCCCGGGGCACCTGGCGCAACTGCGCGCGATCCTCGATGATCCGGAGGCGTCGGCGAACGACAAATTTGTCGCCTTCGATCTGTTGAAGAACGCCAATATCGCTGCCGGCAAGGTCCTGCCGATGTGTCAGGACACCGGCACCGCAATCGTGATGGGCAAAAAGGGACAGCAGGTCTGGACCGGGGGCGACGACGCGGCCGCGCTGTCGGCCGGCATCTGCCGCACTTACACCGAGACAAATCTGCGCTACAGCCAGGTGGCGCCTTTGTCGATGTACGAGGAGGTGAATACCGGCGACAACCTTCCCGCCCAGATCGACCTCTATGCCGAACCCGGCGACCAGTATAAATTCCTGTTCATCGCCAAGGGCGGCGGTTCCGCCAACAAGAGTTTCCTGTATCAACAGACCAAGGCGGTGTTGAACCCGAAATCGTTGGTCAAATTTCTCGACGAAAAACTCCGCACTCTCGGCACGGCGGCGTGCCCGCCCTATCATCTGGCGATCGTCATCGGCGGCACCTCGGCCGAGATGAACTTGAAGACGGTAAAGCTCGCGAGCTGCCGCTTTCTCGACGCGCTGCCGACGCAAGGGAACCGCCACGGGCAGGCCTATCGCGACCGCGGTTTCGAAGCAGAGGTGCTCGAGCTGACCCGCGGACTCGGGATCGGAGCGCAGTTCGGCGGCAAGTATTTCTGCCATGATGTCCGGGTGGTGCGGCTGCCGCGCCATGGCGCGAGCCTGCCGATCGGGATCGGCGTCTCGTGCTCGGCGGATCGTCAGATCCTCGGCAAGATCACCGCGGACGGGGTGTTTCTGGAAGAGCTCGAAACCAACCCAGCGCGGTTTCTCCCCGACATCGAAGACGCCGGGCTGGGCGGCGACGTGATCCCGATCGATATCGGCCGGCCGATGGACGAGATCCGCCGCACCCTCTCGCAATATCCGATCAAGACACGCCTGAGCTTGACCGGCCCGTTGGTCGTCGCGCGCGACATCGCGCATGCCAAGCTGCAGGAGCGGCTCGACCGAGGCGAAGGATTGCCCGACTACGTCAAGAACCACCCGATCTACTACGCTGGGCCGGCGAAGACCCCGGAAGGACACGCCTCGGGCTCCTTCGGGCCCACCACCGCCGGACGAATGGACAGCTATGTCGATGCGTTCATGGCGGCTGGCGGCAGCTTCGTCACTCTGGCCAAAGGCAATCGCGGTGCCGAGGTCCGCGCCGCGTGCCAGAAGCATCGCGGCTTTTATCTCGGCTCGATCGGCGGGTCAGCGGCCCGCCTCGCGCAGGATTGCATCCGTAATGTCGAGGTCGTGGAGTATCCGGAACTCGGCATGGAGGCGATCTGGCGGATCGAAGTGGTCGATTTCCCTGCCTTCATCGTGATCGATGACAAGGGGAACGATTTCTTTGCCGGACTCGCTTGAGCGCGATTAGGCCGAATGGCGGCGGGGCGTCCTGATTGGCGCAAGACGGCGATCTGGGCAGGCTTCTGCACGGCGAAAGAGGAGCCTGGGAGGCGTTTGTGCGGCGTTACGCCGGGCTTGTTGTTGCCGCGGTGCGAGGCGTCGCTCGCGAGGCAGCCGAGGTGGAAGACCTGACGCAGGACGTCTTTCTGCGGCTCTGTAAGGACGACTTCCGGCTGCTGCGCAGCTACGATGCGTCTCGCGCCGGTCTCTCCACCTGGATCACGATCGTGGCCCGCAGCACCGCGCGGGACGCGATGCGCCGTCACCGGCCCGTATCGGTGCCGATCGAGACAGTGCCGGAGGGACGCCTCTCGATCGACCCGGTCGAGCCGGTACGCAAGCTCAAACTGCCCGAAGCCTTGCTGTCGCCTCGCCAACGGGAAATCTTAACGATGTTGTACGACCGTGACATGGAAGTTTCCGAGGTTGCCCTCGCCCTCGGGATCGACCCGCAGACCGTCCGCAGTGCCCACCACAAGGCGATGATCAAGCTGCGCGCCCACTTCCGGGCCGAAGTCGAATGAACGCCTCGGTTGCGGGGATGTTTGAGCTGTCCACGGCGTAAACACCGTAGGAAGACGCTGCCATGATGCAAAGCGAAGGACCAGCACACGGGCCAAACCCGGCGGATCGCCGCCTCTGGCAGCGATGCCGTACCATCGATGCCGACGAGGACGAGGCGGCGCGATTTCTCGACCTCGCCGCCTATGCCGATGGGCTCCTCGATATCGAGGAGCGCGAGCGAGTCGCCGCCTTGCTCGCCGCAGATCCGCAGGCCGCGGCAGACGTGCGGGCGGCCCAGCTTGCCGATGCCGAACGGACGTCCGTCGGTCTCGAACGGATCATCGCGCGAGCCAGTGCGATATCGTCCGAAGCGGACTCGGCAAGTGGCAAGATAGTCCCGTTCGCGCCTCGGCACGGCCGCCGCATTCTCGAAACTTTTGCACAGTGGGGAAGCCTTGCGGCGGCTGTCGCATTGGTCGGCTGGCTCGGCTTTGCGATGGGCAGCGACACCTCGCTTGCGCTCAGCGATCGTCGGCAGCCCGGCGACACCGGTCTGCTTCCCGAATTGTTTGATCCGGGACCTAACTTCCTGCGTGATCTGGGCGAAGGCATGCGGACGTGACGGTCGCCTCATTGGCAGCACGTAGCAGTGCGCGGCAGCCGCTCGTATGGCTGCTGACCGTATCATTGGTGCTCAACCTCTTCTTTGTCGCCGCTTTTCTGTGGAGCCGCTTCCGGGATTATCCCCCGCCGATCTACGCAGCGGAACGGCTAGAGTGGATAGGTGCGCAGCTACGGCTCGACCCACAACAGAAAGAGGCGTTCGTGCAGTACTCTCAAGCGGTGCGTGCGAACATGCAGACGATGCATGAGGCGGTCGACCCACTGATGGGCAAAGCTTGGTCCGAAGTAGCCAAGCCCGACGCTGACGTTTCGAAGGTGGTGCAACTGTTCGACGAAGCGGGACGAACGCGTCGCGGCTACATGCACGAGTTGGCGCCGGTCACCCTGTCGTTTCTGACGAAATTGTCGCCCGAACAGCGGGCGAAATTTGTCGATCTGGCGCGCCAGCGACCCTCGGCGAAGCGGCATCAGGAGGGAGCTCCGTAGCTTACGACTTTGGCACCCTGAATACTTGGCCGGGATAGATGCGCTCGGGATCGCGGATCTGGCTGAGGTTGGCCGAGTAGATGATCAGATAACGGGTGCCGACCCCATACGCGCGGCGGGATATCTGCCACAGGTTGTTGCCGGGCTGCACGGTATAGCTTTGCCCGGGGGTCAGCTCCGCGGTGGCAGCCTGTGCCAGGGGCACGACAATGCGCTGCACGACGCGAGCATCTTTTCCCAGCTGATCGAGACGCAACTCGACCCGCCCCGGACCGACCACTCGGGTTGATGTCGTCGACCATTCCCCGGCCGCATCGGCTGTTGCGGTCGCGAGCGGCTGGTTGCCGGCATAGATTTGGACGGTCGCTCCGGGCGTCGCCCGGCCTGACAGCACCGCCCGGCCTTGATCATCGTGTTCCAGCGCATCCATCGACAGAGCGAGCGGCTTGTCGACAGAGGGTGTGCCTTGACTGCTCGGCAACGATCCATCCGGGCGCTGCAGCACTCGAGCCGCTCCACTGCCGTTCCGCGGCAAGACCACCGCCAGCGCCGTCTCTTCCTTTCCGCCCGCTTTGGGCGGACTGATCGACAGCGCTACGGTCTCCTCCGATTTGACCGTCGCGCCGACCTTCGGGCCCGACGCCTCGAGGGAGAGCAACCGGTCGCCCGGGCCGATCGGCTGATCCGGGACGAGCACCCATTCTCCGCGGCGATCGGCTGTCACTTCGCCGATGACCTTGTCGCCGTCGAGGACCGTCACCTTGCTTCCCGGTTCGGCGCGTCCGGCAATGACCGCGGTTCCGGTCGGCCCGACTTTGACGACGTCAAAGCTCGGCGAGACGGGTGCACTGGGCTGTGGTGCGGGGCCGGGTGCGGATCGGTTCTCCGCGGCAGACGCAGGGGCCAGCTTTCGACAGCGCCGCCGGTAGTGGACTTCGCCGCCGGAGGGAGGCCGCCGCGCGGTAGAACGAAGGCAGCAGCGGCGCCGACCAGCAGAGCCGCGACAGCCGAGCCAGCGAGATAGCGGTGCCGCACAGATCCTCGCGAAAATCGTCGAATTGCCGTGGGAGCCAGTGTATGCCTTGGTAGATGCAGTTGCAATCTTCACTATTTCGCCGGGTCTGATTGCGGATGCCACCGATCCGACGGCTCTGTGTCTATTGCGGTTTATTGTTGCGGTCCATATCGGGTAACTATGATCATCGGTCTTCGTATGTGCTCCAACCAAATTTGGGCAAGATCATGGATTTACCGAATCCAGCGCTGATAAAGGGACCTGTACGCAGCCAGTCTTCTAAAGGACATGAGGCCGCATTCAGCATGCAGGACGATGCGAAAAGTGAGGCGCTGATCCGTTCGGCGATCGGCTGTTGCCAACTACCGGAAGGCACGGTGGCGACATATCGTCACAACGGATCGATGAGCTTGATGACGCTTGCTTGAACTTCGTGCGCAAGCTCCGGCACGATGGGGTGGTGCCCTCTGCGGTGGACATCGGCGGCGGGAACGGAGCCCAAAGTCGCCGGATTGCCCAGCTTGGCGCCAACGTCGTGCTGGTCGATTTAACAGATCAGCAGTACAACGTGAGTTCCTTTAACCAATCTATTGGACGCGAAGCAATTCGTTTTTATCAGACAGACATCCGCGATATTGACATTATGGCTCTGTCTATATTCTTCGACGTGATCTATTCCCAACGGATGATGGGCTGCATCCAATATGATGAATTAAGCAAGCTCCTTCAAATTCTATACAGCTGTGCGCCGAAAAGTGCCCGATGTTTTGTTTCGGTGGGCGGGCTTGATACAGAGGTTGGGATCGACTACCCACATCGCAACCTACCCGTCGCGAAACGATGGGCGCCAATCGCGCCAAAGATGGCAGTCAAACACCAGATCTTTGCACCGCAATGCCTGTATCGTGAAGAGGAGTTCGTTGACTCGGTCACCGCCTCCGGTTTCTCGCTGGTCCGATCCTCGACATCGCCGTTTGGCAATCCCAAGGTCATTGCAGAAAAAAGTTAGAAGGCCGGTCCCAAGCGATTCGTAAAGGGCGCGCAGGGGGATCGCTATGCCGCAGATACATGACTTCTCATTAAACGAGATGAAGCAACTTAACATGTTTTTACTTGAGTTGCGTCGGAAGCATGGTTCGTCGATCGAATATTACAAGAGCGAAGATGGTCTCGGGTTTTGTCATCAGCCCGATTATAAACAAACATCCTCATTGTCTAGCAGCTCTACGTGTATTACGTCGCTCACACGGGCGGGGCTGTGGAATGATAAACACAGTCCGAAGGATACAGCCCGCATTGCGAAAAATTTAATGGAAAGGCCGTGGAAGAGCGGTGAACTCAGTGTAAATAATCCGTATTCAGTCTCATTCGTGATTGAGGGTATTCTTAACCTTAACAACGTCTGCCCTGGGTATAATGGTGCAATCAAACATCTACGGATACTAAAAACGAGCTGTTCCGGCTCTAGTAGAAGACTTGCGGATGGACGGTGCGATCAGCCTTGACCCTTACCCGGCGTCCGCGTATTTGACAGAACTCGCTTATCGCGTGATTCGACGGATCGGGGCTGCCTGAGTTGGAGTATCGAGAGCTCGCAGCCAAAGTACATGAATGGGCACGGCATGAAATCAATAAACAAATTGTCCTTGTTGGTGCGAAAAGCCAGGCAGCCGATCCCCTCAATCTTGCATCTGCATTGATTTTGACGACGAACACTGCACCTTCGGAGAAAACCAGCCCAGAGGAGAAGCTAATATTCGAGTATGGATTAAATACATTCTTTTCCAGCCAAAACTCGGATGGCTCCTGGCCGCAAAGCCGCCCGCTGTTTCACAGTCCAAGAGTTGGTAACGCATACGTCTTTGAATATGAACTACTGACTCATATGCTATTGTGTAAACCGCTCCGCGCTAACCTATTGCCTTACATTAAGGAGTTGGCGCGTGCTGCGTACAGGCTCGAGCGTTTAAGCTTTGATTTGAGATCAGACGCCCCAGGCAGCATCAACAGGTTGGTCTTCGGGCCAACACCCCCAAATCCAAGGTCCGGAATTGTGGTCAACAGCGTGTGTCTATGACTTTGGTTATGCGCTCGGCTGGCTTACTGAATGAGGCAATCCGCCGGACAGTTTTCCACGGCCAACTGGGCGCGCTTTATTGGGCCTCCGCGCCCCCCTTTGTACTCCGACAACGACAGCACGAAGTTTGCGAGTAAAATGTTGGACGCCGACCTGCACGAACGAGAGCAGAATCATAGTCTCCGAGATGTCATCGCAAGGACGTTCTTGTTTCCCATCGTCCGGGAAAGCCAACGGGTCGAAACAGGGGGAAGTCTAAGTCAAACTACACCAATGTCTGCT